>CAWCPY010000029.1:0-301678 GCA_963797385.1 Terriglobia bacterium
TGCCGCGCACGTCTTTTCCATAGGAACCGGCCTCGCTGCGGAAGCAGGGCGTGTACGCGGTGAGCGAGAGCGGCAGGCGCGCTGCCTCGAGCACTTCGTCGCGGTAAAGATTGGTGACCGGAACTTCCGCGGTGGGAATCAGCCACAAATCCTTTTCGCCATGGGGGACGCGAAAAAGGTCGGAAGCGAATTTCGGCAACTGTCCGGTGCCATACATGGACTCGGAATTCACCAGGTAAGGCGGCAGCACCTCGGTGTAGCCGTGCTCGCGGGTGTGCAGGTCAAGCATGAAGTTGGCCAGGGCCCGCTCCAGCCTCGCCTCCCAGGTCCCAGTACACCGCGAAGCGCGCGCCGGAAAGCTTGGTGGCGCGTTCGAGATCGAGCACGCCCAGCGCTTCGCCCAGTTCCCAGTGCGGCTTGGGCGTGAAATCGAATTGACGCGGAGTGCCCCAACGCCGGACTTCGACATTATCTTCGGGCGTCTTTCCCACCGGCACGCTTTCGTGCGGTAGATTGGGGATGCCGGTGAGAATGTTCTGCAGGCTGGCTTCGAACTCTTCCGCCGCCTTCTCGCGCTGCTGGATCCGCTCGCGCAATTCCTTGGTTTCGGAAATCTGCGCGCTGGCATCCTGGCCGCTCTTCTTCAGCCTGGCAATGTCCTCGGAGGCGCGGTTGCGCCGGGCTTTCATGGTCTCAGCTTCGGTGATGGCGTGGCGGCGCTCGGTGTCCACCTGATGAAAATCCTTCAGCACCTGGGCCGGGTCCATACCGCGCTGGCGCAGCTTTTCTTCCACCAGCGGCAGGTTGTCGCGCACGAAGCTGAGATCAAGCATGGGAGATAACTACTGTACCGAAAAAGAGGCAAGAAATGCACGCGCGCCATGGATCTGCTCAGGCACGAACCACGTGGGGACAGCCGCCCTCGGCTGTCCGGCGGAGCAGCGCTCCGCATTCTGTCTGTAGCCGGCAACACCGGTCGAGCCTTGCTCGACTGGACAGCCGAGGGCGGCTGTCCCCACGTGGGCGTAGTGCACACTGGCAAATAGCCTTGGACCGGCACATCACAGGCTGTAAACTACACCGCGATGAAGCGCCCTCTCCTTTTCCGGACCATATTGCTCCTCTGTCTCGGCCTTGCCGGCGCGGGCTTCGGTTCCGCCTACAACGCTCGTCCCAAGCTGGTGGTGATTGTCGTCATTGATCAGTTTCGCGGCGACTATCTGGAGCGCTATCGCGACCAGTGGGGCGAAGGCGGTTTCCGGTTGCTGCTCGACCATGGCGCCGATTTCACCGACTGCAACTACGACTACGCCAACACCCGCACTGCGCCCGGGCATGCAACCCTGTTGACTGGGGCCTATACGAACGGCCACGGCATCATGGCCAACGAGTGGTGGGACCCAGCGAAGAAACGGCTGGTGACTTCGGTTGAGGACAGCGCGACAAAACTGGTCGGCATCAGCGGCGGCAGCACCGGCGCCTCGCCGCACAACCTGTTCGCGGACACCCTGGGCGACGAACTCAAACTCGCTACCCGGGGGAAGGCGCGAGTTTTCGGGATTGCGTTAAAGGACCGCGCCGCCATCCTGCCAGCTGGCTTCGCCGGCGACGGCGCCTATTGGATCGACCAGAAGACGGGAACCTGGATTACCTCCACCTACTTTCGCAGCGAGCTTCCGAAGTGGGCGCAGGATTTCAACAACAGCAAGCGGGTGGAGAAGTATCTGAACCTGGAGTGGAAAGACAGCAACGGCGAGGTTCTCCGCACGACCACGCCCAGCCAGGGGAAGGCGGGCAGTTTTTACGAACTGGTCGGCTCCACGCAGTTCGCGAATGACTACGAATTTGAATTCGCGCGCGAACTGATCACCTATGAAAAGCTGGGCACCGGCCCTGTCACCGATCTGCTGGTCATCAGCTTGTCAGCCAACGATATTCTCGGCCACCAGGTTGGGCCGGATTCCCCGGAGATGCAGGCTATGGCGCTTGCCATGGACCGGCAACTGGCAGGCTTCTTCGAGTTTCTGGGACATCAGGTGGGGTTGGCCAATGTCTGGATCGCCCTCTCCGCCGATCACGGAGTGGCGCCTTTACCCACGGTGGCCGCCACAATGCATTTGCCGGCGGCAGGTTTCTCCGCCGACAAAATGAAAGCGCAAGTGAATCACGCCCTGTCGGCCCGGTTCTCCCGTCCCGGCGAATATGTAAAAGATATTGACTACCCTGTGGCGTGGGTAAACTCAGACGCATTCGAAGCCGCAAAAGTGAAAGAAGATGACGCCGAACGCGCCGTGGGAGAGGCCCTCAAGCAGGCTGGCCTGCGCGCCTACTACACCCGTTCTCAGTTGGAGCGTGGAGACGTACCCAATACGGAAGCCGGTTTGAAGTATCTGCACAGCTACTCTCCACTGGGCGGATGGTACGTGCTGGGAGTCCCGGTCCCCTACACCATCGGCGTCACCAGCGGGACAGACCATGCGTCGCCCTATACCTACGATACTCACGTCCCCCTGGCTTTCTACGGCCTTCCTTTCCAGGCGGGAACCTACCGGACTCATGCCGAACCTGTGGACCTGGCGGTGACCCTGGCTTCTCTGCTCGGCATCAATGCTCCTTCGCATGCGACGGGGCGGGTGCTGACTGAGGCGCTGGCTCCGCCGCGGCGCGTCCCAGGCTCGGCCCATGGAGGCGAGCGGGAGGAGCGGAGCGCGCCTGACGTTGAGAAGCGTGGCTTCAGGCCGGCCGCCGGCTCAGGTGCTGACGCCTCCAACAACATGGTTGCGGTGAAGAAAGCTGACCGGACAGTTGTGGAGGGCACGCGATGACTTCTCCTGCCGCTCCGGCCCCTCCAGATCTTTCCGTGAGTGTTGCCGGTATTCAATTGAAGAACCCGATCATCGCGGCCAGCGGCACTTTCGGCTACGGCATTGAGTTTGAGGACGTGGTGCACCTCAGCAAGCTCGGTGGCTTTGTGGTGAAGGGACTCTCGGCCCAGCCCATGGCGGGAAATCCGCCTCCCCGTCTTTATGAAACCCCGGCCGGGATGCTTAACGCGATTGGACTGCAAAATATCGGTGCGCGCGCGTTTATCGAGGAGAGGCTGCCCAAGCTGCGCCAGATGAAAAATATCGTGGTCTTCGCCAACGTATTCGGTTACAGCCGGGAAGAGTACGAGCGCGCCATTGAGATCTTGAATGAAGGCGAGGACATCGCCGCCTATGAATTGAACGTATCCTGTCCCAACACGGTCTCCGGCGGCATCCACTTTGGCAGCGACCCGCATGCTCTGGATGAAGTCGTGAACACAGCGAAACGGGTGTCCCGGCGCCCGCTGATTGTGAAGCTTTCGCCCAACGTCACCAGCATCGCGCTGATGGCGCGCGTGGCTCAGGAAGCTGGGGCCGACGCCATCTCGCTGGTGAACACTTTCGTGGCCATGGCCATCGATCCTGAAACCCGCAAGCCCCGCATCGCGAATGTGACCGCCGGCTTGTCGGGCCCCGCCATCAAGCCGATTGCCCTGCGCATGGTTTACGACGCCTCGCGTGCGGTGAATATTCCCGTCATCGGGATGGGCGGAATCTCGACCGCCGCTGACATTGTGGAGTTCATGCTGGCGGGGGCGAGCGCGGTGCAGATCGGCACCGCCAGCTACTGGGACCCGGTGGCGACCGAGAAAATCGCCGGCGAACTGGAAACCTGGTGCGCGGAACGGCATATTGCGCGGGTGGCGGAATTGACCGGCGGCATGGTCATGGAATAGCAGTCGTCAGTCGTCAGTCTTCAGTCGTCAAGAAGAACACACCTTGCCAGCTCGGGCTGACGACTGGCGACTGACGACCGAATCACCTCGGCCACACTGCCAGAATCGCACCCATCGCCAGGTAGCACACCAGTTGGTAACCCGTGTTGATCAGGTATAGCTTGGTTGACTGGTTTCCGAATAGCTTGGCGGTGAGCTGTACCGTGGTCACAAATCCGAGCCAGACGGCAAAGCCGACCTTCATCCCGTACAAGACCGTGTTTACCGTCGTGATGTGAATGATCTTGGCCAGAACGAAGGCGGATACCAGACTGGCGACCAGGGAGAGGGTGTAGCTTTTGCTCGCGCTCTTGCGCATCTCGTCCATCCGCGCCTTGTCTTCGGGATCGTAGCCCATGGCGACCATCCAGGGGCGGGCGAAGAGCAGCGGCGAATACCAGAGAAAGCCAACTACCATGGTGGCAAGTGCGGCGACCAGCACTGGCCAGAGGTTGACGCTCATCAGGGTCATGTCATTGTTCTCCGTGAAGAGGGCATTCCGGGGAGCCATGGTACGCCGAGTTGGGCCGCAGGCAAACTGGAAACCGCCACTCATCGGAGAGCCGCGCCGCTGCTACTTTTCGCCGACCAAGTCATCTAATGGGTGTCGATATAATCAGGGGAGGAGTCTGAAAATTCCATGGCCAAAGCCACCTTTGCCGCGGGCTGTTTCTGGGGAGTTGAAGCCACTTTCCGCCAATTGCCGGGGGTTACGGGAACCCGGGTGGGCTACACCGGCGGGCACTACGCCAACCCGACCTACAAGGATGTTTGCAGCGATCGCACCGGCCACGCCGAGGCGGTCGAAGTGGAGTACGACCCGGCCAAACTTTCCTACGAGAAGTTGCTGGAAGTTTTCTGGGAGAACCACGATCCCACCCAACTCAACCGCCAGGGTCCCGACTATGGGTCGCAGTACCGCTCCGCCATCTTCTTTCACACTCCGGAGCAGGAAAACGAAGCCCGGTTATCCAAAGAGCAGCTAGAGAAGTCGGGCCGCTTCAAGAAGCCGATTGTGACCCAGATCGTGCCGGCGGTGACGTTCAATGCCGCCGAGGACTATCACCAGCAGTATCTGGAAAAGCGCGGACTCGCGACCTGCCACATCAAGTAGCTGATAGGAAGACCCCGCCCCGTCTCTCCACCAACGGAGAGACCAGGGCGGGGCACCCCCGGCCCACGTCAGACATCCAGGTTCTCTTGCAGGCATCGATACATTCCCATATGCTGCGGTGCAGTCATGTCCCACGGTCCCGACCAACTTCTGCTGCAGCTTCTCGCCATCTTTGTTTCTGCGAAGGTGGTGGGAGAGTTGTTCGAACGAGTCAAGCTGCCGTCGGTCCTGGGCGAGATCCTGGCCGGAGCTGTTCTTGGCCCCTTTGCCATGGGCTGGATCAACCCCAGTGACACCATCAATTCCGTGGCGGAGATTGGCGCAATTTTTGTGCTGTTCAGCGCCGGCCTCGAAACCAGTCCGCAGGACCTGATCCGGGTGGGCCGCAAGGCGCTGCTGGTGGCCGTAGCCGGCATCGTTGTTCCCTTCGCTCTCGGATTCGCTTACATGAAATGGCGCGGCGACGCTTCCAGCGAGGCTGTTTTCGTGGGTGCGGCCATGGTGGCCACCAGTGTGGGAATCACCGCTCGCGTGCTGGGGGACCTGCATGTGATGGCGACGCGCACCGCGAAGATCATTCTGGGGGCGGCCGTCTTCGATGACATTCTGGGCATGGTGCTTCTGGCGGTTGTGGCTGGTCTCGCGTCCAGTGGCGGACTGGAGTGGGTGCATCTGGGCGTCCTGGTTGCCGAGGCAGCGACCTTCGCCCTGTTCATGATCTTCGTGGCGCCGCATATTGTGCGCAAAATCCAGCCGAAGATGGACCGGTTGTCCACCCAGCATGCTCCACTGATTGTTGCCCTGGGTCTCTGCCTGGCGCTTTCGTGGCTCTCGGCGAAAATCGGCATGGCTGCCATCATTGGCGCTTTCTTCGCCGGCCTGATGTTTGCCGACTACGCTCCTGGCTGGAACCTGCGGCCGCGGGTGGGAGGCATCACGGAGTTTCTGGCGCCGTTCTTCTTTTTCACCATCGGCGCGCGCCTCAACGTGCACCTCTTCACGGGAAATATCTTGATGACTGCGATTGTAATTTCGTTGCTGGCCATCGTTTCCAAGGTGGCCGGATGCGGGCTGCCGCTTTGGCGCGAGGGATGGCGGGGAGCGCTGCAGGTGGGCGTGGGCATGATGCCGCGTGGGGAAGTCGCGTTGATCGTCGCGCTGGTGGGATTGCAATCGCAGATCGTGCTGCCCTCCACGTATGCAATTGTCGTGTTCATGACTGCGGTGACCACGATCCTGGCGCCACCCGTGTTGCGCTATCTGTTTCGCGGCGAGATGAAAGCAGCGTAGGTCCACGTGGGGACAGCCGCCCTCGGCTGTCCGGTCGAGCCGGGCTCGACATCGTTTTTCCGATTCGAGAGATAGCGGAGCTTCGCTCCGCCGGACAGCCGAGGGCGGCTGTCCCCACGCGGTCTCCGGTTATAATTCTCCGTTCCGTTCGTGAGGAGATTTCATGACTCTTGCAGGCCGGGTTGCGCTGGTGACGGGTGCGTCGCAAGGCATCGGCCGGGCTTGCGCCCTGAGGCTCGCCCACTCCGGGTCCACTCTTGCGCTGGCCGCGCGTAACCAGGAAAAGCTGCAGGAACTGGCAAGTGAAATCACCGCCGCGGGAGGCGCCGCTACGGCTTTCCCCCTGGACGTCAGCGATGAAGAGCAGATCAAGGCCACATTCAAGTCCGTGATCGCCCAGTTAGGCAAGATTGACATTCTGGTGAACAATGCCGGCATTACCCGCGACCAACTTGTCATGCGGATGAAGCGCGCCGACTGGGATGCCGTCCTCAATACCAACCTGACCTCGGCCTATCTCTGCACCCAGCAGGCGATCACTTCGATGCTCAAGCAACGCTGGGGCAGGATCATCAACATCACTTCGATTTTCGGCCAGACCGGGCAAGCCGGCCAGGCCAACTACTCAGCGTCAAAGGCCGGGCTGATCGGACTGACCATGGCCATCGCCCGAGAAGTCAGCTCGCGAAACATCACCTGCAACGCCGTCGCTCCGGGTTTTATCGAGACCGCGATGACTTCCGGACTGGGCGACGAGTTCAAGCAGAATGCGGTGAAGATGATCCCACTTGGCCGTGTGGGTACGCCCGAAGAAGTGGCGAGCGCGGTGGCGTTTCTGGCGTCGGAAGAAGCTGCGTATATTACCGGACACGTGCTGAACGTGAACGGCGGCATGTTGATGGGCTAGAAGAGACTCGAAGAGAGAAGAGAGAAGAGTCCCCCTCTGTCATGCCGACCGGAGCGGAGCGCGAGCGAGCGCAGTGGAGGGACTGCTTTTGGCTCGCTCGCCACATAAGAAGTTCAAGGAATGATGGCGTGGCCAATCCCAGACTCACCCTGAAGCAGGCGGAATCGCCTGCCCATATCTCTCAGGCTCGCGAGCTTTTTGTGGAGTATGCTGAATCGCTCGGCTTCAGCCTGTGCTTTCAAAGTTTTGACCAGGAACTTGCGGGCCTTCCTGGAGATTACGCTCCTCCGGACGGCCGCTTGCTGCTGGCTGAATACCGAGGCGACCTGGCCGGTTGCGTCGCGCTGCACAAACTCGAATCCGGAATCTGCGAGATGAAGCGGCTTTACCTTCGCCCGCAACTTCGGGGCTGGGGCGTGGGACGCGCACTGGCCGAAGCCGTGATCGCCGAAGCGCGGACCATCGGATACCGTAAGATGCGGCTAGATACAGTCGCGCCCGTGATGCCGAACGCCGTAGCCATGTATCGTCGGCTGGGATTCGTGGAGATCGAACCCTATCGCCCTAATCCGATTGAAGGGGCGCTGTATATGGAATTGGCCCTTTAGAAAGCGAGGCGGGACGCCCGCGCGACAGCCGGCGATATGCCGGCGCTACGAGGAACCTCAACATGAAAGTGGCCTGCTTATTTCTCTCTCTCGTATTTTCGATTTCGAGCTTTGCAGCTACCAGTAAGAACGTCTCCTACAAGAGTGGCGATGACACCGTGCTGGGCATCCTGTACACGCCGGAGGGGAAAGGCCCGTTTCCGGCGCTGGTGGTCATTCACGAGTGGTGGGGGCTGAATGACTGGGTCAAGGAGCAGGCCTCGCGGCTGGCCGACGAAGGTTATGTAGCACTGGCGATCGATCTCTACCGCGGAAAGGTGGCGACCACGCCGGACGAGGCCCATGAAATCATGCGTGGTGTTCCGGAAGACCGGGCAGCGCGCGACCTGCATGCGGCGGTGGAATTTTTGAAATCGCAATCGAACGTGAAGCCGGACCGGATTGGCTCCATCGGCTGGTGCATGGGCGGCGGATACTCGCTCGATGTAGCGCTGCAGGAGCCCACGTTGGCTGCGGCCGTCATCAACTACGGCCACCTGGCCGCGGATGCGGCTTCGCTCAAGAAGATTAACGCTTCAGTACTGGGCATCTTTGGCGCACAGGACCGCGGTATCCCGGTGGATGACGTAAAGAAGTTCGAGCAGGCGCTCAAACAACAGGGGAACAAAGTGGAAATTGTGATTTATCCTGATGCCGGGCATGCCTTTGAGAATCCCAACAACAAGACCGGCTACCGCGCTGCCGATGCTGCCGACGCATGGAAGCACACCACCAGATTCCTGGCCGGCACGCTGAAAAGGTGATCAGGACCAGCCAAAAAATGGTGGGCTGCAGTAATGCATTACCATTCCGCGGTAATGGCGACTGCCGCCGGGCGGAAATCGCTGTGTACTCCATCACCAGTTGTGGTGCAACGAAATTCCTCTTGCCAACAGGTACTACTCTGGTTACTATGCACGTCATCCTTGGGGGTCTGCTTTGGTTGCTTTCTCTATGAATATCGGCGAGACCATCCGAAACTACCGGCTGCAAAAAGGTATGTCCCAGGGGGACATTGAAAAGCGCACCGGCCTGCTGCGCTGCTACCTGTCGCGGGTGGAGAACGGCCATACCATTCCGTCGCTCGATACCCTGGCCAAGATTGCCGGGGCCATGGAAATCGCGCTGTCCCAGTTCTTTTCCGAGTCCGGACACAGCAACGGCTCCAAGAACCTTCCGCAATTGTCCGATGATGAAGTCCGCTTCCTGAGCCAGATTCGCCGCTACGCCGTGAGCCTCAACGACAGCGACCGCAAGCTGGTGCTGGCCATGGTCAGGAAGATGGCGGCGAAGTAAAGGCAGCTGCTAGCTGCTAGCTCCTGGCTTCTAGCTCTTGGCCTGGAATTTCAGGATTTTTCAAAGAATTAGCGCTCAATTCCTGCCGCGTAACCGCTGTCCACCGTGGAAAGATTGGCATTTTGGTTTACCAGCCAGAAGCTAGCAGCCAGAAGCTAGAAGCCGCCTTTGGGTACTTTCGTTCTATCCCTTTTGTGGCCAACGGGAATCTCGTTCCGGGGCGGGCCTGCCCCTAGACTGTCTGTGGAGAATCCCGGGTGACCATCGACGAAGAACTGACCGTGCTCGATACGCAGCTGCGCCGGCTGAAGATTGAGTACGAGATTTATTTCAGCAATCCGGCCAAGCGCCCCCCTACCGATGTGGAATGGAAAGTGCTTTCCTTGCTGCGCAAATTCAGCGACGGCGGGCGCATGAGCTTTTCGCAGCGCTTCCGCTACAACGAAATCGCGCAACGCTATGCCATTTACAGCGATCTGTGGCGCAAGAAGAATCGTATTCGTGAGGAAGGCTACCGCCGCCCCCAGGACGCGCTGCTTTCGGTCCAGGGCGTTCGTGTGGAGGAGCATGAGCCGGAACACAAAGTTTACGGGGTAGGCCACGCAGCTGCGGCCGCCGCGGCGACCGAGGCGGCCGAAGCCAAGCCTTTCAGCATGCAGTGCGGCGACGCCCGCGCCGAACGCGATAAGGTGCAGAAACTCTACCAGGCACTCACCGATGCCAAGAAGAGATCAGGCGAAGCCGTCTCCGGCAACCTCGACAGTTTTGCTTCGTTCGTACAGAAGAAGACCGAACAGATTCGCAAGCAGTACGGCTGCGAGCTGGTCGAATACACGGTCGAAATGCAGAGCGGCCAGGTAAAGCTGAAAGCCAAGGCGAAGACTTAGTCGTTGGCCATTGGTCATTGGCCGGTGGTCGTTGGCCCTGCCTGCACGGCTTCCTGCCAGGCTGCGTCCCCTGAGTTCTATCTAGGTTCCACATGGCCTCGGGCATGCTGAAAATTTCCGTCTAGTCCAACGACCAACGACCAAGGGCCAACGACTGCTGTTAGAATTTCTCCCTGCCGTTTCCAGGCACATTCCCATTTCATTCGAGGGCTGCCATGTCCGCGACCCAGACCAAGATCCAGCGTGCCATCCTCAGCGTGACCGACAAGACGGGGCTGGTGGAGTTTGCCCGCAAACTTGCCGGCATGGGCGTGGAACTCATTTCAACCGGAGGCACGGCGAAGTTGTTGCGCGACTCCGGGATCGGCGTGAAGGACATTTCCGAGTTGACTGGATTTCCCGAGATGCTCGACGGGCGGGTCAAGACGCTGCATCCCAAGGTGCACGGAGGCATCCTGCACCGGCGCGAGATGGCTTCTCACCGCAGCGCCGTCGCCGAACACGGCATTCAGCCAATCGACATGGTGGTGGTCAATCTTTATGCCTTCGAGAAAACCGCGGCCAAGCCGGGCGTACCCTTTGAAGACCTGATCGAAAATATCGATATTGGCGGACCGTCGATGATCCGCTCCGCGGCCAAGAATTTTCAGGATGTTGCGGTCGTCACCTCGCACGCTGATTACAACGCGCTGGCTGAAGAGATGGCCGCGTCGGGCGGAGCGCTCTCCGCGGCTACCAAGTGGCGACTCGCCCAGAAGGCATTCGCTACCACGGCCGCCTATGATTCGGCCATCGCTTCCACCCTGGAGCGGGTCAGCGCCAACGGCCATTTCGAGTTTCATCCTGAGGCTGGCTTTCCCCAGAATCTTCTCCTCTCCTTCAGCAAGATCATGGACCTGCGCTACGGCGAAAATCCTCACCAGAAAGCTGCCATGTACAGCGATGGTTCGGGGAGCGGCGTGGCCAACGGCCGCCAGATCCAGGGCAAGGAACTTTCCTACAACAACATCGTGGATTTGCAGGCGGCCTGGGACCTGGCCCAGGAATTTGATGAGACCGTGTGCGCCATTATCAAGCACACCAATCCGTGCGGCACTGCCACCGGCAAGAGCCTGGCTGAGGCGTACCGGAAAGCGTTGGAGTGCGATCCCGTTTCGGCCTTCGGCGGCGTGATCGGAGTGAATCGTGTGGTGGATGGCGAGGCCGCGGCGGAGATGGCCAAGCTCTTCCTCGAGGTCATCGCGGCTCCCGGCTTCGACGATGCCGCCAAAGCCAAATTCGCCGCCAAGAAGAACCTGCGCCTGGTGGAAATCAGCCACTCGCCGCAGAAATGGGTGCTGAAGAATGTGTCCGGCGGCATACTTATGCAGGACGCCGACGCTCGGGTGCTCCAGGAATCCGATCTCAAGGTAGTTACCAAACGACAGCCCACGCCGGAGGAGAAGCGCGCCCTGCTATTTGCCTGGAAGGTTTCCAAGCATGTGAAGTCGAACGCCATCCTTTACGCCCGCGACGGGCAGACCGTAGGCGTTGGAGCGGGCCAGATGAGCCGGGTGGATGCCTGCAAGATCGGCGCCATGAAGGCGGTGCTGCCGCTGCAGGGAACGGTGGCCGCGTCCGACGCGTTCTTCCCTTTTCCCGACGGAGTAGAGGAAATCGCCAAGGTCGGCGCGACGGCGATCATTCAGCCCGGCGGGTCGGTGCGCGACCAGGAGGTCATCGAAGCCGCCGACCGGCTGGGACTGGCCATGATCTTTACCGGTGTCAGGCACTTCCGGCACTAGTATTTTTGATTGTGCTTTTAGCAAGTGTCATCCTGAGCGGAGGCGTCGCATTCGCTTGCGAATGCGATGCTGCAGTCGAAGGACCCCTAGCAGCTGGCGGTACTGCTGTTATGAATGGAACGTGGGGGACGTCGTGCGTGAGAGGTCGGCAGCGCGTTTGTGGTGCTCATAGGGGTCCTTCGACTCCGTATCGCCTTCGCTGCGCGAAGCCGCTACTTCGCTCAGGATGACAGGGCTAAACAGTTCTTTACAATCCGTCAATTCGGACGTCCTACAATTCGGCAATCCTGCTAGTCCCTGTACTTCCGATCATTACCGGCCCGGTTCCGTGCCGTCCTTTTTCACCCCCTTGCGCCAGCACGGTTTACAATATGAAAAGCACCCGCCGGCAGCGGTTCGGCATCCAATCGCTATGCTTCGGGAGGCCGAAGGTTCTCGATGAAAAGTATTTATTGCGCTCTTATTCTCTTGCTGGCCGTCCCTGCCATTTCCGCGGAGCAGACTCCGGCTGCGGATTCCAAATCAGCCCCCGCGTCCGCGCCCCGCAAGCTCGATAAGGCGGCGGCGTATTACCACTACACCCTGGCTCATATGTACGAGGAGCAGGTGGCGGTGTACGGCCGCAGCGAGCTGGCCAACAAAGCCATCGAGGAATACCGGCTGGCGATCGATGCCGATCCTACTTCCGAGTATCTGACTTCGGCGCTGGCTGAGCTCTATGCCAAGACCGGCCGCATTCGGGATGCTGTCCTCGAAGCCCAGGACATCCTCAAGCGCGACCCCAACAATCTAGAGGCCCACAAGCTTCTGGGCCGGATTTACCTGCGCTCTCTGGGCGACGTGCAGGCGGGGCAGGGCTCCCAGAACGTTCTCAAGCTGGCCATTGACCAGTACGAACAGATCATCAAGATCGAACCCGAGAATGTTGACGATCATCTTCTGCTGGGGCGCCTCTACCGGCTGAACAATGACCTGCAGAAGGCCGAGGGGGAGTTCAAGACCGCGGTCAAGCTGAATCCGGATTCGGAAGAAGCGGTGACCACGCTGGCTTATCTCTACAACGAAGAAGGCGATACGGCTCGCGCCGGCGAAGTGCTGAGTTCCATCCCGGATGCGTCTCGCTCCGCCAAACTCTACGCGGCTCTCGGATACACCTACGAACAACAGAAACAGTACAAGAACTCGATCGCCGCCTACCGCAAGGCGATTGAGCTCGACCACGACTATCTGGACGCCATCCGCGGCCTGGCCCAGAACCTGATGAATGACGGCCAGACAGACGCCGCGCTGGAGCAGTACAAGATCATCGCCGACGCGAATCCAGAGGACGCGCAGACCTACCTCCGGATGGCCGAAATCTACCGCAAGAGCGGCAAATTCGACCTCGCGCTGGACAGCCTGAAGAAGGCCGGATCGATGGTGCAGGACTCGATCGAGGTCCCTTACAACATAGCCGCGGTGTACCAGGCCCAGGGCCGCTACGACGAGGCCATCCAGGTATTGCAGGAACTGCTCAAGAAGACGGAGAAGACCGACAATAGTTACACCCAGGCCGAGAAAAATAACCGATCCGTCTTTCTGGAACGGCTGGGGACGATCTATCGCGACAACAAGAACGATTCCCAGGCCATTGAGACTTTCAGAAAGATGCTGGCGCTGGGCGACGAAAATGCCGAACGCGGCTACCAGCAGATCATCGATACCTACCGTGAAGCCAAGCAATGGCAGCAGGCAACGGACACCGCCAAGGAAGCGGTGCAGAAGCTGCCCAATAATCGCAGCCTGAAGATGGTGTATGCGGCCCAGCTCTCCGACATGGGCCAGGCAGATGCCGGATTGCAGCAGGTCAAAGCTCTGCTCAAGGGCACGCCGGAGGACCGCGACGTTTACATTACGCTCTCCCAGATGTACAGCCGCCTGAAGCGCTGGCCCGAGGCCGAGGCAGCCCTGGACAAGGCTGAACAGCTCTCGAGCAAGGACGAAGACAAGCAGTATGTGTACTTCCTGCGCGGTTCGACCTACGAACGCGAGAAGAAATATGATCCAGCGGAAGAAATGTTCCGCAAAGTCCTGGCGGGCGACCCCCAGAACGCGACTGCGCTTAACTATCTCGGCTACATGCTGGCCGACCGCGGGGTCAAGCTGGACGAGGCTCTCGGATTGATCAAGAAAGCAGTCGATCTCGATCCCGCGAACGGCGCATACCTCGATTCGCTGGGCTGGGCCTACTTCAAACTGGGCAAATATGAGTCCGCGGAAGATACGCTGATCAAGGCATCGCAGCGCATCGGGACCGATCCCACGGTGCAGGACCATCTCGGTGACCTTTATCAGAAGACCGGCCGCCTCAAGCTTGCCGCAGCCCATTGGGAGCGCGCGATTGCGGAGTGGAACAAGACTGTGGCCGCTGAAGTTGATCAGAACGACCTGGCCCGGGTGCAGAAAAAACTGGAATCCGCCAAGATGAAGCTGGCCAAGGAAGACTCAGACAACAAATAGCCCAACAGAGACAGTGTGGGGACGGGTCTTCGACCCGTCTGGGCCGAGCGCAAGCTCGGCTTTCTTTTTGTATCCTGATGAATCTCTACCGAGACCCACCCTTGTCTCTCCAAAGAACGGAGAGACGAGGGTGGGCACCCTTTAAGGGTGCGGAGGAGAAAAATGCCGACTCGAATTCTGGACCCGGCTCTCGAAAAATTCCTGCTGGGACGATACGTTGCAGCCCTCGCGACCCAGAACGGAGACGGGAGCATCCACCTGACCGCGGTCTGGCCTCTTTTCGAGGCCGGAAACCTCTACGTTGCGACATCTTCCAGGACGCACAAAGCTCGCAATGTGGCGGCGCGGCCGAGAGCTTCCCTCATGGTGGACAGTCGAAAGCCCGGAGCAGAACGGGGTGTCACTGCTGCAGGAAGAGTGGAAATGATTTCTGGCGAACAGTCGGAGGAAATAAACCGGCGCATACACAGCCGGTACCTGAGCGCAGCGGCCATCGCCGATCCCCACATCGGGCCTGTGTTTGCGTCGTTCGACGATGTCACCATCAAGCTTGCGCCCGAATCGTGGATTACGTGGGACATGGCTGTGCTGGACGCACAAGCCCTCGGCGGGCGATTAGGCGGAACGCCGGGATACCTGCTGCCGCTGGATTGACGCGCTAACACTCGGAACCCGCGCGCAGGAAAATCCCCGCCCAAGCGAAGCTTGGACTGATTGGATAAGAACGAAGGCTCGATCGACCCTATAGTCTTGGTTTGAGGACTAAGGCTTCTGGGGAGGAAGGAGCCTTCGCATGATGATTATAGGATGTGATTTCCATCCCAGCTGGCAACAAGTGAGTTGGCTGGACAGCGAGACGGGGGAAAGCGGCGAGCAGAAACTGGGGCATGCCAACGGTGACGCCAAAGTTTTTTATCAGCAAGTGGTGGCGCCGGTGCTGATCGGTATGGAAGCGACGGGCAACAGTCAATGGTTCATCGAGCTGGTCGAGGACCTGGGACACGAGATCTGGATCGGAGATGCGGCGCAGATCCGGGCCAGTTATGTGCGCAAGCAGAAGACGGACAAGCGGGACGCGGCGCATATTCTGAAGCTGGTGGTGGAAGGCCGGTTTCCGAAGTTGTGGACCCCAGACCGGGAGCAGCGCGATCTGCGGCAGCTGGTGCTGCATCGGCACAAGCTGGTGGAGATCCGAAGCCGAGTCAAAAACGAACTGCAACACCTTTCCATGAATAAGGGGATGCAGAAGAAGCGCACGCTGTGGAGCCAGGCGGGACAGAAGATGCTTCGGGAGTTGCCGTTGAAAGCGTGGGCGTCGTGCCGGCGGGAAGACTTGCTGGGATTGCTGGGGATGTTGAACCAGCAGGTCGGCAGGCTGGACGGGGCGGTGCAGAAAGCCGCCGAGGAACACCCGCAGGCCAGGCTGCTGATGACGCAACCGGGAGTCGGTCCGAATACGGCTCTGGCGTTTGTATTGACCATCGGCGACGTAAGCCGCTTTCCCCGAGGCAAGCAGGTGGCGAGTTATCTGGGATTGATTCCGCGCGAGGAAAGTTCGGGCGGACGGCAGAAGCTGGGCGCGATCAGCAAGCAAGGCAACTGCCTGCTGCGTTCGTTGCTGGTGGAAGCGGCACAGATTGCGGTGCGCTTCGATCCCGGGTATCGCAAGCAGTATCTGCATCGCTGTCATCAGAAGCCGAAGGGAGTGGCGAAAGTGGCAGCGGCGCGCAAGTTAGCCGTACGACTCTACTGGATGCTGCGCACGCAAGTGGGATATCCAGAGATCGTTCGCATCGAGAGCAGCCCGCGGGTGCCCCGGGTCGGCGCAAGCTAGACCGCAGGATTGATTGGGCGCTCTCGCATCCCGCGCGAGGTGGGATGTTCGCATAGAAGAATCATGGTCGAGGTTTAGGCCGTATCGATGGTTGGTGGAACGATCTCCACCGAAAGTGATTCAGCGTGAGATTTCCAGAGTCTTGGTCCTCAACCCTTCTCTGGTATGACGAAACCGGCGGTGCTTCCGCACCGCCCAGGATAACTATGCCTTGACAGAACCTTCGTTCTTATCGAGGGGCACCCACACAGGGCTGGTTGGGCTTGCGAGATCAAAAGCCTGGCCACCCGCCCCCTAAAGGGCCCCTCCTCCACAACACTCTGAAAAAGTTGAGGAGGAACCCTATTGCCGCAAGGGCTTCGGCGGCGCCAACACGATCAACGCGATGCCGACGATTAGCAGGGCCGGAATATCGCCCAGCAGATGCTGGTGCTCGGAAGCGTCCGACATTGCCTGCACCATCATGATCCCGGCGTGAACCAGGCTCGACCATGCCGTAAAGGCGATGAGGCTGCGGTGCTCCGCAGGGCGGCGCGACGCGATCAGCAGGAAGACGCCCAGCGTCGCGTAAACTCCGAGAATCATCTGCTCGTATTCCGGCTGATGCGGCTGCCACCGCCAGCCACCCGGCCACAAGAACATCATGAGCGGGTACACGCCGACCAGGAAGATCAGGCCCACCAGCGTCAGAACAACTTGCAGCGCGCGTTCCCTGTTCACGGCACCTCCCGATGAAATCTCCAACAAGTTGCTTACGACTTACGGAGAATAAACTACGGAAAGGCTTTGAACCAGTGGCAGATATGAAATTGTACACAGGTGATCGAGCCAAACACCTCGACACTTTGTCCAGGGGCCGGGAGAGCACACGCAACAAGCGGTTTAATGCGATAAATCGACAGGGTGAGCCTAGCGGCGTGCGATCGCTTTGCGGTAATCGTCGGCGGTGGTGCGGTAGCAGGGGAGAATGCCCTTCTTATCGGCAGCGCTCAACCCGGGAGCATCAGCGGCGTTGTGCGCGTCCGGGTGGGGATCAGTTTCGGGCCAGGTCATCTGCATCAGGGATTCGTCGCAGGTCCGGTCGCGGCTGACCAGCAGCTTGTACACCTTCGAGTTGTCCACCCCATACTCAGATAGTCTGCGTTGATAAGGAAGATAGACGTACACCAGCTTGACCAGTTCAGTCAGATTCTTGCGCAGGCGTCTCTCGGCAATGTAAACCTCGTAATTCGAGAAGTAAGACGAGTTTGGCAGGGCCATGGCCAGGCCAATCAGGCGCAGCGGCATTTCTTCCGTAGGAGGTTCCCGGACGGCTGCAGTTCGCTGCCGCGGGTTATCAGTGATGGGCGGCGGTGCCGGAACCAGGGCCGGAGCGTTGGCCATCGCCATCTGGCGTCCACCATGGCTGGAGTTGCCTCCCTCCCCGACTGAAGGAGCGGGGGGCACACCTTGCACGGCGTTACCAGCACCAGCGCCGGAAAACAGCCCCGCGCGTTGACCTGCTCCGGAACCGCCCGCGCCCCCGAGTGAGGGCGGAGGCGGCACAGCCTGCACCCCGGCGCTTGAAAGCGAACTGCCGGACAACGAACCGCCGCGTCCACTTCCAGCAGAGCTGTCTGCATTCTCGATCGCCTGCGCCGATGGCGGAGGCGGCACCACGCTGGAACCGGCGCCGGACAACATGCCGGCGCGACCGCCACCATGAGTTCCCGAGCCAGCAACCGTCGGCGGAGGGGGGACGGCCAACCCGGCCAGACTCCCCATGGCCGACTGGACCGTTCCCGAAATTGTGCGCTGCTCGCCCACAGGCAACCGGGGCGCGGGCGCGACTACGACCACTGCAGCCGGACCGATATTGATGTCCCCAACTCTGCGTATCGAGGCCTGCAAAACCGGTGGTGGCCCAACCACGGCGGCGCCGGGAACGGTCATCACGCGTCTTGAGGATTCAATTCCAAGCTGGGGCGCGGGAGCCACGCCGGAGGCCTGCAGCGAACCGAGGCGGCGGGATGTCCCCTGGCTGACCTCGGGTGGCGGAGCCACGATCGCAGTTGCGCCCGCCGGGCCGCCCAATCGCGAAGAGCGGGCGGACGCGAGCGGCGCCTCCGGAAGCACCGGGTTCAAGGCGGCGATGCTGGGCCGCGCTGGTCCCTTCAGCTTGATGTCAGGCGCTTTGATGTCGGCCTGGGCGCGCTCTGGCGCTACCCGGATAGCTCCGCGGCGCGCCGAGTCAATCTGTTTCCGGGAGGCTCGCTGCACCGGCGCCGGGTTGCCGCGGAGCGCAGGATATGACGCGTCAGGCTTGTAGTAGGTGAGGTGAGTATTTTCGAAAGGACTTCGCCGCAGTGGCTGGTCTTGGGTCCAGGTCTGGGAGACGATCAACACCAGGGTAAGGGCCACCGCATGCCCGATTAGCGATTGCCCAAAGCGGCGCCAGGGCAGGCCGGATTGCAAGAAGACATTCCTCCAGAACGATAAAGACCGGAATTCGTGGGCAGGAGGAATCGCTCGCAGCGTGTCGGAAAGGTTTCGCAGGAAAACGCGGTGTGCCGGTTCCAGTTCGACCAGCAGCCTGGGCGGGGACAGGGTTTTGAGCCGGGCTTTGTGCTGAACGTCAGCCGGGCTTCCGGCTTTAATCGGCGCTGGCTCTACCTCCACCCGCCGCATATTGTTCCAGTCGTATTCGCACTGGGCTCCACACAGCCGACACAGCTGGTGATAGCGGCCGTCAGCGCCGCGCAGCGGCCAGAAAAACTCGTGGGTACAAGGGCCAGGCATAAAGGACAGTCCAGCAACATTCTTTGGGATCCGGGCAGACTGCCGGAAGTACCTATAATGTAGGCGTATGGCGGGATTGGCTAGGGTACTTTAGTTCAGAGTGAACTAAGTATTTTTTGACCCAGGAGGTGGGAAGTTGCCGGGTACCCTCAAGACAGAGTGTGGCGCGGGCGCCCTCGCCCGCGGCCGTTGAACTTCATCTTAAGCCTTAGGCCCTGGATCAACGCTTCAGCAAGTCCACCGGCTGCTTCACATCGTGAACCCTCAAATACTTCGCTAGCGCGGGATACTTCTTCGCCACCGCCTCGTACATGGCATAAGCCACATTACGGTAGGAGAAGTGGCCCGCAGGCCCCGTTCTCAGCTCGGAGATGTAAACCACCTCGGCGAAATCCATCTTGAAGAGGGTGCGCTTGCGGAAGCCAAGTGGAATCGCGTACTGAGAATTCTCCCGCGCCTCGGCTCCCCCTCCGGCGGCCAATTGTTCAACCGCGCTCGCGGTCCGCTGCATCACCGCATCGTAATTTCCCCGGGCTCCGGAGGCTTCCAGTTCATCCGGCGCATCGTACCCGTGTCTGGTGGTGAATTCCTGGCCAATCTGGATGCAGCGGCGGTGGCGGTGCATGTCGCGAAAGCCGCCAATATCCATCAGGATGTCGAAGCGGAACTGCTGCCCGGCGCGGAAGGCTCGCAACATTTCGTCGTGACCGCCGCGGTGGCGGAGTCCCAGGTCGATGATCTCGCGGCGGATGACTCCGCCGGCGGCTTCGACCGCCAGCCGAATCTGGCGGTAGGAATGGTGGCTGTGCTCGTAAACCAGGGTGGTCGCCAGTTCGACCTCAAGCAACTCTTCTTCCAGAAGATCGACGGTGGGAGCCGCGGCAATGGGCAAGTCTCCCATCAGTTCGGACGCAATCTGCCTCATGGTGCGCCGGGTCTCGATTTCATACTGGTTGGGATCGGCGTATTTCACCAGGGTCGGCGCCACGCGGACTTCCCGCAACAGCTCCTGCTCGGCGCGCGCGCCCAACTCCGGGGAAACGGCACGAATCTGCTCGACCAGTTCCCGCAGCGAGTCCTGGTTCACGTCGTACGCAGGAGAGGTCGCAGCGTTCTTCAGCAGTCCCCCCAATTGCCGGATTTCCTTGTGGGTGTGGGAGAGCAGGTGCGACACCTGGTTTTCGAGGGTGCGCGCATTGACGATTTCACCCAGGGAAGTGTTGGCCGCGAGCGGCAGGAGATAGCGGGAGATATCGAAAGCGCGGGCCCGCAGAGTGCGCTCGTAGGCTTCCTGCTTCATTTCATCGGGCTTGGGCGTGATGCTGGCCAGGTACAGGAACATGCGGTCCGAGAGAGTTTCGTACTCTGCGAACAATGAATCGACGGTCTGACGATAGAACTCCTTCGCGGAGACCGGGGCGGGCGGGTCGCCTGCAACCACACCGGCGTCGCCGAAGTCGGGCAGGTAGTAGCCGCTCTTCTTGAAATCCTGGTAGCGCGTGGAACGCTCCTGCCCATCCCAGCGCTGCTCGTCGGCGACCGCGATGGCCGCGAGAATCGACAGGCGCTCGATGGCCAGCGCAATGTGAGCCAGGTCGGCGATGGAGCGGTGGCCGTACTGGAAGTAGAAGGTGTTGAGAAATTTTTCCGCCTTCTGCTGGCTGATCTCGCGCAGCGACTCTTTCATGGAAAGCGCCGAGCGCGAATACTTGGCCATGGCGTAGGCCTGAATCTCGGGCTCGACGCCATAGACGGCATAGACCTCGACCGCGGGCGCGTTGCTGGAGGGCGAGCTTCTTTCGACCGCTGGCTTCTCGGATACTTCAGACATGGGCATCTCTATTATCCCTGGCTTCTCCGGCGCTTGCGGCTGCGCAGCGTTTATTTTGCTCGCCTAACCGAGGGCGGGACGCCCTCGGGACAGCCGGCAAGATGCCGGCGCTACGGAAGCGTCAGCGGAGTTCGTTCGAATCTTACTGCAATGCTCAATCATGCGCGCTGAGGAAAAGATCGGCAACTTTCAGGGCCAGATTAGCGGGCACAACGTCGTCGCGGTTGCACAGCACGATGATCGTGAGTTTGTCTTCGACCAGCCGTTGAATCGTGGTGCGAAAGCCCACGGTTTCGCCGTAGTGCCACATGCGGGAGCGGCTCTTATACGGATTCAGGAACCAGCCAAAGCCATACGTGGCCGGCGTGCCGTCGGGCCCCTGCACGCTGCCATCCGGCACTTTTACGGGAATGATTGCCGGCTCCATCTCGGCCTCGCTCAATAGTGTGTAATGCGCCAGCGCCCGGCCCCACTTGGCCAGGTCAGCGAGCGAGGAATAGACTCCGCCATCGCCCAACACCGCCGACGTCGGGCTCTGGTCCATCTCGCGCCAGGCGGGGCCGTCATGAGTATGGCCATAGGCGCGGTGGGCCACTGTGTTCTTGCCTTTTTCGTAGGCTACGGTCTGCTTCATGTCCAGGGGGGCGAAGATGCGGTCGTGAAGAAAATCGCCAAAGGGCTGGCCCGAAACTTTTTCCACCACCATGGCCAGCACGGCGTAGCCGGAATTGCTGTAATCCCACCTGCTGCCGGGAGGAAATTTCGTGGTCTTCTGCTGCTTTAGCAGCTCCAGGACGCCGGCGTCTTTAATCTGGGGAATATCTTGCAGCGGAGTGCCGGCGACGGGCCTCGCCATCAGGTCTTCGTAGTCGAGCAGGCCTGAGGTGTGATTCAGAAGATTGCGAATGGTGATGGATTCTCCGTACTCTGGAAAGTCGGGGAATATATCGGTAAGACGGTCCTGGTAGCGCAGCTTGCCATCGCGCACCAGCAGCATGACCGCCATGGCGGTGAACTGCTTGGTGCACGATGCCAGGCGGAAATTCGTGTGTTCGTCAATCCTGCGCCTGGAGCGTAGATCCGTTACGCCGTAACCGCGTTTGAACACGATGCTTCCGTTCCTGATGACGACCACGGCACCGCCTGGGCCGTCATCTGACTTCAGTTCGGCAAAAATGTGATCAATCTTTCCTTCTGGTACGGGTCCCTCAGCCCGACAAACGGACAGCGCGGCAAGGCATAACAGCCCCATGAGTCCCACCTTTGCGCCCTTGGCGAGTCCTTTGCGTCCTTGGCGGTTAAGGTCTTTAACCGCAAAGGACGCAAAGAAAAGCCGCAAAGTTCGCCAAGAAGAACTTTTGCTGCCGAAGTCTTTCACGTTAGTCTCCGTGACCTCGAGGACGAATCCCTGCCACCGCCATCATGCGCCCTGTGATTCCCTTTTCCGCGCGATGGGAGAACAGCAAATCGGTGCGGCATGATGTGCACAGCGGCGACGCGCTGATGTTCTTCGCCGCCACCCCGGCGGCCATGAGCTGGCGGCGGTTGGCTTCCACCAGATCGAGAAAGATCCTCTTGGGCAACTCGCTGTGGCCGGGAGCACGCGCGGTCAGAAACAGCAGCGGATACTTCTCACGAACCGGGTCCGACTCCTCAACTTCGCGAAATAGTTTGCTGCCGTATTCAAACTGGGATTCGAACTGGATCCGCACTTCCGCGACCGACAGCGTAGCAGCATCCATGGACACCTGGGCCGATGGCCGCCCTGAGATCGGCCGGGCGAGTGCCGAAGCAGCGCAGCATCTCTCCGACGCCCTTCTCCACAATCCGTTTCACGGTTCCCCGCCAGCCGGCATGGAACACTCCCACCGCCCGGCGCCTGGTATCCACAAGGATCACCGGCAGACAATCGGCGGTTAGAATTGCAAGCAGCAAACCCGGAGTCTGCGTAATCAGGCCGTCGCCGGTGAGAGCTGCCCGGGGAATTTCCGAAACACAATGAATAAGGTCAGAGTGGACTTGTCGGGCGGTGATCAATGGCAACTCGCGCCCCTTCCTGGCGGCCCCGAGTTGGCGGAGGAAGGTGGCCCGGTTTTGTTCCACGGCGCGCCGCGAATCTTCCCGGGTGAAGCCAAGGTTCAGACTTCTCCCCCCATAGACTTTGGAAAATCCGTCTGACCTTGTGCTGAAGCCATGGATAAGCCATGGAATGGAAGTGAGAGAATCCGACCCCAGGGTCTTGCCTGGTGTCTTCCGGAGAACTTTCGAGGGCACCAAAACATCTTAGCAACATGCCCCTGCTCTGTAACAAATGACAAGTGTGAACTCCGTAGCCGTCGTTGCCGGTTTCGACGGTCAAGGCCTTTAACCGCAAAGAACGCCAAGGACGCAAAGTAAACCCAGAAGAGTTGAGCGAGCGTATGGCGTGGTCTTCCGCGTATAATGCCGCGCTGCAGTAAATAGGAAGTTGTCCGTTGTTCTTTGCGTCCTTTGCGCTCTTTGCGGTCCAGCGCTCTTGACTGAAAAGGCCACCGGGAAATCCGCGAAGCGCGGTAACAAATCAGACGCAGTTCAGGAGCTCCATACATGCGTGTCCTTATTGTGACGTTTGCCTTGCTGTGCGCTCTGGTTGCAGGAGCACTGGCACAGCAGGCCAACTCATCCACCGACGAAGCCAAGGGAAAGAAGACGAAGAACACCGAGCCAGCTGCGAAGAATCAGGAGAAAAAGCCGGCCGAGAAAGCTCCGGAAGCCAACCCGGCCGAAGAGCAGAAGGCGGCGGCTCCCAAACCGGGTACCGACAAGGACAAAGAAGAATTTGACGTCTCCGAAGTTCCGCCGGTGGTGACCCATCACCAGATTATGCTGGATGGCAAAGTGCTCAAGTACACCGCCACCACGGGCCGGCTGCCGCTCAAGCGCGGCGATGGCAAGATCGAAGCCGAGATGTTTTTCGTGGCGTACACACTCGACGGGCAGGATGCGGAAAAACGTCCCCTGACGTTTGCCTTCAACGGGGGCCCGGGGTCGGCGACCATCTGGCTGCACATGGGCGCGCTGGGCCCGCGGCGGGCAGGGCTGCGACCCGATGGTCTGCTGCCGCCCGCGCCCTACCACATTGCGGACAACCCGCACACCCTGCTCGACAAAAGCGATCTGGTGCTGGTGGACGCAATCTCAACCGGCTTCAGCCGCGCCGCCAACTCTGAGATGTCCAAGAAGTTTCTGGGCGTGAAGGGCGACATCGACGCGTTCAGCGAATTCATCCGGCTGTATTTGACGCGCTACGAGCGCTGGAGTTCGCCCCTCTTCCTCTTCGGCGAGAGTTACGGGACCACTCGCGCCGCCGGCATCGCCGGGAATCTGGTGGACCAGGGCATTTCCTTCAACGGCATCACCCTGCTCTCGACCGCGCTCAGCTTCCAGACGCTTGAGGACACCAAGAGCAACGACCAGCCTTACATCCTCCTGATTCCCAGCTTTACCATGATCGCGGGCTATCACAAGAAGTTGCCGCCGGACCTGATACAGGACATGGCCAAAGCGCGGCAGGAGTCGGAGCAATGGGCCTCGACCGAATACGCCCAGGCGCTGGCCAAAGGCGACGCGATTACTCCGGAAGAGCGCCAGAAGGTCATCGATCAGATGGCGCGCTACACCGGCTTGAGTAAAGATGTTCTCGATCAGGCTGACCTGCGTATCGACGTGCCGAAGTTTACTCATTATCTGTTGCTCGACCAGAAGCTGCGCGTGGGCCGACTGGACGGCCGTTTCACCGGACCCGATCCGAACGGGTTGCTGGACACGCCGTTTTACGATCCCACTGAATCAGCGATCCTGCCGCCTTTTACGTCCGTTTTTTATAACTACGTCCGGACCGAACTGGGCTACAAGACCGACATGCCCTACCAGGTGTTCCCCGCCGACCAGAACTTCTTCGAGAATTCCTGGAACTGGGGTTCCGGCATCACCGGCTTTCCGGACACGGCCACGGCCCTGCGCCAGGCGATTGTGAAAAATCCCTACCTGAAAGTTCTGGTGATGGAAGGCCTCTACGACCTGGCGACGCCGTTTTACGCCGCCGACTACACCATCGATCATCTGAACCTGGAGCCGCAGTACAGAAAGAATATTTCCTTTGCCACTTACGACGCGGGACACATGGTCTATCTGCCCGCGGACGGCCTGAAGAAGATGAAGGCCGACGAAGCCGGATTCATGGATAAGGCCCTGGCAGGAAACTAACCGGAACCAAGATTGTCATGCTGAGCGGAGGCCGACCGGCCGCTTTGCGGCCGGTCGAACGGAGTCGAAGCATCCCTATCGTTACCAACGAGTTGGGTGCGCTCAAACGCCGTGCGAGCTAAGAGTCCGCGGAATAATAGGGGTCCTTCGACTCCGTATTGCGTTTCGCAAGCGAAACGCAATACTTCACTCAGGATGACAGGGGTTGGCGCTTGTGCCAGGCTGTCGCCTGCTCATAGGCGTTGGCCAACTGGAGGACACGGGCTTCTCCCCAGTGCGGTCCGATGATCTGCAGGCCGATGGGCAGGCCGCTTTCGGTGAATCCGCAGGGGACTGAAATTGCGGGCAGCCCCCAAACGTTGATGGGGCGCGTGTTTCGCAGCAGGAGCAGTTCCCGCGGCCGGAGAAGGTCGGGATTCTGTTTCAGTTCCGCAATCGCAGGCGCCACAATCGGCGTGGTCGGGGTGACCAGCACGTCCACATCCGCGAAAATCGACGCGATGTCGAGGCGCGCCTTTTCCAGTTCGCTGCGGCACCGGAGCAGAACATCCGGGCGCACGTTTTGACCGGTACGAATCCGGCGCAAGGTTTCCGGCTGGTAGAGTTCCGGGCTGCGCGCGACCAACTCGGCATGAAAGGCATAGGACTCCGCGCTTTGCAGGGTGCGGTCAGTCGGCACCGAAAGTTCCAGGTGGCGTATTTCCGCGCCCATTGCGGCCAGGCCAGCAATCGCATGATCCATCGCGGAACTCACTTCCCCATCCAGATCTTCGAAAAAGAATTTCTTCGGCAGGCCGATTCGCAGCGGCTGGAACTTGTTTCCCAGCACCGCCACATAGTCTTCGACTGGAACATCCACACTGGACTTGTCCGCGGCATCGTGGCCGGCGATGGCGGCGAAAATCACGGCCACGTCTGAGACAGTCCGTCCGATGGGCCCGACGTGGTCAAGAGAAGTTGAAAGCGGAATCACGCCCCGGGCACTGACCCGTCCGTAGGTTGGCTTCAGTCCAACCACGCCGCATAGCGCGGCTGGCTCCCGAACCGAGCCCGCGGTGTCGGTGCCGATCGCGCCGTAGTTTAGTCCGGCGGCAACCGCGGTGGCCGATCCTCCCGAAGAGCCGCCGGCCATGTGCTCCTGATTCCATGCGTTTCGTACTTCCCCGAAGGCGCTGATCATCGAACTGCCGCCGTAGGCAAATTCATGCAGATTCTGTTTCCCCAGCAGTACCGCCCCGGCCGCTTTCAGGCGGCGAACGACTTCCGCGTCTTCTGTGGGAATCCGGTCCTTGAACAGCAAACTGGCTGCAGTGGTGCGAACGCCGGCGGTGTCGATCAGGTCCTTGAGGGCCAGCGGAATACCATGCAAGGGTCCGCGCCAGTCGCCGCGCCGGATCTCGGCTTCGGCCTGGCGGGCCTGCGCCAGCGCCGATTCCGCCGTGACCGTAACAAACGCATTCAGGTTGGGGTTAAGCTTTTCAATGCGTCCCAGGCAGTCGGTCGTCAACTCAACCGGTGAGACTGAACCCTGGCGCAGCAACTCGCTGGTTTGCAGAATGGATCGCGGCAAGTGAAGTTTCCCTCGGGTGCGGAAATATTATCCCTCAAGTGGAACCACGTAGGGCCGGACGCCTCGTCCGGGCGGGCGAGCGCAGCTCGCCCGACCTTAATCCTGGCCAGGATTTTTTCCCGCCTGGCTCTACGGTTGTGTCATGCGAAAACTGCCGGGCTTTGCCCGGCTGGGCGGGCGAGGGCGCCCGCCCTTACGTGAGCCGCGCGGCGGTAAGCCTATAATCGCACCGTTATTTAACATTCCACTCGCGGTGGAGGTCTAAAATAACGTCATGGCACAGATGACTGCGACTCCAGCCGGCACGCAAGGTTTTTTTGTCGATGGCAAATGGATCGAGGAAGGCGACCCCGTCGAAATACGGGCCCCGTATGACGGCAGCGTGATCGCCACTGTCTTCCAGGGCAGGAGGGAGCACGCCGAAGCCGCGATTGCCGCCGCGGTAAAGGCCTTCGGGACCACCCGGCGCCTCCCAGCCTTCGAGCGCCAGCGCGTACTGCGGCGGGTGTCGGAGAACATCGCCGAGCGCAAGCAGGAATTTGCCCGCACCATGGCACAGGAGTCGGGCAAGCCGATCAAGGCCGCACGGACTGAGGTCGAGCGCGCCATCTTTACCTTCAACGTTGCCGCCGAGGAGAGCACGCGGATCTACGGCGAGTACCTGCCTCTCGATTGGCAGGAGTTTACCGCTGGACGCTGGGGCATCGTCCGCCGCTTTCCCCTGGGACCGATTGCCGGAATCACTCCATTTAATTTCCCGCTGAACCTGGTGGCGCACAAGGTTGCGCCCGCCATTGCAGCCGGTTGTCCCCTGGTGCTGAAACCCGCACCGCAGACTCCTCTGACCGCCATGCTACTGGCGGAGGCGGTGCAACAGGCGGGCTGGCCGGACGGCGGCCTGAACGTGCTGCCACTCTCGAACGACGACGCCGGGCTACTGGTAACCGATGAGCGTATCAAGCTGATCAGCTTCACCGGCAGTGCTGCCGTGGGCTGGCAGATCAAAAGAAATTGCGGAAAGAAGAAAGTCGTCCTGGAACTCGGGGGCAATGCCGGTGTGATCGTGCACAGCGACGCCGATCTCGCCTACGCCGCCGACCGGTGCGTGGTGGGAGGCTTCTCCTTCGCCGGCCAGACCTGCATTTCAGTGCAACGCATCCTGGTGGAGCACTCCGCCTTCGCCAAATTCACCGAATTTCTGCTGGAAGGCGTGAAGAAACTAAGGAAGGGAGATCCGCTGGACGAAGCCACCGACCTGGGACCGCTGATCCGCGAGAGCGATGCGGTCCGCGCCAGCGACTGGATTCAGGAGGCTGTGCGCGGCGGGGCCCGCCTGCTTTGCGGGGGACAGCGTCAGGGACCAGTCCTCGAGCCCACGGTTCTGACCGGCACCCGTCCGGAGATGAAAGTAAATTGCCAGGAAATATTCGCTCCGGTGGTGACCGTCGAACCGTACGACGATTTCGACCAGGCACTGAAGCAGATCAACAACTCTCCCTACGGCCTTCAGGCGGGACTGTTTACCCGCGACGCCAAGTTGATTTTCAATGCCTACGAAGAACTGGAAGTGGGCGGGCTGATTGCCGGAGATGTGCCTGCATTCCGCATCGACCACATGCCTTATGGCGGGGTCAAAGACTCCGGGCTCGGCCGTGAAGGGCTGCGCTATGCCATCGAAGAAATGACCGAACCCAAACTGCTGGTGATGAACCTCAAATAGATAGTGCGCCTTGCTGTACGGTGGCGCACGAAGCCGCAAGTCGATTTCGCTGGACCGGACTTTTCCTTCGGCTGGAACTCCGATTGTGCATCCACAATCTTTTGCCTGCTATAATCTCCAGTTTTATTGCTGACCAGGTTTGAGGCTTAGTGCCGCTTTCGCTTAACGCTGCACCAACCGGTTGCCGACGTTCGGCGCCGCGGCACGGAACTTTCTCTTTCGATGCAGATCTTTCACCGCAGCACGAACACACTTTCGCGAGCGACGATCTATGGCGCCATATTCGTCGTGGCGGCGTTGTTCTGGGCGGCGGCGGAAATTCAACGTTCGCCCTACGTGACCTATGCCGGAGAGCGCCGTCCGCAGCCCGTGCCTTTCAGCCATCAGCACCACGTGGCTGGATTGGGAATCGATTGCCGCTATTGTCACACTTCAGTCGAGACTTCCAGCTATGCCGGGATTCCGCCGACCAAGACCTGCATGAACTGCCATGCGCAAATTTGGACCAATGCGGCGCTGCTCGAACCGGTCCGCGAGAGTTACCGCAGCGGAAAGTCGCTGGTCTGGACCCGGGTGAACGATCTACCCGACTTTGCCTATTTCAATCACAGCATTCATATCAACAAGGGCGTAGGCTGCAATACCTGCCACGGCCCGGTGGACCGCATGCCCCTGATGTACAACCAGGCTTCGCTGCAGATGGAGTGGTGCTTGGAGTGCCATCGGGCGCCGGAGAAAAATCTCCGGCCGCGTGACCAGGTTTTCAACATGCGTTACGAGCAGCCATCGAGCAGCAAGCCGGTCGAGTTCGATGGCAAGGAATACACCGACCAGATTTCCCTCGGCACGGACCTGGTAAAGAAGTACAAATTGCGCACGGTGACGGACATAACCAGCTGTTCGACGTGTCACCGGTAGTGAGTTAGATGGAGGCCGGGCGTCTCGCCCGGCCTCCATCAGCAGAGTATTCCATAAGCAGAGTATGAAGATGGAAGAACAACCCGCTAGGCCACGCCGTGAAGACGTGTGTCCCAGCAAGAAGGGCATGCTCGATCTGGATGCGGCCCGCGACCGCCTTGCCGAGGCCCAGGGTCCGGAGTACTGGCGCAGTCTCGAGGAACTGGCGGGCAGCCCCGATTTCCAGGAAATGCTGCACCGGGAATTCCCCAAGGGCGCATCGGAGTGGCTGGATTCAGTTTCGCGCCGCGGCTTCCTCAAGCTGATGGGCGCATCTCTGGCTATGGCGGGCATGAGCGCCTGCACCAAGCAACCGCTCGAACCGATCGTTCCTTACGTAAGGCAGCCCGAAGAAGTGGTCCCCGGTCGCCCGCTGTTTTACGCCACCGCATTCACACTAGGCGGATACGCCAGCCCGGTTCTGGTGGAGAGCCACCTCTATCGTCCCACCAAGATTGAAGGCAACGACCAGCATCCCGCCAGCCTGGGCGGCACCGACATCTTCTCCCAGGCGTCGATCCTGGGAATGTACGACCCCGACCGTTCGCAGACCGTGACTTACCTGGGTGACATCCGCTCCTGGGGAGCGCTGGTCGAGGCCATGCACGCGCCCTTGAATATCCAGAAAGGTCTGCAGGGCGCAGGCATCCGCATCCTTACGCCGACGATTTCCTCGCCCACGCTGGCAGACCAGTTGCAGTCGTTTATTAAGGCTAATCCGCAGGCCAAGTGGCATGTGTACGAACCGGTCAATCGCGACAATGTACTCGAAGGCGCGAAACTGGCCTTCGGGCAGCCGGTGGAGACGCGTTACGACTTTTCGAAGGCTGATGTAATCGTTTCGCTCGACGCCGACTTCCTCTACGCAGGGTTCCCCGGCTTTACCCGCTACGTCCGAGATTTCGCTAAGCGGCGTAATCCCGAGGCTGGCGAGATGAGCCGGTTGTACGTCGTGGAGAGCACGCCAAGTTCGACGGGTGCGAGGGCGGACCACCGGCTGCCGGTGCCTGCTGTTCTGGTAGAAGCGTGCGCGCGCTTTCTGGGAATCTCACACGGGATTGAAACTGGCGTGGACGCGATAGGTGGTGAACCCGCAAAGTTTCTGCAGGCAGTAGTTCAGGATCTGCACTCGCACCGTGGTTCAAGCGTTGTAATTCCCGGTGATCACCAACCGGCGGCCGTTCACGCGATCGCGCACGCGATAAATCAAGCACTGGGCAATGTTGGCAACACAGTTTTTTACACGGACCCAGTTGATGCGAACCCGGTCAACCAGACGGAGTCGCTCAAGGACCTGGTCGCCGACATGCGCGGCGGCAAGGTGGACATCCTTGTCATCCTGGGCGGAAATCCTGCCTACGATGCTCCCGCCGACTTCGGATTCGCCGACGCGCTCAAGAACACCGGCATCCCGCTGCGGGTGCACCTCGGGCTTTACCAGAACGAGACTGCTGAACTCTGCCAATGGCATGTGAATGAGGCCCACTACCTGGAAGCATGGGGCGACGGGCGCGCTTACGACGGGACAGTCAGCATTGTTCAACCTTTGATTGCGCCGCTGTACGAGGGTAAGAGCGCGTCCGAATTTGTTTCTATGCTCTCCGGGCAGTCCGATACCAGCGGACACGAGATCGTTCAGGGCTACTGGAAGAAGCAGCATCCTGGCACCGATTTCGATACCTTCTGGCGAAAATCGCTGCACGATGGCTGGGTTGAGGGGACGGCGTTTGCGGCGAAGCAGGTTGGAAGCAAAGCAACGACGCTCCCCGCAGCGTCGAGCGTTGACCCCAAGGCCATCGAAATCAACTTCCGCCGCGATCCCTCCATCTACGACGGACAATTTTCCAACAACGGCTGGCTGCAGGAACTGCCCAAGCCGATGAACAAGCTCACCTGGGACAACCCGGTGCTGATGGGCCCGGCCATGGCCAAGCGCATGGGAATCAAGACCGAAGACCTGGTCGAACTTGAACTCAATGGCAAGAAAGTGACCGCTCCGGTCTGGATCCAGGTCGGTCATCCCGATAATTCCGTCACCGTCTTCCTGGGTTACGGACGGCGCCGCGCCGGCCGGGTCGGCACGGGCGCCGGTTTCGATATGTACGCGCTGCGGACCAGCGCCACACCCTGGTTTACCAGCGGCGTTGTGATACGCAAGGTTGGAGGCACCTACAAACTGGCTTCCACCCAGGGCTACCAGACCATGGACACGCCCACCGGCGCGCGTCCCCTGGTGCGCACTGCCAGCATCGAGGAATACCGCAAGGAACCGGACTTCGCGCGCGAAGAAGAACCGCCGAAAGAATTGACTCTGTACAAGCCCTACCCTTACGCGGCCGAACCGTACGCCTGGGGCATGACGGTTGACATGAATGCCTGCGTGGGCTGCAACAATTGCGTAGTCGCCTGCCAGTCCGAGAACAACATTGCCGTGGTGGGCAAGGAACAGACCGTCCTCGGCCGGCACATGCACTGGATTCGCATTGACTCTTATTACCAGGGCGACCGCGACAATCCCAAGGCCTACTTCCAGCCGGTGCCATGCCAGCAGTGCGAGAACGCTCCCTGCGAAGTCGTATGTCCGGTGGGCGCGACCGTGCACAGCAGCGAAGGCCTGAATGACATGGTTTACAACCGCTGCGTGGGGACGCGTTATTGTTCCGACAATTGCCCCTACAAAGTGAGGCGCTTCAATTTCCTGCTCTTTCAGGACTGGGAAACCTCGCAATACAAGATGATGCGCAATCCGGATGTGACCGTGCGCAGCCGCGGCGTGATGGAAAAATGCACGTACTGCGTGCAGCGCATCAACGAGCACCGGATCGATGCCGAACGCGAGGACCGCAAGATTCAGGACGGCGAGTTGCAGACCGCGTGCCAGCAATCGTGTCCGGCAAACGCCATTGTTTTCGGCAACATCAACGATCCCGACAGCCGGGTTTCAAAATTGAAAGCGCAAGGGCGGAACTACGGATTGCTGGCGGACCTGAACACGCGTCCCCGGACCACGTACCTGGCCGACATTCGCAATCCAAATCCTGAACTCGAAGCAGAGCACAGTTAAATCATGGACGAACCCAGAGAGTCACGCGCGCCGGTCATCGAGCCTGGATACACCCTGGGCTCGGTCACGGACAAGATCAGTTCGATCGTGCTGACTCGTCCTACCTCCAATTCCTGGTTCATCGGCTTCGGTGTCATGTTCCTGCTTACCATGATGCTGCTGTTCGCCATGGGCTATCTGTTCGTGAAGGGTGTCGGCATCTGGGGCGTCACCATCCCTATCGGGTGGGGCTTTGCCATCGTCAACTTTGTCTGGTGGATCGGAATCGGGCACGCGGGCACGCTGATTTCCGCCATCCTGCTGCTGTTGCGGCAATCGTGGCGCAACTCCATCAACCGTTTTGCCGAGGCCATGACGCTGTTTGCCGTGGCCTGCGCGGGAATTTTTCCCCTGATTCACACTGGGCGTCCGTGGTTGGCCTACTGGCTGTTTCCCTATCCCAACACCATGCGGGTGTGGCCGCAGTTTCGCAGCCCGCTGGTGTGGGACGTGTTCGCCGTCTCGACTTACGCCACAATCTCGGCATTGTTCTGGTTTATCGGACTTATTCCCGATCTCGCCACCTTGCGCGACCGCTCGGAAGAACGCTGGAAGAAAATCATCTACGGCATGCTGGCCATGGGATGGCGCGGTTCAGCGCGGCACTGGCATCGTTACGAAACCGCCTACCTGCTGCTGGCTGGACTGGCCACGCCCCTGGTGCTCTCGGTGCATACCGTGGTCAGTTTTGATTTCGCCATCGGCATCGTGCCCGGCTGGCATACCACCATCTTCCCGCCTTACTTCGTGGCGGGCGCCATTTACTCCGGCTTCGCCATGGTGCTGATGCTGGCCATCCCCATCCGCAAGATCTACAAACTCGAAGATTTCATCACTGAACGCCACCTGCAGAACTCAGCCAAAGTGATGCTGGCCACCGGCCTGATTGTGGCTTACGGCTACGGCGTTGAGGCGTTCATGGGTTGGTACAGCGGGAACCGCTACGACGCCTTCCTGCTGTGGAACCGCCTGCACGGGCCGTACTCATTTTTCTATTACATGCTGTTGGTCTGCAACCTGGGCATTCCGCAGGTTCTGTGGATTCCCAAGCTGCGCAGCAGCCCGGTCTGGCTGTTCCTGGTCTCGCTGGTCGTGCTGGTGGGCATGTGGCTGGAGCGGTTCATCATCGTGGTGGTCAGCCTGCACCGCGACTTCCTGACTTCTTCCTGGGGCATGTACTACCCCACTCGCTGGGACTGGATGACTTACATAGGGACCATCGGCATGTTCCTGGCAGCCATGTTCCTGTTCGTGCGCATCCTGCCCATGATTTCGATTTTTGAAATGCGGACCTTGCTTCCCGAAGCGGAGGTCAAGGAATGAAGCGCACAAAAGCTTACGGATTGATGGCGGAATTTGATTCCGTCAATGCCTTGATGGATGCGGCCAACCGCACGCGAGAGGCCGGCTATAAGAGGATTGACGCTTACAGCCCGTTCCCGGTTGAGGGTCTGGCGGAAGCGATCGGCTTTCATCACGATGAAGTGCCGCTGGTGGTGCTGATCGGGGCCTTGCTCGGCGGACTGGGCGGCTATCTGCTGCAATACTGGATTTCGGTGGTGAGTTATCCGATTAACGTTGGCGGCAAACCGTATCATTCATGGCCGGCGTTCATTGTTGTCACCTTTGAGATGACGATTCTCTTTGGCGGAATCTTCGCCGTGTTCGGCATGCTGGCGCTCAACGGGCTGCCCATGCCTTACCACCCGGTGTTCAACGTGCCGCGCTTCGCCTTCGCGACCAAGGACAGATTTTTCCTGATCGTGTTCTCGTCCGATCCTAAATACAACCCCACCGAAGTCCGCCGCTTTCTGGAAGGGCTGGGGCCGCGCTCCATATCGGAGGTGCCCGATTAATCGTCCTTTCCAATTTTTCGGGCTTGAGGTGGAGCGGCCCTCCCGCCAAAAGAACGAGTCATCCCGAGCGCGGCTCGAGCCGCGCTGGCGCGGTGAGAGCAAGTCGAGGGACCCCTACCCGACCACCGACTCATCCGCCCATAGGGGTCCTTCGACTCCGCGCGAAGCTTCGCAAGCGAATCTTCTCGCTACGCTCAGGATGACACGGAGAAACGGGTTGTGTATTGCAGGCCTGAAGGCCTGCTCCACCCTTGCCTTCTGCACGCTCCTCCTGGCGTTGGCCGGGTGCCGTCAGGACATGCACGATCAGCCGCGCTTCAAGCCTTTTGCCCGCAGCGATTTCTATACCGACCTGCGCTCGGCGCGGCCTCCGGTCGAAGGCACGGTGGCGCGCGGCGAGCTGCGCGAAGATACCTATCTCTATACCGGAAAAATTGGCAGCAATCCCGGAGACTACATGCCCTTTCCGGTCACCGCCGATCTTCTGGCCCGCGGACAGCAACGCTATGACATTTACTGTGCGCCCTGTCACTCCCGCGTGGGCGATGGCAACGGCGTGATACCGTCTCGTGGTTTTCCCCGCAAACCACCCTCCTATCACATCGAGCGCCTGCGCAAGGCACCCGTGGGATACTTCTTCGACGTGATCACCAACGGCTTCGGGGCCATGCCCGACTACTCATCGCAAATCGCGCCCCGGGACCGCTGGGCCATCGTGGCCTACATCCGCGCGCTGCAATTGAGCCAGGGCGCAACTTCCGCCGACGTTCCCGCCGGACAGAAGGTACCGTCCGAACCGCCGCGCTTCGAGGAACTCGGGTCAGGTGCGACCTTGCCCGTGATTGAACCCGAGCCCGCCCACCGTTCTGCGGAAGAGGAGCCGAAATGAGCACGGTTCCCATGACCAATCTCGACCTGATGACGCCGCCGGTGGTGAAAACCATCCAGCAGCGCTCGTTGCTGGTCGGATTGGTGTTCGGAGTGATCGCCGCCGTCGGCGCCTGGCTTCAGCCCGACCAATTTTTCCGCGCCTATCTCATGGCTTTCATGGCGTGGCTGGGAGTAACTCTGGGCTCGATGGCGATTCTCATGCTTCGCCATCTGACCAAAGGCGCATGGGGGATGGTCATTCGCAGGATTCTGGGCGCGGCCATGCGTTGCGTGCCGCTGATGGCGGCGTTGTTCATCCCGCTTCTGTTTGGCATGCGCCGCCTCTATATCTGGGCCCGGCCGCTGGATGGCATTGCGGACAAGCATTTGCGTGAACACCTGCAGGAGCTCACGCAAAGTTATCTCTCGGTCAATGGATTTATCATCCGCGCCGCGATCTATTTCGCCATCTGGTGGGCGCTGTCGTTCTTCCTGACCAAATGGTCGGCGCAACAGGACCACCCGCCCGTGCGCGACAACAGCGGGCGCTTCAAGGCGCTCAGCGGGCCCGGCCTGATCCTGTACGGCTTCACCATCACCTTCGCCACCATCGATTGGATCATGTCCATCGACCCCAGCTGGATTTCGACCATCTTCGGGTTGTCATTCCTGATCGGGCAGGTGCTGTCGGCGCTGTGTTTCGCCGTGGTGGTGGAGCGCATCCTGTTCCGCTACAAGCCCATGTCGGAGTTGCTCAAGCCGGAGCAGGTGCACGATCACGGAAAATTCATGCTGGCCTTCATCATGGTGTGGGCCTACTTCGCGTTCTCGCAATGGCTCATCATCTGGGCGGGGAACTTGCCCGAAGAAATTACCTGGTACATGCGGCGCTTGAACGGCGGCTGGGGATACGTCGGATTGTTCCTGGTGCTCTTCCATTTCGCGGTGCCGTTCGTCTTCCTGATTTCACGACCCTTCAAGCGCGATGTCACCCGCCTGGCCTGGCTGGCGGCATGGCTTTTGCTGATGCGTTACGTCGATCTGTTCTGGACCGTCGAGCCCAACTTTTCCGTAACCTTCAACATTACCTGGCTGGACATTGTGGTCCCGATCGCCATGGGAGGTCTGTGGCTGGCGTATTTCTTCCGCAATCTCAGCGCCATGCCGCTGGTTCCGGCTTACGACGTTTTTGCGGTCGAAGTTCTGGAAGCAGCGCACGAGTAGATGATTCGAGTGGCTGACTAATGACTGACGACATTCACATCGACGGACATAACGAGGAAGCGGAGTTTGAGCGCGAAGACCTCGCGCCAAAACCTGTCATCCTCTTTCTGGTGGGTCTGACCGTCGGGTGCCTGCTGGTTGCTCTCCTCTTGAAGGGAATGTACAGCTATCTCGACGCGCGGGAGAATCGTCATCAACCGGCGCTCAATCCGCTGGCGCAGCAGGCTAATACGGACACGCGGCTGGTTACTCCGGGCGACGTCACGAAATTTCCTCAGCCGCGCCTTGAAACCGACGAGCCGAGAGAAATCACCGCCTTCCGGACGCAGGAAGAACAGACGTTGCACAGCTACGGTTGGGTCGATCAGTCTGCCGGCGTAGTGCGGATTCCGATTGACCGCGCCATGGAACTGCTGGAGCAGCGCGGGCTGCCCACCCGGCCGCAGGCCGGTACGGTTCCGCCATCGGAAATAAACACGGTGAAACAAGCGGCGCGGCGGTCGGATACCAGCCGCGAGCCCGCGAAGAAGAAATAACAGGAAGAGCAAGGCTGGGCAGATTCTGAGGACGTGATTGGAAAGGCAAGAGCGGGCGGGCGACGAGTGGAAGGGCACGACTTTAGTCGTGCCAGACAAAAGTCGAGAATTCGAGCGGCTTTAGCCGCTGGGGTTTGTTGTAGCGATTGAGAAGTCAATGCTGAACATGGCAACCATGTCGAAGCGGATTCTGCGCGCCACTCTTGTGGTGGGGTTGATGACTTTGCCGGCCTTGGGCCAGGGCATGACCAAGGGCATCATGTCGCCACCGGCGAATGTGCGCCCCCCGGGCCTGCAGAATGTCGGCATCGAGCAGCATCTGGATGAACAGATTCCCGCGGACCTCAACTTCCGCGATGAAACCGGCAAGCCGGTCCGCCTGGGAGATTACTTCGGCAAAAAGCCGATGATCCTCAACCTGGTCTATTACAACTGCCCCATGCTTTGTGGCGAAGTGCTCAGCGGCCTGGAGAGCGCGCTGCGGGTTCTGAGATTCGACGTAGGCAAAGAATTCGACGTGCTGACGATAAGCTTTGATCCCCGCGAAACCCCGGACATGGCCACGAAGAAGAAGGCTGAATTCCTGAAGCGTTACGGCCGCGCCGGCGCCGCCGAGGGCTGGCACTTTCTGACGGGCCCGCAGGAGTCGATTGACGCCCTGACCAAGGCTGCTGGCTTTCAGTACCAGTACGATCCCAAGACCGGCCAGTTTGCCCACGCCACCGCCATCATGATTCTTACGCCGGAGGGCAAGATTGCCCAGTACTACTACGGGGTGGAGTACGCGCCCAAGGATTTGCGCCTGGGATTGATCCAGGCATCGGAGAACAGGATCGGAACGCTGGCCGACGAGGTTTTGCTGTACTGCTATCACTACGATCCCACGACCGGAAAATACGGGGCAATTATTTCGCGCGTGCTGAAGCTGGCGGGGCTTGCAACTCTGCTGGGGCTGGGGATTTTGATGACGGTCCTGATCCGCTTGGGCTCGGGGCATAAGGAGCACTCGGCAAGATGAGATGTCTGGGCGCGCGAGACCTAAAGTCAAAGGCGGCGGGCGAAGGCGCCCGCCCCACACTGGGAAAGCTGACGACCGAGGACTGAAGACCGCCGACTGACTATGTTTGATACTTTTCCACTTTGGCCCGCACGGGCTTCGACGACCGCCGGAAGCGTGGACGCGCTTTTCATTTTCCTGGTCGCTTTGTCCGCGCTCATGAGCCTGGCGATTTTCACCATGATTGTGGTGTTCGCGGTCCGTTATCGCCGGCGCAGAGGAGTCGTAGCCGAGCAGATCGAAGGCTCGACCGCGCTGGAAGTCACATGGTCGGTAATTCCCCTCTTTATTTTCGTGGTGATCTTCGTGTGGGGTGCGGTGATCTACTTCAAGGAACGCACCCCTCCGCGGGGCGCGACCGAAGTCTATGTCGTCGCCAAGCAGTGGATGTGGAAGCTGCAGCATGAAGAGGGCCAGCGTGAGATCAACCAACTGCACGTCCCCCTGGGCCGTGACGTGAAGCTGATTCTGACCTCGCAGGATGTGATTCACAGCTTTTACGTTCCCGCTTTCCGCATCAAGCAGGATGTCCTGCCCGGCCGCTACACCACCGCCTGGTTTCATCCCACCAAGGCGGGGACCTATCATCTGTTCTGCGCCGAGTATTGCGGATCGCAGCACTCGGGAATGATTGGGCAAGTGGTGGTGCTGGAACCGGCGCAGTACGAGAGCTGGCTCAGTGGCGGGGGCGCTTCCGGAAGCATGGCGTCGAACGGCCAGAATATTTTCCAGCAACTAGGCTGCTCCACCTGCCACCGCTTCGATACCCAGGGCCGTGGCCCCAATCTGGTCGGGTCTGTTCGGCAAGCCAGTGCAACTGGAAGACGGGCGCGTAGTCACTGCCGATGAAAACTACATTCGCGAGTCCATTTTGACGCCGGGCGCGAAAGTGGTCAGCGGATTCAAGCCCATCATGCCGGTTTTCCAGGGACTGGTGAGCGAAGAACAACTCAACGCGCTGGTGGCATACGTAAAATCATTGAACCCGAGTCCCTCGGGAGCGGCGGGCGGCCCGACGGTGGTTCCGTCAGGCGCGAAGCCGCAGGAACCAAAGGTGCAATAGCAATGGCTACCGCAGCAATCACCGCGGAACGCGAGACTTATCTCAACCAGGAATATGGTATCAAGTCCTGGCTGCTGACCGTCGATCACAAACGCATCGCCCTGCTCTACCTGCTGTCCATCACCTTTTTCTTTTTTATTGGAGGATTTTTCGCCCTGCTGATCCGGCTGGAGTTGCTGACTCCGGCGGGCGACCTGGTGCAGGCCGATACTTACAACAAGCTCTTCACCATGCACGGACAGGTGATGATTTTCTTTTTCCTCATCCCCTCGATTCCCGCCGTGCTGGGCAATTTTCTGGTCCCGCTCATGATCGGCGCCAAGGACCTGGCCTTCCCGCGAATTAATCTTTTGAGCTGGTATCTGTACATCATCGCCGGCGTCCTGATGCTGCACTGCATGCTCACCGGCGGCGTGGATACGGGCTGGACTTTCTACACCCCCTTCAGCACCGCCTTCAGCAACACCAAGGTTATCGAGGCTGGGCTGGCCATCTTTATCTCGGGATTTTCCTCGATTCTGACCGGATTGAATTTCGTGGTCACCATCCACCGCATGCGCGCCCCGGGGATGACATGGGACCGCTTGCCTCTGTTCATCTGGGCGCATTATGCCACCAGCATCATCCAGCTGCTGGGGACGCCCGTGATCGCGGTCACTCTGGTGTTAGTGGTCCTCGAACGGTGGTTGCACCTCGGGATCTTCGATCCCACGCGCGGCGGCGACCCGCTTCTGTTCCAGCATCTGTTCTGGTTTTACTCCCATCCCGCCGTGTACATCATGATTCTGCCCTCGATGGGAGTGGTTACCGAAATTATTCCGTGCTTCTGCCGCAAGCGAATTTTCGGTTATAAGTTCGTGGCTCTGTCGAGCATCAGCATCGCCGTTTTCGGCTTCCTGGTCTGGGCCCACCACATGTTCGTGGCTGGAATTTCGCTTTATGCGGCCCTCATCTTCTCCGCTCTCAGCTACCTGGTTGCGGTACCATCGGCCATCAAGGTCTTCAACTGGACCGCCACCATGTACAAAGGCTCGATTACCTTCTCCACCCCCATGTTGTATGCCTTCGGTTTCGTCGGTCTGTTTACCATGGGTGGCCTTACCGGATTGTTCCTGGCTTGCCTGGGAATTGACGTGCACGTGACCGACACCTACTTCGTGGTGGCCCACTTCCACTACATCATGGTGGGAGGCGCGCTCATGGGCTATCTCGGTGGCATGCATTTCTGGTGGCCAAAGATTTCCGGACGCATGTATCCCGAGTCGCTGGGCCGGCTGGCTGCGCTGATCGTGTTCCTGGGATTCAACCTGACTTTCTTCCCTCAGTTCATTCTGGGCTACCTCGGGATGCCGCGCCGCTACTGGCAGTATCCGCCGGAATTCCAGGTCCTGAACGTGCTGTCCACCGCCGGAGCCACCGTTCTTGCCGTCGGTTACCTTCTGCCGATGGTCTATTTTCTGTGGTCCATGCGCTACGGAAAAGTTGCTCCCGACAATCCCTGGGGGGCTTCGGGCCTGGAGTGGATGACCAGCTCGCCGCCTCCCACTTTCAACTTTGAACAGCCCCCGGTGGTCACCTGGGAAGCTTACGATTACGAGCACATTCCCGCTCCGCAGGAGGCGCGCAGTGGCGGATAGCCCGATCGCAATGGAGCATCACAATCCGGCGCTCAAGCATCACTTCGTGGACATGGAACAGCAGCGCCAGGCCTCGTCTCTGGGCATGTGGCTGTTTCTGGCGACCGAGATCATGTTCTTTGGCGGCATGTTCTGCGCCTACCTCATCTACCGCCTCTGGTATTTTCCCGACTTCGCCGCGGCCAGCAACTCGCTCGACATCACACTGGGCACGGTCAACACCGCCGTACTCATCTGCAGCAGTTTGACTGTGGTGATGGCGGTGCGCGCTGCCCAATTGGGCAAACGCCAGCAGCAGGTGGTCTATCTGGCCCTCACCCTGGTGTTGGGTCTGGCTTTTTTAGGAGTGAAAGCCGTCGAGTGGACCAGCAAGTTCGAGGAGCACCACATCCCCGGCCCCACTTTCCATTTCGAAGGCAGCATTCCCAGCCATCCTGACCAGCCGGTGGACCAGCATCACGCGCAGATTTTCTTCTCGCTGTACTTTGCCATGACCGGCATGCACGCGCTGCACATGATCATCGGGGTGGGTATATTCAGTTATTTGCTTTACCACGCGTGGAAGGGCGCGTACACACCCGAATACCACACACCGCTGGAAAACTCGGGCCTGTACTGGCACTTTGTGGACATTGTCTGGATTTATCTGTTTCCGCTGTTGTACTTGATCGATCGTAAAAAATAAATTTCTTTGCGTCCTTTGCGATCTTTGCGGTTAAAAGCTTTTTTTTCGCAAAGATCGCAGAGGGCGCAAAGGAAAACGAGCGCTACCATGTCTGAACACATCGTCTCCGCGAAGACCAACATTGCGGTCTGGCTGGCGCTGCTGGTCCTGACCGGCCTCACCGCCGGCATCGCCTTCGTTGACCTGGGCCCCTTCAACACGGTCGTGGCCCTGGTCATCGCAACCTTCAAGGCGCTGCTGGTCGTCCTGATCTTCATGCATGTTAAGTACACCAGCGAGAAGTTGGTCAAGGTCGTGGTGGTTTCCGCTATTTTCTTTCTCCTGTTGCTGCTGGGGTTGAGCCTGGCGGACTACTCCACCCGGCTGCTCTGATTTGCGATATACTCCGCCCTCTGTGAAGAATTACTAATGACGAGGTGATGCGATGGCGTTCTGCAATTCTTGTGGCGCAATTCTGGACGGCGGAGCAAAGTTTTGCACCAAGTGCGGTACCACCCAACCCGGCGCTGCGGCCGCTTCCGTCACTCCCGCCGCAGCCGCTCCCGTCTCCCCGCAGAAAAGCGGCAACGCTCTCAAGATCATTTTGATCGCTGTGGCCGTGATTGTAGTTCTCGGGATCCTGGCGATAGGGACTGTCTCCTTCATCGCGTACCGCGTCGCCAAGCGCAGCCGGATTCACAATGAGAATGGAAATGTGCGCGTCGAGACCCCTTTCGGGACCATGAACACATCCACCGATCCCGATGAGGCGGCCCGCAACCTCGGCATCGATCTGTATCCCGGGGCGGAGGTGGTCAAGGGCAGCACGTCGAACATGACCATGGGCGCAATGCATACCGCCGCGGCGGATTTTGAGACTGGCGATCCAGTCAGCACCGTGGGCGAGTTTTACAAGTCTAGGCTGCCCAATGCCAGCGTGGTCTCCACCACCGGTGACCACTATGCCATCATCTCCACCGACAAGAAAAACATGATTACCATCAACATTGAGCTCAAGGACGGCAAGACCAGAATTCATATCGCCAGAGTCTCCGGCAAAATGGTCAACGGCGGCGATTCCGACAACTGAAGTTGTCACGTGTGGGGCGGGCGCCCTCGCCCGCCGCCTTTGAATTGATTTTGAAGTTGATCTTGTTTTTGTTTTCGATTCTTGCTCGAATTTGAACTTGATTGAAAGATTTCTTGTAACGACGCAGCAGCATTCGATGACTCCTGCAAAACTCAGGTCAAAATCGGCGGGCGAGGGCGCCCGCCCCACACCAGCAAAAGCCAAAAAATGCCCGACAGCTACGTAACCATCGCCAGCGCCGCCCGCAATTTCGATGTGGATTCGGCCGCGCTGGAACAGGCCCTGCGCCGCCACATTCGCGGCGACGTCCGCTTCGATTCCAGCAGCCGCGCCCTCTATGCCACCGACGGCTCGAACTATCGCCAGGTACCGATCGGCGTGGTTCTTCCCCGTGACGCCGATGACGTCATCGCCGCCGTCTCGCTGGCGCGCGAGTACAGCGCTCCTCTACTTTGCCGCGGCAGCGGGACCTCGCTGGCCGGGCAGTGCTGCAACGTGGCCCTGGTGCTGGATTTCACCCGCTACATGGGTAATATCCTGGAAATCGATCCGCAACGGCGTATTGCACGCGTGCAGCCCGGAGTAGTTCTCGACCATCTGCGCAACGCCGCCGAAAAACACCATCTGACCTTCGCGCCCGACCCGGCTACTCACGACCGCTGCAGCCTGGGCGGCATGATCGGCAACAACTCCTGCGGCGTGCACTCCGTGATGGCCGGAAAGACCGACGACAATATTGAAGCCCTCGAAGTCCTCACCTACGACGGCCTGCGGATGAACGTAGGAAAGACCAGCGATGCGGAACTGGAGCAGATCATCCGTGAAGGCGGCCGGCGGGGAGAAATCTACGCCGGCCTGAAAAGGCTTCGCGACCAATATTCGAATCTCGTGCGCCAGCGTTATCCCAATATTCCGCGGCGGGTGTCGGGTTACAACCTGAATTTCCTGCTGCCCGAAAATGGTTTTGATGTGGCCCGCGCGCTGGTCGGGTCCGAAGGCACCTGTGTCTCCGTGCTGGAGGCGACGTGTCGCCTGGTAGAAAGTCCTCCGGCGCGAGTGCTGCTGGTGATCGCTTATCCCGATATCTACCAGTGCGCCGACCATGTGCCGGACGTCATGGCCCACAAGCCGATCGGCCTCGAGGGAGTTGACGATCTGCTGGTGGAATACACTCGGCGACGCGGCATCAATTCGGAAGGACTGGCGCTGCTGCCCGAGGGCGGCGGCTGGTTGCTGACCGAATTCGGCTCCGATACGATTGCCGCGGCTGAAGCTCAGGCGTCCAGCCTGATGGAGGCCCTGAACCGCAGTCCGAATCCTCCGCAGATGCGCCTGTTCACCAATCGAGATCACATCAAGCGGGTCTGGGAAGTGCGCGAGTCCAGCCTGGGCGTGATTTCATACGTCCCCGGCGAAGACCTGACCTGGGAAGGCTGGGAAGATTCTGCCGTAGCTCCGGAACAACTTGGCAAATACTTGCGCGAGTTGCGCCAGTTGATGACGAGCTTCGACTACCGCGGAACGCTCTACGGACACTTCGGCCACGGCTGCGTCCACAATCGCATGAACTTCGATCTGCAATCCGAAGCGGGCATCGCCAAGTTTCGGAAGTTCATGGAAGCCGCCGCCGACCTGGTGGTCAGTTATGGCGGATCGCTCTCCGGCGAACACGGCGACGGCCAGGCGCGGGCCGAACTGCTGCCAAAAATGTTCGGGCCAGAATTGCTGGGGGCTTTTCGCGAGTTCAAGGCCATCTGGGACCCTGCCTGGAAAATGAATCCCGGCAAAGTGGTTGAGCCCTATCGCATGGATGAGAATTTACGGCTGGGCGCCGCCTACAAACCCTGGGACCCCGAAACCCACTTCCAGTTTCCCCATGACCACGGCAGCCTGTCTCACGCCACTTTGCGCTGCGTCGGCGTAGGAAAATGCCGGCGCGAAGAAGGCGGCGTCATGTGCCCCAGCTGGCGTGTGACCCATGAAGAAGAGCATTCCACCCGCGGCCGCGCCCACCTGCTCTGGGAGATGGCTAAAGGCGAGGTGATCCGCGACCGCTGGCGCGACGAAGATGTAAAACAATCTCTCGATCTGTGCCTCTCCTGCAAGGGCTGCAAGAGCGACTGCCCCGTGGGAGTTGACCTGGCCACATACAAGGCCGAGTTTCTCTCGCATTATCACGAAGGCCGGCTGCGTCCCCGCAGTGACTACGCCTTCGCCAACATCGACATTTGGGCGCGCATCGCCTCTAAAGTTCCCGGACTGGTGAACCTTGCCACCCAACTACCTTTCCTGCGGGACATCGCCAAGTTCGCGGCGGGAATGCCGCACCAGCGCAGCGTTCCAGCCTTCGCTCCCGAAACCTTTCGCAGCTGGTTCGAGCGCAGGCAGCCGCCGGATCCCGAGGCCGCGCTGGTCATGCTTTGGCCCGACACATTCAATAATTATTTTTTGCCCGATACCGCGAAGGCGGCGGTCGAGGTGCTCGAAGCCGCCGGGTTTCGGGTGGCGATACCCGAGTCCATTCTCTGCTGCGGCCGCCCGCTCTACGACTTCGGCATGCTGGAACGGGCCAAACGCCTGCTGCTGAAAGTTCTTGACACCCTCGCTCCCGAAATCGAAGCCGGGATTTCAATCGTGGTTCTGGAGCCCAGTTGCGCCGCTGTCTTTCGCGACGAACTGATCAATCTCTTTCCCCAGGATGAACGGGCGCACAAGCTGTCCCGGCAGACATTCCTCCTTAGCGAATTTCTGGAAAAGAAGGCCGCCCACTTTCAGCTTCCGCATCTTCCCGCCCAGGCCCTGGTGCACGGCCACTGTCATCACAAATCGCTGATGAAAATGACCGATGAAGAATCCGTCCTGAGAAAAATGGGCATCGACTGGAGTGCTCCCGCGCCGGGCTGTTGCGGCATGGCCGGCTCGTTCGGCTTCGATGAAGAGAAGTACGGAGTCTCGATGGCGATCGGAGAGTTGGAGCTTCTGCCAGCGGTCCGCCAGGCCTCGCCCGACAGCCTGATCATCGCCGACGGCTTCAGTTGCCGCGAACAGATCGCGCAATCCACCGACCGCCACGCCCTGCACCTGGCCGAGGTAATCGCAACCGCGCTGAAAGGACCACTCCCGTCCAACGGCACGTATCCCGAGCAGCCCCAGGTCAATAAGCGGCAGGCTGAATTGGATCGTTCCATGAAGCGGGCCGGCCTGGCCGTGGCCGGAGTCGCAGCCGGAGCGGCGCTTCTGTGGTGGCTCAAAACGAGAAGGTAAATGTAGGCGCGAGCGTCCCGCTCGTGCGTCCCAAACGTCGCGCCCTGCGTCGTAGGCGACGTCACCCAAGCTGCTTTTCGGGTAGTGGGTCAGTTTGGAAAACATAAACCACGAAGGTCACGAAGGTACACGAAGGAAATCGTGAAAAACAAAGCCTTCGTGATACTTCGTGTCCTTCGTGGTTTATGCACTTGCCGTGTCATATCACGAAACTGACCCACTGCTGCTTTTCGGAACCGCTTGACTGAGTATTCCTCCCGCCTTATCTTGGCGTTGTCCTGGCCCGCAGTCAGGATCAACTTCTTCTCAGGAGGCGCCTATGTCAGCCATGTTCACGCGGAAGCACAGGTCTGCCTCTACCTTGCTTTTCTAGCGGCGCGCAGATTTAGTCCCGGCGCACCCGCAATTCCCGCAAGCACGGATCCAGATCTTCTTCCGTCCATCGCGCTCCCTGGACACAGTCGCCGCACATCTGACGGCAACTGAGTCCTTACTTTCCGGTGGAGGCATGCTGATCGATACGCCGGGAATGCGTGAACTGCAGCTTTGGAACCATGCGGACGGCGCGGCGCAGGCCTTTGAGGACATCGCAACTTTTTCCCAGAAGTGCAAATTTCCGGACTGTGGTCATCGCGGCGAGCCGGGATGCGCCGTGGACGCCGCCGTCCGGCAGGGCGAGCTGTCGTGCGACCGGCTGGAGAACTACCGCAAGTTGCTGGCCGAGCTTCGCGTTCAGGAGCGCAAGACGGATCCCGAGGTGGCGCGGCAGGTCAAAGAGCAGTGGAAAAAAATCCACAAGGCCATGCGCAAAGGACCGGAACGACTCTGAAAATCAGGAACGTGAACGGAGGATCTCTTCCACCCGGCGCAGGTCTTCCTCAGTGTCCACGCCCACGGTGTCGTACGGGGTCTCGGCCACGTGAATCCCGATTCCGTTCTCCAGGAAGCGCAACTGCTCCAGCCGCTCGCTGCGTTCGAGCGCGGACTCAGGCAGGGCGGCGAAGCGGTCGAGCGCGGTCTTGCGATAGGCATAGAAGCCGAGATGTTTGAAATAGTTTGGCCCGGCGCCGTCGCGGTCGTAGGGAATGGTCGCGCGGGAGAAATAGAGAGCCCGTCCCGCCGAATCAGTCACTACTTTTACCGCGCTGGGATTGTCGATGTCGGCAGGCGCTGCCGCCGTCATCAGGGTTCCGACCTGCGCCGCCGGGTCTTGCATGACTTCAATCAGCCGGGCGATGTGTTCCGCCCGGGTCATGGGTTCATCGCCCTGGACGTTAAGGTAAACATCGGCCGCTACCGATTGCGCTATCTCGTACACCCGTTCGGTGCCGCTGCGATGCGCGGCGGTGGTCATCTGGGCCTTCCAGCCGTGGCGCCGGCAGGCCTCCATGATTTCTTCGGAGTCGGTGGCGATGATCACGTCGCCGTCATGCAGCAGGGGCGAGGACCGAACGGCCTGGTAAACCCAGCCAATCAGGAGTTTGCCGGCAATTTCGCGTAACGCTTTGCGCGGCAGCCGGGTGGAAGCCAGGCGGGCGGGGATGACGGCAACGGTTCGCATCGATTATTGCTCGCCATCATAATGACACGTCGTCCCCCGGCGGAGCTATGGGAGCCGTGGGTCTATGGAGGACGGGCGGGGACGCCCGTCAGGCACAAGCCTCTTCCAGACGGGCGGGGGCGGCGGTCGTCCATTGAACTCTCCTGTTCACTTACCGGTGACCAGCGGCTGACACTGGCGGAAGTACGTTATATACTTGTCAACCTGCGGGCCTCTGCCCCCACTGGTTCCGCGCGTTGGGCTCGTGTGTGCTAGCCCGGGGTTGCCTTTAGGAGCTTCCGTTCCCCGTCACGGGCCGAGGTCATTGAATGGAAGAGTTCTCCCGAGGCCGCCCGGATGGAAAGCCTTCAGACCCCGGCGAAGGTGGTGCGACCGTGCGTACGCCTTCCAAGGGTGACAGCTCTTCCCCTGGTGCTACTCCGCCTTCGGATTCGCCAACCCTGATCGATGTCCCCGGCCAGAGCACGAGTGTTCCCTCCTCTGACTCTCCGACGATGGTGGAGGTTCCCAAGAGCGATCCCTCGGATTCGCCAACCATGGTGGACAATCTCGGCCCCGATTCTCCGACCATGATTGAGGGCAGCCCCCTCCCCGGCACGCCCGCACCGCCGCGGATACAAAGATCCCAGAGCAATCCGTCCATGCTGCAGCCGGGAGCGATTCTCGGCCAGCGTTACGAAATCCTGAAAATCCTCGGTGAAGGCGGGATGGGCGCGGTTTACAAAGCGCGGGACCGCGAACTAAATCGCATGGTGGCGCTGAAAGTCATCCGGCCCGAGCTGGCCGGCCACCAGGCCATCATTGACCGCTTCAAGCAGGAACTGTTGCTGGCCACCCAGGTCACCCACAAGAACGTCATCCGGATCTACGACCTCAGCGAGGCCGATGGCATGAAGTTCATCACCATGGAGTTCGTCGAAGGTGAGGACCTGCGCGGCCTGATGCAGCAGAAGGGCAAGCTTGCTCCCGAAGAAGCGGTAGAGATCATGCAGCAGACCTGCCGCGCGCTCGAAGCCGCGCACAGCGCCGGCATCATTCACCGCGACCTGAAGCCGCAGAACATCATGCGCGACAAGGCCGGGCGAATCCTGGTGATGGACTTCGGCCTGGCCCGCACCCTGGAAGGCGACGGCATGACCCAGACCGGCGCCCTGGTCGGCACCATGGACTATATGTCCCCGGAGCAGGCCCTGGGCAAGGATCTGGACCAGCGCTCCGACGTGTTTGCGCTGGGCCTGATCTTCTATGAATTACTGACCGGCAAGATGCCGTACAAGGCCGACAGCGTGGTAGCCAGCCTGCTCAAACGCACCCAGGAGCGGGCCGCGCCGGTATCGAGCCACGATGCCTCCATTCCGAAGCCGCTCAGCAATATCGTCGGCAAATGCATGGAGCCCGACCTGAAGCTACGCTACCAGAGTTCGGCGGAAATTCTCGCCGATCTCGACGCCTGGCAGGGCGGGCACGCGGCCGCAACCTTACACTTTCCCAGCGGCGTCCGGCCCTGGGGACGAAGCTATCCCTGGCATTGGTTCGGGACCGCAGCAGCCGTCATCGTCCTCGCCATCGTGGGCTTCGTATTCCGGGACAAGCTGTTCAAGCCCACGCCCGCCCGAACCGGACCCGTGGTTTCTCTGGCCATCCTGCCCTTCCGCAACGCCTCCGGCGACCCCGCGCTGGACTGGTACAGTTCGAGCATTGCGGAAATGCTGACGACGGATGTCGGTCAGTCGGCCGGCTTGCGCACGGTTTCTCCCGATCGCATACACCAGATTCTGAGCGATCTGCACCTGACCGGAAACGTGCAATTTGATCCCGACAAGCTGCGCAATGTTTCGGAGTCGGCCAATGCAGACACCGTGATTTCCGGGCAGTATGCCAGGTTCGGTGACCAAATACGCATTGATGCCAGCCTGCAGGACCTCAGGCGCGACCGCCGTATCCCGCTGAAGATTGAGGCGGCGAATGAAAAGGAAATACCCAATGCCATCGACCGCATGGCTGAGCTGATTCGCCAGAACCTTTCAGTCTCGCCCGACGTGATCAAGGAACTCCAGGCGCAATCGTTCCGCCCCAGTTCCAGCTCCATGGAGGCGCTACGCTCTTACAACGACGGCCTCGAACTGGCTCGCCAGGGCAAGGATATGGAGGCCCTGAAACGTTTCCAGTCCGCGGTGCAGCAGGACCCGGAATTTGCCCTGGCCTATTCGAAAATGGGCCAGACCTATGCCAGCCTGGGATATGACAGCGAGGCGGAACAGGCCTCCCGCAAAGCTGAAGACCTGAGCGCTAACCTGCCTGCCCGCGAGCGCTACCTCATCATCGCGAGCCACGCCCAGGTGGTGAATGACAATCAGAAGGCGATCCAGTACTACAGCGACATGGCCAAGGTTTCGCCCGGAGACACCGACGTCCAGTTTGCCCTGGGCAGCCTCTACGAAGCCACCAGCGCCTACGATCAGGCACGGGATCACTTCAGCAACGTACTGAAACGGGACCCGCAAAACATCGACGCGTTGCTCGAGCTGGCACGGGTCGACATCAAGAGAGGCGATGCGTCCAAGGCGCTCGAATCCATCAATCGCGCCAACACTCTGGCAACCCAGACTGACAACCAACAGCAAACCGCGAACAGTTTGCACGTGATGGGCCTGGCGTACGAAGCGCTGAACAAGCCTGAAGTGGCATTGGATAGTCTCCAGAAATCGCTGGCTATCAAGCGCAAGATCGGCCAGCTGCGCGGCGCGGCCGCCAGCTTGAGTGAAATGGGCAACGTCCAGGCGCAACTGGGTAAGAACGCCGCCGCCCAGGCCAGCTTCGAAGAGGCACTGAAGATTCGACGCGACATAGGCGACAAGCGTGGAGTCGGCGCCACCCTGCTTGATTTTGGCAACTTCGTGGACGATCGCGGCGACCACGACCAGGCCCTGAAACTCTACAAGGAGTCGCTGCAGATCCAGCGCGATATCGGCAATGAGAGCCTGCAGGCGATTTGCCTGAACAACATCGGGTCCGCGTACTTCGAAAAGGCGCAATACGAGGACGCCTTCACCTACTTCCAGCAGGCCTTGCAGCTTCGCGAAAAATCGAAAGTTCCCCAGGACATTGTCGAGGCCGTCCACAATCTCGGCGAGGCCTCAGTGTACATGGGACGGTACGACCAGGCGGTTTCGCAATATATGCGCGCTTTGGATTTACGCCGCAGCATCAATGACACGCGCGGCGCGGCCATCGAGTCCTACAGCCTGGGCACGTTGTTTGACTACCAGGGACGTTTCGGGGCTGCGGTCAACTCCAAGCAAGAGGCCCTCAAAACTTTCCGCGACCTGAAAGACCGCACTTTCTGGATGGCCGAGATGCTGGGCGGCTACGGCGAGGCCCTCACGCTCGCCGGGCGAGGGGACGAGGGAAAGAGTTCTCTCGATGAAGCCCTGAGCCTGGCCCGCGAGTTGAAAAATGACGGCATGGTGGCCCAGACCCTCGGCTTCCAGGGCGACGCGTTCTTCTATCAGGGAGATTTCAAGTCGGCGCGTCCCTTATATGCGCAAGCCCTGCAGGCAGCCACGCGCAGCAAGGAAACGGACAAGATCCTGATCGCCCAGACCAATCTGGCCAGGCTTGACGTCCAGGAGAAGCGCACCCAGGAGGCCATTTCCAACCTCCAGCCGCTGATCCAGAAGGCGGAAAATCTGGGCCTGAAGCATATCTCGGTGGAGTGTTCGGTCTCCCTGGCGGAAGCCATGACGCAGGGTCGCGACCGCGACAAAGCCCGCCAGGAACTGCACCGGGCCTTGCTGCGAGCGGACAAGCTGGGCCTGCAACCGCTAAGCGCCCGGGCGCATTATCTGTTGGCCTTGATCGCGCAGAGTTCCGGCAATGGCAACGAAGCCCAGGACAATTTCCGAGAGGTCCTGCGCTTACTGGATACGATGAAAAAGGATCCCGGAGCCGAGAAGTTGATGCAGCGCGCGGATCTGAAGGCCATCTACGACGCGGCCACTGCCGGCATGCGCTCCGGAAAGGGCTAGTCCAAAAAATCAGGAGTGCCGGACCCGCCGGCACTCCCAGGTTTTCATTCCACTCAGTCCCCTTACCCCTAACAAGTCCGAGCCGTCAGCGCGTTACCCGCGTGCTGGCAGTGGAGGAGTTGTTGTTGGTATTCGGGTCCGCATTCGAACCGCCTACCGTGGCGGTGTTCTTCACGGTTGTCCCTGCCGTCCATGCATCCAGCAACTGCACGGTGATTTTCAGGGTCGCGCCGTTCAGTGCCGACCACGATAACGGGGCGATCGCTGCGGCACTGCAACTCACGGTGGAGTCGCCGGTGCAAGTGATTGGTGTAGTCGAGCACGTCAATCTCCGGTTGACCACCGAACAACTGACGTTCTTTCCCGACGCGCTGACCAGGGTGGTGTTGGCCGGCAGCGTATCGCTGACCATGACATCCACCGCGTTCGATCCGCCGAGGTTCCCGACCCCAATCGTGTAGGTAATGGTCCCGCCCGCACGCACCAGGAGCGGCGCCAGCTTCAGGATGGCAAGGTCTGCCGGCGCTACCACGTTGTAGCTCACCATTGATGTCGCAGTGTCCGTTGCGGAGTCCTTTACCGTGGCGGTAAAGGTATGCGGCCCCAGCGTTGAGGTGTCAATTGGTGATCCAGAGGGTACGGTTCCGGTGCAACTGGTGACATCCAAATACGGCCCTGTCGGCGAATCCGAGCCCGCATTCACGGCGTCGCAGGTATAAGCCGCATTTACCGTAGCATTCAGTGGATAGTTGGCGCCGTTGCCCGGCGTATTGATGGTGACGGTCGGAGCTTCATGCGGGGTATTGTAGGTTGCTACCCAGCAGGATGCAGTTCCACCGCTTCTCCCCTTGGTGACCGGATCGTTGACGTACTGATCAAAGAAGCTGACCTGGTTGCTCTTAAGCAAGAAGCCACTCCCAGGCGGAGTGCAGGGGTGCTCCGTATCGCCTCCTTCGCCTTTCAGCCAACCTGGGAACGGATTGCTGGAATTGAAACCCGCGTTGTTGCCTGCCATGGTTGACAGATCGTAGGTACTGCCCAGTTCGGCGTTGAACGGGTTACATCCTGTCGTCGAGGACGAGCAAATCACCTCGTACATCACTGCTTTATCTACGCCCGGGCCGCCGGCATCCTTGTACACAAAGCATTTGGCGGCCATCGGGCCATCCACAAACTTCTCCGTGTTGGCCTGCACCAGCGCGTCGCAATCGGCCGGAGTCTTCAGTACGGGCGTGACCTGGATGTTGGCCGTCTGCTGGCCTGAGTCCGGAGTCACCAGGTAGTTGTTGTTCGGGAAGTTGAATACCGTGGTTTCCTCAGGCGGAGCCTGTGCCTGGAAGGTCCAGCTTCCGATGTCCTGTGTTTCAAAACTGCCGCCCGTCGCGGCGGTAAAGCCTACGTACGCGTTGCCACTACTCAAACTCAGTAGGGTAGAGAGGTTGACCTGGACCGAAACAGGGTCAACAGCGTCCAGGGCCACCTGCAGAGTGCCATCAGAGCTGTCGCCGCTGGGGGGCGTATACGTAATTTTCACGGTGTGCGAAGCGCCGCCTGAGAAAGTCGGAGAATTGATCGGGAAAAAGCCGAGTGTTGATGTAGTAGGACCATTGCCTCCACAAGGGAAGTTGTGATGCGATGTGTTCGGTCCCGTCCCACAACTCTGAATTGCGATGTGGTTCGCGTTCTGCAGATCCCATCCGTTCTGGTACGTGTCGAACTCGATGGCCAGGCTGTTCGCAATGCCCTCACCCTGACTGGGATCGCCGTTGTTATCTCTGTCTCCGTATCCTAACGCCCCGCCGTTTCCATTGATAAATCCGACCGCACCAGTTTTCCTGCTGTCATTTTGAACTACGAAAACGAACCCGTCGGCGGGGGGGGTGGACGGATTCGTCAATTGGAAGGTAAAGGTGGTGGTGAAGCCGTTTTGTACCGGTTGCTGCACATTGAACCAGGCCGCGGCGACCCGATTTCCTGCACTCGGCGTGAGGCGTAGGACCGTGGGCCCTTCTTCGGGCGACACAAACTGCGGCACTCCGTTGGTGTTGCCGTTCAAAGTCATCAAATTCTGGTTCGCGGAGAAGTCCGGAGAATAGTTCGGACTCTGCGCCCACGCGGTTGTGCTTCCGGCAACCAGCAACAACCCGGTGATCACTGACACTACGAAGAATCTTGACGTTCCTACCTTCATACCTTCCCCCTTTTGAACTGCTCGCTGGATTCCCAGCCTCATTCAATCTTGACTGCGGGCGATAACAGCACTCGCAGCGAACCTGGAGCGACAACCATCGATGATCCCGGGCACACCAGACGCACTCTTCGCTAGCTGGCAGACAACAATAATCGGATAATGGTTCCTGGAATCTTTCGACTCGGCTGGTCTGCCGAGGTCCGGTACTGGGCGCGGGGGGAACGGGAGAGGCAGGAGGATGATCGGAGAGCCAACTGATCATCTCTTTAAATCGCAGCGCAACCGGTGCCGCTGCCCGCTCAAAACGCTCTAGCCGAACCGTATGGATTTTGCTATCGAACGGCCCGCCTGTCAACGGAAATACGCTGTCGGCAGGTGTCTATCTTGGCAGTGAACACGGCTTGCACTGAGTGCAATTATTTGCGCAATTCAGGACCGTGCCGATGCGTCAGAAGCCGCTCTGGGCCTGCCATTTGGCGTGCCTGGACGCCACGGCTGAGTTGTTCACCGCCTTTCTCCCCTGGAACCAACCGGTCGAATGCGCAGCAATTTTCCACAGCCTTCTCGCTGAAACTCCTCACGGGCGGGTTGGCGGCCTGCCTGCTGGCGCGTCAGAAGCCGCTTCTGTGGCGGCATGCCTCAGGAGCCCGAAACAGGCGTTCTTCTTCACTTCTGTGATAACGTACCCGGCAAATTACTCAGAAACGAATCGTGGCATGGAAGTACGCGCGATTGGCATAAGGACGACGTGAAACCTCTCTACATCCAGGTCCATCCGCGGGACAACGTTGCGATCATCGTCAATCCCGACGGCTTGCCTGCGGGCACGGAATTTTCCGACGGGCTGACCCTGCGCGAGCGCGTCCCGCAAGGGCACAAGGTGGCGCTGCAGGACCTTAGTCCCGGAGAACCTGTCCGACGCTACGGCCAGATCATTGGACTGGCGGCCCGTCCCATCGCCCGGGGTTCGTGGGTACACGAAGACGCCATCGAATTGCCGCAGCCGCCTGCGTTGACCGAATTGCCGCTGGCTACGGCGACCCCGGCACCACAACCCGCGCTGCTCGGGCACACCTTTGACGGCTTCCGCAATACGGATGGTAGCGTCGGAACCAAGAACATTCTGGGCATCACCACCACCGTGCAGTGCGTGGCTCCCACGGTGGAGTATGCGGTGCGGCGCATCAGGGCCGAGATTCTGCCGCGATTTTCCCAGGTCAATGACGTGATCGCCATCACCCACACTTATGGGTGCGGCATCGCCATGGACGCGCCCGGAGCCGAGATTCCGATTCGGACGATCCGTCACATCAGCACGCATCCCAACTTCGGCGGCGCCCCGCTGGTAGTGAGCCTGGGTTGCGAGAAGCTGCAACCGGAGCGCCTGTTTCCTGAAAAACAGTTCGCTAAATTACCGGTACTGGAGAGCGACCCGCATCTGGTCCGCATGCAGGACGAGCACGGCTTCGCGGAAGTGGTGAGCGCTATCATGCGCGCCGCCGAGAAGCGACTCGAACAACTCAACCGGCGGCAGCGGACGGCTGTCCCGGCATCCGAACTTGTGGTCGGCTTGCAGTGCGGCGGGAGCGACGCCTTCTCCGGTGTAACCTGCAATCCGGCTGTGGGCTATGCCGCCGACCTGCTGGTGCGCGCCGGGGCTACAGTGATGTTTTCCGAAGTCACGGAAGTGCGCGACGCCGTGCACCTGTTGACTCCGCGCGCCATCAATCAGGATGTTGCCCGCGACCTGATTCGCGAGATGCAGTGGTACGACGACTATCTGGCGCGCGGCTCAGCGGACCGCAGCGCGAACCCGACGCCGGGCAACAAGCGTGGCGGATTGTCGAACGTGGTAGAAAAGTCTCTCGGGTCGATCGCTAAGGCTGGAAGTTCGGCGCTGATGGCGGTGGCCGCGCCGGGCGAGAAAGTTACGGCCAAAGGTCTGGTCTTCGCGGCGACCCCTGCCAGCGATTTCATCTGTGGCACGCAGCAGCTTGCGTCCATGAATCTGCACGTTTTCACCACGGGAGAGGGAAGCCCTTACGGGCTGGCGCTGGTGCCGGTAGTCAAAGTTTCGTCGCGGACTGCGTTGGCCGAGCGCTGGCCTGATCTGATCGACATTGATGCGGGCCGGATCGCAACCGGTGGCGCAACCATCGAGGAAGTTGGTTGGGAAATCTTCCGCTACATTCTCGCCGTGGCCAGCGGGCGCAAGCAGACCTGGGCGGACCATTGGGGACTGCACAATGCGCTGGCGCTGTTCAATCCCGGGCCGGTTACCTGATGGCCTTAGTGGCGGCAAGTGCGCCTGAAGTCAAATTCAAAGGCGGCGGGCGAGGGCGCCCGCCCCACATCAGAGCGTCTTCTGTTCTGTGCTTTCCACTTGCGTATCCGGCAGCGGCTTGCTCTGCGTGACGCTGAAGTCTTTTACGTTTTTCAGCACCACGGACGGGACCTCCGGAGTCTGCGGCAGTTTGACGTGAATCAGTTCGGCGCCGCTCACATCCTCGAGCACGAAACCGGGCCGCATGTCCGGCTGCATCGGTCTGATCTCGACATCCCTGATTTCGATCCGCTTCACGTGACGAATGTAGAAGCCGTGCGCCGGCATGGGCCCGAAGCGGCCGGGCTCGGGGTAGCCATTCTCCAGTTCTGGGGGTTGAATGGCGGCATCTGCCTTGGTGCCGCCGCCGCGATGCAGTACCAGAATATTGCTCAGCTTGACGTCTTCGATGTCATGACCCGGAATTCCGGTGATGAGAGTGGCCTGTCGGGAGGCGCAGTTCGAGACCACGACGTTGCTGATCAGCACCCGCCGCAGTTCTCCCACCGGCGTTCCTTCGGGGCCGCGCATCCGGCTGCCCAGGCGGAGAAAGAAGGGGACGTCGACGATGTCGCGCATGGTGATATTGGTGAGGGCAACGTCTTCCAGGATCGCGCCATCCACCGATTCGAGCGCGATGCCCTTGCAATCCTCAATCACGCAATTGGAGACGGTGATGTTGCGGAAGCCGCCATTGCTTTCCGTGCCGAACTTGATGCGCCCGTTGCGCGGAACTTTGAAATCCGGGGCGAAGCGCTTGTAGGTGGCATCGAGCATGGTGCCTTCTTCATAGCCTCCGGTGACGTAGCAGTTGGTGATGGTGACGTGGTCGGTGGAGCGCGCGAAGCCCAATCCGTAGGAATCTTTCAGGCAGATGCCGTCGTCCCAGGGCGAGTTGACGCTGCAATTCGAGACCCGCACGTTGCGGCAACAGTCGATGTCAATCGCGTCGCGGTTGGTGTCGATCTTCAGGTTGTCGATAGTAAGGTTGTCCACACCCGTGGCCAGAATGGCGAAGTGGCCGCCGTGCAGAATCGAGATATCGCGCAGGCTCACGTTATGACAATTCTTCAGGCTGATGGACTTGTTGCCCACGCCCGCGGCCAGTATGACGTCGTGATCTCCACGGCTCAGGCCCTTTCCCCAAATCAGCCCCTGGCCCTCGATGGAAATATTTTCCAGGTCTTCGCCCCAGATCAGGCTGTTGTGCCAGTGGCTGTGACCAAAATCCTGAAATTTATCCCAGGCATTGGGCTCGGGCGGATCATAGCCGCCGCCGGCGCCTGCGGCCGGCGTGTCAGCCGCCACGATGGTCGCGCCTGCGTCGAGAAGCAGAGTGATGTGGCTCTTCAGATGGATGGAGTAGCAGAGATAATTCCCAGCTGGGAAGCGCACGATGCCGCCGCCCGCCGCAGAGGCCGCGTCGATAGCTTTGTTGACGGCCGGCGTGTCCAGAGTCTTGCCGTCGCCGGTGGCGCCGAAGGCCCTTACGTCGAGGGTGCCATGAGCGGCAGAGTCTGTCTTTGACTTCGCAACGGCCGACTTAGCAACGGCTGGCTGAACCGTGGTGGCTGCTCCCAGCGCAGAACCGGCGATCCCAGCTCCCGTCAGTTTCAGGAAGTCTCTTCTCTCGGTGGGCCTGGCAAACATGATTCCTCCGTATGGTTGTATAGATTCAGATACTTTATGAGGCGGCGCACAGGAGACTGAAGCAATCGCAAAATAATGTCAAACGAGAAATTTTAACGGTTGATTTCAGCAAGACTCATATTGTCTTTTGCGTGTGGGATCAACTATATTCCGACGCCAGCACGTTGGGCTGGATCCATCCCGATTGTGAACGTGTGGTCGCGGTCAACTCGCCCGCGGCTCTTGGAAGGCTCTCGCGGCCGAGCGGCTTGCATTGAGTGTTTCTAAAAGCCGCGTTTAACTCTCTTGATTTGACAGCGCGCATTGGGACAAGTAAAACCCCTTCCATGCTTCTGCACGACTTTCCGGCTAAAATCAAGGCTTGGCTTGATCGCTGCTTAAGCTTTGAACTGCAAGCCTCAGGACGAAAGCGCAGGGAGGAATGGAAACTACACCGGCCAGACAACAGCTAGGCGACGATCTGCTGACCGCGGACCAGATCCAGACAACCGTGGAAGAAGTACTCGCGAACACCCAGTTTATCGACATTCACACTCACCTGTTCGCCCCTGAGTTTGGCGGCCTCGGTTTGTGGGGCATCGATGAACTGTTGACTTATCACTATCTCGAAGCGGAACTGTTCCGCTCGTCGAGTATCTCACCCGAGCGCTATTGGGGGATGCCAAAACGCGACCAGGCCGATGCCATCTGGCAGGCCCTGTTCGTTGAGAATAGTCCGATCTCGGAAGCTACCCGCGGGGTCATTGCGGTTCTCGAAGCATTCGATCTGCCCACCGATAGTCCTGACCTGGAAGAGGCCCGCTCTTTCTTCCGCGCCCAAAAGATTGAATCGCACGTTTCTAACGTCCTGCGGATGGCGGGGGTGAGTTCGGTGGTCATGACCAACGACCCACTGCACCCGGAAGAAGAGAAAGTCTGGACGAATGGTGGACACTCCCGCGCGGATTTCCTGGCGGTGTTACGCCTGGACAGAATTCTCTGGGGCTGGCCGGAGCACTGGCAGCGCCTGGCCGAGCAAGGCTACGACGTGGACGCCCAGGCCAGCGGCAAATCAGCGGCTGAGGTGCGCCGGTTTCTGGCCGACTGGTGTGAGCGCATGAATCCGGTGTACATGGCCGTGTCACTCACTGACGCCTTCCAATTCCCGGAAGACAGTATTCAGGGCAAATTGCTAAGTGATGCGGTCTTGCCTTCGTGCCGTGAGTTCGATCTGCCGCTGTCACTCATGATCGGAGTCCGCCGCCAGGTGAACCCGAGAATCCGGCTGGCAGGCGATGCAGTGGGCAGAGCGGACTTGCGCTCTCTGGAGAATATCTGCCGCGACTACCCCGACAACCGCATCCTGAGTAGCGTTCTGAGCCGCGAAAACCAGCACGAGCTCTGCGTGTACGCGCGCAAGTTCAGCAACCTCATGCCCTTCGGCTGCTGGTGGTTCCTGAACAATCCCTCCATCGTGGAAGAGATTACGCGGGAGCGTATTGAGTTGCTGGGGACGAGTTTTATTCCGCAGCATTCCGATGCGCGGGTGCTCGAGCAGGTGCTCTACAAATGGCGGAATACACGCGCCACCATGTCTCAGGTGCTCGCCAACAGCTACAAACTGCTGGCCCGTGATGGCCGCGCGGTCAGACGGCAAAATATCCAGCGCGATGTGAACCGCCTGTTCCGCGGCAATTTCGAACAATTCGCCAACCTGGCGTGAGAGAAGGATGGGGCACGGGCGTCCCGCGCCCGTGGGGCCGTAAGCAGGATCTCGATCACATGCAGCCAAAAAGGCGCCCAGCGACTGACCGCTGAGTGCAGCGTTGCGCCGGTTGCGGCTGACCATCTACAATCTTCATTGCCAGTCGCAGCGAACCCAAAAAGCTTCACGAACAGCCTGCCTGGATTTGGCCCATGCCTTCTCCCAACCGCATGGGAAAGTAGTGGCCTGTGCAAGTCGTTGTAAACAAAATGTGGCGGCGTAGCTCAGGTGGCTAGAGCGACGGTCTCATAATGCTTCGAAAGCCGCGTCCCGCAAGTGTTTTCAAGACCTTAGCCTGCCGAGAAAGGCGGGAATCGGGGTATTTTGGGCTCCTTTGGGCGGGTTTGTGTAGTAGGTTGTGAAGTAAAATCGCGACATGATTTAATCGCTTTGGCTAGTAGTGCCCAGAAATACACACAAACTCCGGTAACCAAGATTTCGTGACTTTCGGGCCATTCCCAAACCCCACCGATCTACGCCATCCTGTGCCTGTACCGAACGGCATGAGCAAAACCACAGGGCTCCGCTGAGAGACGCCTCCTGCATCCCTGATTGCTGTTGCCGAGTTTGAAGATTTGCAACACCCGCCGTCATCCGGTTCGGCAGCGCAAAGCTGCCGGCGAAACGGTGTAGCGCGTAGAAGGTTCCACAGCGTGCCAACCAGCCCCCGCAGGGGGTGAGGGCCCACCCCTTAATGGTTGGGAAGAGCGTGGAGTGTAGTCGCGGCCAGCGGGAAATCTTCCTAGGACAACTAGGGAGATCACCGTGTCCACCCAGCCGTTACTTCTGAACCTATCCCAGGCCGCAGAACTTCTCGGCCTCACCAAACAACAACTCTACGAACTGACCCGTTCCCGTAGCCGCCGGCGTCAGGCCATACCCCTTCCGTTCATAAAACTCGGGAAGCGCTGCGCCTTCCGTCGCGAGAGCCTGGAGCGCTGGATTGCCCAGCTCGAAGGGGGGCAGCAATGACGCCTCCCAAGCCTATTCGAGACGCCAGCCTTCCCCTCAACTCTGACGCCGCGCGCCAGACCTTTCACATGTGGGCGAGGCCAGATTACAGGGTTGATAGGTATTTGAAGTCCTCGTGGAAGTTCAAAGGCCTTTATCCCAAGCACGCGGCCACAGAAAGGGCAGCACAGCGAGCATATACCTACACGACCAGGACAAGGTGCATGGCCTTGATCAATGGCGTGATGGTGGAGTGCTACCGACGTGCTGGGAAACTCGTGCCGGTGAAACCACGAAAAGCGAAGCCTGAGCCTGAGCCGAAGAGATGCGCGGCCTGTGACAAGCTCTTCCAGGCCAAGCGGAAGGACGCCTGTGTCTGCTCCCAGGCTTGTCAAAAGTGGCTAAAGCGGCACGGACCGGAAGTGCCCCTTGGGGGCCAGTACATCGGAGGGCTGAAGGACATTCAGGTTGAACATGCGTTTCAGTCAATAAACATGAGGGTTTGACCCGTGTACGAGATAAACGCGGTTTTGGTCTGTATCTAGTGAAGGGGGCGTATTCGATGGTCTTCGACAGTGCAATGGATGCCGAACCCCATGACTCTCTCATGGGGCGACTAGAACACCGCGACGAAATCCAACAAAGAAGGGGACCAACGATGAAGGAACCAAAGAAGCAAATCGCCAAACTGAAACGCGAACAGCGGGAGATGCAATTCTCGGCGTGCTCGTGCCGGTCTTCGAACGTGACTACGAGAAGGGCGAATGGAACTTTGAGGGGCGCGAAACGGCTGGGCGCGGAGGGAAGGCCAGCCACAACCGAGTCGGTCAATAGAGGAGAAGAAAATGGATAGAAACCAAAAGGCAAAACTGGAGTATCAAAAAATGGCAGAAGAGAGGGATGCAGTTGAGCGAGCTAGAAGGTATGTCGACGCCATTGAAAAGCTGTCGCCGTTCACGAGTCACGGGAACGAGCGCACAAGCTCTGGAAAGTGTGAGGCGTGCTTGAACTCTCAAGCATTCCAGACGGCACTCAGCGCGCACCTTATAGGCCTGAGCTGCCCCAACGAGGAAGACGAGGAGTATGCGTGCATGATGCGATGCGTAATTCGCACACTGCAGCAACACGCGCCGAATGCACACTCCTCGAAAGAGGTAGCGGCTGAAACGGAAAGAAGGGAAGCACCAAAGGTTCACTAAAACAGCGCGGTCGCAGAGCCGAGCGGATCGGCAAGAGGAGGAGAGAGCCATGATATCGGACACACTGTCTGACGCAGTAGCCGAGATTGATCGCTACTCGAGTGATCCCGTCTTCGGTTATGAAGGGGAGATCCGCACTCGCATTCTTGCTTTGCGGGATTCCATGAATGTGATGAAGACGGAGCTAGACGCCTTACCCACAGAAGCCAAGTATGAGTTCATCACGTGGGACTGGAAACAGCAGATTGACGCGAATGAGCTGAATGAAGCACTTCAGCGTATTCCCTATGCTCGTGTTGCGGATGTCAACACGGGTGTGGATGCCTTAGCGATGGTGGTGCATTCTCCCGAGATACACAAGACCGCAGAGGAGTGGGAGGAGCTGTACCACGCGGAGGACGAGGAGAAGGAAGCCGATGCCAATGCTCGATATTGAACCTGTGAGCCTGCTTGGCTGCGTGGGCGCCCAGCTGTTTAAGGCGCGCATCCGCGAAATGGCAGCTCGGTGTGACACACGCCGGATGTTCAACCGCGCTATGGAGAACGAAATCCTCCCCTCCATTCGCGCCCTGTTTGATCATCGCGTGGCCCACGATGTTCTACGTGCGGCACGCGAGGTTTACGGAAGGAGAGGAGAACATGCGAAAAGACCGCAAGAAGAGGGACCGGCAGTGGCACCTACTACGCATGGCGAAACGAGTAGGGCTGGGATTCTTGGAGCCGGCCCTCGCGCGAAAGGTGTTTCGCCAGATGCTACGGGACGGCGGCTCTAGCTGCGGTATCTGCGGAAAGAAGGGCAAGTTGGTAGCCGACCACTGCCACAAAAGGAAGCGTCACCGTGGCCGGCTTTGCCACAGCTGCAACACGGCGATCGGGCTGATGAAAGACAACCCACACCGCTTGCGACAAGCAGCGGAGTACATAGAAACGTTTGCCGAGCACTGGGAATCGCAGTTTGAGGAGTAGGCGCGGAACTGCTGGGCGCTTGGGACTACCGGCAACAACGACCCCACGGAGAACGATATGAGCACAATGACTCAGACCGCCAAGGATGCCTTAGAGCGAATCTTGGCGCTTCGACAATTAACCAGGACGACCCATGTCCAGACCCACAGGACCCAGAGGGAAATCCTTCAGTCGCTGAACGGACCAGACCTAGCCGAAGTTTCGTTGGAACTGAGCCGGGAGGTGTCGCTGTGAGCACCTCAACCCCTCCGATCTACCAGCCGGCGCTAGACCGTGGGCTGTCCATCATTCCGATACCGCCAAGAGAGAAAGGCACCAAACTTCCGGACTGGCCAGAACGCGCTGCGAACAACGACTCCCTACTGACCGGACTCGACGGCTGGAACTACGGAGTCGTCGCAAACGAGAAGTTCTGCATTCTCGACATCGACAACGTAGAGAAGTTCTACGAGTCCATCAAAGTGAACTTGCCGTTGACCTACACCGTCAAGACTTCACGCGGCCGGCACCTGTACTTTCGCCACACGGAGCGGTCACGAAGGCTGGGCAATCGTGGCGCCGGCATCTTCGACTTCCAGGCCAACAACAAGTACGTGGTGGGTGAAGGATCGACGCATCCGTCGGGCCACGTCTACGAGTGCATCAATCCCTTGCCGATCATCGAAATTCCGGACGCCCTGGTCGATGCGCTTGACCAATATGTTTCAGTTCGGAAGGAACGGCTGAGGCAAGCGGGACAGAAATGCGAAGACCGTCAGGACATGCTGAACTACGCCGGCGCCATCTACACCACGGAAATCACCGAGGAGGAGATGCTGGAGAAGTTGATCGAGCGCAACGAGGAATACTCGGAAGAACCGCTGTCCATGGGCGATCTGAAGCGCATGGTGGACTATGCTTTCAAGAAGTGGGAGCACGCAGAAGCAGGGCCGAAGGCAGTTCTTGGCGGTCAGGAGCGCAAGAAGCTGGTGCTGGCGCCAAGCGCGCACGTCTCCGGGGGGTCGTTCGACTTCATGCTTGGCCCATGGGACAGCGAGAAGCATGGCATTCTTGGGACTCGCCGGCTGCACATCATTTCTGGCGCATCCGGTGCCGGTAAGTCTACGCTCGCGCTGCAACTACTCGAGGCCCAGGCCAAGAGAGAGAAGTTCTTCAACCGGGTTTCCTATGGTTGGCCGTATCTGATCGTCTGGCAGGACCGCGGCGAAGCAGACCTGGAAGAGCAACTGGACAACATGGGACTGTTGCAGAACCCGCCGCCATACGCCTTGGTCACGCCGGAGCAAGTGGCCATGGGGCCGGCACGCGCGGTGGAGGAGGTCTACTTGGCCCAGGCGAACAAGCCGAAGGCGGTGTTTGTCGAAGGCGTCGATATGTGGAGCGACGACGCCAGCGACATGAAGAGGGTGGGCACGGTGTGCTCCGAGATGCTGAAGGTAGCGGAGCACTACAACATCGCCATCATATTCTCGGCTGGGTCACCGAAACGGAAGGTCAAAGAAGGCTATCTGGCCGTCAGGGATCGCGTGATTGGCTCGTCCGCGTGGGGCAGGAAAACTTCGACGATCATCGAGGTGGTGGAGGAGCAGGATGATAAGCACAACCGGATCATTACTGTGTTGAGCCGGACGGCCAGGGCTCAGGTGGTCACGATGCAGATGAAGAACGGCAGGTTGGAACCCGCGGCGATAGAAGTGAACATTACAGTGGGGGTGGACATGGGAAGCAAGCGCGAGGCGATCTTCAGTTACCTGGATGCTCGACCGGACCTGACGTCTGAAGGGCTGGCCAAGGCATTCGCACCGATGTCACTATCGACGGCACGGCGCTGGAAGCAGGAGCACCGAGCGCTCAGTGAGCGGACAGGTGAGCGCGCTCAGTGAGAGCGCTCACTTTCTCCTATCTTGTTGTGCCGCCAGGGCAAGAGAGAAGAGAGTAGAGATCAGTGAGTGAGCGCGCTCACCTACTTTTGTGCGCGCCAGAAAGGAGGACAACAATGAACCATCGAGAGCTGGTCAAAGCCGCGATCGACGAGCTGAGCCAGGACGAGCTGGACGCCGTGGACGGGCTGCTCAACGTCATCCACGATATCCGCACTCACCAAGCTGAGCGCTGGGTGATCAAGATGTTCCGCTGCCTGACGAACTACCTGCTGTAAGAGATGGCTTTACGCGCGCAGTCAAAATGGTCGCGCGCGAAAGTTCCTATCCAATTTTCTAGCTAAAGTGTTGAGCCCGTAGGCATAAACCAAATTTGTTCGAGCGAACCATCGGCTACAAGTGGCTTTAGAATGAGGTAGATGAGTTTTCTGGATCGTGCAGTAAAACGTGCAGTAGCCCAATCCATCCCTGCGCTATCAATAGCTTGGAACTGACCCACCGTGATGAAAACCGTCGCTCAACCCCGCCCTTTGGGGCTAAAGCGCGAAGCCCCCATCGATAGGGGCTCCCGTCCAGCCCGCCTCTCGAGGCTAGAAATAAACCTCCCAAACCGCGCGGAATCGGCATCCTGGGGAAAGAATGCTTTCGCCCCTCTTGTCTGAATGTCTCGTTAACCTCAACACGACATAAGCACCTTTGTACTCAATCTGTTACGAGCTAACTGTGCGCTTGAATTGTATGAGTCAAATTATCGGCGCCTTCGCAGGAAATAATTATTTTCGAGCAAAACGGAAGGCCGGGTAGATCCCCCCAAGGGGACCGCGCCACCGGCCGCGCCTTGGTTAAGAATGCTTTTTTCTGCAACGAAGGTCCCTGAAGACCGAACTCCGGCAGGCTACTGCAGCTTCGCGTACTCCGCCTTGGCTTCCTTCAGGATGGGGATGTCGGGGTCGGCGTCTTTCCAAAGCACCAGAAAATCTTTATAAGCCGCGAGTGCCCTTACGCGGGCAGCATCGGCATCTGCGCCCTGCGAGCTTCTCGACTCCAGAGAATTGGCACGCGCCAAACCCAGGTGGGCTAACGCTCCAGTCCAGCAGTTCCACACGATGCCGCTGTGGTCGATGATTTTCTGAAACTCGGCGGTGGCAGAACGGCCCTGCTTGGCTGCCAGGTACGCTTCGCCGCGAACATAGGTCGGATAGAGGCAGGATATGTTGGCTACAAAAAAGATTTGTCCCAACTCGATGGCTGAAGCGGCCGGGAGACTATTGAGGGCGGCAACCGGATTCTTTCGGTTAAGCGCCAATTGCGCTTGAATCGCCGGCAACCAAAGCGACTGCATCTGGGTATCCAGTGGGGAGCGTTTGTTCAGGTCTTGCGCCAGGGATTCAGCTTGCGCAGATTCGCCCGCCATGGCAAGCGCGAGGGCCGCTTCAATCTTGACACCTTGACTCGCGGGAGCAAGCTTGAGGCCCTCTGCCGCTGCCTGCTTCGCGTCTGCCGTATTACCGAAGGCAGCTTCGCGAAGAGCAGCGTTCTCCTGCCAGGTTGCCCCCGTTTCCTTACTGTCTGCCCGTATGGCAGACTCCATCGCCCGCCGGGTCAGTTCCCTCGCCTTGCTCAGATGACCAGCGTAGGCTTCGGTGTCGGATGCCAGTGAAAGCCCGAAGTTTTCATACTCCGGCTTGTCCGCAAACCACTGCTGCTGTTCCGTCATGGCCGGAGAATCCGAACCCAGAAAAGCCAGACCATAGAGAGCACTGTGGAGCAAATAGTCATCCTGCTTTCGCGCTTGAATCTGCCGGATTATCTGTCGCGCTTCATCGAAGCTCTGCAAGGCGAGCAGGCAGTTGACCTGATTTTCATAAGGGGCAAGAATGTCCGGGGCGAGGCGGATGCCTTGCCGATTCGCATCGACTGATTTCTCGTAATACCCTTGCAAGGCAAAAACGCCCCCGAGATTAAGGTATGTCCCGACGTCTCGTGGGTAGCTCTCTATCAATTGCTGATACGTCTGTGCCGCCTTGTCCAGCTCGCCGGTTACGTACAAATAGTATGCAGCGGTGATTACTAACTTTTCCCGCTCGCTGGCATGTTCCCGCAACTCGAATGCTCTAGTGAAGTACTCGCGGGCCCGCCCCAGTTCCGACAAATTGCCGTAGTCGTTACCTAGTGCCAGATACCCCATCGCGAAATTCGGATCGAGCTGGATGGCACGCTGATCGTGAGGCAGCGCCGCGGCGGAGTCTTTCTCGTGAGAGACTTTTGTCCCAATGCTATAGGCTTTAAGAGCCTCAAGCGATGTCGTTGTGGCCTGTTCGAGCGGAACATCAAACTTCTGCACCGTGGCCAGCGACTCGCCTAGTTCGCGGCGCAGCTTGGACGCCGCTTCACCCAATGAGTCCAGCACCTTCTCTTTGGCTTCCGCCGTGACCTGCTGTTGCCCCAGGGGATCTCCACTCTGGCAATTCACCGCTTTCAGACCCACCACATATTGGCTGCCCAGGGCGCCAATGGATCCGGCAATGTAGGCCTTGCTGCCTGCCCGCTGGCAAAGCTCGCGGGCCACCTCGTGAGTGAGTGCGGTCCCGGCCGGACGAGCCATCAGCTTAAGAGTTTCCTCGACCTTGTTCTCGGGAAGCACATTCAGAAATGGCGACTGGTTCAGAGCAACGCCGAGGGCTACCTTGAGTGTGTCGTCGAAAACCGCGTCGCCCGTACTGTTAGCAAAATCGCCGAGCACGATGGTGTCCTTCTCGGTCAGCGGCTTGGTGTGGTGCGAACGATAGTAAAGGCTGCCTGCGATAATTGCCGCTACTACCAACGCTGCCGCTGGAGTCACTATCTTCCAGAGCTTCTTATTGTGAACTTCGGGTGCTTCGGCGATCTTTGCCGCACTTGACGATGGAGACGAAGAGAAGCTGGAAAGCGAACCCGATGCCAACACGGGTTGTGGAGCGGCCGCTTGAGGGCCACCTTCTTGCGCCACCAGCACCGTTCCGGAACTGGCAACTCCCCCCCGTCCCGTCTCTGTGTCCCGCTTCAGCCGCAGCAGTTCCGATTTCATGTCGGAGGCGTGTTGATAACGCAACTCACGGTCCTTCTCCAGCGCCCGATTGATTGTGTCTTCCAGCTTTGGCGGCAAGTCTGGATTCAGGCGTAGCGGGGATAAAGGGGGCCGGTTCATGATCCCGTCGAAGATGACACCTGAACTCTCACCACGGAACGGCAATGCGCCCGTCGCCATCTCATACAGCACCACTCCGAACGAGAACAAGTCAGTACGGGCATCGAGGTTTTTAGCTCGAACCTGTTCGGGCGACATGTATGCAACTGTTCCTAAAGCCGCTCCCGGACTGGTCAGATGCTGCTCGTCCACCATGCCGGTCTCCGTGTTGGCCACCGCAATCTTGCTCGAGGAACTGGTCGCGGCCGTAACCTTCGCGAGACCGAAATCCAGAATCTTGGCGTGTCCCCGCTTGGTCACGAAGATATTCGCGGGCTTGATGTCGCGGTGAACGATGCCCTCGCTGTGCGCTGCATCCAGCGCGTCGGCTATCTCGATTGCAAGACTTAGAAGGACATCCATGTCTAGCGGCCGACCCGCGATTCGGTGCTTCAGCGTCAAGCCATCCAGGTATTCCATGGCAATGAACGCCTGGCCGTTTTGCTCGCCGATGTCATAAATTGTGCAGATGTTAGGATGGTTTAGGGCGGAAGCCGCCTGTGCTTCCCGCTGGAAACGGGCGAGGGACTGAGGGTCTCTCGCGACCTCGTCAGGTAAAAACTTCAGAGCGACGAAACGATGAAGCCGCGTGTCTTCAGCCTTGTAGACCACACCCATCCCGCCGCCACCCAGCTTCTCGACGATGCGGTAGTGCGAGATGGTTTGGCCGATCAGAAAAAGAGAGACTCCGCCCCTCGGGCCGCAATCTTAGGGTGGATGAACAGGCAAGTCAACGCCAGACGCACACCCAGAGCTAAAATGGGATTGTTGAAGGGCTTCTCACGTTCTGATCCGGTGAGAGTCCCCGAAGGGAGTAGCGACTATGACTGCCCATCCAGTGACGCTAAAGGTATCAGCCAATGTCCCGAAAGATTGCAGTTTCTGGCCGGAAGACGATAGCTGGAACGGAGTCTGCGAGGAGCTGTCGCTCACTGTTCGCGGGAGCAGTTTTGAGGACGCGAAGAGGAACATGGAAGCAGCACTAGAGGCGCACATCGAGAGTGTCCTGCGAAAGCATTCTTCCTCCTCCCACTTCGCTCCCAAACCCTCCTCATCGACAGTCTCAGTATCCAGTAACCATCAAGGGACGCACAGTGTTCTGGCTGCGTGCGCGGGTAAGTACAAGAACTTGGACGACAAGAAGCAGCGCTGCAGCCGCTAGGCTTCCGAGCGAATTGGGCGACGACTTCGGACTGGGTCGACGACAGCGCGACGGCCAACAGCGAAATACCCCAGCATCGTTTTGTGCTCGTCTTCATTTCCGTCCTGGTCCATTATGTTCACGTACCCTGTCCTCAGAACCCAAACAGCCTAAAAATGAATGCCCCCAACTTGCGTCGTCGTCCGCTCTTCGTGAGCGGGATGCCGATTGCTCTGGAAAGTCTCGACTTGAACGCAGAGACTCCGATCAGTCTCCAGATTGAGAAGCCACCGAGGTTCACAGGTTGGCCTCCGTAACAATGTCAAAACTCCCAAATGGTGCGAGTCTAGCCTTCGAAAGGTACTTCTTCATAGCCTCTGCACCCTTCTCGTGGCGGGAGTGGATAATCACGATTCCTTGGTACTCCCTCGCGGCGAGAAACCTAGCTACCTCCTTCCCCGTTCCCTTGAATATTGAGTTGTCGGCGTGCATCCAATGCAGGTCGTGGTCAAGGAAGACGACCTTGAATGTCTGCTGATCCAACGCTCGAAATGCCGCCTCAGCGGTTTTGGCGAACACTGCCTTTGGCAAACGCTGCCGAAACCATGAAATACGATCTTCCGTGTCCTCGACCACGAGAACTGGCCACTCAGTCGGTATATGAAACTGCTCGCCCATCGCCTATCCCTTGATGCTTTTCCTAGAAACTTCCATCCACCGCGTACTTGTCCCATTCGACAGAACTAATTTCGCGATCAACTCGGGTACACTCGTTTCGATGTCGTCTCCAAGCCAGCAGACCGTGAGACTCGACATATCCTTGTCGGTGTGAGAGACAGGTCGATAGCAGATCAGATCGACCATGAACGTATACACGGGCAAATCTCCGTCCGGTACGGGCTTGATGAAAAGACCGTTGATTCCGGGAAATTGTTCGCGGGCTCGTTCGGGGAGCTTCTCAATGATCGGGTCACGAATATATTCTTTGCTGCCTTCAAGGTATCCGATCGTTGAAGGGCTGACGTAGAAGCCTTCGACTTCCACTTCTCTGCCACAATCCAGCCGATACCGCAGACGGCGGTAGTGTGGAGCGTCCTCAGTCTTGGGTGGAACTCTCATAGCCTATGTGAAGAGCGAGAACGTCATGAAGAGCCCTTATGACCACTGGTGAATCAGGGCATATAAAACCCACAATAAGGCAGGGCGTTGCGGCTCTCAGCGTGCCAACACCCATAGCTCACATTCCCGTACCTGCCGCTGCCGTTTGCGAGAATTCCTTTCGCCGCTCATCAACAGCGGCTATGAATGCTCTTCTCTGCGATTTCCAAAGTCTCTCCAAGTCCTTGCCGAATCCGGCGACAATCCAAGGGCTTTGCTGACAAATCATGGCCATCAATGACTCGACCTGCTTCTGTCTGGCCTGAAGCTCCAGTGAGTACCCATAACGGTCATACAGCAGGGCAGCAAACGATGTTCCAGCGGGAATGAAATTAACGGAATGCTTTGTGACCTTCTTGTACAACCAGACTAAATCCGGGATGCGGAAGCACTTGACGCCGAAAAGGGTTTTCTTGAAAAGCCAAGGGCCGAAGACCATAGTGCCCGCCGTATTTTCCATGGAATTAGACCGTACTGCTGTTTCTATCTGTTGAACCACATCTTCAAGCGCGCCAAAACGTGAGAGACGCTTGCAGACGGGATGACAAGTGAAGTCCTGAGTTCGATTCTTCCATTTCACGAAGTTCCAAGCTGCAAGGAGGAAAAGGGGAACACTTACGACAAGCGAGGACCAGCCTTCCTCTTTGTAGTTAAAGGCGCTGGCGTATGCAATGACTACTCCGACTACAACAAGGTTCGCTATGAGGAGGTTCCGATTGCATCTCCGAATCTGCCGCTCGATGAAGTTGTCCCACATTAGAGCCCGCTTTCGTTGAATGGCAGCCGACGACGACGGATTCACCGCAGAACGTGAGACGCATTCACCCACGCGTGGTTACCCTAGCCACACGGCTAAACGTCTAACCCACCCCGCCGAAATAACCCGTGATCCCCCACATTGAAGGAATGATCGCTACTGTTCCGTCGGTATGTCGCTCGGAACGTTCGAAACCGTCTTGTTTCGAGTGGATGTTGAACGTTCAGCTCTCAATTCTGGCAAGAGCGCATGGCGGTCCAGCACGTTTACGGCCCTGCTGAGAAGTGCAGCATTCGCTTCGACTTCGGCGGTAAGAATCAAGATTGAGTCGGTATCGGTGAGACCCTTCGTATCTAAGCAGTTCCCCAATTTTGCGTAGACGGATACCAGAGTCGGAGTGTCAATGGCTTTTAGTTCACTGTCGGAATTGAACTGAGTGTTCACGTTGTTTGCTCCGGACTTGCAGTCATTGCTGAGTGCCGAAGTTTGGGCTTGGGTGGTTTGAGGCACAAATGCCGCCAGCCCGTTTGTTGTCAGGACATTTTGGAGAACGCTCCATGCCGGCTTGCCTTTCGCTAACGGGTTGGCATCCACGTAGGTGTAAAAAGCCCTTACAACGTCCCATGTCGAGTTAATCGCTTGCCGATTGATTCGGAACGCTCCGACAGTTTTGTCCGACAATTGCCAACCGCCGGTGTTATCGATGCCATCCATCAACCCGTTAAAGTAGCCCCAGCAAACCCCGGTTTGGTACAAATCTTTCGAGTCGCCCCTAAATTGCTTGTTTTTGTCGACGCGTAGGTTACCCCAGTGAGCACAGCTACTTTGCACGTTGACAGCGCTGGTGTCCTGCGCCCAGAGAGGTGCAATCTGCAGCATGGCAAACAGAGAAACAGCTACCAAAATACGCTTTGTCATAGTGTCCCCGGCTCATCGAGCAGTCCATCCAGCAGGCGCATCGTCAGTCAATTCACAAGTCTGGACAAGCCAGTTTCTGGCATTTCCGCCACAACGGACAAGTTACGTTGGTGAACTTAGGGTCGAACTGACGTTCGGATCGAGTCTCGGCGACCAAGCGGAAGAGCACGTCGCTGCATTCATGCGACGGCAGGAACGAGCCGTCCTCCGTGACATCAAGTAGAGCGGTCACCACAAGTCGCTGCTTCGGGCGATGCGGTTAGCCTCGCCTGTCTGACTCTCGAACCTTGTGGGCGACGTTACCATCGTGACTAACAATATCGGCTTTGTGTCTAAGTGACCGGAGAATTTGTGGTCCGAATTCTATCGTCTAGTGTAGACAGAAACATCTCAACGTACATCTGCGGTACCGCAAACGGGTTACTTAGGTTCGATCACCGCTTGGCATCTGTGCACTCGCCACAAAAGTCCTTACGCTTAGGACTGGTTCCGGTCACGAAGGAGAAGTCCAGGCATGCTTGTCCCTATCGGGCACGGGAACATGTCGGCCCGACGCTGGCCGATCATCACCATTGGGTTAATCCTCCTGAATCTGCTGATCTTTGCCGGTACTCATCGCACCGTGGACCAGCAAAACTCACAGCTCTGGAAGGTACAAGAGCACATTCTGATCCTTGCCGCTGCACATCCGAATCTTGTTCTTGCCCCCAAGGCCAGAGAGTTTGTGGATGGTTTTCGGGGCCAGTTTCCAGACGATTGGGCTGAGCTGCAGAAACCGAATTCTGAGATAGCTGACGAGTGGGACGCCCGGATTCGGCAGATAGACGACCCAGCAGCATTGCAGACGGAAATGGACTCGCTCGGACGCCAGTATTCACAGCTGATGGCTTCTTCCATTACAGAGCGCTATGCCTTTTCTCCGTCGCAGAGAAGCCCCATAACCTATCTGAGTTCGACATTCCTTCACGCTGATTGGTGGCATGTGCTCGGCAATATGTGGTTTCTGTGGCTGGCAGGTTTTGTGCTGGAGGACGCTTGGGGCCGACCGCTTTACCTACTTGTTTATCTGGCGGCGGGCGCGATGGCTTGCCAGTTTGATGCTTGGGTCAATCCCGTAAGCATTGTCCATTCAGTAGGTGCATCGGGGGCGATCGCCGGTCTGATGGGAGCATTTCTGGTGCGCTTCCCCAAGATGAAGATCAGAATGATGTGGTTCTTTGATCTGGGCCTGTTTCCTTTTTGTCGCTTCTGGATGCGGGCATATTGGCTGTTGCCGATTTGGGTGCTGATGGAAATTAATTACGGAATGGGGCCAAGGGACGGGATTGGACACTGGGCGCACGTCGGTGGGTTCCTCTTTGGTGGCATTGCGGCTGTGGCGCTCCGCTACTCGGGTCTAGAACACAAATTGAATGAAGCAATCGAGGAAAGGATCTCTTGGACGCCTGCGGCAGAAATCACTGAGGCCAGCAACCTCATGGAACATCACAAGTTTGATGCGGCCGCTGCGGTCCTGAATAACTACCTGGCGACCCACCCTGACTCGGTAGAGGCGTGGAACCTGTTGCGGGCAGACCATTGGCAAAGAAGCAACGTTCCAGCGTACCGGGCAGTCACGATCAAGCTCTGCGAGTTGCATCTGCAAGCGAGGGAGCATGAAACGGCTTGGAAGGACTACGAGGAGTTCCTCCAATTGGGCGGCGACAAGGTGCCACCAGGTATCTGGCTCGATCTCTGCCGCCTACCGGAGGAACATCAGGACTTTGAACTCGCGGTCAGCGAGTACGAGAAGCTCGCCGCAGCCTACCCTTCCGAGCGGCAGTCTCTCCTGGCGCGGGTTAGTGCCGCCCGAATCTGCCTCAAGCGATTGAACCGCCCGCAGGACGCTTTGAGATTCTACGAGGCTGCGGCGGCCTCCGCCGTCCCGCACCTAGATTTGGAGCAAGACATCGAATCGGGAATTCGGGAAGCCAAAAATGTGCTCTCGCAGGTTAAGGCATTTTCCGCCGGGGCATCGGACGCTGTCTAAAACGGAATAGGAGCCATGTTTGACTTCATTTTGACGTCCGCAATCCCGGGCCGTGTTCGGCGGAAAGAAGGGTGTGGGATAAAAGTTACCCCCGGTTACCTCGGTCACGCCGTGGAGAGCCCGGAGCGCGGAATTTGGGCCACCAAGGTGCTGCAGTAAAGGACATGAGAGCATCGCGGCACTGCTCGATCACATCTTAAGCTGATAGCAAAATATTACGGAGGAGAAAATGAAATTCACACTTGCGATTTTGTTGCTGGCAGCATCGTCAGTCCACGCACAGAGTGCTCCGAAGGCCGCGAGCCTGAAGGATCAGGCACTCTGTGGAACAGGCCAGCACACGGGCTGATGGACTTCGAAGTATCCACTCGCTCAGTGAGATCAGTTATCGGAGCCACTTCGACCCATCGACGAATGTTTGCTACGTCCGTTTATCCTCGGCATCGGTCAACCTCACCACGCAACAGCGAGTTGTCTGATCACCGTCTCCGATGCGTTTGATCGCAAGGTGTACGCGAACATGTTGATGTTACGCGGAATCGGTGTACCTGAAACTGAAAAGCCAGACCCGTGCATCGCTCGTACGCGGGACGGGCTGGTGTTCGACTGCAAATCTGAAGATGAGTTTGAAGAACTGATCGAGAAGCACTTCGGATTCTGATGAGCATCACATTTACACTTCGCTCTGGTGGTCTGACCGACGAACAACTCATCCTCGAATTGTCGTGGGCGCACGAAGAACTCGCGGTGTTGCACGACAGGCTATTCCATGCGGAGTATCAGAGCTCGGAATGGTGGGACGCTTTACACGATGTCCCTTTCATCAAACGACGCCTCGTGCGGCTGACGCGAGCGTTGTACGGAGAAACAGCACAATGATTTCAGCCACCGCAACCCACAACCGGCGTTTCTCTCGGAGCACGCCAGGAGATCACATGCGATCAAGGACATCGAGCAGTTGAATTGGGTGCAGCGGCACCAGGTCGCCGTCTTGTTGTACAAGGCCGACTGGCGCGCAGCGGTCGCGGCGGTGCCGGAGCCGATGCAAGCCGATATGCGCCGTCTGTGCGACGAGCACAGCCTTGCGGACCTAGCCGTGGCGTTCGACCCTGCGACGGATGGCGTCCTGGTCGAAGTCGCGGGCGACAAGTTTTAAGACCTTGCCGCAAAATCGTTTTGACCACAATCTAACAAGTCAAGCATTTATTATGTGCCTACCGCCCGCAAAGCCGCACCCAGCAGGCGATTGCGGGGCATCTGATCAGCAGCTGACCGGCAACTGATTGGAAACCACGACCTCGGCCAGGCCCTTGAACGCGTATCCGAGGGGTAGGCGAATAGATTGTTGGGGAGGTGGGTCAGGTCAGGAGGTCAGGAGGTCAGAGTTCAGCGCTCGCATCAGCCAGGACACGCGCTTCCTCACGATGGGCAGGTCGTGGAGCACGTGATCCCACTCCTGGCTCTGATACTCCGCATTGAAGAGCCTGTTCTGCAATGTTTCCAGCTCCGCGTATGCCCAGGTCAGTTCGAGGTGAAGTTGTTCGTCCGTCAGCGGCCCCCATGTGAATGTGACTTCGCTCATCGCTCACCCCGTATGCGCAGCGGCACTAATGCCGCCGCGAATAAGATCACGAACTCAACGGCTATGATCCAGAGCATTGTCGTCTCCTATATAAGCGTGACCCCTCGCCCTCACTCAGTAGCTTCTCCACTCGCCGTTCCACTCCTGCACTTCCCTCTTTCCCATCCGATCCCCCTCAGGCGGAATCGGCATATCAGCGACACCGTACGAACCGATGGGGACAATGTAATCGCGCCCTCCCATCGACTCCTTCACTTCGAGTCCGTACTTCTCTAGCTGAGCGATGAGCATATAGTGGCCCCTCACATAACACTTTTCAAGTTCGTCGAACTCGTCGCAGCGGCTGTCGAATTCAGCGCAGCGGTCTTTGTACTGCTGTTCAAACCGCTTTTGTTCACGGCTGAGTTCGACCATGCTCGGCAATTTCTGAACGATGATCCAGAGCAGCATGATAATAATCGCAATGAGAATGATCGTCATAAAGTCCTCCGATGTAGGTTCGGTCAGGGGTAGGGGTTTACGTTGACCACACCGATTTGGTGCAGGCCCGGCGTACAGCAGGCGTCATCAATGTCGGCAGTGAACAGCCCTTCCACACAGACTAGTGGCCTGTCGCAGTGGGTCTTCATTACCACGGACACGGCGGGTGGGTCGATAATTGTCCATTGGATAGGCCGTGCGGCGGCGGAGTAGGCGTTGATGTAGCGGCGGAGGGGGGGGGGGGGGGGGGGGGGGGGGGGGGGGGGGGGGGGGGGGGGGGGGGGGGGGGGGGGGGGGGGGGGGGGGGGGGGGGGGGGGGGGGGGGGGGGGGGGGGGGGGGGGGGGGGGGGGGGGGGGGGGGGGGGGGGGGGGGGGGGGGGGGGGGGGGGGGGGGGGGGGGGGGGGGGGGGGGGGGGGGGGGGGGGGGGGGGGGGGGGGGGGGGGGGGGGGGGGGGGGGGGGGGGGGGGGGGGGGGGGGGGGGGGGGGGGGGGGGGGGGGGGGGGGGGGGGGGGGGGGGGGGGGGGGGGGGGGGGGGGGTTTTTTTTTTTTTTTTTTTTTTTTTTTTTTTTTTTTTTTTTTTTTTTTTTTTTTTTTTTTTTTTTTTTTTTTTTTTTTTTTTTTTTTTTTTTTTTTTTTTTTTTTTTTTTTTTTTTTTTTTTTTTTTTTTTTTTTTTTTTTTTTTTTTTTTTTTTTTTTTTTTTTTTTTTTTTTTTTTTTTTTTTTTTTTTTTTTTTTTTTTTTTTTTTTTTTTTTTTTTTTTTTTTTTTTTTTTTTTTTTTTTTTTTTTTTTTTTTTTTTTTTTTTTTTTTTTTTTTTTTTTTTTTTTTTTTTTTTTTTTTTTTTTTTTTTTTTTTTTTTTTTTTTTTTTTTTTTTTTTTTTTTTTTTTTTTTTTTTTTTTTTTTTTTTTTTTTTTTTTTTTTTTTTTTTTTTTTTTTTTTTTTTTTTTTTTTTTTTTTTTTTTTTTTTTTTTTTTTTTTCGTAAGCGTCCGAAGTGGACCGTCTTGCTAAGTGTCCATGAATCGGTTAAGTGGACACTTCGACAGGAGTGGTAGTGCGATGTTCCAAGGAAGAAGCTCGTCGATGCGGCTGATGGGATGGTCAGCGATGCAGGTCAACACCTCGCGCAGGTAGGCTTCGGGATCAAGCCCGTTGAGTTTGGCTGAGCCGATCAGGCTGTAGATCGCCGCTGCCCGTTCCCCACCCGCGTCCGATCCGGCGAACAGGTAGTTCTTGCGCCCCAGGGCCACGCCACGCAAAGAGCGTTCGGCAGCGTTGTTGTCGATCTCGATGTGGCCATCTTCTATATAGCGCGTCAAGGCGTCCCAGCGCGAAAGCGCGTAGCGGATGGCTACCGTCGTCTCCGACTTACGCGAGAGCTTCGACAAGGTCGCTTCGAACCACTGGCGCAGAGCGTCGAGCAGCGGCTTCGCCTGCTCCTGACGGACGGCTCGCCGCTCGTCCGGCGGTCGACCACGGATCGGTTCTTCGACTCCATACAAAGCTCCGATCCGCTGCAGCGCTTCGCGCGCCACCGGTGACGAGTGTGCCTGCTCCAGATCGTAGAAGTGGCGTCGCACATGCGCCCAGCAAGCGGCCTGCACGATACGGCCATCTTCGTAAAGCTGATTGAACCCCGCGTAGGCATCGGCTTGGATTATGCCGCGAAACTTCTTCAGGTGCCGGTCAGGATGTTCACCTTTCCCACACCTTGACGCGCGTAGATCTCCGATTGCCGATACAGCGGCTGATGGTCGCAGTATTTACTCACCAAAACATGTGCCAGCAGCCCCCGGCCCTGCTCGGCCGCGCTCGATCGGGCGACTCGGCGCTTCCGCCTGCACAATGCAGTCGCACCTCGTGCAACTCAACTTGGCGCGCACATGACGAATCACCACGAAACTGGCGGGCGCGTACTCCAGCATCTCGGAAACGTCTTCACCCAACTTACGCAGCTCGCCCTGGCATTGCGGACACACGGTTTCTTTCGGCTCGTGTCGGCGCGTTTGCCGCGGCAGATGATCGGGGAGAGCGCGGCGCGTGGGTTTCTCTGCCGCAGGATTCGAAGCGGCGATGACCGGAGCTGATTCTGTCGCGTTGCACTCTTTCTCGCTGCGATGCGATTCCAGTTCCTCCAACCGCAACTCCAACTGCTCGATCTGCCGCTGTAACTTTTCCGACTTCCGTCCGAACTGCATGCGATGCAGCTTGGCCAAAAAGCGGCTGCAGATGCTCGATCTCGCGCTCGCGGGAGATCAGTTGCTCGTGTTGTGCCAGGATCAGCGCTCGTAGCGCATCCGCAGGAAGAGTGTTCAGATCGGGGAGCGCCACCACTGCCATGCGCGGAGTATCGCATGAACTCGCGGGTTCTCATCCCGCTGCGCACGAAAAAAGTTGTGCAAAGAATCTCGCAGGTTACACCGACAACTGCGGCTCCCAGGTGCGTTCCGGCCGCCGCCAATCGATGCCTTCCAGCAGCATCGACAACTGCGCCCGGGTCAACGAGACCGTGCCGCTCGTGGCTTGCGGCCACACGAAGCGCCCGCGCTCCAGCCGCTTCGCAAACAAGCACAATCCGTCGCCGTCATACCAGAGAACTTTGATCAGATCGCCGCGCCGTCCGCGAAACACGAATACCTGCCCGGAGAATGGACTCTGCTCCAGTTTGCTCTCCACCAACGCACTGAGCCCCGTAAATCCGCGCCGCAAGTCCGTCACTCCCGCGGCAATCCAAACTCGCGTGTTCGTCGGCGGCCTCATCATCCCCGTAGGCACTCCAACAGCACCCGCAACAACCCCGGATCGGCACTGCCTTCGATGCGCACCTGCGCCTGGCGCAGCTCGATGTGAATCGTGCCCGGCTGTGCTTTCGGGAAGTCGGCGGATCCATGCTCCGCCAGAGCCGCCGGCAAACCCTCGCTCACCCGAACCGGCAGCAACTTCATGGCCGGCTTGCACTCCCCAAGTCTCCCTGCCAGGTACAGCCGACGCCAGCCAAATACCTGGTTCGCGTTGATGCCATGCGCCCGCGCTACCCGCGCCACCGACGCGCCTTCCACCAACGTCGCTTCGACAATCCGCCGCTTCTCCGCGATACTGCGCCGCTGCCGCGGGGCCGCGCCCAACGACTCACTCTTATCCGCTATGACACTTGCAACTTGCCGGAATGTGTCCATCTCCGCTCCAAGTGGACACCTATCCCAAGTGTCCACTTCGCGAGAATGGCTCTTAATTAGGAGGATGTCTAGACGGCCTCAACCGTACGCTTACTTTGAGCCGGACCTGCTGCGTCACATAGCCCAGCGGCAAGTTGCAGCCAACAAGCTGCCAACATGTCTCGTCCTGGGACCAAATGATTGTCTCTACTACGAGATTGACGGGACGGAGTTCCGCTCTGGCGCAATTCCACACGGAGGGCATGCCGTGTTTGGCAAGCTGCGCCTCTGCATTGAGGTTGAAAACGACAACGAGTTGCAACTCCGCCGGAGGCTCCTGGCTGCATACGTCGAGGAGCGGAGCCTGGCCAGCGGATATCTCTTTGGCGACCTAACCAAGGGCGGGCGCGACGCGACTCCGGACGAACAGCTTCGCTTGATTGGCGTGCAAACGGGTGGCGTTCCGCGAGGCTTGAATCAGTGTCCCACCTGCGGAGAATGGACAGGCGAGTGTCTGGATCCAAGCCCTCAATTCAAGGGCAAGGTAATGCGGGTTCACTGTCTCTGCGAGAACGACAACCGCTGCGCTGCCTGTGGTGGCCCGCTCTATCCTCGCAAGCTGAATGCCAACTACTTCCAGAAGTCTGACGGACACATTTGGCACGTGCCAGGCTTTTCTGGTCTAAGCCATCGTTGTCCGGAGGTGTGCTGATGGGCCCGCGTCAGTACGTCTTCACTTCTGAGTCGGTATCGGAGGGACACCCAGATAAGGTCCGCGACTACATCGCCGATTCGATTCTGGATGCCCACCTGGCACAGGATCCGCAGGCCCGCGTCGCCTGCGAAGTGCCATGCAAGGGATCGAATGTCATCTTAGCTGGCGAGATCAGCTCGGCGGTTGCTATCGACTACGGCCGGATCGCACAGGACGCCATCCGCGAAATCGGTGACACGGATGTGACGCAGGAATTCCTGCCGACGGGTGAGCCAAAGCTGGCTGAGCAGTTCGAAGAGCACAGGCTCGACCTGGACAAACGCCTGCGTCGAATGACGCCCGAAGAGCTGGCTGCTGAGGACGATTTCTTCGCTGAAATTTGCAGGCAAGTAGAAGAGGGGTAGGCGACCATGAGCCGCATGACTGACTTGATGGCGAAGGGTGCGAGGGAAGGGCTGACCGAAGCTGAGAAGGCAGAACTGCAGAGGCTTTTCTTAGCAATGGCTACACACGAAGCGCTGCTAGTGAATGACGAGCGTGATGAGCGAAAACCACAGAAGTACACAGTCGCTCAGAAAACAATTCTGTTGAGTCTTGGACTGGGCGAGGACGAAGGCTGGGAGTTTCATGGCGACGACAGGCGACCGACTAGGCCGTCGACGTGGCAGGAGTTCTGCAAACGTTCTTACGAGGCGAGACGCAGGCGGGAAGCAGACGCTGATGCTGAGTTCCTGAAGGCGTGTGGGATAAAACTCTGACAGGAGGGCAGTATGGCAGTAAACAGCAGAGCGACCGATATCGTGGAGCTACGAGTTAAGAAGACCTGCCGAATTGAGGTGTTACCCACACACCGTTACCGGGATTGGAGTGCGTCCGTTCGGACCATCGCTTCTCCCTTGCCGGGTGAAACAAATAACTGCGGTAACTAGGTTTGCCCCTTGTTCCGTGGTGAAATTCATCATCGCGAAATGGAGTGAGCCACAATCAATGGCACGGATCTACATTAAGCCGGTTGACAGGGTGTTCGTGCTTACCGGGGCGGGGATGAGCGCTGAGAGTGGAATCCCGACGTTTCGGGATACGAATGGTTTATGGCGGAATTACCGTGTCGAAGAGGTCGCCTCCCCAGATGCATGGCAGCGAGATCCGCAGCTCGTGTGGGACTTCTATTCGATGCGCAGGACGGTCGCAGCGACTGCCCAGCCCAACCCGGGGCATCGAGCGCTGGCAGCCCTGCAACGCACTCTGGGCTATCGTCTCTTTCTCTGCACGCAGAACGTCGACAATTTGCACGAGCAGGCCGGATCCCGTCCGCTCCACATGCACGGGGAGCTGTTCAAGAGCCGATGCGAGAGCTGTCGACTGCCCTTCGAGGACACGACTATCTATCACGAAGTCCCGCTTTGTGCGTGTGGCGGAAAGATCCGCCCGCATATTTGCTGGTTCGGCGAAAGGCCGTTTGGTATGGATCGCGTCCTTCGTACTCTGGAAGTCTGCACGGTCATCATTGCAATTGGGACTTCTGGGGTGGTCGAGCCTGCAGCCAGTTTCGTCGGACAGACCAAAGCCCGGACGTTCTACGTCGGCCCAGAGGAGCCGCTCAACCTTGCGTCTTTCGACGAGACGTTCACAGGCAAAGCCGGGGAGCTGCTGCCTACGCTGTTCGACGTAGGTGTAGGGTAGCCCACCTGTACCCAGCGGTCTGGTTACGGAAGTACTGTGGATATTGTTCGGCCGCCGCGCAAAGATACTTTCGAATCATGACAAACGATCATCAGTTGTTCATTGTGAAGGCGAACGATGGCGAGACTGTTCGTCTGGCTCACTTCTTCAGCCTGTTCATAAACCACATGCCATTCGAAGTGGTGATGCTAGGTTTGCCTCCAAAGGAAATTAACCATCCCATGCTGGAAACCGGACGCCTTGTTTGGTGGACACCGAACGACCGAAACTATTACGAAGGGGTCGTGGGCGACAAACGATCGGTAATCACCTCAAAGAATGCCAACAGCTATCAGTTCAAAACGGGCGACCTGGCCACAAGTGAGTACGTCGAGATAGTTCGCCAGAGAGCAGCCGCCTGCCCGAACGTTGAGGACATCGGCGCCCGTGGCGAGGTGCTGTTCCTTTACTTCGATCAGGAGAAGTATGTGGTCAAAGCGCTTGGCGATCTGGTGCAATCGTTTTCAACTCGCACGGAGCACTGATACGGACACACGACCTGCACGGAAGTATTGAACAAGGAGGAAGAATGGGGAATGATGAGCGTCCGGACTATTTTGCTGCAGCTCCTTCTGTTGAGGATACTGTACTGCGCGGGATCAAAGGTAACTTTCGCCGCCAAATGATTATTAAGAGCCTGCTGAGCGCCAGTTCGGCGGTAGACGAACTCTATGTAGCCATCGGTTCCAGTTCGCAGGTGCCACACCCCCGGCTCGGCAACTGGTGTTACCCGGGAGAAAACGTTGTGCGCCGTGAGCCACGCCTTTGCCTCTTCGTGTGTCATTTCGCCCCCGTGTCCAAGAGCTTTAACCCGGCTCGAAGGTCGCCGTCGGGAATCTGCTTCTTGTAGAAGGTCAGCGTGGTGCTCATGTTCTTGTGCCGAAGCAGGGCTTGGCCGATGGCCGCGTTACCGTTTGTAAGAGCGATGATCGCCGTCCCGGCCCCACGGCGACCGGCATACAGGCCTTTCCAGACAAGTCCCTTGGCTGCGAGCGCGGGACGGATGACGCGCGCGGCAAGGTTGTGCAGGTCAATCGGCGTGTTATTCACGGAAGGGAATAACCAACCCGACGTGTCGGGGCTTTTCTGTCGCCACAGTTCCAAAGAAACGCGCACGCGATCCATCAGCGGCAGGCTTGCGATTGATTCCCTCGTCTTCGGAACGCCCACGATTCCACGCACCACCGATCGCCGGATGTGTATGCTCTCGGCGTCTATGTCTTCCCACCGAAGTGCGGCGATCTCACCGGGGCGGAGCCCAAGGAAGCAAGCTAGGGCAATGACGAGCTGGCAATCAACGTGGTCAACAAGCGCCGATATAATGTCCTCGGCTTCCTGCCAGGTGTAGTGAGGCGTTCCCTTGGACTCGATAGCATCGTCGGGCATCGCCACGTCGTGCCAGGGATTGACCTTTATTCGCTGTTCGATCACCGCCCGCTTGAAGAGTGAGCCGCCGAGTGCCTTGATATGCTTCAACGTGGCTTTCCCCTGGCTGCCGGTCAGACTCTGCAAGAACATGTTGCCGAGGTGGGGCTCATACTCTTGCAGCGTGATATTGCCGAAGTGAGACTTGAGATGCTGGTGCCAGATCTGTTTGTAGCCGCGGACGGTGGAGGGTTTCTTACGGGGCCGGCCGGTCAACTGCAAAATCTCGTTGCAGTAAGGCAGGTAGCGTTGCCCCCAGAAGTCCGTGACGCGCATGTCCTCGGCTACTGCTCGGCCGGCTTGCCGGGAGCTGACCGAGAGCATGAACTGGTCTCGTAGAAGCTTCACGGCTTTGGCTTTGCTAGAATAGTACTTATCGTTTTTGTCGCAGAGCCTGTGAGACTTCTGGACCGGCCGGGGCTTGCCGTTCTTGCTGACGGTCGTTCCAGTCACGTAGCGAACATAAAATGAGCCCGATGCTTCGTAAATCGTTCCTGCCATACTGCCTCCCTAAGCAGCGGCAGAATAGCAGTTTTGCAGTAATTTTGCAGCAAATCTTAAGTAACCAGTACCAAGTCTTTTGTTTGTAATGTGGCGGCGTAGCTCAGGTGGCTAGAGCGACGGTCTCATAATCCGTAGGTCGTTGGTTCGAGTCCAACCGCCGCCACCAATCAAATCAGCAACTTCGGCGGGAACTCCACATTCGCGATTTTCGGCAGTTCTGCCGGGGGCGGGATTTCGTACGACTGCATGTGGACGAACACCAGGGGTGGTGAACAGGACTGTTCAAAAATGCTCACTTAGAAAGATTTCAGATACGTTTCCTCAATCTCGGGCGAGGGTAAACCGCAAACCGCGGCACGTCGCTCAGAAGATCGCTTCGCTGTCCAGCAGGCAACTCCAAACAGAGAGCACTTAGATTCATCCAGTTAGGCGGCTCGGGCGGCATCCCGGCTTGCCTTCTCAATTGCCATCGCCGGCTCAAAAGCTGCCCGGACTACCAAATCTGGCTTGTGCCATAACGGGACGATATCGCCTCGCACAATTGCACGTTCGATGAACACGTGTGCGGGGGCAGGCAAGGGGTTATATCGTCTGACACACAGCCGGAAAAGGAAGAGCAATCATGCGCGGCACCGTACAGACGGATTTTTCGGAGCTGAGTCGGCAGGCTTCAGAGAGGCAGGCGAGGACACTGGTCGAACTCGTCATCGATGTGTTGGACGCGTTGGACGAACACGACGGGGATTCCACAAGCAGCAGTTCCCAGGCCGCCGATGTTCGCCGCACCGTTCTCAACAAGAAGGAGGAATCCGATGACTAGTCAGGGTCGAGTAACCCGTCTGTCGATACTAGCCCTGGCTCTGGCGCTGTATCTGAATGCACAATTCTCGATGGGCCAATCGATGAATGAACAGAAGAAGGCAGTGGTATTTGTTTTCGGCACCATTCACCCGCTCAGTCCCGACAAGACCGTCCTCACAGACCGCGAGGGCAACCGGGTGGCCGTCGAAATTCCCCTAGGCACCGCCTTCTTTGTGGATCGCCCGGACGAACGTCGCGGCCCACGCTGCAAAGTGGTCTACCTGGTTACGGCCAAACACGTTTTGCAGGATACCGATGGATCGTTTCTGCCCAGCGTGAAAATTCGGCTGAATCTGAGGTCCCCGATTGGAGATTCAGAGTTTGGTTTCATCAGCGACATACCTGTGACCGATCCGCAGGGGAATCTCTTATGGCTTCATAGCGAGAACCAGGCCGATGACGTTGTGGCGATCCCACTGCTGCCTGACGCGCGAGACTTTGACTTCACGACGATCCCGACCAGAATGTTCGTAAATGACCGCACTTTAAACTCGGACCAAGTCACGGAAGGCGATGACCTGTATTTCATCGGTCTAATGGAACAGTATTACGGAGCCAAGCGGAACTATCCGCTGGTAAGACGCGGGACCCTGGCTCTGCTTACGAATGAAGACATAGAAACTCCCACGGGACGGCAGAGAGTCTATATTGCGGAACTTGAGAGTTGGCCTGGCAACAGCGGTTCTCCTGTTTTCCTCCTCCCCCGCCGCGACGACATATCTCTCAACCGGAACGACCTCGGGTTTCTGGGTGTTATTGTCGCCAGTTTCACGAACCATGTCTCAGTTCCATTGAGCAAACAACAAACGGGGACACGACTAGAGGGAGGGGACAAAGCCAATATCGGCATGAGCTGCATAGTCCCCGCAACCACGATTACGGAGATTCTGGACTCTCTCCCGGCACAGCAGGACCGGGACGCTGGCATTCAAACGGCGCGGAGCGTCTCCCAGTAACCATGCGTAAAGCGGAGGGATGATGTCGGGAAGGAATATCAAGTTGCAAGACCTCAGGACCGAAAAAAACTGGACATTGCGTGCTGCGGCTCAGCATATCGGAGTCACTAAAACAGTACTTTTCAATGCCGAACAAGGTGTAATGCCTCGCGTAGATCACGCGATACAAATCGCCGGCCAGTACAACCGATCGGTCGAGGACCTTTGGTCGCCCCTGCCCCGTGGTGAGCCGCTCGAGCCCTCGTCCGACCGGCACGATTCTCCCCGGAAGCCTGCGGTCAAGACTTCAACCTGTCCTAGACCAGACAGCAAAACAGGCGGGCTGGCGCACCCTTCCCGTCCCCGCAGCCATTGAGGCTGCCCCACCCTTGGTGGTTCTGGGCCAGTCGCAAATCGAGGATCGCTCGGACAAAGCGTGGGCATCCCTCCCGACACCAGACAAATCCGCAACTTTCCCCAAGAATCTCAACATTCGCGCTTTCCTGGCAGTTGTGTCTGGTTCACGGCATGAGGCCGTCTTTCAACACGAAAACCGCCACCGATCAACCCAAGTTCACTCTGTCCGGGTCTGAGATCCATCCCCCTGCAACTCTTCGGTTCCTGTCGACGACTCCCCCGGGTTAAGCTAAATTCATAAAAGCGAGGTGCGGTTTGAATTCATCTTTGAGTCCATCAAGGAGACAACCATGAGCAAAGCCCTCTCCCGGAGAAAATTTCTTGAGCGAATCGGTTTGGGGACGGCGGCGGGCGCGAGTTTGTCGCTCCTCAAGGAGGTTGCCGCAGCCCGGCCTACCGTGATGGGTCCGCTTCCCTCCCGCACTCTGGGGCGAACTGGCGCCACCGTTTCGATTCTGGCATTCGGATGCGGTAGCCGCTTCCTTATGTACCGCGACGAAGATAAGGCGCTGACGGCGCTGAACCGGGCCATCGATCTGGGCATTACTTACCTGGACACGGCTTATGCTTACGGCGACGGCGAGAGCGAGTCGCGCGTCGGCCAGGCGATGGCCACGCGTCGCAAGGAAGTTTGGCTGGCCACCAAAATTCCCGACCGCACCCGGGACGGATTTCTGCGGCGGCTGGAAGGCAGCCTGAAGCGGCTGCGGGTGGACCACGTGGACCTGGTCCACATTCACAGTCTGGGCCAGGCCGACGACCTGGCCAAGGTTGAGGCTCCCGACGGGGCGCTTAAGGGTGCACTCGAAGCGCGCGAACAGAAGATGGCACGCTTCATCGGCATGACCAGTCACACCAATGGAGAAGTGATGGCCCAAGCTATCCAGCGGCACGACTTGGACTGCGTGCAGATGGCCCTCAATGCCTCGCGGAACGGACGCTTTGAAGAGCTTGCCTTGCCGGCAGCCCGGCAGAAAAACCTCGGGATCATCGCGATGAAGGTCACGGGACAGGAATATCTATTGGGAAGCGGTTCCGGAAAAAGCCACATGAGCTCTTTGCTGCGCTATTCGATGAGCCTGCCGGTAACCACCGCCGTGGTGGGAATGCCGCGTCTGGAGATGCTTGAACATAATATCGAAGTGGCGCGCAGTTTCTCGCCCCTGCCCGAGCAGGAGATGGAACACCTCCGCCAGGAACTCAGCCCGGCGCGCGGCGGAATGGAGAAGAGGCTCGTCGGGCACCTGGACGGACCAACGGCGAGTCCTGATGTATTTAGCGCCTGATTGGAGGGCGGGCGGAGGGCGGGAGCCCGGTTTATTCCCTGCACCGTTTGGTCGCCGGCCCCTGGTCAATGAGTGAGGCGATGTTTCGCCCACCATCCACGACGCAAGCGCGTTAGCGCCGCCGCATTGTCCCATTCAGTCCGAGCCCTAAGCTGCGTTTATTTAGCGACCTTGGCCCGCTCCAGTTTCCACGGTTTAAACGGCGGGACGGACTCCTCCGGCGGAGGCAATAGTCGGATCTCTGCCTGATCGATTCCGGTGACCCTCATCTCAGATTGAAGAGTCTCGTGCGAGTCCTCTTCCTTGGTGGTGATCCGCAGGACCCCGCCGGTAAGCTTGGCTTCCACGATCGGGTCGCTCCCATCGCGCTCTTCCGCGCCGGTCATTTCCCCGGTCTTCTCATCGACCCCGACTTGACCGTGGCTGACAGATCCGGTCAATTTGCCATTCTGTTTCTCCAACTTTATTGTCATGAATGTCTTGCCCTTGAATTTTGCGTGCCAGGTACCGACAAATTGCTGCAGATCGGCCTCGGTACTCGGCTGGCTGACTTGAACGGAAAAACCGGATACGCCCCCGGCTACGTCGAAGCATTTACGGATGGGATAAATCAGGGGCGATAACTCGGGGACTGTCCCCGACGTCTGCCGGAGCTGAGGGCTGGCTCATCTCGAGTAAGCAGAGAGGACTCACTCCCCACTCATTCGCAAAAAGCGCGAATGGATTGATTGGATAAGAACGAAGGCTCGATCGACCCTATAGTCTTGGTTTGAGGACTAAGGCTTCTGGGGAGGAAGGAGCCTTCGCATGATGATTATAGGGTGTGATTTCCATCCCAGCTGGCAACAAGTGAGTTGGCTGGACAGCGAGACGGGGGAAAGCGGCGAGCAGAAACTGGGGCATGCCAACGGTGACGCCAAAGTTTTTTATCAGCAAGTGGTGGCGCCGGTGCTGATCGGTATGGAAGCGACGGGCAACAGTCAATGGTTCATCGAGCTGGTCGAGGACCTGGGACACGAGATCTGGATCGGAGATGCGGCGCAGATCCGGGCCAGTTATGTGCGCAAGCAGAAGACGGACAAGCGGGACGCGGCGCATATTCTGAAGCTGGTGGTGGAAGGCCGGTTTCCGAAGTTGTGGACCCCAGACCGGGAGCAGCGCGATCTGCGGCAGCTGGTGCTGCATCGGCACAAGCTGGTGGAGATCCGAAGCCGAGTCAAAAACGAACTGCAACACCTTTCCATGAATAAGGGGATGCAGAAGAAGCGCACGCTGTGGAGCCAGGCGGGACAGAAGATGCTTCGGGAGTTGCCGTTGAAAGCGTGGGCGTCGTGCCGGCGGGAAGACTTGCTGGGATTGCTGGGGATGTTGAACCAGCAGGTCGGCAGGCTGGACGGGGCGGTGCAGAAAGCCGCCGAGGAACACCCGCAGGCCAGGCTGCTGATGACGCAACCGGGAGTCGGTCCGAATACGGCTCTGGCGTTTGTATTGACCATCGGCGACGTAAGCCGCTTTCCCCGAGGCAAGCAGGTGGCGAGTTATCTGGGATTGATTCCGCGCGAGGAAAGTTCGGGCGGACGGCAGAAGCTGGGCGCGATCAGCAAGCAAGGCAACTGCCTGCTGCGTTCGTTGCTGGTGGAAGCGGCACAGATTGCGGTGCGCTTCGATCCCGGGTATCGCAAGCAGTATCTGCATCGCTGTCATCAGAAGCCGAAGGGAGTGGCGAAAGTGGCAGCGGCGCGCAAGTTAGCCGTACGACTCTACTGGATGCTGCGCACGCAAGTGGGATATCCAGAGATCGTTCGCATCGAGAGCAGCCCGCGGGTGCCCCGGGTCGGCGCAAGCTAGACCGCAGGATTGATTGGGCGCTCTCGCATCCCGCGCGAGGTGGGATGTTCGCATAGAAGAATCATGGTCGAGGTTTAGGCCGTATCGATGGTTGGTGGAACGATCTCCACCGAAAGTGATTCAGCGTGAGATTTCCAGAGTCTTGGTCCTCAACCCTTCTCTGGTACGACGAAACCGGCGGTGCTTTCGCACCGCCCAGGATAACTATGCCTTGACAGAACCTTCGTTCTTATCGAGGGGCACCCCGGCCCTCAATGTTGCTCTGGGCCCTCGGTGCTCGGGTTCGTCAGTGGGCTGGAGTGCTTCGAATCGCGATGAACGATATCTGTTCCAGATCAGGGTAATGGCCCTCTTTGTCGGGGGCGCGCTGCGTGGGCGCAATTTGCTCGATGGTGGTTCGGGCCGGCACGACGTGATTGAAATACTGGGCATACACTTCGTCGAACGCGGGCGTGTCCGACAGATCATCCAGATAGACATTCGTGGACACGACCTGATCGAAATTCATGCCGGCCTCTTCCAGGTTGTCGAGCTGATTGCGCATGGTCTGCCGGAGTTGATGGGCGGTGGTGGAGGCATAGACTCCGCCGTGCGGGCCCGGGATGAAGCCGCTCTTGGCCGAACAGTACAGAATGTCGCCGGCAAAAACGCAGGGACTCGCGGTCGGACTGGGCGGCATGTTCTTCGGGCGCACGGCCTGTCTTTGCTTCAGATCGCGCACCGCAACGCCGGTGTACTCGATGTGCACGCCCTCCGGCAGGCTCGATACCTCGATGGTGGCGCGCGCCGGCGTATTGCCGAATTCGAAACGCTGCGCATAGTGCTGGTTCATGACCCGCATGGGTATGTCCGCCGTCAGGTAGGGATTGACGAATACCATGTGGCCGAGATCGAGTCCTGCCGCTTCCGCGACAGCCTTCATGCGGTCGAGAGCGAGGTCCACCTGAGCTGCCGGATCATCCGGAACTTTGCCCGTGGCGGGATCGCTGCCTGGCATGCCGGAAACGAACAACTGGTCGCGGGTGAGGATGCCGGGCGAAACTGGTTCGTCCGACTTGTAGCCCGGCGGATAGACCGCCCGCCGCTCAGCCAGATTGCGCACCGCGATGGCGTTGATCTGAATCGATGAATCGGGAAGCTTAGCCACGCCGAGCACCGCTCGTGCCGGCGGCGTTTTGGGGAAGGCCTGGGCGAAGACCCGGTTCATCTCGCCATACTTGCCGATGTCTTCGAGGTAGACCTGGGTGTAGACCACGTGCTCCATGGTCAAACCGGCGGCTTCGACAACTGACTTTATGTTGTCGAGAGCCTGCTGAACCTGCGCCGCAAAAGTCACGGGCAAAGTGCCGTCCGCGCGGCGAGGTCCTCGTCCCGAGACGTACACGTAGCCGCCTGCCTCTACGCCGGGTGAGTAGAAGCGGTTCGCGCCGGGGGAGGCCTGGGCGGGAACCACCGCCCGAAATTGGGCCTGGACTCCGACCGCGGAACAAAGCAACAAACCGAACAGCAACCATCGCATTCGATCTCGCACCCGGCTCCTTCTCTGCGCGCCACCGACTACATCGACTTTCCTTTTTGCGCCGCGCTTAGCACCGCCCGCAGGGTTTGCCCCACGATGATTTCCTGCCCGGGCTGTATGGTCATCGAAACCAGTTCGATGTGGTCCGCTTCCTTATGCTCTTTCGAATTTGGATTGCCTTCGCGGACCGCCGTCACCAGGCTGGGATTGTCGGAGCCCAGTACCTCGATGACCGGATCGTTTTCCCGCAGCTTGCGCACGCAGTCGGACGTGGTGAAGCCCCAAGCCGACTGGTCCCAGGAGACCCTCAGGGTTGGAAAGCGGTTCCCGTCGTCCGGAACATAGATGTCCGTCTTCACGCCCGGAACGGTGTCCACCAGCTTGCGAATGCGGCCCACGCGGCCGTTCCATTCGCTGTAAATTTTCTTCTCATCCAGGTTCAGCCAGGTCTCGAGCGCGGTCAGGCAGCCGATGATTTCTTCCTTCCCGACTTTCATGGGGCGGCACACGGACCCTTCGCGTGGAGCGCTGTTCATCAGAGCGGCTTCGATCAGGTCCTTCCGACCCAGGAGCAGGCCGCTGCACTGCGGTCCGCATAAGCCCTTTCCGCCGGAAAAGCAGTAGAGATCGATTTTCATGCGGGCATACAGCTTCGCATTGTCGGCGGGAGGGATGCCAGCCGCATCATCAAGCAACATCGGCACCTTACGGTCTTTCGCGACAGACAGTACGCGCTGCAGCTTCTCGCCCAGGTCCGTGGTGTAGATCATGGCCGTGTTGTCGTTGATCGCGTTGGCCAGTTCTTCCGGGGAAAACACCAGCACCAGTTTCGCTCCGGTCAGCCGGATGGCGCTATCAAAGGCGCTTCTCCCGCCCACCATGATCACTTCATGTTTCAGGCCGGTGGTGTCCGGCAGTTGCCAGATATGATGGTCGTCGGTGCCAGCCATGCACGCAGCCGTTGCGGCTGCCATCGCGCCCGCCGCGCCGGAGGTGACCATCCCGGACTCGGCGCCGGTCAACTCCGCCAAGCGCCGGCCCACGCCGCGTTGCAATTCCAGCATGTTGACGAAATGCTGCGCCGCCTCCACCTGGGCCTGCCGGACTTCCGGGAACTCCAGCGATCCGCTGAGATAGGTCCACGTGCCACGGCAATTGATGACCGTCTTTACTCCCAGGCGAGAATAGACATTCTGCCGCGGGTCCTTGCCGATGGCGGTGGCGGCCTGGGCGTAGAGATTCCGCGCCGCGATCTGAGTTAACAGCGGAGCTGCCGCCGCCAGTTTGATAAACGATCGCCGATCGGATCTTCCGGCACCCATTCCAGCACCTCCTCGTGAAGAATCGTTCAGATAAACTCGAGCCGCGTGATCAGCGGTGCGCGGTTTTAACCTTCGGTGGAAACGGCACGCTGAACCCGGCGAGAGCTCGCTGCAAGGCGAATTTGGTATATCACAGAAAAACCTTGACGCATATCAATTTATTTCGTTTTATTGGTTTTCTTTTCGTTCCAAAGAATCGCTGGTTCCGTCGCGGCGCTGCCTTGGTCGAAACGGGCGCCTCGTCGTACACTTGCAGCGCCGTCGCTCTCTGGAGAAAGCAACTATGAAACTGCTGTGGCCAAGGGCCAGCCGGATACGCAGCCTTTCCAGTTTCGTGTTTCTAGCCGGGCTGGGAATGAACCTGGGTTTTGCGCAGGGCGGCAGTACATCCCGTCCGCCCGCGAACTCCCCTTGCCGGGTCCAACCCGCGGATTATAAGGGCTGGCACGCGCAACAGATCTCCAATCGCTGGGTCCAGTTGACGGTGGTGCCGCAGAACGGCGGACGGTTGATGCAGGTTGTTTTTGCTGGACATCCCTATCTCTTCGTCAATCCCAAGTATGCGGGAAAGTACCTGCCGCCGAGTTCGAGCGAATGGTTCAATTACGGCGGCGACAAGATATGGCTCCTGCCTGAAGGCAACGACGACGAGCAGCACTGGGCGGGCGGCTCGGACACGATCGACGACAGCCCCTTCTCCTTTCGAAAGGTTTCGGAAGGGCAACAATGTGAAATCGAGCTTACGGGCCCAGCCGATCCGCGTACCGGGATCCAGTTCGTGCGGACCCTCCGGCTGGATTCCGATTCGCCGCGAATCCACTTTCGCGCCAACATGAAGAACATCACTGGCCACAATCTCGAATGGTCGATGCAATCGGTCTCGCAATACGATACGGGCGCCCCAAGCCAGCCGCGCACCGGCGCTCCTTCGGGAATCAACCAGGATTTCCGCACCTTCACGCCGGCGAATCCGTCCAGCAGCTATCTCGAGCGCTATCACGTGCGCTTCGGTCCAGCGGAAAATCGCGCGGCTTCGATAAGAGCCGATGGGCTCTTCACCTTGCGTTATGTCCACATGGCCGCCGAATTGTGGCTGGACTCGACCGCCGGCTGGCTGGCGGTGGTGGACGGCGCAAGCCGGTATGGCATGGTGGAGCGCTTTCAATACGACGAGGCCCGGAAATATCCGGGGAAAGCGTCCATCATTTTTTGGACCAACGGACCCGCGGTAAAGCTGGGCCCTGATGGCATGGCCTCCATGCCGTCAGATGACGACGCATCTCCCTATTACCTGGAAGCTGAAGTCAATTCTCCGCTGTGCCGCCTGGGTCCGGGAGAGAGCTGCAATCTCGACACGGAATGGTTTCCCACCCGAGTGGGGAGCGAATTTCACGGCGTGACCGAAACTGGACTGGTTGCAAGCCCGCTCCGGGCCAGCCTTCTGGCGAGTGGCAAGGTCAAACTTTCTGGTTCCTTTGGAGTGTTCTTCGCGGGAAAGCTGGTCGCCCGTTTTTACGACGAACGTGGTGCAAGCCTGGGAAGCGTGCCCGTGGCAGAGGCAGATCCGGTTGAACTGGTCGCGCTCGAAAGCGAGATCGCTCCGCCCGGAAAGCCCGGCCGCGTCTCGCTTCACCTGGAAGATTCGAACGGTTTGGACCGAGGCGCTCTCGGGGAAGTCCGGGTAGAACCTGCGGAGACTCACTGAGGAACCGACGTGTCAGCCGGGGAGAGTTCCAATGAATCGAAGAACATTTCTTAAAACCGCCAGCGTCGCCGGATTGGCGGCTGCTCCCACGTCAGCCGTCCTCGGCTACAGTCCGCAGCACGATGAGCAAAAGGCACCGCCGTCGAGTAGCCATCCAGACCAGGAGTCCCCTGAGCAAATATTGCTTAAGGACTACCGGCCGAAGTCCATCTACAAGATTCCGGTCACGGAGATTGCCCGGGCTAGATTCCCCATCATCGATATGCACTCCCATCCCTACGCCAAAACTCCAGCGGAGATTGCCGAGTGGGTCCGGACCATGGACGAGGTAGGAGTCGAAAAGACGGTCATTCTCACTTCGTCCACAGGTACGGATTTCGACGCCACCTACCGCCAGTACTCCAAATATCCGGACCGCTTCGAACTGTGGTGCGGCTTCGACTACACCGGTTATGACAAACCCGGGTTCGGTGTGGCCGCGGTCCGGGAACTCGAAAGATGCCATCAAGCCGGAGCGCGTGGCGTCGGCGAACTGCATGATAAGGGGCAGGGCATGGCCTCCGGCAAGTCAAAGACCAGGGGCTTGCATCCCGATGACACGCGCATGAATCCCTTGTTTGAAAAATGTGCGGAGCTGGGCATGCCGGTGAGCATCCACGTGGCCGATCCCATCTGGATGTATCAGAAGATGGACAGAACCAACGACGGCCTCATGAACGCCTACGAGTGGCGACTGGACAATCAACCCAACATCGTTGGGCTCTCGGGCATGATCGACATCCTGGAGCGCACGGCACAGAAGCACCCGCAGACCACGTTCATCGCCTGCCACTTCGCCAATCTGGATTACGATCTGGCGAGATTGGGACAGCTCTTCGAGCGCAATCCGAACCTGTACGCCGACATCTCCGCCCGCTACGCCGAAACCGCTCCCATACCTCGCTTTGCCTCCCAGTTCTACGCTCAACATTCGGACCGCCTGCTCTACGGAACCGATATGGGTTTTGACCAACCGATGTACCGGGTTACGTTTCGCATCCTGGAATCACTGGACGAACACTTCTACGAAATTGAGCAATTCGACTATCACTGGAGCCTGAATGGATTCGGTCTCCCCGATTCAATCCTGGAAAAGGTGTATCACGAGAACGCCGCGAAGATTCTCGCTGCGCGCAGCGCCTCCCGGGTGGCCCATTCAAGCCCGGTTTTGGCTTGAGTGGGCCACTCTGCCGATAGGCTTATTGACGTTTAGAGCGCCACGCGAGTGCGCAGAGCAGACTCGTCCAGCTTGACGCCTGCCAGCCTGATTTCGCGGAACAGTTGCAGGTTGGAAGACATCACCACGCCTGGGCTGAGATGGACGGTGGGAGGGAGAGGCACCTTGTTGGTGAGATGGTCGGCCATCATGCGCACTGCCATTTGGCCCTGGCGATGGGGCTGCTGGTAAATGGATGCGGTGATGATTCCCTTCTGGAAATAGGGAGCCATTTCCGCGAACAGGTCGGTCGTGATTAACTTAACTTTTCCCGCCAGGCCATGTGCGCCCAGCGCCCGGCATACCGGAAGACAGTTCACCGTGTTCACGTAGAGCCCGGCCAGCGTGGGCTCGCGTCGCAGCAGGTCGAAGGTCTTCTGAAAACTTTCTTCCTCGTCTTCGTGGCCTTCAATGACAGTGACGATCTTTCCTCCCGCGCAGTGTTGCGGGAACGCTTCCGTGAAGCCGTCCGTCTTCTTGCGATGATCTTCCGTGGCCAGCATGCCGGCCACGACCGCGACATGCGAACCCGGACGGACGAACTTGCCCATCAGTTCACCGGCCAGGCATCCATTCAACCGCGGTTCCACGCATACGATGCTGGAGCGCCGGCTCTCCGGGGCGTCGGTGGACACGCAAACCACGTGGATCCCGCGTTCCTCAGCGTCGTCAATCAGGGGTTTGAGGCCTGTCGGATTTCCGGCGGTCAGAATGATGCCATTGACACCCTCTTGCACCAGTTCGGAAAGTGTGTCGGTGTCGCCTTCGCCCAGCACTTGCACCGGACGATTGACGAACTGCACGCCAAACTGGGCTACGCGGCGGGCCTCATCGAGAACTCCGCTCCACAGTTCGTCGTAGAAAAAATGGATTTCGCGGGGCATGCAAACGCCGATGCGAGCGCTGGTCCGGGCCACAGACAGGGCTCGCGCCGCCAGATTGGGGGTGTATCCGATCCGTCTCGCGATCTGCAGGATTCTCTGCCGGGTGGTTTCCTTGATGCCGCCCCGTCCGTGCAGGGCGCGATCCACTGTCCCGATGGAGACGTCGGCCAATTCCGCAATCAAGTGAATGCCGCGTCTTTCTTTCTTCATTCGCATGTCCCTGTCCAGTGCTCGACCCTGACTTCTTCTTATCCGCACTGCTCGTCGCGGCACCCGGCCACCCCGGGGAAGCTCAGGGGTTCCGTGTACGTTAACGATGATATACTCCAACCCGCATATCTGGATAGCTGCCGCCCCAAACCGCCAAGGAGTCGATCCCTGATGCCCAATCCGATGCCTGGTCAGCCCCGTCGTTTCACCGCCATTCTCACGCTGGTCATTCTGTTGGTCACGCTGGGCAGTTCCGCTGCCCAAACTGCGAAATCCAGCACCCCCCCGATTTACCTGGATCCTGCCCAGCCGCTGAATGTCCGGGTGGACGACCTGGTTTCGCGGATGACGCTCGAAGAGAAGGCGTCGCAACTGGTGAACCAGTCGCGCGCCATTCCGCGGTTGAAAGTTCCCGAGTACGACTGGTGGAGCGAGGCCTTGCACGGAGTTGCTCGCGCCGGGACAGCCACCGTCTTCCCGGAACCGATCGGCCTGGCCGCCACCTTCGACTCACCCCTGATTCACCAGATGGCGACCGCCATTGGCCAGGAGGCCCGGGCCAAGCACAACCAGGCGGTGCGCGCCGGAAGGCGGGACATCTACGAAGGTCTGGATTTCTGGTCGCCCAACATCAATATATTTCGCGATCCGCGCTGGGGACGCGGGCAGGAAACCTACGGCGAAGATCCGTTTCTCACTGGGAGAATGGGGATAGCCTTCGTTACCGGCCTGCAGGGCGACGATCCAAAATATCTTCAGGTGATCGCCACGCCCAAACATTTTGCCGTGCATAGCGGTCCCGAGACCACGCGCCACTTCGTCAACGTGGACGCGACCAAGCACGACATGGAAGACACGTACCTGCCTGCCTTCCGCGCCACCGTGACCGAGGGCAAAGCGAGATCGGTGATGTGCGCCTACAACCGCGTCAATGCCCAACCGGCATGCGCAAATTCTTTCCTGCTCGAAGACCAGTTGCGCGGTGCCTGGAAATTCGACGGCTATGTAGTGTCCGACTGCGATGCCATCGCCGACATCCAGCGCGGTCATCACTTCACCCAGACCATGGCCGAGGCCGCGGCGATCTCGCTCAAGCGCGGCACCGACAATGAGTGCGCCGACTTTGGCCAGAAAGCGATCGACAACTCCGATTACGTCAAGTACGTCGATGCGGTAAAGCAAGGTTTGTTGAGCGAGAAAGACGTTGACGTGGCGGTCAAGCGCCTGTTCACCGCCCGCTTCCAGCTGGGAATGTTCGATCCGCCGGAGATGGTGAAGTACGCGCAGATCCCGGATTCGGTCATTGACAGTGAGGCCCACCGGCAACTGGCGCTCCAGATAGCGCGCGAGTCGATGGTATTGCTGAAGAACGATGGCGTGCTGCCGTTGCAGGCAAGCGCAAAAAAGATTGCCGTGGTGGGGCCGCTGGCCGATTCGGTGCATGTGCTGGAAGGCAACTACAGCGGCACTCCATCACGAGCCACCACGGCGCTCGACGGCATTCGTAAACAGTTTGCCGGGGCCGATGTGACGTTCAACCCTGGCACCAGTTTCCTGATTGAATACGCCCCGGTGCCGGCATCGGCCCTGTCCACGCCCGACGGGAAGCCGGGCCTCAAGGCCGAATATTTTTCGGATCCCGCCTTCAAGGGCGCGCCCGCGAAAGTCCAGGTGGACAAGGACGTGAATTTTGCCTTTGCGCCGGGCACAACCTCGAAGAGTGACATTTTCGCGGTGCGCTGGACCGGATTCCTCACTCCGGGTGCATCCGGAAACTATCGTCTGGGTCTGAATGGCAGCATTAACCGCCTGTGGCTGGACGGCAAGATGATTGTGGATGATCAGAAGAGCCACGACCCCCGTCCCATGGTCGCGGACGTCGCCCTGGAGAAGGGCCGCCGGTACGCGCTCAAGATCGAATACTTTCAGGGACGCACGCGCGGGGTGAAACTGGTCTGGCATCAGCTGAGTCCGGACCCGATCGGAGACGCCGTGGCAGCCGCCAGGCAGGCCGATGTGGTCATCGCAGTGGTGGGAATTACATCCGACCTCGAAGGCGAGGAGATGGATGTCGCGGTACCCGGCTTTGCCGGCGGAGACCGAACCTCGCTCGACTTGCCAAAGGAAGAGGAGGACTTGCTGAAAGCGGTGAAGGGCACAGGGAAGCCACTGGTCGTGGTTCTCATGAATGGCAGCGCACTCTCGGTGAACTGGGCAAGCGAAAATGCCAATGCCATCCTCGAAGCCTGGTACTCCGGGGAAGAAGGTGGCGCCGCAATCGCGGAATCCCTGGCGGGAGTGAATAATCCGGCTGGACGGCTGCCGGTGACGTTTTACACGGGCGTCGAACAGTTGCCGCCGTTCGACGATTACTCCATGAAGAACCGGACCTACCGCTACTTTGAAGGACGGCCGCTCTATCCTTTCGGCTATGGACTGAGTTACTCGAAGTTTGCCTACAGTAATCTGAAGCTCTCCGCGACCACCTTGAAGGCGGGAGACTCGCTCAGCGTCGAGGCGGATGTGAAGAATGCCAGCGAGCGCGAAGGCGATGAAGTAGTGCAGCTGTATCTGAGCTTTCCGAAATCGCCCGGGACACCGCTGCATGCGCTGCGCGGGATGACGCGCGTGCACGTCGCCGCCGGGGAGACCAAACACGTTCACTTCTCCCTGGATGCTCGCGACCTGAGCGGGGTGAACTCAAACGGGGATCGAATCGTCGCCGCCGGAGGCCATCGCCTTTACGTAGGCGGAGGGCAGCCGGGAACAGATGCTCCTGGCGTAGCAGCTGAGTTCAGCATCAGTAACGAAGAGAGATTGCCGGAGTAAGCCGATTCAGGTGGTGTGGGGCGGGCGCCCTCGCCCGCCGCTTTTGAAGTCGGAGCTAGTTTCAGGTTTGCGGTTTCAGGTTTCAGTTTGCGGTCTGCCAGCGGTTCCCGCAAATAAAGGTGTTGCCATCAAGCATCAACCTCAACAGCGGCGGGCGAGGGCGCCCGCCCCACACGCTCTCCCATCACTGATGCAATCGCCGGATACATCCGGCGATAGGCAGCGTAACTCGTGTTCATGCGCTCAACCAGCGCGGGTTGAGAAGCCACGCGCTGAGCGACTTTTACCACTTTGCTGCAGGCGGCATCGACCGAACTCCACACTCCGGCACCGACTCCGGCGAGAATTGCGGCGCCGTAGGCTGCGCCCTCCTCAGCTTCCAGAATCTCGACTTCGTGGCCGTATGCGTCGGCCTGTATCTGGCGCCACAAGGGCGAGCGCGCTCCTCCCCCGCCCAGGCGAATGTTTCTTACCGGCACTCCCATTTCAGCGAAGAGGGTGAACGAGTCGCGCAAGCTGAACGCCACGCCCTCAAGGATGGCGCGCACGATGTGTCCCCGGGTGTGCGAGGCGGTCAGACCAATCAGGGCGGCGCGCGCGTTGGGATCGAGATGCGGGGTGCGCTCGCCCATCAGATAAGGGGCCCACAAGAGGCCGTCGGATCCGGGCGGTATTGCGGCAGCCTCCGCGGTGAGACGCTCGTAGGGATCACGTTTGTCGTTCGCGTCTGACGCGCCCGCGCCAAAAGTGTCGCGAAACCAGCGCAGCGAAAGACCGGCAGCCTGGGTCACTCCCATGACGTGCCAGCGCCCGGGAACCGCATGGCAAAAGGTGTGCAGCCTTCCCCTGGCGTCGAGGGACGGACGGTCGGTGGCGGCGAAGACGACTCCAGAGGTTCCGATGGTCGCGCTCACTGCGCCGGGTGTCGCGATTCCCATGCCGACCGCGCCCGCCGCCTGATCGCCCGCGCCGGCCACCACCGGCGTACCCGCATTCAAACCAGTAGCAGCGGCGCCCGCCGCAGATATTTTCCCGCAAATTTCGGGAGACTCAAACAGCCGTGGCAGCAGCGACTCTTCTATGCCCGCCGCCTGCATGACCTCCCGAGACCAACAGCGGTTCGCAACATCCAGCAGCAGCGTGCCCGAGGCATCTGCCATGTCAGTGGCCCGCTCGCCAGTAAGCCGCAAGCGGACGTAATCCTTGGGCAGCATCACGGAGCGGACCCGCTTCCAGTTCTGTGGTTCGTTCTCGCGCACCCACAGGAATTTGGTCAAGGTGAAATTAGGCAGTGCGGGATTGCAGGTGAGGCGGATGAGTTCCCGGGCGCCGATCTTATCGGTAAGTTCGCGGCATTGTTTTTCGGTGCGCACATCGCACCAGATGAGCGCCGGCCGTACAACATGATCTGCCTCGTCCAGCATGACGGCGCCGTGCATCTGGCCGGAAAATCCAACACAGGCAATCTGATCGGAGCGCAAACCCGCGCTGGCCAAGGCTTTCCGCACCGCGATCCCGCAGGCCCGCCACCAGTCTTCGGGATCCTGTTCCGCCCACCCAATCTGAGGCGAAGCGAACGGGGCATGCTCCTCGGTGGTGGACCCGAGTATCCGGCCGGCTTCGTCCACAATCAGGGCCCGGGTTCCGCCGGTGCCGACGTCGATTCCGAGAACATGTGCTGGCATTTTGCGTTCCACCGTGTACGTTAACGACAGGCGGTAGCATAACATGAAGGCCGTGGGTCGTTGGTCGTTGGCCTTTGGCCCTTGGCTGTTCTTTGCGTTCTTTGCGTTCTTTGCGGTTGATATCTTTTTGACCGCAGTACCACGCCGCTTATCTAGCCACCCGCCAGCTCACGCGAACTCTACTAACGGCCAACGGCCGAAGTCGTTTTACTGCTCGCCGTAATATCCATCTCTTGCTTGCACGATGAGATCTTTCTTCTTCGCGGCCACCTGTATCTTGTGATATCCGGAGTCGGCTGCATTTGCCCGATCAGGCGTGTAGCCGAGGTTGTACTGGTTGCGCAGCTCTTCTTCGATCTGGGCATAGATCTGATTGACTGGCTCTTTCCTTGAAACCTCAAACAGGCGTCCACCGGTTTCTTTAGAGATGCGCTCCAGGACTCTCTTGCCGTCGGTATGCTCTTGCGGGTACCGGCGCCCGACGCGCCCGGGGCCTCCCATACCGCCGCGACCGATTCCCGGCCCCCCCAGTCCTGGGATGCTGATTCCAGCCCGGCCGAAACCTCCGCCGTTGCCGTAAGCGTCGTCGTCTTTGAACAGGATGGAATAAACAATGGTGTTGGCCCGCTGGGCCGACTCGATGGCGACATCAAGGCTTTCCTGGCTGCCCATGTCCACGCCGTCGGAGAGCACGATCAACGCCTTGCGCCCGGACTGCTTTTGCATCAATTCATCGGAAGCCAGATAGACCGCGTCATAGAGAAGAGTTCCCACTCCACGCCGGCCGGAGCCTGCGCCCGGCCCGCCACCTCCCCCGCTGGTGCGGGCGACCTGCGGCGTGGCCAACGACTCCAGCGCGGCGTGCAGTTTTTCGTGCGCGGCAGTAAGGTCCTGCAGCAATTCCACCTCACGATCGAAGTGGATGACAAAAGCCTTGTCCTGTTCCTCGCGTAATATCTGCGCCAAAAAACTTTCACTGGCGTCGCGTTCCTCGGCCAGCACCCGCCGCTGGCTCAGGCTGGTATCCACCAGCATCCCGAGCGTGAGGGGGAGATCGGTTTCACGAGCGAAGTATTTGATTTTTTGCGGACGACCGTCCTCGGTCAGGGTGAAGTCGTCCTTGGTCAGGCCGTTCACAATCTTTCCGTGCTTGTCGCGCACCGTGGCCAGCACATTCACCACTTTGACCTGGACTGACACGGTGGTCAGCGGTTGTTCCGCCGGGTTGGTGGCAGCATCGGGCTGGCGGCTAGTTTGCCCGGCGCCGGTAGATTGCGCGATCGCCGGGCTGAAGGCCAGGGCTACGATCGCGCTCCAAGCCGCACAACGGTCGAAACTAAGCTTCACTGTGGGCTCACGCAGACGATTTGCTCCGCAGTGGTGAGAACGCGAGCAGACCTGAATTGGTTGTGAGCCCGATCGTAAAGGTTTGTAAAGCCTTTGAACGTGTGGAGCGGACCTGTCCTGAGCGAAGTCGAAGGGGCCCTCGCCCGCTACCTTTGACTTTGGTTTTTGCCACCCGAAAACCGGGCAGGGGCGGGAATTAAGCAAAGTGTCCCACCATCTGGAAACAACCAAACCGTCAAAATTCAAATTCCTTGGAGAAACATCCTTCGGCTGTAAATCCTCGCCCCACGCGGGCGAGGGCGCCCGCGCCACACGCGCGACCCGGCATGTCCGCGGGTCATAGTCGGTCAAGCACCCAGCCCGCAAGTTTCGGTCCGGTAGGTTACACTAGGAAACTTTCACTCGACTCTCAGGAGGAAAACAGCGATGCCCGAAGCCACCCTTAGTGGCGCCGACTTTAAGAAGCAGTTGCGCGAAGGCTTGCCCAAGATGGGCTTGTTCCTGAACGCGCATAGTCCCACCGTCGCCGAACAGCTGGCCCACAGCGGCTACGACTGGCTGCTGGTCGATACCCAGCATGGTCCCATGGGCTACGAGAAACTGTCCGCCATGCTCTCCGGAATTTCAAACGGCGGCGCCAAGTCCATGGTCCGCGTTGGCGGATACGACGATCGCCCCGGCATTCAGCAGGCCCTCGACATGGGCGCCGACGGTGTTCTCATCCCCTACATCAACACCGCGGAGGAAGCCCGCCAGGCGGTGAGTTGCACCAAATATCCCACAGTCGGAACCCGCTCGGTTTACTTTCCCCAGCGCAGCATGAACAAGGCGGGACTTCTGGGCTACGCCGGCAATTTCAATAACAACGGTATCGTCGCTCTGCAGGTGGAAACGGCCTCGTGCATCGACAATATTGCGGAAATCGCCGCAGTGCCCGGCGTGGACATTCTGTTTCTCGGCCAGAACGATCTGTGCATGTCGATGGGACTCTACGAGAAGTACGAATTCCCCCACATGTACACCTCGCCGGAACTGGGTGCCGCCACTCAGAAACTGGTCGATCACGCCCGCAAAAACAATCTGATTCTCGGACTCTTCCTGTTCGGCACCGCTCGCGTGGGCGAGTTCCTGGAAAAAGGCTTCACCTTCATCAGCATCGGCAACGATCTGCACCATGTCCTGACCCAGGCCGGCGCCTACGTAAACGACATGGAAAATATTGCCAAGGAAAAAGGCAAGAGCTGGAAGCGCCGTCCGACAGCGCTTTTCTAGGCAGGACATGCTGGCGGGCAGGAATGTGTGGACGCGGGCGACTCGCCCGCGCGCCTTGAACCAGGTGAGAACAGTCCGTGAAAACAAAGGCGAGGAGCAAATTCTCCTCGCCAGTATTTTTTATCCAGACTCCAAAACAAAACCACGCGGGCGAGTCGCCCGCGACCACATCGTCTCATCTCACCTTCACTGCGCCGGCATCTGGATTCCCATCTCCTTGCCCAGGTTCAGTTGTTGCGCCTGAAACTCTGCCAGCGCTTTTTCCATTTTGTCCGCCAGGATGGCGACCCCTTCGTCTTCCCCCTGGGGAAGTCCCAGGCGCTGGTCGAAGGCCTTCTTTTGCTTTGTGATCTCGGAATCCGCCTTGTCCAGCTTTTTTGTCAGCTCCTTCAGCCCCGACTTCTGCGGTTTTGAAAAGCTTCTCACAAAAGACCTGTTGCCGCCCTGCACATCTTCCACAGAATCCTTCAAGGCGGCGACATGCTGAGAAAACTCAGACGGATCATCCGCCTTCGCGGCCAGCCGAAACAGCTCCTGCGCCTGTTTCCTCGCGGCCTCCGTGCTCTTGGCCAGCGACTGGAACCGGGACGCCTGGTCGGGTGTGGCCTGAACCGCCAGTGCGCGATTGAAATCCTGCAAACTGGAATCGCCGGTCCCTGCGCTCCCGGACGCGCCACGACCGCCGCCGTGTCTCGCATGTTGACCCAGAGCTCCCGACGCACAAAAGAGCAGAATAGCGGCCAAGGCCAGTCGATGCAGTGGATGCAATAGCGTTCTCCTTTCAGCGAGGGGAATCCGCGGTCGGAACTCCAACACCTTCATTTTATGAAATGAGAGATGAGCGAAAATGTAAAAACACTGTCAATCCGGGCAAAGATTTGTATAGCAGAAAGGCCGCGCTCCTGGAGAACGCGGCCTTCATTCATCTCAGCCTCAACGACTCCTGCCGGTCTAGAACAGGTTCCACAGGAACTGATTGTAAACGTCGTGGTGATACTGCACCTCCGGCGCCTTTACAAATGTGCCCAGCAGGCGGGGACAGCGATCGGCTGCCGCCTTTTTCAACTCCAGGTACCGCCCCTTGACATCCTCACCGAAAAGCTTCGTCGCCCACGCCGCTTTGTCGAAATTTGCCATCGCGTCGTAGATGTTGTCCGGCAAGTAACGCTCAGCCTGACGCAGGTTCTTGATCTTCGCCGTATCGCCGTCAATGCCGGTCTTGAAGATGGAGAGCATCACCATGTAAGGATTCGCATCCGGGGCCACCGAGCGCACTTCCACCCGCATGCTCTTCTCGTTGCCGATGGGAATACGAATCATGGAGCCGCGATCCACCGCCGAAGCCTTGAGCTGGTTGGGCGCTTCGAAGTGCGGATCCAGACGGCGGTAAGCGTTCACACTCGGATTCAGCAGCAGACAGATGTCATTGCCGTGTGTGAGTATGCGGTCCACGAACGACCAGCCCAGCTTGCTCAGCTTCTCCTCGCCTTTGGGGTCCCAGAACAGGTTCTTGCCGCCTTTGCTGATGGACACATTGGTGTGCATGCCGCTGCCATTGACGCCCACCACCGGTTTCGGAAGGAAGCTGGCAGTCAGCCCCATGTGGGTTGCGACCTGCCGGCAAACCAGCTTGTAAATCTGGATCTGGTCGGCCGCGGCCACTACTTCCCCGTACCCGTAGTTGATTTCAAACTGTGACGGCGCCACTTCCGGATGGTCTTTCTCGTTCTGAAATCCCATGGCGCGCTGCACTTCCGCAGTAGTATCGATGAAGGTGCGTAGCGGGTCGCCGGGCAGCGAGTGATAATATCCGCCGGTATTGACGTATTCAAATTTGCCGGTTTCGTTATAGCGCCGCTCCGCGTCCACTCCCTTGAACAGGAAGCCTTCAATCTCGTTGGCCGCGTTCAGGGTGTAGCCTTCGTCCTTGTACTGCTTCTCGGCATACAGTTTGAGCATGCCGCGGATGTCGGCGGCGTACGGGGTTCCGCTTTTGTCGATGACGTCGCCGAAGACCAGCACTTTACCCGACCCGAAATAGTCGGCTGGCCCCCAATAAAATGCCGCCCAGTCGATGCCCAGCCGCAGATCGCTTTCCCGCTGCGCCGTGAACCCGCGAATCGACGACCCGTCAAAAGTCAGGTTGTCCCAGCTCTTGATCAGAAATTTCTTGTCGTAATCCAGCATGTGCAGCCGGCCTTCGAGATCGCTGAAAAGCACAGTCACCGCCTTGATGTGCTTTTCGTCGGTCAAATACTTAAGCCGCTCTTCCTGGATCTTGTGCAGGGCTACGCGGTTTTTCCGCTGCTCTTTCGCCTTCAGATTCAACTGTTCCAGTTGGTCATACGAGAGTGCTAGAAAGTTGCGCAGATCGTTCAACATGAATCTCCTTAGATGTAACCATCGACTTTGTCTACAGTGGGGATCGTACGGCTGGTTCGCAACTATCAGGATATCGCGAGCCCCATTCCCCCGGCTAATTAAAAAACCTTATAAGCCATATTGAAGAGATTTATCTGGGTCGGACACTGCTGTCCAGCGCCCTTGACTTTTGTCTGTCCGAATCGACGACTCATTCGCCGGGCAGGGTGGCAAGTTCAGGTGTTGCAACGACGCGGCCTAAAACGGCCAAGTGATTCTTTTAACCGGATATTTACCAGGCATTCACCTTGCCCTCATGGTCGGCTGCCAAGGTATGGAGGCCACTCCAGCAGTGAAACTCCACAGGAGGAACCGTTCGTGAGAAAAGCTCTGCTTCCCATCGCCCTGGTCGCCGTCGTACTCGGCCTCGTCGCCACGCCTCAAACCAATGCCCAAGTCAACTTGCTCGCTGTCGGCTCCCTTACAGACTCCAAAGCCGGTTCTTATACCGATCTTTCCGGCCTCACCGAAACGTTCCCGAACGGTGCGCCCGCCAATCTTCTCGGCGGCCTCGGCTCTGGTTTCGCCTACGCCTCCGGCAACACCTTCATCGGCCTGCCCGACCGTGGCCCCAACGCCAACAGTTACGACTCCGCCGTCGACGACACCGTAAGCTACATTCCGCGCCTTCAGACCATTACCATGGACCTCGAGCCCAACACCAGCGGGGGCCTGCCGTTCACGCTCACGCCAACGCTTAAACGAACCACGCTGCTATTCAGCCTGACTCCGCTGGTGTACGGAACCGGCGTGGGACTTGGCGTGGATTCCGGTGTCCCGCCGGAGAACAATTTCTTTCTGCATTACTTCTCCGGCCGCTCCGATAATTTCGCTCCCAACCGTAACTCTGGCAACCCCAACGACGCCCGCCTGGACTCCGAAGGCATCCGTGTTTCCAACGACGGCTTCCGGGTCTACATCTCCGACGAGTACGGCCCCTACGTCTACGAATTTGACCGCCTCTTCGGAGTGCGCCTGCGTTCCTTCAAACTGCCATCGCACCTGTTTGTCGATAATCTGAGGCCGGTCGGCTCCGATGAAATCGCCGCCAACATGAGCGGCCGCACCGCCAACAAGGGCATGGAAGGTCTCGCCATCACCCCCGATGGCCGCACTTTGGTTGGCATCATGCAAGCCGCGCTTATCCAGGATGCCGCCCAGGGAAGCGACGCCGCGAAACTGCTGCGCATCGTCACCATCGACATCGCTTCCGGAAAGTGGACCCACGAGTATGCCTACTTGCTCACCACCGGCTCCGGCGTCAGCGAGATCACTGCGCTGAACCAGCACGAGTTCCTGGTTGATGAGCGCGACGGCAAAGGACGCGGCGACGGCAGCAAGGCCAAGATCAAACAGATCTTCAAGATTGACCTGGCCACCGCGGTCGACGTCGCCAACATGGACGGCCTCACGGCGGCAGCGAACGCCGTAAGCAAATCTCTGTTCATGGATGTCGTCGCCGTGCTCACCGGCAACGGTATTGTCGCCGGTCAGATTCCGTCCAAGCTGGAAGGCTTGACCGTCGGTCCCGACGTGAAGCAGGGAAGTAACACGGTGCACACGCTGTGGCTCGCCAACGACAACGACTTCCTCAGCGAGGTCCCCGACGACAACGACGTCATGGTCCCGAACCCGAACCAGTTCTATGTCTTCGGCTTCACCGACACCGATCTGAACGGCTCACAACTGGTACCGCAGCGATTCAAGTCGTTTCGCCGGTAGTTGATTGCAGGTTTGCTGTCGAGGGTGCCCCTCGATAAGAACGAAGGTTCTGTCAAGGCATAGTTATCCTGGGCGGTGCGAAAGCACCGCCGGTTTCGTCGTACCAGAGAAGGGTTGAGGACCAAGACTCTGGAAATCTCACGCTGAATCACTTTCGGTGGAGATCGTTCCACCAACCATCGATACGGCCTAAACCTCGACCATGATTCTTCTATGCGAACATCCCACCTCGCGCGGGATGCGAGAGCGCCCAATCAATCCTGCGGTCTAGCTTGCGCCGACCCGGGGCACCCGCGGGCTGCTCTCGATGCGAACGATCTCTGGATATCCCACTTGCGTGCGCAGCATCCAGTAGAGTCGTACGGCTAACTTGCGCGCCGCTGCCACTTTCGCCACTCCCTTCGGCTTCTGATGACAGCGATGCAGATACTGCTTGCGATACCCGGGATCGAAGCGCACCGCAATCTGTGCCGCTTCCACCAGCAACGAACGCAGCAGGCAGTTGCCTTGCTTGCTGATCGCGCCCAGCTTCTGCCGTCCGCCCGAACTTTCCTCGCGCGGAATCAATCCCAGATAACTCGCCACCTGCTTGCCTCGGGGAAAGCGGCTTACGTCGCCGATGGTCAATACAAACGCCAGAGCCGTATTCGGACCGACTCCCGGTTGCGTCATCAGCAGCCTGGCCTGCGGGTGTTCCTCGGCGGCTTTCTGCACCGCCTCGTCCAGCCTGCCGACCTGCTGGTTCAACATCCCCAGCAATCCCAGCAAGTCTTCCCGCCGGCACGACGCCCACGCTTTCAACGGCAACTCCCGAAGCATCTTCTGTCCCGCCTGGCTCCACAGCGTGCGCTTCTTCTGCATCCCCTTATTCATGGAAAGGTGTTGCAGTTCGTTTTTGACTCGGCTTCGGATCTCCACCAGCTTGTGCCGATGCAGCACCAGCTGCCGCAGATCGCGCTGCTCCCGGTCTGGGGTCCACAACTTCGGAAACCGGCCTTCCACCACCAGCTTCAGAATATGCGCCGCGTCCCGCTTGTCCGTCTTCTGCTTGCGCACATAACTGGCCCGGATCTGCGCCGCATCTCCGATCCAGATCTCGTGTCCCAGGTCCTCGACCAGCTCGATGAACCATTGACTGTTGCCCGTCGCTTCCATACCGATCAGCACCGGCGCCACCACTTGCTGATAAAAAACTTTGGCGTCACCGTTGGCATGCCCCAGTTTCTGCTCGCCGCTTTCCCCCGTCTCGCTGTCCAGCCAACTCACTTGTTGCCAGCTGGGATGGAAATCACATCCTATAATCATCATGCGAAGGCTCCTTCCTCCCCAGAAGCCTTAGTCCTCAAACCAAGACTATAGGGTCGATCGAGCCTTCGTTCTTATCCAATCAGTCCTCCGCGTTTTTTGCGAAGGGTGGGAGGCAGGCTGATCGCGCAATGGGCTTGGCTTCCGGCGTGCCCAAAACGAAATGTTCCCAACAGTGCTGATCCCGCACCTCAGCTATCCGCGGCTTCGTTCCCACCTTGCGCAAAGAACGCGCAAGGGTGGGCCACCCACTTTTCACTGGCGATGAGGGAAGAGAAGAGACCGAGAACCGCGCTAGGTGTACATCACTTTGCGGTCGCCCTTCACGATTCGTCCCACGGTGAAGGCTTTTTCCCCCGCGCGTTCCAGCACGGTCTGGGCTTTCTTAAACTTCTTCGACGGGACCACCAGCAGCATTCCCAGTCCCATGTTGAAGGTGCGGAGCATCTCGTCCTGAGGGACGTTGCCCAGCTGTTGCAGGTGCTCGAAAATCGGCGGCACCTGCCAGGAGCCCATCTCGATGACGGCAGCCACGCCCCGCGGCAGCACGCGCGGCAGATTTTCGGTGATGCCGCCGCCCGTGATGTGGGCCATGGCGGAGACACACTCGCCGTCCACCAGTCGCTTGATCGCCGGCCAGTAGCTTTTGTGAGTGCGCAAAAGTTCGTTGCCGACTTTTCCCTTGAGTTCATTCACATAGGAATCGAGGGTGTATTTGCCGACTTCGAAAAGCAGCTTGCGGGCCAGCGCATAGCCATTGGTGTGCAGGCCGTTCGAGGCTAAGCCTAAGATCACGTCGCCGACTTCCACCGTTTTGCCCGTGATGATGCGCTCGCGCTCGACTGCTCCTACGATGAATCCGGCCAGGTCGTATTCGCCATCGGGATAAAATCCCGGCATCTCGGCGGTTTCTCCGCCAATCAGGGCACAGCCGTTGTGCTTGCAGGCGTCGGCCAGGCCCTCAATGACTTTCTCGGTGACTTCCGGTTCGATCTTGCCGGTGGCCAGGTAGTCCATGAAGAAGAGGGGCGTGGCGCCCTGCACCGCAATGTCGTTGACGCAATGATTGACCAGGTCGGCTCCAATGGTGTGATGGACGTCCATCTCGAAGGCGATCTTGAGCTTCGTGCCCACTCCGTCCACGCTCGAGACCAGGATCGGGTCCACCCACTTCGCCTTGTCCACCGCGAACAGGCCGCCGAAGCCGCCGATTTCGCTCAGGACGCTGCGGGTAAAGGTCTTGTGGGCGAGATATTTAATCCGCTTTTTGGTGCGGTTGGCGCGGTCAATGTCCACCCCGGCGTCGGCGTAGGTGACGGCGGTCTTCGAGGGATCATGGGCCACGGGAATCAGTGCGTCTCGTTTATGTGGGGATTGGCCAGGCGTCGCTTACCGGGCAATCGGGGATTGTAGCACGGTCTCGGACGAGGAAATTCAGCCCGTCCGGCAAAACCGGAATTCCGGAACACGGAGCGAGGGAGCGAAATGCGGTTGTTTAGAAACCCAGAAGGCGAGAATGTGCAGACCAGTGGGAAAATATCATCCACTGCGGACGCACGGCTGGGCGACGAACCCGCCCAGACGATTTCTGGTTATTGCGTGATGTAGGCCGAGACGTAGTAAATCAGCACGCCGAACACGGCCAGGCCTGAAACCGCGTATGCGGTCAGGACCCAGAAATTGCGTCCCTCGTGGTGGGTCGTGGTAGATGGTGAACTGGCGGTAGTTGAATTTCCAAGGGCTCGATTCTCCATGAATCCTCCACGGACAAGGTGGAAAGCGGACGCCGCTTGGCGTCCAGGCTGCCGAAACAGCGCTAATGGGGCGCATGTTACTACGAGTCAGGGGCACTTGGCACAGAAAAATCAACGGGTTTGGGGCGCCCGGGGCGTCAGTCGGAGGCGTCCCGGCGGCCCATGGGGCCGCCCAACGGAGAAAGAAAATCTGACCGGACCTACACCAAGAGCCAGTCGATGTAAACAGGATTACACTCACAACCCATCCCATAAGAGCCATGTGATCGCAGGTCTCCTCTAAACTCGCCCTCCGCGGCTTTCCTTGATTTGGCGTTTCCCGATTAGAATGATTCAGACTTCCTGAAAGGACGACACCCCATGTCATCTCCGCAACTCACGCCCGATCAGGCCAAATTCGTTTTGGTCGCAGCACTGCCCACGCTCAAGAATGAACACCAAACCACCAGGCGGGTGATCGAAGCCATTCCACTCGACAAAGGAGACTATCGCCCCGACGCCGTTTCCAAGACTGCCCTGGAGTTGGCCTGGCACATCGCAGCTTCGGAGCAGCGCTTTTTCAGCGGAATACCGGAAGGCGCGTTTGATTTCAGTCCCATTCCCCGGCCGCAGTCGGCCGCTAACTCCGCCGGCATTGCCGCCTGGTTTGATGAGAGTTTTGCCGCGAACCTGCCGAAGATCGAAGGGCTCAGTGGTGAGGCGCTGGCCCGAATGGTCGACTTCCGGGGCATGTTCCAGCTGCCCTCGGTCGGCTTCATCCAGCTGGCGCTGCACCACACCATCCACCATCGCGGGCAGCTCTCCGTGTATTTGCGTCCCATGGGGGGCAAAGTACCGTCCATCTACGGCGAGAGCTACGATGCCACGCAGGCCCGGCTGGCGAAGGAGAGTAAAGCCAGCTAGACCGGTCGGGAACGCTAGACTGCGGCAGTTACGAGCCTGCTAGGAGTGGGCCTGGCGGCTTGCAACGCCTCCCGCATCCGGCCAGCCGTCCCGGTCCTGATCTGCGTCCACCAGGAACTCGATGCCATATAGATACAGCGCGCGATAGCGAACCGTCCCACTCATTCGAAGCCGTTCCTTGCTTCCGGGCGGAAGAAATTCAACCTGGATTTGAGATCCCAGGGGCAGATTCGCGAGGGTGAACAAGCCCATCCCGACATCGCTGAGATTGATGCCCAGAGCATCGATGCGGAGAGATCCCCTGAACACCTGCACCGAGGTGTTCAACAACTGACGTTTCCGGCGGCGCCGGTCGGGTTTGGAATTGAATTTGAGAATCATCCGCCAGGCCAGAGAAGACAAGGTAACGCAGCGGTCGTCGCGAGCGAAGGTTACGGAGGTTCAGCGGCGGCCATGGGGATGGGGTGATTAGCGTGAACGGCGTTTTTACCATTTGATGACTACTCGGGCGCCTATATTCCTGGCCGCGGAATGCGGCTGCACCCGGAGTCATTCCCGGGTACTGGCACATCATTGCATCACGCTACTGCTGCGGCGCGGCCGCACTCTCCTGTTCCACCTGGGTCTCGGCTTCGTCCGCGGCACTTTCCTGCTCAGTCAGTTCCTGGGCCGCGTCGGTGTCCGGAGTCGGAAGCGGTACATCGGAAGCTGTCGTGCGCGCATCAGGGGCCTTCGGCAAGCCACCCTTGCCCTGCTTTTCGGCCAGGTCCTTCATTCCGCTGTCCAACTGTTCCTGGAAGTGGTTACGCATGTCCTGCAGGTCTTCGACGGAAACGGCCACTTGCTGGCCCGCGCCGCAGTCGCCCTTCTTGCTGGCCTGGACGCTAGCATTGACTTTTTGGTCGGCATCCGGCGTGTCGGTCAGCCGGGTGATGACGTCGCCGGCAGTGAGGTCACATTCCTGGCCGTTGGACACAACCGTAAGGTCGCTGGATACGACGAAGGTGCGCCGCGCGGGATCGAGTGCTGGCGGCATTTCGCCCTCAGCGTATTGTCCAGCCTGAGCCCGTCCGTCGCCCGGTTGCCCATCATATGAACTGCCCTGTCCGTTCGAGGACTGTCGTTGCTCCTCCGCCAGTTGCGCCTTCACTTCCTCGGCGATCGCCTGCTTCACTTCCGGAGTCAGCGTTACCCGGCCGTTGGCTGCCTGCGCTGCCCCGTCCCTGTAGCCCTGATCGTACTCGGCCGCCGCTTCGGCGTTGGCTTCTGCCCGGGCCGCATAAGCGGCCTGCAGATTCGCTGCAATCACGTAATCCGTGAGCCAGAACGCCGCTGAAGGATATACGGAATAGGGCGCGAAGTACCCGCCGTAGTAGCCGTACCATGGTCCCCAACCCCAGCCCCCGATGCCCACTCCCCAGTACACCGGCGGGCCCCAGGGACGATATGCCCAACTGTAGAAGACCGGGTGGTACCAGTAGGCAGGATAGTATCCATAGTATTGATGGCGGCCGTAGTAGTAGCCGCGATAGACCCCTACCCGGTAAACCCCGTGGTTATAGTAAGTGCGTGAATAAAAGGATCGCCCGCCCCGCGTAACGTAGGTGCGCTGCACGTAGCCGCGGCCTCCGCCATGAGTCACGATCCGCACACCGTGGCGTTCGGCCACGATGACGCGTCCGCCGCGCAGATTGTGTTGAATCCGCATTCCGTCCCGGTGGATGACGCGGACCTGCCCGTTTGGCCGTAAGCTCGCCGAACCACCGCCCTTCAGAGTTACCGTGCGCCCGGGGGCCCGCTGGCTGTTCATGCTTCCACGACTGCCGGCGTTGTATCCGCCGCGATTGCCGGAGGAATTTCTATCTCGATTACCGGCGGTGCTGCCGCTTCGGTTGGCGGGCGTGTTTCCCCCGCGATCGTTGGACATGCTTCCGCCCGGGTTAGCCGGAGGCATTTCTGCCGCGATTGCCTGGAGTTCCCACTTCGATCGGCAGAGGTGTTTCCGCCGCGGTTCTCAGACGCATTGCCGCCGCGACTGCCCGCATTCCCGGAACGACCGTCTAGGAGCACTTGCAGTCCGTCCCGGCTGAGTACCCGTGGCGCCCTTTTGGCTGTGTGAGTTCTGGTGGCTGGAGCCTGATGCATGACTGGGAGCGGCGCCGCGGTCCTGCCCACTGGAATGGCCCGGATTACCCGCATGCCCGCCCGAATCCTTGTGCTGCCCAAACGCCAGCACCGAAATCGCCAGGGATGCAAAAACCAGAATGGACGTCCGCAGAATGTTGCGGCTACGGGTAGGTGAGTTCATCAAGGCCTCCAGATTTCAACTCGGAGAAACAGCTTTGCAAAGGCACAATTGCGCCCGCATTGCCGATAAGTTCTGTTTCCCGGTCAGGGCCCATGCCCATACTGCCATGCTAGCCTCCGTCAGATCAGCGTCAAAGTTACGTCGGTTCCGTGCCGTTATGGAGGGTCCAAATCCGGGCAGGGGCCATCCCAGGGGACTGCTAAGAAACTCGAAAAGCCAGCCCTTCGGTGGAAGAGCGGCCCTTCAGGGCCGCGTAAGTCGTCAGGAATGGGTCGGGCTTTAGCCGGGCGGAGAATGCCTTCAGTATGTGGGGAGAGCGATGTGGTCGGCGAAATCGCGGCCCACGGCAAGATCTGCGATCCAGGGAATGGCCATGAGCTTAAAGAGTTGATTGCGCAGGAACATCGAGAACTTCGATTTCGGCGCGAAGGCGCCGGCAAAGTGCAGCGCCGCCTTCTGCTTCCTGAGAACGAACGGACCAAACAGGTCCTGATAGCGTCGAAAGGCTTCAGCGTAGTCACCGTTCGCACGATGCAGTTCGCCGGCAAGAATATACGCCGCCACCATGGCCAGGGCCGTGCCCTGACCGGCCAGCAGTGAGACGCAGGAGGCCGCGTCGCCGGCCAGCGTCACCCGTCCCCGAGTCCACAGGCCCAGCTGCGGATCCATTCGTATCTGGCTCACCCGGTCGAAATAGAAATCGTCGGTGGTATCGAGCGCCTCCAGAATCTGTGGACATTCCCACCCGCTGTTTCCGAAGCGCTTTCGCAAGAGGGCTTTTTGGGCCTGAAGGCTGTCGGCCCCGGCCGGGTCGTCATCCTTGAACACAAACACGAACATGGTGCGGTCGCCGTACATGGCAAAGCGGGCCACCTGCTGGTGCACTTCGGTGTACATCACATTGACCAGTTCGTCTCTTGGCCTGTAGCCCTTCACCTCGAAGACCGCGACTTTGTAACCCAGATACTTCTCGAAGCGCTTTTCCTCGCCAAAAACCAGTTCGCGCACACGGGAATGAAGCCCGTCAGCTCCCACGACGAGATCGAACTCCCGAACGCCTCCGCTTTTGAACCTGACCTGAACGCCACTTTCTGTCTGGTCAATGCTGCTCCACGCTGTCGCCAAATATGGTTTCGACCTGGCCTTCAATCTTGCCGAAGATCGCGGACGCCAGTTCGGTTCGCGGCAGGGTGACAAACCGGCCCTGGGTCACCCGCGAAAACGCATCCACTGAAAATCCGGTGATGCGTTTCCCGCTCCGGTTTACAACGCGTACTTCTTTGACTTTGTATCCCTGGCCCATGATCTCCGGCAGCAGCCCCATCCGGTCTGCGATGTCGAAGCCTGCACCCCAGAAGTCGATGAGATAGCCGCCGGTGCGCAAGCGGGGTGCCGCCTCGACGATGGTGGGTTTGAATCCGTAATGGGCGAGCCAGAAGGCGAGAGTGGGTCCTGCAATTCCCGCGCCCGATATCAAAATTTGCATGACAGAAATTGAGTGTACCCGATCGGGCAGATGTGCCTGGCTGGAACGGTTGTCCCGGAGCGAAACGGCGGCTGAGGTGACGGGCGTCAGTTAATGACAGTCAGGGTCAGAGTTGTAGAGCGCGTGATACTGGTGGTGGATCCGGTTACGGTCACCGTGGACGTGCCCGGAGGGGTGCCGGCAACCTTGCCGATGTCGAAGTCGCTGCCGCAGCCGACCGTCATCAGCACCAACATTAGCGAGAAGAAAGCCAGCATCGAGGCCTGGTTCCGCCCCTTTCTGCGTATTCCGGCGAACACGATGCCGATCAATCCCATGCCAGACAAGCCCAGCCAATTCGCGCAAAGGAAGCGCGACTCGCCGCGGGATGCCTGGACAGCGGGAACCCCGTTGGCTGTGGTGGTGATCGTCAAAACCACGTCCGCGGTAGCCGAGCCTCCCGGCACCGGGTTCGGAGTAAAACTGCAGCTTGCTTTCGCGGGCAATCCCGAACAGGAGAAAGTCAGGGCGGTGAGCGTCGTGGTTGGCGTGAGCGTGAGATGGTCGGTGGCCGACTGGCCGGCCTTGATGGTGATCGCGGGCAGAGTAGGTGTGATCGAAAAATCGGGGACCGGGTCGATGGTGAAGGATTGCAGCACGCTGATCGCCGGATTGTAATCCGTGTCGCCTGCCTGCGAAGCGGTGACAGTGCAGGAGCCGGGCCCGTCCAGGTGGACAGTCGAAGCCGTGACGGTGCAATTTCCGCTGCCCGAGAAACTGACCGGCAGGCCGGAGGATGCGGCGCCGGCTACCGTGAAGTCGGGGTCGCCAAAGGTCTTCGTCGAGAGTGCGCCGAAGGTAATTGTTTGACCAGCCCTGGCCACGGTCAGAGAGCCAACCCCGATGGCGTTGCTGTAGTTGGAATTGCTGCTGGTGAAACCGGCGTTTACCACATACGTGCCGGCGGAGGAAGGCGCCGCCCCACCGCTGTAAGTAAGGACCACCGAACCGCTCACGGTGGCGTTGCCGACGCCCGTCGCGGCAGCCGTGCAGGAGTGTACGTTGCCGTCAAAGACCACGCTGGAGGGACAGGTTACAGTCACGCTGGGCGTGGCCTTCGCAATAACAAGCGAGCCGATGCCGGTGGCGTCGGAGTAGTCGCCATCGCCGCTGGTGAAGGCGGCGTTCACACTGTAAGTATCCGCACTGGCAGGCGGAGCGGAGTTGCCGTTGTAGGTGAGCGCGGTGGCGCCGCTGACCGTTGCATTGCCGACCCCTGTTGCTGCCGCGGTGCAGGCATGCGGGTTGAGGTCAAAACCGGCCGAAGGACACGAAACTGTGATAAGCGGCAGGGCCCTGTTGATGGTCAGGGGTTGCAGCACGTTCGCGGCCGCGTTGTAGTTGCCGTCCCCCGCCTGCGCCGCCGTGATCGCACAGGAACCGGCGCCGGTGAGATGGACAGTGGAAGCCGTAACGCTGCAACTGCCGGTGGCGGAGAAGGTCACGGTCAGGCTGGAGGATGCGGTGGCGCTGAGCGCGAAGTCGGGATCGCCAAAGTTCTTGTTCGCCAGTACATCGAAAGTGATCGCCTGGTCGGCCAACGCTACCGTCAACAAGGCCGTGCCGCTGCCGCTGGTGTAGCCGCTGTCGCCCTCAAATGTCGCTGCCACTCCGCCGGGATAGCTGCCGGCATTGATTCCAGTCAGGCTCGCGTTTAGAACCGTCGCTGTCCCGGAGCCGTCGGTGATAGCGCTGCCAGCGTCACTTCCGTTAAGCGTAAAGCTCACCGTCTTGCCGCTCACTCCCGCAGAATTGGCGGTCAGGGTGGCAGAGAGGTTGGCCGTGCCTCCATAGGCTCCACTCGCGGGAGCTGCCGCAAGAGCGGTCGCGACCGTGTTGACCACGTTGGTAAAGCACACGGTGACGTCGTGCAGAGTCGGAGTGGCGGTGGTATCGCTGGTGGTGAATGAGGCCTGGTACTGCAGGTATCGGCTGCCGTTGAACTGCGCCAGCGATCCGCCGCTGGTGAAGAAGGTGGCTGAGGTGCCGTCCGGACCCACGAAGATGAAAGGGCCGGCCGGATCGCTGCTGGCTGCCGCTTGAAACTGGACGTCAGTGCCCGCCGGAGTGTCGGCCGTCCATGCGATGGTGTCCCACGTAGCGGATGAGTTGATGTCCGGGTTAGCGTCTTTCACCCCGGAGACAAACGTGCCGGAGGTTGCGAAGCCACTTTGCACATAAATTTTGAAGCCTACGTCTCGCCCGCCCGCGGTGATGTCGGCGGTCCAGGTCGCACCACTATTCGTCGAAGTGACCCGCTGACCATTGGCGTATGGACTTGTGTTGGCAGTGCAACTGCAGACATAAGCGTAAACGCCAGCCGAAGGATTCGATACCGGACGGAATATGAATGCATACCTGGTTCCTGCGGTCAGGGTGGCGGGGGTGCTGAAGTTGGCCGTGAAATAGCCTCCGGTACTGTCGGAGAATCCGGTGATCGTCGCGGTGGCAAGATCGGCACCCGTAGGAATTGGGGTAGCGCCGGTCGTGGCCCGGATCGAGACCGTAAGGTCCGGCGTGGTGCCGCTGCAGCCACTGCAAAATAAGTCGACGTCCAATCTGGTCAGTTGCCCCGAAACCGCCGGGGTAAAGGTCTGGCCGCCCCAGCTCGTGCTGGTGAAGCCGAAGCCGTTGCTCGTGACATCCAAATTCTGCTGATCGATGGCCGGCGCGGCCGACAAGGTGACGTCGCCGGGGCTCCCGGTGAGGTCGCAATTGGTAATCACGCCCGCCTGGAAGTCGGCCTGGGTGGTGTCTGTCAGGCAACCGCTGGCCGGTGGCTGCCCATGTGGAGTGGCCGACCCTTTCTGGACCCGTGTGGACGGTCGAAGCGGGGAGGACGGAGTTGTCGTTCCGTCCAATTTTGAGAGAGAGAAGCCTTGCGCGGTGATCGCACCACCACGGACCACAACCGCCGTGGCCGTGCTCGGAGCATAGCCAGCGAAGCTGGCCGTCATGCTGGGATAGCTTCCCGCAGGCAGACCCGTGAAAGCGTAAGTTCCGTTGATATCGGTAGTGGCACTCTTGCTGCCCAGGGCGACGGACGCGCCCTGCATCGGAGTTCCGCCGGGTGCCGCTGTGACTCCACCCTGAAGCGTGCCCGATCCGACCGTCGTGCACCCCGGAAAACTAAACGCGCCAATGCGGGTGTTGAAGGCCACTCCGGTGGTCTTGTAGTACGCGCTGGTGTACCAGAAGGTGCAGCCGTCGGGATCGAGCGTCATCGCACTATGTCCGCCGGTGGCGGTGCAGGAGAAGGATCCGCAATCTCCCGATTGCGTGCCCGTTCCTTCGATCAGCGTTTGCTCGGTCTGGGTGATGGAATTCACCGGATCGCCGGCCAGGCGTCCCGCATAACGGATGGCCGGATTCAACCTGGCGTTGGTCGCGCTGTAGCCCATCGCCATGTCGCCCCTTCGGTCCACCGCCACGCTGGGCAGGAACCGGAAGACCGCAGTATCGGGACTATAGGTGAAAGCCTGTGTCGCTTTGGCCGCGACTGCTCCGCCGGTTACGTTGACCTGGTAGTAGCGGACGGCGGACTGGGCGGAACTTGCGCCAGACGCGCCCACCGTATGCGAAATCCAGAGCGCTTCGACACCGCCGATGTTGGTGTACTGGCTCTGCCCTGTGGGCCTGGGATATTGCGTATCGAGCTTATTGCCCGGCGACGGCTCGAATTGATTGGCTGCCAGTAACTTGGACCAGCTTGTAGCGGTAAGCGACAAAAAAGGCCCACTGAACGTGGAAGCGGAGAGGTCGTTCCAGTCCGCATGCAGCTTGTACACGCTGACCGCGTTGAGAAACTGCCCCACAGCGGTGAAGTAATTCGGGCTGCCCGCAGCCGGCGTGCCGGTCTGCAGCCGGGCGTTGCCGGGGAGCAGAGTGGACTCCGGGGATGGAGCGTCAAACCACAGCACCTGGACCGCGGGGCTCCCCGCATACATCTGGGCCTTGTTGAAGGCCCACACGCGCGCGTTCTGAAATACACTGCCCGCGTCCGAACTGAAAATGTTGGCCGACAAATACAAGCCATCGGGCCAGATGCCGATCCGGGGCACGTCGCCGACCCCGCCGCTGACCGGAATGGAATAAAAGTTCCAGCCACCTCCGACCGGATCGCCGGATTTGGACACGGCGAAACACTGGAGCGCAGGAGCGGCAGAATGGCCTCCGCCAAGCCCGAAGGCAAAATCCGTGATAATCCAGCGCTGCTCAAACGTGTCGTAGAGGACGACTGGATCAGCCAGATTCGCGCTGTCGCAAAGGTTGCCGAAATCGCCCTGGCTCATGAGCGCGTTTAACGTGAACCCAGCAACTCTGCTCCCATCGCTTTTGTCATACACGCCCACCGCAGCGTTGATGGTCTGGATGTAATACTGCGGCCCCACGTCGCCACTGGCGTCGGCGGCATGTCCGGCGCCCCAGGTGGCGAAGTCGAGCCCCTCGAAACTTTTGCCGGCAGGCGGAGCGGGTTTGCCGGAAGCTGTCAGGACAGCAGTGGCCAGCGCCGAACTTCGCTGAGGGGCGGATGAGGTTCCCGGGTAAGCCACGGGATTCGTACCCGGAGCTTTAAACTCCGGCGGTTCCAGATTTTCCGCCGGCATTTGCGGCAAAGACCGCAAGTCGCCGTCAAACGAATGCGCACGCTGCAGCCGGCCTTCCTGGGGAGAGCTCATCACCGAACCGCCGGGTGCCTGGTTTTGGCCACCAAGGAAAGCGGGAAACACAAGCGCAAAGAAAATGGACATCGCACTCAGGGAACGCAGAAAGGAGCGGCTCATTTGCTATGTCCTCGCGAAGAAAATCAGTTTCTGATCGGTGGCGCTCTTACACGGGCCGTTGGTGGTTTTTTGGCGAGCGTCCGCGACAGCAGTTGGTGGATGGCAATTTCAATGCCAGCCTCGACTCCAGAGTTAAAGCGCTGAAAAAGCGTGCTGACGGGCAGATGGACAGGCTCTGGAAAGCGCCGGCAGGGTTCGTATTCCGGAATCTGGTTCGCTTTTGGTCCAACTGGGATGACTTACGTAAGAGCGGCGCACTGCATTGAATCAGTGAGACTTGGTTGGAGAGATGTTCGCGGAGAAACAGCTCGACGGCGGCAAGACGTTCCCATAAACGAAACTCGCGCGTCACTCATTCATTGTAGAAACGATGTTCTCGAAGGGCGCACGCTCCGCCTTCTGTATCGAGGAGCCCACTGCGGATTATCCCGGATGGTGATCGAAGAACAGAGCTGCGCCCGAGGCAGCCGGGAGAGTCACGCGCACCATGCCGCCTTTGCTGGCGATACGCTCTTCGCGACGTGGCTTCCATGTTTCGCCTGGTCTGATTGCTGCCCCGGCGAGGGTCACGTGGGTAGTCGCAGTGAGGTCGGGAGCCTCCAGCCGCCATAGTTTTGCGGCATGCGTGGAGGGAATCGCTAGTTCAAATTTCTGGTGCGGGTTCGTGTTGAGAAGGACGAAGCGCATGCCGCCGCCCGGCATCTCTGCCGCCCACGCAGTAGCGCCTGCAGGAGATTGATCAAGTTTCACCGGGCGTATCCTGCCCCCAGCAAAAATCCCTGCCAGTTTCATGCCATAAAAAATCGGTCGCGCTATGAAGCCTTTCTCTCGGCTGCCCGCGATCGGGGTATAGAAGCTTCCCTCCGCGGCGATCGCCGCGGCTCCAGGCGCAAGCTGTTCTCCCGGCAAATGGCCGCCCAGTGACATGCGAATCTGCTTGGCTCCGCCGCCGTGAAGATTCACTCCCGCGGCGCCGTAACTGGCCAGCTTAAGAAGATACTCTGCCGCCCACAATGCGGAGCAGAAGGCGTTGCTCAGTCCCGGCTTTCCTCCCCGGTAGCAGGAATTACCTTCAGTCATGCGGTAGAGGATATGCGATTGGTTTGCCGCGGCAACGATTCGTGGAATGTCGCGATCCACCCTCGGGTCCGGGGCGAGCAGGCGAGCCACTGTAGTATCCGGACTATCCGGCGGACCCTCGGCGTAATAGTGGCTGGTAGAGGCAACGATCTTGCCAGGGAGCTGTTTCGGTGCTTCTTCCGCGAAGCGCACCACCCATTCCGCATTCGATCCGACATCGGGTCCGCCAAAGCGCAGATCAGGATTCCGCTTGAGCGCAGCGCGAGCAAAAGTCATCCACTGGGCAAGGTACTTGTCGAAGTCCCAGTCCGGAGGACGCAGCCGGTTGTTCGAGTCCCGGTAGAACTCGGGCTCGTTGCCGATCTGGAAATAAAGCAGACGAGAGCCGAGCTTTTTCGCGACATAGACCGCCTCTTCCGCGTCCCGGTCAGGAGTCCCTACGCCGAGGTTCAGGCCATAAATGCAGTTCCATCCAGTAGCGCGCAAGAAGCCTTCCAGCCGGTCGATGGCGACTGGCTCGATCGCGGTGAAGGTGTGCGGCATCCAGTTCTCATCGCCGTGGGCGGAGGCTGGAAGCTGGGGAGGATGGTCCTCCGGTCTTGTCTTCCACCAACAGAACTCGCTGGAGTTGCCGCCAATACGCAGCACGCCATGGTCGCTCAGCGAGCGAAAGAGCGATATCAGTTCCTTATTGTCCTCGGCGAAGAAGTCGGGGTCTGCGAGTTGAGCAGTCTCATAGCTGAACCCCACGTAGTCGAGAGGTACAAGAACGGGCGCCGCCTCTCCGAACGTGAGGCTCGCGTCCGTTGCGTGGTTCCGGGCCGCGGCTGGAAGGCTGCAGAAAGCCGTCGTCGCGAACGTAGTCGCGAACGTGGTCGCGAACAACGACGCCAGCATTTGACGCCGGGTTATGCCCCGATTGAGATCCGGGGGCCACTCATAGTAATCGTCCATTTCGCTTCTGCAGATGTCCTTAATTGCGATTTCGATGCTATGTCCGCGCAACTTGAGTCGGTCGAGAAGTTGTAAGGTGCGAGATTCGCAAGAGACGCGATTGCGTGGGTGACCCAGCGATAGTCACTTCTTCAGCCACCCTTGTAATTCCATCCATTCGGCGAACCGATCAATCCAATGGTCCGTGGGGAGGTTCTGCTTGCGCATGCCGAAGCCGTGTCCGCCCTTGGCGTACATGTGCAGCTCTGCCGATTTATGAGCGTCGGCCCATCGCTCGTACAAGGCAACGCTTTCCGGCGCGAGTCCGAGCTGATCGTCGGTCGCGGCCGCGACGAACATCGGCGGCGCGTCCGCTGGAACGGGAACATCCTTGGATATTTCCCCGCCCGCATAAATCGGGGCTACGAAGGCGGGCCGACCTTCCGGAGAGTAATGGAAGGCGACTCCGGACACGACCCTTCCCCCCGCTGAGAATCCGATAATGCCGACGCGGTCCGGAGAGACTCCCCATTCCGAGGCATGCTGGCGAACGTAGGTGACTGCCGCCAAGCCATCGGCAACGGACAGGGGAATGACCGGCCCTACCAGTTCGTCAAATTTCTGCCGGTTGGCAAATAGCGCCATAAATTCCTGGGTGGCGTCTTCGCCGGTGCGTGCCAGGCGGTACTTCAGCACAAACGCGGTCACGCCTCGCGCGGCCAGATACCTGGCAACATCGGTGCCCTCGCTGGTGATGGAGAGCGCCATGAATCCGCCGCCCGGACAGATCACCACGGCTGTGCCGTTTTTCAACTCTGGAGTAGGCTTGAAAACCGTCAGGCTGGGCTTGGTCACGTTGGTGACGACTTCAGTGTTCCAGACTTTGGAGAAGTACTCTTTCTCCGGATAGTTCTCCGGTGTCGAACCGGGCGGCGTGCCGGGGTAAAGAGGAATGATCTCCTGGGCGGCGGCTAGGGTCGCGAGGAACACTACCAGGAAAAGCGTTCTAATAAGGAATGTTTTCATGGCCGCGTAGTTTAGCAGAGCATCGCGTCTCGGAATTGATTTCAGGCGGTTCCAGTTCCATCGCGCCGGTTGCTTGTGGGCTCCGGCGGGGTGCGCTTCGGAGTGCAATCGCGACGTTCCCTCCGCTGGTTCTCTTTTGGGACTTTTCCACCGGGAACTTGATAAATTCGCTTTTTATTCGCTTCAGGGTCGGTGTATAATCCGCACTTCGACACCTTCTACATTCTTCATAGCTCAAAAGGAGCCGCATTCTTATGGCTGACGAACGAACAAAGGCAATCGATCTGGCCTTCGCGCAAATCGAAAAGCAGTTTGGCAAGGGCTCGATCATGCGGCTGGGCTCGAAGGAAATTGTTCCCATCGCCGTGATCCCTACCGGGGCCATTTCTTTCGACGCGGCGCTGGGTGTGGGCGGCTTCCCACGGGGACGTGTAGTCGAAATCTTTGGGCCGGAGTCTTCCGGCAAGACCACCATTGCGTTGCAAGTGGTGGCGCAAGCCCAGAAGACGGGGGGCATGGCGGCCTTTGTCGATGCCGAGCACGCGCTCGATCCCGCGTACGCCAAGAAACTCGGCGTGGACGTGGATAACCTGCTGGTTTCCCAGCCCGACTACGGCGAGCAGGCGCTCGAGATTACCGAGGCGCTGGTGCGCTCCGGCGCGATTGACGTGCTGGTCGTGGACTCCGTGGCTGCGCTCGTCCCCAAGGCCGAACTCGATGGCGAAATGGGCGACAGCCATATGGGCCTGCAGGCGCGCCTGATGTCGCAAGCATTGCGCAAATTGACCGGCACGGTTTCGAAGTCGCGGACCTGCCTCATCTTCATCAACCAGATTCGCGAAAAAATCGGAGTGATGTTCGGCAATCCGGAAACCACCACCGGCGGCCGCGCCCTGAAGTTCTATTCCTCGGTACGGGTAGACATTCGTCGCATCGCGGCGATCAAAGAGGGCGACATGATGATCGGCTCACGCACCAAAGTCAAAGTGGTGAAGAACAAAGTCGCTGCGCCCTTCCGCGAGGCCGAGTTCGACATCATGTACGGCGAAGGCATTTCGCGCGAAGGCGATCTGCTCGACCTGGCGGTAAACAACAACCTGCTGGAAAAATCCGGTGCCTGGTACAGCTACAAGAGCGAGCGCATCGGCCAGGGCCGCGAGAACGCCCGTCAGTTCCTCAAAGACAATGTCGAGACCTTCGTCAAGCTGGAGGCCGAAGTGCGCAAGCACCTGGGTTTGACCACGGCGGCTCCGCAGCCCGTACCTGCGGCCCAGCCCGCAGCAGCGGCCAGCGCAGCACAGACAACGGGCGCTCGCGTCACCACCATGCCGAGCGCGGTACCGGAAGCTGCCAAGGTGCCGGCCGCGAGACGGTAGAAAAGCTAGAGGACCTCAGCGCAGAATGGCCCGGCATGCCGCCGCGCGCGAAACCAGCGCGTCGGCTAGACGGGCAACGATTGGATGAGGAAGCCCTTCCTCCGTTACACGACGTCTGACATCAGGGACATAGTCGACCGTCTGCCTTGCAATTTCATCCACGCGATGAACAAGTTCGCCAGGATCAAGTCCCAGCTCTTCGGCGAGCTTCTGCCAATGACGAAGATGGATATTGCGGAAGCGGTATTCTCCGCCGAGTTTCATTGACAACCTCGCGCGATCAATGTTGATGTCGGGATAGGGAAGAACGCTCGCCACATCGTAGAGGGGCGCGAGACGGACACGGCCCCCAGCACCGATGAGCAGAGAGTAATTCTTGGCATGGGCGTCCGTTCCGACAATCAGCCAATTGTAGGCAATTGAATCGAGGAAAGTACGAATGTCTTCGGCCGGGTGGCTGGAGTAGGTTCTTAGGAGTTCGACGATGTCGTGGATGCCAGGTCCGCCTGCATTTTCATATTTGCGCGTGGGCGGAATGGCTAGCGCCTGGCACATATCTTCCTGATGAGCGCGCCGTAGACCGGTGTCCGTGTGGACTCGGTCATAACGTTCTACGACGATGGCGACCTCGTCCTGAAAATGCATGATTCTGGAGGAGGCAACCGGAAACCCGAGGGCACGCGCTAGTTCCAGACAGAAATGTTCGTTCTCGGCGTGCCCGTCGAGATCGCCGGATGGCGGCTTGAGAATATGGGTGGTTGGAATTCGGCCAGAAGGTACTCCCCATCTACCGTTCTCAAGGAGAAATGCAGTCTTCGGTTGTGCCCCGGCAAGGCTGAACTGACCGGTATCTCGCGGAATGCGCCATGCGGATTGGTCGGCGCGCAGGGCGCGAAGGCGCAACGCGATTGCAGCTTCATCGAGCCATTCGATCTCCGGTGGCGTCTGACCCAGGATGACCTCAATGCGCGCCGGCCGGACGAACTGAACCGCTCCGGGGCAATCCTCGCCAACTGCGGCGATCAAGCTAAAGGCATTTCTCGCCGAGACGTGGAATTTTTGCGCCCATCGATCCAATACCATTTCGTTATCAGGAAGCAATCCCCAAAGGAACGGGTCGATCTTGGCATGGCCGTGCCTTGCCAGGGCTATGGGCATGGAAAGGGAAAGAGGATAAGCGTTTTCGGAGGTGCGCCACTCTTCGTTGTAGATGAGGTGAAGCCTTCCGCTCGTTTCGCATGCGACGCGTCCCGCTTCTCGCCCGTCAAGGATTGCAATTAGTTCTCCGCTCATTTTCGTTTCTCGCGTGCCGCGGTAATGATGGAATCGATATCGACCGGAGCAGGTCCATTCTCCTTTTTTGCTCTTCCGGGATCGTCCGCCGCCAACTGGATTCCAAGACTGTCAATGGTGCGCAGAATTAGGCCGATTTCCGCTCGTGGTTTTCCCTTTTCCGCTTCTACGATCCACTGTCGGCTGACGCCCACTTTGGCGGCTAGGGATTTCTGGTCAAGACCGAGCTTGGTTCGGCGGTCGCGGATCAGGGCTCCGAGATCGGCTGGTGTTCGTATGCGCATGCAAGCCCCCTTCAGATGTCAACGTACGGAGACATATTAACAAAGTCAACAATCGGCGACAATTGATATGTCGCTGATCGGCGACAATGTGATATATCGCCGTTCGGTGACGTCGCTCAAGCGCTGCAAAGGCAGGGCTTCAAGAGTAATTTTTTTCGATTAGATACTTCGCCTAACATCGACGCGAAGCCCGTCGGAAAGACGAGACGGAACAACTTGAAGATGTTCCCTCGCCCTAAAAAATTGCCATGCCTCGTCCCTGCCGCATAGAATCTTCTTTAAATCCTTGTCTGCCTATTGCCCGTCAGGAATGGCCTGTCAGGAAAATTGAGGACTTCTTTGAAGAAGGTCATTGCCATCTATCCCGGCTCGTTTGATCCGCCGACCAACGGGCACCTGGATTTGATTGAGCGGGGCAGCAAGATTTTCGACGAGCTGATTGTGGCTATCCTGCGCAATCCGGAGAAAAGTCCGCTGTTCAGCCTGGGCGAGCGCCGCGCCATGCTGGAGGCCTTGACCGCCGATTTCAGGAATGTTCAGGTGGACGTTTTCGACGGCCTCACGGTGGACTACGCGGCCCGGGTAAAGGCCGGCGCCGTGTTGCGCGGAATCCGCGCCCTCAGCGACTATGAATACGAGCTGCAGATGGCCATGATGAACCGCAAGCTGCAGCCCGAGCTGGAAACGGTGTTTATGATGCCGGCGGAACAGTACTCTTATCTGAGCTCCCGGCTGGTGCGCGAGGTGGCAAAACTCGGCGGATCGATCCAGGACCTGGTGCCGGAGATGGTGGAACGGCGGCTCAGAGAAAAGCTTGATCCCGCGATCAAACTGAAAGACGCAAGAAGGATGAAGACAGGAAAACGAGCATGACTCCAGTAACGGAAGCAGTCCCAGCCCTCAAACTTACGGAGCGAATCAACCGCATCGAGCCTTCCGCGACCATGGCAGTGGTGGCCGAGGCCGACAAACTGCGCCAGCAGGGCATCGACGTGGTGGACTTCGGCGCGGGCGAACCGCATTTTTCCACGCCGCAGCACGTCAAGGACGCCGCCATCGCCGCTATCCAGAATAATTTCTCGAAGTACACGGCGGTGGGCGGAACGGCCGAACTGCGCGACGCTATCGTGCTCCGTCATGCGACGGATTTCCAGTCCGGCTACCGCCGCGAGGAATCCATGGCTTCCGTCGGGGGCAAGCACGCCCTGTTCAATGCCATCCAGGTGCTGGTCGATCACGGCGACGAAGTCATCTTGCCGGTGCCATACTGGGTGTCGTTCAAGGACATCGTGCGCTACGCCGGCGGAAATTGCGTGCTGCTGCAATCGGACGAGAGCCAGGGCTTCCGCGTGACGGCGGAGATGATCGAACGCCTGGTGACTCCGCGCACCAAAATGATCATTCTGAATTCGCCTTCGAATCCTTCGGGTGCGGTCATGTCGCCGAAGGACCTGAAGGCGGTGGTGCAACTGGCATCGGAGCGTGGCATCTGGGTGCTTTCCGATGAATGCTACGTCTATCTGAATTACACCGGTGAACAATTTTCGGTGGGTTCGCTGCGGGAGTATCGCGAGCGCATGCTGATCATCGGGTCGCTTTCGAAGACGTATGCCATGACCGGATGGCGGCTGGGCTACGCGCTGGGTCCGTCTGCGGTAATCGCGGCCATGCAGAAACTGCAAAGCCAGTCCACTTCGAACCCCACTTCCATCGTGCAGAAAGCCGCGGTGGCGGCGTTGAACGGCCCGCAGCAGTGCGTGGAAGAAATGCGGCAGGAATACATCAGGCTGCGCGACCACGTGGTCAAGGGGCTGCGCTCGATTCCCGGCGTGCAATGCACCCTGCCGGAAGGCGCGTTCTATGCCTATCCCAATATTTCGTCCTTCATCGGGCGTGGTGGCATCAAGTCAGCGTCGGATGTGGCGGGCCGACTGCTGCGCGAGGCCCATGTGGCCACTGTCCCCGGCGAAGGCTTCGGCACCCGCGAACATATTCGGGTTTCCTACGCTACTTCGTTCACCGAACTGGATCGTGGGCTGGAGCGCATACGCAAGTTCCTGGCGGCATTGTAGGCAGGTCCGCTTATCAAGAGAATCCTCGGGCTTGCTCCTGAGTTGTAATTCCCTGTGCGTATCGCGTGAGCGCTCTATACCCATTTTCGATGCAGCCTGCCTTCGACCCGCGTCCCTGGGGAACGCTTGACCTTTCGCCGATCTATCCCAACCATAGGTTCGAGGAGAAGATCGGCGAAGCCTGGCTCACAGGCGACGCCTGCAAGGTGGCGAACGGTCCTCTGAGTGGCCAGACGCTCGCGGATCTGAGCTCGAAGTATGGCCGAGAGCTGGTGGGCGATGCGGCGGCAGATCCGGACCGCTTCCCTCTGTTGCTGAAATTTTTGTTTCCCCACGAAAAGCTTTCGGTGCAGGTGCATCCGGACGACAACGCAGCCCGTCGCGTGGGGCAGCCCTGGGGAAAGACCGAATGCTGGTACGTGGCCCACGCGAAGCCGGGCGCGCAGATTGCGCTGGGCCTCAAACCTGGCGTTACCCGCGACCAATTCGAGAGCGCGGTCGTGGCGGAACGCGCCGAGGAACTGCTGAACTGGGTAAACGTCTATCCGGGTGAGATGATTTACGTGGCCGGCGGGACCGTGCATACGCTCGGCCCGGGAGCAATCATCGTCGAGACCCAGCAGCAGTCAGACACGACGTATCGTCTCTATGACTACGGCCGGCCGCGCGAATTGCATTTGAAAGAGGGCCTGGCCGCCATCAAGGAAAAAGTTGGATCCGGCAAGGTGGTCCGCCCTGCGCCTTCAAATGTGAACGGCGGCGCCAATCGGCGCGCGCCCCTGATCTCGTCGCAGTACTTCACCGTGGACATGTTCGAGCTCAAGCAGCCGCATTCTTTCCGGACGCAGGACGACACCGGGAAGAATTCGGTCCAGATTCTGGTGGCGGTGGAAGGCTGCGGAATTGTCGAAGCTCAGGGAGCGAATCCGGTTACGCTGGCCCGAGGGGACGCTGTGGTCGTGCCCGCGGCGGTCGGCGAATTTCAGGTGCGTCCGCAGTGGTCGGTCGAATTTCTCCGGGCGTCGGTGCCGGCTGGGCCGGTTCCTGAGCCTGAGACGAGGTTGTAGCGAAATTTCAGATATCAGATTTCAGTTCTCAGATCTCAGATTGGGACCGGGAATCTGAAATCTTCGATCGCTGGATTTGTGGCCAAGACTAGCTTCCATCCCGTGATTCTCGCCGGCGGCCGCGGCACGCGCTTCTGGCCCCTTAGCCGGCAGCGTCGTGCCAAGCAATTGCTGGCGCTCGACGGAAAGCAGACGATGATCCAACAGACCGTCGGAAGGCTGCTGCCCCTGGCCTCCCCGGCGCGTTTCTGGGTCATCACCAATCAGCATCTGCGGCGCGAGATCATGCGGCAACTGCCGCGGCTGAGGCCGAAAAACATCCTGGCCGAACCGGTGGGGCGCAACACGGCGCCAGCCATCGGTTTGGCTGCTTTCATATTGGTGAACAGCGATCCCGATGCCGTGATTGGATTGTTTCCTTCCGACCACGTAATCGCCGATGAGAAGCGATATCGCGAAGTGCTGAAGAACGGGATTCAGATCGCGGCGGCGGGAGAGAATATTGTGGTTTTGGGAATCCGCCCCACGCGGGCCGAAACCGGGTACGGCTACATTGAGGCCGGCTCATCCTTTGAGGACGACGGGCTTCGGGTACGACGCTTCACGGAAAAGCCGGACGCGGCGCGTGCCGCCGAATTCGTGAACGCCGGAAATTATTTCTGGAACAGCGGCATGTTTTTGTGGAGCGCCCGTACCCTTACGCACGCGCTGCTGGAGCACCTGCCGAAGACCGCCGCATTGCTGCAACAAATTGCGGCCACGTTCGGCACGGGCAAGTTTGCCGCAACGTTTGCCCGGCTCTATCCCAGGTGCGAGAACATCAGCATCGACTATGCCGTGCTCGAACCTCGATCGAGCAAGGGAGAACAGAATTCCAACATCGTTTGTCTTCCTGCCGATTTCGGATGGAATGATCTGGGTTCGTGGACTGCCCTGCATGAACACCACGCGGCGCGGCAACAGCCCAAGGACGATAATCTGATCGCGGCGGAAGGATGTTTTACGCTCAATGCCGGAGGCAATTACATTCACGCACCCGGAAAATTTGTGGCAGCGTTAGGCGTAAACAATCTGGTCGTAGTGGAAACCGAAGACGCTCTGCTGATCACCACTCGCGATCGGGCCCAGGATGTGGGAAAAGTGGTTAAGTACCTGGATGAGAAGAAACTGCGTAATCTGGTGTAGAAAGGCAGTCGTTGGTCGTTGGTCGTTGGCAAAAGCAAGTCTCGAGACCTGACGAACACCGACAAATTGCCAACGACTAATGACCAACGACCAATGACCAAAGACCGATCCATCAAATTCGGCACCGACGGCTGGCGCGGCATTATCGCTGACGATTTTACGTTTGAGAACGTCCGCCGCGTGGCGGGCGGGATCGCGGCCTATGTGCTGGGTCATGAAGATGCGGCCCGCGGGGTCATCGTCGGTTATGACACGCGTTTTCTATCCCGGCAGGCCGCCCGGGTCGCGGCTGAAATCATTGCCGGAGCGGGCATTCCAGTGCAGATCACCTCGGATTCCACTCCGACACCGGCGGTTTCGCTGGCGGTAAAGAGTCAGGGTGCTGCTGGCGGGGTAGTTGTCACCTCGAGTCACAATCCCTGGAACTGGAATGGGGTCAAATTCAAGGCCAAGTTTGGCGGGTCCGCCACGCCCGCCATCATGAAGGTGATTGAAGAAGCGGTCGGCGCCGGGGCGATGCCCAAAGCCCAGGCGGCTTCCATCAAAGAAGTTGACCTCAAGCCGGCATACATTGACGCTATCTCCCGGTTTGCGGACCTTGATCTCATCGCCAAAGCCAAGTTCCGGTTTGTCGTGGATTCGATGTACGGTTCGGGACGTGGCGTTCTGACAAAGATTTTCCAGGATCGCGGCATCGACCACGTCGCTATCCGCCAGGAGTTGAATCCGTTATTCCCGGGGATCAACCCCGAGCCCATCGAACCGCACGTAGAAATGTTGCGCCAGACGGTCCTGAAAGAACGTTGTCACGCCGGGCTGGCTGTTGACGGGGATGCGGACCGCATCGGCGCCATCGCCGAAGACGGCAGCTTTGTGGATTCGCACAAGTGCTTCGCCGTGCTCTTGCGTTGGGCCCTGGAGCGGAAGAAGTGGCCCGGGGACGTGGTGCGTGCCTTCAACACCACCGGCATGGCGGACCGCATCGCCGCGAGGTATGGACGTAAGCTGATCGAGTGTCCCATCGGCTTCAAGTACATCGCCGACCTGATGATGGAACATGAAATTGTGGTGGGAGGAGAGGAATCAGGCGGCATCGGATATTCCCGATACCTGCCGGAGCGCGACGGCACCCTCAACTGCCTGTTGCTGGCCAACGTAATGGCCGAGGAGCGCAAACCACTGGGACAGTTGGTGGCCGATCTGCAGCGCGAGTATGGTCCGCACTACTACGGACGCCGCGATCTGCACATCACCGAAGAGATGAAGCAAGGCGCGATCCGGCGGGCGGACTCGGACCAGACCAACCGTCTTGGCCGCTACTCCATCCAAAGGAAAGAGAGGCTGGACGGAATAAAGTTCTTCCTTGATATCGAGATCCCGGGCCACGGCGCCTCGGTGAACGGCAAGGGTGCGATCCCCTGGGTGCTGTTTCGGATGTCCGGCACCGAGCCTCTTCTGCGGGTCTATGCCGAGGCAGAGTCGCCTGAGCTGGCAGGAGAGATTCTTTCTGTGGCTGAGGCCTTTGTCCGGGGCAAGGCTTAAGAGGACAACCGTCGAAAACGCGGAAGACACTGATAACTATTGGACTTCCGGGTGTCGCATTTAGTTTTCGGCGATACGATAATCAATCGGGCGCCCATGGCTTCAGCAGTCGCTATCGTTCCAGTCGCCGCCGACTCTCCCGAGGCTCGGCGTTACAACCGCATCCGGCGGTGGCTGGGCATTGCCGACTTCTTTCTCGGACTGGCTCTCATGGTTGCTCTCCTGGCCACGGGGTGGAGCGGCGCTCTCCGCGACATAGCCTACGAAGCCACATTTCAGCACTACAGCCTGGCTTTGTTCCTGTACCTGCTGATGATCATGGTTTTGGCCAAGGTGCTGGGGCTCGGCCTGGACTACTACAGTTTTCGCCTCGAACACCGGTATCACCTTTCCAACATGCGCTTGCGCGCCTGGTTGTGGGACGAGGGCAAGGGCTTTCTGGTCGGCCTGGTCCTGGCTGGAATCGTGGCTGAGTTGCTGTACTTCATCATGCGCCAGGCGCCGCAGCACTGGTGGCTGATTGCCTGGGGGGCATTTCTGGGACTGTTCGTCCTGCTGGCCCAACTGGCTCCGGTGGTTCTGTTTCCAATCTTTTACAAGTTTGCACCCCTGGAAAATGAGGAGTTGAAGACACGCCTCGTGAAGCTGGGGGAGCGTGCCGGCACCCGGGTCCGCGGGGTCTATCAGTGGAAGCTGTCGGAGAAGAGCAAGAAAGCGAATGCTGCACTCACCGGACTGGGCAACACCCGCCGCATCATTCTTGCCGACACCTTGCTGGCGAACTATTCCACCGATGAAATCGAAGCCGTTCTGGCCCACGAACTGGGCCACCACGTGCACCGCCACATTTTCAAGAGCATCCTGGTGCAGGCGGGGATCACATTCATCGGGTTCTGGGCGGCGAATTCGGTATTGCATTACGCGGTGGACCGGCGACACTTGTTTGAAACCCTGTCCGATTTCGCCAATCTTCCATTATTGATGCTGGTGGCCACGACGCTCTCCCTGCTGGTGCTGCCGCTGCTCAATGCTTACTCTCGTTTCAACGAGCGCCAGGCGGACCGCTATGCCTTCCGGTCCATTCCCACGGTGAAGCCCTTCGTCACGGCCATGAATAAGCTGGCTGACCAGAACCTGGCCGAGCGTTCTCCATCCCCCTGGGTGGAATGGCTTTTTCACTCTCATCCGGCCATTTCGCGGCGGGTGGCGGCGGCCCAGGCCTGGGCCAAGGCAGCCCCGGCAGCCTCAACCCAGGGGTCAGCATAGAGACTCCGATTTTTTCCTCAGGGCGCGGCAGTAATCCAATTAACATATTTATAATCAACAACTTAGATATTTACCTCCGCGCCTCTCCCCAACCCGTCCGGATTCTGGGACAATAGTACATACACATAGCCGGGGGCGTTTCCTACCTTTTCATTCCCGGCTGGCGGGTAGGCTTTTATGGCTCTAGACTCTGAAATCATCCTTAATCTGCCTGAGACTGAGCGCATGGCGGAGGTCGCCGCCGAAGCGGCGCTGAGCGGTTCTGTGCTCGTCCTGATCCAGTTCGACGTGTGCGAAGAGATTCGCCTCGACGAACTGCGCCAGATTTTTGGCGCCCGCACCCTCGAACAGCCCAGCTTCAAGCACCCGGCTCCGGGGTACGTTCGTTACCAGCGGCCCCCGGTGGTCGAGCCCATCGAACCCCTGATCCTGGACAGCGGCGAGCGTCTGGAGGGGCAGATCAAGTATTACGACTACGGCGTGCTGAGCGTGGTCTTCGAGCTGCCTTTTTCCGGCGACTGGGACGCGCTGGTCCAGATGGGCAGCCGCTGGGTTTGGGACGTGGACTTTGAGAAATACGCCGCCCGCATCGTGCGCCAGAAGCTGGAGCGGGCAGCACCGGCCCTGGTTAAGCGCTACCCCGAATGGCTGAGTGAGGACTACTTCATTTTCCATGTCCGGGAGATTGCAGGTTCTCCTTCCGCCTCCGAGCTGTGTGCGTCCCAGGGGGGGCGCATCGCTCAAATCGTCCGTGGAGAGACCGCCCAGCTTTCCGAAGGCGAGCGCAACGAGATTCTTCAATCCCGCATTTCGTATTATCCGAACGACCTGGCGGTAATCGGCTGGAACGCCGCCTTCCTCTACGACAGCGAATCCGGTGCCGAGACCGCCATCCAGCTTCTGGAGTACGCCAACTCGCAGCTGCTGGAATTCCGCCACTATGACGAACTGCTGACCCGCGAACTGGGGGTGGTGTATGCCGGCCTGGACAAAGGGACAGGGATGCTGGCCCGCTGGCGGTTGGCGAGGGCGGCGACCAAACTGCATACCGTCCTGCTCGACGTGAGCGAACTGACCGAGCGCGCCGATAACGCCATCAAGTTTCTCAGCGACATGTTTTCCGCCCGCCTGTACAAACTGGCGGCGGCCAAGGTCGGCGTGCCCGACTACAAAGACCTGGTGACCCAAAAACTGCAAACCGCCGAAGACCTGTACCGCTTCATGGTGGACCAGTTCAACCAGAGTCGCGCCTTCGTGCTCGAACTCATGGTTGTGATCATCCTGGTCATCGAACTGGTCTTCCTGTTCGGCGGGAAATTGTAAAACCCACGACCACCAAGGACACGAAGGTACACGAAGGAAAAACTGGGGTTGAAATCCTTCGTGCACCTTTGTGTCCTTCGTGGTTTAAGGTTCTGGATTCGCCTGGATTGTCATCGACGATCGCACTGCTTTATGCTGAACTGCGATTCACCACAGGGAGGACCATGCGAGGATTGAAAGGCAAGCGCGTCCTGATCACCGGAGGGGCAAGCGGAATCGGGGCCGCGACCGCCGCGCGCTTTCTGGAAGAGGGGGCGGCCGTGGTGGTGCTCGATCGTGACGCCAGGGGCCGGGCGAAAATCCAGGAGCAGCTGCCGAAGCTGGCCGGAACTGTGCATGCCGACGTGTCTGATCTGAACCAGGTGGTGCAAGCTTTTGTCGAGGCCGTGCGCTTGATGGGCGGCGTGGATGTGCTGATCAACAATGCCGGCATCAGCATCCGCCACAACTTTCTCGACATCACTCCCGAAGAGTGGGACAAAGTCATCGCGGTCAACCTCACCGGAGTCTTTTACATGGCGCAGACGGCGGCCCGGCACATGTGGGAGCGCGGCAGCGGCGTAATTCTGCAGACTGCGTCCACCAACGGCCTGGTCGGCCAGCCCTACTATGCCGACTACAATGCCACCAAAGCGGGAGTCATCGAACTGACCAAGTCCATGGCCCTCGAACTGGCGCCAAGAGTCCGCGTGTGCGCAGTTGCACCGGGATACGTACTCACCCCCATGCAGCGCGCCGAATATACCGATGAGATGCTCGATGCGGTAAACCGCAAAGTTCCCCTGGGGCGCCACGCCCAGCCGGAGGAGGTCGCGGCCCTGTTTGCATTTTTGGCCTCGGACGATGCGGCTTACATCACCGGGCACGTGTACACCATCGACGGCGCGGAAACCGCCGGAGGCCTGGCCAGCCGCTGAGATTCCTGTGTGTTGAGATGTAGTGTGGTCGCGGGCGGGTCGCCCGCGACCACACAAGACCGGGAATATCTACGACGACCGAGAAATTCATGGCGCAAGATCAACTGCAGGGCAAGACCGCGCTCATCACCGGAGCCGCTTCGGGCATTGGACGGGCCACGGCTCGGCTCTTTGCCCGTGAAGGCGCCTCGGTCCTCCTGACCGACATGAATGAGTCGGCCGGGCATGCTGTAGCCACCGAAATCACAGATCAGGGCGGCCGCGCCATCTTCGAACCCGGTGACGTAACCCGGACCGCCGACTGCGAGCGCGTTACCGAAAGAGCCGTCCGCGAATTCGGCGGGGTCCACATCCTGTTCAACAACGCCGGCATTATCCGCCGCGCCTCCGTGGTCGAACTCAGCGAAAGCGACTGGGACCGGGTGATGGCAGTCAATGTTAAAGCCGTATTTTTGATGTCCCGCCAAGTCATCCCCGTCATGGTGGCGGCTGGCGGAGGCTCGATCATCAACACCGCGTCCGGCTGGGGCCTTGTAGGCGGACCAAGGGCGGCAGTGTATTGCGCTTCCAAAGGCGCGGTGGTCTTGCTGACCAAGGCCATGGCCATCGATCACGGTCCGCAGAATATTCGCGTAAACTGCATTTGCCCCGGCGACACCGACACAGCCATGCTGCGTAACGAGGCCCAGCAACTGGGAGAGGCCAACGATAAATTCCTGGCGGAAGCCACCAAGAGGCCGCTGGGACGGGTCGGCAAGCCGGAAGAAATGGCGCGAGCCGCCCTGTATCTGGCCAGCGATGCGGCGTCGTTCGTAACTGGAACGTCGTTGGTGGTGGACGGCGGGGGTCTGGCTGGATCAGCCTAAACTCACGTAGGGGCGGACGCCCTCGTCCGCCCGGCGGAGCGCAGTCGCAGCGGTTTTCCGAACGGCAAGCTTTGGCGAGCTTCGCTCGCCCGCCCGGACGAGGGTGTCCGGGCCTACGCAATCGTATGCGTCTACAAGACAAAGTCGCTCTCATCACCGGAGGCACCTCCGGCATCGGCGAAGCCACTGCCTTGCTGTTTGCGAGAGAAGGCGCCAAGATCGCCATCACCGGTCGCAACGAGAAGCGCGGCCACGCCGTTATCGAGCGGATCCTGAACGACGGCGGGCAGGCCATCTTCCTGCGCACCGATGTTCGCAAGGCCCACGAATGCCGCCGCGCCGTTGAGGAAGCCGTAAGCGCCTTCGGACGCCTCGACATCCTCTTCAACAATGCCGGGATTTTCTACCCTCATACCACGCTCGATTGCAGCGAGGAAGAATGGGACCTGCAAATTGACATCAACTTGAAAGGCACTTTCCTGATGTCGAAATTCGCGTTGCCCGGCATGATCGGGCAGGGCAGTGGCGTGATCATCAACAACAGTTCGGGTTGGGGAATCGTGGGCGGCGATGCCGCCATCGCTTACTGTGCCTCGAAGGGTGGCGTCGTGCTCCTGACCAAGGCGATGGCCATCGATCACGGCCGCCAGGGAATCCGCGTAAACTGCATCTGCCCCGGCGACGTGAACACGCCCATGCTGCCGGAAGACGCCCGCATGCGGGGCCAGAAGTGGGAGGACTATCTGGCAGGCTGCAGCCATCGTCCACTGGGCCGGATCGGAACTTCGGACGAGATTGCAAAGGCGGCGCTGTTCCTGGCCTCCGACGATTCGTCATTCATGACGGGAGCCACGCTGGTGGTGGACGGCGGCGGCACCGCAGACTAACGCCGTGTGCGTAGGGGCGGACGCCCTCGTCCGCCCGGCGGAGCGAGCTCCGCAACGATTTTAGGCGAGCCGAAAGCTTCGGCGAGCTGTGCTTGCCTGCCCGGACGAGGGCGTCCGGGCCTACGTGAGTTCGTAATGGCAAAAATCACGACAACTCGCGCCCACTCGCAAGTGTGGTTCGAGCGCTCCCAGCAATCGCTGGTCGAAGGCGTCAACTCGCCTTCGCGCGGCGCTGCAGTTTTTTCTCCCGGCCCGATATTTCTCGAGCGCGGCCAGGGGTCGCATGTGTGGGATGCCGACGGCAACGAATATATCGACTTCATGATGTCGTTCGGCGCGCTCATCCAGGGACACGCTCATCCCAAACTGGTCGAGGTGGTTTCGCAAACGATGGCGCAAGGCTCGCACTTCGCGGCCGCAACTTCCGCCGAAGTTGAAGCGGCGGAGCGGTTGCGCCGCATGGTTCCCTCCGCCGACGTCGTACGCTTCGCCAACAGCGGAAGTGAAGCCACCATGCTCGCTCTGCGCCTGGCCCGCGCCCACACTGGCCGCACAAGGTTTCTCAAATTCGAAGGTCACTACCACGGATGGTACGATCCCTATCTCTTGAACGCGCACAGTCACGCGCCTGATATGTTGGGCCCGCCGGAAAATCCCGCCCGCGTGCCCGACTCGGATGGCATCCCGGCATCGACCTTCAACGATGTGGTCCTGGCGCCCTGGAACGACCTCGCTGCCCTCGAACGCGTCATGAAGCAACACGGCCGCGAACTCGCCGCCGTGATCACCGAACCCATCATGGCCAACATGGGCTGCATCCTGCCGCGTGAGGGATATCTCGAACGCCTTCGCGCGCTCACGCAGGAGTACGGCGCCCTGCTGATCCTGGACGAAGTCGTCACCGGATTCCGTTACGCCCCGGGTGGATGTCAGGAATATTACGGCATCACGCCCGACATCAGCACCTTCGGCAAGGCCTTGGGCGCGGGATTTCCCGTGGGTGCAGTGGCCGGCCCGCGGTCTATTCTCGACCGCATGCGCTGGAGCGAACATATGGTGCTGCATTACGGCACCTTCAATGGACACCGGCTCACCATGAGAGTCGTGGCCGCCAATCTCGACCTGTTGTCGGCGGATGGCGCGTATCAGAAACTGCACGCCATAGGCAACGCAGCCATCTCAGGCTTGCGCGCAATCTTTCAGCGGCACAACATGAAAGCGATTGTGCAGGGCTTCGGCCCCATGTTCCAGATTTACTTCACCGACCGCGACGCCATCCACGACTATCGTGACTATTGCACATACGTGGATACTCATCTCTACTCGCGATTCGTTCATCGTCTGCTCGAACGGGGCATCTACATGACTCCATCCAACGGCTTGCACTGGATCATCTCCACCGCGCATACGGACAAAGATGTTGCCACGCTGATCGAGGCCGCGGACCTGGCCTGCACTGATCTAGCATGAAAGGTACAGGCAAGCGTGCTGTCGTGTTTCTGGGTGGGGGACGCATCACCACCGCGCTGCTGGCCGGGTTGCGCCTGGCAGGATTCAGGCAGCCCGTCGTCGTGCATGACCGCAACCCGCCCAAACTGCGTCAACTCAAACGCCAGTACGATGTTCAGGTGGAACCCGACTTGCGTCGTGCCGTAGAGCAGGCACAGCTTCTGATCGTCGCGGTGCGGCCCGACGGAGTCCGCGACTTGTTACGCCAGATCGGTCAGCTCCGGTTGCAACCGGCCCGTTCTATAACAACTGTCAGTCTGGCCGCGGGCATTCCACTCAAGCACTTGCGCTCATGGATGGGGCTCCCGCTCCGCTGGGCCCGTGCCATGCCCAGTCCGGTCGCACGCACTGGGCACGGCCTTACGGCGATAACATTCGACCGCGGTTGGCCAGGCTCAGCGCGTCGCGAAGTGAGGGACTTCTTTTCACGAGTAGGCGCCGTCGTCGAAATTCCCGAGAGCAGGTTCGACGCCTTCACCGTGACTTACTCTTCCAGTCACGGCTATCATGCGCTGTCAGCGCTGGCCGAAGCCGCCGAGAGACTCGGGCTGGATCGCAAGACCGCCTTGACTGCCGCCGCGCATGCCCTGGCTGATGGAGTGCTGGCCTGGCGTGAGTCCACGCTTTCCTTGGACGCTCTGCTGAACGAAGCCGCCACGCCCGGCGGCATCGCCGCCAGCACGATGGCGAAGATGGATCAATCCGGATACCAACGCAGCGTGCAACTAGGTTTGCGCGCGGGGATGACTCGCGCAGCGAAGAACGCGAAGAGATGATCTGACTCTTCCGCCGCGTTGCCCGAGGGTTTGATGTCCATTCACTACAGACTTGATCCCCGTGGATCGTCGCCGCGCGATACGGTGCCCCATTCATTTCGCGCTTTCTGCGAAATGAGTGGGGCCTGAGTTCTGCGATGATGCCATCCGCGTAGAAAAGACCCCACCCAAGCGAAGCTTGAACAGCGCACCCTCGAAGATCTGGAGTTTACTTCTTTCGCGCCTCGGCTTCAGCCAGCCACCCCCGGCGCAACTTTTCGGAAGGGATGCTCGATAGGTAAGGTTTGATGTCGAGAATCGGCGTGCCATCAAGCATATCGACGCCCCGAACATGCAGCTCGATGCCTTGGCGGCGAAGCAGTTCGACAACCGTCAGCCCGATCGGATTCGGACGCCGCGGAGATCGAGTCGCAAACACGCCGTGCGATCGATTGTCGGAGGGCGGCGAAGCCAGCAGATCGTCGCCTCGCAATTTTTCCCTCGGAGAGCGATCGAACTCCCAGATGACGAAGAGATGCGAGAAGCCCTCAATGTCGGTGAGCCCCGGCTCAAACTCAGGCAGGATCTTCAAGACACCGTCGGCATCATGCTTAACCCCGAGGCCCTTGGGAATCTCGCGCGTGCTCTTGTACGGACTGCTGACAAATCCAATGGCCTGCGAGGTAAACATAGAAAGAGAAGGCCTCCGTGTCCCATATTAATCGATGGGTTGATACTTAGTGTCAGAGTGCATGGGCAGCGTGATAGGGAATTCGCGAGAGCCGAAGGTAATGGGCGGAGCCTTGTTCCGCCGGACAACCGGGGCGGCTGTCCCCAAGCGGTTCTTGGCGGGCCCTGCGCTAGTGCCGTGCGATCAAGCGCCTGGCCAGCCGGCCAACCCGTACCACACGATAAAGGGGAAATAGCGGCCTGGGCAACTGCACCGCTGACCATTCTCCGGCGCCCGGAGTGACCAGGAGGCGCCACCAGAAAGAAACCCGGTCCCGACCCCGCTCGCGCAATTCCGTCATCAGGCGAAAATACGCTATGGTTTCGGGATCGAATTCTTCGTCCGCCACAATCAACTTCACAATCCGTTGGGTTAGAGCTTCCGCGTCCGTATCCTTTTGGGCTCCGAGCTGTGCCGGCAATTCTGCTCCGAGCAGCTTGTGGGCCAGCAGAAATGTCTGGGTCACGATACGCACGATGCCGCGTCGCTCGGCCTCTGCCCGCAGCTCGATCCAGTCCAGGGCGCGGGAGCGTGCCAGATGCGCGATGTCGCTCAACCACGAAATCTGCCTCCAGGCGTGCTTGGCCGCGTGCACACAAAGCACGAGCATCAGGTCCTGGTCGCAGAGCGTATGCAACTTCTGTCCCTCGATTCTCACCGCGACCGCTCTCCTGAAGAAATCGCCGACGTCGAAGCCGATGGCGTAAAAGCGTGGCAAAATTTGCCACTTGATTTCCAGCAGGTTGCGCCCGCGGGCGCCGTCAAAGGTGTACTCGTATCCTGACTTCAGGTAGTCGCGCTCGGCGGCCTGCGCCAGGCGGAGTCCGGGCGCGTACCCCAACTCAGCCAGCGCCACCTTGATCCTGGGCAGATCGTCGGAACGAATCAGCAGATCGAGGTCGGAGAACTGGCGCAGCGCGACGTTTCCATACAGCGCCTCCGCCAGTACTGGACCTTTGTAAGGCAAGACTTCCAGTCCGCGGGCCTGCAGATGCCGGCAAATGTGGAGCAACTCAACGGTCAGCCAAAGAGCTCGGTGCGTGTTGGACTGGTCTTTCCGCCGGAGCGCTTCCAACCCGGGCGAATGAGTGGCATTCATCATGTTGGAGAGCCGACGATACAGCAGGGGGACCAGACCATGATGGTGCGCGAGCTCGACCAGTCGCTCCCAATCCACACCGTGGCGAAGAATTTGTTGAATACGCGCGCCAGCGCCTCCCCCTGATTGATCGGCGCAGCAGGTGAGAATCAAATCGAGTTCCGGACCGAAAGTGCTGATGTAAGGAGGATCGGACGAAGGCAGCGGTGATGGTGCGGGTTGCGGCAAAGTGATAGCTGTCGATAACAGCGCTCTTTGTTCGGAGCGGCGGACTCCTGTGGTCGAAACTATCATACGAACGATCCTTGCGCTCGTTTACTCGATCTGTTCCCTCCTTGCCCCTCGTGCAATCCCAGAGAAGCATCCCTCGTCCTCTGCTCGAGTGTCTAGCGGTCACCTGCAACGGGTACCCAGCCACGCAATAGCCTTCCACATTATGTCTTTCGTATGAGAAGTGCGGTGGGTTATCGTAAGCTCTGCGACGAAGAGTACCGATATCAGCGGAAAGCCTTGCTGGGTGTGACTCTTTGGCTGGCTCGCTACCGGACAAATGCCTTTAACCGATGGATGCTCAGGCGCTCGAAGAAGCGAAATGCAGTTTAGCGGCCGAGGCGCTGCGATCACACGGCGTATTGAAGTTGCGTGCTACAGGACTCAGCATGCTGCCGACCTTGTGGCCTGGCGACCTTCTCACCGTCCAAAGCATCGGTGCGGACGAGGTCGAGCATGGTGAGGTTGTGCTTTACATGCGCACCCATCGTTTCTTCGTTCACCGGATCGTGAGCAAAAACCTGAGTCGGGACAATGCATCCCTGATCACGCGGGGAGATTGCATGTCTGATGACGATCCCCCGATCGGAAGAACCGAACTGTTAGGGAGAGTAACGGAGATCCAGCGCTCGGGTTCGATATTTTCGCCGGCGAGCAGGCTTTCGCTCAGGCGCCGGTTCCTGGCATATTTGTTCTGTCACTGGAGCCTGTTCCGGTGCGCCGGACTGCGGCTCTGGAATTACCGCTACCGAAGCGATGACCAGGTTGAAAGCACATTCGTCAGAGCAGCACAGTAACCGAACAGAGGCACGGGCGATTGCAACCCCTGCCACGGAGCTGCCCGGGAATGAATCCGAGTTATCACATCACGGTCGAGATCGGCGGAATGCCGATCCTGTTGCACACGTGGGACAATTCCTTCCGGCAAATGCTGGCCTGCCGCTACGCCGGATTTGTCGATTCCTCCGCGCCGCCCAGGTTCGAATTTGACATCGAATTGACGGCACCGCCCGCGAGCGCTCCCGATGACGATGTGCGCGTCGAAATGCGGGATGGCACGTGGCGGCTTCGGAGGGGCGATTTCCGCGCCCATTGGGACCCCGCTGCCGGCCGGGGAAGCATTCGCCAGTCCGCCAACCCTTACTCCATCGATTCTGTCCTGCGCATTGTCCACACCCTGATCCTGGCGCGGGAGGGAGGCTTCCTGCTGCATTCCGCCGGGGCTATTCGCAACCGGCGAGCTTTCCTGTTCTCGGGAGTGTCGGGCGTCGGGAAAACTACCATCTCCCGGCTCGCGCCTCCGGACGTGACTTTGCTGACCGACGAAGTGTCTTACGTCCGCCGCGTCGAAGGCGTTTATCGCGCCTGCGGAACTCCCTTCGCGGGCGAACTGGCGCGGGTGGGAGAAAACTGTTCCGCCCCTCTGGAGTCCCTGTTCTTCCTGAAGCAGGGTCCGAAAAACAAAATTGAGCCGATGGCGAAATCCGAAAGTGTCCGCCGCCTGATGCGGAACATTCTTTTTTTTGCCGGAGATGCCGAGCTGGTAGAGAATGTTTTTCAGTCGGCCTGCGAGTTCGTGGAGCGCGTTCCGGTGCGGCGCTTGACCTTTACTCCCGACTCGCGGGTTTGGAATCTGATCCGGTAAACCACGAATGACGCAAGAATACAGCGCCACCTACATAACGAGGAGTTCCGCCATTGCCTCCCGTCTCCTGGGCGGCGAGATGATGATCATGTCCACCCTGGATTCCACCTTCTTCACCCTGAATCCGGTGGCCACCGTCATCTGGCAGGCAGCCGACGGCTGTACCCCTCTGTCGGAAATCGTGGCCCAACGGGTGTGCACCGAGTTCGAGGTTGATTTTGAGACCGCGCAGCATGATGTCGAGTGTTTCGTCGAGGAACTTTCCCGCCATGGCATCCTGCTGGTTTCCGATCGTCCCTTTCCAGAATCGGCCACCAGTCCCACGGAGGCCGCGTGAGCCTGGGACAAGTGAGCGTGGGGCAAACTAACGTGGAACAAGCGGGCCTGATGCAGGAAATGAGCCAGCGGGCCCTGGACCTGGGCGTACCCATGTCCGTGCACTTCGACATTACTTACCGCTGCAATGAACGTTGCGTGCACTGCTACCTCGACCACGACGATCATGGCGAAATGACTACGTCCGAAATCAAGCGCGTGCTCGACGAACTGGCTGACGCCGGGACGTTCTTCCTGACTTTCAGCGGCGGTGAAGTGCTGATGCGGCGTGATTTCTTCGAACTCCTGGAACACGCGCGCCGCCTCATGTTCGCGGTGAGAATCAAGACCAATGCGGTGATGATTGGCGAGGCGGAAGCGCGACGCATGCTGGAATTTGGCGTGGACCAGGTGCAGGTCAGCATCTACTCGCATCGCCCCGAGGTACACGACGCCATCACCAAACTTCCCGGTTCGCTGCGCCGCAGTATTGAGGCCATCCGCTTTCTTACGGAGCAGGGGCTACGAGTCACGATTGCCAATGTTCTGATGACGGCCAACATGCGCGACCATGCCGGCGTGCAGGCCCTCGCCCGCGAGTTGGGCGTTCAGTACACTCTCGACCCGACCATCACGCCGAAAATGGACGGCGATACTTCCATCCTGAACCTGCGGATTCCTGGCGCCGAACTGAGCGGCGTATTTCACAACCAAAACCTGGTGGGAAACGTCGAAGAATTTTGTGCTCCGCCGCCCGCCCCTGACGAAGACGTTATGGAGGGTTATCCCTGCAGCGCGGGTCATACCCTGGCTTATATTTCTCCCTACGGAGATGTCTTCCCTTGCGTCCAGTTTCCGCTGCCCAGCGGCAACGTGCGGCGGCAAAAGTTTCTGGACATCTGGAACCATTCGTCCGAACTGAATGAAGTCCGGTCTATTCGAGCGAAGGATTTGACGGTCTGCTCCGGCTGCAGTCACGTCGGGACCTGCACCCGCTGTCCCGGCCTGGCGTATATGGAGGGCAGCATGCGGGGGCCGTCAACCGCCGACTGCGAGAAGTCATTCCAGCGCACGGGAATCCGGTCCGCAAACATGCTTCGTCAGAAACAATCTGTTCCTTCTGGTTCGCTAGTTCACATCCAGCCTCTGACCGTTTAGAAAACAGGGTTACTTTAGTGTTCTTTCCCGCCCAGGATGCCGTCGCCAACCGCCCCGCCATGCACGTAAAATCGAGGAGATCTCACCATGGACTCCACGGAAAATCCGACTGACACAGGCAGGCGCAGCACCCGAATCCGCGCCCAGATTCCGATCCGCGTTACCAGCCTGGACCCTGCAACTCCGTTTTCTGAATCCGGGCACACACTGGTGGTCAATACGCAAGGCTGCGGTGTGCGGCTTTCACGAGCCCTGGAACCCGGACTGGCTGTTTCTCTGGACGAGATTCCCGCTGGAAGTGTGACCGCCCGCATCGCTAACTGCGTGCCGCTGGGTAGCGGCGGCCAGTGGTGGATGGTGGGTATCGCTCTCGACGAGCCGGGTAATGTGTGGGGCATACATCCCACTCCCGCAGACTGGGGAACGGATGCCGCCACTGCCGCTGCGGCAGGCGCAACCGGATCCGCCGCGAGTCCGGCCAAGAGCGGCGAATGGCCCTTCCGTCAATTCTCCAGCCGTGGAGAATTTCACCCCGGCAAAAGATAGCCCTGTGTGGTGTGGGTCGGATACTCCTGTCCGACGGAGTTGGTGTTGCTCTTGCCCTTGATCTTGCACTCTCTACCCATAAAACCCAAGTCAAAAGCGTCGGACAGGAGGGTTCGACCCACACAGACTACCAATTCGTGATCGAACCGTCGGGACGGAAGTAGGTTTGGGCGCGGGCTGTCACCGGCTCTGTGATCTCGGCGATCTTGGTCAGCTGCTTGAAATCAAGCTCAACTCCCAGTCCCGGCCGCTCGTTGGGATAGAGCTTTCCGTTTTTGAAATCCAGACACACGGGCAAGTGCGGCAGCGTCCGCCCCTGATAGTTGTATTCCATGAGGACGGGCTGCGAGAAAGTTCCCAGGCTGTTAACCAGGGCCGCGGTGGCGATGGGTCCGGTGAAATGGGGAGCGATGCCGACAAAGTGGGTCTCGCAAATGGCGGCAATCTTCATCATCTCGGTTATGCCGCCGACGTTGGGTAGGGTGGCGCGAACGAAATCGATATTGTGATCTTCCACCAGCTTGTTGAAGTCCCACCGGTTGCCCCACTCCTCGCCGGCCGCCAGTGGAACGTTCACTTTCTGGCGCAGGATGGGAAGGTCTTGCAGAAAGGCTTCGGTGCGGACCGGGTCTTCGACGAAAAACGGAGCCAGGTCTTCGATGAGGTTACAGCCCCGGATGGCATCGGCGAGATCGAAGCGCTGGTGGAAGTCGATCACCCAATCGCCGTCTTTGCCCACGCCTTCCCGTGCCTGCGTACATTCGTCGCGCAGGTGAGTAACGCGCTCGCGGGTGTTGTAAGTGGTATTGGCGGGAAGATCCATGGCGCCGAACCGGAAGGCGCGATAGCCGGCCTCGATGGTGGCGTGGGCGCGCTCCCTGATGCTCATGCCCGGAGTGATGCCGGGAATAATGCCGGCCGTGTTGTAACACTCGCAATAGTTGCGGACCATGCCGCCCAGCAACTCGTGCACGGGCAGGCCCTGCACTTTTCCTTTGATGTCCCATAGAGCCAGATCGAGCGCGCCAATGGCATGGGTCTTCTCGCGGCCGGCGGGATAGAAGAAGGCGCGGTTCATGTCCTGCCACAGAAGCTCGATGTACTGCGGGTCCCGGCCAATCAACCTGCCCGCGGACTGGGACAACGTGTCCTTCGATCCACCCTCGCCGATGCCGGTGATCCCGGCGTCGGTTTCGATGGTGACCACTACGTCGCTCTGGTTGAATAGCGGGTTAGGGTTTGGTGGCAGGTAGGCTCGCACGCGCGTGATCTTCATCTTCGGGAGGGCAGCGAAGGCAGGCAGCACTCCCGCAGCGCCCATAATTGCTGCGGCTGCCAACGACCTGAGAAAGTTCCGTCTCTTCATGAATTCGCGCCCCCTGGCACGCTTGTTGGTGCGAATCTTACGCAGGCCAAGCGAAGCAAGTCAAAGCAGGTAGAAGTTAGGGAAGACGGGCGTCCCCGCCCGTCGCGCGCCGAGGTCGTTAGCGCCCGCGGAGGGCGAGACGCCCTCCGGACAGCCGGCGGGACGCCGGCGCTACAACACCGAGAAGATCTCGCAGAGACGTGAAGCGATCTGTGTCAGCACGTTCTGCATTTTGCAATGATGCTACTGCGGCGGTTCTGCCGGCGGAGTGGTGGCTCCCGGGGTAACCTGGGTTCCAATCACGTCGCCCGACACGATCATTTCCACCCGGCGGTTCAGCTTGCGCCCCGCTGCAGTGCTGTTGTCCGCCACCGGGCGCGTTTTGCCGAAGCCGCGCGCAATCACGTTGTTGATCGACACCCCGTTGTCCACCAGATAGTCGCGTACTGACGCCGCCCGCTTTTCCGACAAAGCCTGGTTGTAGGCATCGCTGCCAACGCTGTCGGTGTGGCCTTCAATTTCCAGACGCAGATCCGGGTAAGCCAGAACGATGCCAGAGATCCGTGCCAGCCGTTCCCGGGCGGCGGGCTTCAAGGTGTAGCTTCCCGAATCAAACAGCACGTCAGGCATGCTCACGACCAGGCCACGGTCGGTATCTTTGGTCTCCAACACCTGGTTGAGCTGGTCGAGCAGACGCTGCCGCTGCTCCTCTTTCTGGCGGATCGCCTCAGCCGCGGCCTGACGTTGCTTCTCCGCTTCGGCTTGGGCTTTCTGCTGTTCCGCCAGGGCGGCTGCCGCCGCCGCATCGGCCTGGGCCTGCTGCAGTTGGGCCTGGGCCTGGGCTCGTTCCGCGACCGCCCGGTCGGCCTCGGCCTGCGCCCGTTTGCGGGCATCTTCTTCGGCTTGTGCCTTGGCTTGGGCTTCCGCTAGGGAGGATGCCTGGGCTTCCGCCTCGGCCTTTTGCTGCTTGTCCAGCATGGCCTGCTTCTCGTTTGCGATTCGCTCCTGCTCCTTGCGACGCAGGGTCAGCACGCGGGCGTCTTCAGCCATCTGCGTAGCGCCACGCGCGGCCGTGCCAATCGGCGTCTTGCCCTGTTTACGCTTGAGATAATCCTCGGCGCGGGCCAGATAGGTTTCCGCTTTTTGCAGGCTGTCGGCCGCGTAGTGCTCCGCCCCCGCAGCTTTGGCGATGGCTACAGCATTGCGTGCTTCGAGCAGGGTCAAAGGGGTCTTGGGATCGGCGGTCGCCGAGGGAAGCTGCTGGGCGGGCATATCCACCGTGTACTGTCCGCCTTCGAGCATATCGAACTTGGCGTCGATCGCCTCTTCGAAGCCCTTGGTCTCCTGCCGGATGATGTTTTCAGCCACGACTTCGTTGCTCGGCCGGGTGACCGAGAAGTAGGGCTCCGCGGTCACAATCAGGCCGAAGGCCTGCAGGTCGGTGGTCACATCGAGGCTGCTCTTTCCGTTGTTGTCGGGAACAATCTCGCCCAGGTTCTGGGCCCGCCCCTCGGGAGTAATCGCCCACAGCACGTAGGTAAGATATTGCGGACCCACGCGGCTTGCTGGCCCCAGCTTGGAGAGATCGACATTGACCTGCAGGCGTCCGTTCTTGCCCTCCACCTTGGCTTTGCCGGTCACTTCCGGCATCAGGCTGGTGCCTTTCATGTCCACGGTGGTGGAGCCGCCGCGATGACGATAGTTGACGGCCTTGGTGGTGCGCGAGACCACGTTCACACGGAACACCGGAGTCTGGTCCATCGGCTCGACCGGAGGGTTCTCCTGCTGGGCCACGGCGAACCCAGCCAGCAACATCGTACAAATCAAGCCTGCGAGTTTCTTCATGATTGCATCCTTGAATTATTTTTTGGCGCAGTCTGGCGCACAGAACCGCGAAGGCTCTCACTAGATTTTGATGCTTTCCGGCTTCATACGGAAGTGTCTTAGCAAGCACCACGCCGGCAGCCCGGAGGGTGCGTAGGCCCGGATGCCTCGTCCGGGTGGGCGAGCGAAGCTCGCCAGACGGCAGAAAGCAAAAAACCACGCGGAGCTTCGCTCCGCTGGGCGGACGAGGGCGTCCGCCCCTACGCGAGCCAGGCCCCCAGAACCCGTGCCGGTCGCGGCTTTCAGGCCGGCAGTCCCACATTGGTAACCTACCGCGGTTACCTATAATGTGCAGCAACTTGCGGCTGCAGACCCGTCAGGGACCCCGAGAATACCTGCTAAGTGTATTTTTGGCAATGGTTTGCGGAAATCGCCGTTGTTGGCTGACAAGCTGCATCCGGTATCTGTGCCTGCTGGCCCAGGGGCATAGATCGGGGTGGCATTGTGTGGAACCTGACGGGCAAAAACGCGGTGACCAAGCCCGGGCGTTCGCTCCTTCCTGCGCTCGTCATTTTGTTTCTGGTTTCCTACGGCCTGCTGACCATGCTGGTGGTGGAGCAGACCCGAACCATCGATTCGCAGCGCAGCCTTATTCAGATGCTGTTCAGCGACAGCGTCGAGTTGACCGGGCTGAAGGGGAAGGAAAATCAGCGACACCAGGCCGAAGCCGAGGCGAGGGCCCACGCCCTGAAGAAATCGCCCCCGGCGCAGGCGATGCCGAAAGTTCCCGAGGTGCAGTCCCCGTCGTCGAACCCGCCGCAGGCAGGGGCAAAGAGTCAGAGCACCAGCAAACTTGCGAGACCGCTTCCGCAGAAACCTCCGAAGGCTACAGCCGATCAGGGCGACGAACGCAGGATGCTGATCTCGATCTAGATTTTCGGGGCCCGGATTTTAGAAAAGCGTTACTCCCCATGAAAGTATTCGCGACATTGTTGTTGTCAGTTTCGCTGTACGGCTCGTACCGTCTTCCACCGCCCAAGCCGCCCGTCGATCGCACTACTGCCAAGCGCCCCGCCCGCAAGGGAGGCCAATGGTACTTCGCGGAAAACGGCCACGCCGTTTACTGCTTTGGCCCCGTCAGGCTCATGCCCCAAGCCGAAGGCGGACTTCAGCGCGTCGCCACTTTCTGCCAGGGCGAAAAAAATATGGTCCCGCTGAAGGACTAGGAGCGGCTTCTGGCTTCTAGCTGCTAGCTTCTGGCGACTCCCTTTCTCGCTCCAGATTCTCATCTTCATGGGTTCCGCTAGAAGCCAGGAGCCAGTAGCTAGAAGCGCCCCAGCGCGAACTGCCCAAATCCTATACATTTTTACTATGCCGAAGTTCGAAAAGCATATCTTCATCTGCGGCAACCAGCGGCCGGCGGGGGCTCCGCGCCCCTGCTGCGATCCTGCGGGCCAGGCAGAACTGCAGAAGTCGTTCAAGGAAAAGCTCGCGGCGCGCGGACTCAAGGGAAGGGTGCGGGCCAACCAGTCCGGCTGCCTCGACCAATGCGAGCACGGTCCCAACCTGGTGGTCTATCCGGATGCGGTCTGGTACGGCCGGGTTACGCTGGACGATGTGGATGAGATTATCGAATCGCACATCCTGGGTGGAAAGCCGGTCGAGCGACTGACGCTGCCCGACTCCTGCCTCAACACCACCTGCGAACACAGAATGCCGAAGGCTGCCACCAAGGTCTAGCCGCCTCGATGGCGGATGCGGAAGCAAGCGCTAGGGATGGTAGGCGCGGCAGGAATTGAACCTGCAACCGTCGGATTAGAAATCCGATGCTCTATCCGTTTGAGCTACGCGCCCATTTCCGCAGACCTTCCTCTCGAATGATAGCAAGTCAAGCGGCCCACAAACCGGCTTCTTTGGCTGCTTGTTTTTTGCTTATTGTCACCTTGCTCAAACTGCTGGGGGTACGTGATCGGCGACCGGGCAGCGGAGATCGCTCACATCGGTCAGGTTGTCGTTACGCTGGGCGCCACCATCGAGTATTTCCGCGACGCCGTGTTCAACTATCCCACGCTGGCGGAAGCCTACAAAGTCGCCGCCTTGGACGGATTAAACAAACTGTAACCACGTAGGCCCGGACGCCCTCGTCCGGGCAGGCGAGCGAAGCTCGCCAAGGCTTTTCTGCCTTCGGCCAATGTTTTTTGGTGTTTAGCCAAAAAACCAGCCGGGCCTTGCCCGGCCGGGCGGGTGAGGGCACCCGCCCCTACGTGGTTTGCGCGTGGCCAGATGCTGAGAGTACATGTCCCGATTTACCGGAGGGGCATGGCCTGACATCACATGGTTTAACCCTCATTTCCTGTGACAATAGGAGCCATGAGAGTTTCCTGGAGGAGGTTGCTGGCCGCTACCGGCGCGCTGGCCCTGGCGCTCGCTTGCGCCAATTGCGGCGGAGGCCTGAGCGGTTCCACCATCGGTTCAGGCGGTTCCGGAGGCAGCAGCGGGTCTGGCGGTGGCGCTAACAACCAGAGCGCTTGCAGCGCGATGAGCGCCGGACAGGGTGCCAGCCTCAACGGGTTTCGTCCCTTTAGCAGCGCCAGCCTCTGGAACAAAGACATTTCCGGCGCAGCGGTCGATCCGAACTCGACAGCCATCATCAATTTCATCGGGTCGAGCGTTGGAATGCATGCCGATTTTGGATCCGGACAGTACCAGGGCTCGAATATCGGCATCCCGTATTCGGTGGTAAGCGGGACACAAGCGCCGGTCAGCATCACTTTCACCGCTTATGGCTCCGAGAGCGATCCGGGGCCGATGCCTTTGCCGGGGAACGCGCCGATTGAGGGTGATCCGAATCCGGGCAATGGCGATCGCCATGTGCTGGTGCTCGACAACAGCAATTGTTTTCTCTACGAATTGTTCGGTGCTGCTCCCAACGGAAACGGAAGCTGGAATGCCGCTTCGGCGGCGGTTTGGGACCTTTCGAGTGGCGGCAACACGCAGCGTCCCTGGACATGGACTTCGGCCGACGCCGCGGGCCTGCCAATTTTTCCCGGCCTGGTGCGCTACGACGAGGTGGCCGCCGGACAGATTCAGCACGCCATTCGCGTCACCCTGCAGGACAGCCGGGCCGCGGCGGTGCTGCCCGCAACGCACTGGGCAGCCAACTCCACCAGCTCGAATGCGCCCCCCATGGGTATGCGGATGCGCCTGAAAGCCAACTACGATATCTCCGGATTTTCCACGCAAGTGCAGGTCATCCTGTCCGCCATGAAGAAGTACGGCCTGATCATGGCCGACAACGGCAGTTCCATGTACATCAGCGGCGCGCCCGACAGCCGCTGGGACAATAACGCCCTGCACGATCTCGGACAGGTCCCGGCCTCGGCCTTTGAAGTCGTGAAGATGGATACGGTCTATACCGGGTCGAACGTTCCGCAGGGCGCGTCCCCGGGCATCAACAGCTTCACGGCAACACCCACCAGCGTGAGTGCGGGCGGCAACGTGACCTTGTCATGGGACGTAAGCAATGCATCCTACGTCATCGTCTCGCCGCAGGTGGGGGCGGTGCGAGGAACAAGTGTGACCGTCCATCCCGGCCAAACCACTACTTACAAGCTGTACGCCACCAACCAGTACGGACGAAGCACGGCGATGGTCACGGTAACTGTGCCATAGATTGCATGGAGACAGCCGCCCTCGACTGTCCAGGTCGAGCAAAGCTCGAAAGGCTTTTTTCTTGTGAAAGCAGCGGAGCTTCGCTCCGCCGGACAGCCGAGGGCGGCTGTCCCCACGGGGCCATTTTTCAGAACAGTTTTTCCTGCCTCCTGAGATTTCCGAAAGAACCGACATTGGCCAGGGCGAAATTGAAGCGGAACTGATTTTCGTTGCGGACCGACCCCAGGGCAAAGCGACGGTATTCTACGCTGAAGCCGCAGCAGTCCCAGTTGTAGGCGGCCTGCACTGCCGCATACTGCAGAAATCCCAGGTTGGCGTCGAAGCCCAGATTGGTCGCTCCACTGAATCCTCGTTTGTTCAGCTGCCCGTAGCCGAACAGGATACGGAACTGGTTGAACATCTGCTGCCCCGTGGTTGGAGTATCGCTGGGCGCCCGCAGATATGCATCTCCACCGCCGATCGTGTATGGACCAAAGCGATAGTTCACGAACGCAGTGCTGGCGTTGATCCGGCTTTGCTTGAAATCGTAGTCGATGTCCCACTCCGCTTCACTCCGGCTGGTGGCCTGGAATTTGAGGCGCGAGATCAAGGGGGAGAGTCGCCGGGCCTGAGCCAGGAAAGCGATACCGGTAAAGTCGGCGGTGGTAGTGAACACATTTCTCTGCCCCGGCACCAGGGCCCCGCCAAAGGTAGGATCAAGAAAATATTTCTGGCCCAGTTCCCAGGTGATGACTTCCCGCACTGGCGGTTCAGCCTGGCAGGGGATTCCACCGCGATCCGGTTGACGCTCCCATGGCACCGGACTTTCCGCAGCGGGATGACCGATGATAAGAGACGCCATGCCGGTGGCGTCGCAGTTTCCCGGTTTCTCCGAAATCCGCTTGGCATAGAGCCGGTTGACCATCGCATATTCGATTTCATTGGTATTGCTCAGGATGTCGCGCTCATCAAAGCGAAGAATGCGGGAGAAGTTATCCACTCCGGTGACGTAGCGGTAAATGGCGCGCGGCTCGATGACGTGTTTCCATTTACGGCCCAGGAATTCGCGGTCGTAAACCCGCTCCAGGGCGGGCGGACGAATTTCCACAGTTCCCTCGACCGCCCTGCGATTGATGACGTTGCTCTCGGCCACACCCACGCCGCCGCTGCTGGGGATGAGTTGCTGGGTGTAAAAAGTTTCGCGCAGAGACAGCTCCGGACGCACCGACCAGCCGTGCAGCAGCAGGGGAAGAGACACCGTCGGGCGAAGGTCAAAGCGTCCGACCAGGGGCGCGGTTCGAAACGAAGGTTCGCTGCGCGACAGTCCTTCGGCGGCAATGTCGTAAGACCAGTAAAAAGGGGAGCGCCCGATGGCATGGTCCACACTGGAAGACTCGAAGCTGGGAGCATGAAGAATGGTGATGACATCGCCCGGCGTCGTGCTCTCAAAGTTCTGATAACGCTGCGTGGCACCGTTATAGAAAAAACCGCGCGTGGCGTTAGAGAGAAAAGCTTCCGATTTCACTTCCGAGTTCACCGCCTGGCTGAAGACGTCATTAAATGCCAGGCGAAAAACGAAGGAACTCAGATAGTCGATGCTGGCGACGCCGCGGAAGTTATGGGCGAAACTGTCTTCCGCATCGAGGTGCACCTCGTGACCACCCTGGTCGAGAGGTGGCTGGGGCACTTCTTGCCCGTTTACGATTTTGGGTGGTTGCGGGATGCCACGGTCGAACACCCCAAAATAGTTCAGGTACACATAAGACTTTTCACTCGGCCGGGCGCGAAACTCAATCTGCGGCGCCCACCCCCGTCGGGTGAAATATTCAGCCCCGGCGGTGAGGTCCATGCTGCGATTGATGGCCCAGAAAATTGAATCTCCGAAGATCGTCCCTTTGATTGAAGACCTCCCGATGTTCGGGATGAGAAAACCGGTCTGCCTGGGCTCGCGCTCCACCGGGTGAGTGGCGAAGGGAAAATAAAAGACCGGAACGCCCTCAATGCGGAATGTGCTGTGATAGATGGTGGCATTCCCGCCCACTTCCACCACAATCTTGTGTGCGTTGAACTCCCACTTGGGGCGGGGCAGTTCGCAGGTGGTGATGGTTCCGTCGTAAACCACATAGTGGTCAGGACCGGTTTTCTCCGCCACTCCACCGGAAAAAGCAAAGGGGTTGGTGGTGGTCAAAGTCATCCGCTTCCCCCGTAACCGCATGCCCGTCGTTCCCACTACGTGTTCGAAGCGCCCGGATTCAGTCCGGACGTTGTAGGTGGCGTGCGTGGCCTCAACGTGCTCGTCGTTGGGCCCGCCGTCGAGCACCACGTGACCATCGGCGATCGCTTCTCCCGTGGCGGAGTTGTAATCGACCGAATCGGCGTAAAGGATGTAAGTGCCATAGTGGATTTCCGCCTGTCCACGCAGTTTGAATACGGCGCCATCTTTTTCCTGCTGCAGCGCCCGGATGGTGACCTCCTGCTCTCGTACTGCTGACGGCGCAGATGGCGGCGAAGATTGCTCTTTCGGTTTTTCCGATGCGGAAAGCAACTGGCTGGTAACTATGGGCGGAGCGAGTAGCAGATGACAAACAAACGCCGCCGTGATAAGGAATCGAGTGCGGGATGTCATCGCAAGCGGACGAAACCCCTGGTGAGGGAATCCACGCTGGGGTAAGGTGACGTTAGCACGGCTCCAGCCCGGTAGCAAAGTTCAGGACATAGTTCGGGGCAAAGTTCGGGGCAAAGTTCAGAACAAAAGCCCGGGACATCCGCGCAAATTATTCTTAGAGTTGCAGCTTTCTTCTTGCGGGACCAGTTCATCTCTTGCCGCATAGCGCGTGTTCTGCCGCTCGAGTTTCACCGGCCCCCGATCGTTCCTTCATGAAACCAAGATTCGAACCCGATGTTCCGGCGGACGCAAGCGACGACCTTTCAGAGATTCTGATCGATCCTGAAGCCTACGATGCCAGCGAGCAGCAATTTGCTGCCAGCCTCGAACCAGATGTTTCCCGTGCTCAACCCAGGTTTGTGGTGGAAGATGAACCGCCCAAGGCAGCGAACGGGAGAGAGCTCGAGAAATCCGTTCCAGCGGTTGAAAGCAGCGTGGAAGCTGCGGACACCGCGATGCCTGCCGCGGCGCAAGCCGAAGCGGAGCAGGCGCGGGATCCCGAAGCCTGGCGGCGCGAGGTGGCGGAACGGTTGAGCCACTATCGGGCACGCCGGCGCACGCGGGAGCCACGCTATCCTTCGCTGCAGTTGAAGTTCGAGACCGAGCCGAGTTTCGAGGCTCCTGCTGAAGCGCCCCGGCCGCCTGCCGCCCCTGCCATGCGCCAGGCCGCGGACCATCCGCCGTCAGCTGCCGCCCCTCGCATCACGCTGGCTGAGCCCGCGAACTATCCGCGGATCATGCCTGCCATCACGGAAACCACGGCCAAGGTCATTGAGTTCGCCAGCTACAGCCCGGCGCCCCGAACTCTCGACGAACTGGCCGAACCGGTCCTGCAACGTCCCAGAATCATGGAGGCCCCTGAACTGGCGCCTCCGCCCCCGGCCCTGGGAGGCTTCCTGATTGAGCCGGTGGAAGAGCCGGCGAACGAGAGGCGTCCGGGATTCGAAATTCCGCTGCAGGCGGCGCCCATGGCGCGACGCATCACAGCCTCCGCCATCGATGCCACCCTGGTTGTCGCGGCCTTCGCGGCTTTTGCCTACATCTTTTTCCGTATCAATGCGGAAGGGCCGCCACTGACAAAGATAGCGGAAACGGGCGTCATCCTCATCGGCCTGATGTGGTCCGCATATCAATACCTGCTGCTGGTTTACAGCGGCGCCACGCCCGGCCTGAAGCTGGCGAAACTAGAACTGCATCGCTTTGACGGCAGCCCGGTCCCGCTCCGGATCCGTCGCTGGCGGGTGTTGACGTCCGTCTTGTCCGGCCTGTCGTTGGGCCTGGGATACGCCTGGTGCTTCCTCGACGAAGACCAACTCTGCTGGCACGATCGCATCACGCGGACGTATATGGCGCCCAGGAACAGGTAGTGCCGCCGCCCGCGTAGGCCCGGACGCCCTCGTCCGGGCGGGTGAGCGAAGCTCACCAACAGCTTTGAAACCCCAGAGAAAAGCGGCTGAACTCACTGGACAGTTTGGCAAAGTTCGTGTGGCGCGGGCGCCCGCGCCCGCGTAGCTGATCGCAGCGCCTCCGCCGGATGTGTTCCTCCGCAGCCGAGGGCAGGATGCCCTCGGGACAGCCGGCGAGACGCCGGCGCTACAGAATCCTGCTCCGGGCGGGGGAGGGCGCCCGTCCCTACGTGGGTCGTCTGGTCTGCTAACATCTTTCGGTGACTCCGACTTCTTCTGTTCGCGTACGTTTTGCACCCTCCCCAACCGGACATCTGCACGTTGGCAATGCGCGTACCGCCCTGTTCAACTGGCTTTTCGCGCGCAAAAAAGGCGGCACCATGGTGCTGCGCATCGAAGATACCGACGTCGAGCGCAGCGAGGCCCGCTTTGAAGATCAACTCATCGCCGATCTCAAATGGCTGGGTCTCGACTGGGACGAAGGGCCGGACCTCGGCGGACCGTATGCTCCCTATCGCCAGTCCGAACGTCTGGGAATTTACCGCGAGCACGCCGAGCGCCTGATCGCCGAGGGCAAGGCTTACCTGTGCTTCTGCAGCGAAGAAGATTTGCAGAAGGAGCGCGAACGGGCACAGGCCGAGCATCGTCAGCCGATTTATTCAGGCAAATGCCGCGCCGTTGATCCAGTCGACGCGGGGAAACGGCGGACTTCGGGAGAGTCCTGCGCCATCCGGCTGAGAATTCCCGAGCGCCCCATCCGCTTTCATGACATTGTGCATGGCGATGTCGAATTCTCGAACGAAGTAGTGAGCGATCCCATCATCCTGCGCTCGAACGGAATGCCGGTGTACAACTACGTGGTGGTGATTGACGACGCGCTGATGAAGATTACGCACGTGATCCGCGGCGACGATCATCTTTCGAATACGCCAAAACAGGTTGCGCTGTACGAGGCCCTGGGCTGGCCCGTTCCGGAGTTCGCGCACCTTTCGACAATTCTGGGCAGCGACCGCGAACGGCTCTCCAAGCGGCACGGCGCGACTTCGATTGCCAATTTTCGTGATATGGGGGTGCTGCCCGAAGCCCTGGTAAATTATCTGGCGCTGCTGGGATGGGCGCCGACCGGGGGCAATCGCGAAATCTTCAGCCCGGAAGAGTTGAAAAAAGAATTTTCGCTGGAACGGGTGACGCCGGCTGCGGCCATGTTCGATATGGAGAAGCTGTACTGGCTGAACCGGCACTACATCAAGGGATGGCCGGTGCGAAATCTTACCGCGCTGGGCGCGTGGTTCCTCTCCAGGGCAGGCTACATCGAGCTTGGAGATGCGAAGTGGTTGAGTGCGGAAAGCTTCCCGGTGGTTGAGCTTGATCGGGAAATACAAGTCTGGCTCGGCCGGATCACGGAGTTATTGGCGCCATCAGTTGACCGCATGGAACAATTGCCCGAGCGTGCGGCGTTGATCTTCAAGTACGATCCAGCTACCGCCCTGGCTGCACCCGATAATGCCGAGGTGCTGAGCTGGGCCAACACCGACGCCGTACTGGGAAGATTCACGGTCAAGATTCTGGAAGATGAATCTGCCGCCGCCGCGAAGCTGACGCCCGAACGATTCAAGCAACTGGTCAACGAAGTAAAAGCCGAAACCGGCGCCAAGGGGAAAGAATTGTTTCATCCCATTCGCATCGTGATCACCGGCTCCCACTCGGGGCCGGAATTCGACAAGTTGATTCCCATCCTCGAAGCGGGCAGCCGGCTCAAGCTGGCCAGGCACGTGCTCAGCGTGCGCGAGCGGGCAGAAGAATTCGCAAGGCAGCGCTCCCAGAACAACTAGAGCTGTGTGTGGGTCGGACAGTCCTGTCCGACGCTTTTGATTTTGATCTTGCTCTCGGAAAACCTGCCGCAGTCGGCCTGTGGATGTTCAAGTCAACGTCAAAGTCAAAATCAAAGGTCAACGGCGTCGGACAAGAGTGTCCGACCCACACTTGCGGTGCCAGTCCTGACATCCATAGAACTCCGTGCTATCGTCCTCTCATGATTCGAAATCTGGCTGTCATCCTCCTGCTTGTGTCTGCCAGTGTGCCCGTTCTGGCCAAAGACAAATATCAACACCCTGGACCCATCTATCTCGATCGTGGCGGCGAAAAGTGGGCAAAGAAGACCCTCAAGAAGCTTTCTCTGGAGGAAAAAGTTGGACAGCTCTTCATGGTCTGGGTGCGGGCGGAGTTTCTCAATGTAAACAGTCCCGAATACCTGCAGTTGCGCGACACCATGAGCAAGTATCACGTAGGTTCGTTCGCCATGACAGTGCCGTGGGAGCCCCCATTTCTCTACCGCAGCGAGCCCTACGAGGCCGCGGAGCTGCTCAACCGTCTGCAGCAGGACTCCAAACTGCCGCTGCTCTTCGCCGCCGATTTCGAGCGCGGGGTCACCATGCGGCTTCGGGGCGCAACCTCGTTCCCGCATGCCATGGCCTTCGGGGCGACAGGAAAGGAAGACTACGCCAAAGCTTTCGGACGCATTACCGCCGAGGAGTCTCGCGCCGTCGGGGTGCACTGGAATTTTTTTCCCGACGCTGATGTTAACTCCAATCCGGCAAACCCCATCATCAACACGCGTTCTTTCGGAGAAGATCCCGAACAGGTTGGGGATCTCGTCGCTGCGTACATCCGGGGAGCGCGCGCCGGAGGAATGATGACTACGGCCAAACATTTCCCCGGCCATGGCGATACCGCGACCGATTCCCACCTCAGCGTGGCCCAGGTTACGGGAGACCGCGCGCGCTTGAATTCGGTTGAGTTGCCCCCCTTCCGCAAGGCCATCGCGGCGGGAGTCGATTCTGTCATGGTGGCGCACGTCACCGTTCCGGCACTCGAACCCGACCCCAATCGCGTGGCCACAACTTCTCCTGCAATCGTCTCGGACTTGCTCAGGCATCAGCTCGGATTTCAGGGAATTGTGGTCACCGACGCGCTCGACATGGCCGGGCTGACCCGTCTCTATGCCGCCAACATCGGTCGCGCCGCCGTGGACGCCTTCAAGGCCGGCAGCGACCTGCTGCTCATTCCCGCTGACCTGGGAGCTTCCTACAATGCCGTCCTCGAAGCCGCGCGCAGCGGCGAAATTCCCGCCGCCCAGCTCGACGCCTCAGTTCTCAAACTATTGAAGGCAAAAGCCGCACTGGGGCTGAACCAGGCCCGCCTGGTGGATGTGGACGCTTTGCCTGAAGTCATTGGCAGACCGGAGAGCCTGGCCCTGGGCCAGCAGATTGCCGACGACGCCGTAACCCTGGTTCGCGACAACGGCAAGATGCTGCCGCTGAAACAGTCGGGAACTGTGAAGGGCGGACTTCCGTATCAACAAGTGGCGGAAGTGCACAACCGGGTGGTGGCGGTAGTGCTCTCTGAAGATGTGCGCACCGAATCTGGCCGCGCCCTGGAACGGGCAGTCAAGGCGCGCGTGCCCGATGCCAATGTGATTTATGTGGACCCGCGCATCGCAACCGTCATGTCAGACGAGATCTTGAAAGCAGTGGACCAGGCGGAGTCCGTAATCGCGGCGGTATACGTGGTGCCGACCGCAGGCAAGGCCATGCCGGGCGCGAACGGTCCCGTTAATTCGGTCGCGCTTAACGATGCCAGTGGCATGCTGCTGCAGGCGATTCTGGACCATGCCGCGGCGAAGACCGCGGTCGTGGCCATGGGGAACCCTTATGTGGCGCAGGATTTCCCCGCCATACAGAATTATCTTTGCACTTTTTCGAATGCCGGCATCTCGGAAGTCAGCGCGGTGAAGGCCCTGTTTGGCGAGATCGCCATTCATGGCCACTTGCCGGTCAGAATTCCCAACATCGCTCAACGCGGGGCCGGCATCGAGCGCCCGGCACAAATCGCAGAGGAGGGACTGCAGCATGCGCATAGCACAGCGGCTCAACGGTAATTCTCGCCTGGCCTTCATTCTCACCTTTGCTCTCGGCGTCTTTCTGGCCCTGCCCGGATGCAGTGTGAACGTGAAGAAAAACGGCGAGGGGCAGGAAAAGAAAGTGGATATCGAGACTCCGGTGGGCGCGCTTCACGTCTCCAAGGATGCCGACGTGCGCGACATCGGCCTCCCGGTTTATCCCGGCGCGCGGCGCAAGGAGCAAAGCGACGACGGTCACGACAACACCGCCCACGTCAATATTTCCAGCGGTCTCTTCGGTCTGAAAGTTGTGGCTATCCAATACTCTTCCGACGATCCGCCGGAGAAAATCATCGCATACTACAAGGACCAACTGAAGAAATATGGCGAGGTGCTGGAATGCAGTGCCAAGGACAATCACGTCGGCGCAAGGATGAATCCCGGCGATCATGCCGGCCACTCCGAGCGGCTAAAGTGCGAGGGCGACCAGAACCGCGAGACGGTGGAACTGAAAGTTGGCAATGAGCAGAGCCAGCACATCGCTTCTATCAAGCCCGGTGAAGGCGGCAAAGGCTCGGATTTCGGTCTGGTCTATATCCAGATGCGGGGCGGCAAGGACACCATCTGATTTTCGAAATGTCGAATTTGAGGATTGACGAATTTCGGAGCAGCCGACCGTGGCTTTTAAATTCGACAATTTGAAAATCCGCCAATCCGACAATCATGTTTCCTCGGCCGTCCCCGGTTCCCCTTCCTTGCCTCTGCTCGCTGCCCTGCTGTAACTTGAAACTCAGTGGAGTATCCCTGTCATCGTTGCGGCGCTGCCGTGGAACAAGGCACCGCCTTTTGCCCGCAGTGCAATGCACCGCAAATTCGGGTCGCGGTGGCGGAGATCCTACCGCCTTCGGGAACCATCTCAGACTCTGCCATTCCAGCGCTGCCAGCCTATCTCGGCTCGTCGCTGGCCCCGCGGATTGACTGGTCGCAGGCCTGGCCGGCCACGGCCCTGGCCGCTCTGATCGGGGCCGTGCTCATGATTACTCCTTTTGCCGGCCTCGGATTGGGGATGCTGATCGGCGGCAGCCTGTCGGTGGTCTTCTACCGGCGGCGGGTCCCGGCAGCCCGACTCACACCTGGGATGGGCGCCCGTCTCGGCATGGTGACCGGCGTTCTGGGCAGCGGCATTCTCGCCATCGTGCTCGCAGTCCGTACCCTGCTGTCCCACGGATGGGAAAGCGTCCGCGCAGATCTGATCGCGGGAGTCGAGCAGGCCGCGGCCCGCAATCCCGATCCGCAAACCCACCAGGTCGTGGAATTCCTCGAATCTCCTCAAGGCATCGTCTTGCTTCTTATCGTGGCCCTGATCACCACCGTGATCTTCTTTGTGATCTTCTCGGGATTGGGCGGGGCTCTCGGGGCGGCCCTGCTTCGTCGCCGCAAAGAACACCTCTAGCCTGCGCGGGAGCGGTCGTTTGTTGGCCGCGGTCAAAATATCCTTGACTAGTTCGCCCACGGCCGTCGCATTTGGCCAACGACCAAGGACCAACGACCAACGACCAAGGGCCCACGGCCGCTGGCCGACAGTTGCGCGCCACCGGAAGGCGGTCTATAGTCACCGTTGTTTTTGGAGAGCTCCAATGAAACATCTGCTGAACTGGGCCCTGAGCGCGCTGGCAGTCTGGATCGTGGCCCGGCTGGTGCCGGGTTTTCACGTCAGCGGTCCGCTGGCCGCGTTGATTGCGGCGCTGGTGATCGGTTTCGTCAACGCCACCCTGGGAGTCTTCCTGAAGATCGTCACCTTTCCACTGGTTCTGCTTACCCTGGGACTGTTCTGGCTGGTGATCAATGCGGCCATGATCGAGCTGGCCTCGGCGGTGGTTCCCGGCTTCCATGTGGATACTTTCGGCGCCGCCTTTGTGGGAGCGATCGTGCTGGCGCTGGTCAATATGTTATTCCGCTGGCTGGCCGGGACGGGGAGAAACCGGAATTGATTTTGCAGAGCTTTGCGAGGGCGAGACGCCCTCGCGACAGCCGGCGGGACGCCGGCGCTACAAACTGCATGCCCTCGCGGCTGCCGGCTGAGTCTGCCTTTAGCGCAGTCGAAGTGGCGGCGCTATAAACTACAGGCCACGCGGAATCCGTAATCGGCGTAGTGAAATTCCGGTGGGATACTGGAGCGGGCCGCACACCGGCTGGCCTTGATGTGATGCCGCCAGGAACCGCCCCGCGATGCCCGCCGTTCGCCCCGCTCAGGGCCTGCGGGATTGCTCTCGGGCGACATCGCGTAGTAGCCGGCCTGGTACCAGTCGCTGCACCATTCATGTACATTCTCGCAGATGTCATAAAGCCCAAAAGCATTGGGCGCGTACCGGACTACAGGTTCAGGGCCAGTCTTCCAGCGGGTTGCGTAATCCGGCAAAGATTGTGGCGGAGCGTCTCCCCAGGGATAGAGTTGCTGTTCGACGCCACCACGCGCGGCCCGTTCCCACTCGGCCTCGGTCGGTAGTCGATAGCTCAGGCCAGTGCTGAGGCTGAGCCATTCGCAATATTGCACTGCCTCAAACCAGGAAACCGCGACGACTGGCTGTTCCGGATGGTTGAAAGCAGGGTCCTGATAGAGCGACGCTGGCGGATTTCCCGTGACGCGTACGAAATGAGCGTACGCGGCGTTGGTCACCGCGCAGGACGCCAGCCGAAATTCATCGACCCACACACGATGAACGGGCCGCTCGTTGTCCTGGCCGCTCTCTGATCCCATCCCGAACCAGCCTTCGGGAATGTGCACAAGTTCCGGCTCAACCTGGATGGGGCGCGTGGATGGGCTGGGCGAAGGCATGTGATTACAGTCTAGAACGTTGGGTCCAATCCTTCTTGCCTCGCGAAAAGGCAAAGTCAAAAGCGGCGGGCGAGGGCGCCCGCCCTACGCTGGGAAAATCACTTCCGTCACCGAGTGGAAAACCTCTTCCACGGCCACATTTGCGATCAACTACTCTCAATTCATCTGCTGTGTTTTCATGTAGATACACGAATACTGCATGGGCCTAAACGTGCTTCCTATCAGGTCACCAAGACAAATCAACCCATTTAGAGACGAGTATGTACTTTATGAAACGACTGTTGAAACTGCTCATCGGCGGCGTGTTATTGATGGCCACAGGATTCGCGCAAGAACTGAAGCGCGACGCGCGTCCGCAGGAGCCCGTCGCGGAGTCGCAAGCGTCCACAGAACAGATCATTGCCACGGGCGTGCGCCACCGGCCTGCTCCCGTGGTGCAGCCCAAAGCGTTGCCGCCCCTGAATCCCTCGCTGGGAGAAATTGCCCGCAGGGCGCGCGCCGCTCATGCCGAGGCCCCAAAGGCGAAGCTGGTAGCTGCCGACGACGCGCCCCCGCAAGACCAAGACAGCATCGAGCACGAACCGCGCTGAGCGTTTCGCGCGGAGTATGCTTCCCGCCGGCAATTCCGTCCTCCCGCACGGTCAGGGGTTCGGGGATTCAGCGTCCTGACCTCCGAATACCTGCGCGAACGCCCGGTCCAGTTCAGTCAAGGCGCGCGCACAGTCGCCCTTGAAGCTTGATCCATGCATGATCGCCACAGTCTTCGGCCCAAGGCTGGCCAGCTTATGCAGGTTCCTCGAAGTTGCACTGCTGTAGGGCACATAGTCAGCGAGAATTCCCCCCTGGTAAGCTCGCATGGCCGCTTGCGACCTGCCCACCACGTCCGACTCCGTCAGTGGTTCTACATCTCCCGTCTGGTGGAACAGGTCCGAACACAGGAGAGTCTTATGTGTCTCCTCGAAGAGCAAACCCGCATCCCAGCCGTGCGGCAGATGTGGGGTCTGGCAATAGCGGAAGCGGTATTTGCCGGTCGAAAATGTTTCTCCATCGGCCATGGGACGAGCTTCGCGCCCGATGAAGTCGTTCACGCAAACCAGCGCGCCCACCTGGCTGCACACAACATCGGCCCTCGGCGCCACAGCCAGCCATTCATTGAGCGAGCCGCATTCGTCCGACTCAAAGTGGCTAAAGGAGATATGCCTCAACTCGTCCAGTTTGATGAGCTTTGACACCGCCTCTCGAACTTCCGCGAACATGCCTCGAAGTCCAGTATGAAATAGGAGTGGCTCCTGGTCCTTGATTAAGAAATGATTGAACTGCAAATCGCCCCATGCGGCGTAGATCGAGATCCGGTAAACGTCCGGGGCAATTTCGGTAACGCTAGCCATAGCAGCCTCCCATATTGTCGATACAATCCCTTCAGGATTTTAAGATTTCTCTCCATGAAAAACAGGACAAAATCGTCAACCCTGGCAGCGATTTTTCGGCAGCGCTGTCCCCGTTGCCGCATGGGTGGGATTTTTTCTTACTCGATCTTCCGGGGCTTCCCCAAGATGTGCCCGCGCTGTTCCATTTGCAACCTGAAGTTTCAGCGGGAAGAAGGGTACTTTCTGGGGGCCATGTACATCAGCTTTGCCCTGGCGCTGGCCATCATCGCGCTGATCGCGGCCCTGCTGTGGGTCATCACGGGCTGGTGGATCACCAAAGATGTGACCTGGGCGGTCGTGCTGTTCGTTCCGCTCGCACCCACCATTTCACTCTTCGCTCGAGTGCTCTGGATCTATCTGGACCAGACCTTCGATCCCGAACCGCCCGGGATCGGCAGTCTTCAGCAGTAGGCCGAAAGCAGTAAGCCGAACTTCAGCAGCGCGGTGGGTATTTCAATCGCTGGGCCGCCGGTAGATACAGAGCGGATCACTCTCCAGCGCATCCCCTGTGTGCGCGAAGGCGCGAGCGCGTGATCCGCCGCAAATGTGGCAGAATTCACACTCTCCACACCTTCCCTGAAACAGTTCCGGCGAATGCAACGCCTGAAAGAGCGGTGCCTGCCGGTACACATTCACCAGCGAATCGGTTCGTACGTTGCCGCAGGGCAAGGGCAAGAAGCCTGAAGGATAAATGTCGCCCTGGTTGGAAACGAAGACGATGCCATGGCCGTCCCGAATCTGGAACCCTTTGTAAACCGAACTTGTCTTGATTTCGGCAGCTGTTCTGCCCGAACTATGCATGCGGTTCAAGGCGAGGCGCCGGTAGGATGGCGCCTCTGTGGTCTTAATGGCAAAGGGCGCATCCGGCACGAGGTCGAGAACCCAGTTCATGATTTCCTCGCCCCGCGCGGGTGAGACCTCCTGCAGCGCCTTGCCGCGGCCCACTGAGATCAGGAAGAACAGGCTCCAGCGCATGACTGGGAAGGTCTTCAAAAGTTCGTAGATCGCCGGCAGGTCGTCGGCGGTTTCCCGTGCCACCAGGGTATTGATTTGAATGGGCAGTCCGAGCCGTCCGGCCTCGCGTGCCGTGTCTGTTGTCCGGTCGAAGCATCCCGGGACCGCGCGTACAGCGTCGTGCCGCGCGGCAGAGGAGCCGTCGAGGCTCAAGCCCAGGCTCTGGATGCCGTGTGCCTGCAGCAGGGTAAGAGCTTCAGCGGTAAGAGCCGGGGTGGCACTCGGCGTTATGGAGACTTCCAGACCCAATGCGCGAGCATCATCGATCACCCGAAAGAGATCCTTGCGGCTGAGTGGGTCGCCGCCGGTAAGAATCAGGTGCGGCAACGGATCGCCAAAGGCAGTAATCTGGCGTAGCAAGCCCATGCTCTCGCTCGGGGTCAGTTCCAGCGGATGCGGTTGCGGCATGGCTTCGGCGCGACAATGCCGGCAAGCAAGCAGGCAGGCCTGGGTCATCTCCCAGTACACCAGCATGGGATTCTGGGTAAAGTCGTAACGTTTGGGATCCAGAGTAACCGAGGCCGCCTTGGGGATGACCATTGTGCGCTTCCTCACTGCGCCCTGCCAGGCGCGCCATCCCAAGTTAGGATTCCGGGGCCAGTCTCTGCTGTGATCCAAATCACCCTGAGCGGTGATTCGCGTTGCCTCCTGCGGCGCGGGACCAAACAGAAAACCGGAGCAGGCTGAATTCTGCTCCGGCTCCCCCTGGGTGCTGCTTCTGACGACTTACACAGTCAGAGCTTGCACGAAGTGCTCACACAGGGTGGTCTCGACGTTGTACAGCTTGTACGTAATCGGAGTGGTCAGGTAGGGCTTCAGAATCTCCTCCACCTTCGGATACACTTCGCGCTCATAGCGCTCTGCATTCCTTTTTTCCGTCCAGAGGGTGACCGCAATCACCTTTTCATTCTTGTTCTCCGGGAAGAAGGGCAGGAGCTCCATGAATCCGGGTTGCTTCTTCAGGATGGGAAGCACTTCGTTCCGAACCACCTTTACAAACTCCTCTTTCTTTTCCAGCTTCGGGATGAATTCAACAATGCGAGCAAACATACAATCCTCCTTTGCCGTTCACAGTGATGCGAGGCCCGGAAGCTGCTCCGTGCTGACAGTGGAGTGTTGGCGGACCTACAGCATCGCTACCACGATAGATGCGGAACCATGGAAAAGCTGTGACGCGTGGCACAGACCACGGTGACTGCAGTCACGGCTGCGGGATTCGGCGTCGAGTCAGCGTACTTCAGCCAGTTGCGAACGCAGCTTGTGAGTGGCGCGGAACAGCGTGTTCTTGATGGTGCCTTCGGTGGTGTTCAGCATGCCGGCGACGGTGCGCAGCCTCATACCGTGGTAGTGCTTGAGTTCGAACACCATGCGTTCGCGGGGCGAGAGCCGGCCCAGGGCGCGCACGATGGATTGCTGCAGTTCGCGTCCGGCAAAGCTTCGCTCCGGGCTTGCGTTGGGGCTGTGATCGGGCATGCGGTCAAGCAGATCCTCCTGCTCGCCATCGGGAGTCGAGGTCGTATTCAAGTCCCGGCCGCGGGAATGCTTCTTGCGCAGATGGTCCAGGCAGAGATTGGTGACGATGCGATAGATCCAGGTATAGAAGGAACACTCGAAGCGAAAACGCGCCAGATTGATATAGGCGCGCAGAAACGCTTCCTGATAAATGTCCTGCCCATCCTCCGGTGACCCGGTGAGGTGAATGGCCAGCCGCAACACGGCGCGATCATACTGCCGCACGAGTTCTTCGAAGGCGGCCGTGTTTCCCTGCTGGGCCTGGCGAATCAGCGCGGAATCGTCCACCCGGATCGGCGTTCCCGAGGCCGGCTTGCCGGCAGCCAGCACCGGACGGTTCAGGTATGGCGTCAAACGAATTTTGCCGCTCTCAGACATACTCATATCGGTTTACCCAACGAACTTGTAACCCGTGCCGTGCACCGTGAGGATGAAGCGAGGCTCGTCCGGTTTCGGTTCTACCTTCTGCCGCAGACGCACAATGTGCGCGTCCACGGTGCGGGTAGTGGGAAAGCGGTCATAGCCCCACACATCCTCGAGCAACCGATCGCGGCTCAGAGTCTCACCGGGATGGCACAGAAAATACTTCAGCAGCTCGAATTCCTTGGACGAAAAATCCATGGCCTTGCCGCTGCGCGAAACCTGGCAGCTCTTCAGATTCACCTCGACTTCGCCAAAGGAATACCGCTCCTGGTCTTTGGGAACAGTCTTGGCGCGGCGCAGGACCGCCTTCACCCGGGCCAGCAACTCGCGGATCGAAAATGGTTTGGTGACATAGTCGTCCGCCCCCAGCTCCAGGCCGACGACCTTATCCACTTCCTGGCCGCGTGCCGTCAGCATGATGATCGGCACCGAAGGCCGCTTGGCCTTGAGCTGCTTGCAGACGTCGAGGCCGCTCATGCGGGGCATCATCACATCGAGGATGATCAGGTCGGGAGCTTCCTTCAGGGCGCGTTCCAGTCCAGCCACGCCATCGGGAGCGGTGATGACGTCATAGCCTTCGAATTCGAAGTTGTCGCGCAAGCCTGCCACCATGTTGGGCTCGTCTTCGACAATCAGGATTCTCGTCATCTCGTATCCTTCACTTCCACTGCTGTCGAGCTGCGCTCGACTGGACAGCCGAGGGCGGCTGTCCCCACGTGGTTCTTCAGGCTGAGACTGTTGCGCCGTTGTACTGCGCCGGCCTGACCGGCAACACGATGGTGAATTTGCTGCCCTGACCCGGTGCACTGTCCACCGAGACCTCGCCACCGTGGGCTTGTACGATGTGACGCACCAGTGAAAGGCCGAGGCCGCTGCCTTTCGTGTTGTGCACCAGCGGGTCGCCCACGCGATAAAACTTCTCAAAGATCTTCTGCTGCTCCTGGTGTGGTATGCCAATGCCCTGGTCTACCACTTCCAGTTTTACCGACCCGTTGTCCCGATACAGGTTGACGCCGATGTACTTTCTGTCCTGCGAATACTTGAGCGCGTTGTTCACCAGGTTCAACAGGGACCGGGCCATGGCTTCTCGGTCCACGCGCATGGGCGGCACTTCGTCGATCTTCTCTTCAAACTGAAAGCCGCTCTGCTCCAGCTGGTAGCGGTAGGAGTCGAGCGTGTTGTGTACCAGTTCGCTCATGTCGGTTTCGCGGAAGTCGTATTCCTTGCGTCCCGCCTCGATGCGCGAGAAATCGAGAATGTTGTTGATGAGCGCGGTCAGACGTTCGCTCTCCTTGCGAATGATGCGGTAGTACTCCTGATATTTCTCCGGAGTAGTGAGCCGGCCCATTTCCAGGGTCTCAGCGTATAGCCGGATCAGCGAAAGCGGCGTGCGCAGCTCGTGTGAAACGTTGGATACAAAGTCCGATTTCAGCCGCGCCAGCGCCATTTCCTTGGTCACGTTGCGATAGGTCAGCGCAATGCCGCCGGCCAGCACCAGGGAGAGAGCGGCCAGGGAAAGTAAACTCATGCGCGCGAAGCGTTCGCCGATCGCCGCCAGAGTACTTCCCCTCAGCTTGATGGCCAGGGTCAATCCCGGGAATGCTCCTTCAAGGTTTCTCTCTACTTCGGGCGCGCCGCCGTCCCATCCCGTGGATTGAGCCAGCGCGGTGGATTCATACTTGCCGCGCAGCATCATGACTGCGTGGTTCTTGTCACTTTGGGCATCGGCCACGTTGCGGTTGACGACGTCATCCAACATCTCCGGGAAAAACCGGTCGCGAAGGTACTCGGCGTCGAACGCCACGCCACCGATCGCAAGTGATCCGGTTCTCGGGTCCTTGAGGGAAAATATTCCGACCGACTGATACAGACGTTTGTCGCCTCGCGACACCCATTCCGGATCAAAGATGTAGGGCATCCCTTTTTGCCCGTTGTGGACCAATTTTTCTGACATCCCTTTGAACTCAATCTTCAGCCAGCCGCCGAACATCTGGTTCAGGTAGTCGGCCTCGTTGCGAAACGCGTCATCTTTCTTCAGCCGGTCGGGTTGAGAGCGGAACATCATCCCGATTTCCGGGGAAAAGATGAACACGTGGGCAGCGTAAGGGTGGGCGGCAAGGATCTTGTCCAGAGTGGGCGAGCAGGCATCACTGGGAACGGGAAAGTCGGTCGCGCACATCGTCCAGCAGTTCGTAGGCCTTGTGATTGATCTGCTTCTCCGAGATGGCCAAAACCTGGCTGTACTCACGCTGGAAGGTCGCTTCCACCGCACGGTCGCGCTGAATATGTTTCATGTGCCAGGCACTCAGAAGCACCAGGGCAGCGGCGGGCAATATGACCGCGAGCTCCAGGGTGAGGAGCAATCGGGTTTTTTCGTTCCGCCGTTTCATATCGTTTCCTGAATGTCCGCTGCCCCGGGTACGCGCCCCGGGTCGCAATCAAACATAGTCAAGCGGAGCCTGGCCAGTGTCAATCGGGGGTAAAAATACGTAAAAAGTTGTGAACGGGTTGATCAGGAAGGCACGCTTGCGGAAAGGCGGCCACGGATTTGCGCGGATTCACACGGATCGCAGCAGGATCTTGATCCGTGGGGACCGGTGGAAATCCGTGGCTGGTTGAGGTGCGGAACCTAGGGCAGTCTGAAATCAACCGTCACGAAGGTCTCGGCCTCGACGGCGCGGCCGTTTATCAGGTAGGGCTGGTAGCGCCACTGCTTCACCGCCCGATACGCGGCCTGACCAAGCAGGAAAGATCCGCGTACCAGTTTCAGGTCCTGAATGGTTCCGTCCCGGCCAATCCACGCCTGCAGAACGACCGGGCCTTGCAGACGCGCTTTGACCGCTTGTTCGGGATAGCTGGGCAGAACCTTCTGCAGCAGCAAGCGGCGAGAGAGCTCCTCGGACAGGGACACGGGCTCCAGGGCAGAGAGAAGCGACGGGGCAATCCGGGCCACGCTGCGCATGCTCGCGCTCTGCACCGGATTGGTCAAACTGTCTGGAATGCGGACGGCGTTCGTGGCCGCGGTCGGTTGCGGGATTGGAGGTGCGGCTTCAGCCTGAAGGGGTTGGGGCGCTACTGCTGGTTTGGCGGCCGCTTCATTCTGAAATGGGTCTCTGACCGGAGTGACGCGGACGCGCCCGACCGCCCGGCCTGGACGCGCGGACTGTTGATCGTCATTCTCGGCCATCTGGACTAGCGGCGCCGAACTCCCACTCTCGCTGGGCCGGTGCAGCCAGGCTTGAGTCTGTTCCACCATGCGCCCGTAAATTCTGGCCACGGAGGTCTTCGTGCCCTGTCCCCGCAGCGGTTCACTGAAAACGTAGCCTACGGAAAGAAATGCGATCGCGATGGCCAGGCCTGGCAGCACCCGGTTTCGAACCTTTGGCCGAAGACCCGCCGAGGAGGAAAAACTGGGCTGGGGTTCGTTAAACAGGGTTTGCACCCCAGACCGATACAGCAGATCATCGTCAAAAATCGATTCTGCAGCGACGACCGGCGACACACATTCCGTACGGCGTGGGGGAGGCGGGGAGGGCCAGGCACGAAGACGTGGCGAGGGATGCGGAGCCTCGCCGTCTGCCGCAAAGCTTTCTTCGGCCTCGTGCTCTAAATTCTCTGAAGATTGGTTCTGGAAAGCGGGAAACGGCTGCGCTTCCGCCCGGTTCGCCATCACATCCTTCCCCGTGGATGGCGCCGCCCGGGGCAGCCAGGACTTCATCTGGGCAAGGAACAGATCACTCGTCAGTAAGTGCATACTTGACCTTATCGGGGAGGAGCGGCCGGCCCAGGACAAGGTCGGCGCCCGCTGCCAGGGCGGCTGCAGCGGCCTCGGGACTGGCAATCGCTATGGTAAAGGCCGAATGGTTGGCCTTCAGTTCACGCACCGTCTTCAGCAGAAAAACCGCTTCCAGCCCTTCGTTCCAGTCCGATACGACTACATCGAAACTGCGGCTGGTGATCTTTTCCACCGCGCTGAAGATTTCCGGGCAAGTTTCAACTTCAAATTCGAGATCGGTGAAAGCATGACTCAGGGCGCGTGAGGCCTCCTCATCGGAGGAGAACAACAGTGAGTGTGGCCACATAGTAATGAGACTAGTGGGGCCGGATCGAAGCCACAAGTTACGAACTACTTGACAGGTGACCGCAGGGGGACACGTAACTGCGCGATCGGTTACCTGTCCCTAAGGACGAGTGTCCACGGTAACGCGGATCTCATGCCGCTTGCGGCGTGGCGCGACGGGGGCATTCTTTTTCCGACCGTGCCCGGCAAAACCGGGTGAAAAGCCTGAATCAGGCGGCCTTCTACAAGCCGGGACGGGTGCGGGATCCCGATGCCACACGATCATTTCCGGAATTGCTGGGCCACCGATTCCGGCAAGTCCTCTTCCAGTTTGGATGCCAGCCAGCGTTGCAGCACGGTCCGCTGCTCGGATGGGATCATGAGTGAACGCAGCCCGGCACGTCCGTTTTCGTCGCGCCAGCAAACTTCGGCCTCAATCTGGAAATGAAGCGACTGGCCGGGCAGCATGAAAAGAACGCGAACCTGCGTCCCGGCCTTCAGGGTGGGCGATCCGGTGATGGCCAGGCCGCCCTCGCTGATATTCACCAGGCGGCAATTGACTTCATCGGCCCTGGTCACGAGGGTGGCTGAAATTTCCGTGGGACAACGAAAGGAACGACGCCGCTCCCGCACGATCAATCCGAAGGCGGCTTTCAGGGTTCGCCCCACTGAACCGGCGGAAAGGGGTTTTTCCATCAAGAAATTCGCCAGGATTTCGGACTTGGCCGGTTTACCCGGATCCGTAATGGCAAAGGTCACAGCCGTGCGATTGGACGGGGAGAGGCGGACCTGCCCGAAAAATTGATCGGCCTCCAGCAAGCCGAAGTCGATGATGACCGCCTCAAATTTCTTGCGGTTCAACAAGCGCAGGGCCATGCTGACATCAACACAAACTTCGGTCTCGATTGCGAGTTGCTGCATGCCTTCGGCCAGCTGCTGAATCGCACTGGAATCGTTGCAGACCAGAAGCACCCGACCCATCGAAGCGCTTGCCCCAGGTGAAGCCATCCTCCCAGACCCCTCCCCGCCAGTCTCGCTCTGTTGCTGTGTCGCAGCCCGATTGTCCCCTGCAATGAGTCAGTTGCGGATTAAAATCCACTGTTCGTCGGAAAACCGGAATGGCGGGGTGCCGGTGGTCGTAAAACTGGAACCGGATCGGGCCCGTACGGAATCCTCGAGATTGCGGCCTTCAACCGCCCAGAGCCTGGTTGAGCCGGGAGAGCGCCACTTTTTGCCGGCCCTCTTCGGTGAAATTCGCCGGATCGAGCCAGCGCTCGAAGTTGGCCTTTCGCTCCGGCCATTCGGAGTCCAGCATGGAGAACCACGCCGTATCCCGATTTCGACCTTTGACGATCATGTGCTGACGGAAAATTCCTTCAAACCTGAAACCGAAGCGCAATGCGGCGCGCCGCGAAGGCGCATTGAGGGCATTGCACTTCCATTCGTAGCGGCGGTATCCCAAATCCTCGAAAACATGGCGCGCCATGAGATACATGGCCTCGGTAGCGAGTGCGGTCTGCTGCAGTCGCGGAGTATAGAGGATGCTGCCCACTTCGATCACGCGGTGGACGGGCTCGATTCGCATCAAGGAAGCGTATCCCAGCGCGCTTCCGGAGGCTGAATCTACGATGGCGAAGAATAACGGATCTTCAGAAGCTGCCATCCGCTGCAAGTGGCCGTCGAAAGCCACGCGATCGGAAAATGGTCCTTCGAACAGGTATTGCCAGAGCCGTTCTCCGCTCTCCCCTCGGGTTCCTTCATAGAGCGAGTCGCCGTGGGCGCGAGGGTCAAGCGGCTCCAGTATGACTCGTCGCCCTACGAGCGCCGTCCGCGTCGGGCGCCGGGCCTGGACAGTGTCAACGCGAGCATTGGCGGGCCCCGCGTCCTCAGATGAGTGTTCTTCCAACATTTATCAGGTCGTCCTTTCCAACTGATGCCAGAGTCAGGGAGTTGGCAGCTTGGCAAACGCTGCCTTAGCCTGCTTTAGCACCGGAATGTCAGCGTCCGCGTCCTTCCACAGAGTAAGGAAGTCCTGATAAGCGGCTTTAGCCCTGGCAGTATCTCCTGTAAGTGCATAGGCGCGGGCGAGCCCGACGCGCGCCAGGGCTCCCGTCCAGCAGCTCCATACGATCCCACTGTGATCGAGAATCTTTTGAAATTCGGCGGCAGCCTCGCTGCCCTTGCCGGCCGCCAGATACACATGGCCCCGGATGTACACCGGATACATGCAGGAAATATTGTTGATGAACTGGATTTGCCCCAGATCGACGCGGGAGGAGGCTTCGAGGTGATCGAGTGCTGCAGCTGGATTCTTCCGGTTCAACTCCAGTTGTGCCCGGATGGCCGGCAGCCACATATATTGCACCTGGGTGTCGAGCGGATAGTGATAGTCCAGATTGTGCGCCAGGGACTCCGCCCGGTCATTCTCGCCGGACATCGCGAACCCTAAGGCGGCTTCGAGTTGCACGCTTTGACTGTCTGGCTCCAGTTTGAGCGCGGCCTCGGCGTTCCTGCGCGCTTCCGCGAGATTGCCGAAGGCAGCTTCGCGCAGCGCCTGATTGTCCTGCCAGATCGCGGCATTTTCTTTGCTGTCGGTCCGCACCGCGGATGCAATGGCCTGCCGCGTAAGGTCCCGCGCTTTGTGGAGATGGCCGGAATACGCCTGCGTGTCGGATTCGAGCGCCAGGCCGAAATGTCCCGAATCCGGCTGGCTTCGAAACCACGCCGCCTGTTCGGCCATGCCCTGAGAGTCCTCCCTGATGAAGGCGGCCGCGTAGAGCTCGTTGCGCAGGATGTAGTCGTCGAAGTTCCGGTCCAGCGCGGTCTTCGCGATCTGGTGGGCCTCGTCAAAGCGCTGTAGCGCCAACAGGCAATTTCCCAGGTTCATATAAGGAGCGCCCACTTCGGGGGCGAGGCGCAGGTTCTGGCGGTACGCCTCCTCGGCTTTCTCGTACTGTCCCAGCGAGGCATAGGTGATGCCGAGTGCGCTATAAGCAGCGTCGTCGCGAGGATAATTTTCAATCCACTCCTGATATGTCTGGGCCGACTTATCGAGTTCCCCGGTCACGAAACGGTAGTAGTCGGCGGCAATTGCAAGTTTTTCGCGCTCGCTCGAATGGGCGCGATTCTCGAAGGCCTTGCCCTGGTACTCACTGGCGCGTCCCATTTCCGCCAGGCTGGCATAGCTGTTGGCCAGGCCGCGATAGGCTGCGGCGAAGTTGGGGTCCAGTTCGACGGCGCGCTGGTAGTAAGCGATGGACTGGCTCGTGCTCTTCTGCATGCCCGCGCGGACGCCCAGGCTGAACGCCTTCAGGGCTTCGAGCGACGATGTGGTGGCCTGGCTTAGCGGCACGTCGAACTTTTTGACCGTGGCCAGCGACTCGCCCAACTCACCGCGCAATTTGGCGGCGGCATCACCCAGCGTGTCCACGACTTTCTCTTTGCTCTCAGCCGTGACCTGCTCCTGCGCCAGCGTGTCTCCGCTGCGGCAGTTCACCGCATTCAGTCCGATCACGTATTGCTTGCCTAGGGGAGCAATATCTCCCGCAATATAAGCCTGGCTGCCGGCGCGCTGGCAAACTTCGCGGGCGATTTCTGGAGTGAGTGGCGTGTCCTCGGGACGGGTCATCAGCTTGAGAGTCGCGCCCACCTTGCCGCCCGAAACTACGTTCAGGAAGGGAGACTGGCGCAGGGCGACACTCAGCGTCTGCTTGAGCGTGTCGTCGAAGACAGGATCGCGCGTGGAGTTGGCGAAGTCCGCAAGCACGATGGTGTCACGTTCGGTCAGGGGCTTCGGGCGGTGGTACCTGTAGTACAGAACTCCCGTTGTGGCCGTCACGAGTAGCGCAACGGCCAAGGCCCAGCCGAGCTTTGCTCGGCCTGGACGGACGGGGGCGTCCGTCCCTACGTGGGTGGCGGTGGCTACGTCGGTCGTGGTTGCCAGCGGTCCCATTCCGACGTCGCCGATGGTTTCGTCACTTACCAGCGAGGGCATGGTCGGATTGGCGGCACCTGAAGCGACCGCCGAAGCGGCTCCGGCCGACCTGCCTGAGTCAGTGTCACGCTTCAATTTCTGGAGATCGTTTCGCAGTTCGGCGGCGGACTGGTAGCGCAGCTTGCGATTCTTTTCCAGAGCTCTATTGATGATGGCTTCGAGGCGCGGCGGCAGGTGGCTGTTCAAGCGCACCGGCGGGACCGGCGCTTCATACAATATGGCGCCGAAGGTTGATCCCGTAGTCTCGCGCTCGAAAGGCTGGCGTCCGGTGGCCATTTCGTAGAGCACCACGCCGAATGAAAATATGTCGGTGCGGCCATCCAGCGGCTTGCCGGAAACCTGTTCCGGCGACATGTAGGCCACGGTGCCCATCATGCTTCCGACCACGGTCAAATCCTTAAGCACGGTGGGGCTGTCCGAATCCGGCGCATTCGCAGGACGCTGCCCGCTGCTCATTTTGGCCAGGCCGAAGTCAAGAATCTTGGCCAGGCCGCGCTTGGTGACGAAGATATTGGCCGGCTTCACATCGCGGTGAACGATGTCCTGGGCATGCGCTGCGTCCAGCGCGTCGGCAATCTCGGTGCCGATCGAGAGCAGCGCCTCCAGTTCCAGAGGCCGGCCGCCGATGCGGCGCTTCAAAGCATCGCCATCCAGAAACTCCATGACGATGAACCATTGCCCCTCATGACTGGCAATCTCATGGATCGTGCAGATGTTGGGATGGTTCAGGGCAGAAGCGGCCCGCGCCTCACGGCGAAAACGCTCCAGCGCCTGGGCATCGTGCGCCACTTCGTTAGGCAGAAACTTCAAAGCCACGAAGCGGCCGAGCATGAGGTCTTCGGCCTTGTACACCACCCCCATGCCCCCGCCGCCCAGCTTTTCCAGGATGCGATAGTGCGAAATGGTTTGACCGATCATGGGGAGTCACGCTGTGGAGCGATGTTAGGAGCAGCGGGAAAGCAAGTCAATCCGTGAAGCGGGAAGATGGATGTTGCTTGCGCCCGCCGAAGATTGAGAGAAACCGGGTCGAGCCGTGATTTATTGTAAAATCCCTCGCATGCCGATCCGTCACCGTTTTTTTCTCATCGCCTTGATGCTTACAACCGCGGCTCTCTCGCAGGAAATTCAAAAGCTCGATCCCGCTCTCGACAAGCTTGTTCCTGCCAACGCCACTCTGGAAAGAGTTGCGACCGGTTTCAACAAGTGGACGGAAGGACCGGTCTGGACTCGCAAAGGCACTCTCATGTTTGCGGAGATTCCCTCCAACAACATCGACCAGTGGGTTCCCGGGCAGAGCGCCAGCGTCTTCATGCACCCCAGCGGATATGAAGGTGCGGAGCCCTACAAGGGACCCGAGCCCGGCTCGAACGGAATGACTCTCGACGCCGATGGCCGGCTCACCGTGGCAGGACACGCTCGACGTATCGTCTGGCGACTGGAGACTCTCGACCCGAAGGGACAAATCACGGTGCTGGCCGATTCCTATCAGGGCAAGAAGCTCAACAGTCCAAACGATGTCGCCTATAAATCCGATGGCTCGCTGTACTTCACCGATCCCCCTTACGGTCTGCCTACGCAAGGCGACGACGATCCCCTGAAAGAACTGCAAGTCAACGGCGTCTATCGCATACCGGGTGCGCGCCAGCAGAAGGCGGGCGCGCCGCCCGACCGGGACAAACTGCAACTGGTCATCAAGGACCTGCCCCGGCCCAACGGCCTGGCCTTTTCTCCGGACGAGAAGTTCCTGTACATCGCGGACTCCGGCAAGAAGCTATGGATGCGCTACCGGGTGCAGCCCGACGGGTCGGTCAGCGAGGGGAGCGTTTTCCTCGATCCCTCGGCTGATCCAGCCAAAGGCGTGCCCGACGGTTTGCGGGTGGACAAGAAGGGAAACATCTGGAGTTCGGGCCCGGGCGGGGTTTGGATTATTTCTCCGGAAGGCAAGCATCTCGGGACCATCAAGGTTCCGGAGGTAGTCAGCAACGTGGCCTGGGGCGAGAAAGACGGCAAGACCCTTTACATCACGGGCAGCACCAGCATCTACCGCATCAAGGTGAAAGTCGCGGGGATGATGGCGGGATTCTAGCTGAGACCACGTGGGGACAGCCGCCCCGGCTGTCCGGTCGAGCGCAGCTCGACAGTGGTTTTGACCGGCAAGCAGAAAATAGCGGAGCTTCGCTCCGCCGGACAGCCGGGGGCGGCTGTCCCCACGCGGGTGTCTTTACGGCTTGAGTTTGGATTGCACCAGTTCTTCCACGCGCTGCAACACTTCGTCCTCTGATAGCTTGGTGGAGTCCAACATTAACGCGTCGCTGGCCGGCACCAGGGGGGACATGGCCCGGGTACGATCGCGGCGGTCGCGCTCGCGCAGCTCCGCGACGATGGCGTGTGCCGCCGCCCCGCTCACATTTTGCTGCTGCAAGCGCCGTTGTTCACGCACTCCCGGGTCGGCATCGAGAAAAATTTTTACCTCAGCCTCGGGAAAGACCTTGGTGCCGATGTCGCGGCCTTCCATGACCACGCCGCCGCCCGCACCCATTTCCTTTTGCCGGGCAACCATCCACTCCCGCACTCCGGGGTGGACCGATACCCGCGAGGCGGCCTCGGTGACGTCGGGTTCGCGCACCCGCTGGCTTACGTCGCGGCCGTCCAGCAGCACCCGGTTGCCGCCCATGCTGGGTTCGAGATGAATGCGCGTGTCGTGCGCCAGCTTGACCAGTGCGGACTCCTCATCGAACGACACGTCCCACTCGATCGCCTTCAGGGCCAGGGCGCGGTACATGGCGCCGCTCTCCAGGTTCACGTAGCCCAGCTTGCGGGCCAGGCGCGAGGCGATGGTGCTCTTGCCGGCGCCCGCAGGGCCGTCAATGGCGATGATAAGTTTGCGTGCGGAGGTGGTGATCATTCCGGAAGCTAACGATTGTACACGGTGAGGGATCGTACGACGCTCTTTCACCGATGCTAGAATCGAAGGGGAAACCAGCGACTCGATTCCAGACCATCCCATGCTGACTGGCTCCGAAATTCGCCGCAAATTTCTGGACTTTTTCGTCCAGAAGGGACACCGCGAGGTGCACTCCTCGTCGCTCGTCCCCCAGAACGACCCGACCCTGCTGTTCACCAACGCGGGCATGAACCAGTTCAAGGACATCTTCCTCGGCCTGGAAAAACGCGATTACACCCGGGCCACAACTTCACAGAAATGCGTGCGTGCCGGCGGCAAGCATAACGATCTCGAAAACGTGGGCTTCACCAACCGCCACCACACGTTTTTCGAGATGCTGGGAAATTTTTCCTTTGGCGACTACTTCAAAAAAGACGCCATCGCCTACGCCTGGGAGCTGATCACCTCACCGCAGTGGTTCGGGATCGACAAGAACAAGCTGTACGTGACCATCTTCAACGGCGAAGGCGGCATGTCAGCGCGATGCCGAGGCTTACGACTTGTGGCTGGGCCAGGGCGTCCCGAAAGATCGCATTTTTGAGTTTGGCCTCAAAGACAATTTCTGGCAGATGGGCGACACCGGTCCGTGCGGCCCCTGCAGCGAGATCCACTACGACATGGGCCTGGTGGCGTCCGACCAGGGCCACACCGATTGCAAATTCGGCTGCGACTGCGGGCGGTATGTCGAGACTCTGGAATCTCGTCTTCATGCAATTCGACCGCGATGCCGGCGGCAAGCTGAACTCCGCTTCCCAAGCCGTCGATTGATACGGGGATGGGCCTGGAGCGGGTGGCGGCGGTGCTGCAGGGCGTGATCTCGAATTACGACACGGATTTGTTTACGCCGCTGATCGCGCGGGCGGCGGAGTCTGACACGGAGCAGCCGCCGCCCTGTCGGGGACGGATCTCCAGACGCATCCAGGCCAGCGAAGTTTGGCTAGTCGAAATCTGGGCTTCCCTTCGCGTCATCGCGGACCACGCGCGAGCGGCAACGTTTCTGATCTCCGACGGCGTCGTGCCGGCAAACGAAGGCCGCGGATATGTTCTGCGGAAGATACTTCGTCGTGCAATCACACACGGGCGAGAGCTCGGTCAGAGCGAAGCCCGTTTACGTACATGCAGATGGTCTTTGCGGTGCGTTGAGCAGATGCAAGACGCCTACCCGGAACTGGGCGAAACGGATCGGGCCGGGTTGATCGCATAAAAACAGTGTTCTCGCTGACGGAGAGGAAGTTCTCAGCACGTTGTGGACCGGATCTGGACAAATTGGAATCAGAAGCTTCTGTCGCGAGACGCATCGACAATCTTCGCCTGGTTGTCGATCAACATAGAAGCATTTTGAAGATCGAGATCCCGCCGATCAGGCGCCTGATGAGCCATCCCAATTCGAGACGACGATCAAGGATTTCAAATCGACACACCTGTCGCCCGGTTCCATAAAGTATTTTGGCTGGCTGATCGAACACTCGCATACCGAGGTCTTCCTGGCCCAAATTCTCCGGAAGAGAAGCGTTTCGACTATATGACACCTACGGTCTGCCGAGGGATTTCATTGAAGATGTTCCCTCCGTCCGAGGCTTCGTATCTCGACCAAGCAGGATTCGACCAGCGCACGTGCAGGAGCAGCGCGAACGCGCCCGCGCCTCCTGGAAAGGCGCGGCCAAGCAGACCGCCAACCCCGCCTACCAGCAGCTCCCGAAATCAGACTTCGAAGGCTACCGCCAGACCCGCTCCAATGGCTGCGAGATTCTCGCTATCATCCACAACGGCCAGGGCGTGCAGGAACTCAAGCTCGGCGAAGAAGGCGAGGTCATTCTCGACCACACTCCGTTCTACGCGGAATCCGGCGGACAGGTGGGCGACCGGGGATGGCTCTACAGCGACGATCACAATACTGTCGTGGCCGAGGTGAAAGGCTGCTACTACCCGATCCAGGGGGTGCGGGCACATCAGGTGGTCATGAAATCCCCACCCAACGAAAACCGCGTTGGGTGGGCCACCCTCAGGGTCGGAGATAAAGTTGACGCCGTGGTTGACGCCGAAATTCGGCTAGCTACGATGCGCAATCACACCGCCACACATTTACTGCAAGCCGGATTGCGCGAGGTCCTGGGCAAGCATGTAAAGCAGGCGGGGTCGCTGGTGGCGCCGAACCACCTGCGCTTCGACTTCTCCCACTTCACCGCCGTCGCGGACGAAGAACTGCAGGACATCGAAGACCTGATCAACAAGGAAGTGCTGAGCAACGAAAAGATCGAAGTCATCGAAAATGTGCCGATCGATGTCGCCATCAACGAATACAAGGCCATGGCGCTGTTCGGCGAAAAATACGGCGATAAGGTTCGGGTAATCAAAATCGGTGATTTTTCCACCGAACTCTGCGGCGGAACGCACACCGCTGCCACCGGAGAGATCGGCCTGATCAAAGTCTTGAAGGAAGGCAGCGTGTCGTCGGGCGTGCGCCGCATCGAGGCCGTGACCGGCGAGGGCTCGCTGCATCACTTCCAGAGAGACCATGAACTGGAAAGTGTAGTGTCAAGCTTCGTCGGTCCCACCCATTCGCAGAGAACGCGAAAGGATGGGGCGCCTGCAGTCGGCGAGGCCTCCCTGTCGCCGGCCGAAGTGCTGAGAGCCGAGCTCGAAAAGAAAGACGCGGAGATCAAGCGGCTGGCCCGCGAACTCGATCAGGCGCGAATGAAGTCGGCATCGTCTTCCGTGGCATCCGTCGCCGACCAGATCAAGGATGTGGGCGGCGTGAAAGTCCTGGCCCACCGGGTAGATAATCTCGAGCGCGGGCAGATGCGCACGCTGGTCGATCAATTGCGCGACAAGCTGGGATCAGGCGTGGTGGTGCTGGGATCGGCCACCAACGGCAGCGTTTCGCTTATCGTCGGCGTGACCAAAGACCTTACCGGCAAGATTCAGGCGGGCAAAGTCATCGGGCCGGTGGCGCAGAAAGTTGGCGGCAAGGGCGGCGGCAGGCCTGACCTCGCCGAAGCCGGTGGCAAGGACGCCGGCGCTCTGGATGCTGCGCTGGGAGAGGTGTACGGAGTGGTGGAAGGCTTGTTGGGAAAATAGAACCAGTTGTCAGATTTGAGTTCCCGGTTCTCAGACGGATTCACTCCGGGACCAGTGTGAGGGACGTGTGAAAAACCGCATACGTTTCATCAGCCATCAGGGCAAAAAGATCCTGCTGGTGGATTGCACTAATTGCTCAGCCGAAGAACTGGAAAAGTTTGCTGACCTGGTTCCTGAGCGTGTTACCGCCGAGCCTCGTGGATCTGTTCTGCTGCTGGCGGACTTCACGGGTTCGACGGTCGACAAGAAGGCGGTGGAGCGGGTCAAGCCCGCGCTGGTGTTTGACCGGCCGCATATCAAGCGTTCCGCCTGGGTGGGCACCGATAGCTTGCCCAAAATCCTGTACGAGCACTTGAAATCTTTTTCGCAGCGGGAGTTGCCGACGTTCAAGACCCGCGAGGAAGCGCTGGACTGGCTGGTCGCAGACTGAGCGCGGCGAGGGCGAGACGCCCTCGATACAGCCGGCGAGACGCCGGCGCTACGAAGGTCAACTTCTCCACTTCAACGTAACGGGACCTGGCAGGGGATGCTTCATCTCGCCGCCGGTCCGCTTCGCCTCCAGGTGCGCCGCTTTCAATCCGAAATACCATTTCGCGGGGCGGTCGGCGTCATCGATCAGCATCAGGTGCGGGTTGTACTTCAGCCCTTCTGACTGTTGTTCCATGGTCTGGCGGTCCTGTTCGACGAACTTCGCAAACACAAACTTGAGCAGCTGCGGTCCCAGGGGTAGCCAGCGGAAAATGTTCCACGCCGCCACTACATCGATGCGGCAGTGGCTGCGGGTGACCGGCGTCACCGTGGTCAGAGAGGAGAACCAGTATTTGCCGGCTCGGATAGTCTCCAGCCGCAGGTTGGGCAGAACGAAATCAATGGTGGTGGTGATCGATTCCGCGTCGGCATAGAGGCGCAGCAACTTATAAGGCGCGCTGTTCGAGCTGGGCGTATGGGCGCTCATGCGGAAGCCGTTGGGGATAGGCTCGAAATTCTTCTGCTTCTCGTGAATGCTGTCGCGACTGCGCCACCACCAGGCCTGGTGGACGAAGGGCCCGTGCGCGGGATCCATCAGTCCGATGATTCCGTGGTCGACGCTGCAGGGGAGATCGGCGGTGAGATACGCCAGTTTGTACTTCTCGCTGAAGGTGGGAACTCGAGGCGCGGTCATGGGCGCGTCATCAGCCTTGGTAAAACCGGCGCCGGGCGGCGGCGGCTGGGGAATGAACACCCAGATGAAGTCATCATGCTCTTCGCAGGGATAGCTGCCGGCGTAGATTCGGTCGATCTTCAGCTTCTGGTCCGCGGTGAGGGAAGGAATCAGCTTGCACTGCCCGGTGTGTCCGTCGAACCGCCACCCGTGATAGCTGCACTCGACCTGCTCACCGTCGAACAGTCCGTGCGAAAGCGGCATGCCGCGGTGCGGGCAGGCATCGTGAAGCGCGAAGGCCCGGCCGTGGCCATCGCGGCCGATGGCCAGCGGGGTTTCGAGTAGCATGGCCTTTTGCAGGCGGCCTCCGCCTACCTGGCGGCCGGGCAGGGCGCGATACCAGAAGCCATAAAGCATCAGCGAGTCCGGCGCTTCGCGTTGCGGCAGAGAGATGTCGTTCATGAGGTGAGGGACATGGGTGACGGAGGCAGCCTACTACAGCCGCCGATGTAGGCGCGAGCGTCCCCGCTCGTGCAGCAGCGCCCGAAACGCCGCGGCACGAGCGGGATGCTCGTGACCACACCAACAAGGTAACCAGCCGGCGCCGTAAATATCTATATTTTCAATAAATTGCTGTATTACTTCGGTGGTTCTATTGGTCTTTTGAGCAATTGCTACCGTTCCAGCGGCAGCCTATAATTGCTTCACTCTGGTAGATGTTTCTCCGTCAGGTTCCGGGTAGGTAGGCGCGGGTAGTTTTTTGTCCGCGCGCACGCACTAAACCCGGCTATGCGAAAACGCCTGCAAATCGCCCTGATGGCAAGTCCCGTACTCGCGACCTTCCTTTCTCTCACTACCACTACGCCATATCTGCGGGCGCAAACCGGTTCCACACGCATCACCACCAGCGTTGACAGCTCGGGACGCAAAGTGTTCGTCAATGACGAGACACCCGTCACGCCGAGAGTATCCACCACGCCTGCGGTCCGAAGCAGCGGGCTGATGTACTGGAGTCCCACGGCCCACCGCTGGAAGTCGGTCCCATCCGCCAATGTCCGGGCGGCGCGTTCAGCCGCGGCTGAAGTCAGCACCTCGCAGCAGGCTTCCAGCTTCGTGCGGGGCAAGCCCTTCACGCAGCAGGAGATTGATGCGGCCATTGACCAGGCTGCGGCCCGGCACAATGTGGACCCCAGTCTGGTGCGCGCGGTCATCAAGGTGGAATCGAACTTCAACCCCAATGCAGTGTCCCGCACCGGGGCGATGGGGCTGATGCAGTTGATGCCACAGACGGCGCGGAGCCTGAACGTGGTCAACCCGTTCGATCCCCAGCAGAACGTGGATGCGGGCGTCCGCCATCTAAAGAAGTTGATGGAAAGCTACGGTGGCGACGTCAAGCTGAGCCTGGCAGCCTACAACGCCGGCGCCGGCGCGGTGGCGCGAAGCGCGGGCATACCGCACTTTCGCGAGACCCGCAACTACGTGAAGCGCATCACCCAGCTCTATTACGGCGGAAGCGATTCCAGCTACCGCATTCTGGGCAGTCCGGTGCGCGAGCCCGTGCGGGTTACACGGGATGACCGGGGCGTCTTAAACTTCAGCAACACGGACTGAAAAACCGGCATCTGTACCAGGGTAAACAACGGAACGTCGCTCTCACGAGCTACGCGATTACGGGCTTAGGCGACTACAGGCTGCAAAATTGAAGAACTCCGATCGAAGCCAACGCGCAAGGCGTCTGGGTGCGGCTCTATTCCTGCTGTTGCTCCCGGTGCTGCCCCTGCAGGCACGGGGAAAGTCCGAGGCCTGGGCGCGTACTCAATACGCCACCGCCGAGCGCATGCGTGAGGCCCTGAACAATCTTCCCACCGCGCAGCAGAGCCGTCGCGAATACCAGCGCGTGATCGCCGCCTACCGGCGTGTGTACTACGGTTCTCCCACTTGCTCCAAGGCAGACCCGAGTGTAGTTGCCGTGGCGGAACTGCTGACGGCGATGGGGCGGCGCTTCAACGATAACAAGGTCCTGCGCTCAGCCATCGGCCAGTACAAGTTTCTGCGGCGGGAATACCCTGGTAGCCGCGACCGCGTCGATGCCCTCTTCACCATGGGCCAGATCTACCAGGACGATCTGAAAAACCAGGCCCAGGCCAAACAAGTGTTCGAGGAATTTCTCCACCGTTATCCTCACCACCATCTGGCGAGCGAAGCCCGGAAGGCGCTGGCCGAACCGGTGCGGCAAGCCGGGTTGCGATCAAAGGACGCGGACGATTCGGACGACGATTCCAGCACTCCTGGAACGCGGTCCGGGAAGCCGAATGCCGGCAAGACCTCCGCTGCGGCCGAGAATGCCGCACCCAAGCCCGTCAACGAAGACGCGAACCACAAGGTCGCGCACGTCACCAGCATCCGCCACTGGTCTAACCCGAACTACACTCGGGTCGCCGTTGGCCTGGAAAGAGACATAAAGTTCGATGCCCAGCGCATTGATAATCCGGATCGAATTTTCTTCGATCTGCTCGACACCAATCTGACCTCGCCCCTGCTCGGCAAGACCTTCGAAGTGGATGATGGGCTGCTGAAAAAGATCCGGGTGGCGCAGTTCCAGCCGGGAACGGCCCGGATTGTGCTGGAAGTCGAGGACCGATCCGACTACACCACCTTCCTGCTCACCGATCCGCCGCGCTTGATTATTGACGTTCACAGCAAGGACATTCACCCGGCCACTGAGGCCAGGAACGGCCAGGCGAAGACTGTTGCCAATAAAAAAGAAGACGGCCCTGGACCGGACAGCAAGACGGCGGACGAAAAATCCCTGAAAGAACCGCAGGATTCATCCCGGCCGGCCGCGGTCGCCGACGCCAAGCCACCAGCCAAGGAAAGCGCCAGAAAGCCCGCCACCCTGACCAGCGTGGCCGGCGATGCCGGAACCAAAAAAATAGTCGTGGAAGCGGACGATGATGAGGGCGATTCCAGCCCGGCGACGGTGGCCAAACTCGATCCGCCTGAGATCAGGCCCCAAACCAGGGCGGCGAGCACGCTCACCCGGCCCACGGCGAAGAGTTCGAGGCGCAACAAACGCAAGCCGGCCGTGATTTTCCCCGATGCCCGCGAAGCTTCGCCGACCGCCAACGGCGACCGCTCATTGATCCGCGCCCTGGGATTGAAGATCGGCAAGATCGTGATCGACCCGGGCCACGGCGGACACGATACCGGAACCATCGGCCCCAATGGCCTGGAAGAAAAAGACCTGGTGCTCGATGTGGGCCGGCGGTTGGGAAAACTGCTGCAGGCGCGGCTTGGCGCCGACGTGGTTTACACCCGCAAGGACGACACTTTCATCCCCCTTGAAACTCGCACCTCGATCGCCAACCAGGAGCAGGCGGACCTGTTCGTTTCAATCCACGCCAACTCCAGTCGTGACCCGGACGCGCGAGGCGTCGAGACCTACTACCTGAACTTCACTTCGTCGGCGGAAGCCCTGGATGTGGCGGCACGCGAAAATGCGGCCTCGGATAAATCCATCCACGAGCTTCAGGACCTGGTGAAGAAGATCGCGTTGAAGGAAAAGATCGAAGAATCGCGCGAGTTTGCGTCAAACGTGCAGCGCGCCCTGCACAGCGGGCTGGCCGCCAAGAGCCCCGGCATTCGCGATCGCGGAGTCAAAAAAGCGCCGTTTATCGTCCTCATAGGGGCCAACATGCCGTCGATTCTGGCCGAGATTTCGTTTGTCAGCAACCCGGGCGACGAGCGCCGGCTGCGGACTTCCGACTATCGCCAGCGCATCGCCGAATCGCTCTACCGCGGAATATCGAAGTATGTAAGCGGCTTGAGCGGAGTCAAAGTCGCCAGCAAGATCGATAAGGACGAGAACTAGTAGCTTGTCCTTTGCGGTTCAAGCTTTTCGTCTTCGCTAGCCGCAAGATCAAACCCTTAACCGCAAAGTGCGCAAAGAATAACCGCAAAGGACGCCAAAATACCGCGGACCTCAGGGGCCCGCCGGATGGAAACTTTCCGCTTCCGTCTGTAGTCTAAGTACTACGGGGCTGTTCCGCTTCCAACCCGATCCGTCTATGGTCAGCAGATTCGTGTCCGTTCTCGTTTTGTTGGCATTGAGCGTGAGCCTTGCTGTCGCGGGCGAGTCGCCCGCGGCCACACCAGTCGCACCAGCCGCACCCTCCATCCTGCCTGCGCAATTTGCCGGATGGCATATCTCGGGCTTGATTCGCAGCAGCAAAGACCCTGCGGTGGCTGACTCTGTCAACGCGGCTCTGCTTAAGGAATACGGCCTGACTGACTTTGAATCCGGCACCTACATCCGGGAGGACGGGCGCAAAGTCGCTCTCAAGGCCATCCGGTTCGCTGACGCCAGCGGGGCGTATGGCGCGTTCACTTATTACAAAATGCCGCAGATGCTCAAGGAATCGATCCCGGACCAGGGTTCGTCACTGAACGAGCGCGTGCTTTTCTATCGCGGCAACATCCTGGTGGACGCAATATTCGAAAAACTCAGCGCCATGTCCACCGCGTCGCTACGGGAACTGTCGCAGGCGCTGCCTTTGCCCGCCGGGAACGCGGGCAATCTGCCGAGTCTGCCGGCTTATCTTCCCAAGTCGGGTTACGTGAAGAATACCGCGAAATACGTGATGGGACCGGTCGGCCTGGACAAGATCGGCGCGCCGCTCTCCGCGCAACTGGTGGACTTTAACGCCAGCGCTGAAGTGGCGCTGGGCTCATACCAGACTTCCGGCGGAGTGGGCACGCTGATGCTGATCGCCTATCCCACGCCGCAACTGGCCGCCGAACATCTGCGCCGCATTGATGCCGCCAACCAGCCCAATGCTCAACCGCAAACCGGGAGTCCGATCGCGATTGCAGGGCCGATCTTCGACAAGCGCACCGGTCCTATCGTGGTGATCGCCACTGGCGCGGTTTCGCAGAGTGAGGCGCGCGCGCTGCTGAGTGCGGTGAACTACGAAGCGGATGTCACCTGGAACGAGAACACTTATCAGGGCAAGAAAAACAGTTTGCCCAACCTGCTGTTGAACGTTTTCCTGCTGTGCGGGATTCTGATCGTATTTGCGGGCGTGGCTGGCCTGGCATTCGGCGGCATTCGCATCTTCTTCAATCACATTTTGCCGGAGCGAGTGCTGCACCGCGAGGTCCCTACCGATTTCATCTCCCTGAACCTGTCCGAGGGTCAGGGAGAGGCCGCCGATTCCAAGGTAAGCTCATCAATCAAAGCCGTTTAGGGGAGCAAAAGCGTTAAAGACCGAAAAATGGCCGGCGTTGCGGACCTGTTAACCTATTTTGTAAGTCATTGAATTTAAAGATATTTATTTCCCAAAAATTCCTTGACACCCCCCTTTTTCGGCTCATAAGATTTCGCCAGAAAGTTTTGACGGATTTTTGCCCCGTTGGAACTATTCTCCCTAAAAGAAGAGGCCGCCCCTTTGCCAGGGTGGCCTTTTTATTTCGGTCGTTGGCCACATGAAGCACCGCTCGTGACGGAGTGAGTTGCAGGAGTCGACAGCTAAGTCCCAGCCTTCAGGAGAAAGTGATTTGCCAACGGCCAACGGCCAACGGCCAACGACTGCCTTTGTTAGAATCGAAAGCAAGCCGACGTAGCTCAGTTGGTAGAGCAGCCGATTCGTAATCGGCAGGTCAGCGGTTCAAGTCCGCTCGTCGGCTCCAGTTTTTTTACTTCCCGCCAGGTTTTCCGCGAATCTTGCACTCCGAATTGGGCAAGTTGTCGGTTGAGATTCCCTTTCGGGCGACTTTCCACTTGCCAACCGGGAGTAACCTTTCCGATAATAGGGCTAGAGTTCAATAACCATCGTGTATCGATACACCCAAGCGGATCTGCTTCGCATTCTGCGGATCACGGCGCGCCAGTTGGCAGGTTGGGAGAAGGCCGGACTGGTGGCCGCTGCCGAGAACTATTCTTTTTTTGAACTTCTGCAAGTCAAGAAAGTGCGCGACTTGTGTGCCCGCAAGGTGCGGCCCGCGGTAATCCGGCAGTCGCTGGAGGCCATGCTGAAGCAGGTGGCCGGGATGGAAAATCCGCTGCTCGAGGCTGGCGCTTTCTCCACTGGACATCGCATTGCCTTCCGTCACCAGGGCAAAGTGGTCGAGCCCATTGCCGGGCAGTTCATGTTTGACTTCACTCCCGGACAGCGGCTCGTGGCCAGTACTCCGATCTCCAGTCACACGGAAGCGGCGCCGACCGACGCGGCTGAGTTGTTCGCGCGCGGCATCGCGCTCGAGGAAGATCCCAACCATCAGGCGCAGGCCATCGAAATGTACCAGCAGGTGCTCGAAATCGACCCCGATCATGCCGCCGCGCATATCAACCTGGGCACGCTGCATTACAACCGGCAGGAATACGCGCTGGCGGAAAAGCACTACCGCTATGCCATCGAAGTGGATGCCCGCTATGCCCTGGCGTACTTCGATCTGGGCAACGTGCTGGATGAAACCGGCCGGGTGGCGGAGGCCATCCAGACCTACAGCACCGCCCTGCGGCTCGCGCCCACTTACGCCGACGCCCATTACAACCTGGCCCTGGCTTACGAAAAAATCAAGGAGCCGCGCAAGGCCCTCAAGCACTGGCGCGCCTATGTGAAGCTGGACACGGTCGGTCCCTGGGCAGTACACGCCCGCAACCAGATCCAGCGCATCCTCCAAGCCGACGGACTCAAACTCATACAGGGCGGGAAGCAGGAAACTGATTAGACTGAATGGAGGCCGGGCGTCCCGCCCGTCCTCCATCAACGCAGCCAACGCAGCAAGACGCCGGCGCCACAAATTGCTAGAATTCTCAGTCCTCCCACTCTTTATCTCGAAGGTGCTTTCATGCCTGACACCACCCTGCAGCTTCCTCCGCCCACGCCCCTGACTTCTTTCACCGAAGACGAAGTCATGTTTCGCGACAACATCCGCCAGTTCGCCGACGAGAAAGTCCGCCCGCTGGTGAAGGAAATGGATGAAAAAGGCGTCTTCGATCCGGACTTGATCCGCCAGTTTTTTCAGCTGGGATTGATGGGGATCGAAATTCCGGAGCAGTATGGCGGCGGAGGCGGCCAGTTCTTCGAGGCCATCCTGGCGGTCGAGGAAATGTCGCGGGTGGATGCTTCCGCCGGCGTCGTGGTGGACGTGCAGAACACGCTGGTCAACAACGCGCTGCTGCGCTGGGGGAGCGAGGAGCAGAAGAAGCGCTTCCTGCCCCGCATGGCAGCCGATACCTGCGGCGCCTACGCCCTCAGCGAGGCGGGTTCGGGATCGGATGCTTTCGCTCTGCAGACCCGGGCCACGCTCAAAGGCAGCGACTACGTTCTCAATGGGCGAAAACTGTGGATCACCAATGGCAAGGAAGCCGGGCTGTTTGTGCTCTTTGCTACGGTCGATCCCGCGGCCGGGTACAAGGGAATCACTGCGTTTCTCATCGAAAAAGGTTTCCCCGGCTTCACCGTCGGCAAGAAAGAAGACAAGCTGGGGATTCGAGCTTCATCCACCTGCGAGCTGATTCTCGAAGACTGCCAGGTGCCGAAATCCAACGTGCTGGGCGAGGTGGGCAAAGGCTACAAGATCGCGATCGAAACCTTGAACGAAGGCCGCATTGGAATCGGGGCGCAGATGGCTGGGGTGGCCCGCGGCGCGTGGGAGTATGCGGCCAGGTATGCGCAGGAACGCAAGCAGTTCGGAAAGCCGATCAGCGACTACCAGGGCATCCAGTTCCAGATCGCGCAAATGGCCACCGAAATCGAGGCGGCCAGGCTGATGGTCTATAACGCTGCGCGCATGAAAGATGCCGGTATCCCCTTCGTCAAGGAAGCGGCCATGACCAAACTCTTCTGCTCGCAGGTGGCCGAGCGGGTGACCTCGCTGGCCATCGAAATCTACGGCGGCTACGGCTTTACCAAGGACTATCCCGTGGAGAAGTACTGGCGCGATTCGAAAATCGGCAAGATTTACGAAGGCACATCCAACATGCAGTTGGCCACTATCGCCAAGCTGCTGATGGGCGGAAAGTAAGATCGCGATCAGATAGGATTGGTTTTCTTAGCGGCCTTTGCGGTGTCTTTGCGCCCTTCGCGGTTAAAGCTTTTGACGTCGACTCTGCGATATTCGGTATTGACCTGCTCACAAAGTCCGGCCATGCGCGTCGAATGAGAGGGTCAGCCTGTCTGCGTGCTCGTGGATCCTCAAAGGAAAAACAAATGACCAAGCAATCGATAGCTGCGTTCGTGATCGTGACCGCGCTGTGTGCCGTATCCATGGCGCAAACGCCAGCCAACCGAAAGGCCGAGGCGGGAACGCCCCCAGTGCGTTTACCCGGCCTGGACAAGCAGTTGATCGACACCACCGCCGATCCCTGCACTGATTTCTTCAAGTACGCCTGCGGCAATTTTTCCAAGCTGTACCCGATTCCCAACGATCGTTCCGCCTACGGCACCGGCGCCATGATCGCGGACTACACCGAATACATCCTGCACACCATGCTGGAAAAGGCCGCCGCGGGCGGCGCCGGTCGCACCCCCAATGAGCAGAAGATCGGCGACTCGTATGCGGCCTGCATGGACGTGGACGCCATCAACCAGAAGGGACTGAAGCCGCTGCAGCCGGAGTTCGATCGCATTGCCGCACTCAAGAGTAAAGATGACTTGCCCGAACTTTTCGCCCGCTTCCAGTTGATCGGCGCCAATGCCTTCATGAGCTTTGGCGAACAGCAGGATTTCAAGGATGCCCGCAAGCAGATCTTGGTGGCCGACCAGGGTGGTCTGGGCCTGCCCGAACGCGATTACTACTTCCGCACCGGAGACGCCGCCGAGAAAACCCGCGCCCAGTACGTGCAGCACATCGCCAACATGCTGAAGCTGGCCGGTGAAGCGGAAGACAAAGCCGCCAGTGAATCCAAAGCCATCATGCAACTGGAGACCGCGCTGGCCAAGGTCTCCCTGGACATCACTTCGCGGCGCGATCCCAACAAGGTTTACCACCTGATGCCGGTGTCCGAGTTCGCGGCTCTGGTTCCGGGCCTGGCCTGGGACCGCTTTCACGCCGCCTCCGGAGCGCCCCCGATCACCGAACTAAACGTCGCCAGCCCCGACTTCTTCAAGGGAATGAATGCCCTGCTCGCTTCCACCGATCTGGATACGATCAAGGCCTATTTACGCTGGCAGCTGATTCTCTCCAATCCCGGCTACGTCTTGCCCAAGGCACTCGATGATGAACGCTTCGACTTCTATGGCCGTAAGTTGCGCGGCCAGCCGGAACAAAGGGCTCGCTGGAAGCGCTGCGTACAGGCCACCGACGGAGCCCTGGGTGAGGCCCTGGGCCAGGTCTATGTGGCGCAGGAATTTCCTCCCGCCAACAAAAAGGCCACGGTGCAAATGGTGAAGGACATCGAAGCCGCGATGGACCAGGACATTGACACCCTGGACTGGATGAGTTCCGCAACCAAAGTCCGGGCCAGGGAAAAGCTGCGCGCCGTGGCCGACAAGATCGGGTATCCCGACCGCTGGCGGGACTATTCTGCACTGACCATCGCGCGCGACGATGCTTTCGGAAACGCGCAGCGCGCCACCGAGTTTGAGGCCCGCCGCCAACTGGCGAAAATCGGCAAGCCGGTCGATCGCGGGGAGTGGCTCATCACCCCGGCCACGGTCGATGCCTATTACAACCCCAGTATGAACGACATTAACTTCACAGCCGCCATCCTGCAGCCTCCGCTGTACGACAGCCACGCCTCGGATGCGACGAATTATGGGCACGTGGGCGGCATCGTAGGGCACGAACTGACCCACGGCTTCGACGACGAAGGCCGCCAGTTCGACGCCAATGGGAATCTCGAGGACTGGTGGACCCCCGAGGACGGCAAACACTTCGACGAGAAAGCGGAGTGCGAGGTAAAGGAGTACGGGAATTTTGTCGCGGTCGATGACGTGAAGGTAAACGGTAAGTTGACCCTGGGTGAGAACACAGCCGACAATGGTGGCCTGCGCCTGGCCTACATCGCGTTCCTGGCCGACGCCAAAAGAAAAAACATTAATCTGACGAAAAAGCAGGACGGCTATACGCCCATCCAGCAATTCTTTCTGGGGCATGGACAGAACTGGTGCGGCGACACCCGCCCCGAACAGCTCCGCCTGCAAGTGCAGACCGATCCTCATTCGCCGCGGCAATTCCGGGCAAACGGCGTGGTGCAGAACATGCCGGAGTTTGGCCGGGCCTTCGGCTGCAAACCGGGACAGCCGATGATGCCGGTGAATGCCTGCCGCGTGTGGTGAGACAGGCTGTCGCCACAACTCGTCTTCCGCACCTAAAGGCAATCGGGACATCCTGCCCACGTAGGTCCGGACGCCCTCGTACGGGCAGGCGAGCGCAGCTCGCCAGGGTTTCTTCTTCGGCCAGATAGGGCCGTGCTGCGGTCGGCCCGGGCGGGTTCGGGGCACCGGCCCTACGGGATCCTTGGTGGAAGATCCGTGCGATCCAGGATTTGAGACTATAATTCCGGCCAACCACGGGGCTGGCCGGACAAGGCACTCTGGTTGAGCCAGCCGTATCTTTTCCGCTCGACAGGACTCGGCCATGAAGCACGAGCTTTGGCGCAAGGTCGAGGGACTTTTTCACGAGGCGTTGGAGCGGGCGCCGGATGCGCGGCAAGCCTATCTTGACGGAACTTGCGGTGCCGACATCGAGCTGCGGCAGCAGGTCGAGTTGCTGCTGGCGAAAGAAGAACAAGCCGGAAGTTTTCTGGAAGTACCCGCCCTTGCCGACACGGCCCCAGCCCTGAAAACCGCGGAGTCCTTGCTGGGACGGCACTTCGGCCCCTATGAGATCGTGGCTCCGTTAGGCGCCGGCGGCATGGGCGAGGTCTATCGGGCGCACGATAGCAAGCTTGGCCGCGATGTTGCCGTCAAGACTTTGCCTCGCGAGTTCGCGCGCGATCCGGCGCGGCTGTTGCGCCTGCGCCGTGAAGCGCGCACCCTGGCTTCCCTGAACCACCCCAACATCGCCGCCATTTACGGACTGGAAGAATCCGAAGGGGCAGATTACCTGGTCATGGAACTGGTGGAGGGCGAAATGCTACACGGTCCCCTCCCAGTTCAAGCCGCGCTAAACCGTGCCGGCCAGGTGGCGGCGGCCCTGGAAGCGGCGCACAGTAAAGGAATCATTCATCGCGACTTGAAACCAGCCAACATAAGAGTGACGCCCCAGGGCACTGTGAAAGTGCTGGACTTCGGTTTGGCGAAGGCCATCTGGGGGCGGGAGGGAAATCCGGAACTCTTGCAGCCGGTCGCGGGGACGGGAGTCGTGTCAGTCGCTGGGCAGATTGTCGGGACGCCCGGGTACATGAGCCCAGAGCAGGCGCGTGGAAGAGAAGTCGATAAGCGCACGGACATCTGGGCCTTCGGATGTCTGTTGTATGAGCTGCTCACCGGCACGCGTGCTTTTCCAGGCGAGACCCAGCAGGACACGATTGCAGCCGTGCTGGAGAGGGAGCCTGACTGGCGAGCACTACCTGCGAAAACGCCGGCTGCGATTCGCGAACTGCTGCGTCGTTGCCTTCAAAAGGATACTGGACGCCGGCTGAACCAGATCGCAGATGTGCGCGGAGCGATCGAAAAAGCATCGCGAGGATCGAACCGCTGGCGAGTCGCCGCAGTTGCAGCAGCGGCGCTGGCGATGTTGGTCATTGCCTCTGAGTTGTGGCTGCGTAGCTCCGGGCACTCGCTCGATAACGCAAACCAGCCGGACCAGATTCAAGCCCTGGCTGTGCTCCCGCTGGAGAATTTTTCCAACCAGCCGGAACAGGAATACTTTGCCGACGGGATGACGGAAGCGCTGATCTCCGAGATGGGGAAAATCAGCACCCCTCGAGTAATCTCCCGCCAGTCGTCATGCAATACAAGCGGAGCAAGAAGGCGCTCCCGGAAATAGCACGAGAATTGAAGGTGAACGCGATTCTCGGAGGTGCCGTGGAACGCTCCGGCGATCGAGTGCGAGTGAGCATTCACCTGGACCAGGTTTCCCCTGAGCGACAGCTCTGGGCCAAGAGTTACGATCGCAGCATCCGCGATGTGCTGGTGTTAAAGGATGAGATTGCGCGCGCAGTTGCGGATGAAATCCAGGTCAAGCTCACCCCGCCGGAGGCGTCCCGCTTGGCGAGCGCGCGTCGGGTGAGCCCGGAAGCGCATGATGCTTTCCTTCGCGGCCAATTCTTCGCCCACAAAGGCACCGAACTGGACGAGCAGACCGGCATTGCATACTTCAGGGAGGCAATCGAAAAGGATCCAGGTTCCGCGGAAGCGTATGCGGGGCTGGCCGAAGCCCTTCTCTCACTCGCAAATCCCCTATTTGGGGGAGGAGGATATTCCACTAAGGAGATTTTACCGGAGGCCACAGTGGCTACAGCGAAGGCCCTGGAACTCGATCCTTTACTTGCAGAAGCTCAATTGCACGTGCCATGATCCTATCGCTAGATTGGAATTGGTTAGAGGTAGAGAAGGAGAATCAGCTCGCACTCAAGTTAAGTCCGAGTTACCTGTGGGCTCACGCAAATTCCGAGGCTTATCTGTTGAAGGTGGGTAGATTCGATGAGGCCAAGCGCCGATCAACGAGCAGATGAATGGATTCAATCAACGACCACCAGGAAGACCTGGCCTTCGTGGCATACATGTCGCGTCAGTTCGATGTTGCGATGAAAGGCTTCCAGAGTGCAGGAGATGACCATGCGTTGGGCTGGACTTATACCATGAAGAAGATGTATCCGGAGGCCATCGCCGCGTTCGAGAGGTTTGCCCGCCAATCTGGAAGGCAACCGGTGGTGGTCTCAGGGCTTGCTATGGTGTATGGAAGGGCTGGGAAGAGACAGAAGGCGCAAAAGCTGATGGGTGAATTGAAGGAAATTGCCCGGCATCGCCATGTCTCCCCCAATCTTTTCGTCAATGCATACCTTGGCTTGGGCGATAAAGACATGGCGCTCACTTGGCTGGAGAAGGGGTACGAAGAGCATGACCCACTGATGGTGCATCTGAAGGTGGGCCCGGGTATGGATCCCATACATTCCGAGCCGCGCTTTCAGGGAGTGCTGCGCCGCATGAACTTTCCGAAGTAGCTCAAGTGAGATGAATTCCCAACCGGACTGCAAGGGATCGCGCGGAAGCCGTTGTGACAGGCTTCCGCATCTTCAGACTTGGGAAGACTCCTTGATGGCCGTTATCTGTCGCCGTGTTCCCTGCCAGATCGTTGAAGCTATAGGTGCCGGCCTGTGGTAATTGACAAGGTCTTCACGGCGAGACATCGAAGCGGGCCGTGAATCCGTCAGCGATCCAGTCCCGTCGGAGACCGTACCGTTTCCCGACTGGTCACTCCATCGAGTGTGCAACGGCCGACCGCCCGGTTGGCGTTGCCTGCGTCGAGGACGACGTTGCTGTCCAGCAAGCCTGCCGAATGCCGACTGCCTGGTCATAGAGAACCTTCGAGCCGGCAGGAATCTCCCTGAGGGTCGAGGATGTGATGCTGCAAAAGGAACCGACGCCGCCCGTGTACTGCGAGCACTCCTTCGTTATGTGTAAACTTCCGCTTCGCCCGGAGGCCGCTACCGAAGCCGATTCCGGGCCCAGTGAGAGAACAGGGCTGAAAGGCCCGCAATCGCGAATGAGGCGATGATTGTCTGCGTACGAATGGTTTTCATGAGTCTCCTACTTGACGGTTGAGCCAGCCTGGGAGAATAGGAATGCGGGTTAGCGCAGGCAAAAGTTGACGTTGAAGCAACTTCGCGGGTCAGAAGTCGAGTGGTTCCCCCTGCCTTGTATACCGTGAACCGGCGGAAAAAAGGGTCAAACGGGCAAAGGTTTTTTATGGTAGGTTCGGCACCGTGCTGGCCGTGGACCTCCGCCAGACATTAGCGGGTTGATTGCCGCCTGGGGCGAGGGAGACGAGCAGGCGCTCGACCGCCTCATGCCTCTGGTTTACCCCGAGTTACGCCGGATCGCCCGGCGGCACCTGGGCCGATGCCGGCCGGGCCAGACCATGGAGTCGGCTGCCCTGGCGAACGAGGCCTACCTGAAATTGGTTCGCGCCGAAGGCTTGCGCTGCGAGAATCGCGTGCACTTCCTTGCTCTCTGTTCGCAGGTAATCCGTCGCATTCTGGTGGACCATGCGCGCAGCCGCGGATACGCCAAGCGCGGCGGAGGCACGGTCCAAATACCTTTGGATGAGGAAGCAGTTGCGGCCAGAGCACCGCAGGTGGACGTTCTCGCGCTGGACGGGGCGCTGGCATCATTGTCCAAGTTCGATCCCGAAAGGCTCAGGTGGTGGAGTTGCGTTAGTTTGGCGGACTGAGTGTTGAAGAAACCGCGAAGTTTCTGGGGATTTCGCCAGAGACGGCGAAGCGCATTGGAAGATGGCCAAGGCTTGGCTGTTTGGCGAACTCACCGGAGGGAATGAAGTGCGATGAAGACTGCGGGAAAAAACTCTGGTTGGGTGCGCAGGGCCTCGGCCTGCATTAGTCCTCTCCGAAATGGGGCGGGCGGCAAGATTTAATGAAAGTACCGCCGAGGCTGAAGCCGCCTGCTTCGGCAAATCTTCAATGCGGCGACTAAGCGCTGCTCCACTCTCGCCTCAAGAGCCGCTCAGGTTTTCATCAGTTTCGAGAAGTACCGATTGTCGTAAAACATCGTGCTGTTGTGCACGAACTCGAGCACCTTGTGCATCTTGTCCCGATCTTCACGGTTCATGTCGTTGAACTGGATGGCAATACCGGATCCGGGATCGATGCGCACTACGAAGCCTGAAGCCTGCAGTCGGCCGTCGTCAATCGAGAAAATTACTTTCAATTTGGAGCCGGCGGGCATGAGTGTGCTGGTTTCCACATAGCAGCCGCCCAGGCTGACGTCGATCAGGTTTCCCAAGATGGGCACTTCGCCTTCCTGCGGCCGCAACTCGATCGTGACCCGGCACTTCATGCGAGGATACAGCCGGCGGTTCTTGCGCGAAGGCTGTTTCTGCTTTTCGATGTACATGCGGCGATCGGCTTCGGCCAGCAGCGCCTCCGCATCCTTTCCGTCTTCCGGGTACAGGGCCTGGCCCACGCTGAGCGAAAGGATGTCCTCGCTGCAGACTTCCTGGCCGGCCTGTCGCGCCAGTTCACGCAGGCTCTCTGCTTTTTTGGCGGCTGCGTCGGCGGTCAGGCCCGGGGCCACCACCACAAATTCGTCTCCACCCATGCGGGCCACATAGTCGTACTCGCGACAGCTCTCTTTCAAGGCCTGGGCGAACAGGCGCAGCACGCGATTGCCTTCCAGATGGCCGAAGCGGTCGTTGATCTGCTTGAAGCCATCCATATCGCTGACCATGACTACGAGCGACGTGGTGTCGCGCTTGCAGCGGGCCAGCTCGCGATCCAGTTGCAGAAACAGAGACCGGGCATTGGGCAGTCCCGTTAGGTAGTCGGTGACGGCCGAACTTTCAGCTTGCTCGAACTTCACGGCATTTTCGATAGCCAGGGCCATCTTCGAACTGATGGCCAGCAGGATGCGCAAGTGGTCGGAAGTGAAGGCGTCGGTTTCCGCGTGATAAAGCGCGAGCACGCCCACCACGCCGGCCAGTCCTTCCAGAGGAATCGCCAGCGCCGAGCGCAGCGTGCTGAACTTGGTCGGATCGTTCAGATACCCCGGCTCCACCGAGGGATTGCCATTAATGATGGGCTTCCGGTTCTGCGCTACCCAGCCCGAGAGGCCGCTGCCCCAGGGAATGCGCAGCGACGAAAACAAGCGGTGGTTGTCCCCGTTTACATGCTCCGGAACCAACTCCGCATCCCGCTTTACGTAGATCGCGATGGCGTCGTAGGGCACCAGCCGTCTGAGCTTCACCGAGAACACCGACAGGGTTTCGCCCAGACTGAGTGAAGCGCCCAGATCCTGGCTCAGCTCGAACAGAGTCTGCGCTTCCTGCCGGGCCGCCGCGATCGACGACAAGAACGTAGCTTCCTGGCCGGGCGCATCCTTTACTGTGATGTCTTCGAAGCCGGCCGCCGGCGCGGCTCCAGCTTCCACCTTCATTTCGGTGGAGAGCGGCGTCACCGGTTCGCGTCTGAAGGTGGACTCCACCAGCTTCTCCAGCTGGCGATATCGTCTCTCGAGAACGCTCACGACTTTGGGATCGAATGATTTCCCTGACTCCGCCGACAGGCGCTTCATGACCTCTTCCAACGGCAGCGCCCGCCGGTATTGCCGGTCAGACGCCATGGCGTCCAGAAAATCCACGGAAGAGAGAATGCGCGCCCCTATGGGAATCTCTTCGCCCTTCAGTCCGAAGGGATAGCCCGATCCATCCCACTTCTCGTGATGGGCGCGAACAATTGGCACCACCGGATACGGGAATCGGACCCGCTCCAGGATCTCGGCCCCCACAAGCGGGTGGATTTTCATCTTTTCAAATTCTTCCGGGGTCAGCCGTCCCGGCTTCGAGATGATGTGCTCGGGCACGGCCAGTTTGCCAATGTCATGCAACAGCGCCGCGGCATGCAGAGCTTCCATTTCGCCCGGGGTCACATGCAGTTCCTTGGCGACCTCGATGGCGTACACCCGCACCCGTTGCAGGTGGTCGTGCGTGGTGTGGTCCTTGGCTTCGATGGCCAGTGCCAGGGCCTCGATGGTGCGCAGGTGCAGTGTCGCCATTTCTTCCACATGGCGTTTTTCGTCTTCCAGTTTTCCCAGATACAGGCGATACGACCGATAGATGAGGTAAATAATGGGAACGATCAGCAGCGAGGTTTCCCATCCGAACTCGCGGTTGAACCAGCCGATCATTCCGGCAAAGGCGGCGCCCACCAGGTAATAAGGGAACGACCAGAAGTAGCATTCCACCCACAGGTTCTTGATCGACCTCTGCTCGGTGAGCGCGATCACGGCTGCGATGGAGCCGGTGTTGGCCGCGAAATAAGAGATAGCGGCCAGTCCCAGCAGCAGGGGATGGCTCTTTACCTGCGCCCCGGAGATCGCCAGGTGGTACACGTTGTAGGCCACGGCGATCGAAATGGCACTGGCCGACAGATTGAACGTGACCTGCAGCGGGCTGGGGCGATCGCGGTAAAAGCACTGGACAAGGATGGCGCCGGTCGCCAGCGCCAGAGTCTCGGCGAAGCCCAATTCCAGAACGCCCAGCAGGATAAACAGGAAGTTCACCGACATCGTGCCCGTGATCCCCGGCAAGCGGACCTTAAACCGGGCCGCCAGAATTGCGATCAGCAGGTAACAGATGAACTGCGCGATGTTCTTGCTGGTGGGCCGGGCGGCGCCGTACAGAAGCACACACGTCCCCGCCACAACGACAAGGCTGATGAACACCTTGGCGCCTACAGTCAGTTCTCTCCACCGCTGAGAGCCGCTACCCACGTCCCTCCGATAGGATTCCCGGTTTACGTTCTATGCTGGAATCTGTGCTTATTGATAACAGCTAAGATGTTCTAAAACAACAACTTGCACTGTTTCCGGCGAAACTTTCGTAACCAGAATTGCTTACCTCAGCCGGGCGCGGAATAAGAGACGCGGTTTCAGCTACTTGTCCCAATATGGGCGGGCGTCCCGGACCCTAGGGCGAGACGCCATCGAGGCAGCCGGCGAGACGCCGGCACTGATGGAACTTATCTGGTCACTGAGGTGGGGCGAGATCCGAGCCAGATCGAGCTGTGCAGAAAAGATACTTGACAATGTATACTGTATGACATACAGTATGTGGCATACACTATGCAGCGCACGGTAGAAGGACCGATGAACAATGAAGTCCTCGAAAACCTGCGGCTTGAGCTCAGGCGCGGTTGCCTGATCCTGGCGGTGCTGGCCGAGTTGCGCGACGAACGCTACGGTTACACCCTGCGCAAGGCGCTGGCGGGCCAGGGCATGGAGATCGATGAAGGTACTTTGTATCCACTGCTGCGCCGTTTGGAGAGCCAGGGCTTGCTGGTGAGCGAGTGGCGCGAGGAGGACAAACGCAACAAGCGTTTCTACCGCCTGTCCGCCGACGGCAAGCTGATTTTGAAACAACTGTCAGCCGAGTGGAAGAGCATCAACGCGTCGCTGGACGGGATTCTCTAGATGAAGTTGCGGAAAAACTCGTGCCCGGCGGGGTCGCCGGCAAGGACGGTCTTGGGAAGGGGAGTTTCGGGCTGTGCAGGGATTTACCCAGACAGTGCGCGACCTTGGGAAGGGCACGACCTTAGTCGTGCCACCCAGGCGATTGAAAATGTTTCGCGCTTTAGCCCCTGAGGTCTGCTGTTGCGGCTAGACCTGTTTTTTTCCGCACAACCCAAGGCCCGGAGCTGGATGGAAAAGTTTTGATGGTTTCCAAGGAGCACGACATGGAATTGATCGAACGCTATCTGCAAGCGGTAAAGTTCGCGCTTCCCCAGCAGCAGCGCGACGACATCATCACGGAACTGCGCGAGAACATCCTTTCCCAGATCGAGGAGAAGGAGGCGGAACTCGGCCACCCGCTGGGCGAGGATGAGCAGGCGGAGCTGCTGAAGAAGCTGGGCAGCCCCATGCAACTGGCCAGCCGCTATCGCAAGCAGCAGCACATGATTGGAGCGACTATGTTTCCCATCTATTGGAAGGTATTGAAGGCCGCACTGGGACTTGCGTTCCTGGTGCTGGTGGCGGCCAGCATCGCCACCGCAGCCGCCGGCAAAACTCTGATGGAGAGTCTGGGCGTGCTGCTCCGCTATCCCAGCGTCGCGTTGCTGACCTTCGCTTGGATCACTCTGACTTTCTCCGCTCTGGAGTTCTTTGGCGCCAGACTCCGCTTGAAGGACAACTGGGACCCGCGCAAGCTGCCGCCGCTGGCAAAGCACAGTCCGCGCAAGTCGAGCTTCGAATTGATCACCCAACTTCTGCTACAAGCCATATTCGGTGTCTGGTGGCTGGCCGGGTTGCACTATCAGTACCTCATATTCGGCCCGGGCATTGCATTCCTCCATTTTGGCCCGGTGTGGCAAACGATTTATCCCTTGTTTGTGGTGATGGTGCTGGTCGATGTGTCCATCACTGCCGCTATGCTGGCATGGCCGCAGTGGGCCCAGGGCAGAAGCGTGTCGCGGCTGGTCATGAGCGCGCTCGGTCTGGTCGTTCTCTATTTCCTGATCAACGCTTCCGCGTTGTTTTTGCCTGCCGACGCGAGCGCGGCACAACTGCAAGCCCTGGCGAAGGGCATCAACACCGGCGTTCACCTGGGACTGGTCATTGCGGCCATCGTGACTGCCGTCAACATCGTGGTGGAATCTGCACGGCTTATCGGGCGGAGGCTTGGCCTGCTACATCAGGCGACGGTGTCGTAATTTTATGTACGAATTGCCGGATTTCCGGATTGTCAAACTTGAAGACTTACCGATTTTCAATCCGGGAATCCGTCAATCCGGCAATTCGTCAATCTTCACTGGTGTCGATAAAAGCTCAACGCCGCGTCCCCCTGCTCCAGTTTGCGATAGCGGGACAGCGAAGCAGACCCGTCGCCGGGATCGAATCTCTTGTCATGCTCCGCGACGACTACGGCATCCGGCGCCAGCAACCGGGACTGCGAGAGCAACTGGAGGACTTGGGCATAAATCTTCTCCAGGTGGTAGGGAGGATCGAGAAAGATGAAGTCCGCCCTGATGTTTCTGGCTTCCAGCTGGCGCAGCGCACGAGCGGCTTCTTCCTTCAACACTTCGTAGCCCGACTCCACTTTCAGCGAGTCGAGATTGCGCCGGATGAGGGTGGCGGCGGACGCCGATGATTCCACAAAGTAAACTTTGGCGGCTCCCCGGCTCAGGGCTTCGATGCCGACTGCGCCGGTCCCGGCACAAACATCGAACCAGACCTTCCCCTCAAACGCGGCTGTGTTTCCCGCGCCCAGCACATTGAACAGGGTCTCGCGCAGCCGGTCAGACGTGGGGCGCAGGTCCATCCCGCGAAGGGGGTGCAAGGGACGGCTGCGAAATTTTCCGGCAATCACCCTCACGCCGCCGCCTCGCATGGTGCCGAGCCCTCGGGCCCGCGCCCGGCCATCCCATTACCTTGGATATGCTGAAATTGCAACTCCCCGCTCCAATCCGTTGTCTAAACTATATAGAATGGCCGTAGGCGAAGAGGCCGCAGGATTCTCATGAGAAGTTGGTCCATTTCGGCAGGCCGGGTGTTTGGCGTTGAACTTCGCATCCATTGGACCTTTTTCTTCGTACTGCCGCTTTTCGTGTGGTGGACCGATTTTCTCACCCATCGCACCGCCAACGAAGGGCGGGGCCTGGCCCTGGTCGGCATCATCTTCGCTTGCGTCCTGGCCCATGAGTTTGGTCACGCCCTGGTGGCCCGGCGCGCGGGAGTCCGCGTAAAGTCCATCATCCTGCTGCCCATCGGCGGAGTCACGCAACTGGACGACACCCAGCCCGCAGGCGATACCAAACTTGTTCCCTGGAAGCGGGACATTCGCATCGCCGTGGCGGGGCCGCTGGCCAACCTGCTTCTGGCTCTGATCTCCGGCCTGGTGATTGTGGCGGTTGCTCCCCATGTGGACCTCTGGACCTGGCCCTTCATGCACTCCAGCAATCTGCCCCGCAGCCTGGTGTGGGCCAATCTTTATATCGCCGGGTTCAATTTGCTTCCTGCCTATCCCATGGATGGCGGGCGGGTGTTGCGGGCGCTATTCAGCCGGCACATGGACGCGATCCAGGCCACGCGCCGAGCAGTATCGATCGGCCAGGCCTTCGCCACCATGTTTATCCTGGGCGGCATGCTGTTGCCCAACTACTGGCTTACGCTGGTGGGATTGTTCCTGTTCATTGCCTCCCAGATGGAAGAGCGCTCCGCTGTTTTTCAGTCGGTGCTGGAAAAGGTTCACCTGGAAGACGTGATGCTTACCGATTTTGCCACGCTCTCCCCGGCTGACACGCTCGAGGACGCGCTGGAAAAAGCCGTGCACTGCCTGCAGGACGATTTCCCGGTAATCCGCGGCAGCGACATGGTTGGGGTTATCTCGAAACAGAAGATCCTGGAAGCGCTGCGGGCGGAGGGCAACGGCTATGTTCAGGCCGTGATGAACCGGATTTTTGACGTGGCCCAGAAAGGCGAGTCCCTGGCCTCCGCCTTTCGCAAACTTACCACGAAAAACCTGAGCATCATTCCAGTGGTTGAAGATCAGCGACTGGTGGGGATCGTCACCCTGCAAAACCTGATGCACTCCATGGCGCTGCTGGCAGAAAGCCGCAAACTTCGCAAACAAGCCTTGAATTCTTAGCCACGGATTCCCACTGATCTTCGCGGATCAAAAATCCCCTTCATTTCTTGTGCCTTATCCGTGTGAATCGCGCAAATCCGTGGCCGATTTTCCCTAGAACTTCACCACGATCCCCACCGATGGCTCCGCCATGTGGCCTCTGGCCCCGGTGAACAGGTTCTGGATTTTGTAATCGGGCGCCTTGTAAACCAGTCCCCGATACTGCAGGCGCAGGGCAAGGTGATTCGATATGGGGGACCGGTGAACCAGGGGCAGGCTGGAAAAGATGCGCCAGTCGAATCCTCCGCCATAGAGGAAAGCCGGCTTGGTCTGTTGCGACGCCGGAATATAAGTCTGCACGCCGTTGATGTAGTTGGCATCGTAGCTGGGATAAAAAGTCAGCGCGGCCGCGCCTGCGAAAACGAAAGGTTCGACTTTGGCGCTCTCGTGGAAACTGAAAACGTAAGCGCCGGAGTATTCTCCGGTGGTGCTGTGAATGCGATAAGTCAACGGGGCGGCAAAGTAAATCTGGGAATTTGCCGTATGGGAATAGTTGATCTCAACGGAGCTGTGTTCGGAAAAGCGGTAGCGCCCGGTGACGAGGACCGCACCGGAGTTCGTCGGAGTAAGCACGGTACCGTTGCCCGTGGACTGCTTGCTGAATACCGCCGCCCCGCCCAGGCTGACGTCAAAGCGGTTGTCCTGGGCCCATCCCATGGATGTAAGCAGCAGGAACGCTGCCACTGCGATGCCGCATCTTCGTAACATCAATTCTCCTCGCGCGTTTGTGGGGGTAAATATCCAGCTCAAGTGTTGGAACCAGCCGCAGCTTCCAGGGATGCTTGGCTGGCGCTGATTTTTCACCTGTCATCCTGCTACGCTCAGGAGGACATTACTAGTTTCTCCGTCACCCTAAAACAGCCGGATCGCCTTGGCCTGTTCCACCGCCGGCACTCTTTTCAGTTCGGCTAGAACTTCCGCGGAAACCTTTCCATCCACGTGCACCACGGCAATCGCTTCCCGTGGAGCATTGGGCTTCGCGTTGCCCACCCGGCGGCCGAGGGAGAAATCGGCGATATTGATCTTATGTTTACCCAGAATCGTGCCGACCTTCCCGATCACACCGGGAACGTCGCGATTGCGCAGGTAAATGAGATTGCGCTCGAGAGGCGCTTCCACATCAATCCCGTCCACATGCAACAGCCGCGGCCTGTCCTTGTGCAGGACCGCGCCCTTTACCAGGTGTTCGGCCGCCGCCGTTCTGAGCAGGACCGAGAGCACACTGCCCGAGCCTCCGCTGGAGCTGTGCGGCTTGCGTGACTCGTGAATGCGCAGCCCGCGGGCCGATGCGATCGCCTCCGCGTTCACCAGGTTGGCCTTCTCCTCCAAGGCTTCATTCAGAATGCCTTTTACGGCGGCGTTGCGGATCAGGTCGGTCTTGGATTCCGCCATGTGCCCGGTGTAGCGCAGCGAGATTTCTTCCAGCGTTCCCTCACTCACTTGCGCCAGGAACGAGCCCAGCCGCTCCGCCAGCACGATGTAAGGCTGCAGTTCCAGATATTCATCGTGCGAGACCGAGGGCACATTCACCGCATTCTGGATGACGCCATGCTTCAGATACTCCTTCACCTGCAGCGCGATCTGATAGCCGACGGCCTCCTGGGCCTCATAGGTGGAGCCGGCAATGTGAGGGGTCAGAATGATGTTGTCGAGTGCCGTCAGCGGCGAGTTTTTCAGGGGCTCGTCGGCAAAAACATCCAGCGCCGCGCCGGCCACCAGGCCCTGCTTGACGGCTTGCGCCAGCGCGGCCTCGTCCACCAGTTCGCCGCGCGCGCAATTCACCAGGCGCACGCCGCGTTTCATTCTCTTTACCGAATCCGAGTTGATCATGCCCGCGGTCTGGGGCGTGAGGCCCACATGCAAGGTTAGATAGTCGGCGGCTGCGTAAACTTCTTCCAACTTGGCCAGGCGGATGCCTTGCTCCTTGGCCACCGCGGCCGAGACAAAAGGGTCGTGCGCGACAATTTCCATTCCGAAGGCCCGCGCCCGCCGCGCTACTTCCATGCCGATTCTTCCCAGGCCCACGATGCCCAGGGTCTTGCCTCGGAGTTCGCTGCCTTGAAGGGATTTCTTCTCCCACTTCCCGGCATGCATCAGCTCATTGGCGCGGCCGATGTGGCGGGCCATGGCCAGCATGAGGGCCAGCGCGTGCTCGGCCACGGCAATGGCATTGGCGCCGGGCGTGTTCATCACCGCGATCCCTTTGCGGGTGGCGGCATCGAGATCGATGTTGTCCACGCCCACGCCGGCGCGCCCGATGACCCGCAGCTTGCGGGCGTGTTCCAGCAGGTCGGCGTCCACTTGCACCGCGGAACGAACGATGAGCGCGTCGGCCGACTGCAGATGCGCCGCCAGTTTGCCCTCGACCTGGTCGGGCGTGACGATGGTCCAGCGCGGCTCGCGCAACAGGTCGATTGCCGAGGATGAAATCTTTTCTGCTACCACAACTTTCATGGTCAGGGTCAACTCTCCAGGGGATTGCGATGCTTCCTGCGATCGCGTTGCTGCGCAGGCAAAAATCTTTACCAGGAAATGACAGGCCGGTGACACCGCACCGGGGCGCTCCTCATACGCTGATACCAGGAATTAAACCTGGTCTCACGGAGAGGTCACTATGAAAGCAATCTTCATCATTCTGTTGACAGCCTGCGCTCTCGGATGCGGTGGCTACGGTTCTGGCTCCGGCTCCGGTTCGATGGCCGCAGGGGCTCCGCACGTGGTCGCCCCGCTGGTACCCAACACTGCGACCGCCGGCAGCGCTGCCTTTACCTTGACCGTCAATGGCAGCGGTTTTGTCGCGCAGTCGGTTGTTTATTGGAACTCCGCCGCGCGCACCACCACATTCGTGACCAGCAGCCAGCTCACCGCCGCGATCCCGGCTGCTGACGTCGCCAACGCCGGCGCGGTGCCGGTTTTCGTGAAAAATCCGGGAGGCACGGGAATTTACAACAACCAGCCCGCGCAGAACTCCAACATGGTGAATTTCACGGTGCAGTAATTGACGGGTCACGTCAGGCGCCAACCGGTTGCCGTTTTTCCGCGGCGCTGCGGGCGTACACTTCCTGCGCCGCCCGCACCGCGGCGCCATACTCCACCGGCTTCCCGGTCACGCTGGCGAGCACGTGCTCGAGCGCGGCCAGAATTCCGATGGTGTCGAGGTAGTCGTAGTAGCCAAGGTGCGCGATGCGGAACAGTTTGCCTTTCATCTCACCCTGGCCGTTGGCCACCACCGCGGCAAACGATTCGCGGAACTCTTTGACGATCGCACTTGAGTCCGTTCCCGGCGGCGGCTGAATGGCGGTGAGCGCCGCGGCCGGTGACGCGGCCGCGAACAGTTTCAGGCCCAAAGCCAGCGCACCGGCGCGGGTCATCTCCGCCGCTAACTCGGCATTGTTGACCAGGGCTTCGCGTCCCGCCACCAGATCGCCCTTGCCCATGTCCCGCACGAAATCGAGCGCCGCTCCCAGTGCCGCAAATAGCGAGGTCGCGGGGGTGTAGGCGGACTCTCCCTTGGCCGCAGCCTTGCGTTCTTTGCGGAAGTCGAAGTAGTAGCGCGGAGACTTGGCCGTCTCCATGCGCTTCCAGGCGCGTTCGCTCACCGCGCAGTAAGCCAGCCCGGGCGGAATCATCAGCGCCTTCTGCGAGCCGCCGATGATGACGTCGATGCCCCAGCCATCCACATCGAAGTGGGTCGTGCCCAGCCCGGTGATGGCGTCCACTACCAGCAATGTGTCATCACCCTGGGCGCGAACGAGCTTCGCGATCCCCTTCACATCGTGCCGGGCGCCGGTGGAACTCTCCGTCGCCTGCACATAAACGCAGCGCACGTCGGGAGTCAGCTTTTGCCGGATGTCGTCCAGTGAAATGGTCTCGCCGTAAGGCGCGCTAAGGACTTCGACAGCGCAGCCAAAGGCTTTGGCCAGATCGCGCCAGCGTTCGCCAAACTTGCCCGCAGTCAGCACCAGGACCTTGTCGCCGGGCGAAGTCAGGTTTGAGACTGAGCCTTCCATGGCGCCAGTCCCGGATGAAGCCAGCACCAGCACGTCGTTCTGTGTGCCGACGAAGTCCTTCATGTCCGCCAGCACGCGGGTGTACAACGCGCGGAAGTCGGCAGTGCGATGGTGCATGGCAAACGAAGCCATGGCAGTCTGCGCCGCAGGAAGGATGGGAGTGGGGCCGGGAGTGAATAGACGGTTCTTGCGCAACATTTACGAAGGAGTCCTTTGCATTAAGAATATTTATTCTAGTGTACCGGAATTGCGGCAATTCCCGCATGCGAGGGATGCTGCGCCGACGACAGAGGCGCGGAACCCACCGTCAACGCGGGAGTTGGGTCAGATTCGCCGGCCAGTTGAGCACAATATTAATCTGACGCGTCGCGTATTCGAGTTCGGGCTCGCCCACCATGACGAACCGCCCATCCGGACTGACATCGTAGGTGCGGTTGGGAGCCGCCGTGTAGTAGAACAGCCCTTCAAAGAGACGGCGGGGCCGGTCCACTGAAAAGTCTCCACCGTCGCGAACGTTCACCGCCATCATCCGGCCACCAATGCGATAAAAGAGTTCGCGACCCGATCGCGACCACGCGGGCTCCTCGCCTCCGCCGGCCGACACCTGCTGTTTGGGCCCCGGACCCGGAAACGGCTGCACGTAAACCTCGTTCTGACCAGATTCATCAGATACGTAAGCCAGCCAACGGCCGTCTGGCGAAAACGCAGCCTGTTTTTCGTTGAAGGGAGATTTCAGAAACGGCCGCGGCGGCGAATTACCATCGAGTTGCAGTGTCCAAAGGTCCGCGCCCGTCTGGGGATGCCATTCCATAAAGACCAGATGCTGGCCATCAGCAGACCAATCGCACAGGTAATGATCGTACTGACCGGTGGTGAGCTGGGTTGCGTCGCCGGTGCCGTCTGCCGGTTGCACGAACACTTGATGAGGGCCGGTTCGACTGGATTCGAAGGCCAGCCGCTTGCCATCCGGCGACCAGACCGGAGTGTGATCGTCGGCGCCGAAGCTTGCCCTGGTCAGCGTGTCGAGCGCCAGGTCATGGATCCAGATGTCGGGCGTCGCATCTTCCAGCCACAGCGCGATTCGCCGCCCATTGGGCGATACTCGTGGAGAGTTGTACGCCCGGCGTGCGCTGGCGATCAAACGGCTCTTTCCGCTTCGATCCACCGCCACTAGAGAACGTGATGGCGTGCGCGCTGTGCCTGGAGCATACGCCAGCGTCCCCGCCTGCGAGACGCTAAAGTAGGCGGCGCCGATGCCCAACTCCATCAACACTCCCTGCACCACCTGGACCGGTCGTCCCGTGACTCTGAGCCCCTTCAGGTCAAATGGGGCAACAAACAAAGTGTCGCCGCGCAGGTAAAGCAAGTGTCCGCCGGGGTCGTAGCGAGCAAAGGATCCGCCCTCAAGCAATGTCTGCCATTTGCCCGTATCCAACGATAGGATTGCAATGCGTGACTGGTCCCAGTTGGTGCTGCCGTTCCAAATCGTAAACAGAATATGCTTTCCATCCGGCAGGAAGTCGGGCCAGAGGTGCGCTGCCTCGCCTTGACTCGAATCAGGCGTGGTCAGCCGGCGAGGTTTGCCCCCGCGGGCGGAGATGGCGAACAGTCCGCCGGTGTACAGGGGGGTAAACACGATGGTATCGTCCGCTCCCCAGGTGGCGCCGCCGGGAAAGAGCACATCACACAGCACCTGGGGACTTCCACCGCTTACCGGAACCTTCACCAGCTTGCCCGCGGCCTCGAACCCGATCCATTCGCCGTCAGGCGAAAAGAACGGGCTGCTGGCCCTCGCCGTGCCGGGCACCCGGACGCTCTCCAGAGAATCCAGGGAGCGGATGTAGATCGATTGTTCGCTACCCCGGCTGGCCACGTATGCGAGTCGCTTGCCATCCGGGGAAAGAGCCACCGAATAGCCAATGGATTCATCCAGCGATTGGTCGCTCGGCAAAGTGATCGAGAAGCGCACGAGCGATTGTGGGGCCGCAGCCGGGGGCATTCCCCGCCGCCAGATTGAGTTCGCCAGCGCTACGGCCAGCACAGCGCTCAGGACTGCCAGCCCCCAAAACGAACTCCGTCCGACCGCGGACCTCACGGGTGCCGCTGCCGCCGGCGATTGCTGAATCCATTGCAACTCTTTGCGGAGATCGCGCGCACTCTGCCAGCGTTCTTCCGGATCTTTCGCCAGGCATTGTTGCAGAGCACGATCAAGCGCGGCCGGTACCTTCTTATCGATGGTAGTGGCCGGCGCTGGACCTGCTCCCACGATGGCCGCGACTACCTCCATGGCATTGGCGCCGGCGAAGGCAGGGCGCCCTGTGACCATTTCATAGAGGAGGCACCCAAAAGCGAAGATGTCCGAGCGCGGATCGGGTTCCTTGCCGTCAAATTGTTCCGGCGCCATGTATTGCAGCGTGCCGAGGAGCAGGTTCTGGGTATGGAGCGCCGTGGTGCGACCTTCTGGCGTCCCATCGGCAACGGGTTGGGGAGGTCGCCACAGCCGCGCGATTCCGAAATCCAGAAGCTTCGCTCCGTCACGAGTCAACATGACGTTGCCAGGCTTAAGATCGCAGTGAATGATCCCCTGCCGGTGCGCCTTGTCCAACGCGTCAGCCACCTCGACTCCGATCCGTAATGCCTGGTCCAGTGGCAGCGGCCCTCTCAGCAACCGGTCAGCCACGGTTTCGCCTTCCAGGTACTCCATCACCAGGTAATCGGTGCCGGTTTCGTGACCGACGTCATGCAAAGTGCAAATGTGGGGATGGTTGAGGCTGGAGATGACACGAGCTTCGCGCTCGAAGCGCCGCCTCAGGTCAGGATCGCCGGAAAGCCGATCAGTCAGGACCTTGATCGCAACCGTGCGCTCCAGGCGGGTGTCGCGGGCTTTATAGACCTCGCCCATGCCCCCGGCCCCGAGAGGGCTTACGATTTCATACGGGCCCAGTCTGACTCCGGCGGTAAGCGCCATCGGGCCATTACTCCTCGGTTTATCTGCGCATTCTAGTGAGAAAGCCGGAGCTTTGGAAGCCAGACGCTATAATTTCCCCATGAGCCTCAGCGAGCAGATCCAACAAGACATCACCGCCGCCATGAAGGCGCGCGACGAGCACCGCCTGTCCACCCTGCGCATGGTCAAGACCGCGCTCAAGAACCGCGAGATCGAGAAGATGGCCCCGCTCGACGACAAGGAATCGCAGCAGGTTCTCACCACCCTGATCAAACAGCGCAAGGACTCCGTCGAGCAGTTCACCAAGGGCGGCCGCCAGGAAATGGCCGACAAGGAAGCCGCCGAAATCGTGTTGATTGAAGCCTACATGCCCAAGGCCGCCAGCGAAGACCAGATCGTGGCCGGGGTCAGAGCGGTCATCGCCGAGATGGGTTCGCCTACCATGAAGGAGATGGGCACAGTGATGAAGAATGTGATGGCGCGATTCTCCGGCGCAGGAATCCGCGTGGATGGAAAAGTGGTCAGCGATGCGGTGAAGCGGGAGCTGACAGGGAAATAAATCTGAACTCATCGGTACGAATCGACAAATGGCTCTGGGCAGCCCGCTTCTTCAAGACGCGGGCCCTGGCGGCCAAGGCCTGTGACCTGGGCAGGATTCAGTCCGCGGGGCAGCCCATCAAGCCGGCGCGCCCGGTCCGAATTGGAGACGTGCTGCGAGTGACCAATGAGGGCGGCGAATTTCATGTGGAAGTCCTGCTGCTCAGCGAGGTGCGCGGCCCGGCATCGGTTGCGCAAACGCTCTACCGCGAGACCGAAGCGAGCAAGGAACAGCGATTGAAGGTAGCCGCGGAACGTAAAGCGATGCGGCAGTTCGAGGAGTTGCCCGCTGGCCGCCCGTCAAAGCGCGATCGCCGCCGGATCATCCAGTTCCGGGGGCGAGTCTGAGTAAGGAAGCCGCGCGTAGGGGCGGACGCCTCGTCCGCCCAGTCGAGCAGGGCTCGACTGGAATTGCGCGTAACCCGGCACGAACCTGAATCTGCTGCGCTCTCAAAACCTCTGCCGAGCTGCGCTTGGCCGCCCGGACGGGGGCGTCCGGGCCTACGTGTTTGTAGGTTGCGATTGCCTTACTTGCTCCGCTGCAACTCCCGGTAGGCCTCGCTTTTTGAAACACCCATCTCTTTGGCAATTCTCTTGAGCGCCGCTTTCTCATCCAGCTTTTCTGCCGCCATGATCTGCTCTACACGCTGTCGCACATTCACACCGGCCGCAGATTTCTGCTGCCCCTCTTCCGCTTTACCGATCAGCAGCGTGATCTCGCCCTTGATATCACCTCGAGCGTTCAATACTTGCAGAATCTCGCCGGCCCGGCCACGCAGGAACTCTTCATGAATCTTGGTCACCTCACGGGCGATAACGACCTGACGCTCTGCCCCCAGGATTGCGACAATGTCTTCCATCGCTTCTTTCACCCGATGAGGCGCTTCGTAAAAGACCTGCGTGCGTGGCGAGGACATGACGCCTTCCAGCGTCTGCCGCCGCTGCCCGCTCTTCGGAGGAAGAAAGCCGTTGAAACGAAACGAATCCGTCGGCAGGCCGCCGGCCACCAGCGCCGCCAGAAATGCCGACGCTCCGGGAATCGGCACCACCGGAATATGGTGCCGGATGGCCAATGAAATCAAGCGAAAGCCGGGGTCGGAGATGCCCGGCATGCCGGCGTCCGTGACCAGGGCCACCCGTGCGCCGGCTTCCAGATCGAGCACCAGCTCCGGGGCGCGGGTCAGTTCATTGTGTTCGTGATAGCTGACGGTGCGGGTTGCGACCCCGTAGTGGTGCAGCAGCTTTTGCGTCTGCCGGGTGTCTTCACAGGCAATCTGGTCGGCCTCCTTGAGCACGCGCACGGCGCGCAACGTGATGTCCTCCAGGTTGCCGATGGGCGTGGCCACCAGGTAGAGTCCCGGGGCCATCGTGCCTTTCGGGTTCGCCAGCGCGTCGCCGCCCGCCTTCATGAGGGCGAGTCTACCATTGGGTACGACGCATGGTCCTGTGACGGGAAGGGCCTGGCCTCGTCTGCAAACCTAAAGCCTTCCAACCGTCAAAGGGTTCCAGGAGTCCTGCATGAAGAACCGCAGTGAGATGTATGTGCAGGACGCCGGTTCATTGACGAGGCCGGGCACAAACCCTAGAATCAGGAAGGGCAGATATCAGTTGTTAGTTCTCGGTTTTCAGTTTGGATGCTTGGTTTGAGGAACGTCTCAGGAAGTCCATGCCACTTTACGAATACGAGTGCAAGAAGTGCCACCACCGCTTCGAGCGCATCCAGAAATTCTCCGATCCTCATGTCAAGAAATGCCCCAAGTGCGGGGGGCCGATCGAGCAGGTGATCTCGGCTCCAGCCGTGCAGTTCAAGGGCTCGGGATGGTACGTCACCGATTACGCCAAGAAGTCCTCGACCGGCTCAGCTTCGTCTTCTTCGAACGGAGACTCCGGCAAGGACTCTAAATCCAAAGCGGAAGGTTCGTCGAAGTCTGAAAGTTCTGCGAAGTCCGATACCTCGAAGTCTGAGGACCCAAAGAAATCCGAAAGCTCTTCCAAAAAGAAGTAATGCAGGCGCGAGCATCCTCGCTCGTGCTCCCCCACCGACGCTATCGCCACCTTAAGCTGTAGCCCAGCGCCGCCAGAATCTGGTTTTCAAACTCATACTCCACCACAAAAGTGAAGCTGTCGCCTTGTTCTTCCCATGAGGCCGCGTATCGGGTAAGGTCCCGGCTGTAAAACGAATAAGCAGCGGCATAGCCGACGTTACAGGGCTTCGGACATGCGATCATTCCGGTTGGATCGGGCCGCTCCAGGCCAGTCGCGGCCAGCAGATCGCTCGAGCTCACATCAGGCTCGGCACCCACCCGAAGCTGGTGAGGCATGATCTCGAGCGCACGCCGGTCCCCGGGACGGATGTCCGCCGGCGCTCCGAGAGATGACCTTTGCAGGGGATTCAGATCCACCTGTTGCGAGATGCTGTCCTGTGCCGCCTGCCAGATCATCCACAGGTCCGCCTCAGAATGTTTGGTGTGGTTAACGAACCCTATCGCAGGCCCGGCGGGCTGCCCGCCACATCCCAGTAAAACCAATCCCAGCAAAAGCTTCCAAGGGTTTCGCCGCATAGGCCCGTCCCAACTGGTGGTAAGAAGGCCATCGGCCACAAGGCGGTTTATCTCCAGTGGCGATGCCCAGGTGAATCGTTTCGGGAGCGATGACATCTAAATAGTCGTTATAACGAGGATTACCAACATGATCAATATCAGACGCAGTGCAGAGCGCGGCGGAGGCGACTTCGGCTGGCTCAAAACGCAACACTCATTTTCCTTTGACACTTATCATGACCCGCGCTTTATGGGATTCCGTTCCCTGCGCGTTATCAACGAGGACTGGGTGCAGGCTGGGCATGGCTTCCCGATGCACCCGCATCGCGACATGGAGATCATTACCTACGTCCTCGACGGCGCCCTGGAGCACAAGGACAGCATGGGCAACGGCTCCACCATTCGCCCCGGCGATGGACAGCGCATGAGCGCGGGAACCGGAGTACGGCACAGCGAGGCCAACGCCTCCAAGACCGACGCTGCACACCTGCTGCAAATCTGGATTTTGCCGGACCGTCGCGGGCACGAGCCGGGCTACGAGCAGAAGGCGTTCCCGGAGGCCGAAAAGAGGGGCAAGCTGCGCCTGATCGCCAGCCCGAATGGAAGTGACGGCTCTGTGACCATCCACCAGGACGCCAAGCTGTATGCGTCCCTGCTCCAACCCGGACAGGAAGTAAGACACGAGCTGGGCCAGGGCCGCTACGCCTGGCTGCAAGTCGCGAAGGGCGCCGTAGAACTCAACGGCCAGAGCCTCAACCAGGGCGACGGCGCCGCTATAGGCGACGAGCCGCAGCTGACGGTCAAGGCCAGAGAAGACGCGGAAGTACTGCTCTTCGACCTGCAGTAAAAATGTGTGGGGCGGGCGCCCTCGCCCGCCGCTTTTGATCTTGATTTTGTTTTTGATCCTGTTTCGTTTTTGATCCTGATTCTGCCGCTGACCTTGATTTTGACCTGAATGTCGCCTTGCTTTGGATTTTTGAGAGTCTTGCTCAAACTGCAACCTTACCAGCGGCCGCAAGTCCTAAATTCACATCAACGTCAAAGGTGGCGGGCGAGGGCGCCCGCCCCACATTTGGGCTGCGGCTGGTCGTTGCCCTCGCCTTGCTTCTGTGCTAACGTCACCGATCAATTGATCGATGCGCTTCCTCTTTAATCACGAGAAATCATCCCGCTCGGCGCCTCAGGGGACGGTCCAGGCCGAGGTTCCGGAGCTTCATTCCGCCCAGCTGGCCGCCGCGTATTACGGTGAGCGTCAGGGCGGGGACCTTCACGATTTTGTTCGGGTCACTCCCAACCGCGTGCTGTTTGGCCTGCTGGACATGGCCGGGCGCCTGGAACAAAACGCTGCCATCGTCTCCGCCGCCCAGCAAGCTTTCCGCACCCGCTCACAGGAGTTGTTCTCCGCCGAGGATGTCAACGAAGCCGACGCCATGGCGGAGCTCTGCCTCGAACTCAACCGGTCCATCATGGCGGCCGAAGGAGGCATCCGCTCCTGTCCTGCCTTTGCCGGCTGTTACAACGAAGACCTGGGCACGGTCTGTTATTTCAACGCCGGACACACCCCCGGGTTGCTCCGCGATCTCACCGGCATCACCGAACTGCGCGCCACTGGTCTGCCTCTCGGACTTTTTTCCCACGCCACCTGCGAGGCTCCCCTGGTCGCCTTGCCCCCCGGCGCCGCCCTGCTGCTGGTTTCCCGAGGTCTGCTGGAGGGCAGGCGCAGGCGGGAGGAATTTGGGCTGGAACGGGTCAAGACTGGGTTGCAAAAGGCTGCTAACGAAACCGCGGGAGAGCTGTGCGCATCGACGATTGAGGGCGTGCAGCAGTTCATGCGCAAGCCCCCCGTCCACAACGACGTGACCGCCCTGGCATTGGTGCGGACGGCAAACAGTCAAGGGACAACACGGAGTTGAAAGCGGCCCCTGTCCTGCATTATTTCTGGCTCAAGAAGAATTCATCTACCGCTGCTGCAATGTCCTGCGATGCCATCAGGATCGCGGAATGGTCGCGGCCTTCCAACACGCGATACCGCGCATGCGGAAGGGACGCGACCAGCGTCTTGGCGCCGGTATGAAAGAATGTCTCGCTCCTGCCACCTACCATCACCAGAGTCGGTGCCTGAACCGACGCCCAGCGGCCGGCGGGCAAGGGCTTGCCACTCTGTGTTCCTGCCAGGATTGCCAGATCGTATGGGATGGTGTGAGCCATGCCGGCCATTTTTGACCAGCCAGGCATAAGCAGACGCATCATGGTCACGAACCCGGATGGTATCCCCATTCCTCGGGTAAAGAAAAGTTTGATCGCATCACTGCGCCGCCCCGCGGCCACCAGTTGGTCAATTTGCGCGGAAAGGTCATCCGGCATTGGTGGATGGCCGTCATCTATGATGAAGGGCGGCTCGTACATTGAGAGGCCCTTGACCTTGCTACCGAGTTTGTCGGCCGCCTCAAGAGCCAGAACTGAACCCGAAGAGCTGCCAAAAAGATAGGCAGAACCGCCTGCGGCATCAATAAGGGCATCGATATCTTCGACCTCACGTTCGACCGCGTAAGGATGAGTGTCGGAGCTTTTGCCGCGACCGCGGCGGTCATAGTTGATGACAGTGAATTTTCCGGCTAAGTGGTGCGCCAGTTTGGCGGCCCCGTCGCGATCCGCCAGAGCGGCGGCTACGACAACAATCGCCGGCCCAGTGCCTGACCGCTCAAACGCGATGCTCGTGCCATCTTTGGAAGTTACAGTTCCTTGCGCTGCATCCCCATGACTCCCGCCAACGAAAGGAAGAACGAAGAGGGCGAACCAGATGGCGAGCAGACCAACGAGCCCGACGCCGAATACAAGCATGCGGCGGGGATGACGAATTCCAATCATAACCTTACTCACCTCTCTCATCCAGCTGGCCTATTCCGACGCCAACAACTCCGCAAGCCGGTCGTAGCTCTCCGCGGCGCCGTGCTCCATGCCGGATTTGACCACGGCATCGCGAACCTCCTGCGACGGATAGAGCACCGTAGCCGTGAGCGTTGTCTTCCCGCCCTGCTCCACCAGGACGGTGGTGACTTGCGACTCCCCCGGGAACTGGTCGAACGACTCCATGTGGACGGAGCGTTCAGGCGGGACGAGCTCGCGGTAAACTCCGCGCATTCCCATTTCAGCTCCGTCAGGGCCGCGTAGCACGAAGCGAAAAGTGCCTCCCACCTTCAGATCGACCTCGCAGACCACCAGCGACCAGCCCCGCGGTCCGAACCAGCGCTTGAGCAGTTCGGGCTTGGTGAAAGCGGCGAAAACCAGGGGGCGCGGTGCATCGAACACGCGGGTCATGACAATTTCGCGGTCGCCGGCTGTGGTTACTTTCAATGTTCCAACGTTCCTCATAGGAGATTCCTTTATCGCCTGGTGCGGCGAGGTTGCTTGTGTTTGAATTTGCTCTCTTCGGTCTTCAGTTCTTCGAGCAAAGCATCGAGGCGCTGAAAGCTGCCCTCCCAGAACTGCCGATAGCCCTCCAGCCATTCGTTGGCCGCCGCGAGCGGGCGGGCCTGGAGCCGCCGGGGCCGCCTTTGGGCGTCGCGGCCACGCGAAATCAGGCCTGCCCGCTCCAGCACCTTCAGGTGTTTGGATATCGCCGGCTGGGTCATCGCGAAGGGCTCGGCCAGTTCCGTAACCGACGCCTCACCCGCTGCCAGCCGGGACAGGATCGCCCGCCGCGTAGGGTCGGCGAGCGCCGCGAAAGTGACATCGAGTGATGGGAGGTTCGCCTGTTGATAACTCATTGCTTTTATAACCAGACGGTAATATACAACGGGGGGAGTTACGCGTCAAGCAGTCTTCTGCGGCGATTATTATCTGCAACAAGTTCGGGAGTGGGTCGTCCCGATTCGCCGGAAGAGTAGGGTCCTTTGAAGTTTAAGATTCTGTTTTTGCGTTCAATCGAAGGCGGGTCCGCGCGGCCACTGACCATGCCGGCAGGTCGCGGCCGTAGGAAAGTTCATTTTTGCTGGCCGGAGAAAAAGCCTTCACCGCCATGATCGCAAAGGGTGCGCCAAGGTCGCGAAGAAGTGCCGTGGACTATTTCCTTCGCGAGCTTCTTGCCGGTGACTTCGCTACCCCCGCGGCCGTTTCCGGTGCCAGTTCATCCGCGGTTACAAAGATGGGTTCGATATCCGTAGGAATCCCTTGCAGGCGGTCGAGCGATTTTTGCAAGGCGGGGCGCACTACTCCCATTTCGTCCTGCAGCTTCTTCGCTCCCGCGTAGTCTCCCTGCGCTTCGAGGGTCAGCAGATCATGATCGAGATCGCGCACTCCCTGTTTGAATTTTTCCAGATCCAGCGCGAAGGTCTGGTTCGAGCGCTGGGTGAAGGCGCCCTTGTCCAGGAGGTAGTTGAACTGGATCGCCATGCCTTTACCGTGAGCGTCATTCAGTCCGAAGCGGAGGCTGCGGAACATGGACGCCAGGTAGGTCGTATAGAGCTGCCGTTGCGCCGCTTGGTCGGAGGGCAGGACACCGGCCAACTTCATCTCCTCGGCATGATCCATCATGTACTGCAGCGCGAACAGGCCGGTGATATCGGCTTTAGCTTCTTCAATGGCGCTGTAGAGTTCCTTTAGTTCGGCGCGCGGAGTGGTGTCCCGTCCGTTCACCGTGATCTGATGCGGTCCCAGACCGTGCATCAGTTCATGGGCCACGATGTGAGTAAAGAATGATTCGAAATTCACGTCCCGGGCGGCGGGGGGAAGCATCTTGCGCGCGATGGGAAGAAGGACGCTGCGAAATTTTGCCTCCTGCACATTCTTGAGCATCACCCGCTTGCTGCCCTTCTGATTTACTACCCGCTCGTCATTGGGCAGATTGTAGGCGGCGGTAGCCACGCCGTGGTTGCCGTCTCCGGAACACAGAATCTCGTCCACCACGCGGATGGGGGCCGCCGCCCCCAGCTTGGGATTTCGGTACTGCGGGTCGATGGGGAGGTTGTCCTCGATCTCCTGCAGATGGGAGCTGAGGGCGGAAAACTTTGCGCTCTCCTCATCGTCGCGCAGGTTCAGGAACGTTTCGAATGCCGCCTTGTAGCCAAAGAGTTCATCGTTGTAGGTCTCGTAGGGGCCGATGGTGATGTCGATAGGAGCGTCCAGGTCCATCCAGGCCAGATCGCTGGCGTAATAATCGTTGGAGAGAAACGCATCCGCGCGCAGGTTGAGGAAGGTTTTCAGGGAGGCGTTGTCGGTAAGGTTGGCGGCTTCCTTCAGCAGGCTCGCGGCCCGGGTCAGGTCGTCCTTGTACGCTTCACTGTAGGGAATACTCACCAGGGTTTTTGAATCCGCGTCGGTGCTTCGGCGAATGACGGTGAAAAATCCCGTCGCCTGTTCTTTTTGCTCCTTGGGCAAGGATGCAACCCAGGTTTCGAACTCCTCCTTGGTCATGTCCTCGGGATAGAAGTTTGCCCCCTTGGGCTTCTCCGGGGGAACGCCGGGCAGAAAGGCCTGAAAATTATCGAGGGCGGACCAGGGACTCTTGTTGATCCAGAAATACTGCAATCGGGCCTTACCCAGACGCGTGGTGTCCTTCTGCAGGCGCGCATACAGGGCCGGATTGCCGCTCCAATACTGGACCAGGAAGATGTCGTTCATGATCCGGCCAGCCTCAATCAGTTTGACCAGGGCCTCTCGGTCTCCGGTAGAGAGCTTCGAGGTATCCACCCGCAGGGACGTGGGCGCGTAGCGCGCCGTCATCTTCTTCAACTGGGCGAGTCCGGGCGCTGAGGGACTGGTCTTCCTGGTCTTCGTCTTTTTGGACGCAGCAGACAGGGTGGCAATCGCCAGGAAAATAATTAGTGCGAAACATGCGGCAAGTCTCATTCAGGTTTCCTCGCCACGAACATCAGGATTGAATGCAAAAGGAATCTTAAACCGCAAAGAACGCAAAGGGATACCGCAAAGGACGCAAGAGCGATCCGGGCTTCTTTTTGCGAACTTTGCGGCTAGGCTTTAGCTACCCCTTGCCGACAACGCAGGTGGCCGGGGACCTGCCTGCAGAGGTACAATTTGCGAAGGCCGTCAGCGCATTGGAAGTTACGGCCGCCCATATGGCTATGCGAAAACTACTCCCCTGCTGGTTGCTGATTTGTCTTACCGCCCTGCCTCCGCTTTTGTTTGCCGACACGGTGGTCGAGGAGATTATAGCCCGCGTTAATAATCAGATCATTACGCGAGCCGAATATCTGCGCAGCAAAGAGCAGCTGAAACAGGAAGCGCAGCAGCAGGACCCGGCCAATGCCGACAAGATCGTCGCTGAGAAGGACAAGGACGTCCTGCGCGACTTGATTGACCAGCAATTGCTGCTCGAAAAGGGCAAAGACCTGGGCATTACCGCCGATACCGAAGTGATCAAACGGCTCGACGAAATGCGCAAGGAAATGAAGCTGGAATCGATGGAAGACCTGGAAAAGGCCGCCCAGGCGCAGGGTATCGCCTTCGAGGATTTCAAGCAGAACCTGAAGAACCAGATCATTACCCAGCAGGTGATCTCCAAGGAAGTCGGCTCCCGGATGTCCATCGGCAAGGAAGAATTGCAGGAATTCTACGACGCGCATAAGAGCCAGATGGAGCAGCCGGAACAGATCCGGTTGAGTGAACTTCTGATTTCGACAGAGAAGAAGGACCCTGCTACAGATGAAGCCCAGCAACTCGCCGCGGCGCAAGCCAAGGCGGATGAACTGCTGGCCCAGATTCGCAAAGGAGCGGCCTTCGACGAAGCCGCCAAGAAGAACTCGGATGGGCCCACCGCCGCCCAGGGTGGCGATCTCGGTTACTTCAAGCGCGGCACGCTGGCCAAGGAGCTGGAAGAGAAGACCTTCGCCATGAAGCCGGGTGAGGTTTCTGACGTCATCCGCACCAAGCAGGGCTTTGTCATCCTCAAGGTCACCGAACACCAGCAGGCCGGCGTGCCTCCGCTCAGCCAGATTGAGGGCAGGGTCCAGGATGCGATCTATATGCAGAAGCTGCAGCCCGCCCTGCGAGCATACTTGCAGAAGTTGCGCGAGGACGCTTACATCAAGATCGCCGGCGGTTACGTGGACACCGGCGCCAGTCCCAACCAGACCGCACCCATCGAAACCACGGCCAAGGACGCGGGCTCCAAGGAACTAAAGAAAAAGAAGAAAAAGCTGGGCATCCTTTAGGAAATCCGGAGCCTCCGGAAGCGAGAGACAGACCGTACTATGAAGGAATTTTTCGTTTCCGACTGCGTCCGCTTCGAGAACAAGATCATCACTTCCACTTTTGTGGTGGTTTCCCGCCAGGTCAAACCCAAGAAAAGCGGTGAGCCCTACCTGGCCCTGACCGTGGGCGACCGCAGCGGCCACCTCGAGGCCAAGATGTGGGACAACGTCGAGGACGCCATCGACGCCTGTGATCAGGACGACTTCATCAAGGTCAAGGGGCTGATCAACAAGTACAAGAACCGCTTCCAGTTGACCATCCACAAGCTGCGCCGCATGGGAGAATCTGAAGTCGATTTCGCCGACTATCTCCCCAAGACCAGCAAGGATATTGGCGAGTTATGGCAGACCCTGGCGGGCTACGTCGCCACTTTCAAAGATCCGCATCTCAAGGCCCTGGTTGAGGCTTTTATGGCGGACCCGGAAATCGCGGAAGCCTACCGCAATGCTCCCGCGGCCAAGACGCTGCATCACGCTTTCATTGGTGGCTTGCTGGAACACGTGGTCTCGCTTTTCAATTCCTGCGACCTGATGTGCCGCAATTATCCCCAGATCAACCGTGACCTGCTGCTTACCGGCGCCTTCTTTCACGATATCGGCAAGATCCACGAACTGACCTACAACCGCTCGTTTTCCTACAGCACGCGCGGCCAGTTGCTGGGACACATGATCATCGAACTGGAGATGCTGCAGGCCAAGCTGCCGCAGGTGCCGGGATTCCCGGAGTCGTTGAAGATCCTGGTCGAGCACCTCATCATCAGCCACCATGGCCAGTACGATTTCGGCTCGCCCAAGCTGCCCATGTTCCCCGAAGCGCTCATGCTGCACTATCTTGACGATCTCGATTCCAAGATGGAAGCCATGCGCGCCCAGCTTGAGCGCGGCGGGGAATCGGAAGGCGCCTGGACCGGTTACAATCCGTCGCTGGGCCGTCCCCTGTTGAACACTGCGAAATTCCTGGCGGGGAAGGCCTCGGAAGCAGAGAGCAAAACTGCCCCCGAGCCCCCGGTTCCGGTTTCCGAGAAGCTGGCCGAGACGGAAGAAAAGACCGGCGCCGCCATGACTTCTGCGGCCCATGAGGATAAAATCTAGGCACTTGTCAGGGGCCCCTCGTCAGCATCCGGTTGAAGGTTATTGCGCGCAATCCACTTTCTGATCGACCATCCCGTCCTTGGAGAAAATCATGAGAATCCGTTTGACAGCACTCACCCTTGGTCTCTACTTATCTTTTGCAGTGCTGGGCTGCAACAAGCCCGCCGCTCCGGCAGACTCAGATTCTTCCACCGCGTCACCGTCTTCTGACAACGGTTCGTCGGCTCCGGGCTGGTTCGGCCATGTCCAATACCATGAAGCCCGAGCCTTTGGTGGTTCCGGCAGGCACGGTGTTGACGGTCCGGCTGGGACAAACGGTCGGCTCCAAGATCAGTTCGCCGGGCCAGACTTTTACTGCGACACTGGCCAGCCCGGTTGTGGTCGATGGCAAGACCGCGATCCCTTCCGGAGCCGCAGCTTCCGGGACCGTGGTTGACGCGAAGCCCCTGGGCCGCTTCAAAGGTGGCGCATCACTGCAGTTGCGCCTGACTTCGATCACGATCGATGGTGCGGAGCAGTCCATTTCCACCTCTTCGGTGGTGCGGACGCAAAAGGGTAAAGGAAAGCGCACGGCAGTGATGGCGGGCGGCGGCGCGGGGCTGGGCGCGCTCATCGGCGGTCTGGCTGGAGGCGGCAAAGGCGCTGCCATCGGCGCGGTCGCAGGTGCCGGCGCTGGCACGGGCGGCGCTGCCTTCACCGGCAACAAGGACGTGGTTCTGCCCGCCGAATCCGCCCTCAGCTTCAAGCTGGAACAACCGCTGGAAGTGAAGTAGTCGTTCATCTCAAATGCCGGCCCAGGGCGCGAAGCCCTGGGTCCGCTTTTTTGAGCGCCGCATGTTGAACTTCGATCAATTCCGCCTTCTGACCTTCGACTGCTACGGCACTCTCATTGACTGGGAGACGGGGATTTTCTCCGCGCTGCGCCCGATTCTCGCCCCCCACGGCAAGACCATCTCCGACTCAGAACTTCTGCGTCTTTACTCTGAACTCGAATCGGAGGCCGAACAGGGAGAGTTTCGCCCTTATCGCCAGGTGCTTGAGTCGGTCGTCCACGGCTTCGGCAAGCGCCTGGGATTTACGCCGACTGAATCCCAGATACGCTCGTTGCCGGACTCGCTGCCCTACTGGCTGCCTTTCCCGGATACGATCGCCGCCCTCGGCAAACTCAAGGCACACTACCAGCTCGCGATCATCTCCAACGTGGACGACGACTTTTTTGCCGCCACTGCTCGCCGCCTCGAAGTAACCTTCGACTACGTGATTACCGCGCAGCAGGCGCGGGCTTACAAACCGTCGTTGCAGATATTCAAACTGGCTCAGCAACGCACCGGCGTACTCCCCGGCCAGTGGCTGCACGTCGGCCAAAGCCTCTACCACGATGTAGTTCCCGCCCAATCTCTCGGGATAAAAACCGTCTGGGTAAACCGCCCATCGCCCCGTCCCGGGGCCGGCGCCGCCAAAACCGCCTCCGCCCAACCAGACCTCGAAGTACCCGACCTTGAATCCCTGGCGCAACTGACATCTGAGAACCGCGAACTGCAAACTGGTTCCTGAATCCCCAACCGGTATTAAACTGGTAGCAACCACCAGCAATCGGAGAAATCCAGATGGCAACCACCACCGCCCGCTCCAACCCGCTTTCTTACCTGAGCGATCAACTCAACGATCTCAAAGCCAAGGGCACGCATTTCCGCCTGCGCGTGCTCGATGACGAGCAAGCCGCGGTCTGCACCTTCGACGGCAAGAAAGTCATCAACCTGGCCTCGAATAATTACCTCGGCCTGACCACGCACCCCAAGCTGCGCGAGGCCGCGCTCGAGGCCACCCGCAAGTACGGTGTGGGATCAGGCGCGGTGCGCACCATCGCCGGCACCATGAAAATTCACATGGAGCTGGAAGAAAAGATCGCCCGCTTCAAGAACGTCGAGGCCTGCGTGGTCTTCCAGTCCGGATTCGCGGCCAATGCGGGCACGGTGTCGGCGGTGCTGGGCAAAGAAGACTTCATCATCTCCGACCAGTTGAATCATGCCTCGATCATCGACGGCGCGCGCCTGTCACGCGCCAAGATTCTGGTCTTCGAACACAAGAACATCGCCCAGGCGGAAGAGCGGTTAGCCAGCATCAAGGACCAGCCCGGCAAGCGCCTGCTGATCACCGACGGCGTCTTCTCCATGGACGGCGATATCGGCCCGCTGCCCGCGTTGTGCGACCTGGCGGAAAAGTACGGCGCCATCATGATGGTCGACGACGCTCACGCCTCCGGCGTGCTGGGCCGCAACGGCCGGGGGACAGTCGATCATTTCAAAGTCCACGGCCGCGTGGATATCCAGGTCGGAACGCTATCCAAAGCGATCGGCGCGCTCGGGGGCTACGTATGCGGCACTCGCGACCTGATCGATTTTCTCTACCACCGCGCCCGGCCGTTTTTGTTTTCGACGTCGCATCCGCCCTCGGTGGCCGCCACCTGCATCGCCGCTTTCAACGTCCTCGAAAACGAGCCTGAGCGCATCGAGAAACTCTGGGAGAACACCCGTTTCTGGAAGAGGGAACTGGGCCTGCTTGGCTTCGATATCGGAGGCAAGACCACACCCGCCAGCGAAACGCCCATCACTCCGATCATCATCGGCGACGGCAAACTCACCATGGATTTTTCCCGCGAACTGTTCAAGGAAGGTGTGATGGGAACGGGCATTGCATTTCCCACGGTGCCCGAAGGCAAGGCCCGCATTCGCACGATCATGACCGCCACGCATACCAAAGAGGAATTGCAGCAGGCGCTGGAGGTGCTGAAGCGGGTGGGAAAGAGGATGGGGATTGTGTAGGCGCGAGGTCCTCGCTCGTGCGCGGCCACCACCGTGTGGTGCATGACCTGTCCACTCCGGTGATCGCAATCTGGGCGTGAGCCGACCTGTTTCGGACATGACAGCGTCGATACTGCCGTTCAACACTCAAGCAGGAATCTCGACTCATTGCGGCTGGTCGCGCACTACCGTCTCATGCGCCGCCATCAGCCATCTGCCATTCACCTTCTTCAGTACTATCAAAACGCGCCCATCGACCGTCACAGCGGCGTTGGTGGCCTGATAGGTGCCGGCAAAATAGCCAAGGTCTCCAGCGTAGTAGAGCGTCAACAGCTTTACGAAGTCGATGTGCCCGCCCGCTTTGATACCGCGCTCCCAATAAACCTGGATCGCCTGCGTCCCCTGGGCCAGAATGTGTGCCGAAAGGTAGTAGCCGTCATCGGTGTACAACGCTGCAACCTTCGCCGGTTCCCCAGCGTTATAGAACCTGATCCAGTCTTCCGATATCTGCCGGATCGCTGCCTCGTCGGTGCTCATCTGCCGCTCGCTCACCTCAGACTCTGGTGAAATCGTCTGCGGTCGGGCAAAAGGCGATGCCATACATATTGCGGCAAAGAATACGAAAGCTCTTTTCATGGCAGGACGATAGCGCACAAACTCAGGAGTGTCACTAGGTTGTTCACTCAATAGTGAGGCGCAGTGATGAATAGTTCCGCGCGAGCGCGACGCTCGCGCCCACATCGCTTATTCGGCCCGGTACACAATCCGCGCGCCCACGATTGTCGCCACCACTTTCCCCGTCAGTTGCGCACCACCAAACGGAGAATTGTGCGACCGAGAGTGTGACTTGGCCGCGTCAAACGTCCAGCGCTTTTGAGGATCGAAGATAGTTACATCAGCATGGCTGCCGCGAACCAGAGTTCCCCGCCCCCTCAAGCTGAAGACGCGCGCCGGGCCGGAAGTGAAGAGCTCAATAATCCTGCTAAGAGGAATCTTGTGTCCGCGGTGAAGATGAGTGATGGCGAGGCCGAGGGCGGTCTCGAGGCCAGTGATGCCGAAAGCCGCGCGTTCGAACTCGATGATTTTTTCGTGGGGCGCGTGAGGAGCGTGATCGGTGGCGATCGCATCGACCGTGCCATCGGCCAGCGCCACCAGGATGGCTTCGCGGTCGGAATCTGACCGCAGCGGCGGATTCATCTTGAAGTTGGTGTCGTACTCGCCGACGTCCACGTCGGTCAGCGCGAAGTGATGCGGCGTCACTTCGCAAGTAACATTCGACTTGCTGCGCTTTCCCCGGCGCACCGCCTTCAGCGCGTCCGCGGTCGAAAGATGGGCCACGTGCAGGCGTGCTCCGGTGAACTGCTGCGCCAGTTGCACATCCCGTTCCACCACCGAAGCCTCCGCCGCCGCCTTCATCCCACGCAGGCCCAGGCGAAACGAGGTCGGGCCTTCGTTCATGGAGCAGCGATCGGTCATGCGGGTATCTTCGGCGTGTTGAATGACCGGAAGATTGATTTCGGAAGAGAGGCGCATGGTCTCGCGCATGACGCTGTCGTTGAGAATGGGCTTGCCATCATCGCTGACGCCCACCGCGCCGGCCCGCTGCAGAGCCCGGAAGTCGGTCAGCACCGCCCCCTTGCTGGCATGAGTCGCGGCAGCGATGGGAAACACGTTCACCACCGCGCCGCGCTCCGGTTGTTGCAGCCAGGTGACCCACTCCGGCGAGTCGATGACGGGCTGCGTGTTGGGCATGCAACACACGGATGTGAATCCGCCGGCAGCGGCGGCTGCCGTGCCGGTCGCAATAGTTTCCTTGTAACTCTGGCCGGGTTCGCGCAAGTGAACATGCAGATCGATGAAGCCGGGAGCGACGACCAGCCCGCGCGCATCGAACTTATCGTGGGCGGTGCCGCGCGTTTTGCCCGGCGGCGCGATCTCAGCCACCTGTCCGTCGCGCAGCAGAACGTCCATGGGCGCATCGATCTTCGCAGCTGGATCAATAAGCCGTCCGCCTCTGATCAGCAGGCTGTAATTTTCTCTCTTTGAACTCAAATCGCCCTTCCAGACAACGGTCTTTTACCACTACCACGGAGACACAAAGCCACGGAGAAAAGCAAACCAACTGGACGAAAACCAAAAGAATTTCTCTGTGTCTCTGTGCCTCCGTGGCGGAATTAGGTCCTCATCGCGCTCTGCCCAACGCCCTCGCTAGGATCGCCATGCGCACGGGGACTCCATTCCGCACTTCTTCCACAATCGCCGACTGGGGACAGTCCGCTACTTCCCAGGTCAACTCCAGCCCGCGAATAATCGGTCCAGGATGCATGAGCATGGCGTCCTTTTTGGCCAGCTTCAGCCGTGCCATGGTCATCTGGTAGCGGGCCACGTAATCTTGCAAACTGATCTTCGTTCCCGCCAGACGCTCCTTCTGCACTCGCAGGGTCATGATCACGTCGGCGCCGTGGACCGCATCCTCCACCGTATGCGCGATGCGCAGCCCCGGCGCCAGGCTGGTCGCGGTTTCGGGCAGGAACTCCGGCGGCCCACAGAGAGCAATGCGAACTCCAAATTTGCTGAGCAGGTGAATGGCGGAGCGGGCCACGCGGCTGTGATAGACATCGCCGACAATCGCCACCTGCAATCCCTTCAGCGCTTTCTTGTGGCGCAGGATGGTGTAGGCATCGAGCAGCGCCTGCGAAGGATGCTCATGCATGCCATCGCCGGCGTTGATCACCGGAATGTCGAGATACCGTGCCATCAGCGCCGCCGCGCCGGCCTGGGGATGCCGGACGACGATTACGTCCGCGCCCACCGCCCGCAGGGTGTAGCCGGTATCCAGCAGCGACTCGCCCTTTTCGATGCTCGAACCACTGGAGAGCACCAGCGTGGTCATGGCGCCCAGCGACTTGGCGGCGATTTCAAAGGAGCTGCGGGTGCGGGTGGAGGCTTCGTAGAACAGCAGCAGGACGCGTTTGCCCCGCAGCAAAGGGCGCGGCTTGAGCGGATTCATCCGCCGGGCCAGCTTGAGCAGGCCCAGGATGTTCTCTGCTCCGAGATGTTCGATGCCCAGCAGGGAGCCGCGAGCAGCTTGGTTCATGTTTGCCAGAATATGACTCGCCAGAATTGTCGTGGATGACCAACGGGTGAATGAGATATCCCGTCGAGTCGATCAGTCTTGACGTTCGACCAGCAGAACTTTCTCCGCGTCATCCACCTCGCGCAGTTTTACTTCGATAATTTCCCGGTCCGAGGTCTGCACCTTGCGTCCGATAAACCTGGCCTCAATGGGCAATTCGCGGTGGCCACGATCAATCAGCACACACAACTGCACCCGCTTGGGGCGCCCTTCGCGGAACAACGCGTCCAGCGCGGCGCGAATGGTGCGGCCGGTGTAGAGAACGTCATCCACCAGGATGATGTTTTTGCCGCCAATGGGAAATCCGATCTCGGTTTTCTGCACCACTGGCTTCGGCCCCAGGGTGGACAGGTCGTCGCGATACAGAGTGATGTCCAGAGTGCCGACGGGAACCGGGGTCTTCTCAATGCGTGTAATCATCTGGCCCAGGCGTTGCGCCAGGGGCACGCCGCGCCGGCGAATTCCCACCAGGCCAAGGTCCTCGGCGCCATTGTTTTTCTCGATGATCTCATGCACCAGGCGAACCAGGGTACGCTCAATTTCCGAGGCCGACATCAGTTGCGACTTTTCGTGCAGAGTCGATGGACGTGGAGATATTTTGGCAGTCATAAACGCTGCATCATACTCGGGCAACGCAACCCGGAGCAAGATGGCCGGGGGCCAGACTCGACATAACTCTTCCCGAATCAGGAACGTACAACCCAACAAACATTCGACAGCTGTTTCCGGATAACACCTGTCGAAGGGCCCTGTTGCCTGATGGCAGGTGGCGGGACCGAAGTTTCGAACCGGAATGCTTCAACCGGTTTCCCGGCGCGGGACAACTTTCAAAAGATGTTTGCCCGTCACAGACGGCGTCCCCCGCGCGTGATATACCCAGCAAGTCCCTTTCTCCAGTCCGGATTCGTCCACCATTCGATTCACGCGGGGGCGAGTCAATGTCGAGCGCCAGGAGTTATTTCTCATTTCTTTCCATCTTATTTCTGGCCACGGCAGTGATGGCCCAGGATACTTCCACGGGAGCGATCCGCGGGACCGTGAGTGACAGCGCCGGGGCCCGGATCGGCGCCGCCGCGGTTGTGTTGGTGAACGCCGCCACCAACTTCCGCTACTCCACCACCAGCGACATCAATGGCCGCTTTGCCTTCGACCTGCTCCCGCCGGGAGAATATTCCGCGCGCGCCGACTCGCCCGGAATGTCGCCGCAGACAACTCCTCGACTGTCGGTGGACGTGGGCGGCACCACCGAGCTAACGTTCAAACTGTCCGTTGCCGGGGCCAGCGAAACAGTTACGGTTTCAGGGGAGCCGCCGATGGTCGAAAGCCAGCCCAGCGGCATTTCGACCTTGATCGACGAACAGGCGATCAACGAACTTCCCCTCAACGGACGGCGTTACACCGATCTCGCGCTGCTCACTCCGGGAGTGACGCGCGATCCGCGCGGGCTCACCTCGGGCGCGAACGGCGACCTCGCCTTTGGCGGCATCCGCGGCTACCAGTCCAGCTATCTGGTGGACGGCGGCGACAACAACAATGCCTTTTTCGGACAGGCCCGCGGCCGCTATCGCGCACCCTACCAGTTCTCCAACGAAGTGGTCCAGGAGTTCCGCGTCTCCTCCAACACCTATGGCGCCGACCTGGGGCGCGCCGGAGGTGCAGTGGTGAATGTGGTCACAAAATCGGGCTCAAACCGCCTGCACGGAACCGATTTCTATTTCTTCAAGGACAGCGCCATGGCGGCCCAGCATCCTTTCATGGACTTCAAGCCCCACGATCAACAACAGCAGTTCGGTTTTACCCTGGGCGGCCCCATCAAACGCAACCGTGCATTTTTCTTTGCCGGTTTCGATCAGCACGTCTTCCATGTGCCCGCCGTAGTGCGATTTCTTGATGGAAGTTCAGTCGTGGTTCCTCAGGCCGCCGCCGGACCCGCCACTCCGGGTGATTACGAGGCCACCGATCAGGCGCTGGTGTTCGCCACCGCCGCGCAACTTTCGAAGCAGGCTGGCACCTTTCCCTCGTCGATGCTGGGCAATGCCGGCTTCTTCAAACTCGACCTGGTACTCAACCAGCACCACAACCTCTCGCTGCGGCTGAACACGTCGCGTTACTACGGCCATAACAATGTCTTCCTCGATCCCGCCAGTCCCCTGTCCAGCTACGGCATCAGCGACAACGGCGAGGAGGATGTATCCACGGAAAGCGGATCCGTGGCGCTCACCAGCAATCTGTCCATCAAGGTGGTGAGCCGCTTTCGGGCCCAGTTCTCGCGCGACCTGCAGTCTTCGACCGCCAACAGCACCGATCCGCTGACCAAGATCCCCGGGATTATCGAGGGCTTTGGACGCTCATCCATTCTTCCGCGTCAGACCCGCGAGCACCGCCTGCATCTGGCCGAAACCCTGAGTGTGGAAGGCAAACGAAACTCCTGGAAGTTTGGCGGCGACGTGCTCATGACCTGGATCTATAACTTCTTTCCCTCGTTGAGTGGCGGAGAGTACATCTTCGATCCCATCAAGGTGAATCCGTTTACCTTTGAAATCCAGGAAGGCGGCCTTGAACTCACTCCCCTCCGGGCTTACGCGCACCAGGTGCCGCACTACTATCTGCAGAGCTTTGGTCCGGCAGTTACCCACCCGGATACGAACGAGTATGCCGGGTTTCTGCAGGACACGATCCGCGTTTCGAACCGCCTGGCCTTGAGCCTGGGCGCCCGCTACGACTTGCAGACGTTTACCACGAAAGGCTTGCAGGCGAATCCGCTGTGGCCGGACGCCGGCCGGGTCCCTTACAACACCGGTAACTTCGCGCCGCGCGTGGGACTGGCGTACTCCATCGGGAACGAACGTCCACTGGTAATCCGCGCCGGATACGGACTCTTCTACACGCGCATTCCCCAGATATACAATTCGACGGTCCAGAGTGACAGCGGACTGGCGGGAAACTTTCTCTTTCTCAATAACAATAATTTTTTCGACCACCAGGTATTTCCCCAGTATCCCAACCCGTTGGTGAACTGTCCGGTGAATGCCGCGAATTGCCAGTTGCCCTCCGGTCTGGCGCAACTCGAGCAGGCCGATGTCTCGGCGTTTTCGCACAATTTCAAGACTCCCAGAGTGCAACAGGCCAGCCTCAACGTGGAGCGCGAAGTGGCGCATCGCATGTCGGTGGGCGTTTCCTATATGTATGTACACGGCGTGGACCTGATCCGGGCGCGGGACGTGAATCTGCCGCCGCCAGTGAACGTTTCTTATCCGGTGTACGATCCCTCCGGGACAAATTTCCTGGGCACGTATTACGACGTCAACTCCTTCTCGACGTTTCAATCGACGCGCTCGCTGACCTGCCCCTTTCCGCCCTGCATCAATCCGCTGGCGCGACCCATTCCGCAGCTGGGATCGATCAACGTCTTCGAGAGCGCGGCCTCGAGCGTCTATCACGGGGCCACTCTGTCGATTCGCCGCCGCATGACCAGTGGAGTCTATTTCATGCTGGCATACACGTTCGCGCACGCTATCGACGACGGACAGGATGCGCTGGTGGCGGGACGTCCGGCGACCGTACAGGACTCGTATGCGCCTAATTCAGAAAGAGGACCCAGCGTCACCGACCAGCGACAGCGCTTCGTGTTCTCCTTCGTTGTGGCCCCCAAGCCTTTTCATCGCGATCATGAGTGGCTGGGATTATTTTTCAACAACTGGAAGGCCTCCGGCGTCTTCACCTACGGCAGCGGCCGGCCGGTCAGCGCGACCGTGACCGGCGATGCCAATCAGGACGGCAATAACAGCAACGACCGGCTACCGGGAGTTTCCCGCAACTCGCTCCTCGGTCCGGACTACGCTACCACCGACATGCGCCTGACCCGGCGTCTTTATGCCGGCGACCGGGTCAAGTTGGAACTGATGGCTGAGTCCTTCAACCTGCTGAACCGCGACAACCGGCGCGTACAGATCACGCAGGACGGCTTTCAGAGCAACTCAGCGCAGTTCGTTCAGACTGATAAAACTATTGGAATCAATATCTTCCCGGCCCAGTACCGCGTGCCTTCCAGCTTTCTTCGAGCCACCGACGCGTACGCTCCCAGGCAGATTCAACTGGCCTTGAAACTGATTTTTTAGGCTTGAACGGTCTTGCAGATGATAGCTAGCGGCATTTTCTCTGCACGAAAATGCCATATACCACTTGACTTGCCGTGGGAACCTTGCAATAACTATCCCCGTCCAAACGGGACCGGTTTGGGGGTGTAGTTCAGTTGGCAGAAGTGAGACTTCAAGAGGGCGAGTCCCTCGAAAACGCATTACGTCGCTTCAAGCGCAAGGTGCAACAGGAAGACATCATCAAGGAGGTCAAGCGTCACTCCTTTTACCTGAAGCCCGGTGAAAAAAAGCGCGTGAAGGAAGCACTGGCGCGCAAGCGCAGCAGGAAAAAAGCGCGTAAAGAACAAGACTAGGATTCATGGGCTGCCACGCCAAGTGGTGGCCCATTTCCTTGTTCAGGGGAGTTTGTCAAAGATTGTAACGCAGTAATCCGTGCCGCAAGAACGGCACGGCGGGCCGAGTCCAGGGGTAAATATTCCAGGTCGTAGCTTGAGGGGGCAACGACCCTGGGTCCACGCGAGTCACGTTATTCGTCTGCGCGGGCTTGGGGAATGGGCTGAAGGGAGCATCTCTCAATGGAATTTCAGGACAAGGTATTGAAGTGCATTGACTGTGGTGCGGATTTTATCTTCACTGCGGGCGAGCAACTGTTCTTTCACGACAAGCAGTTCAAGAACGAACCCAAACGCTGCAAGGCTTGCAAAACCAAACGAGTGTCAGTACTGGGGGCAGCGCCAACGGGGCCGGGCAACGGCTTTGCCAAGGTGGAGACGCGTACCACGTGCTCGGAATGCGGCAAGGAAACCACCGTGCCTTTCAAGCCAACCCAGGGGCGTCCAGTATTCTGCCGGGAGTGTTTCCAGCAGAAGAGGCAAGTAGCCTCGGCTTGATGTGAACGAGAAATTGTAGGCGATTGCAGAGTCGGCGGCCAAGCTCACCTTCCTCTCGCTTCCCGATTCCAAGGCGAATCTCGTCTGCCCGCGGAGAAGTCCGCGCGGCGAGCACGGCCTTTCTCGTCTCTGCGGTAGAACGTCCAAGCGATGCACCGTGCGTTGGTCCTGCGTTACCATAGAAACGTGGCGACTTTCTACGTGGTGAATTTCGGCTGCCGGGCCACCCAGGCCGACGGTGCTGCGATCGAGCGCCAGCTGCGAGAGCGCGGTCTGGAACGTGCCGACGCGCCTGCGGAAGCGGAACTCGTGGTTCTCAACACCTGCACCGTGACCGCCGCGGCCGACCAGGACGCCCGCGCCGCCATCCGCCGCATTCATCGCAAGAATCCCGCAGCCCAGATCGTGGTCACTGGCTGCTACGCACAACGCGCGCCGGAAGAAATCGCGGCCCTGCCCGGCGTAAGCCAGGTGATCGGCAATTCGCACAAGCATCAGCTGGCACAACTCGCGGTCGGACTTCAGACCTCAGACCTCGGACCCCAGCGGGCCCAGTTCGTCCCCCTCACGCAGCTGACATCAGACGCCCGACGTCCGATGCCTGAGGTCGGGCACCCGATCTTCGTTTCCGACATCTTCGCCCACACCGAACTTTTAGGCGGCGCCGGTCTTCGATGCCGCCAACGAACGCACCCGGCCGAATTTGAAAGTGCAGGACGGTTGTGACAACCGCTGCTCGTTCTGCGTGATTCCATCCGTCCGAGGGCAAAGCCGCTCGCTGGATCTCGCCGAGGTCATTCGCGAGATCGAAGCACTGGTGGGCGCGGGTTATCGCGAAGTGGTGATTTCAGGAATAAACCTGGGCCGATGGGGAAGGGACTTAGACGTCGGCCCACAGACGTCAGCCCCCGGGAAAACCGGCCAACGACTAGCGACCAACGGCCACCGGCCAGGATTCGAAGACCTCGTCCGTGCAATCCTCTCCGAAACCACGCTGCAAAAACTGCGCATCAGTTCGGTCGAGCCCATGGACTGGAGTGACGAACTGATTCGTCTGATGGCAACCTCTTCACGCATCGCCAAACATGCGCACGTGCCTCTGCAATCCGGCAGCGACGCTGTCCTGCGCCGGATGCACCGCAAATATCGTCCCTGGCACTATCGGGAGAAGATTGAAAGGATCCGTGCCGCCATGCCCACGGCGGCGATCGGAGCGGATGTGATGGCCGGCTTCCCCGGTGAAACCGATGCCGAATTCGCCGAGACTTGCCAGCTGGTGGAAGATCTTCCCCTCACCTACCTGCACGTCTTCACCTACTCTGCGCGTCCCGGAACTCCGGCTGCCGCAATGGGCAAGCAGGTCCCGGTACACGCAGCCCGCGAGCGCAACCGAATTCTGCGCGATCTGGCCTCCAGAAAAAAGCTGGCTTTCATGAATGGATTTGCCGGCCGGCTGCTCGACGCCATCACGCTGAATTTCTCTGGCAAGGGTCCGGAGGGAGAATATACCGAAGGACTCACCGACAACTACCTGCCCATTCGCGTGCCAGGAAGTCACGCGGCCAACCGCTGGATTCAAACCCGGGTGGAGCGAGTGCTGGACGGCGCCCTGCTGGGTATCGCCGGCTAGGGTCTTCACTTTTATTTTTTGGCCGTTAGCCGAGGCGCAATCCTGTCGTACTCCCTCTGGGTCAGGATGCGACGCGTCACGAGCTGGTCCGGAGTGTCGTAAGGACGTCCCGCAATCATTTTGTCCGCATCCGCCCCGTTCACCCCAGGCAAGGTAATTAGTTGCTCGCGGGTGGCAGCGTTCAGGTCGAGCGGCTTGTCGCGGCTCCAGCCTTCGCGTACGCCGGCTGCGACTGCCTTGGCATCCGTTTTCAATTCGGCCGTCGCACGGGCTGTCTTCTCTTTGAGTTCTTGTGGGTTTTGCCCGGAAGTGCAGGCCGCGAGTCCAGCCAGCAGGATTATCGCAACCAGAGAGAAGTCTCGGCGGAAGCGCATGTCGATGTGACCTCGTACTTTTGATGAATTCCTGCGTCTGACAGTTGGCTGGTCAAGTGGGCTGGGATGAGTTGCCGCGCAGGCTAATAGATGCGCTGCCGACGATCGCCTGGCGAAGTTCTATTACTGCTCCCACTCCGCTGAAATCGATGAGCCGTCGTCGGTGCAGAAGAAAGTCTCTTTCCGGAGCAATGCTTCGACCCCCCTTAACACTTCATTACCGCTGTTCTTTGTGACGGCTCCTCTGTAACCGGCGTTGAGCGCTTCCCGGGCGAGCTGCCGCGATACTTCCTGAACGCTGATCAGCAACATGGGCAGCCGTGGGTGCGTTTTCACGATGGCAGGCGCGGCCTGCAGTCCGGTCATGACCGGCATGCTCAGATCCATGACCACCACATCGGGGTTCAACTGATCGACCTTTGCAATGGCCTCTGCACCCGTGCTGGCATCGCCGCATACCTGCCAGTCCGGTTGCTGCTCCAACAACCTGCGCAACAAGAGGCGGATGGTGGCATCATCGTCGGCGATCAGAATACGGGTGGGCACGGCATACTCCTTGCTATCAGTACGCCACATTTCGCCGCGCAGAACAATACAGGAAAGTCCTGACCCGTGACCGGGATGATTCCCGGGTGCCGGTTCTGGGGATCGGACACTCATGTCCGACTTCGCCCAGAATGGAGGACGGGCGTCTCGCCCGCCCAACCCGGGAGGGGACGCCCTGTCCCCATGAGCGTTCGAAGTCGAAAAGAGTGGGCGCCACACGCTTACCGCCGCCCAAATACTTCTTTCAGGAGGTTGGTGGTTTGCGCTGCTGGATCCTTGCGAATCTTTTTCTCTTCCTGACCAAGTTCGTAGAAGAGTCCGTCAAGGGCCTTTGCGACCACGTAGTGGCTGATGTCCAAATCCTGGTTCTTGGCAAAGGGGATGGCCTTGTACTGCGAAACCAGGGCGTTGTATTGCTGGGTCACGCCGTTTTTGGCCATCGTCTTCTCCACCACCGGACGGAAGGCGGTTGTGAGCTGAGCGGTGGTCTTTTCCTTGAAATAGTTGGTGGCAGCGGTGTCGCCGCCGGAGAGAATTCTGCGGGCGTCATCGAAGGTCATGGCGGTGATGGCATCAATAAAGATTTTGCGCGCCGCCGGAGCGGCCGACTCGGCGGCCCGATTCATGCTCAGGACAAAATTGTCAACTTTAGGACCGTAGCCCACCATGCGCAGACCCTTTTCCAGCGTCCGCAGATTGTTGGGCATCAGAATTTTTATGTCGGGATTGCCAAAGTATCCGTTGGGCCGCCCTGTAATTTTCACCGCTTGTTCGGCGCCGATCTGCAACGCCTGCTTCAGGCCTGAGGAAATTTTAGTGTCACTGAGCGTCGAACCTCCCAGCCCAAGGCGTCTCGCAATGTCTTCCACCTGGGCAAAGGACAACGTCGTCATCAACAAGCAGGTGGCACCAAGTAACAGGCTGCGCTTCATCTTCTTATTCTCCTTGACGGCCGCGAATCGGACTGCTTCACACTAAAGCTCGAAGAAAATCATTTGTCGAGCTAACCCGGGACCGGATTTAAGCACCTAAGTTCCCGACGTTACACGAAATCGTGTTGCGCGATTAACTTTTTATAAGGAGTACTTCATGGGAAACGATACTGAGAAGAACCAGCAGAACCCGGGACAACGACCCAGCAATCCTGGAAGCCAGGCCGACCCGAACCAGCAAGATCCAACCCAGAGCGGGAAGCAGGTTTACAACCCGCAGGATCCGACCACGAAAAAGCCGGGCCAGGACAGCGGCACGACCGATCGTCCGGACCGTGAAGGATCCGAGGATGTGGAAAAGCGCCGCGCATCCTAACCGGGAGTGCGGCGTCGAACATGGAGCCACGGCGAACCTGCCGTGGCTTTGTAACGCCCTGACGACTATTGGCCGGGACCTGGAATTGCGCCAGCGAAGACCGTCGGGACGGAGAGCGGCGGCCATGCTATACTTTTTTCTAATCTCAATCGCCCTGTTAGCTGACGGAGGGTTGTATCGATAAACGCTTTATCCGCACAAACGAACGCATCCGGGCGCGGGAAATCCGCGTAATTGACGATGAAGGCCAGCAGATCGGCATTCTGACTCCCTACGATGCGCTCAAGATGGCCCGCGAGAAGAACCTGGACCTGGTCGAGATTTCGCCTACCGCGACTCCTCCCGTATGCCGCATCATGGACTATGGGAAATTCCTGTACCAGCAGGAAAAGAAGGAGCGCGAGGCCAAGAAGCATCAAAAGGTAATCGTGGTGAAGGAAGTAAAGTTCCGCATCAATGTGGACGACCACGACTACGAAACCAAGAAGAACCACGTTCTGCGCTTCCTCGACGAGGGCGACAAGGTCAAGGCGACGATTTTCTTCCGCGGACGGGAGATGACGCGCACCAACCTGGGACGCGAAATCCTGGAACGGCTGATCAAAGACATCGCCGACAAGGGAATCGTGGAATTCCGGCCGCGACAGGAGGGCAACACGCTGCACGCCATCCTGGCGCCCAAAAAAGATGCCGGACAGAAACAGCCCGCGCAATCGCAACCGGCCCCAGGCCGGGTAAACCAGGCTTAGAAGAGCAATTGGTAATTAGCACTTGGCATGTAGCCCAGTCAGGCGAATGCCGGTGTGGCTAAATGCCAGGTGCCAACTGCTGAACTGAGGATTTATGCCCAAGTTGAAAACACATAAGGGAGCCGCCAAGCGCTTCAAGAAGACTGCGACCGGCAAGGTCAAGCGCCATCATTCGCACTTGCGTCATATGCTGACGTCCAAGGACAAGAAGCGCAAAGGCAAGCTGCGCCAGGCCGTCCTGGTGAGCGATGCGGACACTCCCAAGATCAAACGAATGATTCCGTACTAGAAGTTTTCTTTGTGTGGCGCGGGCGCCCTCGCCCGCGTTGGTGGCTGCGAATTTTGCGGCCCGGGCGTGTGAAGAGGCAACCAGACCTTCAAGTCTCCTACCTCCAGCCGCCGTAACTTGAAAGTAAAAAGGAGCTATCCATGCCTCGCGTAAAACGGGGAACCAAACGCCGCGCCAAGCGCAAAAAGATACTCGACCGCGCCAGCGGCTATTTCCTCACAAAATCCAAACTCTACAGGTCCGCTAAAGAAGCCGTCGAGCGCGGGCTCAAGTTTGCCTACTCTGGCCGCAAGCAGAAAAAGCGCCAGTATCGCTCCCTTTGGATCGTGCGCATCGGCGCCGCCGCCAAATTGAACGGAATGAGCTACAACCAGTTCATTCACGGACTCAAAAAAGGCGGCGTGGAACTCGATCGCAAGATCCTGGCCGACCTCGCGGTGAACGATCCCGGCGCGTTTACGAGCCTCGCCGAGCAGGCCAAGGGCGCTCTCGGCGGGGCCGCGTAAGAAAGCTCCTAGCTGCTGGCTTCTGGCTCTTAGCTTTCTGGCTTCTAGGCATGGCGGATGCGCGTGGCTTTGGCCGCCTGCGAAAAAACACCGGCTCTTGGCAGCTTGGGATGTAAACTTTTGGGAAAGTCTTGTGGAAGGGCACGACTTCAGTCGTGCCGCCCAGCCGCCCAAAACCAGAGCGGCTTTAGCCGCTGGGGTTCGCTGTTTCATCTCGCCATTTATTTATTTTTCTGCAATCGGGATAATTTTCGAGAGAAGACGTGGCATACACCGTTCCCAAACTCAAGAGCTTCTCCACGGCCGCGCTGGATAAAGCCGCCGAAAAGCTGCTGGCCGCATTGAAGCAGGAGTCTGCTTCCGTCAAGACTGAGGTCGACTGGAAGGCATTCCGCGATCGCTGGCAGGGGCGCAAGAACGGCATCCTGACCGAGATCAATGATCTCTGGCTGAAGGCAGCGCCGAAAGACGCCAAGCGGGAAGTGGGACAGAGAGTCAACGAACTTAAGTCCACTGTTACGCAGATCGTGGAAAAGTCTCGGCCTGGGGCCGCGACCGCAGTTATCCTGGCTGGAGTGAGCGTTAAGGCGTCGCTCGGAAGCGTGACCGCGGCCGTGACCACGGCCGGGCCCGACGCCCTCGACATCACCCTGCCCGGCATTCGCCGTCCACTCGGTTCCGAGCATCCCGTGATCAAGACCATGCACGAGATCGTCTCCGTTTTCCGCAATCTCGGTTACTCGGTCGAAGAGGGTCCAGTGATCGAGACTGACTACTACAATTTCGAAGCGCTGAATTTTCCGCCGAACCATCCCGCGCGCGATACCCAGGACACCCTGTTCATCGCCCGCCAGGAATCGAAGCCGCAGCGTGACCGCCTGCTGCTGCGCACCCATACCTCGCCAGTGCAGATTCGCACCATGGAGAAGATGAAGCCGCCGGTCAGGATTGTGATTCCGGGCAAAGTGCACCGCAACGATCCGCCCGACGCCAGCCACTCGCCCATGTTTCACCAGGTCGAAGGCCTTGCCGTGGACGCGAACATTACTTTTTGCGATTTGAAAGGCACGCTCGACCACGCCATGAAGGCGCTTTTCGGATCGAGCGTGAAGACCAGCTTCCGGCCGTCGTTCTTCCCGTTTACGGAGCCCAGCGCCGAGATGATGGTGTCTTGCTTTATTTGCGGAGGCAGCGGCAAACGCGGCTCCGAGCCCTGCCGTCCCTGCAAGCAGACGGGATGGATCGAAATTCTCGGCTGCGGCATGGTGGACCCCAACGTTTACGGTTTTGTCGATTACGATCCCAAAAAAGTTTCGGGATTTGCCTTCGGCATGGGCGCCGACCGGATCGCGATTCTGAAATACGGCGTTGATGACATCCAGTTGTTCTTCAACGGAGACGTGAGATTTCTGGAACAGTTTGGATAGTGTAGCGCCGCCGTCCCGGCGGCTGTCGCGGGGGCGTCCCGCCCGCGCATGTGAGGGCAAGATGCCCTCACGACAGCCGGCAGGATGCCGGCGCTACGAAAATCAGCAATGAAACTTTCTCCTGCATGGCTGCGTGAGTTCGTGGATGCCAGGGTGGACGACCACCGCCTGGCCCAGGACCTCACTGCGGTCGGAATTGCGGTTGAGAACATCAGCGGTGAAGGAAAGAACGTCGTCTTCGAGATGGAGATTGGCACCAATCGTCCCGATGCCATGAACCACTACGGGGTGGCGCGCGAAGCTTCGGTGATCTACAACCTGCCGCTGCGGGCTGTGGACTCGAAGCTGCCGGCGGCGCCGGGCAACTCGGATTTCGCCATCGAAATTGCGGACCAGGCCGGCTGCGCCCGTTACACCGCTCGCGTGGTTCGCGATGTGAATGTCAAGCCGTCTCCGGATGCGATGGCCAGCCGGCTGCTGCTGGTCGATCAGCGTCCCATCAACAATGCCGCCGATGCCACCAACTACACATTGTGGGAGATGGGACATCCTACCCATGTCTTTCGATCTCGATTTGCTTGCAGGCGGCAAGATTCTGGTGCGGCGTGCATTCAGTGGCGAGACCTTGAAAACGCTGGATGGCGTTGAGCGAAAGCTTACTCCGGACGACCTGGTCATTGCCGATGCCGTGAAGCCGGTAGCGCTGGCGGGAGTCATGGGCGGATTCGACACCATGATCACCGCGAAGACGAAAAACATCCTGATCGAGTCGGCGTGGTTTGATCCCTCCACCGTCCGGAAGACTTCGCGGCGCCATGGGCTGCATACCGATGCCTCGCATCGCTTCGAACGCGGCGCCGATTTCGAGGCCACGACCAAGGCTTGCGACCGGGTGGCCGTACTGCTCCTCGAATCAGCCGGAGGCAAACTGGACGGCGGCGCCATCGACGTGGTCGCCCGCCAGGTTGATCTCGCTCCCGTGGCTTTGCATCTTTCGGAAGTGCACCGCATTCTCGGTGAGAAGCTGGAGACTAACGAAATTTTCCGTATTCTCCAGCAACTGGGCTTTGAGTTGATGCCGGAGCGGGGCGGCGATCCTGACTTCACCGTCCACATTCCGAGCTGGCGACTGGACGTGGAACGCGAGATTGATCTGGTCGAGGAAATTGCCCGCCTGCACGGCTACGACAAATTTGCCAATACTCTGCCGGCGTATGCGGGAGCCGTGGTCGAGGCCCCGGACGCGGACAAGGACAGCAAGCTGCGCAGCACACTGCTGGCCCTGGGCTATGACGAGGCGGTGTCGCTGACCTTCATTTCACACGAGGATGCCGAAACATTTTCTTCGGTTCCGGTGGTCGAACTGGCCAATCCGCAAAGCGAAGAGGCGTCGGTGATGCGGAGTTCGCTGGTGCCCGGCATGCTCAGCATGCTCGCCTATAACCTCAACCGCGGGGCAGACCGTGTGCGCCTGTTTGAAGCGGGCAGCATTTTCGAAGCCAAGGATGGCGGAACGGCTGAACCCAAACGCATCTGCATGGGCACGACCTCCCCGCCACTGCAAAAGGCGCAGGGATGGGGCGCCAGCGATGGGGGCTTTTTTGATCTGAAAGGCGATGTGGAGAACTTGCTGCATGCTTTTCAGTACCGATCGTTGACCTACGATGCGCAAACATCGGATTACTATCATCCCGGGCGCTCGGCGCGCGCATTAATGGATGGCGCAGTAGTGGCGCAGTTTGGACAAGTCCATCCCGACATTGCCGCGGCGCGAAAGCTTCGGCAGAACGTTTTTGTCGCCGAACTCTATCTCGACCGGCTTTACCCGCAGGGCCTGCGCGTGGTCCGATATCAACCCTTACCCCGCTATCCCGCGGTGGAGCGGGATTTCTCGTTTGTCTTTGACGATGGGGTCACATTCGAGAAGATTCAACAGGCTGTCATCGGGCTCGGCCTGGGTCAATTACGCACCTTTGTTCCGGTAGAGATTTTCCGCGGGGGGAACGTCCCCGCAGGCAAGTATTCGCTGCTGCTGCGGGCCCGCTTCCAGTCGGCCGAGCGTACGCTGCGGGAAGAAGAAGTGGCAGAGTGGTCGGCGCAGCTCATCAAGGCGCTGGATGGGCTGGGCGGAAAACTGCGGGCGTAGTTTTCAGCTGTACTCCTCTACGCTGTCATCCTGAGCGCAATCCGCCCATTCGCTTGCGAATGGGCGGGCGGAGTCGAAGGACCCCTACCTTGCCGCAATAACTGACGTGAGAGGGCGGCCTGAAATTCCACAGCGAGAGTTTTCTACCGCGGGTAGGGGTCCTTCGACTGCGTGGCTGCTTCGCGAGGCGAAGCAGCCACTCCGCTCAGGATGACAATTTGGTTCTTGTACACTACTGATGTGCGTATTTTCTTCGGCGTGACTTTCCTCGCCGCGGCGGTCCTGGTTGTAGATGCCGCCCTCTGCGCAACCGACAAACCAACTCCGACTTTTTATAAAGACATTTTGCCCCTGCTCCAGGACCACTGTCAGAGTTGTCATCGTCCCGGGGAAGTCGCTCCCATGCCGCTGGTGACGTACGAGCAGACGCGGCCATGGGCGGCAGCTATCGCGAAGTCGGTGGAAGGCAAAATGATGCCGCCGTGGTTTGCCGACCCGCGCTTCGGAGATTTCTCCAACGATCCTTCGCTTGCGCCGCAACAGATCGCGACCATGGTGGATTGGGTAAAGGCGGGCACTCCAGCCGGCAATCCGCATGACGTGCCTTCGCCTCCGCACTGGGCCCAAGGCTGGAACATCGCGCCGCCGGATGTTGTTCTGCCGATGCCCACTCCGGTCACAATCCGGGCGGATGGCGACGTGGAATACACCTACGAGATCGTGCCGACGCATTTCACCGAAGATAAATGGATACAGATGGCGGAAGTTCATCCCTCCAGCCCGCAGTATGTGCATCACGCCGTGGTGTACATACGGCCGCCGGATTCCAGGTGGCTGCGGCATGCGCCAGTTGGAGTGCCGTTCACGGCCTCGACGCTTAGCGATTCCCAGGATCGTCTGGAGGCGCACGGGACCACCAGCGACCTGCTGCTGGTGTATGCCCCGGGAAGTTCGCCGGACCACTGGCCTGACGGCATGGCAAAGTTTGTTCCGGCGGGATCAGACCTGGTTTTCCAGGTCCACTACACCACGAACGGCAAGGCTGGGAGCGACCAGACTAGCATCGGACTGGTGTTCGCGAAGACGCCTCCCCGGCAGCGTGTTCTCACCCTGCAACTTAACGACCACGCCTTCATCATTCCCCCCGGCGCAGACGACTTTCGGGTGGAAGTGCAGGGCACGTTGCCGCACGACGCTGTTCTGCTCAGCCTGTTTCCGCACATGCATCTGCGCGGGAAGCGCTTTGAGTACGACGTGGTGAAGCCCGACGGCTCGATCGAGATTCTGCTGCGCGTGAACTACCACTTTCACTGGCAGCTCAGCTATCGGCTGGCTGAGCCGAGATTGCTGAAGGCTGGAACCCGGTTGCGCGCCGTGGCCTGGTATGACAACTCGCGCAACAATCCGCACAATCCCGATCCGGATGCGACCGTCACCTGGGGCGACCAGACTTATCAGGAGATGATGGTCGGGTTCTTTGATGTGGCGGTGCCGGCCAACATGGATAAAGAGCAGTTTTTTATGCACGGCTAGGTTGCGCACTAAGAAGCAGTAATGGACGCAGGCCTGGGGTAGTCGTGCGCTGGTCGTTTGTCAGTTGTTATGTTGTAACTCTCCTGCCCTACTCAACAATCCCCTCGTGATTCTTGCTATCCAAACTCACATGGCCCGCGTCTAGCAACAACGGGGCATGAGTAAAAATCCAGATCGCCAATTTTCGCGTCCGTGAAGGTCGGGGACGGGATACGCGCTTAGGGCAAGTCCGTCCACACACACTAGAAATTCGAAGGAGTGAACGTATGCGCCGAAATGGTTTCACCTGCCTGGTGTTGACTGTGGTTGTGTTAGGCGTGGCAACGTGGAGCGCCTGTGAGAAGACGAATACCGCGGCCACGTCCGCGGCCCCGGAGTCCGGCGGCAAGGTCCCGGTCACAACCAAATCGGAAGATGCGCGCAAGGAATTCCTGCAGGGGCGGGAGCTCTCGGAAAAGCTCCTGGCCCAGGATTCAGTGCAGCATTTTGACAAAGCCATTGCTTTGGATCCGGAGTTCGCGTCGGCGGAACTGGCGCGGGCCAATGCGGCCGGCACGGCCAAGGAATTCTTTGAGCATTTGAACAAGGCTGTGGCCCTGGCAGACAAGGCGTCAGAAGGAGAGCGGTTGCTCATTCTTGCCAACCAGTCTGCAGCCAACGGTGAGGCCGTGAAGCAGAAGGAATATTTGGAGAAGCTGGTGGCCGCTTATCCGAATGACGAACGGGCGCATTTCAACCTGGGTGTATTCGAGTTTGCACAGCAGCACTATCCCCAGGCCATCGAGCACCTGAAGAGGGCGCAGGAGCTGGCCCCCAACTATTCGCTGGCCTATAACATGCTGGGTTACGCCTACCGGCAGGCGGGCGACTACGCCAGCGCCGAGCAGGCCTTCAGGAGGTACATCGAACTGATTCCGAACGATCCCAATCCCTATGACTCTTACGCCGAGCTGTTGCTGAAGATGGGCAAGTTCGACGAATCGATCGTGCAGTACCGCAAGGCGCTCATGATTGATCCGCATTTCGTTCCGTCGCACTTTGGGATTGCGGCTGATCTCCTCTATATGGGCAAGCCAGCCGATGCGACCGCGGAGCTGCAGAAGATGGCCGACCTGGCGCGCAATGACGGAGAGCTGCGGACCGCATTATTTGGCATGGCAGTGGTGGCTTCGGACAGCGGCAAGCTGGATCGGGCCGTGCAGGCGATGGACAAAGAATATGCCGTAGCAGAAAAGAAGAATGACGTAGCGGCCATGGCGGCCGACCTTCAGGCCAAAGGCAACATCATCGCCGAGATGGCTGAGTATGACGTGGCGGCGCAGCAGTTCGATCGCTCTCTGCAGATGGTCGAAAGTTCAAGCCTGTCGCAGGAGATCAAAAATAATGCGAAGCTCTTGCATCACTATAACCTGTGCGCGTTGGCGATCGGCAAAAAGGACCATGCGACGGCGAAGGTCCACGCCGAGGAATACCGCCAGGGAGCGGAGGCGTCGAAGAACCCAGCGCAGTTGAAGCTGGCCCATGAACTGGCGGGCCGGATTGCCTTGGCACAGAAGAATTACGATGATGCCATCAAGGAGCTGGAGCAAGCCAACCAGCAGGATCCCCGCAATCTTTATCGTCTGGGCCAGGCCTATCAGGCAAAGGGCGATAAAGAGAAGGCGCAGAAGTTCTTCGCTGAGGCGGCCGGATTCAATTCGCTGCCCGCACTGAACTACGCCTTTGTTCGCACGAAGGCCCAGAAGATGGCGGCAACCACGAAAGGATAGTCGAGGAGAGTCTACACCCGTTGTTAATCAGGGTGTTTCCTGCCTTTGCAGGGTTATGGACAGCCCAGATTCTTGTGAATGAATGCGGGCTTGTCCGTAACCGTCGCTCCGATTTTTTCAGCCTCACGCGGAGCGCATTGTCTCCGACTCAAGGTAGAATGCGAGGTCACCGCCTGGTGACCATGGGGACAGGGGATGCGGGATTCATCGCGAATATTGATGGCTCTACTCTCCTTCGTTATCCTTTCCTTCTCGGCAGCACAAGAGCAACATAGCCACAGCGTACCCGAGAAACTGGGAACGGTGTCATTCCCGATTTCATGTGCTCCTGCGGTCCGGATCCAGTTCGACCGAGGCGTGGCCCTGCTTCACTCCTTCGCTTACAGCGCCGCTGAAAGCGCATTTCAGGCCGTGGCCGAACAGGATCCACGCTGTGCGATGGCTCATTGGGGAATTGCCATGACGTACTTTCACCAGCTTTGGAACCCGCCCATTGTGCCTGCGACAATTCCGGTGGCGCAAAAGGAAATACAGCAGGCGCGGCAGATCGGGGCTGGATCCACGCGCGAGCGCCAGTTCATCGATGCCCTGGGATTGATATACCAGGACGCTGCCACCGTCCGTACCGCACGCGAGCGTTGAAGTACGAGGGTGCGATGAGCGACCTCGCTGCAGCAAACAGGGAAGATGTCGAAGCACAGGTGCTATACGCGCTCGCCTCCTGGCGAACGCCTCCCCTGCCGACAAGACGCATGCCAACAGAACAGGCGGCCGCTCTGCTTGAGCCGCTGGACGGATCTACCCGGAGCACCCAGGCATCCCGCACTACCTGATACATGCGTACGACAACGCGGAACTGGCACCAAAGGGCCTGGCGGCGGCCCAGCCTACTCCCGGATTGCCCCTCGGCGCCCAGCATTGCACATGCCATCGCATATACACGCGACTCGGCCTGTGGGAAGACTCCATCGCTTCCAACCTGGCGGCGAAGGAGGCGGCACGCCAGCAGGGCGACACAGGGGAAGAGCTTCATGCCATGGACTACCTGGTGTATGCCTATCTGCAGAGTGGACGCGACGCCGAGGCGGCCCAGGTGATCCAGCAGCTCAAGAACATGCCGAAAGGAACGGGGCGATTTCAAGATCGCGTAGCCTCGACCGCGATGCCGGTGCGCTACGCGGTCGAGCGGAGACGATGGGCCGAGGCTGCCGCCATCGTTACTCCGGCCGGTGCTCCGCCTCAAGTCGCCGCCATTGCGGTTTGGGCCCGGGCGCTGGGTCTTGCACGGACGGGACATGCTGTTGAGGCGAAACGGAAGTTGATCGATTGCGGCAGATCCAGGAGCAGCTGCGCAGGTCAGGCGAGGACTATTGGGCGATTCAGGTGGGAATCTGACGCGGAAATATGGCGTGGTCAGCAGGCGGAGAGGAAACCGGAGAGGCTGAATTGATGCGCGCGTCAGCCGAAGAAGAGGACGCGATCGAGAAGCTGCCGGTGACGCCCGGGCCAATTGTTCCGGCCCGCGAACAGTTGGGCGACTTGCTGATGGAGCAGAACCATCCGAAGCTGGCGTTGAAGGAATTTGAGGCAACTCTCGTCATCGCGCCCGGTCGGCGTGGGGCGCGGCAGGGTGCGGCGCATGCTGCCGCACTCTCCAGTCGATAATCCTGATCCTTCTCAAACTGAGGAGGGTGACAGGAGAAGAGCAAATCAGGCTACAGTATAGGATAATAGGCAGGCTCTGCTTCAGCATCTGATCGCCAAGGGCCGGGCAAGACAATCGCATGCCGACTGCATATCTCGAAGAAGTGAATCCGTGGGAAGCGCAGGTTGCGCGCTCCGATGTCGCCGCGCAGAAGCTTCAGCTCGCCGATGGCTTGTGGAGAATACTGCGCGAACCCAGCCGCGAATTCATCGTGCATATACCCGTCCAGATGGACGATGGGCGCCTCGAGGTGTTTACCGGCTTCCGGGTGCAGCATTCGATCGATCGCGGGCCGGCGAAAGGCGGTATTCGTTATACCCCCAACGTTACCCTGGACGAAACGCGCGCCCTGGCGAGCTGGATGACGTGGAAGTGCGCCGTGGTCAACATCCCGTTCGGCGGCGCGGCCGGGGGAGTCATTTGCGATCCCGACAAGATGTCCAAGCGTGAAATCGAGCGCCTGACGCGGCGTTACACCGCGGAGTTGATGGAGGTGCTGGGACCGGAAAAAGATGTTCCCGGCCCAGACATCAACACCGACGGGCAGGTCATGGCCTGGATTATGGACACCTATTCCATGCATGTGCACCACACGGTCACGGCGGTGGTGACGGGTAAGCCGCTTGAACTGGGCGGGTCGCATGGGCGCATTGAAGCTACGGGGCGCGGCCTGATGATCGTTTGTGATGAGGCGGTGAAGCGGCTGGGCATGAGTCTGGACCGGGCCCGGGTGGTGATTCAGGGCTTCGGCAACGTGGGGTCGAATGCCGCCCGCCTCATGCGCCGTAGGGGATACAAAATTGTTGGCGTATCCACCAGTAAAGGTGGTCTGTACAACAAGAACGGTATTGATATCGAAGCCCTCTCGCTGCATTACCAGCACGAGCGCACGCTGGATGGTTTTCCCGATTGCGAAGCGATCAGTTCCGCCGAATTGCTGGTCGCGGATTGCGACATCCTTGTTCCTGCGGCCATGGAGAACCAGATCACCAGCCGCAATGCGGAAAAAGTGCGGGCCAAAGTTCTCTGCGAGGGAGCAAACGGTCCGACAACGGCTGAAGCGGATGAGATCCTGGTGGATAAGGGTGTGTTCGTCATTCCTGACATCCTGGCGAACTCGGGCGGGGTCACTGTTTCCTACTTCGAATGGGTGCAGGACCGCCAGGGGTATTTCTGGACGGAATCGATGGTGAACGATCACCTGCAACACACCATGAAGACCGCCTTCGCGGAAGTTCTGAAGTACGCGGAGACTCACAAGGTCAGCAACCGCATTGCGGCGTACATGCTGGCCCTCGACCGCGTCGCATACACCCTGCGGCAACGCGGTATCTACGCATAAAACCGGACGGTTGATGACGCCAACCCCGCTATGGCGGCGAGTCGCGACTCTCGCAGGACGCGGATTCGCGCTGTTGCTGGCTCTATCCCTGACCGCCTGGGCCGCGGCCGCCTTGTACTTCGACCTGCTACCCGGCGCCTCTCTTCGCACCGTTGGAGCCTCAAGCTATGGCATCGCCATGGTCGGCGCTCTGCTGACCTTCCGCGGCCGCGGGAAAGGGATCGTAATTTGCCTTGCGGGATTCGTCCTGGTATTGGCATGGTGGCTTACCTTAAAGCCGTCGAACGACCGGGCCTGGCAGCCCGACGTGGTCCAGACTGCCTGGGCGGAGATCGATGGCGATCACGTCACCATTCACAACGTCCGCAACTGCGACTACCGCACCGAAGGCGACTACACTCCGCATTGGGAGACCCGCTCCTACGACCTTTCACAGATACGGGGCATGGATATCTTTCTGACCTACTGGGGCTCGCCCTGGATCGCGCATCCCATCGTAAGTTTCCGGTTCGGCGATAACGATTACATCGCCATGTCGATCGAGACCAGGAAAGAAGTGGGGGAGACGTATTCGGCCATCCGCGGCTTTTTCCGTTACTACGAACTCATCTATACGGTGAGCGACGAGCGCGATGTGGTGCGCCTGCGGACCAATTACCGCAAAGGAGAAGAAACATATCTTTTCCATACCCGAGCCACGCCCGAACATGCGCGGGCCACGTTTCTGAATTATCTGAAGAAGATCAACCAGATACGAAATCGGCCGGAGTGGTACAACGCGCTGACCAACAACTGCACCACCAACATCGCCGCGCTGGCGGGAGAGCCTGAGTGGGACTGGCGCGTCCTGCTGAATGGGCACGCCGACCAGATGCTCTACGAACGCGGAGACCTGGCGACGGGAGATCTTTCCTTTGCCCAGCTCAAGGAGCAAGCGCACATCAACTCAGCGGCTCGGGCGGCCAACGACGCTCCCGATTTTTCCCGGCGGATTCGAGAAGGGCGCGCCGGCTTTTGATGCGGTGCGAGAGCGTAGAAAATCTTTCAGCTTCGCATTAAGGAAGCCTGTCGCTACAAGTGTCACGCCGAAGGTTGAGATTCTCAGTGGAAGGCAAGGTCGAGGGCGTAGATCTCCTGGATGCTGCGGTCACGCATCAAGATCGGGGCGTCATCCGGAGTCAGTCCTATCCAGCCGGCAAAGATGTCTGCGAGCTGGGGGAACTCCTTGAGGCTTACGACGTGTTCCACCAGGCGATCTTTTATTCTCACGCGAACCAGTTCCCCTGCGCCAGCCAGGTTCTCCCGTATGTAGACATATTCCCCGTCATGCGACCACTCGTTGTAGCTGATCTGTTCGCCCTTCACTAAACTTGACCAACGATTCGTCTTTGTATCAAACAGCATTAGTTCCGTCTGATCGTTGGTAAGGGCGGAAATATAGCGGCCGCCCGGCGAAACTCTGGGCGAGAACAGCCCATCGGAACCTGGAATGGAAAGGATTTTCCGGGTTTTCAGGTCGAGGCGGTAGACTGCTATGTGGACTTTGTCATCTCCGCCCGATTTTGAGAAAACAACGGATTCACCGTCGAACGTCCAGGTGGGGTCCGATTCGCCGGTGCTGTCGTGCACAAGCAACTCCGGGCTGCCTCCCGACGAAGAGAGCATGCAGATTTTCCAGGGGCGGTTGAACTGCACATCCATGAACGCAATCCTGGAGCCGTCGGGCGACCAACGCGGTTCGTACGCTCGCACTGGCGGGAACGTCAGCTGCATCTTGTCGCTTCCATCCGGGCGACTTCGCCACAGGGTCATGTCCGGATAGGAAACGTAAGCCATCCACTTCCGATCGGATGAAAAGTCGATCGGGCCAGCGGAGAGACCCGGGAGGTAAGGATCGAACCGTCGAGCTTTCAGGTCGTAGCGGGATAGCTCCACACGAGGCTCCGAACCCATGACAAATAGTTGTTTCCCGTCACTGCTGGGTACCGGAACGCTAAAACTCAAGGGCGCGGACGTAAGACGCGACGGACCCCCCGCGGCTTTGCGAAAGATGGAACGGCGCTCCGACATTACCCAGATACCCTGGATGTTCCCCCGACCGGCCTGGAAATAATAGTATTTGCCGTCCGGCGACCAGTTTCCGCAGCATTGGTATGCCGAATCTTTCCAGTCCGGAAAAAGCGGGTGAGCATCTTTTCCGTTTACCTTCATTTCCCAGATGGTGTTGGACTCCGCCTTCAGCTGAGTGACGTAAAAGCGAATCCGTTGGCCATCCGGCGAAAACCGAAATGCACGCGGCACGCCCGGAACCTTTGCCAGGGGGTGAGGCTCGCCTCCATCTCTGTTCATGATCGCGATTAGAGATCCCTGCGAATAGACGATATGTGATCCGTCCGGAGTCCAACAGGCGGAGGACACCGCGATCTTTCCGACGCGGTGGGGCGCACCCGCCGGCAACGGCTGCACCCAGAGTTCGGCTGCAAGATCTGGGCCGACGGCCACCCCACTTGCCAGCAACAACTCGGTGTGATCTGGGGAGATGGCATAGATAGCCAAGGGTTCCGGCAGGCTGGTCGTAATCCAGGTGGTCTCTCCCCCTTTAACTGACAACTGAGCGATCCTGGAACCCGTCGTCCACGGCATGCCCTCGATGAAATAGAGATAGGGGCCGTCGGTGACGGGCGGATTCATGGGGCTTTTTGCTCTTAAGTCGTTTGTGAGTCGAACTACATTATTCACAGTAGGCAGTCGCGGCTGGCCGTACTCGATGGCTACGGCAATCAGCAACAGAATCGCGACCGCGCCCGCCACGCCGCCACGTTTCAGAAGGCTTTTCTCCGGGGGGAACTCCTGCCGGTTGATGCCAGCGGGAGTCCTATCGTCTTGGCTGACCGGCAGCCCGACAGGCGCTATGAATTTGTAACCTCGACGGGGAACGGTTTCGATGAAGGTGGGGTTGTCGGCCGAATCGCCTAACGTTTCGCGCAGGCGTTTGATGGCTGAATTCAGGCCGGTTTCGAAGTCAACAAAAGTGTCTTCATGCCACAGGGTGGAGCGCAGCTCGTCCCGGCTCACAACTTCTCCAGGATGCTCAAGTAGCTTTAGGAGTACCTGGTAGGGTTGGTCCTGAAGCTTCAGTCTCAAGCCGTTCTTGCGTAGTTCAGCGGCTCGCAAATCTAGCTCGAATACACCGAAGCGGTAGATGGACGTGTTATGGGAGTACACAATGAAGCCTGGAGCCGTCGCAAACTGGGCGCTAGTGTAGCACTATTTCGGCACAACCAGCCCCGCCACTTTCGGTTGTAACCGGCTCTAGAATAAATACTTACTGAGCCACGAACATTTCATATGCTGGTCAGACACCGCCCATTGAGCTGCCCTTTTCCCTGATCAATCCTCAGGGCCGCCAGCGACTGCGGCCCGGGGTGGGTAGTGAAAAAGGCATCTTGGTTACTCTTTCTGTTGTTATCGATGATGTTCTTGCTTTCCCCAGGTAAAGCACAATCAGGCCCCGACTCGGCGCGATCAGCGGCCAATGTACCTCCTTCGTCACTGGTTGCCCATCATCCAGTGCAACCTCGGATCGCCGCGGATCCTTACCGACCAGTTCGGCCCCAGCGGTTCGAGTGCAGCGTAGGCATCACCTTGGAGAAATGCAGGCAGGAGGTGCTGGTTCTCAGAAAGGCCTTGGCGAATTATCCGGCATCCGACCTCGGAGACTGGACATGGGTACTGGTGCGTTCCGAAAATTGGAGGCTAATCTTACTGGCGCGCGACCTCAATCCAGGGGTTCCGGCTCTGACCGCCGTGGACGCAAGAACGACATTCTTCGAAGAGGCGCTTGTAGATGGACCATCCGGGCGCGTTTCTGAGCTCATGGATACATGGCATGCTGGCCGGAGCGGTCTTTTGGATCTCGCGGTTCGACATGAACTGGGCCATGCGCTCTGTTCCGCCGAGAACGAACGGGAGGCCGACCGCGTGGCCAGACTTCTCGACCAGAAAAAGCCGGTTGTCTGTGAAGGGAAGACCAAGGCCAAGCAGAAGTCCGGTTATCATGTGTCATCGAACTAGATGTGGTGCCAGCCCTCCGTTCATGATTAGCGCAACCGGCTGTCCTCGCCTCTACTGCAGGACCAATTTCAGGATGTTGCCGTTGTAGTCCACTACATAAAGCTCTCCTGCAGCGTCCCGAGAGAACGATGTGAGCGTGCGGTTGGTGGCGAGCAGGTTGCCACGGGTCCAGGTATTGGCGGGCGCTTCGGTCAGGCTCCATATCTTGCCCGTGAGATCGGCAAAGATGTACTTGTTCGCCAGGCTGGGAATGGCGCTGCCTTTGTAAACGAAACCACCGATCACCGCGACGCCGTCCGTGTGCGGGTATTCAGTAATCGGCAGAATCTTGTTGCCCATATCACAAGTGCTGGTGGTTGGCGGATAGCAGTGGTTGCCTTCCATGACGTTCCAGCCGAAGTTGCCGCCTTTCTGCAGGATGTCAATTTCTTCCCAGTTGTTCTGACCCACATCGGCGACGAACAGGCGATTGGTGACTGGCTCGAAGGAAAAGCGCCAGGGATTGCGCAGCCCGTAGGCGTAGATTTCGGGGAGGCCTCCACCTCCGGCGAAGGGATTGTCCGAGGGAATTCCGTATTCCTTTCCCGTGGCGAAGGGAGGATCAACGTTAATTCTGAGCATTTTCCCCAGGAAGGTGGACAGATTCTGGCCATTGCCGAGCGGATCGCCGCCGCTGCCGCCGTCTCCTAACCCGATATACAGGAAACCGTCGGGGCCGAAGACCAGCTGGCCGCCGTTGTGGTTGGTGAACGGCTGGTTTACCACCAGCAGAACGCGCTCGCTGTTGGGATCGGCCGTGTTGGGGTCGTTCGCCATGGTCTGGTACTCGGCAATGACGGTCTCTCGGTCGCCCTGGTCCAGTGTGTAGTTCACATAAAACTTATGGTTGGTGCTGTAGTTGGGATGGAAGGCCAGGCCCAGCAGGCCCTGTTCCTGTCCGTCGAAATTGGTCAGGCTCTGAATGTCCAGAAAATTCCCGGTGTGCAGAGCCCCGTTTTCCAGGATCCGAATCGTTCCCCGCTGTTCAACGATGAAAAAGCGGTTGTCGCCAGGCGGCTTCTCCATCCCCACGGGATTGCTAAGTCCACTTACCACTGTGGTCAGAGCAAGCGTGCCCGTGGGCGCGGTGTAGGTAAATCCATTGCTCAGTGTTCCGCTCTGGGCATCCGTATTTGTGACCATGACGCTGACGGCTCCGGCTGCGTGGGCTGGCGTGATGGCTGTGATCGAGGTGTTGTTCACCACTGCGACACCCGTCGCGGACGTCCCGCCCAGCTTCACTCCGGCTCCGGTCAGGAAACCCGTGCCCGTGATGGTCACGTTTGTTCCGCCGGCGGTGGACCCGGAGTTGGGAGTGATCGCCGTCACTGTAGGTGCCGGGTTGGGCGCCGTGTAGGTATAGCCGTTGGTCAAGGTACCGCTTTTGGTATCCGCGTTGGTGACCACGACGCTCACCGCGCCGGCGGCGTGGGCCGGAGTTGTGGCGGTGATTGCATTGCCGTTCACCACGGTTACGCCCGTTGCGGACGTCCCGCCCAGCTTCACAGTGGCTCCGGTCAGGAAGCCTGTGCCTGTGATTGCGATCGCAGTCCCGCCGTTGATAGTGCCGGAGACAGGTGAGATTGCCGTTACTGTCGGCGCGGGACTCGATGGATCGACGTAGGTATAGCCATTAGTCAGGGTACCGATCTGCGTATCCGTGTTGGTGACCACGACGCTGACTGCGCCGGCGGCGTGGGCCGGAGTTGTGGCCGTGATCGACGTGCCGCTCACAATCGTTACTCCTGCCGCGGAGGTCCCGCCCAGTTTCACCGATGCTCCTGCCAGGAATCCTGTGCCGGCGATGGTCACCGCTGTCCCGCCGTTGATGGTTCCAGAGTTGGGCGTGATCGCAGTCACCGTCGGCGCCGGATGAGGGGCTGTGTAGGCATAGCCGCCGGCCAGGGTGCCGCTTTGCGCATCGGTGTTGGTGACCATGACATTCGCTGCCCCGGCCGCGTGGGCCGGTGTGGTCGCCATGATCGATGTGCTGCTCGCCAGGCTCACGCTGGTGGCAGGAGTTCCACCCAGGCTCACCGTGGCTCCGGACAGGAAGCCCGTGCCTGTGATCGTTACCCTGGTTCCGCCGCTGGCCGTCCCGGTGTTGGGTGATATCGAAGCTACCTGAGGTGCCGGGTTCGACGGCGGGTTCGGCGTAGCGGCGATGCCGCCGCCGCAGCCAGGCAAAAACAGCGCCAGAAACAACAGGGAACAAACTGGCAAATAATATTTTCGTGACATTAAGAAGAACCTAACTTGACCCTGAGAACCCGGCCAGTCTCGGATGGACATCCAAAGCCCACGATGGTCGGGGCACAGGTTACTGTCAAATGTCACGTCTCGACGAGACTTGTGTAACCTTTGCAGGCCGCGAGGCTACTTTCGGGATCGTTTATCGCTTGGGCAAGGGGTGCACGAGCGGGACGCTCGCGCCCACATTTTGTCCCGGCGAGGTTCTGTGGCAGACTCCTTGGGGCGCATATTGAAAATATGTTCGGTTCGATCGAAGCAGGGGGCACCAAATTCGTTTGTGGCGTGGGAACCGGTCCCGCGGACCTGAAGACCATGCAGTTTCCCACGACCACGCCCGAGGCCACGCTGGCCATCGCCATTGAATTTCTGCGCGGGGAGTCCGAAGGCGAACTGAAGGCTGTGGGGATCGGGTCTTTTGGCCCCATCGATCTGCATAGCACCTCGCTTACATTCGGCTACGTCACCTCTACGCCGAAGCCGGGCTGGCAGAACTACAATCTGGCGGGCACGGTGCGGGATGCTCTGGGCGTGCCGGTTGGTTTTGACACTGACGTGGATGCAGCCGCGCTGGGTGAGGCCCGCTGGGGCGCGGCGCAAAACCTGACCGACTTCCTTTATCTGACCATCGGCACGGGCATTGGCGGCGGCGCGGTCATCAACGGCCGCGTTCTTCACGGCCTGGTGCATCCGGAGATGGGACACATCCGGGTTCCGCACGACCTGGTGCGTGACCCTTACCCCGGCGGCTGCCCTTACCACGGCGATTGCCTGGAAGGATTGGCCTCAGGTCCTGCGATGCAGGCGCGGTGGGGCAAAGCCGCGCAGGACCTTCCGCAAGACCATCCGGCATGGACATTGGAAGCGCACTATCTGGCAAACGGATTGGCTAACTGGGTTCTTACGCTGTCGCCACAACGCATTCTGCTGGGTGGCGGCGTGTTGCGGCAGACGCACCTGTTCGGACGCATCCGGAAAGACCTGACCGGACTGCTCAATGGATATGTCCGCGCCACGGAAGTGATGCGCGACATTGACCAGTATGTGGTCCCTCCGCAACTCGGAGGCCGGGCCGGCGTCTTGGGTGGACTGGTGCTGGCCGAGCAGGCCTATGCCAGTCTGGACCGCGAATGAAAGAGTGTGGGTGTCCGACCCACACGAGTTCATGCCGGCGGCAGTAGTCGGACTAGGGTAATGAACGAGGCGACGCGGAATGGGGCGCAGACTTCTTGCCATTAAGCTGTTGATCGATCACGGACAGCATCTGTCGAGTGTCCGCATCTGTCGAGGTCCCGGCCGCTTCCAGTCCTGCCTTGGCTGTGGCGGGGTCCACGATTTCAAAAGAGGGAGTGCTATAGGGCTTCTTTGCAACTTTGAGATCCCCAACCACGGTGGCACCTCCGACTCGGTTTTGACAACGACAGTGGACCATCCCAAGAAATTCGTGAGTTGATCTTTAAGGCGAATGACCTAGACGAAATTGTTACAGCAGAAACCTCCCGGCAAGAAAAAGAAACATTTAGAGTCGCTTTTCCGACGCTGCTGGGCGAAAGGCTCTTTTCACCCGGAATTGAAAGAGGGTGGGCTTGGTCCGGCAAAAATTGATTCGGCGGTGTTGGCGCCCGGGCCGTGCGCTCGACGGTTCTCAGGCCATTGCGTTTGGGGAAGCGATTGCCCTCAACGGTTCATGCCGTTTCCGGGGTGACTGTTGAGGATTAGTTGGATGGTTCCAGAACACCTTCGGTGGTGATCCGGTTGGCCTTGCGGATTTCAGCGGCAACTTTCACCAGGGCTTCATCGGCGCGTGCTGGGCCGTCATCTGAAATCATAGAACTGGCGGCCAGGGTAAAGAGCAGCGCGTCTTCCTGCTTGTCAAAATACAGAACTACCTGACTCGCTGCCATGTGAAAACCTCCGGGGTTAGTCTCCGAAATCATAGGCTGAATTGATGACGGATTGCAGGTACTCTCTTGATGCCTCCTGCTCCTTTCCGCAAACAAGGACCCGTAGGGGCGGGTGCCCGCACCCGCCCGGCGGAGCGAAGCTCCGCAAAAGCCTTGGCCAGCTTGCGCTGGCCCGCCCGGAGGAGGGCGTCCGGGCCTACGTGAATACCTAGTTCCCATGCGCGTGACGCCGCCGCCAAGATGCTACAGTTAAAGGATCAATGTCTGCTCCCGAATCACGCTTCGTTAAGGCTTGCCGGTCGCTCGCCGTGGATCAAACGCCGGTCTGGTTCATGCGCCAGGCGGGGCGTTACATGCCGGAGTATCGCGCCGTGCGCAAGCAGTATTCTCTGATCGAGATATGCAAACGGCCGGAGGTAGCGGCCGAGGTGACGATTACGGCCGCGGAGGCGTTGGGAGTAGATGCGGCCATCATCTTTGCCGATCTGTTGCTTCCGCTTGAAGTGATGGGACTGCCGTTCCATTTTTCGCCCGGCGAAGGCCCGGTCATCGAGAAACCGGTCCGCGACCAGTCGGATATTTCTCAACTGCGAACCGACCGCTCCGCCGATCTGGGATATGTTGCCGAGGCAGTTCGCCGGGTGAGCAAGCACTTCGGAGCGCGCCTGCCCGTGATCGGCTTCTGTGGGGCGCCCTTTACCCTGGCCAGCTACATGATCGAGGGCGGCAGCTCGCGCAACTACGTCAACACCAAGAAGATGATGTATTCCGCACCCGCCGCCTGGGATGAGCTTCTGGGCAAACTGGTGACGGTGGTCGCTGAGTACGCGGCAGAACAGGTGCGCGCGGGCGCGGACGTAATCCAGGTCTTCGACAGTTGGGTGGGTTGCCTCAGCGTGCAGGACTACCGGCGCTATGTGTTGCCTCGCACCACTGAGCTCGTAAAAGCGTTGCAGAAGGCCGGGGTGCCAATCATTTACTTCGGCACCGACAGCGCCACACTGTTGCCTTCGATGAAGGAAACCGGGGCTGAAGTGATTGGCCTGGACTGGCGGATTCCGCTGGATCAGGGGTGGAACGCAGTCGGGTCGGGGGCAGTGCAGGGGAACCTGGATCCGGTTTTGCTTTTTGCGGACTGGAAAGAAGTCAAGGCGGGTGCGGTGGATATTCTGCGGCGCGCCGGCGGACGTCCCGGGCATATTTTCAATCTGGGGCATGGCATTCTGCCCGAGACTCCGGTGGAGAACGTGAAGGCGCTGGCGAAATTTGTGCAGGAATATTCGGGAGGCGATATCCGGTGATGCGGGTCGAGCCTGCGCCGGCATTTCGCGGGCAAGTCGCCCGCGACCACACTAGAACATCAACCCACAACCAATGATTTGATCGGAGTCTTGAATTTGTCTGCTGCTCAGAGAAATGCAGTTTTACTTTTGGCCCATGGAAGCCCCGATTCCGTGGACGACATACCGGAATTTCTGAATCAGATCACGCGCGGCCGGACGGTTCCGTCCGAAGTGATTGAGGAAGTAAAGCACCGTTACGGGCTGATTGGCCGCTCCCCGCTGACCGAGCTCACGCTGCGGCAGTGCGAACTGTTGTCCGAAGAACTGAAGTTGCCGGTTTACGTAGGCATGCGCAACTGGAAACCGTTTGTGGCGGACACGATTGCCGCCATGAAAGCGGACGGCGTCGGGAACGCCGTGGTCATCTGTCTGGCCCCGCAGAACTCGCGCACCAGTGTGGGTCTTTATCGCGCGGCGCTGAATGTCGAGGGTGGCGTGCCTTTTGCCGTCGAATTTGTCGAGTCGTGGCACGATCATCCCCTCCTGATCTCGGCCTTCGCCGAGAAGTTTTGCGCGGGATGGGACCGAGCCTGCGCTGAAATGGTGGCGCGGGTGCCCGTCATCTTTACTGCCCACAGCGTTCCTCAGCGCACGATTGCGGAAGGGGATCCCTACGAAACTCAGACGAAAGAAACGGCCAGACTGGTGGCGCTGGCAGCAAGGCTCGCTCCGGATGACTGGACGTTCGCCTTTCAAAGTCAGGGGATGTCGGGCGGCGCGTGGCTTGGGCCCACGGTAGAAAACACGATCCTTGAATTGAAAGACAAAGGCCATCGCGGCGTGTTTGTGCAGCCCATCGGATTTCTCTGCGATCACGTTGAGGTGCTGTACGACATCGACATCGGCTTCAAGGAGTTTGCCGAGAAGGAGGGCGTGCGGTTGTGGCGTGCCGAATCGCTGAATGATTCGCGGTTGCTGACCGCGGCCCTGGCGGATGTGGCGCGGTCACGCGTTGAAAAATGAAACGGATCGCCATTGTCGGCGGCGGCATCTCCGGGCTGGCGGCGGCGTTCGCGCTCGAGGAACGGCGCCAGGCTGGCGAGGCGCTGGAGTTTGTAGTGTACGAATCCAGCCCGCGCTTGGGCGGGGTATTGTTCACCGAGCAGGTAGAGGGGTGCCTGATCGAGGCCGGCCCTGATTCATTTCTCACGGAAAAGCCCTGGGCCGCGGACCTGTGTCGAAGGCTTGGCATTGCAGACCAGCTTATCGGTTCCAACGACGCCGATCGCAAAACTTACATCCTGGTGAAGGGCAAGCTCGTGCCCATGCCCGATGGGCTGATGTTCATGGTGCCGACCCAGCTTTCTTCGGCGTTGCTGACGCCGCTTTTTTCTACGACCACGAAACTGCGCGTGGCGCGCGAGTGGTGGTATCCGCCGCGCCAGTTGGATGGCGACGAGAGTGTGGCGGCGCTGGTGGACCGCCACTACGGCGCGGAAATGGTCGATCGTCTCGCCGATCCCCTGCTCGCCGGAGTTTATGGTGGCGAAGCCTCGCAGCTCAGCGCGCGCGCGGTGCTGCCGCGCTTCGTCGAAATGGAATCGAAATACGGCAGCCTGGGGCGAGGCATGCTGGCGGCCCGCAAGAAGGTCAAACGTTCGCAGCCCGGGCCTCCAATCTTTTCCTCTCTTAAGGGAGGAATGCAGCAACTGGCGGAATCCCTGGCGAGCAGGCTTTCCCCGGACACTTTGCGGGCAAACTCTTCCGTGCAGGCCGTCCAGAGGCAGGTTCGAGGCTGGGTTGTTTCGGCGGGATACGCTTCCGATCAATTCGATGCGGTGATTGTGGCCACTCCGGCCAGCGCCGCGGCCCAGGTGCTTGAAATAGCCAGCACCGAATTGGCCTCCGAACTCAGGGCCATTTCGTACAGTTCTTCGCTGACGGTGGCGATAGGCTTCGACCAGAATGTGCGCGCTACCTTGCCCGCGGGCTTCGGATTTCTGGTGCCGCGCCGCGAAGGCAAGCGCCTGCTGGCTGCAACTTTTGTTCATAACAAGTTTCCGCATCGAGCTCCCGCAGATCGCGCCCTGCTGCGCTGCTTTCTCGGCGGCAGCCGCGACGAGCAGGTCTTGCAACTTTCGGACGAAAATATTCTGGACATCGTACGCGACGAACTCCGGCAGATTCTCGGGGTAAAGGCAGATCCGCTCTTCACTCGTCTCTATCGCTGGAAGGGTGCGATGGCGCAATACACTGTCGGCCACCTGGAACGGCTGCAACGAATCGACGGCCTGGTGAAACAGTTGCCGGGGCTGGCTTTGGCGGGTAACGGTTATCGCGGAATTGGCGTGCCCGACTGCATACGTTCCGGCGAGGCCGCGGTGCAAAAGCTGTTGGCGGAGTAGGTTTTTTAGCGAAGCCGCACCGGCGACTGTTGTGGGGGACATCCTCGACCGGCGAGGGCGAGACGCCCTCGGGACAGCCGGCGAGACGCCGGCGCTACAAAGACGATCTACATTACGGTCGTAATAGAGGTACCTGCTCTTCTATTGCAGAAACATCCTGGCTCCGTCAGGGTTAATAGAATCGGTAAGAAATATGAGCAGACGGATTCTGGCCCTGTTTTTGCTCACGCTGTTTGCGCTCCTGCCTTTGCGGGCGCAAGAGCAGAAATCGCAGGATGACATTCCGGCTGGGGACAAGCCCGCGCCCACCTCTCCGGCTGACGTGTCGCACGATGCCTCCGAGCCGTCCGCCGACACATCCCACGAAGAACCCCGCGGAGCGCCAAGCGCGCGCAGCATGCCCATGCCGGATTTGAAAGCGATGCACAACGACGGCAGCGCTCACGCCATGCTGTCGATGTCCGATCGCAACATGGACATGGGGCCGCACATGAAGATGACGACCCTGCGCGATCTGAAGCCGGGAGACCGGGAGAAAGCCGATCACGTGGTGGCTGCCGCGCGCCAGGCGGCTGAGAAGTACACTGACTACAAAGTTGCTCTGGCCGACGGTTACAGGATCTTCCTGCCCAACCTGCCGCAGAAGCAATACCATTTCACCAATTACCGCTATGGTTTTGAGGCGGCGATTGAGTTCAATCCCGACCATCCCACCTCGTTGCTTTATGAGAAGACCGGCGATGGCTACAAACTGATCGGTGTGATGTACACCGCGCCCAAGAAATCCACGTGGAATGATCTGGACCAGCGTATTCCGCTAAGCATTGCACAGTGGCACGCGCACATCAATCTGTGCCTTCCGCCTTCCGACCGGAGGAGCGAAGCCTGGGGGCCGCATGCGAAGTTCGGTCTGGCAGGGTCCATCACGACCCGGGCCGATTGCGATGCCGCCGGAGGAAAATTCATGCCTCAGATTTTCGGCTGGATGGTGCACGTGTATCCCTTCGAGCAAAAGCCGGAAGATATCTGGTCGGTCGAGCGCCAGGCCAACCATCACATGGACTGAATTTCCGTCCTGTCTTCCGCGAACACAAAACCATCGCTGACTAGAAAGTTGACGACGGAACATGCTGTGATTGTGATTCCGTTGGCCAGCAGATAATTCATGTGCCCAAGGTCCACCAGCAGCTTCATCAGCGCCAGGTTCCCGCCGATGGAACAACAAACCAGCCGTCAAATTGAACTTGAGGAAGCGGCCAAGGCTCGCTCCGGCGCGGTCCGGCCAGGTGAAGCGTTCATGCCAGAGGAAATTGTGGACGACAGCGGCCTCGACCGCCAGCGCCGTTGCGACCAGATAATTGACGTGCAATCCTGCCTTCAACACAGCCAGGGTGAGCAACTGCACGGCAATCCCGATTCCGCCTACGAGATTGAACTTGAGCCAGCGAATCGCGGTGGCACGCCAGCCGCTGGACTTCATCGGATTCGCTCCTCCGCATAGAGGCGGCTCGTATTGCGCACCGTGAAGAAAATCAGCATCGCAGTCATGCCGACAATGCCAACGGCTCCGCCCACATCGAACAAGCGGTAGTGTCCATGGAGGATCATCGGGCGATACAAAAGCGCCACGTTGCCGATGGAGAGCAGAATGCGCAACTCGGTAGGGCCGAAGCTCCAGAATGAGAGTTGAAATTCTCCCAGCGTGTAGGTGGCCAGGTAAGACTGGATGGAAAGCAACAGGAACCCGACCAGTAGGGCGATCGCGATATGTGGATGCATGTATCCCGACAGTGCCAGCCCGGCCATGAGCGCCAGCCCACCGAAGCTGTCGATGATGTGGTCCACATAGAAGCCGTAGCGTGGGCGTTGTTGCCGGCGCACCCGGGCCAGCGTTCCGTCCAGGCTGTCGCCCAGCCAGTTAAGGGCCAGGAAAAAGATTGCGGCCAGGAGCCAGTAACGGTCCCAGCGAGCCAGGGCATAGCTGACTCCCGCCATCACCTGGGCGAGGAATCCCAATAAGGTGAGATGGTCGGAATTGATGCGCCGTGGGGTGCGCTCTGCCATCCATACCAGCGCCCGTTTTTCGGGATTGCTGGTCAGGCTGTTGTGGATTCGGGGGGCGTTCTCGAAACGCTGGATGCGGCCGGCATCGGTGAGAATGTTAGGGTTTGTTTGTTCGCAGAAATCGATCATTGGAGTCGCCATTGTTTGCTCCGAGGCCCAGTTTCGCGGGGCGGGCGAGGGAGCGCAATGCACTGCGGGTAAACTGCGTGTCAACTGGAGATCAATTTGTAAGTGTCTGACTGTGTTTGGGATGGCGTTGCGTTAAGGCTTCTGATGATGGAGCTTCTTGGCCGCTGTGGGGGCGGGACGCCCCCACGACAGCCGGCGGGACGCCGGCGCTACGGGGCGGCTGCTTCTTCGATGGACTCTCTTAGCTGCTGGACCGCCCAGTCGATCTGCTCGGCAGTGATGATCGCCGGGGGGGCGATCAGCAAGTGGTCGCCGGAGATTCCGTCCACGCAGCCTTGTATGGGATAGACCAGCAGGCCGCGCTTCAGGGCTGCGCTGGTTACGGCTCCCGCGAAATTCAATTCCGGCGCGAACGGTCTTTTTGTTTTCTTGTCGGAGACGAATTCTACGCCGCGCAGCAATCCGATGCCGCGGACTTCGCCAACGCTTTTCAAGTCGAGCAGGGTCGAGAGCGAACGTTCGAGCTCGGCGGCGATGCTGCCCTCGCGTCCGGAGTCAGACGCCTGGACCAGTTTCTGCTGCTGCAAACGGCGCAGCACGGCGCGTCCGGCGGCCAGTGAAACCGGATGGGCGTTGTAGGTGAAGCCGTGCAGGAATGCTCCAGAGACAATTCCGTCAACCACCTTCTTCGGTCGCAATCACTGCGCCCAGCGGAGCGTAACCACTGGAGAGACCCTTGGCTGCGATCAGGATGTCGGGTGCGACATCCCAGTGTTCGACGGCGAAGTTCCGTCCGGTGCGGCCCATGCCAGTCATGACTTCATCGGCGATGAGCAAGACGCCATGACGCCGGCAGATGTCTGCAACTCTTCTGCAGGTATCCGGGTGGCGGAACCACCGCGCCTAGCGTGGCCCCGCTCACCGGCTCGAAGATGAAGGCGGCAGCTTCCCCATTGGCGGATTCAATCGCTGTTCTCCAACTCCGCCGCGTATTCCAGGCCGCAGTTACGGCAGCCGTCAGTGCAGTCGTACGCGCAGCGATAGCAATAGGGAATTCCTACGTGCGCGAACTCGCGCACCATGGGCAGATAGATTTCACGCCGCCGCCGGTTGCCCGAGACTGCAAGCGCTCCCAGGGTTGATCCGTGATAGCTCTGCGACCGGCTGAGCACCTGATGGCGCCGGGCTTGCCCGATCTCTACCTGATATTGCCGGGCCAGCTTGAGGGCGGTTTCGACTGATTCCGAACCGCCGCAGGTGAAGTACACGGCGCCGCCACGAAAATTCTCACCGGCAAAGTCGAGCAACTCCCGCGCATATTCTTCTGCGATGGGAGTGGTGAATTGGCTGGTGTGGACGAACTCAAGGCGCTTCGCCTGCTCGGCCATGGCGTCAGCGATCTCGGGAATTCCGTGCCCGATCAGGTTTACCGCCGCGGAGCCGGAAAAATCCAGGTAGCGCTTGCCTTCTGTGTCCCAGACATGCACGCCTTCTCCACGAACGGCAGAAGGAAAAGTCTTGCGGAAAGAGCGTCGAAAAACGGCGGAGCGAGCAGAGTTCTGCGCTGCGGTGGAATCAGACACAGTCTGGATTATCAAGCGGGCCTCGCCGCAGTGTCAAAATCGCGCCTGATTGTGTGGGACCGGGTCGACCCGGTCGGGCCGGGCAACGCTCGGCGACATTTCTTTCGCCCCTCCGGTGCCCCCCCTTTCTCGATCTTCCCCACGGCTAGCGCCGTGGGCTCTATTCTTGCGCCGCTTCGCGGCGGTTTCTGCGTGCACGTGAGAGGCCCCATGCGTCTGCCCCAGCGAGGCGCTTGACAGTCCTAGTCGGAACCTTGAAACTTCTCTGTCCTATTCAGAATCCGTTCAATTCCGAACCAGGAGCGGCCCTTGAACCACGACAAATCAAGAAACAAAACCGTCACCGCGCTCGTTTGTCTGATGATTTCAACTATCGTGTTCGCGCAGGCCAACACGGCTGACAAGCCCGCTCCCAAGTCCATCTACGTCCTGGCGGGGCGCCTGTTTGATGCCACCAACGACAACGTTCGCGAAAACGTGGTCATCGTGGTTGAAGATGAGCGCATCAAGAGTGTTGCTTCGGCTGCCGATACCAAGATTCCGCCGGGCGCCAAAGTGATCGACCTCTCGCAGGCCACGGTGTTGCCGGGGCTGATCGATTGCCACACTCACCTTGGTTCTCGCGCCGACCGCTACAACGAGATTTACAACTTCAAGGACACACCGTTCGGCCACGCCTTCGCCGCTGTCCTGAATGCGCGCAAGACGCTCGAAGCGGGGTTCACCTCGGTGCGCGACGTGGGCTCAGACCCGTTTCTGGCAGTGGACTTGCGCAACTCGATCAACGAAGGCCTGCTGGTGGGTCCGCGAGTAGTGGCGAGCGGTCCCGGCATCTCCATCACCGGGGGGCACGGCGACTTGAACAACTTCTCGCCCCAGACCCGGGTCATGATGTTTCCCGAGGAACGTGATTTCCAGATCGCCGACAGCGCTGACGAGGTCCGCCACGTAATTCGCGCCCAGGAGAAATATGGGGTCGATGTGATCAAGATCCTCGCTACCGGTGGCGTGCTCTCACGGGGAGACAGTCCAGGAGCGGCCCAATTTACCTTTGAAGAACTGAAGGCAGCGGCTGACACGGCGCACATGGGCGGCCGGAAAATCGCCGCTCATGCCCACGGAACCGAAGGCATCAAGAATGCGATCCGGGCGGGCATCGACTCGATCGAGCACGCCAGCCTGATTGATGATGAGGGCATACGCCTGGCCAAGGAGCACGGAACCTATCTGGTGATGGATATTTACAACGACGATTACATCCTGAACGAAGCCCCCAAATGGGGATTGCCAACCGAAAACCTGGACAAGGAGAGGATGGTCGGACGCCTGCAGCGGGAAAATTTCCGTAAGGCGTTTCAGGCGGGCGTGAAGATGGCGTTTGGCACGGATGCGGGTGTTTATCCTCACGGCGACAATGCCAAGCAGTTCTTCTACATGGTGAAGTATGGCATGACGCCGGCGCAGGCGATCCGGGCGGCCACTTCAAGTGCCGCCGATCTGATTGGACGGGCCAAGGATGTGGGCAGCATTGAGGCCGGCAAGTTTGCCGACATCATTGCAGTGAACGCCGATCCCCTGGCCGACGTGCGCGCTTTGGAGCACGTCGATTTCGTGATGAAGGGTGGCGTTGTTTACAGGGACACGCGAGTACCCGCATCCAGCCGCAAACTGAACGGATCCGATCATGTAGGGCGGGCGCCCTCGCCCGCCGCTCTTGGGGTTGCGGTCACTGGTTCTTGGATGCAGAACTCTCGAACTTGCTTGAGTATCTGAAGTCCAATTCAAAGGCGGCGGGCGAGGGCGCCCGCCCCACACTTGACTTGCTCACATGAACCATTTGGCGTATCAGGTGGGCGGAATGTTTGCGTGTAGAATCGCCCCTTGATGGCGAATTCTGCAGACTCTCCGGAAGCGCGTCCGGTCCGCGGCTTCGCCCGCCTGATTCGACTCTTTCAGCCGTCGCACCAGCACACCGCCTTCTCGGCCACGCTGCTTTTGATGACCGCGGTCATGCTTTCGCGGGTGATCGGTTACGTCCGCGAGGCCTATATTGCGTACGCCTTCGGCGCTGGACCCGCGACCGACGCCTACGTCGCCGGCTTCACCATCCCGGACTGGCTCAATTATCTGGTGGCCGGCGGAACCGCTTCCATCACCTTTGTTTCGATCTACACCCGATTCCTGGCCGAGAACAAGGAAGAAGAAGCGCAGAAGACGTTTTCGATCATCATCACGGTGATGACCGCGGTGCTGGGCGTCGGCGTCCTGCTGGCGGAATTCTTTACGCCGGAAATAACTCGCCATCTCTTTCCCAAGTTCAGCGCTGAGCAACTTGAGCTTTGCGTCCACCTCACACGCATTCTCCTGCCTGCCCAGATCTTCTTTTATGTTGGTGGAGTGGTTTCGGCGGTGTTGCTTTCGCGGCGGCTGTTTCTGTTCCCCGCATTTTCGCCTCTGCTCTATAACGCGGCCATCATCTTGGGAGGCGTGCTGCTCTCCCATCGCTTTGGTATCGCTTCACTGGCGTACGGCGCGCTGGCGGGCAGCTTCCTGGGGCCGTTTCTGATCAATGCGATTGGTGCGGCTCGCATCGGCACCGGTTACAGCATTTCGTTCGATGTGCGCAACCCGGCTTTTCGCGAGTGGGTCAAGCTTTCCATTCCGCTGATGCTGGGTGTCTCCCTGGTTACAGCGGATGATTGGATCCTGCGCTACTTCGCTTCCGGAGCGGTGGGCGATATTACGCGGCTCAACTACGCCAAGCGACTGTTCGCGGTGCCGATCGCGGTGTTGGGACAAGCCACCAGCCAGGCTTCGCTGCCATTTTTCGCCAAGCTTTTTGGGGAAAAGCGGCTGCGCGAGTTTGCCGATACGGTGAACGGATCCATCTACCGCATTGTCGCGACGTCGCTGCTGGCCACCAGTTTCATGATGGCGGCCGCGTTGCCCTTGATCGACCTGGTCTATCGTCGCGGCCACTTCCAGTTTTCCGACTCCAAGGAAACCGCGCTGTATTTTTTCTGGTTCGCACTTTCGCTTTGCTTCTGGTCGGCGCAGGGCCTCTACTCGCGCGCTTTTTACGCCGCCGGAAACACGATCGTTCCCATGGTGGCCAGCAGCCTGATTACCGTGGCATCCATTCCTGTCTACTCGGCGTTGTTCCACAGGTTTTCGACTGTGGGGCTGGCGATGGCGTCCGACCTGGGGATCGTGGCCAACACTCTTGCCCTGGCGCTGCTGCTGCATCGCCGTCAACTGGTTCGTGTGAACGAATTGCACTGGGCGGAGATCGGGAAAGCCGGGATCACTTCGCTGGCAGCGGGTGGATTGAGTTATCAGGTCGCTCGTTTCTTGCTGGTGAACAATAGCCGGATCGCGGACCTCAAGGCTCTTGGCCTGATTTCGGTCACCTGGGCGGGAGCGGTGGCGGCTGGTCTGTGGATTACGAGATCGACGCTGCCCGGCGACCTTCGCCGCCGCAAGCCGACAGCCTATCCGCGGGTCGCGGAAAGGCAGGCCGAGGAATTGGGGAAGGGAATGGAACCGTAAATCGGACCTCGGACTTCAGACTTCGGACCTCGGGCAAAACAAAAAAGCGGACGCTCCCTGAATGAATCAGGAGCGTCCGCCGTGATCCTGCTGAAAAAAGTCTAGACCCGAGCTGCGCTGGCGGTTTCAGCCGTGGCTTTAACTTCTTCGCCGTTGGCCTTCTGTCCGGCTTTGCGGATGTCGATGCCGCCCTTGAAGAAGGCGCCATCTTCGATGGAGATGCGAGCGGCCACGACGTCACCGGTGAGGGAGCCGTCGCTGCGGATGTCAACGCGATCGCTGGCCGTCAGGTTGCCGCGAACCTTGCCCAGGACCACGATTTCACGGGCATTGATGTTGGCTGAAACTACCCCGTTGCGACCCACGGTCACACGATTGCCCGACAGGTTGATGGAACCTTCCACCCGGCCGTCGATGTAAAGCGATTCGGAACCCGTTACCTCGCCTTTGATCACCAGGGACTTGCCGATCGTGGCCTGGTCCGCCGTGGTGGTCGCAACCGGACGCGGAGCCGGAGCGGGTTCGCTGCCGACGGAGGTTGTGGCAGGGGCGGGCACCGCTGGGCGCTCCGGCTCACCTGGCCGGCCTGGAGTCATAGGCTGATTCGTGGGTTTCCACATGTGGCAAAAGTCCTTTCCTCGTATGGATTCAGGGTAAAGGCCGCACTTCGGTGACCAACTGGCATTTTACTCCAGCAAGCTGCAAACCGAGCCTGTGAAAATCGCCTATTTGTTGAATCGGCGGGACATGAACAGGAGGTTTGCGCAGGCGATCAAGCGCGCGTCCCCACCTCATGCTCCAGAGCCGGCCGCCAGGACCATGCAAATTTGTCGCGCCACGGCATTTTTTTCCGCGATACCGTCGTGCTCCGCACCATGTTCACGCTCTATGGCGGAATGGCGGCGCCGGCAGGGCCATCGAAGACAGGTTACCACTGTAATGCGCCAGTCCCGAGTCGCGGGCACAATCTGATTAGAATTCTATTAGTCTGGAAAGACTTGAGAACCGGAATCCTTCTCTCTCGTCGGGGAGCTATGAAATTCTTAGGCCGTCGCATCCTGCCTGCCGTGCTGTTCCTCGCCTGCGTTGGCGCAGCCGGACGGGCGCAGGACCAGCCGCGCCAGCAGCACGTTGGCCGCGTTCAGGATTGGAGTTATCGCCACGTGGTCCTGAGCGGCGGACTGCCGGCCGCCGATCTGGGTAAGGCGAAGGCCGAGCCTCGCATTCTGTTTCGCCTGGCCGAGCGCAATCTTTACCGGGCGTCGGCGCGAACTGAGGTGGGGGGATTGGGTAGAGGTGACCGCGGTCTGCGACGCCGGCCACGTTCCCGGAGCCGTGACCTCAAAATCGACTGGAGCGTTCCGTTGGGCGCGGGCATCGTGGCTCCTTACATGTTCCCGGCCAAGTACAGCTTCAATATCAACGATGCGCCCGACTGCACGAACGACTATGTCGTGTACGGATTGAATGTCGCCGGCACCACCGGCGGGCAGGCCAACCTCATCGGCCTTAGAAATCTTTATTCCGGAATCAATCCTGTCGGCCTCTGTCCAGGCGTCGCGGCTACGTTCTACTGGGCGTATAACGGAAGCACCGCAGGCGGTTCGGTGCTGACGTCTCCGGTAGTGTCACTCGACGGGACGAAGGTTGCGTATGTCGAGAGCGCGGCCGGATCGGCAATCTTTCATGTCCTCAAGTGGAAGTCAGGGGAAGGCATTTCAGCTACGCTTTCCGCCGCTCCGACTCTTAACGGCAGCTGTAACGCAACCAGTTCATGCCTCAAATCAGTGACTTTCTCCGCTACTTCGACGGCAACTCTGGCGTCTCCCTGGGTGGACTACACTGCTGACAAGGCATTTGTAGGCAGTGACAACGGCAACATTTATCGCATCAGCTGCGTCTTCAACTGCGCGCTCAACACGCAGCCCGTGGTGGACTGGACTTTTACTCTTCCCGTGGCCGGCACCGGCGGCGCCTCGGCCACGCCGAATGGCCCGGTCTATGACTCTCAGACCGGACACCTGATCGTAGGGGACCAGTTGGGCGAACTGTGGACCATCAATGCCAGCGGAGCCACGCCCACCCTGTTTGCCGGGCCGGTAATGATTGGGGGCGGAGGCTGTACCATCGCCCATCCGCCGGGACGCACGGGCACTGCGCCCGGACCGAATTGCACCGGGAGCGGCGGCTCCTATGGCATACCGGATTCAGTGATCCTCGACGGCTCGGTGGGCAAGGTCTTTGCCTTCTCCGGCAATGACGGAAACGGCGGCGCCAGCGCGGTCGTGGCGCAACTCAACGAAAATCTCACTGGCCTGGTGCGCGTCCACGTGGGGCTGGGTAGCGTGGGTACTACCATCGCCAACTGGAACATTCACAGCGGCGCCTTCGATGACGTTTACTTCGGCGCCACACCCAGCAATGGTCACCTCTTCATGTGTGGCACCGCCGCCAACGGCCGGCAGCCCACTCACTACTGGATCGGATTCGACGCGTACCCGACAATGAATGCGGTTCCGGACGGCAGTCTGCTTCGCTACAATGTCAACAATCTCCCCTGCGCTCCCTACACTGAGCTCTACAATCCAAACCTCACCCTCTCGGGCGGGCCGAACGATCATGATCTGCTGATCAGCGGGCTGGTGGGCACCGGCACTAATGGATATATCATCACCAATGACATCAGTTCGGGAGCGATCACCGTAGGCGAAGACTATGTGAACTACCCGGGCGGAGTCAGCGGCATTGTGGTCGATAACACAAGTTCCGCCGCCCAGGCCTCCAGCGTGTACTTCAGCACGCAGGGTGTGGTCAATGTGGGGACCTGCGTGAATTCCCGCTGCGCCGTGAAGCTGACCCAGTCTGGGCTGCAGTAGGACCGAGAGTTGGGATCGTCTTGGAATGAGTCATCCTGAGCGCAGTCACTGCTTCGCGAAGCGAAACAGTGACGGAGTCGAAGGACCCCTACCTCCGGAAATCGCTGTCAGCGCGCAATTGCAGAGGTCGAATCAGATGGCTTTTTCTCCACGCCAGCACGGACTCCCTCCGTTGACTCGCAGTGGAGAGTCTTAGCTTCAAACTGAGCCCTTTCGTCCTCGCTGGACGGCTTTGCGCATCCTGCCCGCTCCGGTATCCTGACTGGTATGAAATCAGATACGGCGGTCATGGGCAGACCCGACTCGAACGAATACGCCCCGTATTACGGTAAGTACATCTCGCTGATCCCCGAGGGCGACATTGTCGTGACTCTGGAAAAGCAGTTGCTGGATACGGTAGCGCTGCTTGCGCCGCGGGAGGCGGACGGGAATTTCCGCTATGCCCCGGGGAAGTGGAGTGTGAAGGAAGCGCTCGGGCACGTCATCGACACTGAACGCGTTTTCAGCTATCGGGCGTTGCGCATCGCGCGTAACGATAAGACTCCCCTGGCCGGCTTCGAGCAGGACGACTACGTGAAGTACGGACCGTTCGCTCAGGCCAGCCTGGCGGCCCTGTTGGACGAGTTTACTTCGGTTCGCAAAGCCTCCGTTGCCCTGTTTCGAGGCCTGGATGAAGCGGCGTGGATCCGCCGCGGCACGGCCAGCAACAACGAAGTCACGGTACGCGCCCTGGCCTACATGATTGCCGGTCATGAACTGCATCATCGCGGAATTTTTCAGCAGAAATATTTCGCGGCAGCCTGAAGGGCACACCTGTGTCCATCCCGGCTCAGGTATCCTTAACAGTGACATCCGTCACCACGCCTGGTCACTATGCTTTCCGATTCCGCCATCCTGAAGAAGATCGAGCAACAGTCCAAGCGCACCGCCGGTTTCAAGCAGCTGGCGCGTGAACTCGGTGTCCACGGGGACGCCCGCCGCGAGCTGTTCGAACGTCTGAAACACCTGGTGGCTGGCGGACAGCTGCAGCAGGCCGGGCCCGACCGCTACGCCGTTCCGCAAGGCGCTGCCGGCAAGAACATGGCGGCGGGACGGTTAAGCATGCATCGCGATGGCTTCGGCTTTGTGATTCCGGAAGCCAACTCGCTCGACGAACGTCTAAAAGGGAAGCTGGCCGGGGATATTTTCATCCCGCCTCCGTTCGTTGGATCGGCCATGCACGGCGACCGCGTGCTGGTCGAAATCGGTAATATCCGTCCTGATGGCCGCGCCGAAGGGCGCATCGTACGCCTGATCGGGCGCGCGCACTCGACTGTCGTGGGGAAATTTCATTACGGCAGCAGACGGAATTATGTCGCTCCGATTGACCAGAAAATCACGCAGGAGATTGTGATACCTGAGGGGATGGAGTATCCGGCATCCGCAGCGGATGCGAGCGAAGCTGGCTCAGCGCTGCGAGGGCAGGATGCCCTCGCGACAGCCGGCGGAACGCCGGCGCTACCCGTGGGCCGGAAGAGTCCACATCGCGTGCTGGGCCGGGAAGCGGCGCGACGTGCGGCATGGGATGACCTGGAAAACGTCGTAGTTGACGTCGAGATCACGGACTGGCCTACTGCCACGCAAAACCCGCGCGGGCGGGTGGTGGAGATTCTGGGCTACGAAGACGATTTCGGCGCGGACGTCGAGATCATGATTCGCAAGCATCACCTGCCGCACCGCTTTCCGCCGGCTGTGCTGGCCGAGGCGCAAGAGGCCGAGCCGGTCATACCAGCGGCGGAGGCGCAGCAGCGTCGCGACTTCCGCGCCTTGCCCATTGTCACCATCGACGGAGAAACCGCCCGCGATTTCGACGACGCCGTGATCGTGCAGCACCTGGAGAACGGGAACTTTGAACTGCAGGTGCACATCGCCGACGTGGCCCACTACGTCACGCCGGATTCGGCCCTCGATCAGGAGGCCCGACTGCGCGGCACAAGCGTTTATTTTCCCGATCGCGCCGTGCCCATGCTTCCGCTCGAACTTTCGACCGATATCTGCAGCCTGCGTCCGCAAGTGGACCGCCTGGTGATGTCATGCGTCATGGAGATCGATCATCAGGGCGAGATTGTTGGATATGAATTAAGCGAAGGCATGATTCGTTCCGCCGAGCGCATGACCTATACCGACGTGAACCTGGTGCTCGAAGGCGACGCCGGCGCGCGCGAGCGCTACAGCCCGCTGGTGGCCGGCTTCGAGCGGATGCGCGACCTGGCGCTCATCCTCAACCGCAAGCGCGAGCGCCGCGGCTCCATTGATTTCGATCTGCCCGAGCCGATGATCGAGTTCGACGAGTTTGGATTGATGAAGAGCATCACCCGCTCGGAGCGCAATATCGCGCATCGCCTGATCGAAGAGTTCATGCTGTCGGCGAACGAGTGTGTGGCCTCGTATCTGGAGAACAAGAGAATTGCTTCGCTCTACCGGATCCACGAGAAACCTGACGCCAAGCGGGTGTACGACTTTGAAGTGATCGCCGCAACTTTCGGATACTCGCTTGGGGTGGGCCCGCTGCCCATCCAGCGGGTGCAACTCAAGACCGACCGGCGCGCGAATTATGGTACGGGCAAGCGTACCCGCGAGATCGAAATTCCCAAGGAAGTCCACATCACGCCGCGCATGTATCAGAAGCTGACGGAGAAGATTGCCGGCAAGCCGGAAGAGCGCATCCTTTCCTTCCTGATGCTGCGCTCTCTGAAGCAGGCGAGGTATTCCGAAGAGAACCTGGGACACTTTGCGCTGGCGGCAACTGCCTACACCCATTTCACGTCGCCCATCCGCCGCTATCCCGATCTGATCATTCACCGCATCTTGAAAGAAGTCTTGCGCGACTCTGCCGACCGTAGCGCCGGCGTCCCGCCGGCCCGAAGGCGGACGGAACGTCCGCTGGCGCGGACAGATTCAGGAGCCACCGAAGACGGCTTGAGCACGTCTTACCAAAGCGGATCCGGCCAGGAACACAAGCGGGCTTCCAGCCCGCCATCGGGCCGGCGGGACGCCGGCGCTACGGTTGCTTCGCCGTGGTCCAAGCGGCGTGACCACTCCGCCCATCGCGAGGCTGTGCAACCCGAGGGCGGCCCCATCCCGATCGAGGAGCTGCACGACATCGCCGAGGAATCCAGCCAGTCCGAGCGCCGGGCCGACGAGGCCGAGCGCGAATTGATGGAATGGAAGAAAGTGAAGTTCATGCAGGACCGGGTCGGCGAAGACTTCGACGGCCTGATCATCAGCGTGACCAAGTATGGATTCTTCGTGGAGTTGACCGACCTCTTCGTCGAAGGACTGGTGCCGCTCGATTCCCTCGCCGACGACCGTTATACCTATCACGAAAATACCCGCGAAATCATTGGCTTGCGGAGCCGCAAGATCTACAGCATGGGACAAAGAGTGCGGGTGCTGGTGGACCGGATCGATCCGGTGGATAAGAAGATTCAGTTCGCCGTGATCGAGGAAAAGCCGGCTCCGAAACGCAAGAAACGCTGAGCCTGGTGTAAAATCCTTGAGTCAACCCCACCGCCGCGTTTGAGAATGCGGCGGGTTCCTTCCAGTCGGGACGTGGCTCAGCCTGGTAGAGCACTCGCTTGGGGTGCGAGGGGTCGGCAGTTCAAATCTGCCCGTCCCGACCAATACAAATCAGCAGGATGCGAACATCATCTTCCGTGGGCGGAAGTCTATGCTAGGGGTCTGCGTTTTGCAAGAATCATTCTTAGGTGAGGTACGACATGGAACGAAGGATAAACGACGGCGACGTTATTCTGCTGGCAGACTTGCTCGACTGGAATGAGAAGGGCACACTCCGTCAGTCCCAGTCAGCCAACAAGATTTGGGTGACTGTACATTTCGAGAAGCCCAAGAAAGAAATCCCCAGAGCCACCACTGAAGAACCGCAGAGGTGAGTATGCGAAGAATCGTCGTATTTGTTGTCGTGACCCTGTTGTCTGCAAGTGCCACCCCGCCCCAACAACGCCACTTCACAACTTTCTGGAGCGGAAACAAACTGCTTGAAGATTGTCAGCCTATCACCCGGGCTGATAGACAAAACCTTTCCGACCATGAAGTCGCCTACGGCGTCCCATGCTACGGGTACGTCTTGGGCGTTGCTGATGCAACGAACTCATTTGGGTATCAGCATCAGATTCCGCAGATGTATTGCGTGCCTGAACACGTCACCCCAGACCAACTCGTGCGAGTTGTTGTCAAATGGCTAGAAAATAATCCTGAACGACTGCACATGGCAGGGGCACAGGTAGTGAATGCTGCGTTAACAACAGCATTCCCGTGTAACTAGACGAGGGTGGGCATTTGTTCGTTCACCGTGCAACTACGAACCGGGTGCCGTGGGACGCTGGACATCCCGCTTCGCAAGTTCCAAGTTTGCCCGGTAACGCTGGGCGATGAAGGCGGGCATCTGAACTTCGTTGCTCTTTAAGCACTCAATAATCGTGGTAATCATCGCAACTATCTGGCGTTCGTCCATTCGACCCCTCCGCAAACGGGAAGTCTACGCAGGGAAGTCAATGGTTTGCAATGCTAAAAGAAAATGCCCCACGCAGCCGTGATGACTGGTGGGGCGGTCATGCTCATAATCGTTGGTAGTGCTGTGACTCAAACTCTTCGCTCAACCGTTGCCTGTTGAGTGCGTTGTTCGTGTTCCGCTCAGATTGGACGAGCATTACCTTCGACGCAAATCTGACTTTGTAGTCGAGCGTCATCGTCCTGCCAAGGCTCAAGTCCTTCGCCGCAGTCCGCAGAATCCCTTGACGAACGATTTCAAGCATATGCAGTGCAGCCCAGACTGCGAACTGCTCATCGGCGGGCGGTTTGCCCAGCATCGTCGTCCACAACTCTTTTAGTTCACGCATGAGACCCCCTTCCCGCAGTCTGGCGAACAGAAGTCTGCTCCCCATTCAGCGTTGAACGAATCGCCCGCAACTTTGTTGATGTTGCACCCCTTGCAAACTGGGAGTTGCTCCCACGGGATAATAGGGGCTTGCGTTGGCTCTTTGCCCTTGATGTAAAGCAGATTTGCCGCCCCAGTCAGTCCGCCGAGTTGCGAGATGACAACCCCTTCGTCAATCAGTGACCTCAGCATATCGTGTGCTGCCTTTGTTTTGCCCCCGATTTTCTCCCGTGCTGCCCGCATGGTCAGCCCAGCGTGTGTGGCAACAATATCGATGCAGCGTTGACGGAGTTCGGACTGGGTTAACGATAGGGACATCTTCTTGGAGTCCGCCCGTTCGTCTGCTAGCGTCTGACCTAGTGTTGATGACTGGGTTGCCTCATTGAAGTCGAGGTACGTCGCTTCAATCGGGACGCCCTTTCGGATTTGTGCGGAGATGATGCGGCGTCCGTCAGCGTCACCGACCTGACGGAGATAAATCTTGCAGTCCGTCTTACCTGCGATGACCGTTGCCCCGAGAATCTTTGTCAGTGACGACCCACGCTGTTCATCGGATTTCTTGAAGTGGTGGAGTGCGACAAAGGCGACTCGCTCTTTGTGTTTGGAGACGACTTCTTTGTCAAACCGCTCAAATGCACGACGGGCGGACGGATTATCAGAAAGGTCGTCCATCTGGAGGAAATCGTCGAGCGTTTCGATGATGACGAGTCTGATGTCCCTATCTTCAGTCAGCACTTTGTCCAGTTCTTTGAGATGGTTGTCGCCAGAAGATGGCTGAAGGATGACGATAGAGTCATCCTGACTCATGCCACTCTTTGTGAAATCTTCAGCAGCGTCTTCGGTCGTCTCTTCGCTCTGCCAATATGCGACTTTGCTTTTGGACGTGGCTCTCCCGAGGAATGGTTCGCCGTGACAAACTGCGACAGCGAGTTGACGTGCGACGGTACTCTTGCCTGCGTGGGGTGAACCGCAAAGAAGACTGATGCGTTGGCGATTGGTGCGGAGTAAACCGGAGACAATCCAGACGCTCTGGTCTGGGAGTGAAGCAGAACGCTTCAAATCTTGTGGTGTGAGAATCTTCATGCTGTAGTCCTTTCGTGTGGTCTTGCTTGTGTAGCGGCTGACTTGCTTGTGGCTCAGTCAGCGGAGAGGAAAGAATGGGTTGCTTCCGCCTATGGGCGAAGGTGCAACCCAGACCTGTTTGGGCTTCTATGAACGTAGTGCCGCACGAACTACGTACAGTTCCCTGCTGGCGTACTCCTTGCGGAGCGTCTCATGCAAGCCGCACTGTCCACGGGTGACTGACCTTTTTCAGGTCAGCCAAATGTGTTTGGTTAGAATTTCCTGCTAATAGAGCACCCGATTGGTTGTTCGGATGCTCGATAGCAGTGCTCTTAGTGGCTTCGATTAACTGCCGGACGACATCACGAGAGCCTTGACAGCATCAGTACGCAGTACTCTGGAGTCTACCCTGCGTTTCCCGATGAAGGTCACGATACCTTCAGTTGCACGGGGTTGGTCAAGCAGACGGACGGAGAATGCTCCCCGGTCGCCGATGACCATCGCCTGTTTGAAGTCACCAAACAGAATAGGCTTGCTTCCGTCTTCGATAGCGGGCATCTGGTCGCTGAGATAGACAGGGTATCCCTGCAACTGCTGGTCTGCCGTTGCCCACAGCGGGAGACCAGTGGACGGGTTGGTCTGCTTACGCAGATAGGTCTTCGTTGCACGGGACATCAAGAAGCCTGCATTGGGCAGGTACTCAGTCGGGACGGAACCGATGAGGTCAGCGATGTCGGCAATGACATCGATGTCGCTGGTACTTGCCAGAGTGACGCCAGTTTCAGCACTGGTGACAATGCCTTCTGGTTCCGTAGAACCATTGCCGTTGACGAACCACGCTTCTTCGTCCTTCGCAATCGCACGGGCAAGATTGGCCCCAGCGTAAACGCTGAACGTCATGTAATCCTGAAGCAGTTCTTCAGAAATAGGGATTGCCTTAGTGACCTTGAACGCCTTCAGGACGGAGATGCTGAAGGTAGGGTCGTCTACGTGGTACAGATTGTCCGTACCATTGGACGGCGCTTCAGCAGTCGCACCTGCATCGCCAACTGCAGTCTCAACTGGGAAGGGGATGTCCTGAGTGGTCACCACGACGGTCGCAAGTTTACGCATGACGTTGTCGCCATTCGCACGTTCTACGACACTCTGTTCAAAGGTCGAGGGCAACAGAACGCCATCGTTGTTGAAGTCGCTGGTGCCGACGTTGGCTGCCAGAACCTGACTAACGATGTGACCACGTGAGCGGAGATAGGATTTGAAGCCTTCTTCGTACTCAGCAGTCTCCTGAAGAGTTTTATCAGGGCGACGACCTGCAAAGGTTTCAGACTGATTGTAGGCATAGGTGTTGACGTAGTCGCTGGTCTGGGCAAGTTCCGTCTTAATCTGGTCGTACCGGGCTTTCTGTCCAGCGGTCATCCCTGTCGCCTTGGAGTCGTTAAAAATTTGCGCTGCTTCATTTTTCAGCACGTAGTTCCGTGCCAGTGTTTCCTTGATAGACATCTGTTTTCCTTACCACGTCAGTCATCCGTCTTCGCCAGTCAATGGACGGCGGGCGGGCGGATGCATCTGTGGTGACCTTGGTGCTGCACTTCTGACGTGCTGAAGTGCTGGGGCATCTCATCGGAGCCGAGGTCTTGTGTTGCGCCGTCTATGGACGGGTAAATCGTTAGTCGAACTCTGCAAACTGTGAGTCTTGTTCTGTCTGGGCTGTCGCTGCTGACAATTCTTCGTGCAGGAAGTCAAGCCTGCGTAGGGCTGTCCGTTTGACGGCGGAAGCCTTCACTACTCTGGCAATGAGCCGAATGTCGGGCTGGTTCTTCAAGACTTGGGCAGCGTCATGGATGGTGCGTCTGCACACGGTGATGAGACCCTGTTCGTCATCGATGTCTGATTCAATCAGACCGAGAGGTCGGGGTTGGATGACACGATGCTTCCGCAGTGTGCCTAGAGCCTGCTTTTCTGCTGTGGTCTTCTTGTTCACGTGATTGCCTACTTCCCTTCGACTGGGGCTGGGCATTTCTCCTGCCGCTGAAGCCAATCTATGACTGCCTGACGGCGGAACTTCAGACCGTTGAGCCGAATGGCTGCCAAACCACGGCGTTGATGAATCCTGCGGATGTCCGGCTTCAGGGATTCCGAACATCAGGGAGACTTCCCGAAGTGTCAGGAGGTCGAGGTCATTGGACTGGGCGAATATTGCTTACCTGCATCGTGTTGCTGCTTTCTCCCGCTATGGCGGGCAGCCTGCGTCTATGGACGGGGCTGAAATTCAACTGGCGACGTATGCGAAAGGCTGGGCGACGGGGAATCGAAACAAAAGACTTGGAGATGGCGATAGCCCCCTACCCTGTGATGCTGTTTGCCTGCGTTTGGCTATTACATAAACGCATCGAACGGGCTTCCTTGAGCCTCTGACACCAACGTCCACGTATGTTCGGGCTGGTGTCAGCGTCCCACGGACACCAATCTCCTGTTGTTGTAGAAGTTGCGCACCTTGTTCCCACCACTGGACACCAAGGTTCCTCTACGTGGAGGAGTTTGATAAAGTTGGGCTCCCAGATGTTAAGGTCGAGCGGGCGGCAGTTCCCCGGTCGTGGATTAGGGAAGCTGTTCCCATGACCCCGTGCAGAGATAATCTGGGAACAGGGAACCGCTTCTCAGTCACACTGTTCCCACTGCCAAACACACCTTTGTTATCATATATATAAGAAGATATATAAACACACTCCCTTGCTCACAGTTGGAAGCGGTTCCCTGGTTCCCTTGCATGGAAGCTGTTCCCTATTTCAGGTCTTTTGACTGGGATTGACAATGGCACAGCCAGTTAATCCAGCGGCGGGGAACAGCAGTCTACAATGTACACAGCGACCACAACCAGACCGTGCTCAGATGTGCGACGTTGCCCCAGTTCAATCTGACCCATGCTGGGATACCTCCAGCCATCTGACTTTGGCTGTACGGCGGTCGGACACGCATTTCCGTGCGACCTGCTGGTTTGCCAAGGTGGTAAGGGTGCGAGAAAATTGCGTATGGCTAAGTCATGGCTGTTTACCGAAGATGGGGGCATCCCATTAGAAGGCAAGTTCCAGGTTGTATTCAGAAGGCAGCAGGCTACTGAGATGACATACGGCAACGCCATCGACTAATGCGTGCCGCCGAGAAGGGTTATCGAAACTACACTTGGGAACTGATTAAGATTGACGACAATTCATTCATAGTTGAGGGCACAGAAATAGGAACATAGCCCCACAAGGCTTGAATCCGTCTACACTGCCAGCAGGCTGACCTTCTGGTGAACCGCCTGCAAATCCTCAGTCATGAGGTTGGCGTATCGCCGGGTCATCTCCAGCGTTGAATGCCCGAGCACCTTCTGAAGATGGAAGACAGACCCGCCACGACGGAGATAGTTGACTGCGAACGTGTGCCGGAAGGCATGGAGCGTCCGTGCTGGTGGATTGAAGCCGAGTGTCCGGCACAACCTCTTGGTGTCTCGCAGGACATTCCGTCTGCCCAGTTTCCTGCCGTCCGTGTCCTGAACAGGAGACCGTCACCGTCCGTGTATCGCATCAGAACCCGACGCAGTTCAAATGAGAACGGGATGCGGCGTTGCTTCCTGCCCTTGCCTGTCACAGTCAACAAGAGGTTCTGCATATCGACATCGCTGACACGGAGACTCAGAACCTCATCAATCCTGCATCCGGTGTCGAGCAGGGTGAGAACGATTGCGTGGTGCCGTCGCACGATGTCGTCGTGTGGTTTGTATCGGGTGAGCAGGGTGACCTGTGCCAGCGTGAATGTCGGCAGGATGATGTCAGGCTCTTTGAGGTATGCGACTCGAAGATGCTGGCAGCCGACGCCGCACTTGATATCTGCGCCCTTCGCCTTCCAGTGCAGGTAAGAATTGATTGCACGGATGGCAGAGTTCGCCCCTGTTGCCTTGAGACCTTTCTCACGCATACGCATCACTGCGTCTTGCAGTTCTGCCTTCGACGGTGATGGAGAGACGAGCCACTTCAGACTGTGGCGATACCACTCGACAGTTGCTGGGGTGACGTTCTGAAGATACTGCTTTTCTTTGATGAACTGGGCGAACATCATGTACCTCCGCTAGGGGTCAGAATGCGGTGGTGATGTTCTAAGTCCTGCGATTCTGGTCAAGCGAAGCGGTCTCGCTTGGGGTGCGAGGGGTCGGCAGTTCAAATCTGCCCGTCCCGACCAATACAAATCAGATCACAGAAAACCGGGGAACGTCCCGTCTGTCCCCGGATTCCCCCCGGATTCCCCCCTGAAGAAATACTAGCAGGTGCACGGTTAACACTTATCGGCTCGGATTCTCACCTTTCTTTCGACCTTTTGTTTCGACCGACATCCTGGTGATATCCTCTGTCCTTATGCGCCGACGTGATTTTCTTACCCTATCTGCCGCAAGCATCGGAGGAGCGCTTGTCTATTCGCTTGATCGCAAAGCCTTTAGGCTTTCTGCGCAAACCGCACAGTCGATTCGCGTCCCTCTCCGGTTTTTTTCTGAGGCGGAGACTCTAATCGTCGCCGCCGCTGCCTCACGAATCTTTCCCAGCGACGAAATGGGTCCCGGGGCGCAGGAAGCGGGCGTGGCGATTTACATCGATCGGCAACTCGCTGGACCATGGGGACGGGACCGGCATCGTTACACGCAGGAACCGTTCGAAGAGGGTGTTCCTCCGGAATTCGGTTATCAGGGGAAGGCGACTCCGCAGCGGATCTATCGCAGCGCGCTGAAAGACTTGAAAGGGTTCGACCGCCTAGCGCCCGCCGAGCAGGACCTGAAGCTGCGGGAAATCCAATCTACTCTCTTCTTTTCACTGCTGCGCCGGCAAACCATTGAAGGCATGTTCTGCGATCCCATGCATGGCGGGAATGTCGACATGATCGGTTGGCAACTCATCGGGTTCCCTGGACCACGCATGAGCAACTATGCCGATGTCGATAAGCATTACGGGGAAGCGTTTCGTCCGAAGCCGATCAGCCTGCGGCAAGTGACCGGGGGCGACCGGGTTCGTCTCAGTGAGGACGAAGCGTGAAAACTTTGCCTTCGGTGGATGTCGTTATCATAGGTGGCGGGTGGACGGGCCTGCTCATGGCCAAAGAACTTGGTACCCGTACATCGCTTTCTATCGCCGTGTTGGAACGCGGAAAGCCGCGGGAGACTGCTGATTACTCCACCACCATGGATGAACTCGACTACGCGATCCGGCTTCACATGATGCAGGACCCTGCACAAGAAACGGTAACCTTCCGGCACAACTTGACCCAACGCGCCCTTCCGTTGCGCGACCACGGTTCGTTTCTTCCTGGCACCGGCGTTGGAGGCGCGGGCGAACATTGGAATGGTCAATTTCCTCGTTTTCAGCCCGACTGTTTTGAATTGCTGTCTAGAACCACCGAGCGCTACGGGGCCAAACGCCTTCCTGCGGACCACGCAGTTGAAGATTGGGGTATCACTTACGACGAACTGGAGCCGCTCTATTCGCGCGCCGAAGTGCTGCTCGGGATTTCGGGAAAGGCGGGGAACATTCGGGGTAGAAAGATTGAAGGCGGCAACATCTTCGAGGGCTGGCGCAGCGCTGAGTACCCGACGCCTCCGATCAAGACTCCGTATTTTTCGGCGATGTTTCGCGACGCGGCACGAACTCTTGGCTACCATCCTTATCCATATCCCGCCGCAACGCTGAGTGAGCCGTACACCAACCCCGACGGCATTTCACGTACTGCCTGTTTTTATTGCGGCTTTTGCGAACGCTTCGGTTGCATGGTCGGAGCCAAGGCTCAACCTACCAACGTTCTTCTGCCAGTGATCCAGAAGGGGAAGAGCGTCTCTATTCGCACAGCATCGTGGGTCCGCCGCATCGTGCATGAGAAAGCGGGGAGCGGACGAAAAGCGCGAGGCGTCACCTATATTGATGCTGCCGGAGGAGAAGTGTTTCAGCCTGCGGAACTGGTGTTTCTAGCCACGTGGACCCTCAACAATACCCGGTTGTTGCTGCTTTCAGGGATCGGCGAGCCTTACAACCCAGAGACGGGAAAAGGCACGGTCGGACGCAACCTGACACATCAGGTCTGCTTTCCGGGCGCCATAACTTTTTTCGAGAAGCCATTGAACCGCTTCATGGGTTCCGGAGCTGCGGGCATGTGCGTCGGCGACTTTGATGCGGATTCGTTTGACCACAGCGACCTCCCATTTTTGCGCGGAGGCAATCTGCTGGCTTATAGCTTTGGGTACCGCCCGATGGCGAGCTTCGGCGTGGTGCCACAAACGGTGAAAGCCAGTTGGGGTTCAGAGTGGAAGAAGGCCGCGCTCAACGCGTATGACCGGACGGCCAGTGTCGTTTTCATAGGCGAACATCTGGCCTACAAGGGAAACTACATGGATCTTGATCCTACATACAAGGACCATCTGGGAGACCCGCTTCTCCGCCTGACCATTGACTGGCGCGATAACGAACGAAAGATGGCCGAGTTTGTAACTCCGAAGGCGGTGGAACTGGCGCGCGCTATGGGAGCTCGGGACATTACTCCGTTTGCAGGGTTAGGCAAATACGATGCCACTCGCTATCAGACCACTCACGTTCAGGGAGGCACCATCATGGGAAGTTCTCCCGAGCGGTCGGTTCTGAATCCGTACTTACAGCACTGGCAGACTCCGAATCTTTTTGTGCTAGGCGCCTCGGCATTTCCCCAGAACGCCTCGGCCAATCCTACACCGACACTTCTGGCTCTCGCCTATCGTGCCGTTGATGCCATCGTGGATCGTTACTTGAAGAATCCTGCTGCATTGGCGTGATGAGTTGCAGTCATCAAACGATTGCAGGACTGACAAGAGTTAGTAAATCATCTGCCCGTCCCGACCAACACCCGATTAACCTCCGGTTTGTCAGAAAGAAGAAGATGAAGAGGAGGAAGATGAAGAGAGGGTGATGTAGGAGATAATGATAAAAGGTAAGGAAAAGTAAAGGGTAAAAAGGAGGTGTAAGTGTGAAAGATCTACGAAAAATGATGATGGAGGAACTACAGAGAAGACAATACTATGAGAATAAGAAGAGACGTTATATAAGATAAGAAGAGAGATAAGAGAAGCAATAAGAAGATAGAAGATAGACTAGGAAAGAAGCAAAAATGAGAGTAAGAAGAGAAACTATAAAAGTGCGAAAACTGACTAAAGGTACGGTGAACAAAGATCTATGCGATATGCGCTACTACTACAACGAGAAGATAAAGAGAAACTGGAGCATTGCTGACATAAAAATATGAAGAAGAGATATAGACTGAGAAATATACTCAGAGAGGAAGAAGTAGCACAGCTCAAAGAGGATGCGATGACTACTTCTAACGCAACATTTAGATGAATCTACGGCAACGGTGAGCGACGCAACGAGCTCAAGAAACTGAAAGTCAGCGATATCGATAGATGACGAATGGTCGAGCACATACAGAACGGCGAAGGAGGGCAAGATCGCGACGAGATGCTCAGCCTGTGCTGCTCGAAGAACTACGCGCTCACTGGCGACGCTAGCGCAAAAAATCTGTCTGGTTATTCTCGGTAATCGATGGCACAGCGGTGATCAACGCAATGATGACAAGACGCCGTACACGCTAGCGTCGAACGACGACGCGCCGGGATAAAGAAACGTATCTATCCGCACGAGCTCCGCTATTGCTACGCCACCACTAGCTAGAAGATGACGATGAACTGCACACAAACAGATAAGAAAGGAATCAAGAATGAAAGAAACGCAGATATTACACCTAAAAACGGCAAAAAAGAGACGAAGAGAAGCTGGAAGAATGATGAAAAGAAAGGCAGGTCGAAGAGGAGGAGTAGATGAGAAGGAACAGAAGAGATGAACGATATAAAACGCAAAGCAGGAAGAGATACAACGAGAGAAACGAGCGAGGATATGATGGACTAAAATCAAGGAACTGCTGGACAACGAAAGATGAAGAAACGAGACTAGGAGAACAATCGATGAGAGCAACGTAGCGGACAACGAGACGAATCTAGAAAAACAGCTGAAGAAAAAGGCAATGAAAGAAGTGTGAGAAAGGTGAGAGAGAAAGATGGATAGAAGATAGAAGATGTGAAATAATGAGAAAGATGTATGTAAAGTAGTTTACAATATGATGATGAAACTGGATGAGATGGATATGTAAAAAAAAAAAATGATATATGGTTTGATACTAAGAGATAGAGAGGAAAATATGCTAAAAGTAGAGAGAAACGAAGATAATATAGATGATGAGATAGGTTTTTAAAGAGAGATATAAAATTGGAAATAGAAATTATAACTGAAACTATAAGTATACTGTGTAGTTAAGGATGGTGATCTATATATAGATAAAGATAGATGGATATGATCTAAATTTAGCTTCTATCTACGCATCGAAGTACTACGACGAGTGTTTCGCGGCTAGTTCGTCGCCGCTCCGTAGATATAAAAAGAGAAAAATTGCAATTAGAGGGAGAGCTATATATGCTAGAGAAACTAAAGATCTACGATGATTGGCTGAGACTGCTGTACTGAAAAGATTGGATAGACTATTATAAAATACTTTACGGTGATATAGAGTATGTGCTACAATATCTAGGCTGATACGACTAACGAGTGGATATCTATAACCATCGACTAGTCTAGTTAGCTGACGACTAAGTCAGCTTTCGATGGCGAGACTCTGCTGACCACTAGAAAAGAAACTGATGAATCTATAGAGAGATGAGTTACTGCGACGTTTCTTACTTCAACTGCTCCACAAGGGCTACGACTGCTACTGCTACTACGGCTACCTCGCCAATCGAAGAAGCGCGGCTCGATACCACGATGCTACGATGCTCTCGATGATGATCCACCGAAAGACGAATCGGAGACTACGACCGATCCTACAGCGCAACTGCTGTGGCGCTGTCTGAACTGCGGTGGAAAGATGGATGACGACGAAAGATACAAAGCGGCAAAACTACAACTACGTTCTACGCCGCTACAGGCCACGGCTGCAAGAACTCAATAGCTCACAAAACGCACTGACGGCGAGCTGCAGAGCGACTAGCCGAAGTGTGTCTAAGATACAACGAAACATCTACTACCTATCCCTGCCTTGGCTCACTGCGCTCTCCAGCGAAAAAGCGAAAATGCGAAGACTAAAACTATACAGGCCAAGACCACTACGGCGAACGTCTACACACCTGCTAGCTACATACAATAAGCAAAAGTCCAGAGACCGCCGCGACAGCAGCTTCCTTCTCACGGCTTTTTCGAACCCTATGCCTCACACATTCTTACACCCTTGAGCACTCATCAAGGCGTCGCCTCCGAAAAAGCACTTCGTCATCCAGCCGGAATCCGCGTGCTGAACGGCCGGCGGGGCGAAACTGTACTAGCCGGGCCCCTACTTAACCGGCAGGGGCGCGGCCAGCGTCATGCCATGACGGTGGAAGACGTCCATCATTTTCGCGCGATCGGGCGGGCCGCCGCCGGCGGCGGCGATTACTTCGGCAGCTTCTCGGAAGTACGCGGGACCCATTATCGTAGGAGAGATGACGGCGAGCTGTTTCACATCCTCGTTGCCGAGATTATCGAAGCGGTCCACCGCGCCTCGGGGGATGCACAGTGCCTGCCCGGGACCAACCTCGATGGGCGTGCCGTCAACCGTCCAAGTGAGGACGCCCTCGATACCGTAGAGGATCTCCTCGTAGGCATCGTTCAAAGGGTTAGTTCAAAAATATCGGGGTTAAGCAGAAAAGTTGGAAAATCGTCTGCTAGGGCCGACCAATTCCTCCTCTCAGAGTTCCGCAGCCGCAGGTCTAGAGTCTGACAGAAAGGTGGGCCAGCCTGCCCCCAAGAGTGGGCACTAGTTTTGCTTCGGTGTCTTAGCCAGGAGCCAGACGAATAAGCCCACAGCGATCCAGGCGGCAAGAGCCAGGGCAAGGTTCGGCACGAGCGAAAGATAGCAAAGCCGCTTTTGGCCCATTCAAAAAAACGAACGAGGTCGGTCTTCCGACCGAACACTGGATCACGTCGAGGACCACCCGACCCCAACGAGGATCGCGTTTTTCGATTCCTTGCAAATGACCTGCCGTGCGCGGAGAATGGCGCGGGGATTCTCGGATGGGGTGGGCGGATGATAAGCCGCGAAAATTCGGCGCGGTTACATCCTGGCTGGCTCTGCTGGCCATTTCCCTTCTGATCAACTACATCGACCGCGGCCAACGAAACCGCTGGGATAGAACCGGTGGGCGCAACCCCAGGGAGACAGATATGAAATCGGTACTCATCACTGGAACAAGCAAAGGAATCGGTTTGGAGTCGGCGCTGGCCTTCGGCCGCGTGGGCTATAAAGTTCACGCCACGATGCGCAACCCGGCGCAGTCTCCGGAGCTGGCGGAAACGGCGGCGCGAGAAAAACTGCCGATCACAGTCTCGACCATGGATGTGGACTCCGACCCGTCGGTAAGCCGCGCGATTGCAGCAATCCAAAAAGACCACGGCCCGATTGACGTCCTGGTTAACAACGCCGGCATCGAGCGGGCAGCATCGGTGGAAGAACTGCCGCTGGCGGATTTCCGAGCGGTGATGGAAACCAATTATTTTGGGGCGATCCGTTGCATTCAGGCCCTGGTGCCACACATGCGACAACGCCGGAGCGGATGCATCATCAACGTGACCTCGGTGGCGGGAAGAATTTCCAGCGCGCCGCTGTCGCCCTACACCTCTTCGAAGTGGGCGCTGGAGGCCTTGAGCGAGGCGCTGGCCGGCGAGATGAAAACGTTCAATGTCCGGGTCGCCATTGTCGAACCCGGCATCATCGACACCGCGATGGCGCGCCGTATTGGAGATCAGCCGGACCGCTCGCCTTACCGGCAGCGTGCGCGTTTCGCTTCGCTCTTCGAGGCCTCGCTGAAGCATCCGGCCCCGCCCTCGCTGGTCGCACAGAAGATAGTGGAAATCGCGGAGAGTGGGACGTGGCAACTTCGCCATCCAGTCGGACCAGACGCATTACCCTTCCTGCAGTGGCGCGGAGGTATGACCGATGAGGAATGGGTGGAGTTAAACGGCAGCGACGACGAAACCTGGTACCGCCGCATTCAGCATGACTTCGGTCTGGATACCCGGCCTGAGAAGTAGCTTCGGTCTCTGAAGGTCGAAAATCGTTCCGCGCGGTGAAACAACGACACGAGGCGAAATCAATGGCGCGGCTGAAATCACGGTCCTGCTTTTTCCAGGATTCTGGCAATTGCCGTTATCGTGTTCCAGTTACGGGTTGTTGCCCGAACGCCGAAAAGTTTGTCCAGCTGGCCCAGGTAACGGATCGCTTTCATTTCGCGCCGGTACAGACCGAGGACGAACCGGTCTTTTACGGCGAGGACTTTCAAAGACCATTCGTCCCCCGCAGGAAGACTGAAAGGAGTGGAAGGCAAAGGCCGCCCGCGTTTTGCCAATATACTCACAAAGCAAACGATTTTCGGTCCCGCGGGCTGACCCGCGAACGGGTTCGCGGATTTCAGTTCGAGGATGTCGTCCCCCTGGCAAATCACCACCTCCGTCTCAAACGGCAATCGCTTGGCCAGCTCTGAACGCAGTCTGGCCTGACTGATCCGCTTGCGCACCACGAAAGTTCCGGCGGCGCCCACATTCACAAGATCGAACTCGCTCAGTTCATTCGCGAGCAGGCTCGGCCGAAAGGTCCTGTGGCCCCCGACATTGACTCCCCTCAAGAAGACGACCAGCGCCATGACGTCCCTATTTTCAACCAGCAGAGCTGGCATAAGGCAGATTTTCGTTGCTGGGAGGCGATTTCACTCATTATGAGAGAGGATGTCAAGAAAAACAGTTCTGCGCTCGACCGTGAGACTCATTGGTTCTCGGTATAGCCCACTTCTCGGCATGGTGATGATTTTGGTTTTAAAGTATGTAGTGTAATATATTATGATATGTATATATATAGTATTTGCAGATATCTCATAAGTGGTTTCATGCAGTAGTGGCGATGCCATTCTTGAGAAGAGATGTAAGCCAAGTGTTGGTTTATGTGTCAACTATGTTTCTATGTGAGGTTAGTGGTCTATGGCTATTTCTGGTTATCCGAGGGGGCATAGGATTGACCCCGAGACAGGGTGCTTATGGCAACACCCGGAACGCCTAATGAGTGAATGGAGATTTAACTGGAACCGAGCATCGGCGTAAAAGATAAATAACCACCGAGCATGAAAACTGGGAGATCCCTTGATTTCTGAGCAAGCTAAAGCTGCTTACGCTTCAGTTGTTCCTCGTAGAAACTTCATCTTACAAATGGTTAAGGTGATCGCAGAGATCTTGCTTGCAAGGTAAGACGCGCCACTCGGGCGCATCCCAACTCCAATAAAGCCACGTAGAAATCGTGTAAGGGACCGATACGACTGCTGGCTCGGATGGCGCGCTATGAAGATCTATAACATCTAATGGTTGTGGTTATGATTGAGACGCGAATCTGATGCGATTTCTTCGCGTTGCAATTAGCAGCGCACGAAGCGATACTGCGCACTATCGTGAGTCTCAATGCCCACCTGCTATAGGTACAGAGTTGCCGTTTGCTGCGGAAGCGATGAGGTGTTTGTATCAGTGAGAACAAGCGAGCAGCACGAATCGGACAGATAGAGGGAATCTGGCGTAGCAGTGTGGTGGCTTTATGCTTGCGACTTTACGACAAAATACAGGGCGTAGAGTTAGCCGCGAACATGCAGTACATCAACTGCTGATAGAGCAACTAAGCTCGAAGGCGCACGACTGTTTGTTCGATTTCTGTAGACACTCGTAGAGATAACGAGGAGTGTAGACATGAGTGACTGCACAAGGGATGTTACAACTGCGATACAGAGATTTAATCCGATTCATCACAGATCATATCTTGGCTGATAGTTAGATAACTGCGCCTCAACTCGCGCAGGTACGCAGCCCGTGTACACAGTGATAGACAGGGCCGACATTTTAGTGCGTAACAACTCTGCCAGCTTGCGCGCATGGATCTTGTCGCTCTTGTTGCCTTCTTTTAATAAAGCTTTTAGCCGCGGATAGCAGACCAGCACTTGCGCCGCTGGGGTTGCAGCAGATCGTAGAGCTAAGAAGCCGAGGTCCCTTCTTCGCAGGTCACAGCAACTAGCCCGCAGACCGTGGATAAACTGCAGAATGCTGCTGGCTTTGGTTTACACGATCGACTCCATCAGCAGCTTGCCCCTGTCGTAACACCGCGATCACGGTGCTTGCTTGTGCACGTCCATGCCGATATACTTGATATCGCGACCATACAGTGCCTCCTTGGGGGAAAGACATTCGCGTCCAATGGAGTTCTTTCTCTCAGGGTACAGTGCCAATCTTTCCTGCTTTTTCTAGCTTCTTCTGCCGCCTCACACTTATCGACTACATGTCTATGGGGCGCCTTCTTATATTGCATAGACCCCGGACAGGCCAGTGCTCCCCTCAATGAGTGAAATGGCGATTGTTCGCCAACTACGACCCGACTGGCTAGAATGTCCGTGCACGTATGAGCCGCGACGACTGGTTTGTAATTAAGGAATGGGATGCTGCCACCGAGGCTCATTTCAATGAGAAACTCCGTCGCACCCGAGATAAGGCTCAGCCTTTGAGAATTCAGGCAAGCTATCTGGTAAACACCGACCCGAAAGCCGCCTTGGCTCTTCTGGATAGATACTTCTCTCTCGGAGACTATTTCGAATCGCGCAGGCCTTTCTGGATCAGGCCGAAGCGCACCTCGCTTTGGGAGCACAAGAAGAAGCGCTCCGATCACTGGAAAACGCATTGCAACGCGAACGCGAGTTTCCGAACGTCAAGACTCAGTCGTGGAGCCGCTACGCCCTACTTGTTGCTCAGAAAAGGCTAGATCACCTTTATGACGGCGCCCTGCGTGTGCTCCGGGAAAACCCGTTGTCGTCGCTTTCGTTTCCGGTTGATGGCTTTCTATGGAACGCAGCGTTCGCTCTAATGGCAGATGCACAAGGGCAACGCAAGCACGCGGCGGAGACTGCTGCCAAGGCTCTAGAATTTGCGGCCGTAACGCGTTCTGGTTTTCGCTACCATCCCGATGTTGGCCTCGTCGGAGCACATTACGACGAACTGAAACACGAACTGCGTCGCCTTGTACGAAGCTGATTGGCGATGACAGGCGTTTATCAAAGTTTGCGGTTTTTCTTCTCCGCATCAGCCTGCGGAGGCCGTTTTCTTCGCTAGGCAGCCTAGGGCGCGGCACGAGCAGAAGCTGAAGGGTGTACACGTGCGCATCGCATGCACACTAACCTGTCAATTCCAGCGTTTGTAGGGCATTCCAGCGTAACTTCATTGCCCCTGGCTCTGGCTGGCGGATGGCCCGAAGCCGCAGCGTCCGCGCATGCCTTGCTGGAATCGTTCCCGCTCCTCCGGGGTCATGCGTTCCCAGCGCTCGGCCATGCGGCGGCGGAAATTGGAGCGTTGAAAGCCGTGCCGCCCAAATCCGCCAAACAGGATCCGGCACAGCGCCAGAAGCCCCACCGCTTGCCAGAAGGTGATAAGGCGCCAGCCGAAAAGAGGCGGCAGCAGCCAGTTCCACAGGTGCAGCACGATTTCGCCGCCGATGGCGATAAATAGCGCAATCCCCAGAATCGCCAGCGGAGCCAGGAAAATCATTTTCTTCAATCTCGGTCTCATGTTCCGTCCCTCATGCTTTCGTAAGTTCGTCGTATATGCTTTGCAATCGCTCGCGCAGATGCAGCACCGCATAGCGTTTGCGCGAGAGCAGCGTATTCACGCCGATGCCGGTCTCGGCCGCCATCTGTTTGAAGCTGCGTCCTTCGAGTTCGTGTCCAACAAAGACTTCGCGCTGCTCGGGCGGCAGTTCGTCAACCGCCAACTCGAGTTCCTCGAGAAGCACATTGCGGGCGTAGAGCGCCTCCGGGCCGGCATCGGGCGAGGGCAACAGATCTTCGAAGCGCAAAAGTTCATCGTCATCTTCGCCTGCAGCGCCAGGGTCGCCGAAACTCTCCGGCCTCTTCTTGCGGAAGAGATCAGTGATGCGGTTACGCGCCACGCGAAACAGCCAGGCGGTGACGTGCTCGATCGGCATCAGGAGCCGGTTCGCTTCCACCAGTTCATAGAAGACGTCTTGCAGAATGTCCTCGGCGTCGCGCGGGTCGGGCACCCGCCGGCGAATGAAGTTGCGCAGCCGGGACTGCTCCCGCTTCACCACTTCGGTGATTTGCTGGTCCTGTTCGAGTGCCATCTGCACCGGGCGCGGCGTCCTTCCTCTACGGCTGAAGACGAATGAGCGGGTGCGGATATTGTAGGTGGGCTGAGGCTGCCGCACTTTTCTTACGGCAAGCACGTGGGGACAGCCGCCCCCGGCTGTCCGGCGGAGCGTAGCTCCGCAGGTTGCACGAGCTTGAGGCAGGAACCTCCGGCGAGCTGCGCTCGCCCGGACAGCCGAGGGCGGCTGTCCCCACGTGTTTTTTGGTAAGCTGTCTTCGCGCTGGAACTTCGACGTAGACAGCGGACTGGAGAACTATGCTCAATCGCCGTAGCTTCATCATCGCAAGCGGACTTACCGCCCTGGCCTCAACCAGAGTGCTGGGCGCAAATGATACGGTACGCGTCGGAGTGATTGGAGCCGGCGGCCGAATGCGGAACCTGCTGGACGCTGCCGACAAGCTCGGCCCTTACCAGATCGTGGCGGTCAGCGATGTGTACGGGCCGCACCGCGATGCAGTCCGGGAGCGGTCGAAGGGGGTCGCGACTACTCATCTGGATTATCGTGAGGTACTCGCAACCGACGTCGATGCGGTGTTCATTGCGTCGCCCGACCACTGGCACGTTCGCATGGCGGTCGATGCCCTGGCCGCCGGCAAGGACGTTTACCTGGAAAAGCCTGTCACCCACACCATCGAGGAAGGCGCCACGCTTACTCGCGCGGTTCGCTCCAGCAAGCAGATCTTGCAGTGTGGCATGCAGCAGCGCAGTTGGACCCACTTTCGCGATGCCGTGGATCTGATCCAGTCTGGCAGCCTCGGCCGCGTCCCGCAGGTGCGGACCTATTGGTGGCAGAACTATCACCGGGACTGGGCGCCCAAGCCCATCGATACCCAGGCACTCGATTGGAAGCTTTGGCTCGGGTCCGCTCCCGATCAGCCTTTCAGCGAGGAAAAATATAACCACTGGCGTTGGTTCTGGAATTTCGGCGGCGGTGCCATGACCGATTTATTCAGCCACTGGATCGACGTGGTGCACTGGGCCATGAAATCCGACCAGCCACGCGAGGCCCACATGCTGGCCGACAAATATGTTTTCGAGCAGTGGGAATGTCCGGACACCATCCAGGCGGCCTTCCGCTATCCCGGATTCGATGTGGGGTACGACGGCATGATGAATTCTTCCATCGACGATGGCGGCCTTGAGTTCCGTGGGACGGAAGCAACATTAAAGCTCAATCGCAGCGGCTTCTCCGTTTATCGCGAGGGGGTGCAGGACGGGCAAAATCCGATTCTTACCGAACGTAGTTTCCGCGACGGCACCATCTCGCATATGGAGAATTTCCTGGCCTGCGTCAAGAGCCGCAAAGAGCCGAACGCGCCGGTGGAAACCGGAGTGGCTGCGGCCCGGGCAGGGCACATCGGCAACCTGGCCTTCCATCGCGGCGGCCAGACGGCGTGGCCGCCGAAGGCCTAGGACACAGGGGAAGAGCGTGGCTATACTCTACTGGCCTTCGCCCAGTTCGCGAATCCAGATGTTACGGAATCGCACCGGGTTGCCGTGGTCCTGCAAACTGAGGGGAAGCTTGTCCGGCGTGGATTTGTAGGGAGGCCGTACATGGTGGCCGGTGGGTCCGGACAACTCTACATTGTCCTGCACCAGCACTCCATTGTGCAGCGCCGTCACTCGTGCCGGGCGCGTGACCTTTCCACCCTGGTCGAAACGCGGACCGTGAAAGACGATGTCATACGTCTGCCATTGTCCCGGTGGCCTTGAGGCGTTCACCTGGGGCGGAAATTGCGCATACACCGCCGAGGCCTGGCCGTCAGCGTAGGTTTTGCTGTGGTAGGAATCCAGTACCTGGATCTCGTAGAGGCCCATCAGGAAGACGCCGCTGTTGCCGCGTTCCTGGCCCTCGCCCGCCGGAGGCGTGGGCTCGGTGAACTCAACATGCAGTTGACAATCGCCAAACGCCTGGCGCGTCTGGATGATTCCGCTGTGCGGCACCACTTCCATGTAGCCATCCGCTACTTTCCACTTCGCCGGCTGGCCATCGGCGTCCGTCCACCGGGAAAGGTCCTTGCCTTCGAACAACGCAATGGCGTCAGACGGTGGACGGCCCGGCGTATCCTGCGTGCTGGCCGTTCCCGGCTCGATCACCGGGGGCACGGGACGGTCCGGATCATTTGGCTTCCACCGCGGGTCCACCTGCGCCATGGAAATGTGCGCCCAGCAGAGAGCCAACGTCAGTAGGGAGAAAATTGCTCGCATCGGCAATACCTCGCTTTCAAGATACACGAGAAGATGCGCCAGTGATCGTCGATACAGCGACGAATTTCAGCTGCCTGAGTCCAAAGCGCCAGGCCTGCATCTACGTAGGCATGGCAGATTCGACGAAGTTCAACCTGGCCGAGACCATTGCAGTTCTAGGCCGCACTCCTGCAACCCTGGATGCGCTGTTGCGCGGGCTGCCCGACGTATGGGTACGCGGCGACGAAGGAAAAGACACCTGGGACGCATTCGTTATTCTGGGCCACCTGATCGTAGGGGAGCGCACCGACTGGATGCCGCGGGTGCGGATCATACTCGAGAACGGAGACGCGCGACCATTCGATCCCTTTGACCGCTTTGCACAGAGAGAAAGTGAAGACAAGTCGCTGGGACAACTCCTGGACGAATTCTCCCGCCTGCGCCGGGAGAATCTGGCGGCGCTGCAGGCGCTGAATTTACAGCCGCAGGACTTGATCCGGCGAGGAAAGCACCCCGCGCTGGGGGCGGTGACGCTGTCGGAACTTCTGGCCACATGGGCAGTTCACGATCTCACGCATCTGCATCAACTATCACGCGTGATGGCCCACCAGTATCGCGATGCCGTCGGTCCGTGGAGCGTCTATCTGGGTGTGCTGAAGTGTGCCGGTCACAGCGCGCCCTAGTGGTGAAGCTCCATTCGTATTCCCAGCCTTCAAGCCTGCTCTGAACCGCGCAGCTTCGGGCTGCGCCGGCCGAGGGTTTCGGTCCAGATCATTCTTGTCCAGGCCCGACGTCACTGTTGACATTGAAGTGCAAGGCGTCGGTGTCTAACGTTGGCGTGATCAAGTAGCTCGACGCGGAGTCGTAGTCAGACAAAACATCCGGCGCGTAGGTCGGCGCAGGGTTGTATCCGATGTCAGGATAATCCTGATAGTAGTTATACGACGGCCAGGGGGCGTACCAATAAGGGTCGTACCACCAGGGGTCCCATCCGTAAGCCCAGCCCGGTCCCCAGTAGCTGCCCCAATACGGCCATCCCACGCCGAAGCCCCAGCCCCAGCCAAAGCCTGCCGCAAAAAAGCCGCCGCCCCAACCGTAGTTGCCCCAGCCGTAGTTGTAGTAACCAGGCCAATAGCCTCTGTTCCAACCGTAGCCACGCCAGCCGAATCCTCTGTAACCGTTCCCGCGCCAACCGTTCCCGTGCGAACCCCAGCCGCGGCCAAATCCCCGGTTGCCAAATCCGCGGTGGCCGCGATCGGAATTGAAGCGTGAGCTACCAAACAGATGCGTGCCCGATCCGAACCGAGTGTTCCCGAATGATCTGACCGTGGAATGCCCCGAACGCGATCCATTGAAAGACGAGCTGCCGAACGTGGATCGGCCAAAATGCGAGCCGCCGAAACCGGCGCTGCCGCGAATCGGCCCCGATCGCGAATTCCGCTCCGAGCCCATGCCTGGAGAGGAGCCCCGTGCCGGGCCAAACGAGTGCCAACTGCCGTCGGACCTTCCGGCGTTATGAGCGGAGAAGCCGGAGGAAGCGAATTTTCCGGAGCTGCGTCCTCCACTGAAGCGCGAAGAACTGCCGGCGTTGCCAAAGGAATGCCAATGGCCGTCATTGATCGCGGAATGGAAATTCGAGGAACGATTTCCAGACGAACGATTTCCAAACGAACGGCTTCCGAACGAATGATTTCCGGACGAACGATTTCCGAAGGACCCGGAATTGCGGCCGGATGAGAATCCGCGGCTTTGCCCCGTCATGCCGCGCGAGGAACCGAAGCCACCGTACGAGCCCCTGCCGGCTCCGTATCCGCGTGCCGAGGACCCACCGCGATAGCTTCCGCCTCGGTTGTAACTCCCTCCGCCTCCGCCAAAAGATCGCGTGCCGCCGCCAAATGAACGCGTGCCCCCATAGGAGCTGCCGCCGCGATATCCACCGCCCCCGGAGTGAAACCCGCCACCACCACCGCCGTGAAAGCCACCACCCCCACCCCCGCCATGGAAACCGCCGCCTCCACCTCCACCGTGAAAGCCACCCCCGCCCCCGCCGCCGTGGAAGCCGCCCCCGCCACCTCCGCCGTGGAACCCCCCGCCGCCTCCTCCGTGACCGCCGCGCTGGCCGAATGCTGTATTTGGGGTGAGAGCAAAAATCACGAAAGCAGTGGACGCGATGAGGGACCTGACCAGACCAAATGTGCTCATAACCTGTCCTTCCCTTCGAGCGTGGTAGCGGACTCTCAATTGCAATGTCTGCGAATAAGCAACGGCCCGGTCGAATCAGATTCTGGTCCGAGTGCAGGAATAGCCGCGGAAACCCTTGCTACTCGCGGAAACCGCCGCTATTAAAGGTGCAGCTGGAGGGCCAATTGCCGGCTGAAGATTCAACAATGCTTAACCCCACTGTTCTCAATATGTCGGAGCGGGGCGGAATGTCAGGGACAGGCAGGAGTGACAACCTATCGCTGGCCCAATTCCACCACGGGTGGTGGTTTTCGGCCAGGGAGAGGAGAGTGGCGAAGTCCTTCTGGAAAGGGCCTCTGCTTCCTCCCGTTCCGACCCCGGTTACCGGCGTGGGCTTTACCACTCGAGGCGGGACAAAGTCATACAACTTTTGCTCCCACTCGAGGGTTCAATATAGACAGCGATAGTGCGCTTCGGAGGAAAGCTTGAAGACATCTCGAGTACTTCATCGACGAAACTTTTCAATTCACATCAAGGCCTTCGCAATCCTGGTACTGGTTTGCGCGGCAGGGTCATGGCTGAGCGCTCAGAGCGTCGCGTTCAGCCCCAATCAGGGCGAAAGCGACGGCGTCAGCGCCGGCGGAAAATGGATGGAGTTCCATTCCGAAGACAAGATGACCGGCGCCAAAAAGGTGCGCTTTGAGATTCTGTCGGACAACTACCTGAGAGAAGATCCGGACTACAAGCCGCGAATCCAGATGGTGTGCACCAATGGCAAGTACACCGCCGCCGATTTCAATCCCGGCATCCGACTGGGACCGCCCAACCGTCCCGGCTTCTGGGGACAGCCCCAGATGGAAGTGATGGTGCGGGTTGACGACACGCACAGCAATCACGGGTGGAACTGGATTCGCAACCGTTTCCTCTCCATGGACAAAGGCACCACGCGCGCATTGATCGGCGCGCGCATCTTCAAAGTAGAAATCCGCGGACGCAACGGCCCGGAAATCGCGGAATTTTCGCCCGCCGGACTGGACCTCGGCCGGGTGAAGCAGGCCTGTGACTTGACTCCGAAAAGACCCAGCAAGGACTAAACCCGCTGTCATCCGGAGTGCGTGCGACTAGAACACGAGCCTTACCGGTTCCTCATTCAAAGCGCAGTGCCGTCATAGGGCTCACGCGAGTGGCACGCCGTGCGGGTATCCAGACGGCCAGAAATGCCACGGCAGTGAGCAGGACCGGCGCAGCGACGAACGTGGCCGTATCCAGGGCCTTGACTCCGAACAGAAAGCTGGCGAGAAAGTGGGTCAGCCACAAAGCTCCGCCGATTCCGATGACGACACCGATGATGGCCAGCAGCATCCCTTGACGGATAACCATGTTGCGAATATTGGAGGCCTGCGCGCCCAGCGCCATGCGGATGCCGAGTTCCTGCGTCCGTTGCTGCACCGAGTAAGCCATCAGGCCGTAGATGCCAATCGCGGCCATGAGTAGAGCGGACGAACCGAAGATGGTGAGCAGCAGCATGTTGAAGCGCTGCCGCGAAGTTGACACCACGACGATCTCGTCCATGGTGCGGGTGTGAGCCACGGGTAAGCCCCCGCTGCCTTCCCGCAGGGCCACAGCCAGCGATTTGAATGCAGTGTGCGGTTCTACCTGCGTGCGGACGAACCACCATAAAGGCGCGATGCGGGAGTTGAGCGCTGTCACTTTATCCGGCATCTGCGCGATCGGAATGTACATAGTGGGGAAGGGAGGATTGTCGAGGCTGCCGGTGTGCATGTCCCCGACGATCCCAATGATCTGACGAGGCGGCTCCATGAATACCGGTCCCATATTCGGGCCGATGAGCAGGCGGTCGGCGAGCGGATCGGCCTTGGGCCAGAATTGTTTGGCCATTGCCTGGTTAATGATCACGACCCCGGGCGCGGAGCCATCGTCGTGCTCAGTGAAATTGCGGCCGCGCAAGATGGGGACTTTCAAGGTGTCGAAGTAACTCCAGGAGATGGGAAGGTAGCCGCCCCCGCCGGTAGAGGGGTTGTCGCCCTTCGGGCGTCCCACGATATCGAAGGGCAGGCCGAAGCCGCCCTCCAGAGGCAGGCAACAGGAGGCGGCGGCTACGGTAACGCCGGGGACAGAGTTGAGCCGCTCGGTGCCGTCGCGGATGATACGGGCGACGCCGGAGGTCTTCTGGTATGGTTCTCCGCCGAGCGCCATGGCCATGGTGACCACGTTGTGAGTATCGAAACCGGGATCGACAGCCTGCAGTTTCATAAAGGTACGGATGAGCAGAGTGGCGCCGACGACCAGCATCAGCGCTAGCGCCATTTCACTGATGACAAGAATGGAGCGGACTTTGCCGCTGCGAAAGCCAGTGCTGGAGCGGCTGTTGCTCTCGTTGAGCGCTGCGGCAAGATTGTTTCGCGATGCGCTGATGGCGGGGACGAGGCCAAAAAGGATTCCGGTGAGCACGGAGACACCGAGCGTGAACAGCAGGACGTTCAAATCGAGCGTTACCGCCGATCCATTCTCGCCGATGCGGGGTATGCTCCCCGGGCTGATGGCAAGCAGCAGACGGACTCCGACAAAACCCAGGATGAGTCCGAGAAACCCTCCCGAAAGCGAGACCACCAGGCTTTCTGTAAGCAACTGCCGAATGATGTGTCCGCGGCCGGCACCCAGCGCCGCCCGGGTGGCGAGCTCGCGCTTCCTGGCGGTAGCGCGGATCAGTAGAAGATTAGCCACGTTGGCGCAGGCGATGAGCAGGACGAAGCTGACGGCTCCGAGCAGAACCAGAAGCGACGACCGCGTATCGCCGACGATGGTTTCCTGAAGGGAAGTTACGCCGAAACCGGCTTGTGGACCGAGCCCGCCTGGATAGGTACGGCGGAACTCGTCCGCGGCGAGCTTCAGCTGCGCGTCGGCCATCTGCAGAGAGATGCCGGGTTTGAGGCGCGCTGCGACCCCGAAATAGTGGGCCATGTCCTGCGAAGTAAGGTCGAATTGAAAAGGCAGCCAAAGATCGCCTACGGGTTCGGTGTAGAAGTCACGTCCGATAACCCCGACGACCAGGTACGGCTGGCCGTCCAGCTGGATATTTCTTCCGATGATCCCGGGATCACCGCCGAAGCGACGCTTCCATAAACCGTAGCCCAACACGACCACGTTGCCGCCATGGGGACTGTCCTCGGCCGGGGTGAAGGTACGCCCCAGGAGGATGGGTGCGCCGAACAGGCGAAAATAGTCGGCGGTTACGTGGATGCCCTGCACTTGCTCAGGATCGTTCCCGCCCGTGAGATTGAGTCCAGCGCCGCCCTGGTCGTAGCCCGCGACATACTGGAAAATGCTGGACTGCTGATGCCAGATGTTGAACTTGGGCACGTTAGCGCCGGGGAACGTTCCCTGCGGCCCGGTATTCATCAATTGCACCAGGGACTGGGGCTCGGGATAGGTGAGGGGCTTGAGCAGGACGGTATTGATAACCGAAAAGACCGCGGTGTTCGCGCCAATACCCACGGCAATCACGATCACGGCAACGGCTGTGAATCCCGGCATTTTGGCCAGCGAGCGCAGCGCGAAGCGAAGATCGCGCCATCCGCCTTCGATCCAGGGCAGGGACCGATAGTGCCACTCTTTAGGGACCATCGCTGTGCGCTTCACTCGAGTGTCTATGGCAAGGCACTATACGCTACTCGAACGTCGACGGGAAGCAACGTACCTCTCCCATGAGATCGCTCTGGTAAGACCGGAGGCAAATGAGCCGCATCCAAGGAACCGGTCTGAAAGGCCCGCTGAAGCAAATATGGACAGTTACCAAACAGCTGTCGTGTTTGTCGCGAGTGTGGGTCGGACACCCTTGTCCGACGCCTTTGTCTTTTAGCCTTTGTCTTGCCTTTGCGTACTAATGTCTGCAGTCAAGCAACAGCCCAAACAAAACTACTTCAAAAGCGTCGGACAGGAGTGTCCGACCCACACGGTGCTGCCTGAGCAGCTGGCCAGGGCTTCCTTGTGACCGCTTCCCCAGCCGCAGGGCCTCGCACTCTGGTTACTTGTCCCCAGGCCGGTTTCGCTGTGCAATGACAGCATCGGGAGGGTGTTATGGGTCGAGCGTTTGGTTTCTTAGGCATTGTCATTGTGATGGCGGTGGGGATGTATCTCTATTCCGTCCAGTTGAAGACTGCGTCTGCGCCCGGCGGGACCGGCACTCCAACCGGAACGGCGAACATTGTGGGCGTGAAGAATGACCTGATCAGCATCGCCAACGCCGAACGGGCGTACTTCGCTACCGAGCAAAAGTACGCTTCTCTCGATGAGTTGACTGAAGGGAAATACATCACCATCGAGAGACAGCGGCCTCCTTACGCTTACGATGTTGAGACCACTTCCAGCGGCTTTCGTGTGACCGCCACTCGCGACAGTGCCGGCGCCCCGGCGCACCTCTGGATTGACGAGACCATGCAGGTCCAATCGTCGAACTAATAGCTGTCTCGCATTGACGCCCGCCCTTCAGCGCATTATCACAAGCGACTGCCCGCGATTTGATGGGCGCGGTATGATCTACCGATCAGCATGGCCAGACCCATGAAGCGCATCCTGGTTACCGGAGCTGCGGGCAAGGTAGGCAGCCATTTCATTGACCACATTCTGAGGTCGGACCGGGACGTGAGCGATTCGCGCGCTTTGTCATAACCGCTCCTGGAGCCTCAGGAGCGCCTGGAAATCGTGCGCGGAACCATCTCGGACCGCGCGGTGGTGCACTCGGCCATGCAGGGAATTACCCACGTTCTGCATTGCGCCACCTGCAAGGAGACTCCCGATGACGTGATGGACGTTACGGTGAAGGGCCTGTTCTGGCTGTTGGAAGAATGCCGTGCCAGCTCCGCATTCAAACAGATTATTCTCATCGGTGGCGACGCCGCGCTGGGACATTTCTTTTATCCTCATCCTCTGCCAGTCACCGAACAACAGAAACACGGCGCGTATCCCGGTTGCTATGCGCTCTCCAAAGTTCTCGAAGAAGTGATGCTGGAGCAATATTTCATCCAGTATGATCTCCCAGGGTTGCTGTTTGAGAGCGCCCTGGATCATGGAAAAAGATGACTTCAAATATTCTTTGTCCTTTGGCGAAGACGTTTTCGGAGGGCCCCGATGGCGCGACCTGGTGGGCGCGAAGCGGGCCGACGAGTACGTGAAAAGCGGAGCCGTGCCCCTGATGCTCGACCCGAAAGGGAAGCCGGTGCAACGAAACTTCGTGCACGTAAGCGACCTGGTAGCGGCAATCCTGCGGGCCTTGGACCACCCTAAGGCCCACCAGCAGACCTTCAATATCTGTATGGACGAACCAGTGGATTACCGGCACGTGGCTGACTATCTGAAGGAGACTCGGGGACTTCCCTCGGTGGAGATCGAAACCCCCTTCTGGTCAACCTGGCTGGACAATGCCAAAGCAAAATTCCTGCTGGGCTGGCGGCCGGCTTTCGATCTCAAGCGCTTGATCGAAGAGGCCTGGAATTATCAGCGAAGCGAATCCGACCCGCGCCGGGTCTGGTATCCGGGATAATCCCTGAACCCTCGACCACTATGCACATCGATGCTCATCAGCACTTCTGGATCTATGATCCCCGCGAGTATGACTGGATCGACGATTCAATGGCAACGCTGCGCCGTGATTTTCTTCCTGACGGACTGAAGCCGGAACTGGAGCGCGCCGGGTTTCAGGGATGCATTTCGGTGCAGGCGCGGCAGACTATTGAGGAGACGCGATGGCTTCTTGAACTGGCCGCGTCGTCGCCATTTATCTTGGGCGTCGTCGGATGGGTTGATTTGCAGTCTCCAGACGCACGATCGCAGTTGCGGGCGTTTGCCCGTAATCCCAAGCTGGTTGGGGTTCGCCACATAGTGCAGGGGGAGTCCGACGACCGATTCCTGCTGCGGCCGGAATTCATGAGGGGCGTTTCTTTCCTAGAAGAGTTTGATCTGGCATACGACATTCTGATCTACACCAAACATCTTCCGGTAGCGGCCGAGTTTGTGCGCCAGTTTCCGCGGCAGCGTTTCGTGCTGGACCATCTGGCCAAACCTCCGATCAGGAGCGGAAGCCTGCAGCCCTGGGAGCGCGGGATCAGAGAGCTGGCAGGTTTCCCGAATGTTTTTTGTAAATTGTCCGGACTGGTGACGGAAGCAGACTGGCAGCAGTGGAAGCCGGAGCACATCGCGCCATATTTGGATGTGGCCTTCGAATGCTTTGGAACGGAGCGCCTGATGATTGGATCGGATTGGCCGGTTTGCACGGTGGCCGCGTCGTATTCCAGAGCGATGGGAGTGGTGAAAGATTATATTGGCCGCCAGTCTCTCCCGGCCCAGGAAGCGATCCTGGGAGGGAACCCGCAACGATTCTGGAAATTGCAGCCACCAGTGCGTAGCTAGTTCTGTCTCGTAGACGATGTATCGCCTCCGGTCAGCCGTGATCCACTACTCTTGGCGTCCTTTGCGCCTTTCTTTGCGAACTTTGCGGTTTAAGATTTTTGAACGACTCCAACAAGATCAAATGCTTTACCGCAAAGGGCGCAAAGGAGGCGCAAAGGGACGCAAAGAAAGACC
>CAWCPY010000030.1:0-32243 GCA_963797385.1 Terriglobia bacterium
GTGATGCCTCGACGGGCTCTCCTGTGTGGGCGCTCAACGTTTCCACTTCCAGTCATGAACCGCTGCGTGTACTGCGCGCCAGCCTGAGTGCCCAAGCGGGGGTTCGCTCGCCAAGGGGAGTTGAACATGGCCCCGTTATTCCGGGGCGCGCTTAGGTTTCCCCTGGAGTCCTTCGACGATATCCTGCAGTACGCCTAACCGGAATGCAGGGGCGGAATAGCCCTTGGGCAGATAGTCTTCCGGAATGGCAATCTGGTTTCCGTCCCGAACCGAAGAGTAGTGTGGCGAATGATTTCCAGACCCGCAGCGTTGAATTTGTCCTGAATAGTTGCGTGCAGGTCAGAGTAAATCTTGGCCATTTGACTCGGCTGATCGGTGTAGGCGTTCAACTCGTAATGTACATAAAAATCATCGAGGGCCGTCTGAAAAATAAATGGCGCCGGCTGTTTGAGAATGGCCCCGGTCGAGAGTGCGGCATCGATCAGGAGCTGGTGTACGGTCCTCCAAGGCGCGTCATATCCAATCGTGACCGTAGTGTGCAGAATCAGCCCTTCCTCGTTTGAGCTGGAGCTGAAATTGATGATATGGCTTCCCAGCACCATCGCGTTCGCGATCGTAATTTCCACGTTCTTAATCGTGCGGACGCGAGTGATCAATAGGGTCTTTTCGATTACGTCGCCCATGGTATCGGCGATCTTGACCCGGTCCCCGATCTTGAATGCGCGCATGTAGGTAAGGATGACGCCGGCCACGATGTTTGCGATCGCTGAAGTCGAGCCCAGGGAGAACAGCACTCCCAGGAAGATTGAAATCCCCTGGAAGGCTGGCGATTTCGATCCCGGCAGATAGGGGAAAACAATGATCAGGGTCAGCGCCATGATCAGAAAGCGAATGATCTTGTAGGTTGGCTCCGCCCACTCTGGATAGAAATTCGGGAAGCTGATGGTCCCGCGTCCGAGCTCCTTGAAGATCATCTTGATGAATTTGGTCAGGTAAGAAGCGACCAGGATGATGACTACGACGAAAAACAGGTTCGGCAGGTAGGCCACTACGGCGTCACCGATGAGCCGTAGTGGAGTCAATACATAGGCCACCAGGACCTGGGCATAGCCACGCGTCCAGGGGAAGAACCCCAACACCAGCGAGGCATAAAAATAAAGGGCTATGAGAACGAGAACAAAGCGGATCAACTTGGCTACGCCAATTGCGAAATCGGTGATCCGATGCGCGGGAAGCAGTTCGAATTTTTGGATTCGCAAGGAGCGGATGCGAGTGCCGCGCCACCCGTTCAGCGTTTTGTAAACGCTGGGAAATATCCGTCCGAAAATGCGGAAAATCAGGAACAGGACCAGCGTAGCGATCAAGGTGTATAGAGCGCCGAGCAGAATGCTCTTGAGGCTGTACTCGCGGCGCAGTCCCAACAGCGCCGAGCGGATGCGCTGCGCGTAGTCATTGGCGAGGTCCTGGCGCGACTGCTTGGCCAGCTTGGCATCCTGATCGGTGACACTCATTACGATCAGGTCGCCGGCCATAATGTCAGTCGTCCTTTCCGAATCCGCAACCGCCAGCGAATCGGGCTTGAACAGGACCTCTCTCGAAAGTTCCTTGATACGCCGGCTTATGGCGTTGGCGCGGTCCTCAGCGGAAAAAGAGAGCACGCCCTGCACCGAGAAGACGGTTTTGCCATTTATTGTGACTTGGGCTTCTGGGACCGGAGGAGGTTCTTTCGGCTCAGGTTTCGGCTGACCCCATAGCAGGCCAACCTGCAGAGAGAGCAACATGAAGAGCATGAAAACGCGAGTACCCGTGTGGCGCATGCGGTAGGTCATGAGGTCGAGCCTCCGGGGGAACAGGGACCCTTCTATTCTATTGTAGGGGCACCCTCCAGGAAGCACCGGGTGGCACTGAACACGGGCATCTGCCGCACTTGATCCTTCACCATTCGCCACACCTGACGGCTTTCTGGAGCACCTTGATGGACTGGGCAAGCCACCGCCCTGGCCAGGATTGCTTACACTGCGTGGAATCACCCGTAGAGTTCCTGACAAGAATGTGGGATCATGACTCAGTGCTGTCTTCCGCCATCGAGGGGTTCGATGTTACCGAGATTGGGACGCAGCTTCAAATGCCGACTTTGCTACCGGACTTTCAAGACAGCTCATGCCCTGAGAATCCATCGCCAGCGGGCGCATCCCCCACCTGTCGGTAGGCAGAAGTCCAAGAAACCAGGATGATCGGAGAAGTGTAAGCGCGGAACCGGAAGGAAAGTTCACGTCAGGCTTGGGCGTCAATCCCGGAGACCGTACGCCACCTCCCATTTGGACCGCCGACCTGTATCCACAGAAGTGATAGGGAGAAGATATGAAGAAACCAGTCGTGCGACTCCGCGAGCCTGACCCGGAAACCCTGAAGCTGGCGCGGCGGATTCTCGCGGCATGTATTTCTTACCGGCGAGGAATCGGCGCAGACTATGCGCTGACCCACCTGGTTCCGCGGAAGCAGGTGCCGCAGTACTGGCTTAATTTAGCAAGAGAAGTCGATTCCGCCGGTTGGCGGTCGCTCAATACTCTCCTGGCGAACCGCCGTATTCCTGCCAAGAATCGCGAGCCTAAGTAGGCTTGCATGGAACGGCCTGGGACACGGTTCGTTCGGCCGGTCGGGCGTCGTTCCTGCTTTCAAGGCGGGCCCGCAATGAACCAACAATGCTTGACTTTGGCCTCCCTGGGTGGTATACTTAAGTTATAGAAAACAGACTAGATAGGTCTCAATAAGGGCGTCGAACCCCTGCCTTCGCCCTGGCTAGTAGTGTCGTCACGTGGACCTTTATTTCGTCAGGGAGATTCGAGACACAAATTGAAATTCACACGCAATGTGCATATCCAGTTGAAGGACGGAAAACACAAAGAGTTCATTCAGTTGTTTGAGTCGCAGATTCTGCCGGTCCTTCGGGCGCAGAAGGGTTTTCAGGATGAGATTACCCTGATGGGCAACGACAACCGGGTGCTGGCGATCAGCTTCTGGGATGACCGCAAGAATGCGGAGCAGTATCACACTTCGGTGTTCCCGAAGCTGGTGGACAAGCTGAATGCGATGATTCAGGCTCCTCCGAAGGTCGAGACCTACGATGTTGCCACCTCAACTCTGGCAGTGGCAGCCTAGGTCGTTTCTTCCGATCGCAGAATATTAAGCGAGAGGCCCCGTCCGGGGCCTTTTTCTTTGTCAGAGCAATTTGGGAACGATGGTTCGCCTGGCGGTCGCCGACCATCGCGTGGTCTTCGACGGTAAAGACCAAGGATGATCTCCGCCTCGTGCCTGGTTATACCGATTGCCTAAGTTCGCTGCTGATCAAGAATGATTGCCTCGTCGCCTGCGGGCTTCCCCTTAAAGCGCATACTTCCGACAATTACGATCACGTTGGTGGCCAGGATAACGGCGAAAGCCATTGCGGGCAGAAAGGCAAACTCGGCGCCTTTCGTCTCGAACGCCTGGATAGCCAGGACTGCGGTGATCAGTCCTCGGGGCAACATCCAGACGATCAACTCTCGTTCCTGGGGTGGTATCTCATGCCGGGACCATCGGCTGACTACCGCTGCCAACCATCTCCCCAAAAGAATTGCCCCCAGGATTCCTGCGGTGGGCAGGAGATAGTGGGGAGCCACAAACTCCATCACGATACCGAGCAGAGCGAAAAAGAACGTCCGCAACAGGAAAGCCAGTTCGGAATGAAAAGTGAGGGTGGGAAGATGTTCCTGACCGGGCGTTACGCCGAATTGCTCCGCCCTCTCAATCAAGGGCCGGACGGTGCCGGAGAAATTGGCCAGGGTTAATCCGAACACCAGAACGGCAATCAGGCCGCTACCGTGCAGGGCAGCACTACCCGCGAACAAAAGAAGCACCACCCCGAACGTGAGCACGTGCCAGAAGCGCTCTTCGGACATAACCGGCAACAGGCGGGCCCAGATCACGCCCGCGACGAGAGCCAGAACTACAGGCACGCCCACTTCCCGGAGCAGATTCACCAGCAGAAGCTGGAAGGTGGTGCCGGCATGCAGGTTCATCAGGCTCTCAGCGGTGAGAACAGCCAAAACATCGCCGAGGGAAGCTTCCAGCAAAAGTGTGACCCGTGCCGCATCACTGACCTTCATCTGCTGCAGGATGGGCAGAACCATGGAACTGCTGGTGCATCCTACGACCGCCCCCACGATCAAAGCAGAAACCACCGATAGATGTAAGCCCGCGGCAATGACCACTGCGACCAGGCCCACCGTAACAAAATAGCTCAGGAATGCCAGCAGCAGCGCTCCGGGAAAGTGCTTGACCGTCTCCCGGATCTTAAGCTCCAGGCCGCCTTCAAAAAGGATCACGATGAGCGCGAGAGTTCCAAAGGCGTGAGTGACCGGTTTGTACTGCTCGGCATCAACCCAATGAAACACCGGCCCGATGAAAACGCCGAGTACGATAAGGACGACCAAGTCGGGTATGCGGGTGTGCCGAAACAGGCGGTTGGCAAGAAATGCCAGAACGATGAGACCGCCGAGCAGACCGAAGAACGCGTTGGGAGTCATCTTGAGAAGGTAAGTGTTCGGCGACCCGTATTCCGAGATCAGGCTAGCACACTTGTCCCGCGTGCCTTGAAATTGGTATTCCGGCCAGACTAGGGAACATATCCTGGATTCACGGCACCCTTGCCCTCCGCAAAGTTGATATCCAGACGAGGCAGGTTGACGAGTTCAAAGGTGGCCGAAGCCAATCGAATCTGATTGTTGGATTTGTCCACTTCTTCCAGGATTCGAGTGAAAAGGCGGTCTTTAACGAAACGGCGCTTCCGGTAGTCAACGATATAGCGGGCCGTAAACTCAATCCAGCTGTCGTTCGCCGCCAGAGTGATCATGGGTTCAATCCTGGCCGGTTCCAGGCGGTATTTGCTCACCGCCTCTTTCCAGGCCGCGAGCGATTCAACCGCGTAGTCTCCGCAAATCTCTTTCACAACCTGGTCCAACACTTTTCGGGTGTACTCCCAGTTCGAACCGTAGCGGACAGGCAGCGTGAGCTCATCCCAGAGAAAAGGAAAATCCGCCGAATAGTTGTACACCGGCTCCTTGAAAATAAAGCTATTCGCGATCCGCACGATGCGGCCGTTGTAAAGATCGCCATTGACCCATTGTCCCACCTCCATGAGGGTGGTGCGGAGAACGCCAATATCAATAACGTCTCCTTTTATTCCGCCCAATTGCACGCGGTCCCCGGGAGAATAGAAACCGCCGAACGAGGCCGCCACCCACCCCGCCACGCTGGCAATGACCTCTTGCAGGGCAAAGGCGATCCCGGCGCCAGCCACTCCGAAAGCCACGGTGAATCCGCCCAGCCGTTCGCTGAACACCACCGTGAGAGCAAGGAATGCCGCCGCATAGCCGAGAAAGCCGACGAACTTACGGGCCCGATATCTGGTGTCTGAACCCTTGACATATCGGCCGATGGAGCGCTGAAGAAACTTTGAGATCGTCAGCACCACAATTACAGCAATCGCCGCCGCCACCAACTTTCCGACGGTCGGGTTGTACATGAACTTCCGAATCGTATCTTCCATCTGGGAAACCTCCAGCATGTCGCGCCGGTAGACACAGGGAAATGCCGCACGCAACTCTCAGTGTAAACTGCTCAGTACATTTCTGAAGGATTGCGCTTGACCACTCCCCGGGGGAGAGTGGCAAGGCGATTCTCGTTGCCACGGCACTCTTCGTGGCAGAGAATCATAGGACAAGCCCCAAGCGAGGGGTAAGCTTTCTGCCCTCCAATTCGCGACCCTTCGATCATGGGAGTTGCCGCGTCTATTGGCCGCCGTTTGTCGAAGGTAAAAGGAGATTCCCGTGAATGGAGCGAAAGGTTCCCTGAAACGCAAGATCTTTGGTCGCCTATCGATCGGGGCCGGGAATTTGGTGCAGATTGCCGGGCTGGTGGCAGCCTGCCTGGCGCTCTCCGCGGCGCGGTCCGCGCATTCGCCCGCACCGGCTGTGGCGGCCATGCTCGCTGCCTGGGTTCTCCTCTACTTCTGCTGCCATGGCATCGCCCACTGGACGATCGGCAGAATTCTTGGCATTCGCTTCGCTTTCTACACGGTGGGAGGAACGGGAAATCCAGAGGGCTGGCCGGCCGGCCTGCGCTGGGTGTTCGAACATCTTCCTTTTTTTGGAGTGCAGACCGAAAAGGCCTCCATGCAGCGGGCCAGCCCCGTGGCCATAGCCATCATGTGGAGTGCGGGAGCGACGTCTTCCGCCCTTGTCCCGGCACTGGGCGCGTTTTGGGCATGGCGCTCCGGCCTTCCTTCGAGCAAGTTGTTTTTTCTGGTTGCACTAGGATGGATGGCCGGGACCTTGGGGAGAAACTGGACAAGTCGCAGCGGAGATTATGCCAAGGCACGCCGCGCCTTCAGAGCTCCAACAGTGAGTAGCACACCGTGAGTGCGGACGTGGCGCGACTGCTCGGTACCAGCCGGCGCGGAACCGCGATGCGAAGCGCTTCATCCTCACCGGTGCGAGCAGCAGCACGGCTGCACTTCAGGAGATCATACCCATGGCCGGTTTTTTTCGAGATGTCGAACGCTCTTTCGATCGCGCCTCCGCATTCACCCGGCACCCGAAGGGGCTGCTGGATCAGGTTAAAGGATGTAACAGTGTCTATCGCTTCGAATTTCCCCTCCGGCGGGAGGACGGCAGCATAGAAGTCATTACAGCATGGAGGGCCGAGCACAGTCATCACAAGCTGCCGGTGAAGGGTGGTATCCGCTACAGCGCCGGCGCCGACGAAGACGAGGTCATGGCCCTGGCTTCGCTGATGACCTATAAATGTGCCGTGGTGGACGTGCCCTTCGGCGGGGCCAAGGGTGCCATTCAGATCGATCCCCGGAAATATACGGTCCAGCAACTGGAGCGAATTACTCGCCGGTACACGCACGAGCTTATCAAAAAGAATCTCATCGGGCCGGGATTGGATGTCCCCGCTCCCGATTATGGAACGGGTGAGCAGGAGATGGCATGGGTTGCGGATACTTACACCGCCCTGAATCCGGGACAGCTCAATGCCCTGGCCTGTGTCACCGGGAAACCAGTAACCCAGGGCGGGATTCGTGGCCGCCGGGAAGCGACCGGGCGCGGACTTTATTTCGCGCTGCGCCAGGCCTGCGCGGACAAACAGCAGATGCAGAAGCTGGGATTGCCGCCCGGCATTGAAGGCAAGAGACTGGTCGTCCAGGGACTGGGCAACGTCGGCTACCACGTGGCGAAGTTCTGCCGCGAGGCAGGCGCCACCATCGTTGCCATCGCGGAGCAGGAGGGCGCCATTTTCGATGCCAAAGGATTGAACGAGGAGAAAGTATTTCAGCACCGTAAAGGGACGGGATCTATCCTGAATCTCCCGGGCGCTACCAATATTTCTCAAACCGCGCAAGCGCTGGAGTTGGAGTGTGATGTATTGGTTCCCGCGGCTTTGGAGAAACAGCTAACGGCAGAGAATGCTCCCAGAGTTAAGGCCAGGATCGTCCTGGAAGCGGCCAATGGTCCGACCACCCCGGAAGCGGAAACGATATTGGAGCAAAAGGGCGTTTTTATTATTCCGGATTTCTATGCAAACGCGGGGGGCGTGACTGTATCGTATTTCGAGTGGCTCAAAAACCTGTCTCATGTTCGCTTCGGACGAATGCAAAAGCGTTACGAAGAGAGCGTAGAGACCCGGCTCCTGCAGGCCATTGAACTTGCCACGGGCAAACGATTCTCCGAAGCGGAGCGGCACTCGGTGGTGCGGGGCGCGGACGAAGTCGATCTGGTAAATTCCGGTCTCGAAGAAACGATGATCACGGCGTACCAGGAAATTATGGAAACCAGGCATCGCGTGCCTGCGGTGGAGAATCTGCGCACCGCTGCTTTCGTGAACGCGATCGACAAAATTGCCCGATCGTACCTGGAGTTGGGAATCTTTCCTTAGCGAGATGACTCCACATGGAGAATATCTTCCGGGCCGCAGCCGTTCCAGGATAGATTGCCGTTCGTGATCCACGGAAGTAAGGTCTGGCGTAGTGGGATACCCCTTGTGCCGGTCAACCACGCCTTCGGCCCGGTCTGCCTTGCGACGCTCTCACCAAAAGCACTGGGCGTTGGGTAGTTTGAATCACCCGGTTGGCTACACTGCCAAGCTCGACGCGGCGGCGCGAGCTGCCCCGCCCGCTTTTCGCGATGATCACCAGGTCTGCGTCCTCCGACTCGCTTGTGGCAACAATGGTTCGAGCCGGTCCGGAACCGGTCACCATCGCAGTGGCTTTCAGATTCCTTCCCTGGAGCGCTCCGGCCACGGTTTCAAGGTATTTGCGCAGTTCCTGTTCTTCGAAATCGGCCTCGGGTATCCCCAGCAGCACAATCTCACTCTCGAAAACTTCCGCGAATGTTTGTGCATACGGTAAAGCGCTTTCTGCGCACTGCGACCCGTCGAGGGCCACGAGCAGCCGCCGGAAACGGGTGCGCCGGCTGTGCCATTCCTCGGTGGGACGAATCAGCAGGACCGGGGCGCGAGCTTTCCGGATCACGCGCTCCGCGACATCGCTGACAAAGAACTGCTCGAAGGTGGAGCGCCCGTGGGTGGTCATGACAATGAGGTCTGCTCCCACGTCATGCGCCATCGTGGTAATGATTCGATCTGGCTGGCCCTGTTGCACCGCGAAATCCACTTTCAATCCGGATTCCTGCAACTGCCACGCAATCTGTTTCAGATAAGCATGCCCCGGGCCCGCGTTGTTCCCAATGTCCGAGGTCGGCTTTGCGCTGTCCACGGAAACCAGGGTCAAATGGGCCGCAAACGAACGGCACAGAATGTCCGCCAGGGCGAGTGCCGACTCCGCGCGCGGAGAACCATCGAGGGGCACCAGCACGTCTTCAATCGCGCGGTCGCGTTTCGAGCGGCCTTCCCGCGGATACGGCAACAGGTATTGCCCGGAAAGGAGCCGTCCCAGATGTTCCGACAGGGCCACAGGTTCACCCAATCGCGAACGGACATAGGAAAACCAGAAGTAGAGGGCGGGAATGAACAGGAAATAAGCCCACGCCCCCTGCATGAAACGCTCCACAAAAATGATGATCGTGGCTCCCGACGTGAGCACAGCCGCAATGACCGCACCCGAAAGCCCCAGCAGGCTGTGGGCGGAGAACTGCTGGCGCTGCAAGTGGACAATGCGCTTGGTGGCCGCCCAGCTGGTCATACTGAGCAGAACAAATACGCCGATGGCATAGAGCGAGAGGTAAGTGTCCTCCTCCGTACCCAGGACGACATAGCAAACGGAAACGATTGCAACCTCCACCCAGACGGGCCAGGCGGCCACGTCAAACTCGTTACGTTGCCCCATCCCGGCAGGGATGTAATGACGATAGCGGAGGCCCAGGGCGAGGTTCTGCAATCCCTGCGCGCTGGCTGCGGCCGCGGACCCCAGTACCACGATCCCGATCAGGGTCCCCAGATACGGCAGGGGATGCGGCAAGAGCTGATCCATGGTCTGGGTGAATACCGAGACCTGGGAATTTGTAGGGTCGGACAGTTTCAGGATGGCGGGCCCGACAATGAGCATGGTCACGCAGGTGGTGCCCATGACGATCACGAGACTGCGGAAGGCCTTCCGGCTCCTCTGCTCCGGAGTGCCCTCATACGCCGCCACCAGGTTGGCAAATACTTCGATTCCGGTCATCAGGGCCAATAGCCGGGAATAGCCGCCCAGCGTGAGATTCAGGTATCTCAAAGAAAAAGCGTTCAGGTTAAGATCGGGCAGGTGGAAGCCGAATTTCCAGATGGTGGCGATGACCATGACCCAGAGCAGCACCAGGACTCCCAGCGTGGCCGGACCGAAGGCCCGAGCGGCGGTCTTGGGGCCACGATTCACCAGCCACCCGATCAACACGCTCAGCAACACGGCCAGGACGGTGCGATATTTGAAGCCGTGGTAGCCCAGATCCAGAGGCGGAAACCGGTCCGACAGCAGGGTCACCAGGGCAGCCACGCTGACCAGAAAGGTCAGCGTATATTCGACAAAAGTGATGCCTGCGTTCACTTTGACAGCCCAGGCGCCAAACTCCTCCTCTGTCAGGCCACTCCCTCCGGTGCCGTCGGTGACCCAACGGATCACCTGGCGGTACATGGAAGAAACCACCGCCACTGTCAGCACCACCAGCCAGACGCTTGCGCCAAATGTGACTTGGGCGACTCCGGCCACCACGATCAGGTGCAGAAAGGGTCCAAAAACATAGAGTGGCGAGGTCGCTGGGTCGCCGCCGCCAGCCAGAGCGCCTTCAAACGAATTCGAGAGCCGGTGTGAGATATGCGCCATATGCAGTTCAAGTGACTTGGGTTAGTCCCTTACGCCAGCAAGAAGCTATTCGCGTTCCTACTAGTTCCGGATGGGACCTTGCGTAGGATACTCCTCGGCATCCAGCCCGCATCCGGGGGGAGGAAAAATGGCATCGGTGAGGAATCTCTCCAGAGCATACACAAGGCAAGGCGCAGCTTCACGGTCGTGGGCAAAACGCTTGAGGTAGCGCCGCCGCTACACAAGCTTCCCAGGAGCCGCTTCTGAAAGTACGAGGCGGGAGGGAATGCCGGACAATATCGTGGAGTCGATAGCAATTCGATCTGTGAGTCTCACATTGATCTTTGACTCTGCATGTCCGGCGTAGAATGTCAGCATGCGAAGCAGGCAGAGTTTCCAGCCCATGATGCCCGGGCCCTGCCTCCCTCAACCCCACTTTGCACGCCCGAAAACGGAACGGTGAGCATTGCGTTGGACGAAGCGAATCCGCTTGCAGGTACTCACGTGTACATGGAACAGTGTGCGCTCTGCCATGGAATTCCCTCGAAAGACCACACTGCGATTGCGAAAGGTGAATTCCCGCGCCCGCCGCACCTTTTCAGAGGGAAGGGCGTGACCGACGATGAGCTCGGCGAGACCTATTGGAAAGTGGCGAACAGCATCCGGTTCACGAGGTGCCCGGCTCCAATCAGCAGCTTTTGACGACAGAGAAGTGGCAGGTTTCGCTACTCCCGGCGAATGCTGACAAGTTGTCGGACTCGGTGAAGCAAATTCTTGCCATCCGAGCGCGGTGACTGTTTTTGAAGCGGTGCTGGACCCTAACGTCCAAAAGACATTCAAGCAATAGGAGGATGCCATGAACAAGTTGCGAATTTATCTCTCGTTCAGCCTCATTGTTCTGCTGGTTTCCGGAGTGGCGCAAGCCCAGGCCCCCACTTCGCTCAAAGACACGGACCGGGCCAATGCGCTGCTCAAGCAGATGACGACTGAGGAGAAGATAGGACAACTGAATCAGCCCTTCTACTTTAAGCTCCCGATTCCTGGGATGAAGGTCGATCCCGTGCCATACGAAGAGCACGTGCGGCGCGGCGAGGTCGGATCGTTTCTGTTCGTTACCGATCCAAAGGAAATTAATCGCCTGCAGAAGATCGCGATGACCGAGCAGCGCTTGCACATTCCGATTCTTTTTGGCTTCGATGTGATTCACGGATTTGACACGGAATTCCCCGTACCTCTGGCCATGGCCGCGTCCTGGGACTCGGCGATGGCCGAACAAGCGCAAGCGATCGCCGCGGAGGAGGCCGCCCTCGCCGGTGTGCATTGGACTTTCGCGCCGATGTTGGACATTGCCCGAGACCCGCGCTGGGGGCGCATCTCCGAAGGGGCGGGTGAAGACCCCTATCTTGGCGCGGCAATGGCTCGGGCCCAGGTACTCGGTTTTCAAGGACGGCCAGGGAGCCCGCGGCCTTTCATGGCGACGCTGAAGCATTTCGCCGGCTATGGGGCTGCGGAAGGTGGCAGGGACTACGACGCGGCGTACATTTCGGAAGAGCGGATGCAGAACGTTTATCTTCCTCCCTTTCGCGCGGGAGTGGAGGCCGGGGCGGCCACCGTCATGAGTGCCTACATGGATCTGAACGACGTCCCGGCCAGCGGCAATGTACAGCTGCTTCAGGAGATTCTTCGGAAAGAGTTCAAGTTCAAAGGATTCGTCGTGAGCGATGCCTTCGCGGTCGGCAGTCTGGTCACGCAAGGTTTCGCCAGGGACGCCAAAGATGCCGTACTCCGCGCCGCCACGGCTGGAGTCAATATGGACATGGGCAGCGCAACTTATCTGGAGCAGATGAAGTTGCTGCTTGACACGGGACAGCTCACGGCGTCGCAACTCGATGATCTGGTCCGTCCCATACTCGCCGCGAAATATCATCTCGGGCTCTTCGAGCACCCGTATGCGGATGCCACGGAGCAAACCCACTCCGAGATGCTGGCCAAGCATCGTCAGGCAGCGAGAACCGCAGCGGCGCGTTCTGCGGTGTTGCTGCGGAACGAAGGCGCTGTTCTTCCCCTGTCGAAGACTACCAAGCGAATTGCCGTCATTGGACCGCTGGGCAACACGAAAGGCGAGATGAACGGACCGTGGAGCCTCAGCGCGAAGGAAGAAGATACTGTTTCTGTCTTCGAAGGCATCCGCGCCAAGCTCCCTGATTCGCAGGTGGAATTCGCAGAGGGCGTACAGATCGCCAAGGAGTTTCCCTCCTCCTTCGAAGGCACGATTGGGCCCAAGGCAGAGAAGGCCTGGAGTCCCGAAGAGGCGGACCGCCAGATAAAGGGCGCGCTGAAACTGGCCGGCAACTCTGACGTCGTGATCATGACCCTGGGCGAGTTGAGTGGCATGGATTTCGAGTACGCCTCGCGTTCGTCACTCAGCCTCCCCGGAAAGCAGCAAGAGCTTCTTGAGAAAATCCAAGCGCTGGGGAAGCCCGTGGTGCTGCTGCTCTTCAGCACCCGCCCGCTTGATCTTTCCTGGGCTTCGGAACACATTCCGGCAATCATGGATTGCTACTTCGGCGGCACGGAAACCGGCAACGCGGTGGCGGATCTTCTCGTGGGCGACGCGGTACCCGGCGGCAAGCTGCCGGTCACATGGCCCCGCAACGTCGGGCAGGTTCCAATCTACTACGCCCACACGAACTCACATAAACCGTATGACTCCGCAGACTTCACCTCTCGCTATTGGGACCTTCCAACCTCGCCTCTATATCCCTTTGGATACGGCCTGAGCTATTCGACCTTTTCCATTTCCGGCCTTCACTTGAGTGCCAAGACGTCTCCCTTGGATGGCTCAATCACGGCGACGGTAACGGTTGCGAATACCGGTAAAAGAGCAGCGGACGAGGTCGTCCAGCTGTATCTGCATCAGCGCTTCGGTTCGGCATCGAGACCGGTTCGTGAGTTGAAGGGATTCCGTCGCGTCACCCTGCAGCCGGGTCAAAAACAGGAAATCAGCTTCCCGGTCGGTCGCGAAGAGCGAAACTACTGGAGTGCGGCCAAAAGTGGTTGGGTTGTAGAACCTTCAGACTTCGACGTTTGGGTGGGCAACAGTTCGACAGCCACGTTGCATGACAGCTTCTCGGTGGTGGAGTAAAGGAGCCGGCTCGACGCAGCGCGGCTCCGCGACTTACGCTTTATCACAGCGGAAGCTGCTTTTGATCCAGCGGGTCGAGAGTTATCGATCTCTTCAAACGTGCCATATCGGTGGCAGACGGGCGGACGGCCCAGGAGCGCAACTCCCTCCTCTGCTGCATTGTGATCGCGCCCAGCCGGCTGGCCGTGGCCTAGAAGTCAGTCAGGTCTCGGACCGGCAATGCCACTCGAACCGCGTTGACGACCGCCGCGAAATCGATGATTTCCTGCAGAATTGCACCCTCCAGCGGAGGCAGATATCCGGCCGCGGCCGCGATCATCCCAACCATGCTGGCCGCCATCCCTCCCACGGCGCTTTGCAGCGCAATAGAGCGCATGCGATGACTGATATGAATCAGTTCATCGATCTTCTTCAGTGAAGTGGTCAAGATGACCGCGTCCGCAGCCTCGGATGCGATATCACTGTTGGGGCCGAAGGCCACACCGACCGTGGCCGCCATCAATGCCGGTGCGTCATTGATTCCGTCGCCGATGAACATTGTCCGTGCCTGCCTGGTTTCGCGCTCTACAATCTCGACCTTCTGCTCAGGAGTTTGACCTGCGTGCACCTCGGTAATCCCGACCTGATCTGCCAGATAATGCACTTCCGATTCCCGGTCGCCTGAGACCAGCATCACGCGGTTCACATGGTGCAGGGGCGCCAGATGATGCACAAATGGTTTTGTATCGTGCCGGGGAGCATCGTGGAAGCGGAAAGCCCCCGCATACCGGTCATCCACAAAGACGAGGCATTCCAGTCCCGAGACAGGCGGCGGGAGTCCAGGCAGGTTGGGATCGACTTTTCCCCGTCCGGTGATTCGCACTCGTCGTCCTCCGACCATTCCTTGCAGACCCTGTCCAGGAATTTCACGCATTTCAGAGACATCCAGCAGAACCACCTTTTCGTCGCGCGCAGCCTGGATCACCGCTCCCGCCAGCGGATGCTTGGAAAACTGTTCCAGACTGGCGGCCGCCTGCAGCAGGCTTTCACACGAGAATCCGGGCGCGCACAAACTTTCCGTCACCCTGGGTCTGCCATAGGTGAGCGTTCCAGTCTTGTCGAAGATCAGGGTGCGGCAGGTGGTGATCTGCTCGAGCGCCGCCGGATTCTTGATGATGATGCCGCGCTTCGCGGAGAGGGAAATCGCGCCAATCACTGCCACTGGAATGGCCAGAATCAATGGACACGGCGTGGCAATGACCACCACTGCGAGAAAGCGCATCGCGTTTCCTGTGACCAGCCAGGTCAGTCCCGCCAGTCCCACCGCGACAGGCGTGTACCAGGCGCCCAGACGGTCTCCGATCCGCCGCAGTTGAGGGCGTTTCTCCTCCGTCTGTTGCATTACCTGCATGATCTTGGCGTAGCGTGAGTCCACCGCCAGCTTCTCGGCCTCGACCGTCAACGCCATTTCCCCATTGATCGCTCCTGAAAGCACCTTCGAGCCCGGAGTCTTCGATATCTCGAATGGCTCCCCCGTCAAGTAGGACTCATCCATGATCCCTCGGCCTTCTACCACCACTCCATCTACCGGACAGATCTCGTGCGGGAGGACGATCAGCCGATCGCCCACCCGGATGTCCTCCAACCGTACTTCCTCCACCTTTGGTCCCAGGTTGCGGTGAGCCACTTGCGGCATGCGCCTGGCCAGCGCGTCCAGCACGGACGATGCCCGGCCGGTGGCGAATTGTTCCAGGGCTTCTCCCCCTGAAAGCATCAGCACAATGATGGTTCCGACCAGGTACTGGCCAAGCAGAATGGAAGAAAGGATGGAAATTCCAGCCAGCAGGTCGGAACCGAATTCCCGGGCCCACAACTTCCTCGCCAAAGTGGCCGTGATGGGGATTCCTCCCACAGCCAGTGCAACAAACAGTGGGACGAGCCCTGCCACGCGGGAAGCGTGGGTCAGATAGCGGAGGCCCAGATGCGCTGCAATTGCGAGTGTGGTCAGAGCGGCAATATAGGTCGATGCAGAAAAGCGGTTAGTGCCACCGGTCTGCGATCGCCCAGATGATCGTGCGAGACGCGGACCAGATTGGGGCGGGGCCGGCGAGTTTGCGGCTGAGCTATCGCGCCTCACGATTCGATTCTATCTCGACTGGTTTGAGCGAAATCGATGGTGACGTTGAACAAAACGATGACGAAGATGATTCCGTCTCGTTTTCTTGTCCCTGAAGGGCGGAAATCACGCTGTCGACGAGAAGAATAACGACCAGCGGATTCAGCAACAGTGCAATCATTCAAATGCCAAGGCAGCGCGGCACGTGGCAGTGGGGTCGTTGGGCCATATTTCGAGCGGCGCGGTTGAGTGGTCTGGGGAGAAGTTGAGGGTACGGAACTCATGGAGCTCTAGCCTCGGGCTCTATTTTTTCTGGATGGTGCCAAGGTATTCCGTCACGTTCTGAAGCCGGACGTATCCCAGGTCCCGATCATATTCAATCTGGTGAAAGATGGGGCCCCAGACAGGCATCTGAGGTGAACCGTGGGCGGCGTAACGCTGATCTCCGGCGATGATGCCGCGCACCCGGACGGCCGGGAACTTGCCGCCGTTTCGTCGAGTCAGGGTAGTAAGATCAGGAACTTTGGTCTTCAGGGCCGGCGCGACCGGGCCATTCCCGCTGCCGTTTGCCCCGTGGCAGGATGCACAATAGTTGCTGAAGATTTTGCCCCCATCCACGGGAAAGATTGCGCTTTGGTCCTGAAGCCGCGCTGGCGAGTTGCTTTGGGGAGCCGCGGCTACCGAGTCATGTGCGGGCCAGGGCAGCACGGTGCAGAAGAGTGCGAAGCTGAACGCGACCGATCGGGTTAGCTGCATATCGAATACCTCATCGGTTGAATCATACCGACTTTTGGAAAAAGGTGAACGCCAGACCGCTTTATGCGGTCGGTTGATCCTCTTTCCGGTCAGGGTCTGGATCGTCTTGCTGTGCCCGTGCCTAATCGCGACTCTCTGACTTCTTCGAGAGCCGCGCACGTCAGGCTCCGAAGAACCCTGACAAAGACTGGAATCTATTGCCGATCACGGGTTATCTTGTCTAGCTGGCCACTGAACGGCAGAGGCCGCCTATGAGGACATGAATCATGAATATAGTTAGACGGCGTGATTTTCTCAATGCGCTTGCGGTTGGGGCGGCAGGTCTGGCGGTGGGAAGCACGGCTAAAAGCTATGGCCAGATACTCGGTTCCAACGATCGCCTGAACTTTGCCGTCATCGGCCTTAACGGGCGCGCCTACGCTCATCTCTCGGCGCTCAAGGCCAACCGCAACGCCGCGCGCATCTCGCATGTCTGCGATGTGGACAGCAATATACTCAAGAAGTTTGCCGACAGCGCGCAGCAGGAAATGGGCGAGGCGCCGGTGTCCGAAAAAGATTTCCGCCGAATTCTCGATCAGAAGGACGTAGATGCCATCACCATAGCCACTCCCGACCATTGGCATACGCCGATGGCGATTGCCGGGCTGCAGGCAGGCAAGCACGTCTTTCTGGAAAAGCCATGCAGCCACAATCCTGCTGAAGGCGCGATGCTCGTGCAGGCCCAGCAGAAATATCGCAAGCTGGTCCAGATGGGGACCCAGCAGCGCTCCTCTCCGCATACCATCGAGATCATCGAAAAGATCAACCAGGGCATCATCGGCCGGCCGTACTTTGCCAAGGCCTGGTACAGCAACGTGCGGAAGTCGATCGGCACAGGTAAGGAAGCGCCGGTACCGCCCCAGCTTGATTGGGACCTCTGGCAGGGCCCGGCACCGCGCCGTCCCTATACGGACAATGTGCAACCCTACAACTGGCACTGGTTCAGAATCTATGGCACCGGAGAAACGCTCAACAACGGTACCCACGAGGTCGATGTCTGCCGCTGGGCGCTGGGCGTCGATTATCCGAAGCGGATCACTGCGTCAGGCGGCAGGTACCACTTCAAAGATGACTGGCAGTTCTACGACACGCTGGTAACCAGCTTTGAGTACGAAGACAAGATGATTACCTGGGAAGGGAAGAGCTGCGAGGGAATGAAGTACTATGGCCGCGATCGCGGTTCGACCATCATGGGCACCACCGGGACGGTGCTGGTCGATCGCGACGGCTACGAGATATATGATCTGAAAGGGAACAAGACGAGCGAATTCAAGACTGGCAGTACAACCTCGTCCACCGACCTGCTCGGCCGCGATTCCATGACCGACGCTCACTTCACCAACTTCATCGCCGGAATCCGCAAAGGCGAGAAACTCAACGCGCCCATTGCGGTCGGCAATGTTGCGGTTACGATGCTGCAGCTTTCCAACATCGCATGGGAAGTCAGCCGCGAGCTGCATCTCGACACCAAAGATGGGCGGATCCAGGGCGATCCGGAGGCGATGAAGATGTGGGGCCGCGAATACGAGAAGGGCTGGGCTCCACATATATAAAGGTTGTGCCCGCCCTGAGTGCTTGTCGGGGCGACGGCTGGGCCGCTTATGAAAAAAGTGTTTTCCCGTCGCACCTTCGTTCGCAGCGGCGCCGCCGGTGCCGCGGCGTTTGCTGCCTCCGGCAGCGTTTTTGCGCCCGCTGAGGAGCGGCCACCCGCGGACCATGCGTCGCCGATCCGTCTGGGCTTGGCCAGCTACACCTTCCGCAACTTCACCCGCACGCAGATGATCGGTTTCATGAAGCAGCTGAATGTGCGCGACCTGAACGCCAAGGACGTCAAGGATCATCTTCCGACCGATCCCCAGCAAGAAGCGTCTGCTCTGGAGGACTATTCCTCGGCAGGCGTCAGGCTGCACGCGGCCGGTACCATCTATTTCCCGAAGGATGAAGATGCGGACATCCGGGCCAAGTTCGAATACTGCAAGCGAGCGGGGATCGCCGTCATCGTCGCCGGCGACCCCGCACCAGAGACTCTGCCGCGAATCGAAAAGTTCGTAAAGGAATACGACATCCGCATCGCAATACACAATCACGGCCCCGAGGACACGTTGTGGCATTCGCCCCTGGATGTCTTGCAGGCGGTAAAGGGCATGGATCCGCGCATAGGGTGCTGCATCGATGCCGGGCACACCGTCCGCGCCGGCACGGATGTAGTCCAGGCGATCCATAAAGTAGGCCCGCGGTTGTTCAATGTGCATATGAAAGACCTGACGAATTTTCAGGACAAGGAGAGCCAGGTCGCGGTAGGAGACGGCATCATGCCGGTACGTAGGATCTTCGAAGCTCTTATCGCCACCAGATACAGCGGCTTCGTAGATCTGGAGTACGAGATTCATCCGGACGATCCCATGCCGGGCGTGGTTAACAGCTTTGCTTATATGAGAGGCGTCCTGGCAGGGCTGGGTTACGCCGGCTAATCCCCAACATTAGTCACCGCAGAGAGTTCTAACTCCCTCCGACTGACTAACCAGGATCTTGCCCGAAACGGTTGCGGGCATGGACTCCCAGTAAGCGAAATCGAGCTACTCCTCCAATCCGCCAGGGCTGCGCGGAATCCGCTTGACATATGTTCTAGTGATGATAGTTAACTATAACAGTGATTTAGGGCGGAGTTTTGAGCTGATCGACGCCGGCCAATGATTCAGCCCCGAGAGCAAAAGAAGATGAACTTCGTAAGGAGAAGAAACATGAAATCCCATCGTTTTGCGCTGTCCGTAGTTCTGTTGTCGCTCTCCACCATGGCTTTCGCGCAATCTGACGCGCAAAAGTCCTTCGACCAACTGAAAACTCTCGCGGGTTCGTGGGAAGGCCATGTCACCACCATCCCGCAGAAAGCCGACATTGAAGGCAAGCTTATGCACACCTCGCTGCGCGTGACTTCTATGGGCAACGCGATTATGCACGAGATGACGGGGGCGGGAAGACCCGACGATCCGATCACCATGCTTTATCTCGACCAAAACCGCTTGCTCCTCACGCACTACTGTGACGCCGGAAACCGGCCTCGCATGACCGGGAAGATGTCGCCGGACCGAAAGACGGTAGAATTCGACTTTCTCGACGTCGCTGGCAGCACGCAGTACGGGCATATGGACCACGCGAAGTTCACCATCGTCGATGCCAACCATCACATCGAGGACTGGACTTACATCGAGCCCGGGGACAAGCCCGTCCACGCCCACTTCGACCTGCAGCGGACGCAGTGACGGGAGCATACTCTGGTAAGGTTGCTGTCTGGAAAACAGGATGGACCGTGAGTGGAACGACAATCAGCCGATTTATCGCCAGCTGCGCGACCGCGTGGTCGCGATGATACTCGACGGCGTGCTCAAGGAGGGCGATGCCCTGCCATCCGTGCGTAATGTCGCCGCCGAATATCGGGTCAATCCGCTCACGGTGCTGAAGGGGTATCAACAACTGGTGGACGAGGAGCTGGTCGAGAAACGGCGCGGTCTTGGCATGTTCGTCAACGCCGGCGCGCGTGCCCTGCTGCTGAAGGGCGAACGCCAGAAGTTTCTGGCCGAAGATTGGCCCCGGATCTACGAAACCATGCAGCGGCTCGGCCTGTCGCCGGAGGAATTGCTGGAGGATGGCGCGGCCCGCCGGGCGAGATCGAAAGCGAAGAAGGAGGAGCGCTGAATCTATGGCATGCATAGAAGCCCGCGGCCTGCGCAAGGCCTTCGGCACAACCGTCGCGCTCGACGGCATCGATTTGCAAGTGGACGAGGGGCGCATCCTCGGCATTATCGGTCCCAACGGCGCGGGCAAGACCACCGCGCTCAATGCGATTCTCGGCCTCACTCCATATCAAGGCCAACTGAAGGTTCTCGGACGCGATCCCTGGACTGAGCGCGATGAGCTCATGCGCGATGTTTGCTTCATCGCTGATGTCGCCGTGCTGCCACGCTGGATAAGGGTTTCGCAGGCGCTCGAGTACGTCAGCGGCGTGCATCCACGATTCGATCGCGCCAAGGCTGAAAGTTTTCTGGCGAAGACTACCATCCATCACGCCAGCAAAGTCCGGGAATTGTCGAAGGGTATGGTGACCCAACTGCACCTGGCCCTGATCATGGCGATTGACGCGAGATTGCTGGTGCTGGACGAGCCGACCCTTGGCCTCGACATCCTGTACCGCAAGCAGTTCTACGATACCCTGCTGAACGACTACTTCGATCGCAGCCGCACCATCCTGGTGACCACGCATCAAGTGGAAGAGGTCGAGCATGTACTCACCGATCTCATGTTCATCGACCGCGGCCGTATCGTCTTCGATTGCAGCATGGAAGACTTCGAATCGCGATATGTGGAGGTGACGGTGAATCCCGAGCAGGTCACCGCGGCACGGGCGCTCAAGCCGATCCACGAGCGCCAGGTGCTCGGCCGCAGTGTCCTGCTGTTTGACCGGGCTGACCGCGAGCGGCTGGCCGCGCTGGGCGACGGGCGCACCCCCAGCATCTCGGACCTGTTCGTTGCCGTCATGAGCAATCAGGCCGGCCAGACACACGGAGCGGTGCGATGAATACTCGTTCGAACGCGGCGTCCGAGCCGGCCCGCGACGCGCAGATGAATGAATCGCGGGTAATTATGCCCGCGGCCATTTCGGCGACCCAGCGCCTGTACTGGTCGCTGCGGCGCGAACTGTGGGAGTATCGTTCGATCTATATCGCGCCCTTGGCCGCCTCCGCATTATTTCTCTTCGCCTTCCTGATCAGCGCAATTCGTCTACCCGGCAAGATGCGCGCTGCGATGACGCTCGATCCGATGCAGCAGCATAAATTGATTGCGCAACCGTTCACCTTCGCTGCGGGTCTGATCATGGCGGTTGGTTTTGTGGTTGCGGTGTTCTACTGTCTCGATGCGCTACATGGCGAGCGTCGCGATCGCAGCATCCTGTTCTGGAAATCGCTCCCGGTTTCCGATCTCACGACTGTGCTTTCGAAGGCGAGCATACCGATCGTGGTGATCCCGTTGCTAACTTTTGCCATCACCCTTGCCATGCAGTGGATCATGCTGGTGCTCAGCACCGCGGTACTGCTGGGCAACCGTGCAAGTATTGCGACGCTTTGGACACAGTCGTCGTGGTTCCAGATGTCGATGGTGCTGCTGTACCACCTCGTGGCCATTCATGCCCTCTGGTATGCGCCCATCTGGAGCTGGCTGCTGCTGGTGTCAGGCTGGGCGCGGCGCGCGGTCTTCCTCTGGGCCTTCCTGCCGATACTCGCGGTCGGCGTGGTCGAGAAAATTGCCTTCAACACTTCGCACTTCGCCGCCCTGCTGCGCTACCGCATGGGTGATAGTGTGGCCGGACTCGCCTACACCGAGGGTATCGTCTCGATGGATCCGCTGATGCAGCTCACTCCGGGGAAGTTCCTGTTAACTCCAGGTCTGTGGATCGGCTTGGCCGTCGCTGCGGTATTTCTCCTCGCAGCGGCCCGCCTGCGCCGATCTCGAGGACCGATCTGATTCGCGTCATGCAGCCATTTCCTGCTCCCGTTGGATAACGAAGCGGAAGCATCGACCAAACAGGCCGCGGAAGAGCTCGCCGGGTCATTAGCGATATCGTTGAGCTGCGATTCCGGCCTGGCCACGACCTAACCTTGGTGCGACCGGACCGCTACATAGCCTACTCCGCACATAAGCCCGACGGAATCTCAGCCTTGGCATCGGTCCGTTCGCTTCTGGAGCGTCAAACCGGGAGCGCGCGCGAAAGCACGGCCGCGTAAAGGCTCTCGGCAGAATGCCCACTGTGCCGGGCAACGGCCGGCGAGACAATTACCGCGTGCCGAACCACCGCAGGCTTGAGACCCAACAGGACGCTTCGATTATTTCGCGGGTTCTGAAGCCGGCTGGCACCAGAAGACTGCGCCCTTCGAAACCGGGGGCAGCGTATAGGAAACAACTCCGCCGTGACGCACTCCTGCCACTTCCTGCACTTCGCCCATGAAAGGCAGGAAGAAGGCCGGCCCATTGTTCTCGGACGACACTGTAATTCGGATTCCGTTCTGCACCGTCTGCACCGGATTCACTCCACCCCGCAATCCCGCGAAGTTCGCCAGGAAGACGTGCGGTTTCCCCTCCACCAGGGCAACGGAAGTGGCGAGCTGAGAAGACGCTTCAATCTGAATGCCCGACCCACTCTCTATGTTTTTCAGGAAGGCTGCTTGCGAATCGGGGGTGGTGTGCTCGAAATCGGCTTCTAAGGCAGCCATGTAGGCTTTTCCCGGGCAAGGTTCAATGCGCACGACATTGGAGGCGGGGGAAAGTTGGGTTGCATCCGTGCCGGTGACGATCAGTTTCTTGCCTGCTCCAACATAGTGCTCCAGCCAGCTTCTCTCGGAATCACTCAAGATACGCACGTCCGGCAGAATCAGGGTGTCGCCCTTGAATTCATCCAGCGTTCGCGGGGTCACCACCTGAAACTCCAGGTGCTTCTGCATCAGCAAAATCAGGATTCCCCGGTAGGAGCGAACGAACTCGTCTGCGTAGTAATTGCGGGTCGAGGGAGAAAAATAGACTCCAACTGGATGAATGGGACTGCGCGGCAGGTAGAAAGTCTTCTGGTGCGCCTCAATCCAGGAGAAGATCTTTTTCCGGGTGGCAAGATCGTTTGAGCCGGCCATGGAGTGGCCGGGGGCGTCCCAGAAATTCGCGCCGGCCATGATTTCCGACATTGCAAGGTTCATCATGGACTGTGGCTTGTCCACTTTCTTGTCGCCATCCCACGAGTAATTCAGGATCCAGGTAGCCTTGCCTTGGGCAAAAGCGCGGAACGAATGCATCCCTACCTGGTAGGCGAACCAATCCAGGGGGGTCCGCGAGGACGCCATGTGATTGCCGTTGCCGAATTCGTACTCGTGCGCAATCACGTCCACCACGGGGTAAAGGCTGTACACATCCGCGCCCACCCGCACCGCCTCCTGCTCAATGCCGGGGTAGATTTCAGGTATGGTCTTGATCTCGGGATTCACCGACTTCGCATTTACGTCGATGTCATGCATGAAATCGGTGAATGTCTGGATGCGGAAATCAACCCACCTCCGGAAGTTGGCGTCGTTAAAGTCGCCCAGCTTGAGATCTTTTCGTGCATCCAGTCCGGTCCGCTTCTTGAACTCGGCTACGGTGTAGTCGTCAAAACTGGCCCATGACTTTTCCCAGCCTTCGAAGTGCGTCATCCAGTAAGGAATGTCAACGTAGATGCCGTCAATACCGGTGGCTGCAATCTGCCGCACCCGCTGCATGTAGAGCTTGCGCCACTCCGGCGCGTAGGGGCTGACCCACACGTCTTCGTCGCCCTTTCTGATCCAGAAGGCCGTGCCCCCTCCGAAAATCGCCGGCTCGCCGGTAATTTTCCGCTGCAGCCAGTCAGGATGCTCCTTGGCCATGGTGTGCGGAGTCTGGTCTGCATTCGCCGTAATGCATTCCGTGCCCGCGATGTACACAAAGGCGTGATTGCCCGCCTGGTGCGCCTTCTCCGCCACCGCCCGGATGGCGCGCAGCTTCTCTTCCGGATTGACGAAGCTTTCGTAGCGCCCGGGAATATCGTTGTCCACTTCAATGCCAAAGACGTTGCTTTCCTGGGCGTTGCGGACAATCTGCTCCGCGTTGTCGGTCTTCAGGCCGTACGCCCCGATGCGCACGTAGTGGGTCCAATCCTGGCCGGAAGGGAATTGCTGGGAGAGACCGAACACGGCAAGCAGGATGAGAAGCGCAAACGTCAGGACAACGCCAAAGCGGTTGGCTAAACGCGACCGGGCAGGCACGGGATGATGTCTCCTTGGCAGGTTCGAAACCCTGAGTTTCTTTGCGTCCTTTGCGGCATTTCTTTGCGAACTTTGCGGTTCAAGATTTTGACGTGCAGCGAGATCAAACACATTAACCGCAAAGGGCGCAAAGAAATGCCGCAAAGGACGCAAAGAAACTCACAAGTCAACCCGGCACTCCAAAACGCCGCAAGCTGGTAGCTATCCGCGCTAGAACTGGAAGCGCGCCCCGAATTGCATCCTGCGATAGTTGTTGGTGGTGGAAGTCACGGTCCCGAAACTGCCATCTCCCGAACCGACGTCCGGAAAGGCAAAGCGCTGGTGGTTCGCCGCATTGAACATTTCGGCGCGCACCTGCAGCAGCTTTCCTTCTCGGATGGTGAACTGCTTCGAAAGTGAAAGATCGAGGTTGCGAACCCCGTCCCCGCGCAAAGTCGAAAAATGCCGTGGCGCGTTGCCCGGAATGTTGTCTCCCGGATCGGCGAAGCAGTCCTGGTTCAGGTATGGGTCGCCTGTCTTGGCCGCCTCGTGATAGCTGATTCCGGTCGCCAGCTGCGAGCACACTACGTTCGGTCGCTGGTTTCCGTCCGTCAGCCGGGAGTTGCTGTCAATGACGGCAATCGGCTGCCCGGTCTGTATAGTCAGGAAAGTATTCAACGACCAGCCACCCACGATCGCATCCGCCAGGTTGCCCATGCCGCGCCCGATCCATCGCCCGCGCCCCACCGGCAGATCGATAATGAAGGCCGTGGTCAGCCGGTGCGTGGCGTCGTTCGCACTGATGCCATGCTCGGCCCGCAGATTGTCCAGCAGTTGGGGATTGTCAAACTCCAGATTCGTCAGCCACGAATTTCGTCCCGACGAGGAATCGTCGGTCGACTTCGAGAGTGTGTAGTTCCCCTCGAAGCTGATGTAGTGGCTCGCCCGCTTCTGGAATCGAACCTGCAGCGAGTGATACCACGAGGTTGCAATCAGGCGCGGCAGACCGGAAAAGCCTCCTGCGAACTGCGGATACGGCTCCAACAGGAGTCCCTGCGGGATCTGATCCTGCACGTACAGCGAATCCGCCACATCGGCGGGGTTGAAAATCGGTGTCGCTGGACAGTACGATGCCGGCGCTGCCACGGTTGCAAAGAAGCACTGAAAAGGATTCGGAACCGGGGTGGCGAGGAAGTCGCTCACCGCCGTATTGTCCGGATCGTGCGTGGGATTCAGTTGCGCCACCAGCGCCTCGCGAATGCTCGAGGGCAGGAAGTTGCGCTCCCGCGTGGAAACTGATGCGCCTGCCCAGGGAAGGTGCGTGGCGCGGTTCGCGGCGTAGTCCGCCGCGATCACGATTTGGCCCGGCAACAGGTGCTGCACACCCAGGTTCCACTGGTAGATTTCGGCATTGCGCGCGACGCCCGTGTCCAGGTCGCTGCTGTTGCCGAATCCCCAGTTCGCCAGCTTTCCATAGGTTCTGCCTTGCGGCGGCGCCAGCCCGGCCGGGAAGGGATTTTCCAGCGTCGCATATTGCGTCACATAGTTGTCGGTCGTGAAATACAGCGGCGCGGATTTCGAGAACGAAGGCCCGGCGTACTGGAAATTGGTGGCCACGTTCATCCCATAGAAAACGCCCGCCCCGCCCCGGATCACAGTGTTGCTCGCCAGTTGGTACGCGAATCCCAGGCGCGGAGCAAAGTTGTTCCGATCCACCCGGGCGTTGCGATGTCCAGAATCCGCGAACACCGTGGTTCCCATTAATTGCCCGATTTGCCCGAAGTCGAAGGTGGGGTCCGCACTGCGAGCCACTGGGATGCTAATCCCCGTGTCCCCCGAAAAATTGCTGTACTGCAGCTGGTTGTTTCGCTCCGAATAAGGTGTGCTCCACTCGTAGCGCAGGCCAAGATTCAGGGTGAGTTTGGGGGTGACCTTCCAGTCATCCTGCACGTAAAAGGCGGTCTCGACCGATTTATCCGCTACCGACGGAATGATGTGCAGTTGGGAATCCGCCGGCGAGGGATAACCAACCAGCAAGGTCGCAAATGGATTGCCCTGATTGTTGTCTCCCAGGCCGCCATTGGGATCCTGGGTGGTCACGTCCCGCGTGAAGTTGAAAATTCCTGTGGGATTGTCCGGCTGAAAGAAGTTGTTAAAGAATTGTCGCTGCTCGCCGCCGAAGGTGATCGAATGCCGCCCTTTCACCCACTGCAACGACGACGAGTAGCTGTAGAGAGAGTGCGCAAAAGCGGTGTCCACGCAGCACTGGGTAAATATGGGGAGGAAAGGGTCGCCCACGTTGATGGCGGGGATCCGGTCCAGTCCGTTCTGGTCCAAAATGGCCGGCAACCCCACATCACTCAATGTCGGATAGTGATTGTTTTTACCGGGCTCGTGTACCCGATCGACGCTAAAGCGGCTCGTCCAGAGTGCCGTGGGTTTGATCGCCCAGTTATATTCAAGGTTGCCGTTCTGTACAGTCGTCAGGTCGACCAATCCATCGCCGTCCCATTTCCGACGATGGTCGGAACGGTGCTCTCACGGTGTGCTCGGCTGTAACGGCCAGCGATCTTGTGTTTTTCGGAGATCTGGTGATCAATCTTCACATCGAACTGCCAGGCTGGGGCGGTCGCCAATGTCACCGTGCGGAAGTTTGGGTCCGGATAGGCCGCATCCGGCACATTGGCATGCGGGTACAAATTCAAGATTGCCTGCCCGATGGGATCGATTTTGCCCGCGGGAATCTTGTTCAGAATTCCTCCGTCCGAAAATTGGTCGCGCGGACACACGAAGTTCGGATCCGTGTTCCCCGCACAGGGATCGTAGATCCCCGCGCTGGCCGTGTCGGGATTGTTCGGGTCCGGCAGGTTCGCCAGGCTCTGCGAGAAGTCTCCGGTGCGCTCCAGGTCCGTGGGCACAATCCCTTCAATGTTGACGGGATCCCGTTGCCGGGTTTTTTCGAAGTCCACGAAGAAGAACGTACGGTTCTTGATGATGGGTCCGCCCAGCGCGAAGCCGTATTGGTCGCGGACGTGATCGGGTTTGTCGCCACTGTTGAAAAAGTCGCGTGCATCGAATGCCGACCGTTGCCCGTACCACCATCCGCTGCCGTGAAACTTGTTGGTGCCCTGCTTCAACACGATATTGACGACGGTTCCTCCGTTGTTGCCGAACTCTGCCGAGAAGCTGTTGTTCTGGAGCTTGAACTCTTGCACGATCTCCACCGAAGGCTGGTAGTACACATTGGAGTTACCGCCTTCACCTTGCTCCGGCGCGCTGAGGGGGCTGCCATCGATGCTGACCTGCGCGGTCGCGTTGCGCTGGCCATTCGACACGAAGTTCGTGCCTGAGGGATAGTTGTCGTTGATTCCCGAGCCCGTAGTCTCGGTTACTCCCCCGGCCAGAAACACCAGACCGAAAAGGCTGCGGTTGTACAGCGGAATGTCGCGCACGTATTCATTGCTGACGTCCGTTCCAAGGGAGGCGCTGTCGGTATCGAGCAGGGGAGGCGCTGTGGTCACATCCACCGTGATGTTGAAGCCGACGGGCTTCAGACTGAAGTTCAAGCTCGACTGCTGGTCAACCGCCAACACCAAGTTCTTGCTCTCCGCCGACCGGAATCCCTCGGATTCCACCTTGATGGTGTAGGTGCTGGGGCGCAGGCCGGTCAAAAGATAGAGCCCGTGGTCGTCGGTGTGGACGCTGGTGGACACATTGGTGCCATCGTTGGTGATGGTCACCAGCGCATTGACCACCACCGCACCGGTCTGGTCGGTCACGGTACCGCGCACCTGCGCCGTATAGCTCGCCTGACCGACAGCACTCTGGGCCAGCAACAAGGAAAGGGTTAGGGTGATGCCGAAGAGGAACTGAAGGCGGCGGAACTCAACGCGTAAGCCTGGCATGTCGATCCCCTGTTCGAACTGGATAGAATAAAGAGAGCGTTACAATGTTTCAGATCATTGCGATAGTTATCTTTTACTTTCGATCATCCTCAGGAGTCAAGCGAAAACGTAGGAAAACAATCGATCAGTGCCGCAGCCGCGCTCGGCCGTGGGGCTTCCGAAACTTACGTTTCCTTGCGTTCTATGCCGTTTTAGGGGGCTGACCGCTTGCGCAGACCGCCTCGTGCAGGGTGGGACTGAGGCTGAATTAGGGGCTAGGCAAGCCTTAGGAATTCCACGTTGTGCTTCATGTCGCCGTCAGCAACACATTGACTTCGCCGCCCGAAGCCTCGACGTCTTTGAGATGCAGCAGCTTCAAGCGGGCGCCAAGTTTGCGGACGGCGTCCAACGTGTCATGGCCGCAGGATGCGAAATGCCCCACGTCTGCGGTGACGCCGACCGTGGTGGAGAGCCCTGCCAGAGCCCGCAAGACATTTTCCGCACTCGCGTAAGCGAAATTCTCGCCCTTGAAGTAGTGATTGTGGATCCCGAAGGTCATACCGGCCTGGGAAATAGCGCCGATCGATGCGGTTGAGAATGCCGCCGGTGGCGTCGCCGGTCCGGTGGCGTCGCCGGTGAGGTTGCGGGTGCCTAGAATCTTTCCAAAGCGCAACGGGTTCTCGTCGTCTTGGTCATCCGTGTAGCGCCGGCGTCCCGCCCACCCTGAATATTGGATAACTGTATTCGCTAGAGGGCTTGAGCAACTCGATATTCTTGCGCCGCGGACAAAAACACCCGTCGGACAGCGGCCGAAAACGGCCACGCTACAAGGTCCGGAGCTCGGCTTGTATGAAGCCGGTCAGACGGGTATACTGGCGATCGTTTCCCAATCATGCGGGGGGATTTCATGGACTCGACGAGCCAGTCTTCCAAGTGGACGCCTTACGAGATAAAAGCGGCATCGATTCTCTACGAACGCCGAACCGAAGACCTGCAGTTGGAACAACTTTGGATTCGTCTGCACAAAAAGATGCGCGAAGCCGAAGCCCGTTCCTCGGAGCCGACCGCCGCGTAGTTTCTTCCTGGCAACTCAGCAAAAGGCCTGGCCGCGCACACGCAAGCGCCCAGTCGCAGTAGGTCCGGTCGTCCGTCACTGTGATTCCAATCCAAGGCGGGAACGATCTGCCAAACATTGTCGCCCCACTGCCTGACTCGTAGATACCGCAGTTTGGAAAGCTGTACAATATTCTTTCTTTGCCAAGCAAACCTGCCGCTTCCCCGGGTGGCGGCCCGATCAGACCCTTACATTAGTTTTGAGGAAGATGTCATTGTGATTGTTGGCGTCCCGAAAGAAAGTTATCCCGGTGAGCGGCGCGTGGGGCTGGTACCCATGGTCGTGCCCACCCTGGCCAAGGCGGGCTTTGAAGTTGTCATCGAGACTGGCGCGGGGGTTGAAGCCGGTTACCGGGACGCGCATTACGTCGAAAAGGGTGCGAAAATTCTTCCTGATCGGGCCAGCGTGTTTGGCGCGGCCGATATTATTGTCCAGGTTCTTTGCTACGGCTCTAACGATGCCACCGGCGCAGCCGATCTTCCTCTCTTACGTCGGAACCAGGTTCTGGTTGGATTTCTGCGTCCGCTGGGATCGCTGGAAGTAATTCAGCAGATCGCCGCCACTGGCGTTACCTCTTTTGCGATCGAACTGATACCGCGAACCACGCGCGCCCAGAGCATGGACGCGCTGTCCTCGATGGGAACAGTCTGCGGTTACAAGGCCGTGCTGATCGCGGCTGAGACCCTGCCCCGATTTTTCCCTATGCTGACTACGGCGGCCGGGACCATCACACCGGCGCGCGTGTTTGTGATTGGCGCCGGGGTTGCCGGACTGCAAGCCATCTCCACCGCGCGCAGGCTGGGTGCGGTCGCCATGGCCTATGATCTGCGTCCCGCGGCCAAGGAACAGGTGCAGAGTCTGGGAGGCAGATTCGTTGAGCTTCCCCTCGAGGCCAAGGATGCACAGGATGCACGCGGCTATGGCACGCAGCAGGATGAATCCTTCTACCGCCGGCAGCGCGAGCTTCTGGGGCGGGTGGTGGCGGAAAGTGATGTGGTGATCGCCGCGGCCGTGATTCCCGGAAAGAAGCCTCCGGTGCTGGTAACGGAAGAGATGGTAAAAGGGATGGCGCCCGGTTCGGTGATTGTTGATCTGGCGGCGGAGCGCGGAGGAAATTGCGAACTGACCCGCCCCGGCGAAACCGTGGTTGCCCACGACGTCACCATCATCGGACGCATCAACGTCTCTACCGGCGTTCCTTACCATGCCAGCCAGATGTACGCGCGCAATATCTCCGCTTTTCTCTTGCACCTGGTGAAGGACGGCAAGCCGCAGCTTGCCCTCGACGACGAGATCATTCGCGAGACCTTGCTGACCCGGGGCGGGGAAGTGGTTAACCAGCGGGTGAGGGACTTCTTCTCTCAACCCGCGCTGGTCTCCGCAGGCGGGAATTAGATTCTTTTGGGTGGAGGAACAATGAGTTCCACGTTAATCAACGGCCTCTTCGTGTTCATGCTGGCGGCCTTCATCGGGTTTGAAGTCATCCGGCGGGTTTCCCCTTTACTCCATACTCCCCTGATGTCGTTAACCAACGCACTTGATGCCATCGCTGTAGTGGGCGCCATCGTGCTCGTGGGACGCCACGAGAGCAGACTTTCCTACGTGCTCGGCATGCTGGCCATTGTCGCCGCCACCAGCAATATCGTCGGCGGCTTCCTGATTACCGACCGCATGCTCAAGATGTTCCACAGCAGCCGCCCGACCAAACCATGAACACTCTGCCCGTCACCCAGCCCGAGATCGAAATCACGTACCTGGTGGCCAGCATCCTTTTCATTCTCTCGCTGAAATGGATGAGTTCGCCGAGCACGGCCCGGCGCGGTATCTGGGCGGGCGAAATTGGCATGCTGCTGGCCATCGGCGGGACCTTGTTGCAGCACGGCATCGTCGATTACCGCGGGATTGCGATCGCGCTGGTGCTGGGGACCTGTATCGGAATTCCTCTCGGCCTGGTGCAGATGACCGCCGTTCCCCAGCGGACAGCTCTCAGCCACGCTTTCGGCGCGCTTTGCGTCACCCTGGTGGGCACCGCCGAATTCTATCTGCGGAGTCCTGACATTTCCCGCTTTACCATGGCCGTCCTCTCTGCCGAAGTTGTCCTCGGCTCCTTGACCTTCACCGGCAGCCTGATGGCTGCGGGAAAACTGCAGGAGATCCTGCCGCAGCGCCCGCTCACCTACAAAGGCCAGAACCTGGTCAACCTGTTGTTTCTCGCCGTCGCGGTGGCCGCAGCCGTGTACCTCGTGCTGCATCCTGGCGCCAGGCAACTGTTTCCGATCATGGTGGGGATTTCGCTTCTGTTCGGAGTGCTTATGATCGTCCCGATCGGCGGCGCGGACATGCCGACGGTCATCTCCCTGCTGAACTCTTACGCCGGGCTCTCCGCGGCTGCCATGGGTTTCGTTCTCGACAGCAAGCTTCTTATCATCGCCGGCGCGCTTGATGGTTCTTCGGGTTTCATCCTGTCCGTCATCATGTCGAAGGCGATGAATCGCTCGTTCGGCAACGTCCTGTTCGGGGCCTTCGGCCAGGTGCAGCCCGCGGCTGCGGCCGGACAGGAAGATAAAACGGTACGCAGCGCGACTGCGGAAGAAGCCGCCGCCATCCTGGCCGCCGCCAACAAGGTCGTCATCATTCCGGGATACGGCATGGCGGTGGCCCAGGCGCAGCACAAGGTCCGGGAACTCTATGACGCTCTCAGCAAGCGCGGAGTGGACGTGCGCTTCGCCATCCATCCCGTCGCCGGCCGCATGCCGGGGCACATGAATGTGCTGCTCGCCGAGGCCGACATTCCCTACGACCGGCTGGTTGAGATGGACGACATCAACGGTGAGTTTCCGCAGACCGACGTTGCCCTGGTGATCGGCGCTAACGACGTCACCAATCCTGCCGCCCGCACCGATTCCTCCAGCCCTATTTTCGGCATGCCCATTCTCGACGTGGACAAGGCCCGCACCGTCATGGTCATCAAACGCAGTATGAGCCCGGGTTTCGCCGGAATTGATAACCCGCTCTACTACCTGGGTAAGACCCTGATGCTCTTTGGCGACGCCAAATCGTTTGTCAACGACATCGTTCGTG
>CAWCPY010000031.1:0-17997 GCA_963797385.1 Terriglobia bacterium
GCCGCGGGGGAGTTGGGTCAGGAATCCAATCTCGAGGCCGATTTGAATCTGGGTTCCCTCGACCGCGTGGAACTGCTGGGCGCGCTTGAAGATCGCTACCAGGTGGACTTCAGCGAGGCCCCGTTCGCCGCCGTCAATACGGTTGGGGACCTGGAGCGCATGCTGCACGGCAAGCTTCCGCCGCGCGCGTCCTACCATTACCCGGCATGGGTGCAGCGTTGGCCCACTACCTGGGTGCGGCTGGTCATTCATTATCTGCTCCTGCGTCCCGCCGTGTTTCTGTTGGGCTGGCCGCGCATTACCGGGCGTGAAAATCTGCGCGGGCTTCGCGGGCCGGTGCTGGTCGTATGCAACCACATCGACGACGTGGATGTTGGTTTTGTGCAAACCGCGCTTCCTGCCCGCTTCCGGCATCGGCTGGCCACGGCCACAGGAGGAGAGGCCCTGGAGGCGCTGCGCACTCCGCCCAGCGGCCGAAGTTTGCTGGGCAAAGTCTATGGCCGGGTGCAGTGGATTCTGGGAGTCTCATTGCTCAACCTGTTTCCCCTGCCGCGGGAAGCTGGCTTCCGTGAGAGTTTCGCCTATGCTGGAGAGTCCGTCGATCGTGGTTACAGCATTCTGGTTTTTCCCGAGGGGCACCACACCACTGACGGCACGATGCGCGCCTTTCGCGCAGGCGTGGGATTGCTGGCAAATAATCTGGCAATACCGGTCGTCCCGATTCGGATCGAGGGACTCTTCGAATTGAAACAAGCGAAGAAGAAATTTGCGCCGCCGGGGAAGCTACAGGTGAAAATCGGGATGCCGGTGCGGTTTCCGCGCGGAAGCGCTCCGGAGTGGATTGCCGCCGAATTGCAGAAAGCGGTGGAAAACTTGTAGCCGCATGAGCATTGGCCTTGTTTATCGATCTTGTTACCTTCCGGACAAACCCGCTGAATGGCCTCCGCATCAGAGTTTGTGCGTGTACTATTTTTGCAGGCTGTCGAGAAGAGGTCTGCACGGACGCGAGTTTCGTCCGAGCAGTCAGATCACAATCAGAATTTTAGTGGAGGTCCGAAGGCATGCATTTTGATATGAAGCAGTTATCCCGACTGGCAACGGCTTTTTTACTGGCCATGATTTTCGCTCTTCCCCAGAACCTGCTGGCAGAAGGGACGGCGCACGTAGTGAGCCCTGCGGACCTGCAGCGGGCCGCGGTGCAAGCCTCTAACCTGCGGCAGCAGAATGTGGAACAGGTAAGGCAATTCTTTTCTTCCGAGAAGGCCGAAACGGCATTGCGCTCCGCGCACATGAACCCGGAGCAAGTGAAGAACGCCGTTTCCACGCTGGACGATGCGGAACTGGCGCAGTTGGCCCAGCGCACCCAAAAGGCGCAGGCTGATTTTGCCGCCGGCTCCCTGAGCGATCGCGACCTGATCGTCATTCTGGTGGCTGTTGCCGTTCTCATACTGATCATTGTTGCGGTCCGCTAGGTTTTCAAGATGTTTGGCCGCGCGGTCAGGGTCGGGTTTCTGCTGCTCGGGTTCTGCGGGATGCTGCTGGCCGCGGACCTTCCGGGCGTCTGGCTGGATGTCCCTTTCGTAAAGCAGGAAAGAGATGGCTGCGGAGCGGCCAGCATTGCCATGGTGATGCAATACTGGCAGGCCCAGCAGGGCCAGCCGCCGAACCCAGCTTCCGACGCGACCCGGATCCAAGGCACGCTTTATTCGTCCAAGGCCCACGGCATCTACGCTTCCGATATGGAGAGCTACTTCCGGGAGCAGGGATTCCGCACGTTTACAATTCGCGGAGAGTGGGAAGACCTCCAACAACATCTCGTCAAAGGACGCCCCTTGATCGTTGCCCTGAAGCCTGCGGGCGGCGGCGCTCTGCACTATGTGGTGGTAACGGGGGTAGGACCCGAAATGGTGATGGTCAACGATCCCGCCCAACGCAAGCTTCTCCAACGGGACCGCTCGGGCTTCGAGCGGGAATGGAGCGCGGCCGGAAAATGGACGCTGCTGGCGCTGCCTCAAAGCCAATCTCGCTGATCCCAACCTTTGTCTTTCTTTTCTTGTTGAGCTTTGCCGGCCAGGCGATCGCCCAAACCTCGGACCGCGCCTTGCTCGAACGCCTGCGGGAGTTGACTGCACAACAGAATTGGCAGGAAGTGATACTCCTCTCCGAATCAGCACGCGCCCCTTCGGCTGACCTCGATTTCTATTACGGTACGGCACTGGCCCAGTTGGGACGCTGGGACGACGCGCAGCGGGTGTTCATGGCCGGGGCCCGGCTCCAGCCCGGCGACAAGCGCTTTCCTCTCGAACTGGCGGGAGTGGCATTCAAGCAGAAGCATTATCCCGACGCGGCGCGCCACCTGCGGCGGGCCTTGCATCTCGATCCCACCGATTCCTACGGCAACGATTTTCTTGGCACTGTCTATTTTCTGCAGGGAAACTTCGAAGCTGCGCTGAAGTATTGGAACCGCGCAGGCAAGCCAGGGATTGTGGAGATACGAAGCCAGCCTGCGCCCCGGGTGAATGCCGCCCTGCTCGATCGCGCCATGGCTTTCGCGCCGGCCAGCATGCTGCGCTTGCCCGACCTGCTGACCACCAGAGTCCGTGTCGATGCACTGGAAATATTTCCCCGCTACCAGTTTGATCTTCAGGCCCGCGACGACGGCAAATTTGACGTTCTTTTCCGCAACCGCGAGCGCGACGGCTGGGGCCATGGCACGCTGGAAAAACTGTTTCTGCTGTTTCGCGGCCTGCCGTTTCAAAGCGTCACCCCGGAGATTTACAACCTGCGCCATCAGGCCATCAATTTTGTTTCGATGTATCGCTGGGATGCTGAGAAGCGCCGACTGCAGGCACAGCTTTCAGGCCCGTTCCAGATGAATCCAAAATTTCGCTACGGCCTGACTGCAGATCTGCGCAGGGAAAACTGGGACATCAGGAATTCACCTCAGGGCCCGGCGCCCGTATTGGAAAGTTTCAACATGCGGCGGGAAGCCGTGGGTTTCGACTTCGCCGCTTTCGAAATCGGTTGCTGGCAGTGGTCTGCAGGGGTGGAAATTTCGCATCGCGACTTCCGCAGTGTGAGTGCGGGAACAGCTTTGAATCCCAGCCTGCTGACGAAGGGATACCAGCTCAAACAAACCGCACGACTGGATGCTCAACTCTGGCGATTCCCGGAACGACGAGTGACGCTGGAAGGAGGCGTGTCCTCGCAGTTGGGGCGCATCTGGTCGCAACCCTCTCACTCCTTCGCGAAGGTGCAGGGCTCACTCCGACTTCACTGGCTCCCGCAATCGCAGGGCGACGACTATGAAGTACGGCACCAGCTAAGGGCGGGCAAGACGTTCGGAGAGGTTCCGTTCGACGAACTCTTCATGCTCGGCCTCGAACGCGACAACGATCTGGAGATGCGCGGGCACATCGGAACCCGCGACGGCAGGAAGGGCAGCGCTCCCCTGGGGCGGAATTACTTCCTCTCCAATTGGGAAGCTGATAAGAACGTGTATCGCAACGGAATCTTTACCGTAAAGCTGGGGCCATTTCTGGATGTCGGCAGAATCACAGACGCTTCCGCGGGCCTCGGCTCGCAGAAATGGCTGTCGGACCTGGGGGCGCAAGCCACAGTGCGCGTGTTTGGTGTCGGAGTAGCTTTTTCCTATGGCAAGGACTTGCGCTCCGGGAACAACGCATTCTATGTCACCATGCGGTAGCAGCACGAACCACGTGGGGACGGGCGCCCCGCCCGTCCTGGTCGAGCGCAAGCTCGACAAGCTTTTTGCCTCGAGTCGAATCTCGCGGAGCTTTGCTCCGCCAGGACGGGCGGGGGCGCCCGTCCCCACGTGGTTCGTGGCGGTTAACAATGCGCGCTATAATGTGTTCATGAAAAACGGATCAATTTCTTCTGCCATTGCTCTGTGTTTCGCGTGTCTCGCCCTGTCGATCACGGCCGCTGCCAAGACTACGGTCGAACTGAAAGATGCGCAGGGCAAGAGCGTGGGAACGGCGGTGCTATGGAGCAAGGGAGCCTCGTCGGGCGTGACCATGGAACTCAAGCTTCATGACCTTCCGCCCGGAGTGCACGCTTTGCACTTCCATCAGAAGGCGCAGTGCGACGCGCCGGATTTCAAATCGGCCGGCCCGCACTTTAATCCTGAGGGAAAGAAGCACGGCCTGGAGAATCCCGAAGGCCACCACGCCGGCGACATGAACAACTTCACCGTTAACGCCAAGGGCAAAGCCAAGTTCAAGGTGGTGAATAAAGACGTAACTCTCGGGGATGACAGCCACTCCCTGTTCAGCAACGGCGGCACGGCGCTGGTGATTCATGCCAAGGCGGACGACATGAAGTCCGACCCGGCGGGAAACGCAGGCGACCGCATTGCCTGTGGCGTGATCACGAAATAGGAGGATCACACAGGTTGAACAGGTTATGCACAGATAACGTGCCCGAAAATACAGTGAAGACCTTATAGACCCTGTAGTTTTGCCCCGATGTCCATGGGTAGGGTTATTTCAAGGTTTCTCCAAGCCCGACCCTGGACGTCAGACCTCGGACGTCAGACGGTCGAGCGCAAATCTTTAAGGTCCAGCGTCCAGGGTCCGAGGTCCGGCGTCCGGGTTTTCAGTCATAGCATCCCTCCACCTGCCACTGCCCGTTGAGCAAATCCCGGACCAGGCGATAGAGCGTGATGCCGGTTGCTTCCTGTAACGCGATGTCCCACTCGTCGCGGGCCCATCCTTCCTGCTCCCACCAGTCTCCAGAGGTGCGCCAGGGGCCAGCGGCCCAGAGGATTTCCCCACCGATGCCTTTGCGCCTGAGGCAAGCTATGCGCGCCGGCCTGCCTTCCTGCAGGGTCACCGTGGCGCGCAAGGGCGGTCGGAAGATGCGCATAGCAGTGACCGCGGCTTCGTTTTTTTTGAGGGGTGCCTCAAGCTTGTCATTCCGAGAGGCCTTGCGCGCCGCCTGCTCCTGCCTGGGGTCGGGGGCAAAATGCTGCATCCGGAATGCTTCAGGATGGTGCGTGTCCAGCAATTGCAGCGATCCCACTTTATTTTGGCCGACAATTCCCGCAATCCTGGCCAGCGTGAGTTCAAGTTTTTCCGGCTCCGGAGAAGGGGGCAGGAACAATCCACTCTGCGCTGCCCGCGGCCGCACCGGTTCCGCCGACAAATGGATCTTCACGATGGGAGCGCCGGGTGGGTGCGCATTCAAATCAAGCTGCAGCAGCTTGAGGTAAACTTTGGCGTCCAGCAAGGGGACAGGAAGGCGCAGGGTGCGGTGGAAATTCTGTCGCGCTGGGGCTCGGCCAGGACGGGCGGTGGCGCCCGTCCCTACGGGATCCAATGTCAGGGCCAGATTTATTTCCTGCGTGGCCAAAGCACGCGCTCCCAGGCGGGCGCATAGCTGATCCAGCAATCGGCCCAGCAGAAACGCCAGCGGTTCCAGTAGCACAAGCGGATATTCCAGCTCGATTGCCTCTTCAAAAATCATCGGCGGCTCAACTGGAACCAGCGAGCGCGAACTGCAGCCCCGCGCTAATTGCTGCAGGCGAATACCTTCCTGCCCCAGGCGCTCACTCAACGCGACTTCGGGTAATGCAGCCAGAGCGCGAAGATTTCGGATGCCCCAGCGCTCAAGCACGTCCAGGGTTTGAAGATCGTGACCTCCGGTGAACAACACTTCCAGGGGGAGGTTGCCCAACTGCTCGGCCTCTCTTCCCAGGGGGATTACGACCACTCCGGAAAAGCCATGAGCCGCGAGCACGGCGGTGTCCGGATTGGAGGCCACGGCAACATTGGCTTCGAGGCCCAGATCGGAAGCACGGCGCGCCACATCCCGCGCAATTTTCGGCAGCGGACCAAAAAGCGGCTCTAGGCCGGCGAGGTCGAAAAGCACAGTGTTACAACCCGCATCTTGCACTCGCGGCGAAAATGACTGGGCGCAATCGAGCAAGGCAGCGTGGGCGGCAGCCTCCTGTAATAAAGATCGTGGGCGCAGCACAAGATCAGAGCAGGCTTCCACCTGAATTTTTGTCATTCCCGCTGTAACTCCCGCGTGGCGGGCTTTTTCACTTAAAGCAAAAACCGTTTGCAGCGGCGCTTTGCCTTCCAGCACGGCCAGAGCTTGTGAACGCAAGCTGGGTTCGGCACGCAGCAGGGCCTCGACCGGAAAATCAGGAACGTAGATGCAGGCGAAGGCAGTCATTTTGGTCGTCAGTCATCAGTCGTCGGTCGTCAGAAATTCGTAGCGCCGGCGTCCCGCCGGCTGTCGCGAGGGCGTCTCGCCCTCGCAGCAAAGAGCAGGATGCAACGGCAACGCTTGCTCAAGCACAATCGAAAGCACCGCCTCACCTACGCAATCCGCACCGCTTTGGTGGCGAACGCCGTAGTGATGCCTTGCGCCGGTTTTCGCTGCATACGCGAACGCAACAGCTCTCCTTCAACGCGCAATCCCTCCAGAAGTTGTGCGTGGGCCGGCAAAAGTTCTTCTTTGGCTGATAGCTGAGGGCTGACAGCTGAAAGCTTTTCTCCCGCCCGCAGCCTGATCAGCAGAGAAGCGCAAGCCGGAGCGCAGGGCGCCTGGGCCACCACTAACAGCACGGTGGAAGTGGGTTCGATCGCACGCTGAAAGCGAAACCAGGAGGCCAGCGGAATCCGCCGCGCCACCGCGTCCGGCACATCGCCAAGATCAATCGCCACCAGACCGAATCCCCCGCTTTGCAGGAGCAGGTCGGTCACTCGCAATGCCTGCTCGAGAGGCCGGGTGTCGGGCGTCGGACGTCGGGCGTCGGACCTCAGGTCTCGAACGTCAGACTTTGGGAATGAGGTTGGAGGTCCGAGGTCTGAGGCCTGAGGTCTGGCGCCCGAGGTCCGACGCCCGAGGTCCGACGCCCGACCGCAGCGAATCCAAAGTAATCTCTCCAGCTCAACTCCCGCTGCCGCGGCTGAGACCGCATCGAGTGCGTCAGTAGTGTCCACCAGGGCGCAGACTTCCTGACGCCGGGTAGCGGCCGCCAGGGCAGCCAGCAACACGCTGGTGCGTCCGGAGGAGGCGGGCCCGCAAATTTCGCTTAGACATCCCCGCGGCAGCCCACCGGCAAGCTCATCGATCTCGCGAATTCCACTGGAGACCATTTCCGGCGCAGGCCTCGCCTCCAGCCGCGAGGCCGCAGTCACGCCCGCCAGCTTGGGCAACGCCGCCAGGTTTCGTAAAACCTGCGCCGGCTCCTTCCTGGGAACAACGACAGCAGCACCGCCTGCGGGAGCGGAAAAGAGTGGGGAAGCCATAAGGACCTCAAGATTTCAGGGAACGCCGAGGCGGCTGGCCGAGGCTGCGAATTGCATTTTCGCTTTTTATTCGCTAACTGGAATTTAGCTCCGGGAGGGAAGGCTGTCAAGAGGGAAGGTGACGGGCGGTACGGGCGAAAACGTAGCGTCCGCCCACAGCGCCGGACAGAGGCGGGCGCGCCACCCAAGGACGGCCCAGCCTGTTTGCTTTGTTATAATGACTGCTCTCCGGCGGCGCTATCGTCTAGGGGTTAGGACGGAAGATTCTCAATCAGCTTAAACCGCAGATATTCTATTGTTTTCATTGGTTTAACGTTAGGCTAGGTTAGGTAAAAGTGCCCAGATTAGGCCACCGTGGTGACAATTTTGGTGACAGTTTAGTTCGCCTTAGTTTCGCCATCCGAAGGTGACATTGTTCTGGGCACGGTGAGTCAGTAGAATTCAGACAGCATCAAGAGCAGCCCGTCCAGTCGTTCCGACAGGAACCATGCGACGGTGCTCACCAACCGAGGGGTCAGGGTTTCGATCTCCACGGTGGTCGCCTCTAGGCAGATGCGGCGGCAGAACCGCAAAGGACAAAGCCCATGAGACAAGCTCAGATCAGGCGTGTACGTCGGCACGCTTTGACGTTGGTCAAATCAGGATGCCAGAACTGTGTCACCCCATCCCCGCTGACTCAGAAACTGGCTGAGACGTATTACGCAGAAGCGACCGAGCAAGAGCTAATGGCTCTGGCCCAGAGAGTTCTTCAGGCCGCACGCTTGACAACATTCGTGCCCCAAACCAAAGCAGACGCAGTTTCGATCATCGAGGGCATCCGGCCTGCCGGGAGATCATATGCACGATGAATCGAGTGCTTCGCAGCCCGATGTTCTCGTCAACAACGTCGGGACACTGTACACGTTCTGTCCCTTGACTCTTCGGGCTAAGGAATGGATAGACGAGCATGTTCAGGACGATGCCCAGTGGTTCGGGCACGCACTTATCGTCGAACATCGTTATGCGTGGGGACTGGCTCAGGGGATGAAGGACGACGGGCTGGTGCTGGCGTGAGAAGACCAAAGGACAGGGGGTGAATCTTATGTGCCTCGAATACTATCCCGAGTGCGGCGACGGCGGGGACGGTTGCTGCGAACGGTCGCTTCGTCGTGCCCTTGTCTACGCCAAACGAGATACAAAGCGAAACGGGTCAACTGTCACCAGAGTCTATTGTCGGCGGATCGGCTTCCAGTTGTACGCTTGCTGGGAGGTCAGAGGCGGCACTCGTACTTCGGAGTTTGTCGATGCTTGCTGTCCCGTATGTGCCAAGGCCGAGTTCATCGGCAGACTTTTCGATAAAGCGTTGGACGAACTCAATCGGATGTATTCGCTCATAGACAACCGAACGGAGAACCGATGACGCCTGAGGAGTTAAACAACGCTCTTCAGAGTGCGGCACTGACGTACGTGCGAATCGCGTGGACCGCGCGGCATTTTTCTTGACAATCCCCTGCAAGAGCGCGTAGCGTGATGTCGCTTAGTCGCCCCCAAATCCCCCCCCGACTGAACCGGCCCCGCTCCCCGCGCGCATTGTCATTCAACAGATAAACTGGAGTCCCATCACTTCCTTCCCCCAAAGAAGGGAACAATGAAAGCAGCAGTAGTACTTGCATTTCTTATGTCGGGGCTAGCAGCCTCGGCTCAAACATCAACAACCACAACGTCTGTACAACCGGTCTCGATCACAACCTCTGTCCCGTGTGCAAATAGAGGACAGGGAGAGGTTATAACTTTCACAGGCAACCTCAAGACATTGAGCTCCTTCATTACCGAACCTGATGGTACTCAGAGTGGAGCCGTAATGAACGTTGGCGATTGGGTAGGTAGAGGACAAACTACCGGTCGACGGTATAGAGCTGTGGGAAGCAACGATGAGAGTTTCAAGAATTTTCTTCCCATTGTAAATGGTGGAGATGGAGACTTTACATTCACGATTGACTTACATGTGAAGGGAAAGTACGAAGACTTCCTGTTCCATGACCTTCGTGAATTCATTGTTACAAACGATGGGAATACCCTTTTTGTTATTCCTCAAGTTACGGCCTGCAGGTAAGCCTTGCTCACTGGATTCCAGCATTCGAGCATCACCAGCATCGGCTTGCCGCATTCGCAGTACCAGAGCTATCGATGCCTGCTGAGGAGGATCAGGCGCAAGGAGTAAGTTCGTTTCCCGCGATGATGACAGGGCGCTCTGGGTATATTCAAGTGAGGTGAACATCCGGAACGGAGGATTGAAGGTCATGCCAAGGAAGTGGTTTCGAACGAAGAACCCAGCATGTTGGTACTGCTCTCATCCAGAATCCGAGCATTCAAGCACGGTGGGCTGCAAGGCGCGTCGCAAAAAGAGGAAGTGCCCGTGCACAAACTTTCGTCGGGCACCTAAGAACTTGCCCCAAGCTTTGGAGCCCAAAAGTCCCATCGGATATACCCGACTTATGAATGAACGGGCGCGGAAGTTGAAAAAGGGCACATGGGTGCATGAGGTTGGCGGCGGTTTGCAGGGCTCCAAACGCTAAGCACTTCAAGAGGCTCGAAAAAACGGAAAAGGCTATCAACATTTCTGTTTGATAGCCTCGACCTGATTCGATACAGCATCCGACTGTTAACGCTCCCTCAGGTAAAGTCTCCGGAGAAATGACACCGAAGCAGTTCGTTTATTCGAAGGCCATGGTCTAATTAGTGCGTATTACACTCATCATGGAGAGAAGCAAGGAGCCGAAACGCGGCCAACCCACTACTTTCACCATCGTCAGGACAAGCCATTTCACATCGACCACGTGTTTGTCCCGAAATGTTGGCGGTTGAGATCGGTTGAAGTTGGGTCTTTCCGAGAATGGGGACTAGCGGCTCCCTTGGTAACTCCGACTTCGTCTCGGTCATCGACACCGCGACCAACACCGTGGTTGCGACCATTCCGGTTGGCCCACTTCCTCTTTGGGTAGCCATCACGCCTGCGCCACAAGCTCCGAAGAGCAAAGAGGAGTGCGAGCATGGTGGGTATCTGAAGTTCGGTCCGCCTGCTGGACCATTCAAGAATCAGGGGCAGTGCGTCAGCTATGTCAAGCATCATTAGCATCAGGAAGGAAAGGAGGTGCTCATGGACGCAGGAAAGGCGGGTAGATTGAATGATTCGTTCAGCACCTATAAATGGATACCGCGTAAAATCGACATGATTCTCTGGGCCTCACGGAACAATGTGCTGTTTTCGTAGCCGCTCGTTTCCGCGATGCTGACGATTCCACCCGTAACGTGCGAACGTAAAATCGACGAACTGGGAGGGGGCACATGGTTCCAGACTGCATCGACCCAGAAGTGGGTGGTTTGCTTCGCGAAACAATGAAAAAATCGGTACCGGAGATTGTGGCTGAGTATGGGGGGGAGTACGATTTCGTTGCCCTTTGGGAAGCGCGGCTACATTGGAGCGGCTGCCCCGCATGCCGACCTGAGTTCACGGGCGTACCAGCCTTTTTCGCGCAGATAGGGGCTGCACTAGAGAATAGGTTTAGAGAAAATCTGTCCGACTTTAAGGACGACTTTCTCAGCCAAAAGAACAAGCTGTTGGCGGCGGCTGACGATTTACCAAGTGCCTATCCTGAAATCATTGTGCGGCTGGCTGACGAGGAAGATGATGTGCTTGGGAACCTCCTCCACGGTCAGGAAGTACTATGCCTCAGGGTGTCTACCGATTCTCCAGAGGAACCCGAACCCTCGCTTCGCGGAGAGGAGTTGCCAGATTTGTGGAGATGCCGAGAGTTCATCCGCTCACTGGAACTTAGCCTTCAGCGTTTCGTCTATGCTGTCAGTATCGCCAATGACCTGCTCCAGCCTGTCCGTGAAAGGATGGACTCCGAATACGCTGAAACAGGTCGCCCCCGCGTCACCGTCGAAGCGTACGAAGACCTCCGGCAACGTATGCAGACGGCAATCGCGAACTCTCAGCTAGCCCCAGCCATCCTCTTTCAGACTATAGACCTATCGTCTCTCGCCTGTATCATTCACGGGGAGGACTGGCGGAAAAGGTTGGCAACGGCGGCACAAACGGACTTGCCACAAAAAACACTGACGACACATGAAACGAAAACAATTCAGGGTGCCCTTCAAGAGTGGAAGCGGGATTTCGACAACTTCGAGGATTCCGTGAAGGCAGGGCAAATGGAACTTGTGCGCCTAATTGAACGCAACAGCCGTTCGGCAGCAGCGAACGAGCCGTATATAGTCGCACAGCTTGGAGAGCCGCTGTATTCACGGCTGCACGAAAAGACCCGGCGAGCGATCCAACTGGCCGAGTATCTGTACAACATAAATCAGGAACCCGATGGCTTTTCGCTGACCGCCATAACGATGGCGCAGGGTTATGAGAACGAACTGATCGTTCGGATTATCGGGCCATTTGTGATCGGGTTACTGGCTGCTGGCACGGAGACGTATAACGCTCAGGGGAAAGCGACTCGTCCATTGATCCTCAGGGGCAAATTTCCCAAGGATAGCGTGACGTTGGGGAACCTAGGCTGGTATCTGAAGTACGACCCAACTATGCACAGCAAAGTCTCGGCGCTCGGATTCGATGTAGAAACAATCTCAAAAGATGTCGCGTTGGTTAAGGCCCTTCGCAATAAGCCCGCCCACGATTTTAGTTGCGACCGGACAGTGGCAGACGACTTGCGGCGGCGAATCCTGTGCCGCGATGGCATTCTGAGCCGCTTACATCCTGCGGTGTCGACTGCCGGGGAGCCGACGCATTGAGATTTTGAGTTTAGCCACAGCGATGTGGCAGGCAGTAGTCACTAGAGCAGGCTGAAGCGAAATTCAAGCAGGTGAACTGATGACGTTTTTTGATGAACAAGGAAAACAGATTCAGTGCCAACAATGGCTGAAGACTTATAAGCCGTACTATTTTCTCAATGGCTCAACGCGGGGCCAGCGGATCAATAGCCGAAACCAGACCAGTCCGTTTGTGGAGAGTCAGGTGTGTGCTCTACTAAAGCAAACGACCCAATTATCGAAAGATGATCTGATCCTAGCCGTGGCTTGGAAGATTGGAGCAATTGATCATCACGGCTCTGAAGCCGCCCAAAAGATCAAGTACCTGTACAACTGGGATACAGCGCTTAGAGATCGGTACCGCCGTGACTTCTCGGAGGGCATTTCCTACCTCTCCGCCAAAATGCCCACGATATTGCAACAAATAAATCAGGGCGACCCACAGTACCTGTTTGACTTGCATTCGACGCTGGATGGTTTTGGCCCAGTTTACGTTCTCGCGATCCTCTTCTTTATGACGCATGGCAAATACCCGATTTATGATCAATTTGCGCATATTGCCGTTGAAGCGATTCATCGGAGCCTGCCTCCCGGGTCGTATATCCCGTATAGGCCGCTCCAAGAATGGAGCGACTATCAGCACTTCATGAACCTGCTTCGTCCCATCGGCGGAGCATGTCCACGGGAGGTAGGAGATTCCCGGATGTTCATATCCCGGCCTGTTGATAGGGCGCTTTGGGTTTACGGGCATTTCTTCACTAAACCGGGCACCGCTTCCGCCAATACGTCATGCGGGACTCACTCGTCGAGCCCGGTAAGGGGAACTGCCCAAATCCTTAGTTCAACAGAGCATGGCAAGGAAGCCAAAATGCTTAATGGCATCACTGTCCGCTGTCGTGTTACTTCAATGAGTCAGCGGTATGCCGACGGCCTTACAAGATGCGTGCTCTACGTGTGCAACGGGTTCGAGCAAAGCGTTCCCCGGCTGGAAATTGGACAGCAGGTTGAGATCATCCTTTCGACGCGGATTGGGGACTTTCGAGCCCGTCTGCGGGCCGAGAGCAGCGTCAGCGGTAGACTCTATGTCTGCCCCGACCTCCGTTCGACTAGCGACGAAAAAGTGACCCTCGCAAGGGTGCTGAAAGACTGCGGTATTAAACTTGGGCAAGAAGTTGAAGTGAGCATCAAAGATGCTAAGTGGACAATGACTGCAAACTCAAACGGCTAATCGAGGGTACGGCTGTAGCTTCCGCGCGGCGGACGCATCGTTCGGTCACTTAGGCAAACAATCGTTCCACGAGGTTCAACCAACTGCCACTGGTCGGGGTGTAGTGAACGTGATAGCGAGGTTGGCGGGGATGCTCGTGGCGTCGTCTGAAGACCGCCGAAGTCTTTTTTGATTCCAAGCCAAGCCCGAGAACCGAATCGATGGTCGCGGCTGCGGTTCAGTGGGCTGAGCGGATTATGCAGAAGGTTGATAATGGGGAAGGCTGAGGAGAGCAGCATCCGGCCACTGCGCCACGGGACACCAAAATGACCTTAGACGACTTCCGTCAATCCCTCACCGCGAAGGAGCCGCCAGCGGGACTCACGCACGCCCTCGCCGGACTGTGGTGGGATGCCAAGGGCGATTGGGCACGAGCGCACGAATCTGCTCAGCAGGACGAAGGCATGGAGGGTTCGTGGGTGCACGCCTATCTGCACCACAAGGAAGGCGATCAGGGCAACGCATCCTACTGGTATCGTCGGGCAGGAAAGCCCGTTTGCCGAGAACAACTCGAAGCGGAATGGCTCAGTATGGTGAGAGCTTTGCTCGAATAGATTTCAAGATTCAGTGAGCGGACGCGGATACATAAGTTCGCTTAAGCGAGTTGAAGCATGTCCCAACGAGTGGCAATCCCAAGCAGCTTCTCTGCTTCCTCCCCACTAGTCGTGACGAGGACAGCTTCGAGAAACGTCTGCGCTGCAAACGATGCTCTTATGTCGTCCACTCGCGTGTCACGCGACACAAATTGATAATTCTTGCGCTCCTCTTCACTCTTGAGCACTTGTCCAACTGGAGCGACATCAAGTTCCGCGAGGGATAGAGTTCTGGAGACGTGGCCAGCAAGCCACCGGGTGACGCCGTTTTCCGTCAGCAGACCCCGGAATCGCTCGCCCTCGTACACGGGAGACTGTGAGTAATCCCTGATGTCGATGATTTTCAGCACTCGCGTCAAAGTATCGGAGATGGAAACTATTTCCACCGTGCGCTCGAACGTGGGAATAGCGCGGCTAGGGTTTATCAATCGTTCTCTGCACTTCCTTAGTTCTTCAGCAATGGAGGAAGTAGGTATGACTATATAGCGAAAGGGTTCAGTTTTGTCATGAACGATGACGTTTCGAATCTTGGCAATCGTCCTGAGGAGTTCGGCATCACCCCACGCCGTGTATCTATTTGCGTATTCTTGAACTAGCTGTACGAACTTTAGGTGCTTGTCACCACCAACAGCTACGCGCAAGAAACGCTCAACCACATTGAAGTCGGCTTCGAACTGTTGGATCAGGTCGATTTGTTTCTTGGACAGCCCCTTGTGATCAACAATTTGCTCTGGCGTTGCCATTTCGCAGCCCCCCCTCAGCGCATGACACCGTAACAGCTATCTGCCGCGACTGTCAGACCGGACGAGCCATTTCAAGATACCGACAGAATGCATTGGCTAGCTCGATCTGGCGCGGCGTCTTGCACTGCACTTGGAACAAAGCTGGGCTGGCAACAATGACAGCCACGCATTGAGCACGCGAGACTGCAACGTTCAGGCGGTTCAGGCTGTACAGGAATTCCATGCCCCTCGGGGCCTCCTCCGGGGTCGATGTTGCCATGGAGTAGAAGACAACAGGGGCTTCCTGCCCTTGAAACTTGTCCACAGTTCCCACTCTCGACCCTGTGGGTAGCCTTTCTAAAAGCCCGGAGACCTGCGCGTTGTAAGGAGCAACAATCAAGATGTCTTGAAGCCCGAGGCCATGGGTTTCGCCCTTCTTGTCTGTCCAAGTAGTGCCAGACCGCAACAGAACATCCACCGCCGCTGCAACCCTTTCGACCTCCTCCTGCGACTCGTTCTGGTTCCCTGCGTGCTCAACCGGGGCAAAACGCAGACCCGTCCCGCCAAGCGGAACGCCAGCGCTGAGTCGCTGTTTCGCGTTCTCGGGCCGTGACATAAGCCGTCCCTCGTAAAAAAGCTCCGAGGTGAACGCGCAGACATCCGGGTGTAGGCGGCGGGTTTCACTTAGGAAGACCCCTTGGTCGGCGGCGATTGTTGCACGCCCATTCAATAGGTGACCAAGAGCCGAGACCTCGGCACCGGGCGGATGGACACCTCTCTGGGGCTGGTCGAGTTGCTGCGGATCGCCAAGCAGGACAATGCTGGTCGCGGCTTGGGACAATGCCAGCACATTGGCGAGAGACATCTGACCTGCCTCATCGACGAAGAGCACGTCCACCGAGTTCGCCATATCCTCGCGAGCCCAGAGCCACCCCGACCCTGCGGCAACCTTTACCGCACCAGTTGTCAGGGCGCTGAGAACGATTTGGTTGTCCTTGGCTGCTATCACCGCTGCATGCTGACACTCGTCTCCGTCGCTCGCCTTCTGGACTGCCATGAGGAGAACGCTAGCGTCGGTAGCGGCTCTGCACACCTCTCTAAGTAGGGTACTGATTACTTTATGGCTGCAAGCCGTTATTCCTACCCGCCGACCCTGCCTCACAAGCTCGACAATCATGCGAGCCCCAGTAAACGTCTTGCCTGAGCCCGGTGGCCCTTGGATCGGAAGTACTGATGCCTCTCGGGGAAGCGATTGTACAAGAGTCTTTGCGGCTTCCGTCAGTTGCTGATCTTCGCCGATCAAAGTCCATACGTTGCCCTGCATAACAGAGGGACGATCACGAAGGAGGAGTTCCCGTGCGGACTGGTATCTTCCCGATCCGGTGATGCCGTGATCAGCAACCCAAACCGCGATACGGAGGAGGCTGTCACGCAGCACCGACGAGTCCACAATGTCGAACGGGACGAGAGCGGTCGGATGCGGAGCGGACGAGGAAGCGCCCCGCTTGAGGTCAATCGTCCGGTTCCGTTCATCGATGGCTACAACCGCCCCGGCGTTCTGCCCAGTCTTCGGATCACGCACTTCCAGTGCCCGATCAATACAGTGGTCTTGCGGTGGAAAGTTGTATCTATGAATTATCGACCGCTTGATGCGACCAACCGATCCAACATAGACGAGGCCACCCAGCGCACTGCTGTCCTCTTGGAGTTCATCCGCGGATAGCTCACAAAGACGGAAGTATTCCCACCACGCCGATTTTTCCTCTCGCCGATGCCATTCCAACATCTGCGCGAGGAGGCAGCACGCCCGGTGTTCGTCAGTCCATGCGGTCTCGTCTGCCGGGAGCGGGGCGACAAGGCGAGCCATGATTGCCCGTACCTCTTGGAGCCGAGTGGTCAGTTTTTCGCCGGGCTCGCCAGATCGGATCGTCGGTCGTGGCAAGGCGCGACCGCTTTGGGCTTCCAGTTCCTTGCGTCGATCTTCGAGCCAATCTCGCAACCGTGGGGCCGACAGACAGTCGTCCCGGTTGTAGCCTTCAATGGTCTTGAGCAGATCGCCGATTTCAGTCTGACCGTTGCCAAGTGCCATCGCTGCTTCGTAGGACTGAAGGGCGACATTTGCCTCTCGGAGCGGCACGGCGCGAGTGAATCCATACAGTGGTTCGAGTCTCTTGATGGAATAGCTCTCCACCGAGGCTCGAAGACCCTGCCGGACGGCGCGGTAGAGATCGACGAAGACCCCCGCCCTTAGCAGTTGGTCTACCTCATCGACACACGTCCCGTGCCTTCCGACCAGCCGCTTGATGGCGGTCGGCTCGTATGGGGCGTAATGGTAGATGTGCATCTCCGGGTTCCGACGCCAACGCTCCATCACTTTGGCTATGAACGTCTCGAACGCCTTCTTCTCTTCCGAGCGGCTAAACGACCAGAGGGATTCATAGATCGAATCGCCGCCTGAATCCGCGGGAAGCGTCACGATGCCGATGAGGTACTCCAAGCCTTGGTCAAGCACGTAGGGATTCGCTTCGAGGTCAAGAAACATGTCCGCAGGTGACGGGAGAGGCAATACAGCGAGCCCGTCGCCCTCCCCTGCGTCGTCGAGCAATTCGTAAATAAGGCGACCTTCCTCACGGCCTTGCGCTTGGAGACGTGCCTGCTCCCGGATTCGCAGCAGGGCGGCGTCTCCGATGCGTTCAATCTTCGGCACGAGAGGAAGAGCCAGCTTCGCGAGGGCGGCCCCGGTGCTTACACCCCGCTCAGCCAGAGCCTTCCGTTGATTACGCGAGATTCCTGCGACGAGCGATGGGTGGTCGTCGGCCCTGCGGCGCGTGTCACACAGCGGGAACCACGAACATACCTCGCAGTGCTCCACAGGTTCGGGGTACTGTCCTCTTCTAGCTTCCACGCCCTTTCGAACTCACTTCTGACCTTGCGGAAATAAGCGATGTAGCGTTGTACTTGAAATCGTTCGGGAGCAGCCGTGCCCCCGAGTACCACATGCATCCACTGGGGTTCGACGCCTTGAATCCGCGACAGCAAGTCCGAATAAAAGCAAAGCTGAACCAATGCGGTCGCCTTGGTGGAGCGTGCGAGCTTGGTTTCCACCACCTCGTAAGACCAAGGCCCGAGGGCGCTGGGAGTGTTGACCCGGACAAGGAAGTCCGACCGACCGCCCCACGGCCCGTCTAGAAACGTGGCTTGATAGACGGCATCGACGCCTTCGTGCAGTGCTTGGAATGTCTCCGCAACGGCGCCTTTCCAAGAACTGTTGACATCGATTTGCGTGATTGCAAGACCGTCCTTCTCGGCCAGCCCGCGCAGGTATCGCCGCT
>CAWCPY010000032.1:0-14803 GCA_963797385.1 Terriglobia bacterium
TCGCCCGGATGTAGCATCACCTTCTTCCGGGTCCAGTACACCTTGTCGCCCATGCGGTAGGCGACATGCATCGCCTGCTTTTCGGAAACCTGAACCAGGTGGGCCCGTTGAAAATCAAATCCCTGGAATTCCCGCGCCACGACTGGATCGTGTTCCATGGCCTGCCGCAGTTCTTCGACGCTAGCTACTCCTCCCGGAATCACTGAATACAGGTATGCCGGACGCCCCGGACGGCCCGCGATGAAGGCAGCTTCTTCCTGGCTCGCCAAATCAGAGGGGACAGCCTGGTTCAGGCCAATGGGAGTGGGCTTCAACGATGGGTACGACGAACTGGAAACCGGTTGCCGGGCAAACTGCCAGGTTATCGCTGCCGTTGCAGTAAACAGGAGCGCCACCAGGAATTTGGCCCTGGCGTGCCTCCGGCTGCGGCGGGGATGACGATGGCGAACCACGCTGACGCTGGTGTTTTTCAAGTGCTCCTCAATGGAATCTGTGATTTCAAGCTCGAGGGGAGGAAAACCGCATTGGCGAGTCTCTAAAGTGCACGCCAGCTTCCAAACCAGTAACGTTATGGAATCATGGGACCGGACCGTCCTGAAGGGTCGGATGTGAAGAGATTTGCACAAAAATGCACTTGTCATTGCACCGCCCCCCCGGCCCCGAGGACCGACAAGGCGGTCCCCGGACCAGCCGGAATCACCTAATTGTCATAAACCTGCAACCTGGAGGGAATGGTGCGCAAAGAGATTGTCGGGACCGCCGCCCGCGCCCTGGAACCTGATGCATCACTATCAACACTAATGCCGCGAAGACCGGGTGGCTGACCTTCGACGTATGATCGACCGGAGCTGCCCGTCGCGGCGTTTCCTCAAGACCGCCGCCGACGATGGAGGGACGGTTCGAGTGGAACGGCGTGATTTCTTTAGGGGAGCTGTCGCCGCAGGTTTGTTGGGCGCGCCGCAGTTACCGGCCCAGGCTGCGCCCGCCGCGGATATCGTGATCGAGCGTGCCGTGTCTGGGACGCCGCACCAAGGCAAGGTGCTGGCCCTGATCACGCCTCACCTGGATGACGGGCCTTTTTTTGCCTGCGGCACCGTGGCCAAACTGCTGCAGGAGGGCTACACCGGATACTTCATCCGCACCAGCAACGACGAGAAGGACTCCTACGACCTCACTCTGGGTGAAACCGTGCTCGGCAACGAACGTGATGCCAGGGCTTTCCTGCAGGCGTCCGGCCTGAAGCAGTTGTTCGACCTCAGCTATCGCAACCACCGCATGGACGACGTGGCGCGCACTGAAATTCGCGCCCGCCTCATCTTCCTGTTTCGTCTGCTCAAGGTTGATACCATCTTCAGCTACGATCCCTGGGGACATTACGAGGAAAACCCGGACCACTACGTGACGGCCCAGGCGGTGGAAGCGGCCTGCTGGATGTCGGGCGGCCACCTGGATATGCCGGAACACTTCGCCGCCGGTTTAAAACCGCACAGCGTATCCGAAAAATACTACTTCGCCAGAGGCCCGCAGTTAGTAAATCGTGCGGTGGACATTGCCCCGACTTTCTCTACCAAGCTCGCCTGCCTGAGATCATGCCGGACCATGATCACTCACATGATCAAGGACGTGAATGCTGCTCTGGTCGAACGAAAACTTCGCGTGCCAACGTTGTCCGGCGCCGACAACGCCACCGCCATCGATGAGTTTACAAAAGTGGCGCTCGAGACCCGCGACCGCGCCGCCGGCCAGAAATACGGCCTCGACTACGCCGAAGCCTTTCACTATATCGGACCCGACCGCTCCCTGGATGAGTATCTCGCCCGGAACGCCGTGCCTGGGTAGGCAGAGTGGGAACGTCGGTCGTAGGTTGAAAAGGGGAACGTGTCGCAGCTGCAGCAGGGCTAACGAAGCGTTCCGAAAGTTTCCTTGACGGGTGTCAGTTTTAGCCAGCCTTGTCGGGCGAGGACCCAAAAGTCGGGTGCGGCTCAGGTTGAGCACGCTTCCTCATGAGGGTGCCACCTGGATTCTGCCGTTCCAACCACGAAGCTATGTTCATTCGCAGAACTCTAAGACCGCTCATGGCATTGACGAGAGCTGCCCTTTCCTCATCGGTGCCACCATGGTCTTGAGAAAGCACCAGCCGCCTCTGGTGTATTTCAGACTCGGCTGTCTGAACGCGCTCCTGCACCTTCGTCCAATCGCTTTCGACCAGGGCCGCTTGATATGACTCTTGCCAGCTATAGCTGGTCGGCACTCTGATCTTCCGGTAAGGGTCAACTAGCCTTTGACTGATAGCCATTTTGACGCTCCGTAATTCTGCGCAGACTGTCCAGCGTGGTTAAAGCATCTCGCAAATCGTACTGTTCGCCATTCAGCGGTTTCGTATGACCGTCTTCGATGCGATCCAGAACAGCATTACGAGCGTGGGCGATCCGTTCAAGCAATTTCACGGGGTTGGTTTCGAACAAAGCAGCCTGGCAAAGCTGTCGCCAGTCTGCAAGGACGTGAGTTTGTTTATTGCTCATCTGTCCGTTTTATAAGCGGACGCAGGGTCGGCGTCAACTCCTTTGTTTGTAAGCGATTACATAATTCACAAGCCGCTCTGGACGGGGCTTGCTGCCGACCTGCCCCAGCTTTCGTTGGTCACGACGGAAAGGTCCCCAACCGAGGGAGGCCGGAGAAGGTACCATGCCAAGAGAGGGGCCGACGCCAGTCTTCGCCAAACCAACCTCCAAGATCTTGATAGACGCTGCTGAACGACGCAGAAAGGAGCTTTTCAACAACGAGCCCTCGGTCTCACAGGCGGTTGATGGATTTCACCAGGGATTTGTGGCGTGAAATTCAGGACGACCACGTACTCGACCGTGCGGCCATTCTTGCGTTCTACTTTTTGCTCGCGGTTTTCCCGGCGGTGATCCTTGTCCTTTCACTGCTTCCTTCTCTCTCCATCCCCCACCTGCAGCAGGCCATACTGGATCTTCTCCACCAGGTTTTGCCGGAACAATCCGCAAACCTTTTCGAGGAAACCGTCCGGTACGTCGCGTCCGGACGCACCGACGGACTGTTGACATTCGGACTGATCTTTACGCTCTGGTCGGCATCCACCGGCGTCTATGCGATCGTCGAGCAACTCAATGTGGTCTACGGGGTCAAGGACCGGAGACCCTTCTGGAAAGCGCGGGGGACCGCGATTCTTCTGCTGGTGTTCTTTGTTCTGCTGGAGATCGGTTCTCTCTCGCTGGTGATCTTCGGAGGGGTGGTTCAATCGTGGCTGGCGTCGATCGTCGGATGGAGCCGGCCGTTACTCGTCTTCTTCGCGACACTCCGCTGGATCATCATTGCCGTCGCGTTGCTGCTGGCTCTCGCCGTGACTTACCGGTTTGGGTCCGATGTAAACCTTAAGTTCCGGTTTATTTCGCCCGGCAATGTGGTTGCCGCTACTCTGATCGCTATCGCCTCGATTGGATTACGATTCTACGTCTCCAAGTTCGGCAACTACAGCGCCACGTACGGCAATCTTGCCGCCATGATCATCCTGATGCTGTGGATGTATACCGCTGGCATCGCCCTTCTGGTGGGTTGCGAAATTAACGCGATCTTGCACCCGCACAAGTCTGAGCAATCCGAATTGGATGATTCCAGGCCTTAGCTTCAGAATTCAGCCTTCGCGCCGTCGCTTGCCTTGCGGTGTGCTTGATGAATGAACAGAGCCGCGATTCCTCCCGTTTGGTCGACAATCCGGGAGCTATTTCCTTTTGCCTCAACCTAGAATTCCAGTCTAAGATTGCCAGATGATGGACTCTTCAAGCGAGGCGCTGAAGCCGGACAACCGTGAACTTGGGGATGCGCCTGCCAAGTTTCAAGGAAAGTTAGCGCTGGCTCTGGGAGTGATCGCAATCGCGCTCAGCCTGGTTCTTGGGTTTGTTTATCTGACCACGGTCCGTCGTCTGGAGCGCGAGGTGACGCGACTCAGCCAGCAGACGGAAGGTCTCAGCCAGCAGGTCGTGAGCGCACAGGAGCAATCGCAGACGTTGGCTCAGCAGGCCTCGCAGGCGGCTGCGAACGCGCAGGCAGCCGCTCAACAGCGTGACTTGGCAAAGCAGGATCAATCGAATTCAGAGGCGCAGGCGCAACTTGCGCGGCAGCAGGCCGCCGCGGCGCAGCAAACCGCAGATCAAGCCACCCAGCAGGCTGAGGCATATCGGCAAGAGCGAGAGGCGCAACTTGCACAGCTGCAAGACGCTCTCGGGCAAATTGCCGATACACGTCGCACCGCCATGGGCCTGGTGATGACGCTGGACAGCAAGTCGATTCGCTTCGACTTTGATAAGGCAAACATTAAACCGGAATATCGCGACATCCTCAATCGCATCGCCGGGATCCTGATGACGCTTAAGGGATATACGATTGCTGTCTACGGATATACGGACGACGTCGGTACGCAGACGTACAACTTGCAACTCTCACAGCGTCGCGCCGAAGCTGTCCGCGACTTCTTGATGCAGACTGGAATTTCTCCAACCATCATGAGCACCAGGGGCTTTGGCAAATCCGACCCGCGCGTTCCGGGTGACAGCGAACAGGCGCGTGCTGCCAACCGCCGGGTCGAGATCGGCATAGTGGATTCGAAGCTTGTCACGCACGGCCCTCTCGTCGTGCCAAAGTGAATCAGGCGGTGCAGGCCCGGTGCATCGGCCTGGCCCCATCGATGCTCGACAGAACCGGAACTGAGAAATTCGGCGATTGCCCCTCGCCGGTCACCAGCCGAGGGCGAGACGCCCTCGGGACAGCCGGCAAGATGCCGGCGCTACTTTTACTTCTACTTCTCGCCAGGGTTGAACCAGGAAAAGCTCGACCATGCGCATCAGCGATTCATCGATCCAGTGGCCGTAGAAGCCGGAGATGGTGCCGAGCAGCAAACCCAGGGAAAGCGAAATTGCCGTAGCTAGCAAGCCTGCAGCCAGCGAGATCCGGCCGCCGTACAGGATCCTCGAAAACTGGTCGCGACCGTAGTTGTCGGTTCCGGCAAGGAAAATCTGCCCCGGCCTTCCACCCGGAACAGGTAGATGCGGGACGAGAAAACGCCAACAATACCCTATTTGGGTCCTTCCACAAAAAAATGCAGCGGAAATTCCCGGTCGCGGGACTCTTCGTACTCATAGAGACTCTGGGGTTTCGAAATCCAGGCGTAAACGAACGGACGCAAGTGGAAGTGTCCGCGGGCATCCGCGAAATGCAGGCGGGAAGGAGACACAAACGGGAGATCACGGTGTTTCAGGGCGAGTGGGGTTTCTCTTTCGCTTACAACGCCCCGGTCAGCGGTCTGCTGACGGTGCGGGCGCGCAACACGCTGCTGCTGACCGCCTCGGCGACTTTCCTGGCATGGCTGATTGCGGTGCCTTCAACCGGCACGAGGACGACCGGAAGCGACACCACTGATTGATAGCACGAGAGGTTTGGTAGCGCTAACGGGAATCGAACCCGTGTTTGAAGATTGAGAATCTCTCGAAAGCCCAGCGTTTCTAGTATTTTCAGTCATTTAGCATTAGGTGACGTTAGGTGAAAGTGCCCAGATTAGGGCAGCGCGGTGACAATCGTGGTGACAGTCTTGTTCGCCTCCGTCCATCCGTGGCACGAAGGTGACATTGTTCTGGGCACGGTGAGTCGGTAGAATTCAGACAGCATCAAGAGCAGCCCGTCCATTCGCGACGGTGCTCACCAACCGAGGGGTCAGGGTTTCGATCTCCACGGTGGTCGCCTCTAGGCAGATGCGGCGGCAGAACCGCAAAGGACAAAAACCCATGAGACAAGCTCAGATCAGGCGTGTACGTCGGCACGCTTTGACGTTGGTCAAATCAGGACGCCAGAACCGTGCCACCCCATCCCCGCTGACTCAGAAGCTGGCTGAGACGTACTACGCAGACGCTACCCAGCAAGAGCTAATGGCTCTGGCCCAGAGAGTCCTTCAGGCCGCACGCTTGACAACGTTCGTGCCCCAGACCAAGGCAGACGCAGTTTCGATCATCGAGGGCATCCGGCCTGCCGGGAGATCTTATGCACGATGAATCGAGGGTGTCGCAGCCTGACGTTCTCGTCAACAACGTCGGGACGCTGTACACGTTCTGTCCCTTGACCCTTCGGGCTAAGGAATGGATAGACGAGCATGTTCAGGACGATGCTCAGTGGTTCGGCCACGCACTTATAGTCGAACATCGTTATGCGTGGGGACTGGCTCAGGGGATGCAGGACGACGGGCTGGTGCTGGCGTGAGACCAAAGGACAGGGCGTGAATCATGTGTCTCGAATACTACCCCGAGTGCGGCGACGGCGGGGACGGTTGCTGCGAACGGTCGCTTCGTCGTGCCCTTGTCTACGCCAAACGAGATACAAAGCGAAACGGGTCAACTGTCACCAGAGTCTATTGTCGGCGGATCGGCTTCCAGTTGTACGCTTGCTGGGAGGTCAGAGGCGGCACTCGTACTTCGGAGTTTGTCGATGCTTGCTGTCCCGTATGTGCCAAGGCCGAGTTCATCGGCAGACTTTTCGATAAAGCGTTGGACGAACTCAATCGGATGTATTCGCTCATAGACAACCGAACGGAGAACCGATGACGCCTGAGGAGTTAAACAACGCTCTTCAGAGTGCGGCACTGACGTACGTGCGAATCGCGTGGACCGCGCGGCATTTTTCTTGACAATCCCCTGCAAGAGCGCGTAGCGTGATGTCGCTTAGTCGCCCCCAAATCCCCCCCCCGACTGAACCGGCCCCGCTCCCCGCGCGCATTGTCATTCAACAGATAAACTGGAGTCCCATCACTTCCTTCCCCCAAAGAAGGGAACAATGAAAGCAGCAGTAGTACTTGCATTTCTTATGTCGGGGCTAGTGTAGTGCGTCATGCAGAGTGACCTTTATGCAGCGCCCGGCGGGCGCGTTTGACCTTCTCCAAGATGTCGGAAGCGCGGGCCGTCCAGATGAAGGGTTTGGGATTTTCGTTGTGGCGGTCGATGTAACTGCCAATCGCCATGATAAGTTCTTCGAGATCGCGAAATACACCGCGCCGCAGTCGGTTCTGAGTGAGGTCGCGGAAGAAGCGCTCCACCATGTTGAGCCAGGATGCACTGGTCGGAGTGAAGTGCATGTGGAACCGTGGACGGCGTGCGAGCCAGCGCTGAACCTTGGGATGCTTGTGGGTCGCATAGTTGTCGCCGATCAGGTGTAAGTCGAGATGCGAGGGCATGGCCTGATCGAGGAGGCGCAGAAACTTGAGCCATTCCTGATGTCGATGCCGTTCCTGACAAAACCCGTAGACCTCGCCGTTGGCCGCATTGAGAGCGGCGAACAGGGTCGCAGTGCCGTTGCGTTTGTAGTCGTGGGTCAGAGTCTGGCTGCGTCCCCGCTTCAGCGGAAGGCCCGGTTGGGTACGATCCAAAGCTTGGATCTGGCTTTTCTCATCCACGCACAGCACCAGCGCGTGTTCCGGCGGGTTCAGATAGAGGCCGACGATGTCTTCCAGTTTTTCTGCGAACTCGGGATCATTGCTGATCTTGAAGTTCTCCACCCGGTGCGGTTTCAGGCCGTGACGGCGCCAGATACGACGCACGCTGGCCTCGCTGATGCCCACCGCCCGGGCCATGCTGCGCGTGCTCCAGTGAGTGGCGTTCGCCGGCTTCTGCTGAGTCGTCATGCGCACCATACGCCGCGCCAAGCTGGCGGTGATCTTGGGAGTACGGCCGGGCCGGAAGGCATCGCGCTCCAATCCTGCCATGCCCAAGGTCAGAAACCGGCTACGCCAGCGCGATACTTTCTTGGGCGTGATCTTCATCGCGCAAGCGATTTGCTTGTCCTGTCGGCCTTCGGCGGCCAACAGGACGATCCGAGCACGCTCCACCATTCGCGCCGGAAGCGACCGGCTGCGAGCCCATTGCTCCAAGGTGGCTTGCTGGTCAGAACTCAAGGTGATGGCAGGGGCGATCCGCATCCACGAGGTCTCCTGCCTATTAGACGGGGGTGGAACTATAAAGGTTATTACTTATAACGCACTACACTAGCAGCCTCGGCTCAAACATCAACAACCACAACGTCTGTACAACCGGTCTCGATCACAACCTCTGTCCCGTGTGCAAATAGAGGACAGGGAGAGGTTATAACTTTCACAGGCAACCTCAAGACATTGAGCTCCTTCATTACCGAACCTGATGGTACTCAGAGTGGAGCCGTAATGAACGTTGGCGATTGGGTAGGTAGAGGACAAACTACCGGTCGACGGTATAGAGCTGTGGGAAGCAACGATGAGAGTTTCAAGAATTTTCTTCCCATTGTAAATGGTGGAGATGGAGACTTTACATTCACGATTGACTTACATGTGAAGGGAAAGTACGAAGACTTCCTGTTCCATGACCTTCGTGAATTCATTGTTACAAACGATGGGAATACCCTTTTTGTTATTCCTCAAGTTACGGCCTGCAGGTAAGCCTTGCTCACTGGATTCCAGCATTCGAGCATCACCAGCATCGGCTTGCCGCATTCGCAGTACCAGAGCTATCGATGCCTGCTGAGGAGGATCAGGCGCAAGGAGTAAGTTCGTTTCCCGCGATGATGTCAGGGCGCTCTGGGTATATTCAAGTGAGGTGAACATCCGGAACGGAGGATTGAAGGTCATGCCAAGGAAGTGGTTTCGAACGAAGAACCCAGCATGTTGGTACTGCTCTCATCCAGAATCCGAGCATTCAAGCACGGTGGGCTGCAAGGCGCGTCGCAAAAAGAGGAAGTGCCCGTGCACAAACTTTCGTCGGGCACCTAAGAACTTGCCCCAAGCTTTGGAGCCCAAAAGTCCCATCGGATATACCCGACTTATGAATGAACGGGCGCGGAAGTTGAAAAAGGGCACATGGGTGCATGAGGTTGGCGGCGGTTTGCAGGGCTCCAAACGCTAAGCACTTCAAGAGGCTCGAAAAAACGGAAAAGGCTATCAACATTTCTGTTTGATAGCCTCGACCTGATTCGATACAGCATCCGACTGTTAACGCTCCCTCAGGTAAAGTCTCCGGAGAAATGACACCGAAGCAGTTCGTTTATTCGAAGGCCATGGTCTAATTAGTGCGTATTACACTCATCATGGAGAGAAGCAAGGAGCCGAAACGCGGCCAACCCACTACTTTCACCATCGTCAGGACAAGCCATTTCACATCGACCACGTGTTTGTCCCGAAATGTTGGCGGTTGAGATCGGTTGAAGTTGGGTCTTTCCGAGAATGGGGACTAGCCCGCATTATTCGTGAAGACATCGCAAGCGCCCAGTTATTGGTGCGCAGTGGGTTGTAAATCCCGATAGTTGGGTTTGGTCGAGCAAAGGAGCAAAGGAATCGAAGAGTTCCAAGATCGGGATGTTCAAGTTGCCGGATGGAGAGACAGGGGCGCCGTGACCGTCGTCGGTGTGGAATTCGGTTGAGCTAGTAAACCGGAAAAGGGATTTAGCCGGTTGCCGCGCCGAGCGCCAGAGCCACACGACGGAAGGCGGGTAGAAACGGGAAGGAAGCGGGCAGATGGACGACGACGCGTCGTACCGAGACCAAGACCCGAGCGCCTAGCTTCAGCAATCGTTCGCGCAGCGTGCCAACTTGGGCGCGGGCACAAGCGGTGCCGGCAGCGCGCAAGCGCAATTCCTGCATTAGCACGTACGCCGCGGCGGTGAGTAGGACGCGAAACTGGTTGGCCCAGAAGCTGCTGCAACTGGTGCGGTCGATGTCGAGCTCGTGCAATTCTTTTATGCGATTTTCGATGTCCCCGCGCTGGCAGTAGACCCGTTCGTAAATCCATTGCGGGCTCTGTTTCATGTTGGTGATGACAAACCGGGGATTGTCTTTGGGGTCCTTATCGGCAGCGCGGACGACCTCGGCTTTGATGATGACGCGGCGCAGGCCTGGCCACTTCCCGGCCTTGTAGCGGACTTCCCCGTAAATATGTTCGGTCTTTCCGCTGCGCCGCGAGAGCTTGCGCGCTCGCTGCATTCCGCTTTCGACCACGCGCTTCAACAATGTATTCTTGGCCATCGCGACTACATATTCCAGTTTCGGCTGGGCGTCCAGAAACTCCAGCACAGCAGGATGCGCAAAACCGCCATCCAGGCGTACCCGAATCTGTACTCCAGAAAGATGGTGACGAATCATCCTCACCAAACGCCGCAGGATGCCAACTGCTCCCGCCGCTGCGCTCACGTTGCCGGGCCGTAACACCGCGGCGCAGAGATACTGTTCGGCTTCGTCGTTGAAGCTGACAAAACCCATCACCGGCAGGTAGCACCAGGTGTCGTAATGTCCGTTGAAGAACGACAACTGCTGCGCGCCGTGCGTGGGATCGTCGGTCGGGTCCAGATCGATGGTGACGCGATAAGTGCGATGACGCAGCCGCTTGGCGTGACGCCGGATCACACTCTCGGCCATGAACTCGCCCGAACGATAAAGTTCCTTTACCCCAACTCCGTTCTCGAAACGCGACAACGTCGGCTGCGAAGCCAGGCTCCGACCCTCGATCGGATCGCGATCCAGAAGTAGTTTGTGAATCGGATCCTCGGACAGGCGGGCTGAATCGTTGGTGTCCGGGTAGCCGCAGGCGATCGCAAACACTCGCTGCGCCACCAACTCGCACAACGAATGATCGACCTTGCCCGCTTGCCGATCATCTCGAAGGCAGGAACTCAGTCCAGCCACCAACCCATAGTGTCGATCCGCGGCCTTCAGCAGCAGAGCCCCGCCGTCGGAACTCCCCTCGCGCTGATCGAACTGGGCAACGATTGGCTTGCGAAAAATTCCTGGGAACAACAAACACTGTGTTGTGCTATCGTCTGACATTAAGGAAGCCTTTTTTGTTGCTCAAACATTGTCTAGTCAACATGTTTGTAACAGAGGAGGCTTCTTTTGTCTTCCGATCTCTTCACATTCATGAATAATGCGGGCTAGCGGCTCCCTTGGTAACTCCGACTTCGTCTCGGTCATCGACACCGCGACCAACACCGTGGTTGCGACCATTCCGGTTGGCCCACTTCCTCTTTGGGTAGCCATCACGCCTGCGCCACAAGCTCCGAAGAGCAAAGAGGAGTGCGAGCATGGTGGGTATCTGAAGTTCGGTCCGCCTGCTGGACCATTCAAGAATCAGGGGCAGTGCGTCAGCTATGTCAAGCATCATTAGCATCAGGAAGGAAAGGAGGTGCTCATGGACGCAGGAAAGGCGGGTAGATTGAATGATTCGTTCAGCACCTATAAATGGATACCGCGTAAAATCGACATGATTCTCTGGGCCTCACGGAACAATGTGCTGTTTTCGTAGCCGCTCGTTTCCGCGATGCTGACGATTCCACCCGTAACGTGCGAACGTAAAATCGACGAACTGGGAGGGGGCACATGGTTCCAGACTGCATCGACCCAGAAGTGGGTGGTTTGCTTCGCGAAACAATGAAAAAATCGGTACCGGAGATTGTGGCTGAGTATGGGGGGGAGTACGATTTCGTTGCCCTTTGGGAAGCGCGGCTACATTGGAGCGGCTGCCCCGCATGCCGACCTGAGTTCACGGGCGTACCAGCCTTTTTCGCGCAGATAGGGGCTGCACTAGAGAATAGGTTTAGAGAAAATCTGTCCGACTTTAAGGACGACTTTCTCAGCCAAAAGAACAAGCTGTTGGCGGCGGCTGACGATTTACCAAGTGCCTATCCTGAAATCATTGTGCGGCTGGCTGACGAGGAAGATGATGTGCTTGGGAACCTCCTCCACGGTCAGGAAGTACTATGCCTCAGGGTGTCTACCGATTCTCCAGAGGAACCCGAACCCTCGCTTCGCGGAGAGGAGTTGCCAGATTTGTGGAGATGCCGAGAGTTCATCCGCTCACTGGAACTTAGCCTTCAGCGTTTCGTCTATGCTGTCAGTATCGCCAATGACCTGCTCCAGCCTGTCCGTGAAAGGATGGACTCCGAATACGCTGAAACAGGTCGCCCCCGCGTCACCGTCGAAGCGTACGAAGACCTCCGGCAACGTATGCAGACGGCAATCGCGAACTCTCAGCTAGCCCCAGCCATCCTCTTTCAGACTATAGACCTATCGTCTCTCGCCTGTATCATTCACGGGGAGGACTGGCGGAAAAGGTTGGCAACGGCGGCACAAACGGACTTGCCACAAAAAACACTGACGACACATGAAACGAAAACAATTCAGGGTGCCCTTCAAGAGTGGAAGCGGGATTTCGACAACTTCGAGGATTCCGTGAAGGCAGGGCAAATGGAACTTGTGCGCCTAATTGAACGCAACAGCCGTTCGGCAGCAGCGAACGAGCCGTATATAGTCGCACAGCTTGGAGAGCCGCTGTATTCACGGCTGCACGAAAAGACCCGGCGAGCGATCCAACTGGCCGAGTATCTGTACAACATAAATCAGGAACCCGATGGCTTTTCGCTGACCGCCATAACGATGGCGCAGGGTTATGAGAACGAACTGATCGTTCGGATTATCGGGCCATTTGTGATCGGGTTACTGGCTGCTGGCACGGAGACGTATAACGCTCAGGGGAAAGCGACTCGTCCATTGATCCTCAGGGGCAAATTTCCCAAGGATAGCGTGACGTTGGGGAACCTAGGCTGGTATCTGAAGTACGACCCAACTATGCACAGCAAAGTCTCGGCGCTCGGATTCGATGTAGAAACAATCTCAAAAGATGTCGCGTTGGTTAAGGCCCTTCGCAATAAGCCCGCCCACGATTTTAGTTGCGACCGGACAGTGGCAGACGACTTGCGGCGGCGAATCCTGTGCCGCGATGGCATTCTGAGCCGCTTACATCCTGCGGTGTCGACTGCCGGGGAGCCGACGCATTGAGATTTTGAGTTTAGCCACAGCGATGTGGCAGGCAGTAGTCACTAGAGCAGGCTGAAGCGAAATTCAAGCAGGTGAACTGATGACGTTTTTTGATGAACAAGGAAAACAGATTCAGTGCCAACAATGGCTGAAGACTTATAAGCCGTACTATTTTCTCAATGGCTCAACGCGGGGCCAGCGGATCAATAGCCGAAACCAGACCAGTCCGTTTGTGGAGAGTCAGGTGTGTGCTCTACTAAAGCAAACGACCCAATTATCGAAAGATGATCTGATCCTAGCCGTGGCTTGGAAGATTGGAGCAATTGATCATCACGGCTCTGAAGCCGCCCAAAAGATCAAGTACCTGTACAACTGGGATACAGCGCTTAGAGATCGGTACCGCCGTGACTTCTCGGAGGGCATTTCCTACCTCTCCGCCAAAATGCCCACGATATTGCAACAAATAAATCAGGGCGACCCACAGTACCTGTTTGACTTGCATTCGACGCTGGATGGTTTTGGCCCAGTTTACGTTCTCGCGATCCTCTTCTTTATGACGCATGGCAAATACCCGATTTATGATCAATTTGCGCATATTGCCGTTGAAGCGATTCATCGGAGCCTGCCTCCCGGGTCGTATATCCCGTATAGGCCGCTCCAAGAATGGAGCGACTATCAGCACTTCATGAACCTGCTTCGTCCCATCGGCGGAGCATGTCCACGGGAGGTAGGAGATTCCCGGATGTTCATATCCCGGCCTGTTGATAGGGCGCTTTGGGTTTACGGGCATTTCTTCACTAAACCGGGCACCGCTTCCGCCAATACGTCATGCGGGACTCACTCGTCGAGCCCGGTAAGGGGAACTGCCCAAATCCTTAGATTCAACAGAGCATGGCAAGGAAGCCAAAATGCTTAATGGCATCACTGTCCGCTGTCGTGTTACTTCAATGAGTCAGCGGTATGCCGACGGCCTTACAAGATGCGTGCTCTACGTGTGCAACGGGTTCGAGCAAAGCGTTCCCCGGCTGGAAATTGGACAGCAGGTTGAGATCATCCTTTCGACGCGGATTGGGGACTTTCGAGCCCGTCCCGGCCGAGAGCAGCGTCAGCGGTAGGCTCGATGTCTGCCCCGACCTCCGTTCGACTAGCGACGAAAAAGTGACCCTCGCAAGGGTGCTGAAAGACTGCGGTATTAAACTTGGGCAACAAGTTGAAGTGAGCATCAAAATGCTAAGTGGACAATGACTGCAAACTCAAACGGCGAGGAAATTGGAGGACGGCTAGAGCTTCCTGCGTGGTGGACGCAATTCGTCCGTGGGTCACTTAGGCAAACAATCGTTCCACTAGGTTCAGCCTTAATCGCCCACGGTTGGGCGCGTAGCGGCGTCGGCTGATAGCGAGGTTGGCGGGGATGCTCGTGGCGTCTGTCAAAGACCGCCGAAGTCTTTTTTGATTCCTAGTCAAGCCCAGTACGAATTCATGGTCTGTGGGGCTGTGGTTCAGTGGGCTGAGCGGATTATGCAGAAGGTTGATAATGGGAAAGGCCTAGGAGAGCATCTGGCCACTGCGCCACGGGACACCAAAATGACCTTAGACGACTTCCGTCAAATCCCTCACCGCGAAGGAACCGCCAGTCGGACGCTTAGGCGCCCTCGCCGGACTGTCCTGCCCCTGCGGGAGTGGAAGGCGATTGGGCACGAGCGCACGAATCTGCTCCAGCAGGAACGAGGGGGTACAATGAGGGTTGGTGGGTGTATGTCGATCTGCACCACAAGGAAGGCGATCAGGGCAACGCATCCTACTGGTATCTGTCGGGAAGGAAAGCCCGTTTGCCGAGGACAACTCGAAGCGGAATGGCTACCCATGGTGAGAGCTTTGCTCGAGTAGATTTCATATTTAGTGAGTGAATGGAGGCAGAGCACAAGTTCGCTTAAGCGAGTTGAAGCATGTCCCAACGAGTGGCAATCCCAAGCA
>CAWCPY010000033.1:0-32077 GCA_963797385.1 Terriglobia bacterium
GATACCACAAACGGCACCCCCAGCACTTCGGTTTCTTGAGCAATACATCGTCCCTTGTTAGATTCAAAGCATCCACTCAATTTCTCCAACTCGTCGTCCGTACGCGCGTCACCTCGCCGCCTTAGTTGTTGTCAGCCTGTTTCCCTTGCTGGCCACGGCCGCCACGCCAAAGCCCCAGGCGCCCAAAACTCGCAGTCCTCGACGCCATCATCCTCGACGCTATCCACGACCACCAGACTCCCGGCGCCGTGCTGCTGGTAGGACACAACGGACAAGTCATCTACCGCAAAGCTTTCGGCAATCGCGCGCTCGAGCCCCGCCGCGAGCCCATGACGGCAGACACGATTTTCGACCTCGCATCGCTCACCAAAGTAGTCGCCACCACCACCGCCGTCATGCAACTGGTGCAGAAGGGCGAAGTCCGGCTGAACGATCCGGTGGCAAAATATATTCCGGAATTCGCTCAGAACGGCAAGGACGACATCACCGTCCGCAACCTGCTTGACCCACTACTCCGGCCTGCGCGGAGACTTCGATCTGGATCCGCCCTGGCAGGGCCGCGATGCCGGACTCCGTCTGGCCTATGCCGAAACGCCGGTTTACCCGCCCGGCTCCCGGTTCATCTACAGTGACACCAATTTCATTACCCTGGGCGCGCTGGTCGAACGCGTGACCGGAACCACGCTGGATGAATACTGCGCCCGGAAAATCTTCCGCCCGCTGCACATGGCGCACACCCGCTTTCTGCCGCCCGCAGCCTGGCGGCCGAAGATTGCTCCCACCCAATACGACGAGCAAGGCAAAATGCTGCGCGGCGTGGTGCACGATCCCAGGGCGCGCCGCATGGGCGGCGTGGCCGGACATGCCGGCCTGTTCTCCACCGCCGACGATCTGTCAAAATTTGCCCGCGCCCTGTTGCAGGGCAGCCCGATTCTGGCGCGGGACGTGGTCGAGAAGATGACCACGCCGCAGCAACCGCCCACCGCGCAGGAGCTGCGAGGCTTCGGCTGGGACATCGACTCGCCGTTTTCCAGTAACCGCGGCAATCTTCTTCCCGTGGGATCGTTCGGTCACACCGGATTCACCGGCACATCGATCTGGATCGATCCTACGACCCGGACTTACATCATCCTGCTGACCAGCTCCGTCCATCCCCGCGGGCAGGGAAGCGTGGTGGCGTTGCGCTCCAAGGTTGCCACCGCGGTGGCCGCGGCTCTGCCTCTGACCGTAACCGAGAAGGACGAACTGCGCTGGAAGAGCATCACCGGATACAACGAGGCCCAGACCGCGGCCCGCCGCATCGCCACTCGCAACGGGACAGTGCAGACCGGAATCGACGTGCTCGAGGCCCACAACTTCGATTCGATCCGAAGTGCCGACGGCAAAAAGAAAATCGGACTGCTGACCAACCAGACCGGCCTGGACTCGCAGGGACGCCGCACCATCGATGTCCTCGCCAATGCCCCGGGCATCTCACTCGATGCCATCTTCAGTCCCGAGCACGGTGTCACCGGCGCGATGGACACCACCGACATTGCCAACTCGAAGGACGCGGCCACCGGCATTCCCGTCTATAGCGTTTACGGCAATACCGACGCCGCCCGCAGGCCACCCGCCGATATTCTGAAGACTCTCGACGCCGTCGTTTTCGACGTGCAGGATGTCGGCAGCCGCTTTTACACCTACGAAACCACCCTGGGATATTTTCTCGAAGCCGCGGCCAAAACAGGAATCGAGATGATCGTCCTCGACCGCCCCAATCCGGTCACTGGCTCCTTCGTGCAGGGCGCCATCCCCGATCCCGGCCACGAGAGCTTCGTAAATTATTTCCCCGTCCCCGTCCGCCATGGCATGACCATGGGCGAGCTGGCAAAGATGTTCAACACCGAGCGCAATATTAACGCCCGGCTGACGGTGATCCCCATGGATGGATGGATGCGCGGCGACTGGTACGATTCCACCGCCCTGTCCTGGATCAATCCTTCCCCCAATATGCGCAGCCTCACCGAGGCCACGCTCTATCCTGGCGTGGGCGTGGTCGAAGGCACCAACGTCTCGGTGGGCCGCGGTACGGACACGCCGTTTGAATTGCTGGGCGCGCCCTGGATCAAGGCGGTCGAGCTGTCTCAATATCTGAACGCAAGAAACATCTCCGGCGTGCGCTTTGTCCCCGTCACGTTCACCCCTAACGCCAGTGTCCATGCCGGGCAGAAATGCCAGGGTGTCAACATTGTCCTGATCGACCGCAACGCCTTCGACGCCGCGGAACTGGGCATCGAACTGGCCTCCGCGCTGCACCATCTGTATCCCGGCCAATATCACATGGAGCGCTTGATCGAGCTGCTAAACAACCAGTCGGTGTACGACGCCATCGCCGCCGGCCAGGATCCCCGCCGCATCGCCGATGACTGGCGGGAGCCGCTGGAAAAATTCCTCCAGGTACGGCACAAGTACCTGATTTACAAGTAGCTCTGGTTACCACCGTCGTGCCTCACTTCCGCTAGAATATCTGGTGTCTGGTGTCCGAAGACCGATTCGTTCACCCCGGGAGTTGAGGATGACAGCTGGAAAACCTGCACCCACCGCAAACTTGATGTACCGCTGTGCCGGTCCTAATTGCGGCACGCTCAAGGGCATGACGGACCACTGGTGGCTGATGTGGGCTTCGTTCGCGGAATTCAACCGGCCCGTGCTCTACCTTTGCCGCTGGGACGACGAGATTGCCGCCCGCGAAGGTACCCTGCATGTGTGCGGCGAGCTCTGTGCCCAGCGCCTGCAGTCCCAGTTCATGGGCAATGTCAGGGAAAATCAGCGCTCTGCCAGCATCTAGGCGGCGCACATAAAGATTCCGACAAACTTTCGCTCCTCAACTTGCATCGTACTTTCATATCGGGCCCTGCTGACCGCCTCGTCTGGCCTGTGCTTTGGGGAGTTCATGATGCCAAAAAATATGTTGCGATTGACGGTTGTGATGTTACTGCTGAGCGGCCTGGCCGCGGCCCAGGCCAATCCCGCGACGCGATCTGATCCGCCCGCGGCCGCCACCTCTGAGGCCGCCCAGCTTGCCATCCCTTCCGGCACCAAGGTACCGCTGGCGCTCAAGCAATCCATTTCGACCAAGAACGCCCGCGAAGGCGATGCCGTCTATGCCGTCACCACCTTTCCGGTGGTAATCAACGATCGCATCGTGATTCCCGCGGGCACTTATGTGCAGGGCCGGATCAGCAGCGTCAAGCGCGGAGGTCATATCAAGGGACGCGCCGAAGTCCTCATGCACTTCAGCACTCTCATTTATCCCAGCGGTTATACGGTGGTGCTGCCCGGCGCCATCGAGAACGTCCCCGGCGCTGAAAAGACCTCGATGAAAGATGAGGAAGGCACCATCCGCCAGGACAGCCAGACCGGCGAGAAAGCGAAAACCGTGGCCACCGCCGCCGGAACCGGCGCAGTGATTGGCGGCCTCAGCAACGGCGTCAAGGGAGGTCTGATCGGGGCCGGAATCGGCGGCGGAATCGGCACCGCCATCGGACTCTTCAGCCGTGGCAACGACGTACGCCTCGACGCCGGCACAACCCTGGAAATGGTCATCCAGCGTGAAGTCCCCCTCGACGCCACTCGGATTCCAAGATGAGTGTAGGGCGGGCGCCCTCGCCCGCCGCTTTTGACTTGGAACTAGTTTCAGAGAATTTCAGAGTTGCAGACCCACCGCCGCGATTTACTCCCACTTGTCATACTTCCTGCGCCGGACGTCACGGTCAAAAGCGGCGGGCGAGGGCGCCCGCCCCACACACGAACGCCCTACTTCAGCCCAAACAGGGCATTCACGTGCGCCGTTACTGAAATCGTTTGCGGCGTGAATTCTTCCGTTGGCGCAGGGGCCCCAGCCACATTCATCTTCATCATGGATCGCGCCATGGGCATCGGACGCACGTTCTCAAACGTGTCCACTGACGCGTAGGACAATTCTCCCAGCGTTCTCCCCGCGCTTCGGCTCAACGCCGCCGCCGATTCGCGGGCCCGCCGGTAGGCATCCTCGACCGCCTTGGTCTTGGCCGCGTCCATGTCCTCCAGCGTGTAGTTCAGCGACTGATTTTCCGTCACGTCAGTATCGGCCAGTTGCTGCACAATCGGCGCCACCTTGGAAAAATCTTTCAGCTTCAGGGAAACATTTGCGTTCACCTGATATCCCACCAGCTTTCGCTTGGCGGTCTTGTAGTCATAGACGGGTTGCAGGGAGAAGTAGCCAATCTCCGCCGCCTTGGGCTCGACTCCATTGGAGCGCAGAATCTGCCGCACCTGCTCCGCCGCCTTCGACGCGCGGTCGTAGGCTGCGCGCGAGGTCGCTTCCTGCGCCGAGATATTAAATTGCATCAGGGCAGTATCGGGATTCGCCTCAAACTTCCCATCCGCGCCAACAAAGATGCTGTTGGGCTGGGCGGTGATATTAGGACGGTCCTGGCCCAGACCGACAGTGGATGCGAGCAGCGCAATCAGTAGCACAATCGTAGCTTTCATAAATTCTCTCCTGACCGCTAATCATGCCACACAACTATCCAGCTCAGCGCCAGGGCACCTGCAGTGCACGATCCAGCCGTACTTCGATCATGGTGCCTTTTTGCAGTTCCAGCCTGTGGTCGCTGAAAATGGCTTGCACCACGCCTGCAGCGGCTCCGGCCTTCGCGCCGATGCCGTCAGAATCCGGGTCGCGACGCTGGCCCCCGCCCTGTCCCCGCCGTTCGATTCCGCCTTCGGCCCCTGTGCTCAGACCGTGCTCGCCCGGAACGTCGATGATGGTGGCTATCAGCGGAGCCCATCCGTGCCGGGTTTCGATTTCGTCAAAGCTCAGCAGCAGCCGGGGATGAAACCCATTGCCCACCTCGCTGACGTGCCCTCTGATCCTGCTGCCGCGGCGGATCGTGGTTTCATCCGGCCCCATCAGGTCTTCCGCCAGCTTGGCCTTGAACCGTTTCCCCGGCTGGATTCTGCTGACATCGAGCTTGTCCTCGAGACGGATGAGAAGCGTGGTTCCGTAGGGAATGGCATGAGGAGGAGCGGCGGATTTCTCTTCCTGGCCGAGCAGCGGCAGAGTTGCCAGAGCCAAAGTCAAACACAAGAGCCAGCGAAGCCCAGCCATAACCGAGACCTCCACGTCGCAAGAACGACCTGCCAGTTGGGTTGGATGTATGCCGCAGCCGAATTGCTGCCTGCTCTGCAGGTGGCGAGGTAGATGAACCCAACCTTAAGGGCAGGTGTTTTTTTGCGTCCTTTGCGGTTAAGAGCTTTTTGGTTGGAAGTCAGCGAGATAACGCGAATCTAGATAGAGCCCTTGGCGCTGGTGGAATAAGCGAAGCGGTCGCTCTGCGCTCCAATCTGGCGGCGCAAATCTCCCCAGATGTTCTCCGGCATGGTGAGAAACACCTTGACCACTTGCGGATCGAATTGACGCCCCGACCAGCGCTCGATTTCTTCCCGCGCCGCCTGCAGTGACTGTGCGGGACGATAAGGGCGGTCCGAGGTGATGGCATCAAGCGTGTCCGCCACCGAGAACATGCGGGCTCCCAGCGGAATCTGATCGCCCTTCAGTCCGCGCGGGTATCCCGTCCCGTCGAAGCGCTCCTGATGGGAATAGACAATCTCGGCTGCCTCCGCCAGAAACGGAATCCGGCTCAGGATCTGGTAGCCGTGATAACAGTGCTCCCGCATGATCGTAATCTCTTCCGGCGTCAGGGCCCCGGGTTTGGTCAGGATCTTGTCGGGAATCGCCATCTTGCCGATGTCATGCAGGAACGCGCCACGAGCGATCACGTCAATCTGACTCTTGGGCAGGCCCATGGCCCGTGCAATAGCTATGGTGAACGCTGTCACGCGCCGCGAATGGCCTTCCGTCTCCGCATCTTTTAAATCCAGGGCGCCGCCCAGCGCTTCCAAAGTGATGTCGTAAGAGCGCTCCAGGTCAGCCAGAGCCTTCTTGAGCTGTTCAGTGCGGGCCGCGACCAGCGATTCCAGGCTGGTCTGGTAGGCGCGGTTCTCCAGCTTCAGACGGCGATTCTCCAGCGCCCTGCGGACCGTCGCCAACAGCTGTTCCCGTTCGAAGGGTTTCAGCAGGTAGTCATACGCGCCATTGCGAATCGCGGCCAGCGCCACCGATATGTCGTGCACCGCCGTGACCATCACGACCGGCATTTCCGGAAAGCGTTCTTTGGTTCTTTCGAGCAGTCCGATGCCGTCCAGGTTCGCCATCATCAGGTCGGACAGCATGAGCTCGAATTCCTCGCCGGATTCGAGCAGTGCCAGCGCTTCCATTCCCGAGCCGGCCTGCCGGCACTTGTAGCCCGCGGTGGTCAGCATGGACGAGACAATCTCGCGGATAGTCTCCTCGTCGTCGACAACCAGGATGCGATCAACTGGCATGGTTTTCTTTAGACTACGGCCAATTCTACCGTAGTTCCGAGATTCCGAAAGTAACCAGAAGGTCAGGGAAAGCCCATCGCAGCTCTGGCCAAGCGTGCTATGAAGGAGGGGAGCGCTTTATCCCCCTGGCGGCGATGAATCTATTGAGCTTCTCTACCTGGCTTGCGGTGAGGGACATTACTGTCCCCGGTCTGTCCCCACAGGAGTCGGCGGCCCTGCTCCTGCTGGCCGCCAGCCTGCTGGTCTTCCGCGCCTTTCGCGAGCGCTACCTGTTGATCTGGACCCTGGGGTGGCTGGCCTACTTCGTCTCGCGCTGGACCCTGGCAGACCACGTTGCCGGACCGGTACCGGCCTATCTGGTTGCGATCTCGCAAGCCGAGTTTGTCCTCGCGGTCTGCCTCTTCGCCGCCGCCATCTTCGTCTATACCCACGCCCGCGGACTCCTGCTGCCGCTGATGCTGATCACGTTGACCATTATGGGCTTCTGCGTGGCCCGCATCTGGCTCTGGCCGCAGTCGATGACCCTGCGCGTGGCCCTGGAAGTGGCCTACCGCATCGTCGCCATCACCGCCGCCTACCGCCTCATTCGCTACCGCTGGGCGCGCTGGGAAATGGGTCCCTGGCTGCTCAGCATCAGTATGCTGTTGCTGCACCTCCACTGGATCCCCATCGATTCGTACCTGCCAGCCGGGTTCAACCTGATGGTAAGCCTGCTGGCCGGGCTGAGCATGCTGCTGCTGGTTTTCGATGATTATAAGTTGCACATGCGCCGCCTGGGCGTGGTCAACGCGCTCACGACCAGCATCACTCGTGCCCAGCAGCACGGGCCGATCATGGCCACCGCCCTCGAGGAACTCAAAGGGCTCATGCGCGCCAAGGCAGCCTGGTTCCGCCTGGTCGAGAGTGATCGCATGGTCATTGCGCAGCAGATCGGGCTGTCCCAGGGATTCCTGCAGGACCGCCTTTCCGTCCCCCTGGACGACGATTTTGAACGTACTCTCGGCGGCGCCACGCCGGTGGTGCTGGTCACTTCCGCTGCCGCGGAAACCGTTCGCCCCTATCTCAAGCAGGAAGGATTTCATCATGTCGTGATGGTGCCGGTGCTGGGCAAGAAGTCACTCATCGGGACTCTGGCTCTGGGCGGCGCTCACCGTCTGCACTACTCTCCCGACGAAATGGAATTTCTGGTCACCACCGCCCATCAGTTAGGTTTGGCGGTCGAAAACCTGCGCCTGGTGGAACAGATTCTTCGCTCCCATCGCCAGTGGACCAACACCTTCGATTCCATCCACGACCTGGTCCTCCTTCACGATTCCGATTTTCGTGTAATGAAGGCCAATCACGCCCTGCTCGAACGACTGAACCAGGCGCCCGCCGATGTCGTGGGCCAGCTCTGCGAAGCCGTGCTGCCGCACAATCGCGGGCAGTGGAAAGGCTGTCCTTACTGCGGCCATCCCGAGGAGGGTTTTCACGAAGGCCCCGATCCCGGCTTCGGCGGCTTCTCCATGGTCTCTACCTCCACCTACGTGGAACAGGGAAGCAAGCAGCGAGGCACCATTCACGTGGTGCGCGACACTACCGACCGGCGCATCGCCGAAGAAAAATACCGCCTGTTGTTTGAGCAGGTGCAGGAAGGCGTTTTTGTCGCCACCCCCGAAGGCAAACTGCTTGACTGCAATGACGCCTTCATTCGCATGCTGGGCCACGGCAGCCGGGAAGAAGTGTTGGCCCTGAACGTAGATGCCGAGCTCTACGCCTCCCACGAACAGCGCGATGCCTTCCGGCGCGAAGTGGAACTGCACAATTACGTTCGCAACTTTGAAGTCATCCTGCGCCGCAAGGACGGCACCCTGCTCAGCGCCATGGAGAGCAGTTTCGCCACCCGCAACGCCGAGGGCAAGATCGAGCGCTATCAGGGCTTTCTGCTCGATATGACCGAAAAGAAGCGCGCCGAGGATGAAATCCGCCGCCGCAACCGCGAACTCAACGCGCTCAATGCCATGGCGGTCATCGCCACCCAGTCATTCGATCTGGACGAAATTCTCAACCTCACGCTCCGCCAGGTGATTACCCTGCTGGGCGCCGAAACCGGTTCCATCTATCTCTGCGATCTGGACGAAACCACGTTCCGCCGACGCGCCGGATGGGGCCAGCGCAGCGCCGAACGTGCTCGCCTCTCCGAAATCAAGTTCACCGAAGGCTTTGGCGAGCTGGTGACCCGTTCGCGCACCGAAGTTATTACCACCGACTATCTGCCGCACCTGCCCGCCCAGGTCGCCGAATTCATCCGTGCCGACGGCCTGGCCTCCTGGATCTGGGTATTGTTGTGGGGAAAAGACGCGCCTATCGGCATCATGGGCATCAGCAGCCGCGAGAGCCGCGAGTACACCAGCAATGACGAGAGCCTGCTGGTTGCCATCGGCCGCCAATTGTCCACTACGATTGAGAAGGTCCGGCTGTACGAGGAAACCTGCCGCGCCTATGAAGACTTGCGCCGCGCCCAGGAACAATTGCTGCAGAGCGAAAAAATGTCGGCGGTAGGACAGTTGATCGCTGGCGTGGCCCACGAACTCAACAATCCTTTGACCGCCATTCTCGGCTACGCCCAGCTGCTCGAAAGTGAAGGACTGGGAGAGCGTGCGGCCGATTTCGTAAGCAAGCTCTTCAAGCAGGCGCAGCGCACTCACCGGGTGGTGCAAAACCTGCTGTCCTTCGCCCGCCAGCGCAAGCCCCAAAAAGAGCAGGTAGATATTTGCAAAGTGCTGGATGAAACTCTCGCACTGCGCGACTATGACCTCAAAGTAAACGACATCAAGGTGGAACGCGATATCGAGGCTGAAATTCCGCCGGTCACCGCCGACCCTCACCAACTCGAGCAGGTGTTTCTCAACATCATCAACAACGGCGTGGACGCCATGCTGGAATCAGGCCGGGCCGGCGCTCTTAAAGTCCGGGTTTACACCCATGAGGGAACTGTCATCACTGAATTTCAGGACTCCGGTCCCGGCATCAAGGAACCGAACCGCATCTTCGATCCCTTCTATACCACCAAGAGCGTCGGCAAGGGCACCGGCCTCGGACTGAGCATCTGTTACGGCATCATCAAGGAACACGGGGGAGACATTTCCGCGCGCAACCGGGAGGATGGCGGAGCCGTCATCGAAGTGCGTCTGCCCGCCAACGACCGCGCTGCTGTTCCCGAACCCGCGTCGCCCGCTTCTTCGCGAAAGTCCGTCATCGAGGGCAGCGTACTACTGGTCGAAGACGAAGAAGCCGTGCTCGAATTCGAGCGCGACGTTCTTGCCGGGGCCGGCGCCAGGGTTGTGACCCTGATGAACGGCGACGAAGTCAAGGCGAGACTTCTGCAGGAATCGTTTGACGCGATGATCATCGACGGCAAGATGTCGAACGGTTGGAACGCGCCAGATGTCTATCGATGGATCGCCGAGAACCGCCCCGGCCTGGAAAAACACCTGATGTTTACATTTTCCAGCGCCCTGGAGCCGGAAATCCGCGACTTCCTGCACCACAACAATGTCCCGTATCTGGTGAAACCCTTCGAAGTCGGCGACCTGATATCCCAGGCCCGCCGCCTGCTGCAAAAAACCCAGGCCGCCGTAGCCGGTTAAGAATAATAATAATCATGTGGACGCAAGCGCCGTCGCTCGTGTCTCCGTTTTTCGTAGCGCCGGCGTCTCGCCGGCTGTCGGGCGGGCATCCTGCCCGCCCCCGGGGGCAAGATGCCCGCGAGCCAGCCGGCAGAGCCTGCCCTGAGCGAAGTCAAAGGGAGGCCGGCGCTACGGAGTCAAAGACTCTTCCGCAGCGACCGCCCGAACGCCCGCAGCACCGCTTCATTCCTCCGGTACCAGACCCAAAGCCCAAGCTTCTTTGCCTCGACCACCCCAGCTTTGGTCAGGATCGCCATATGATGAGAAATGGTAGGCTGCGACAGATGAATGCGCTGCTCAATGTCCGAAGCGCACAACCCCACATCCTTGTCGATCGAACACCCGCCCTGTTCCTTGAGCGCATGCAGGATCCGCCGCCGCGTCGGGTCCGCGATAGCATGCAGAATGCGGTCCAGTTCCTGCTCAGAATGTTTCATGCGCAAGCAATAAACCATGAATCGACAGATGTCAATATACAGACCTCATCCAGATTGGAGATGTCATCCTGAGCGCAGCGAGAGGTTTCGCTTGCGAAACCTCTCACGGAGTCGAAGGACCCCTATCGAGCCGCGCCCGCCGCAAGCAGGTTAAAGGTATCTGAAACTTTTGCGCAGAGCCGGTAGTCAAATGGTCTGAAGTCCGAACTCTGAAGCCTGAAGTCTGAAGTCCGACGCCCGAGGTCCGCCCTTGCTATTCGAAGGCAATGATCGCCGCCAACTCGAGAAACTGAAGAAGAGCGAAGGCCTGCTGCCCCCGGGCCAATCTCTTACGCTCAAATGGCCCGTCCTGCACTACGGTTCGGTGCCAAGGTTTGATCCCGATACCTGGGACTTCCGTATCACTGGATTGGTTGATTCGCCTCTCAAGCTCAGCTGGAAAGAGTTCAACGCCCTCCCCAAAGTCCAGCGTACCAGCGACTTTCACTGTGTCACCCGGTGGAGTCGCTTCGACAACCACTGGGACGGCGTGGCCTTTCGCGAACTGCTGGCCCGCGTCCATCCCAGGCCCGAAGCCGCTTACGTCCTGGTTCACGCCGAGCAGGGATTCACCGCCAACGTGCCCTTGGCCGACCTCGACCGGGAAGAAGTACTGCTCGCCACTTACCACGACGATGAGCCCCTCACCGCCGAGCACGGATATCCGCTGCGCCTCATCGTTCCTCATCTGTACGCCTGGAAGTCGGTGAAGTGGGTTCGCGGACTGGAATTTCTCCAGCACGACACCCCCGGATTCTGGGAACAAAACGGCTACCACATGTATGGAGATCCGTGGAAAGAGCAGAGATTCAGCCGGTGAAGCAGCCGTCGGACCTCGGACTTCGGACTTCGGACCTCGGACCTCGGACCTCGAACGTCAGACCTCACACCCCGGGTGTCATCCTGAGCGGAGCGAGAGGTTTCGCTCGCGAAACCTCTCACGGAGTCGAAGGACCCCTATAAGCGGATGAGTCCGCCCGAAGCAGGTCGGAGCTAAGTGAAACTTTCGGGAAGGAAAAATAGTCAAATCGCCTGAAGTCTGAGGCCTGACGCCCGCTTCTCACTTCTTCAGTATCGGATTGTACCCATCCTTCACCAGCTGGCCGCGAGCTCCCTCCGCGTCCTTGATGTCGGAAAAAGGTCCCACCTGCACATGAAACAGTTTGTCTCCCCCCGCGCTGGCGGCGAAGGCGGCGTATTGTTTTTTCTTGAGCGCATCCACCAGGGCCGCGGCGTCTTCCTGTTTGCTGACCGCCGCCACCTGCACGAAATAACTGTTCTGTCCCGAGATCGCAGTGGGATCGGGAGGCGCATCGGCGTCCGCAGGTGCCGTCTTGGCTGCTGTGCTCGGAGGCGTATCCGGGTTCTTGGCCGTCAGGTCGGCCTGCGGATCTTTCTGTTCGACCGCCTTGTAGAACGTGAGATCGGATGGTGCCCGAGCTTCAGCGGCCTTGACTGCCGTAGGACGCACCGCGGAGGCGCCCGTTCCCCCTTGCAGTTCGACACTGGTCTTGCCGGAATTCTTCCCCAGCGAAAAACCCATCCCGAAGAAGACCGCGCACAGCGCTACCAGCCCGAAGAACAGGGCCAGCATCTTGCCCGTGCCCAGCGTGATCTCTGTGTCTTCAGAAGCCGCCATGGATCACTCCATCTTTGCTTCAACTCTTGGGGCTGTCCTTATCCGGTTTGCCCAGGATTTTCTGCAGGCCGGAGAAGAAGTCCACCGGCACCGGAAAGACCACGGTGGTATTTTTCTCCACGCCGATTTCAGTCAAAGTTTGCAAATACCGCAACTGCACGCTGACCGGTTCCTTGGCCAGCAGGGCAGCGGCATCCACCAGGCGCTGCGCCGCCGAGAATTCGCCTTCCGCGTGAATGATCTTGGAACGCTTTTCCCGTTCCGCCTCGGCCTGCTTGGCCATGGCGCGCAGCATGGTTTCGGGCATGTCCACCTGCTTGACTTCCACGTTCGTGACTTTCACTCCCCAGGGTGCGGTGTGCGTGTCCAGGATGCTTTGCAGCCGCAGATTGATCTTTTCGCGGTGGGCCAGTAGTTCGTCCAGTTCCTGTTCGCCGAGCACGGAACGCAGCGTAGTCTGCGCGAACTGCGAGGTCTGGTACACGTAGTTGGAAACTTCAACCACCGCCTTGCGGGGATCGATCACCCGCAGGAAGATGACGGCGTTTACCTTCAGAGTCACGTTGTCACGCGTGATGATGTCCTGGGGCGGCACTTCCATCGCTTCCTGGCGCAGCGAAATGCGCACCATGCGGTCGATGGGAGCGAACACCAGTATCACTCCCGGCCCTTTTTCGTGCCCCAGCAGGCGGCCCAGACGGAAGATCACGCCCCGTTCATATTCGGCCAGGATCTTGATCGAGCTGAAGAGGTACAAAACCACGACGATAGTAACGATGGCCGAGAAAGAAAGACCCATAGGGAAACCTCCGCCTGGACCTCAGGAACGCTTCTGTTGTAGCGCAACTGCTTTAAGCATACGGCATCTCGCCGCAGAGGGGAGTGCCTCGTATGATGCCAACATTTGAGAGTCTCCGCGCCCGGAAACCTGTCATCCTGAGCGAAGCCAGAGGTTTCGCTTGCGAAACATCCGGCGAAGTCGAAGGACCCCTGTTGCCGATCCGCAGCCGGGTAGCAGGGGCATTGGACTTGCTCTCACACCGCTCTCAGAGCCTCGCTCAGACGCGTTTCCCGAATAAGCTCAGATCATGCTTGCTGCGGGAGTGCGCTCCACGGCCGAAAATGGCTCCACCCGCAGCTGCAATCCGTCCACGGCGACGACCACCACAGACTGTCCGGCCGGCACCCCGCTGGCAGACATGGCATCCCAGATTTCGCCGTGAACAAATACCTTTCCGCGAGGCGAAAGAGAAGTCTGCGCGATCCCTACCTCTCCCACCAGCCCCTGCGCGCCGGTCGTGACCTTGTTCGCTCGCGCCTTCAGAGCAATGCTCATAAGGAACACCGTGATCCCGCCCAGCGGAATACTCACCGCCAGCGCGGTCAGCAGGTGCACGCGCATCTCCGGAATGGGTGCGTCCACCAGCAGTAGTCCACCCAGAATCATGGTGGCCATCCCTCCGATTGCAAGAACTCCATGGGTGGCAAATTTTGCCTCCAGCGCGAACAGCGCGAAGGAAGCCAGGATCAGCACCACCGCGGCAAAACGCACCGGCAAAAGATTGAGCGCGAAAACCGCCAGCAGGATGAACACGATGCCCACCGTCCCCGGCACCACCGCCCCCGGATGGTTGAACTCCGCATACAGCGCCAGCGCGCCCACCGCCAGCAGAATGAATGCGATGTTAGGGTCCATGATGAAGGCCAGGATCCGCTGCTTCAGCGTCATATCAAACGGCCGAATGGTTTCGCCCTCCAGATTGAGGGTGACGGTCTTTCCGTCGAAGCGCTTGACGGTTTTCCCCTGCATCTGCTGCAGCAGGTTTTGCTCGCTCGTCGCCACGTAATCAATCAACTTCTGGGAAAGAGCCTCCTGGTCGGTAAAAGACTTCGACTGGCGCACCGTGCTCTCCGCCACCTCGACATTGCGGCCGCGCTTGGAAACCACGGAGCGCATCAGCGCCGCGGCGTCGTTCTCCAGCTTCTCCTTCATCACGTCGTCCATCTTGCCGCCGCCCAGCGTGACCGGATGGGCCGCGCCGGTATTGGTCCCCGGAGCCATGGCTGCCACATCCGCGCTCTCCAGAATAAAAAACCCGGCCGACGCAGCCCGGCTGCCGCTGGGGGTCACGTAAACGATCACCGGCACAGGCGAAGCCAGGATCTTCTCAATAATGTTCCGCGTGGAATCGACCAGCCCGCCCGGCGTATTCAACTCGATGAGCAATGCCTGATCTTTATTGCGCGCGGCCTCAGCCAGCGCGCGACCGATGAACTCGTCGGTGATGGGATGAATCGTGTCGTTGACAACAATCTTCAACACTTCGGCGGAAGAAGGAATGGAGACGCACAACAAAACCGCGGCCAACAGCATTCGCGAACCGGAAAGCATTCTCATCAGCTACACCTGTCAGCTCTATTGTCTCGCAAATCAAGCCCCGACCCTAAAAAAGGTAGCGCCGGCGTCCCGCCGGCTGTCGCGGGGGCATCCTGCCCCCGCAGGCTGGGCTGAAAGCCCGCCTCAAAGCCGCCGATACGCCGGCGCCACACCCTGCGACATCAATCCGCAGCGTTGCTCTTTTCGGCTTCCTCCTCACGCAATTCATCCCATCCCGGCAGGCGCTTGTCCCCGGTAATCAAACGCGCCCCGCGTTCGTATGTGAAATAAGACCAGGCCCACTGCACTAGCACGATAATGCGATTGCGAAATCCGATCAGGAAAAAGACGTGAACGAACAGCCACGCCAGCCAGGCCACAAAACCCGAAATATGAATCTTCCCAAACTCGGCCACCGCCGCCGCGCGCCCGATGGTCGCCAGATTCCCCTTGTTGACGTAATGAAAATTCTTGCGCGGCTCGCCCTGCAATTCAGCCGCGATGTTGTGTGCCGTGGCTTTGCCTTCCTGCATCGCGACCGGCGCGACCCCCGGCAGCCACTTTCCATTTTCGTCCTTGAGCGCGGCCAGATCGCCAATCACGAAAACTTCCGGATGTCCCGGCAGACTGAGGTCGGGATTCACCAGCACTCGTCCGGCCCGGTCCACCGGCGCTCCCAGCTTTTTCCCCAGCGGCGAGGCCGCCACTCCCGCCGCCCAGAGAATGACCGCGGCCGGCCATCGCGTTTTCCCCATGTGCACAGCCCCCGGCTCTACCCCAGTCACCATGGCCGAGGTATGCACCTCCACGCCCAGCCGCCGCAACTGTTCTTCGGCGCTGCGTGAGAGGTCCTCGGGATACGCAGGCAAAATCCGCAGGCCGCCTTCCAAAAGCACAATCCTCGTCTTCCGTGGATCGATGCTGCGAAACTCGTGGGCCAGCGCCCGGCGCGCAATCTCGGCCAGCGTCCCCGCCAGTTCCACTCCCGTGGGACCGCCCCCCACCACCACGAAATTAAGTTGCACCTGCTCTTTTCCGCCAGCCGCCTGGCGCTCCGCCAACTCGAATGCAAGCAACACGCGCCGCCGTATCTCCAACGCATCTTCGATCGTCTTCAGGCCGGGTGCAAACGGCTCCCAATCATCGTGGCCAAAATAGGCATGGCTCGCGCCCGAGGCCACGATCAGGTAGTCGTACGCCACTTCGCCATCCGGCAACTTCACCACCTTGCGCGACAAATCAAAGTCCTGCACTTCCGACATCAGCACTTCGACGTTCCGCCGGCTGCGCAGTATCCAGCGAATCGGCGCCGCAATTTCTCCCGGAGACAATCCCGCGGTCGCCACCTGGTAAAGCAGGGGTTGAAAGGTATGAAAGTTCTGCCGATCGATCAGCGTAACTCGAACCGGATTCCGCGCCACCGTGCGGGCCGCCAGCAGTCCGCCAAAGCCGCCTCCAACAATCACCACTCGCGGATTGGATTTCGCATTCATACTTATAAGATTCAGCTCAGCCCCCCAGGGTCTCGAAAACTTGCGCCCAAACTGGCAACCGGGAACTGATCACTGGCAACAGGTCTTATTCCAACTCGTTCCCCATCATCATCCCGTAGTAGGCGAAAAACGAAACCGCAAATCCCACAAACCAGGAGTAGTCGTAAGCGAAGCGCAACGCTGGAACCACCAGCCCCACCAGCGCCACAGCAGCGCCAAGCAACAGGGCGCCTATAGCCTTCCAGTTGAATCCGCCGGAATACTCGTAAGCGCCGCCGCGCAGATAAAGGTCATTCACCAGCAGCGACCGTTTCCGTATGATCCAGTAGTCGCAAATCATGATGCCCGCCACCGGTCCCAGAAACGCCGCGTATCCGCCGAGCCAGCCGAAGATGAATGTCTTGTAGTTGTCCAGCAACTTCCAGGGCATGATGGCGATACCCATGAAACAGGTGATCACGCCCCCCATCTTGAAGCTGATCTTGCGCGGCCACAGATTGGAAAAATCATTGGCCGGAGAAACTACGTTCGCGCCAATATTCACATTCAGGGTTGCCAGCAGAATCGCAATCAGCGACACCACCACCGCCAGCCGCGAATGAAACCGGCTCAAGAGCTGCACCGGGTCCCAGATCGCCGATCCGTAAATCACCACGGTAGCGGAAGTCACCAGCACTCCCACCAGCGAATAGAGAGTCATTGTGGTCGGCAGTGCCAGCGCCTGACCGATCACCTGCGCCCGCTGGCTCTTGGCAAAGCGCGAAAAATCCGGAATGTTGAGCGAAACCGTTGCCCAGAATCCCACGGTCGCGTTCAAGGCCGGAATCAGAAACTTCAGAAAGTCCGAAAAACTGTTGAAGCGCGACGGCGCGGAGAGCATCGGCCCAAAGCCTCCTGCCTGCACATAGGCCCAACCCAGCAACAGCAACCCCACCCCCAGCAGGACGGGCGCGCTGATGCCTTGCAGAAAACGGATGTACTCTATTCCTTTAAGGATCACCGCCAGGTTGATCAGCCAGAACGCCATAAAGCAGATGCCCGCGCCATGCGGCACCGCCGTCCACGCCGGCCATACTGTCGCCAGCAGGACATTGATGGCCTCTCCTCCAATCCAGGTCTGTATGCCAAACCATCCGCACGCCACCAGGGCGCGCAGTACCGCCGCCACGTTCGCTCCCAGCACTCCGAACGAAGCCCGCGCCAGCACGGGGAAGGGAACTCCGTACTTTGCCCCGGGATGCGAATTCAGCAGCATCGGCGCCAGCACGATGCAGTTCCCCAGAAACACGGTGAACACCGCCTGCTTCCAGTTCATCCCGCCCTGGATCAGGCTGGCCGCCAGCATGTAGGTCAGGATGTTGACCGACATCGAAACCCAGAGGGCCGCGTAGTTGTACGTGCCCCAGGTCCGCGCCCCGCGATCGCCCGAGGCCGCCTCGCCGGGCAGAACAGTCGGTGCAAGATCAGGGTTGTAAAGCGGGCTGGATTCGATGTTGGCGCGCGCAGGTTGAAGATGGCATCGACATTTGTGGAATTTATCTTATACACGGGCCTACTCCCCCGACCCGCGCCTTACCGCTTTGCTTGGTCAGGACGCCGTAAGTCTCCGGTCTCCGGTCGCGGAAAAACTGCCACACCTTGCGCACTTCCAGGATCAGGTCCAGGTCGAGGTCCGCCACCAGCACCTCATCCTTGTCGCGGCTGGCCTGGGCGATGATCTTGCCCCGCGGGTTGCAAAAATAACTTTTGCCGTAAAACTCACCAATGCTCCACGGCTTCTCTTCGCCCACCCGGTTGATGGCGCCGACAAAGTATCCGTTGGCCACGGCATGGGCCGGCTGCTCCAGCTCCCACAGATACTCCGAAAGCCCGGCCACCGTGGCCGATGGGTTAAAAACGATTTCCGCGCCATTCAATCCCAGGGCCCGCGCTCCTTCCGGAAAGTGCCGGTCGTAGCAGATGTACACTCCAATCTTCGCGTATTTGGTGGCGAACACCGGGTAGCCCAGGTCGCCGGGCGTGAAGTAAAACTTCTCCCAGAATCCCGGATGACAGTGGGGAATGTGGTGCTTGCGATATTTCCCCAGGTAGCTTCCATCCTCGTCGATGACCGCCGCCGTGTTGAAGTACAGTCCAGGCAGCTCCTGCTCGTACACGGGAACGATGATCACCATGTGGTGCCTGGCCGCCAGCTCCTGCATCCGCCGCACGCTGGGGCCATCCGGGACGGACTCGGCCAGTTCGTACCAGCGTGGGTCCTGCTCGGCGCAGAAGTACGGTCCATAGAACAGCTCCTGCAGACACAGGATCTGCACCCCTTCCCGGGCGGCCTGCTCGATCATCTCCACGTGCTTGCGCACCATGGCCTCCCGGATCTCGCTCAACGAGTGCTCCGCGCCCAGTACATTGCGCGCCTGAATCAGTCCACAGCGAACCATTCGTGACATCGGAAAACACCTCAATCTGATTGCCAAAAACTATAGCAGACTCATCTTGCATCACCGGCCAAACTGAGAACTGGGAACCGACAACCAGGAACTGCATCACCCATCCCCAAAATAACGTTACCGCTTCCAGCTCCCCTCGGACGTATAATCGCCCCAATCTGTCACCGGGGGCTAGCCATGAACTACCGCCTTACCTGCTGCGTGTTCCTCACCCTGACCTTGGCCGCTTTTGCCCAGACCAGTAAGCCCACGGGCGGTCGCGGCACTCCCGGCCCCTCTCGAAACTCGGTCCCGACGCGACCTAGCATGAATCCGCCCGACACCACCATGGGACAAAGGGCTTTCATTTCCGGTAAGGTCGTGCTTGACGACGGCACCCAGATCACCGAATCGGCGACCATCCAGACCATATGCCGCGGCCGCAAGCAGACGGTCACGCACACGGATTCCCACGGCGGCTTTAGTTTCGAGCTGGGCGACCGGACCTCGCCTGTCACCGCGGATTTCAGTGGCGCCGACGTCGACTCCATGGGCCCCGCCATGGGACGCGGGGGGCAGCGCAATTGGCGTGACTGCGAGCTGCTGGCCGCACTGCCCGGCTTCTCCTCTCAGCCCATCGATTTGAACAGCCGCCTCACCACTTTCGAAAGCGCCGATATTGGCCGCCTGGTGCTCCACCGCATGGGCCAGGTCGAGGGTTTGACCATCAGCGCCACCAGCGCCATGGCTCCCAAGGACGCGCGTAAAGCCTATGAGAAGGGCAGCAAAAAGCTAAGCCAGGAGAAGTGGGACGAAGCCGAACCCCTTTTGGCAAAAGCGGTCGAGATCTATCCCAGGTTTGCCGTCGCCTGGTTTGACCTGGGCCGCCTCCAGCTTCACAAGCATGACGACGTCCAGGCCCGCCATTCCTTCGAGCAGTCCGTTGCCGCCGACCCCAAGTATGTCAATCCCTACCGCGGTCTGGCGGAGTTGGACATGCAGCAAAAACAATGGCAGTCGCTGGTCACCGTCACCGGCCAATTGCTGGCGCTGAACCCCGTGAGTTTTCCCGATGCCTGGTTGCGCCACGCCCTGGGCAATTACTATCTCTATAATTTTCCTGACGCCGAGAAAAGCGCCCGCCAGGGAATGAAAATGGACGACCAGCACCAGGTCCCCAAACTGGAATACCTGCTGGGCGTCATCCTCCTGCAAAAACGCGAGTACCCGGAAGCCGCCACTCACATCCAGAACTATCTGAAATTTGCCACTCAACCCGCAGAAATAGAAGAAGCGCAAAAGCAATTGGCCGAGATCACCCGGCTGTCAGCATCGGCTGCGAGCCCGTCTCCCGACGAAAAAAAGTAATTGTCATCCTGAGCGAATCTGATCGTCCGCCTGGCGGACGATCAGATGAGTCGAAGGACCCCTGCCGAACGAAACGCCCGCAGCAGCCGTTGCGACCGCGTGGGGACAGCCGCCCCCGGCTGTCCAGTCGAGCGCAGCTCGACAGGGTTTTCAGATGGCGAGGAAACCATAGCGGAGCCTCGCTCCGCCGGACAGCCGGGGGCGGCTGTCCCCACGCGGCTTTAGGGGCTGGAATGATCGCAGAGCCAAACGAATATTCATTCATCCCACAGCGCCATTCCCCTTTCGACCTGTCCCAAAGCTGTTCCACGCCTGCCCCAACCTTATTACTCACAAGGCCCAAAGACACTCCCCATCGCCTGCCGGACTGCTAAAATCGGGCTTGAGAGCAGTCATGCACAGTCGTCTATCGTTGATCGCCATGCTTGTGGTCGGGGTCGCCGTGTTCTCCACGCTACGCCGCCTGCCGGCAGACCGCTGGCCACGCTCGAAAGCGTGAAGGTCACCAGCACCACTAGCGGCATCACGGTAGTGGTTGAAGCCAGCCAGCCCGTCACTGTGCGCAGCCAGGTGATCACCGATCCGGATCGCCTGATCATGGATTTTCCCAACTCCCAGCCAGCCGGCGATCTTCGAACCAAGCTGCTCAATCAGGGCGACGTAAAAGGCTATCGGGTCGCGCGTTACAGCGCGAATCCCCCGACCACGCGCGTGGTCATCGACCTGAACACTCCGCAGCACTACCAGATTTTCCCTGATGGCAAGACGGTCATCGTCAATCTGATGTCGGACCAGCAGCAGGCCGCCGCCCGGTCCCATGTCGATAACGTTTCCTACACCCCGGCGCCGGCCAAGCCCGCTTCCAATCTGGACGTCGAATTCAAGAACGGAAAGTTGAGCGTCGTGGCCGATCACGTCAGCCTGGCCCAGATTCTCGACCAGGTCCACCGCCTCACTGGCACCGACATCACCATCCCGCCCGGCGCCGCCCAGGAACAGATCGTAGCCGGCATCGCCCCGCTTCCGTTGCGCGAAGCGCTGGTCTCGCTGCTCAACGGCTCCCGCTTCAACTTCATCATGGTCGATTCCGAACGCGAGCCCGGAAAACTGAAAAGCGTAATCCTCACCTACCGCGGCGCCGGCGGCATATCGCAACCCGCCATCCCCACTCCCGAACCCCCGGTTGCTGAGACCCCGCCCGAACCCGAACCGGAGCCGATGCCGCAGGAACCGCAACCCGAGATGCAACCGCAACCCCCGGATGGCGCAGGCCAGCCCGGACCACAGGACGGTCCCCCGCCGCAGTAAATATGTAGGCGCGAGCGTCCTCGCTCGTGCTGCAGCAAGTATGCCCTCTAATGACGAACAGTATTTACTGGTGAATAAGCCGTACAGGAATGGGAGACACCCCGCCGCCGGAGACGTACGGGGTTGCCTGCGCCGGATTACAGCCGGCAACATTCAGAATGATACCCCTACCTGCCCGTTGAGGTTGCCCACCTGCCGGCGGGGATTCTCGCTTAATTGCGAGCTGCAGAAATCCGACAATCGTACTGGTCCCAGTGCAGGTCCCGCCCGGGCAGAGGTTGACGTTTCCGCACTATGGTAAATCGGGACGTTGACCACGAGTCGCTGCGGCTGATGTTGGTCACACCTTGCAACAGCGGATTCGGATTATTATCCTCGCCGGTGATGGTATGGGAGGAGCATCGGCACCACATCCGTCAACAACATCCTGACCAGAGCCTAAATCCGTCGCTGTCTGCATGTATTCAGGCATTGCGTCCTTCGCTGGTGAGGATTCCCGAGCCGGCGTGTTCCAACCGTGACTGTCTCGGCGGGCTCCGATCGTCGTGGGTGTCCGCAACTGAACTGAAAAGTTGAGGAGCAGGCGACGTTGTCGATGGTAATCGTCGCTCCCCACCTGGGCGCAACCGACAGCGCTCGTAGAAGGACACACTGGTTCCGGAGGTCGAAGGCGGGACGGCCGCACGAAAATACTGGAGGTCGCCGGCTACGGGTGTGTTGACATCCGGATGCCGCACCGCCGGTGACATGAATCAGAGTGATCGTCTTTCCCACGAACGAGCCGGTATTCTGAATCGCTCCCGTGATGTTATCGACAAAGTCGGCCTCCGGCTGCACAGTCTCCGGGTCCGCTACTGTTCGGATCGCAATTGGGTAGCAGCCAGGGCTTGACCCCCTGCACCTGAACCGGCGCCACCGAGCCCGAAGGGTTATACGCCTCCGCCACCGCCGTCGCGGTGACGCTGTTGGCGCTGCCTCCCCAGATCCGTCCAAAGAAAGTCGGCAACGCAGTCCGCTGCACCGTCACCGCAATCTGCGGATTCGCAGCCGTGAGGGTGCATGTGATGGACTGGACCGCCGCAGGCTGGCCCGCGACCAGGTTTTGCGCCGCCACCGCTTCCGCCTGCCGGTTGGCGGACGCCGCCGCTCCCGGAACCGCCGACGTCTGGCAAATATCGGACGCGGCCAGCGTACTCGAGGCCGAGGTATAGCCGGATAAGGCAAACATCCGCGCGCCCGCCAGGGCCGCGGCATCGGCCGCGCGTTGCGCTTCCCCGTGCGCCATGTACAACGTCGATACGTCGATGGCCAGCGCCGCCATGCCCAGCAGGGACAACAGGGAAACCGCCACCAGCACGATGGTGATGCCGCGTTCGTTCTTCCGATGCGCCGTGTTTATCCCAGTCACAAAGCCATCCTTCAATTCAGGTTCTGCATGATCGCCACCGAGTTGATTTGCGTCGTGGCCGGATAACTCGCGCCCGGCGCAATCAACGGTGCTACCCGGTTGAACTGCCAGCGATAGGGATAGTTCAACGTCACCCTCGTGGCTTCAATCGAATAACTCCCCGCTTGAAATGGCGGGCTGGGCAGCGTAGCCGTATAGACATATCCCCGTTCGATCTTGAGCGTCAGGGTCCCGCCGCAACCGGTATTGGCGGTGAACGTCCAGCTCAACGAGCCGCTCGCCGCGCCCACCGCGGTTCCTAACCCGCAATCGTTCAGTTTGCTGGCCAGCAGGTTGCTCTCCACCACGTCGCGCACCGAGCAGATTGAAGCCGGGGCGCTGCAAGCCCCGTTCAGGGACAAATCGGCGGTGGGCTGGTTCGAAGCCACCCGCGCCCCTTGCAGAGCAATATTGCCTACCTTCTGCTTGACCGTAAACGCCGAGCCGAAATCGAAAACTCCAACTGCCACCACGATCAGCAAGGGAAGGGAAATGGCGAATTCCAGGATCTCCGCGCCCTCATTCCCCCGCAGGTTTGTCCAGATATTTGCCGAGAACGAGGAGAGCGCTCGCGTGAAACGCCAGCGACCTCCTGACGCCCGCAGCCGGACTGTGCCCGCCACTGACACCGCTACTCCTCCTGCCGGGCTTCTGCCTGCACCCGGATCGTGAGGTTCTGCAGGATTGGCGACAGCCGGAGTGGGCAGCACGTAATCCCGTTTAATTTGAAGTTATAGGGGTAGTCGAGGCTGACCACGGCTCCACGTTCGAGAATGGGAGACCCCGGATTCAGGATGACATCCCTCTGCACGTTGAAGTTTTGTACCTGGGCCGGATCAAGGTGAGAAGCGATCAGGATGGGATACACAACATTGTCCCGGATGTCGTTGCTGGTTCGAGAGGTGTTTCCACAAGTCGCGCAATTGTTAGCGGCCTCCGCCAATGCCCCCTGGCGCGCCGCCCGGTTCACCGTCGTATAAATATTGAACGCCCGCGCGAACCACATGATCCCGAACAGCAGCATGAACAACAACGGCAGTATGACCGCCGCCTCGGCAATCTCCGCCCCCGAGGCATCGTGCAGGAGCCTTCCCTTCCATCCTTGGTTCTGGATCTGCTTCATACCACTCCCCACACCTGTCCCACAGTATAAAGAACAACTGTCACCGCCACGGCCACGCCAAACGGTATCTTCAGAGATTCCGGATTATCCAGCGAAACCTCCGGCCCCGGCAGGTGCAGCGTAAACAGCCCGGCCACCAGGTGGACCAGATTGCGGGCCGTCTTTCCCACTCGCTTCTTCCAGATGACCAGCAGCACCGCCATCAGGCCCGCTACCAGGATCGTCCCCAGCAGCACTGCAATCAGCCGCGACGGCCCCAAAAACGCTCCCAGCGCCCCCATCAGTTTCCAGTCCCCGGCGCCCAGGCTTCGTATCAGCACAAAGGGCAGCAGCAACCCCAGCCCCAGCCCCGCACCCAGCAACGACTGTTTGGCTCCCAGCCAGCCCGTAGCCAGCGAATTTGCCGCGATTCCCGCCAGCAGCGTCGGCACCGTCAGCCAGTTCGGGATGCGGCGGAAACGCCAGTCGGTCCATCCCGCAATCAACGCGGGAATTGCCGCCAACATCCACACTCCCTGTTTCAGCATCGGCTTGACCTCGCCCCATGACCCCGGGGACGAGCAAAAACAGCCGGAATTGGGCTCCAGGGGAAAGCCATCCAAATGTACGGAAACCGGCGGCCGGCAAGGGTCAAAACCAGCCTCAACTGCGGATTATGATCGGTAAACGAGGCCAAGTCAACGAGAAGAAAGTCCAGTAGCGCCGGCGTCCCGCGGGCTGTCGCGAGGGCGTCTCGCCCTCGCAAACCCGGATACAACAATAAAAAAAGGCCCGGTCCCTCGGGCCTTCTGTATGAACAATTTACGGCCTACTGGCTGAGAGGATGCCCGCTGGTCCGCTCCGCCACGATCTTGCGCGCGTTTTCCGCCAATGATTTGGCCTGGGGCAGAAGGTCCAAGGCCTTGGTGACCAGCGGATCGGTTTCCGCCCGCACCTTCAAGCCTTCCTCCTGTCCAAACACGTCCACGAAGACTTCGCTCTTGATGTTGGACCGCACCCAGGCGTTATTTTCCAGCAACTCCGCCTCGGTGTAGGCAATCTTCTCGTCGTCGAGAAACTTGCGGAAGTCCTGCAACACCACGTCATCCACCTCGAAACTCTTGGCCGGATGATGCGTGATGGCATAGTGTTTGGCGAAATTGAAGAAGGCGTAGTGCTGCAGCAGCGAATCCTGGAAATGATTGCTCTTCACCGCCGGGACCTTCACGTCGGGCGTGATCCCGCCGCCGCCATACACCGTGCGTCCGCTGTCCGTGAGCTTCACTTCACGGCTGGCATTGTGTGCATTCTCTTCATTCTCGCGATTGAAATAGTAGTCATAGAGCGAAACGTTTGAGTAATCGCGCTGAATCAGGCGCATGCTTGGGGTGTAGTACTTCGCCGTGGTCAGCGCCAGGCCCGTATTCTCCGACAGGGGATACACCGTCTGCACCAGGCCCTTGCCGAAAGTGGTTTCGCCCACGATCAGTCCGCGGTCATGATCCTGAATCGCGCCCGCCACGATTTCCGCGGCCGAAGCCGTTCCTCGGTTCACCAGCACCACCAGCGGGTAATCCCTCCCGCCGTTGCCGTGCGCCGCCGTGTATCGTTTCTCGGGTGAAGACCGGCCGTGGTGGGAAACGATCAGCTGTCCCTTGTGCAGGAACTTGTCCGCCACGCCCACGCCTTCGTTCAGCAGCCCTCCGGGATTCTGCCGCAGGTCGAGGATCAATCCCTTCAGATCCCCCATCTGGTCGAGCGCGTCCGCCACTTCATGTTCCGTGGTCTCGTTGAAGCCGGAGACGTGCATATAGCCGATTCCGGGTTTGATCATGAAGTGCAGGTCCACGCTGTAACGCGGAATCTCGTCGCGCACCACGGCGAACTCCAGCGGCTTGTCCGCGCCTTCGCGCAGAATCGTGATGTGGACTGTGGTGCCTTTGGGTCCCTTCAACAGGTCGGCCACATCGCCCGTGCTCATGTTGTCGGTCGGCTTGCCATCGACCGCGGCAATGATGTCGCCCGGCCGGATGCCGGCGCGATACGCAGGCGTCCCCACAAAGGGCGCAATCACGATCACCTTGTTATTGCGCGGCCCCACCGTCATTCCAACCCCGTAGTATTTCCCGCGCTGATCTTCGCGCAGCAGGGAATAGGCCTTGGGATCGAAGAAATTCGAATGCGGATCGAGCACATGAAGCATGCCCGGAATGGCCCCGTTGTAGATGGCCTTGTCGGGGTTTACCGGCTCCGCATAATTCTGCTCCACCACGTCATACACCGTGGTGAACTGCCGCAGGCTGTCGCGGACGTCGGCGTCTCCCCCGGGAGCGGCCGAAGGATTGATCTTCTGCCCGAATACGATCCCGAGAAATCCGCAGGTTACCAGAATGAATACAACCAGGAAGAGTGCGCGACGAGAACTACCCACCATCATTTTTTCCTTCGCCGGAGACATAAAAACACCCCGACACACCGCTTCTGACCGAAGTATAACGCTGTCCAGCCCGCTTGACCACCTTTTCGGCTACCCGGAAGTAACCGGTGCAACTCCTTCAGACGGTGCTGGATTGGATGCGCCAACCGAGGCTTAGGTTCCGCCGGGAGGGTCGGCCGGCGTCTTCCTTCGTGTACCTTCGTGTCCTTGGTGGTTGAAGAATTTAGGGACCCCATCCCCACCCCGATTGCCGCCAATTCACTCCGGCAGTATCATGGACTCATGAACCTGGGTTTCCCAGAAATGATCTTCCTTTTCCTCTTTGCCCTGATCCTTTTTGGGCCCAAGAAATTGCCCGAAATCGGCCGGCAGATCGGAAGGGCCCTCAACGAATTCAAGCGGGCCTCGAACGAGTTCAAGGCACAAATCGAGTCGGAAATCTCGCAACTGGATCTCGAAAACACCCGCCAAACCATTCTTCCCCCGGTTCAGGCCCCGGCCGGCTCCATAGCTTCCGGAAGCGGGCCTCGCCCGGAAATTTCTGTCCCGGAGACGAATTCGCTGGCCAAGGCCCCCGATGCCTGAGATGGCCGCTGAGCTTCCCCCCGCCGACGACTCTCGCGACGGCCTTACCGCCATGAGCTTCCTCGACCACCTCGAGGAACTGCGCCGCCGTCTCATTTATTCCATCATTGCGGTCACCGTCGGGTTCTTCGCTTGCTGGAATTATCACGAGTTCATCTTCACCTTCGTGCAGCGCCCCATCATGGACGCCCTGCGCCACAATGGGATGGCTGAAAAGCTGGTCTATCTCAATCCCACCGAACCCTTCAACCTTTACTTGAAGGTGGCGGCTCTCGCCGGTCTGTTCGTGACTTCGCCCATCGTGCTCTATCAGGTATGGATGTTCATTTCCCCCGGCCTGTACCGTAACGAAAAGCGCTACGTATTTCCTTTCATGTTCTCTACCGTCCTGCTGTTTCTGTCGGGCGGCCTGTTCGCCTACAAGATGGTCTATCCCGCGGCCCTGACCTTCCTGATCGACTACGGCAAGCAGTTCCAGCCCATGATCACGATTGGCGAATACACGGACCTGTTCCTGACCATCATGATCGGCATGGGTGTCATTTTTGAGCTGCCGATCCTGGTTTTCTTTCTTTCGCTGATGGGCATCGTCACCGCTGGCTGGATGTGGCGCAACCTGCGCTACTCGATCCTGGTGATTTTCATCATCGCCGCCATCATCACGCCGACTACCGACATTCTGAACATGTGCATCTTCGCCGCGCCCATGGTCGCGCTCTACATCCTGAGCATCGGCATCGCCTTCATGGTCCATCCCAAGCAGCGCAAAGCCCGCCAGTCCAGAAAAGATCGATGAGGAGAATCAATACCACCCGCGCCCACGTAGGGGCCAGCGCCCCCGCCCGCCCAGCCGAGCAAGGCTCGGCACAGGGTCAAGCTGCTCATAAGAGTGAGGGCGGGACGCCCTCACGACAGCCGGCGGGACGCCGGCGCTACTGGCTCGTCGTTCTACTCAGCTTGCTCGGATGCGTCAGGCCCGCACCCGCCCAATCCTTCAACCCCGCCCGCGCCCTGCAATACACCCGCGAGGTGGTGGCTTTCGGCCCGCGCCCCATCGGCAGCCCGAATCATAAGAAGCTTGAGACTTACATCCTGGCGCACCTCAAGAACGACCAGGTGGAAGACGATGCCTTTACAGCCGACACTCCCGAGGGCAAGTTTCCCGTGCGCAACATCATCGCCAAATTTCCCGGCACGCGCCCCGGCGTGATTGTGATCGCCGGCCACTACGACACGAATTATCCGCTACGCGATACCGGGTATGTAGGCGCCAACGACGGAGGTTCTTCCACCGCCATTCTCCTCGAACTAGCCAACCAGCTTCGTGGCAAGAAGCGCGCAGGCTACAGCGTCTGGCTGCTGTGGACTGACGGCGAAGAAGCAGTAAAAAATTGGACCGCCACCGACAGTCTCTATGGTGCCCGCCACCTGGCCGATACCTGGCAAAAAGATGGCACCCTGAAGACCATCAAGGCCTTCCTCCTGGCCGACATGATCGGCGACGCTGACCTCAACATCGACCGCGATACCAACTCCACCCCCTGGCTCGAAGACAAGGTTTATCAGGCGGCCACGAAACTTGGCTACCAGTCCCATTTCTTCGCCCGGACCATCGCCGTCGAAGATGACCACCTGCCCTTCGTTCATCTCGGCGTTCCCAGCGCCGACCTTATCGACCTCGACTACGGCTACGGCAACGTCTTCCACCACACCCCGCAAGACACCATGGACAAACTCAGCCCCAAAAGTTTGGAGATCGTCGGCAACGTTATCCTCGAAACCGTACGCATCTTGGAAAACCACAACTGAGAACTGAAAACTGAAATCTGAAATCTGAGTTTTGCTCGTCAGAAAGCCTGGCGTCTAAGAAAACTCCAAGTAAGCAAAACTGGCAAGTGGGGACAAACACCCCTGTCGCCCCTTCGAATCTGATCCTGTCACGGATTTTTCAGGTCGATCGCGAGTCGCAGATCGGCTTTGGGTATAAAGTCAAAGGCATCGGACAGGCATGTCCGCGGCACACGATATTATTTCTTCATCCTGGGGCGCTGCTTGCTACTGTTCTGGATCTTATTCAATCTTTTCGTCCTCGCCATGCTGGCGCTCGACCTGGGCGTGTTCCACCGCCGCGCCCACACCGTAAAGTTTCGCGAAGCTTTGGCCTGGAGCGTGGTCTGGACCTCCCTGGCCGCAATATTTGCGGCGGTGATTTTCTTCTGGCACGGTCGCACTCCGATGCTCGAGTTCGTGACCGGATACGTCATCGAACTCTCGCTGAGCGTGGACAACCTCTTCGTCTTCCTGCTGATTTTCCGTTTCTTCCAGGTGCCGCCAACCCATCAGCACAAGGTTCTGTTCTGGGGAATCCTGGGTGCGCTTGTCATGCGCGCGGTTTTTATCGCAGCCGGCGTGGGGCTCATCCGAAGATTCCACTGGATCGTTTACGTCTTCGGCGCCTTCCTGGTGTACAGCGGCATCAAGCTCTTCTTCCAGGAGGAAGCCGAGATCCATCCCGAGAAGAATCCGGTGCTACGTTTGTTCCGCCGCCTCGTGCCCGTGACCAAGGACTACGAAGGCAACAAGTTCTTTGTTCGACGCGCCGGACTCTACGCGACGCCTCTCTTCGTTGTTCTCCTGGTGGTCGAAACCACCGACCTGCTCTTCGCCGTGGATTCCATTCCCGCTATCCTTGCCATCACCCGCGACGCCTTCATCGTTTACACCTCGAACGTCTTCGCCATTCTGGGCTTGCGCTCCATGTACTTCGCCCTCGCCGGCATGATGGAAATGTTCCGCTACCTGCACTACGGCCTTTCCCTTGTGCTGGTCTTTGTCGGGGCCAAGATGCTTCTGTCGTACTACTTCGAGATTCCCACCCACCTGGCCCTGGTGGCGGTGGCCGGTGTCCTCGCCATCTCCGTAATCGCATCCCTGGTAAATCCCAGGAAAGCAATGTAGGCGCGAGCGCCCCGCTCGTGCAGCAGCGGCATTGGTTTCCTTCGTGTACCTTTGCGTCCTTGGTGGTTGAGGTCTTTGCGTAAGCTGTCCGTCTGGAAGCCGCCCGCGCTTTGGTCCGGTCGCTTCAGCATAAGTTATGATGAGAGCGCATGACTCGTGTAAGCATCGCGCTTCCGCCCATTGCGTATGACGCCGTGATCGAGAACCGCCTCCTGCACCGTTCTGGCCAAGCGCTGCGCGACATCTTCAGCGCGAAGCATCAACGCCTCTTCATCGTCACCGTCCCGCCCGTCCGCCGCAAGTGGGGGAAAAAGCTGACCACCTCTCTGGAAGCCGCGGGATTCCTCACCACCACCATCGAAATGCCCGACGGCGAACGCCACAAGAGACTGGCCACGGTAGAAAAGCTCTCCGACCAGTTGAGCCGCCTGGGCGCGGACCGAAATTCCGTCCTCGTTGCCTTCGGAGGCGGTGTCATTGGCGACGTCACCGGACTGGTGTCCTCGCTCTACATGCGCGGCCTCGAACTGGTGCAAATTCCTACCACCGTGCTCGCGCAGGTGGATGCCTCCATCGGAGGCAAAACCGCGGTCAATCTTCGCGCCGGAAAAAATCTGGTTGGAACCTTCCACCATCCCCGTATGGTCCTGATCGATCCCGCCGTCCTCACCACGCTGCCCGACCGCGAATTCCGCGCCGGTCTTTACGAAGCACTCAAGTGCGGCGTCATCGGCAAGCCGGAACTCTTCCGCGCCCTGGAAAGTGGGGACATGAAGAAGTTGCGGGGCGACCCAACCAGGCTGGAATGGATCATCGCCGAATCAGTCCGGCTGAAGGCCGAAGTAGTCTCCTCCGACGAACGCGAAAATGGCTTGCGCAGAGTGCTGAACCTCGGCCACACCATCGGCCACGCGCTCGAGGCCGAGACTGCATATCGATACTTCCTGCACGGCGAGGCGGTCGCCTGGGGCATGATCGCGTCCGCCAGAATTGCATCTGCGCTAGATCGAATCGACCGCGTCGCCGCCGCCCGCATTACCGATGCGGTGCGTGCGCTGGGACCGTTGCCCAAGGTCCAGTCGCGCAGCCGCGTCATTCTTCGTTTGCTCAAATCGGACAAGAAGGCCCGCAACGGCGTTGTGCACTTCGTCCTGCCCTGCGAAATCGGCAAAGTAGAAATCGCAAACGACGTGCCCGAGCAGGTGGTGATCGAAGCGGTCGATGAGTTGCGCCGCCTCTCCGGTTAGCTGACACTAAGCAGGAACGAAGCAGACGTGAGCAAAAAGTGGAGCAGCGGCCCACAGAAAGCCGCGAAGCGGCGCAACCATAAAGCCCACGGCGCAAGCCGTGGGTAAATTGTGGACCGCGAGCGGGCCCCGAAGGGGCAAAAGAAGGGTTGTGACACGTTTCGTCCGGGCAAATTGAGTTTTTCTGCAGCCTGTTCACTCGTGTTGCTAAGCGGCCGAAAAAGAATTTGCGCTTTAGCGCCTGCCCTTCGCTGTTCGCGCCGGATGTTGAAGAAGCCGCAAGAGATTTCCAACTTGACCGATTCCACCAAATCCGCGGTCCTCGGTGCTGCCCCCGAAGGCGCTGCCGACCCCCAATCCGCCGCCCGCGCCGTGCGCGCGATGTTCACCTCCATCGCGCCCCGCTATGACCTGCTGAACCATCTCCTCTCCTTCAACATCGACCGGCTCTGGTGGAGAAAAACGGCCCGCGCCTTCGCCGCGATTCTCTCCCGCCCCGAAGCCCAGGTCCTCGATTTGTGCTGTGGCACAGGAGATATGACACTCGCCCTGCGCCGCCAGGCCGGAGACTCCTCCCCCAGAATCCTGGGCGCCGATTTTTCCCACGCCATGCTGCAGCGGGCCACGCAGAAAGCCGCCGCCACTCCTTTGCGCTGGATCGAGGCGGACGCTCTGCGCCTGCCCTTTCCCGACGGGCACTTCGATCTCGTCACCTCCGCCTTCGGCTTTCGCAATCTGGCAAATTACGATGCTGGACTGCAGGAGATCATGCGCATCCTGCGCCCCGGCGGAGAATTTGGCATTCTGGATTTCGGAGAGCCTGAAGGTCTGGTGGGAAGCTGCTACCGGCTGTACTTCAAACGCGTCCTGCCCGCGGTCGGTACACTCCTCTCTGGAGTGAAAGGACCCTACGCCTACCTGCCTGCATCGGTGGCACGCTTTCCTCCTCCCGACGAAATGCTACATCGCATCCGCCAAGCCGGCTTCCGCGAATCTTCGTGGACCCCATACACGCTGGGAATCGCCGGCCTGTATCGCGGCAAAAAGTAGCGCCGGCGTCCCGCCGGCTGTCGCGAGGGCGTCTCGCCCTCGCAATCCAAAAGCGCCGCAACCCTAAACCGCAACCCTAAACCGC
>CAWCPY010000034.1:0-11287 GCA_963797385.1 Terriglobia bacterium
CGGGGATCAAGGGCGGATGGATCCGGTTCTGCGCCCAGCGGTCCCACTCGTAAATATGCAGATCGGTGCCACAGATGGAAGCGACTTTTACTTTGACCAGCACCTCGTTCCGGCCAAATGCCGGGACCTTGACCTCACGAATCTCCGCGCCCGGCGCGGCTTCCGGTTTGACCACCGCGAGCATCGTTTTTTGCATGGAGGGTAACCTGTGGGAGCTCGAAGTGATCAGCCAAACTCTTTATTTTAGCACCGAGCAGATACTGCATTCGGGATGCGGAAGAGCACGGACAAACGGTTCACGCCGAGAGACTGCCCGCAGACAGCGGTTCCAATTGAATCTCGATTCCGCCCAGCCGCTTGGCAATCAGGTTGTATATCCATGCCCCGATGGCGCCGCACACGAAGCCCATTGCGCCATAGATGATCGGGGCCAGGATCCCGAAGGCCAGCATCGCCGCGCCGCCAATGGCACTGTTAGCTTGGTGCGTCGCCATACTGGCCAGCCCCGCGATCAAGGCGAAGGGAATAAAGAGCAAACCCATACAGCCGTAGAGGACTCCCAACATCTTGGCACAGGACAGGACACCCACGGATTTTATGCGTTGCACAAAAGCCTCCTGTAATTCAGTGATCTTGACTTGAGTCTCCCCAACCGCCCCCGCCCGGAGTCTCAATCCGAATTCGTTCTCCCTTGCTCAGCCGCACATTCGTCTTACCGGGCAATTTTTCCATCGAGCCGTCAGCCCGTATCAGGCATGCGTCCCCGGGTAAGCCATCCGCCCCTCCGCTTAGTCCCCAGGGCCCACGCGTGTGCCGGTCGGAGAGCAGCGTGACTTCGGCTTCGGTCAACACTTCGATCTCTCGGATGATTCCGTCCCCGCCGCGATATCTGCCACCACCGCCACTTCCCGCCCGCAGGGAATATTGCCGTACCCGCAGCGGATACGAATACTCCAGCGCTTCTACCGGCGTGTTCAGGGAATTCGTCATGTGGGTGTGCACCCCCGAAACACCCGCCTCGGTGGGACGCGCACCCATGCCGCCCGCAATAGTTTCATAGTAGGCAAAAGGCTCACCCGTGCGCGGATCCATTCCGCCGATGGTGAGGTTGTTCATGGTTCCCGAAGCCGCGGCCGGAATCTGCTCCGGAATGGCCTGCGCCAGGGCCCGCAGCAGAACGTCCACGATCCGCTGCGAGGTCTCGACGTTTCCTCCCGCTACCGCCGCTGGAGGACGCGCATTCACCACCGTCCCTGCCGGGGCAATCACCTGGATCGGTCGCATCAGCCCCGAGGTCGCTGGCACATCTTCCGCCAGCAGGCAGCGGAATACGTAGAAGCATGCAGAGTATGTGATGGCCTCGACCGCATTGATGCTGCCCTGGACCTGGGGATCGGAACCGGTGAAATCCACGGTGACAGCGTGGCCGCGGGCGACTCGCCCGCGAGCCTGCTGGAACTTCACCGCCACCACAATCTTGACCGGCCGGTCGCTGATCCCGTCGCTGTCCATGAAGTCTTCCGCCCGGTACGTCCCTTTTGGCACGCGCGCCAAAAACGCGCGCATCATCTGCTCCGAGTAGTCCAGCAGCTTTCGCGACGCGGACTGCGCCCGCTCCAGGCCATAACGCGCGCAAACTTCGCGCAGCCGCTCGGCGCCGGTGTGGCAGGCTGCAATCTGCGCCCCCAGATCGCCTTCGCGCTCATTGGGGGTACGGACGTTGTTCAACAGCAGTGCCAGAACATCGCGATCGATCTTTCCCGAACGCATGATGCGCACCGGCGGAATGCGCAATCCTTCCTGATAAATCTCGCGGCACAGCCCCATCGACCCCGGAAAAGTCCCGCCGACATCCGCGTGGTGGGCGCGCGAAGCCACATAAAAATCCGGGCGATTTTCCGTAGCGCCGGCGTCCCCGCCGGCTGTCGCGAGGGCATCCTGCCCCCGCCGTTTGCGCCCGATATAAACCGGCGCCACCAATGTAATGTCCGGCAGATGCGTCCCCCCGCGGAAGGGGTCGTTCAACATGGCAACATCGCCGGGTTTCAGCGGAAAGCTATCAATGGCCGCGCGCACCGACATCGGCATCGAACCCAGATGCACGGGCATGTGATCGCCCATGGCAATCACTTCGCCGTGCGCATCAAAGATGGCGCAGGAGTAGTCGCGCCGCTCCTTGATATTGGGCGAAAACGCGGTCCGCCGCAGGGCGGCACCCATCTCCTCGGCAATGGAGTGGTAAATGTTCTTGAAGATTTCCAACTCGATGGGATCGGTTCGCATAGGGGAAATCATGACAATCTCCCGCCAGTGTACGACACCGCTCAACCGTCACCGTCGAAAGGTCCTCCGCGCGCTCATTTTTTGGGTGCTTTCTTGGTCTCCGGAGGCCAGAAACGCCGGAATCCTTTAGAATGTGGTTGTCCCGAAGGCGCGGTCATGCTAGAAACGCGGATGGGAAAGAACGCCCCTGCGATGAGTACGGCTTCTGGAAATTAAGATGAGCCCACGAACCCGAGCCAAAGCCAAGTCCGCCGCGATCGATGTCCTGATTCCTGAAAAACTCTATTTCCGCATCGGAGAAGTTTCCCGGCTGTGTCACCTGCCGGCTTACGTGCTGCGCTTCTGGGAAACCGAATTTCCCCAGCTCAAGCCAGTGAAGGGCAGCACCGGTCAGCGCATGTATCGCCGTAAAGATGTCGAAAGCGTACTGCGGATCAAGCAACTGCTATACGAAGAAGGATTCACCATCCCAGGCGCGCGGCAGCATCTCCGGGCCGAGATCAAGAGCGACAGGAAGCAGGATCCCCTGCCCTTCCCGGCGCGTCCGACGTCCGAGCTGAAATATATTCGGCAGGGGCTGAAGGACATTCTCACCATGCTCTCAGCCCGGCGCTGAGCGCCAGGCTGAGAATTCTGGCTGCAATCGCTATCGCCCGAAGTTACCCGTAAAGTTGTCCCGTCCCAACCTTCCGCTCAGCGTGATCGATTCCACTTCGTTGCCATCATTGTTGAGCCGGGCCTGGGCGGTCCCTCGCGCCGATCCGCGGTCGGAACCGGTGATTCGCATAGTGAACCCGCCGCCATCCGAGCGCTCGACAACTCCATAGAATGTAATCATGAAGTCTCCGCCCCGCAGCGAGACTGACGGGCGCGCCCCCGTGCTATCGACGAAACCGCGCGTGATCCTCACGTTTCCGGCGCCACGGCTGTTGAAGGTGCCTCGCCCGGATGTATCCACTCGCACCCTGGGATAGTTTGGAACGCCGGGACCGCCGGGACCGCCCGGGAATCCAGGACCACCCGGCCAGTTGCCCCTGCTGGCTCGCGGGCTGTAGGTGGCGCGTTCGACGCGATTCCGGCCAGGATCCACCACGCAGTCGTAGGTTGCCGTTCTCCAGCTGTTCGGCCCGCCGATCCCGTAGCGCAATCTCCCGCGAAGACCTCGCCGTCCATGGGAGAGCGAGTACGGGCTCTGGGTTTCGAGGTTAAGATTCACACGCCGCTTCGCATCGGCACTGACCCGGTCCGCCAGGGCACTCTGGCATTGCGCCGCGATCGGCTCTGGACGCCCGGGTGAGTATTGCCCCTGAGAATATTGCCCCTGGGACGCCTGGGCCTGAAGGTATTGCGGTGAAGAGGTTTGCGCCCGCACTGCCTGCGTCGCAGAGGTTGCGGCAAGAATCAACCCGCAGATCGACAATCCAGCCCCACCAGGGAAGTTCCAAAAAGGATTACGGCGCATAAAATTCTCCTGAAAGTTTTTCGACAGGGTGTGGTCCCGAGTTGCGAAAACTATATATCAAAACGCCGGGACAGAACGAGCCATCGCCCCACGGTTCAAAGGTAGGCGATCTTCTAAACCCAGCAGGGTTTAGAATCGTTGCGAGGGACGCAATGCAAACACAAGGCGAATCAGGATCAGGGATCGTCGCCACAGCAACTGGCCGAGCATGTGGCCGAAGCTCACACTCTGCTGAAGACTCTGCAAAGCAAGGTGGCGGAACATCCCGAAATCGGGCAAGCCATTCATAAGCTGGAGATGGCGCTCGCCATCCTCGAAGTTCAGACCGGCGGAATGCTTTAAGCCGGTCAGGGCGTCGTGACGATAGGCAATTCGATGAAGCTGGCCTCGCCGCTGGTGTGATAGACCCGCTGCTCCGCCTTCCGATAGTCTCCAGATTTGGCCCAGAAGATGCTAGGAACAAAAGTCTGCGGATTGCGATCGTAGAGCGGGAACCAGCTCGACTGGATCTGCACCATGATCTTGTGGCCGGGCAAAAAGACATGATTTGCCGTAGGCAGCTCAAAACGATATAAGAGCGGTTTGCCGGCGGCAATCGGCTTGGCTGTCTCCAGGCTCTCGCGATAGCGGCCACGAAAAACATCGGCCGAGATCATCAATTGATAACCTCCCATGGCCGCCTGGCCGGCCACTTCGTCGGGATAAACGTCAATCAGCTTCACCACCCAGTCTGAGTCGGTGCCGCTGGTCGAGGCGATCAGGTTCGCCACCGGTTGCCCGCTGATTTTTACCGGCGCTCGCAAGGTGTCGGAGACGAAGGCCAATACATCCGGACGCCCGGACGCCTCGCGCTGATCGTCCACCAGCCACTGCGCCCAGGTGTAGCCGGTTGTGTAACCGACCGGTTGAATCGGCCGGGCGCGGAAAGGCACGGGCTTGGCCGGATCGGAGGTGTACTCGTCAAATTCCGCACCACCAGACTTCGGCGCGGTAAAGCCCAGCTTCAACCCCGCAGTGAGATAGAGCGCCGTCGGCTTCACCGTACAACCGGTGGCGCAGCCGGCCGGCCACGCGGACAAACGCCGCCAGATGTTGGTCCCTGTTTCAAAAGCACTGACGGGCGGGACATCGCCTTTGGGGGCCCCGTCCTTCAGGTACTGATCCAGAAATGGTCGCAGAATATTCTGGCGGAAATAAAGTCCGGTGTCGCTGTTGAACTTCAGGGCGCCGAGCGTGCTGCCGTCATCGATTTCTTGCCCGTGATGCCACGGGCCCATCACCAGGTAGACCTTGTCGTTGTTCGTGTCCTTGGGCTTGATCGCCTTGTAAACTGCGATCGCGCCATAGATGTCTTCCTGGTCCCACAGGCTGTGCACCAGCATCACTGGCACCTTCAGGGGTTGGGCCGCAAGAATCTGGTCCATCGCCTGGTCGCGCCAGAAAGCGTCGTAAGCGGGATGCTCAAGAATCTTCCGCCAGAATCCGACTTGATCGAGCCCGCGGATGCGTCCCAGTTCTCCGGCCGATCCGGCTTGCATGAACATGTCGTAATCGTCGTAATTGCTGCTCCACCACTTGGCTTCGTTCTTTCGCGTACCTTCCTGTTCGTAGATGTACGACATGTTCTGCTGCCGGAAAGCTCCATTGTGAAACCAGTCATCGCCCATCCAGCCGTCAACCATGGGATTCATCGGCACCGCAACTTTCAACGCCGGATGCGGATTAACCAGCGCCATCAGAGGCAAAAAGCCGTCATACGAAATGCCAAGGATGCCGACTTTGCCGTTGCTCTCCGGAATATTTTTCACCAGCCAGTCGATGGTGTCGTAGGTGTCGGTGGAATGATCGACGGGAGTGGGATTCTGCGGCCCATGCAGGGGGCGGTTCATCACGTAGTCGCCTTCGGAGCCGTATTTTCCGCGCACGTCCTGCACCACGCGGATGTAACCGCCTTCGACAATCACCTCAGTGGCGTTGTCGTAGCCGTTCAGGATCGGGCCCAGATGTGAACTGGGGGCAGCGTTCGTTCCCTCTCCTCCGCGCGGATCGTGGCTGGTTAGCTCGTCCGCGCTGTAAGGCGTTCGCGTCAGGAGAATAGGCGCACCTTTGGCTCCTTTCGGTATAAGAATGACGGTATGGAGTTTCACTCCGTCGCGCATGGGGATCATCACTTCGCGCCTGACGTAGTCAAAGCTGCCGGTCCTGGGCTCAAGCCGGTCCGGCGTTTCGCTGGGGTATGAGGGATACTGTGCGCTCGAAGGGCTTTGCGCCGCCACCGGTTGGACCAGCAGATTCACGCCATTGCCAAAAGGCAGCCTGAAATGGACCAGAAAAATTTGCCTGCCCGAACCGGACGTCCTCATACGGCCTGACCTTCCCATAGACTCGCCTCCCGCGAAGAGTGTAGAACAGCTAACCAAACATTGCGCCCTTACCGAACGTCCGAGGTCCGAGGTCGACGTCCGCTCCTCAGGTTAAGGCCCGGTCCAAATGGCTATAACCGCCGTCCACAAAAATATGCTGGCCGGTGGTATGCCCCGATTTGCCCGAGAGCAGAAAAACCGCCATCGCGGCAATCTCGTCCGCGGTCGTCATGCGCTTGCCTAAGGGGATTTTCGAAAGGATGGCGCTGAGTTTTTCCTCGGGATTTGGAAACGTGGCCAGCCACTCCCGGTAGAGCGGGGTCATCACTTCCGCCGGCAGGATGGTATTCACGCGAATGTTATAAGGCAGCAGTTCCGCAGCCCATTCCCGGGTGAGCGCCATCACAGCGCCCTTTGAGGATGCGTAGCCGGAAGTGCCGCCCTGCCCCGTGACCGCGGTCTTCGATCCGATATTGACGATCGCTCCCTGGGCCCGCTTCAGATGGGGCAGCGCATAGTGCGCCATGCTGTAGTAGTGCACGAGATTGCGTTCGAGCGAGGCCACGTACTCGCGTGGACTTCCGTGCTCCAGGCCGACTTTGTCGTTACGGCCCGCATTGTTGACCAGAGCATCCAGCCGCCCAAATGTTTTGACCGTTTGATCCACCGCGCGGGTGCAGTCTTCCGGATTCGAGAGCTCGCCCGCCACCAGGCCGCAGGCCGAGCCCTGGCTGCGCAACTCATTTTGCAGCTGCGCGCCCGCTTCCGCATCGCGATCGACGATGACCGGCACCGCTCCCTCGCCGGCGATCAAGCGCACGATGGCCGCGCCGATTCCCTTGGCCCCACCGGTCACGATGACAACTTTTTCCTTCAGTTCCAGGTCCATGACGTTTCAGTGGTCCGTTAACCGTGGAGATTCAAGAAGCCTCCATCGATCGGGTAGTCCACTCCCGTGATAAAGGACGCCTCATCAGAACACAAAAACAGGGCCAGCGACGCGACTTCGGCCGGTTCCGCCATTCTTCCAATGGGCTGCGTCTGCGACAATTTCTCGAACATCTCCCGCTCGCGCCCCGGATAAGTATTGCGCAGGTAATTATCGACAAATGGAGTGTGCACCCGGGCCGGCGAAATGCAGTTGCAACGGATCTTGTACGGCAGGCAATCTCGTGCGATCGAATAAGTCATCGAGATCACGGCGGCCTTGCTCATGGAATAGGCAAAGCGGTCGGCAAGCCCGACCGAACCCGCTATGGACGCCATGTTCAGGATCACGCCCCCGCCCTGGGCTTTCATGGAGGCGACCGCAGCCTGCATGCAGTTGTAGAAGCCCTTCACATTCACCCGAAAAACGCGATCGAAATCGTCTTCCGTCGTGCTCTCGACCGTGCCAATGTGCGAGATGCCCGCATTGTTCACCAGAATCGAGAGCGGCCCTTGTGCGGAGAGTTGTGCGAACGCGTCCTTGACCAGTTTCTGGTCAGTGACGTCACAGGCGCAGGCCGATGCTTTTCCTCCCGCGGAAATAATCTGCCGGCAAGTCTCTTCCCCGGCGCCGAGACTCACATCCAGGACCCGCACCGCGGCCCCGTGGGCGGCGAACTTCAAGGCAATCGCCTGTCCAATGCCGCTACCCCCGCCGGTCACCAGGGCAACCTTGCCGTCGAGTCTGAGATTGGTAGTTGCCTTGCGGTTGACTCAGAGCGAGACGCCTCTCTTCCACGGGATGAAATCATTCTGAGCATTCAGCTCGGCCTTCGTCCTGGTTTCGCCGCTGGCCACTTTGATCACCAGCTCCAGGATATCTTCGCCCATGCGGACGATGGTGGTCTCACCCGAAACTACGCCGCCGGTGTCGATATCAATAATGTCATTCATGCGCTGCGCCAGGGATGAATTGGTGGACAGCTTGACCACGGGCGCGATCGGATTCCCGGTCGGCGTGCCCAGTCCGGTGGTAAACAGGACCACGCTCGCTCCCGCGCCCACCTGCGCCGTCACGCATTCCACATCACTTCCCGGCGTGCACTGCAGGTGCAGTCCCGGCTCAGTCGAGTATTCGGGATAGTCCAGTACCGCGGTCACTGGAGAAGTCCCGCCCTTTTTCGCCGCGCCAGCCGACTTCATGGCGTCGGTCAGCAGTCCATCGCGAATGTTTCCCGGAGACGGATTCATTTCGAAGCCTGCTCCGACCGACCGGGCGCGGGCCTGATAGTCTCGCATCAATTTCACAAACCGGTCTGAGACTTCCTTTCGCGTGGCGCGATTGATCAACTGCTGTTCCACTCCGCACAATTCCGGGAATTCCGAAAGAATGGCCCGGCCCCCGAGAGCCACGAGAAGATCGGCAGTGTGTCCGATGGCAGGATTGGCCGAAAGCCCGGAAAATCCGTCGGATCCGCCACACTTCAAACCCAAACACAAATGAGAAAGTGGCGCCGGCGAACGCCTGGCCTTGTTAGCCTCGACCAGCCCAAGAAATGTCTGCCGGATGGCATCCGAAAGCATGGCTGATTCGGTGCCGCTCTGTTGCTGCTCCAGGATCACCACGGGCTTGTTGAGATTCGGATTGCGCTTCTCGATCTGCTTACGCAGGATTCCGATCTGCGCGTTCTGGCAACCCAGGCTGAGGACTGTTGCTCCCGCCACGTTGGGATGATTGATGTATCCGGCAATCAGCCCGCACAGATTGTTGGCGTCTTCCCGGGTGCAGCCGCACCCGCCCTCATGCAGCAGGAACTTGATGCCGTCGATGTTCTCAAACAGTCGGGAGCGCTGCGGCTCCGAGCCATTTCCAGAGGAACTGCCCGTCACGGCGGCATCCAGTTTGCCTTCCCGGTAGAGCCTGGCCAGTTCGGCCACCTGGCGGCGATAGATTTGCGGCGCCGCGAAGCCCAGCTCTTCTTCGAAGGCCTGCTTCAACACGCCGATGTTTCTGTTCTCACAAAACACCAGCGGAACCACCAGCCAGTAGTTGCGCGTCCCTACCTGGCCGTCGGGCCTCGCATAACCCAGAAAGGTCCGGTCCTTCCAGCGCGAAACATCAGGCGCCTCCCAGCGGTACTGGCCCGACTGCTCGTGGAAATCGGAAGCCTGGTGGAAAACGTTGCTGGTAGTCAGCCTCTCGCCCCGGCTGATAGGCTTCGCGGCTTTGCCTACCAGCACGCCGTACATGATCACATCAGCGCCGGCAGCCAGATCTTGCGTTGCGAACTTATGTTTGGCAGGCACGCTCGAAACCAGCGCATAGGCCTTGCCGGCGAATTCAATCTGCTCACCCTGATTCAGGTCGGTAAGCGCAATCAGGACGTTGTCCCTGGAATCGAGTTGCAGGACCCGGTCGGGCATGGTTGTCTATTGTAGAACAGGTAGTTCAGATGAACTCATCTCATTGATCCCTGTCAGTGTCTGGTCTTTCTTTGCGTCCCTTTGCGCCTCCTTTGCGCCCTTTGCGGTAAAGCATTTGATCTTGTTGGAGTCGTTCAAAAATCTTAAACCGCAAAGTTCGCAAAGAAAGGCGCAAAGGACGCCAAGAGTAGTGGATCACGGCTGACCGGAGGCGATACATCGTCTACGAGACAGAACTAGCTACGCACTGGTGGCTGCAATTTCCAGAATCGTTGCGGGTTCCCTCCCAGGATCGCTTCCTGGGCCGGGAGAGACTGGCGGCCAATATAATCTTTCACCACTCCCATCGCTCTGGAATACGACGCGGCCACCGTGCAAACCGGCCAATCCGATCCAATCATCAGGCGCTCCGTTCCAAAGCATTCGAAGGCCACATCCAAATATGGCGCGATGTGCTCCGGCTTCCACTGCTGCCAGTCCGCTTCCGTCACCAGTCCGGACAATTTACAAAAAACATTCGGGAAACCTGCCAGCTCTCTGATCCCGCGCTCCCAGGGCTGCAGGCTTCCGCTCTTGATCGGAGGCTTGGCCAGGTGGTCCAGCACGAAACGCTGCCGCGGAAACTGGCGCACAAACTCGGCCGCTACGGGAAGATGTTTGGTGTAGATCAGAATGTCGTATGCCAGATCAAACTCTTCTAGGAAAGAAACGCCCCTCATGAATTCCGGCCGCAGCAGGAATCGGTCGTCGGACTCCCCCTGCACTATGTGGCGAACCCCAACCAGCTTGGGATTACGGGCAAACGCCCGCAACTGCGATCGTGCGTCTGGAGACTGCAAATCAACCCAGCCGACGACGCCCAGAATAAACGGCGACGACTCGGCTAGTTCAAGAAGCCATCGCGTCTCCTCAATAGTCTGCCGCGCCTGCACCGAAATGCATCCCTGAAACCCGGCGCGCTCCAGTTCCGGCTTCAGTCCGTCAGGAAGAAAATCACGGCGCAGCGTTGCCATTGAATCGTCGATCCAGTCATACTCGCGGGGATCATAGATCCAGAAGTGCTGATGAGCATCAATGTGCATAGTGGTCGAGGGTTTCAGAGACTATCCCGGATACCAGACCCGGCGCGGGTCGGATTCGCTTCGCTGATAATTCCAGGCCTCTTCGATCAGGCGCTTGAGATCGAAAGCCGGTCGCCAGCCCAGCAGGAATTTTGCTTTGGCGTTGTCCAGCCAGGTTGACCAGAAGGGGGTTTCGATCTCCACCGAGGGAAGCCCCCGGGTCTCGTTCAGATAGTCAGCCACGTGCCGGTAGTCCACCGGTTCGTCCATACAGATATTGAAGGTCTGCTGGTGCGCTTTAGGGTGGTCCAGGGCCCGCAGGATTGCCGCCACCAGGTCGCTTACGTGCACAAAGTTGCGTTGCACCGGCTTCCCTTTCGGGTCGAGCATCAGGGGCACGGCTCCGCTTTTCACGTACTCGTCGGCCCGCTTCGCGCCCACCAGGTCGCGCCACCGGGGCCCTCCGAAAACGTCTTCGCCAAAGGACAAAGAATATTTGAAGTCATCTTTTTCCATGATCCAGGGCGCTCTCAAACAGCAACCTGGGAGATCATACTGGATGAAATATTGCTCCAGCATCACTTCTTCGAGAACTTTGGAGAGCGCATAGCAGCCGGGATACGCGCCGTGTTTCTGTTGTTCGGTGACCGGCAGGGGATGAGGATAAAAGAAATGTCCCAGCGCGGCGTCGCCACCGATGAGAATAATCTGTTTGAATGCGGCGCTGGCACGGCATTCTTCCAAAAGCCAGAACAGGCCCTTCACTG
>CAWCPY010000035.1:0-87232 GCA_963797385.1 Terriglobia bacterium
TGATAGTCGAGGTCCGTCCCAGCAAAATTCCGCGCAATTGACTATCATGGAAGGTTCCGCATTCATTGATGGAGAAAACCAGACGTGGCTGAGACGCAGACCAACGGAGTGGAAGTTCTCGAAACCCGGGAGTGGCTGGATTCGCTCGATTATGTCTTGTCGCAGGGCGGGCCGGAGCGGGCGGGACGCCTGCTGCAGCAACTTTCGCTGCACGCCCGCCGCGCCGCCGGCGTAAACCTTCCCTTTACCGCCACCACGCCGTACCAGAACACGATTGCCTCCCGGCAGCAGCCACCCTTTCCCGGCAGCCAGGAAATGGAGCGGCGTATCAAGAGCCTGGTGCGCTGGAATGCCCTGGCCATGGTGGTGCGAGCCAACAAGATCGAGAGCGGAATCGGCGGACACATTTCCACTTTTGCATCCGCAGCCACGCTGTACGAAGTCGCCTTCAATCATTTTCTGCAGGCGCGGACTGAATCCGGCGACCGCGACCTGGTTTACTTCCAGGGCCACGCCGCGCCCGGCATGTACTCCCGTGCCTATCTCGAAGGCCGCATTCCCAAGGAAAAGCTGCAGAATTTCCGTCGCGAACTGAAAGCCGGCGGCGGTCTCTCTTCCTATCCTCATCCCTGGTTGATGCCGGACTTCTGGGAATTCCCCACGGTCTCGATGGGCCTGGGTCCCATTCAGGCAATCTACCAGGCGCGATTCATTCGTTACCTGGAGAATCGCGGCCTGAAGCAGGCCACGGGCGGCCGAGTATGGGCCTTCATGGGCGACGGCGAGATGGACGAGCCCGAATCCCTGGGCTCCATCACTCTGGCTTCTCGCGAGCGGCTGGACAACCTTACCTTTGTGATCAACTGCAACCTGCAGCGCCTGGATGGACCAGTGCGCGGCAACGGCAAGATCATCCAGGAACTGGAGGCGATCTTCCGCGGCGCCGGCTGGAACGTGATCAAGGTCATCTGGGGCAGCGACTGGGACAGCCTGATCGGCAATGATCGCGACGGAATCCTGGTCAAGCGCATGGGCGAGATCACGGACGGCCAGTATCAGAAATATTTTGTCGAGAGCGGCGCTTACTTCCGCCACAACCTGTTCGGCAGCGATCCCCGCCTGTTGAAGATGGTGGAGCATCTTTCCGACGAACAGCTTTCCCGCATGCGGCTGGGCGGTCACGATCCCATCAAAGTGCACGCCGCCTATAGAGCCGCCACCGAGCACAAGGGAGCGCCCACCGTCATTCTGGCCAAGACCATCAAAGGCTATGGACTGGGCGAAGCGGGCGAAGGCAAAAATATCACGCACCAGCAGAAAAAACTGAACGAAGATGAACTGCGCGTCTTCCGTTCGCGCTTCGGAATCCCCATCGCGGATGACGACCTGCAGGATGCACCCTTCTATCGACCCGCGGACGATAGTCCGGAAATCCGCTACATGCAGGAGCGCCGCAAACAGCTGGGCGGCTACCTGCCGGAGCGCAAAGTACGCTCCCAGCCGATTGCTCCGGTTGCAGAAACTCATTTCGAGGAATTTTACAAAGGGACGGATGGTCGAGAAGTTTCAACCACCATGGTTTTCGTGCGGCTGCTTTCGAAGTTGTTGCGTGATCCGGAGATCGGCAAGCTGATCGTACCCATCATCCCGGACGAGGCCCGCACCTTTGGCATGGAGGCCCTGTTCCGCCAGGTGGGAATTTATTCCAGCGTGGGCCAGCTTTACGAACCCGTCGATATGGACACTCTCCTTTATTACAAGGAGGCGAAAGACGGTCAGATTCTGGAGGAAGGCATCACTGAAGCCGGCTCGATCTGCTCCTTTATCGCCGCCGGCACGGCTTACGCCAATCACGGGATCAACACCATCCCGTTTTTTATTTATTACTCGATGTTCGGCTTCCAGCGCATCGGAGACTTTATCTGGGCCGCGGCCGATATGCGCACCCGGGGCTTTCTGATCGGGGGCACCGCCGGCCGCACCACTCTGGCGGGAGAAGGACTGCAGCACCAGGATGGCCACAGTCACGTGCTGGCGCTTCCAGTTCCAAACCTGCTGGCTTATGACCCGGCCTTTGCCTACGAAATCGGCGTCATCATTCAGGATGGCATCAAGCGCATGTATGTCGATCAGGAATCGATCTTCTATTACCTGACCGTCACCAATGAGCCGCTGCCCATGCCGGCCATGCCTGAAGGCAAGGATGTTCGCGAGGGCATTCTGAAGGGCATTTACTGCTTCCGGGCGTCCTCTAAAAAAGACGCCAAGCTGCGGGCTCAGCTCTTCGGCAGCGGCACCATCATGTACGAGGTGCTCAAGGCGCAGCAGATTCTGGAAGAAAAATATGGGGTCGCGGCGGACGTGTGGAGCGTGACCAGCTACAAGCAGCTTTATCGCGATGGCAACGATTGTGACCGCTGGAACATGCTGCACCCGGGCGCGACTCCGCGCGTGCCGTTTGTCAGCCAGGCGCTGAAAGATGCACCCGGAGTCCTGGTGGCGGCATCGGATTACATGAAAGTGCTGCCGGAATCCATAGCCCAGTGGTTGCCTCGACCGCTGGTGGCCTTAGGTACGGACGGATTCGGCCGCAGCGAGAGCCGGGTGGCGCTGCGCGATTTCTTCGAGGTGGATGCGAAACACATCGTGCTGGCCACGCTGACGGCGCTGGCGCGCGACAAGCAAGTCAAAGCAGACGCGCTGCAGCAGGCAGTAAAAGATTTGGGCATCAATCCGGAAAAGGCGAATCCGGCAAATACATAAACCGTAGCGCCGCCGTCCCGACGGCTGTCGTGGGGGCGTCCCGCCCCCACCGCCGAGGGCACGATGACCTCGGGACAGCCGGCGAGACGCCGGCGCTACGAAAGAAATGTAGGCGCGAGCGTCCCGCTCGTGCTGCAGCGCGACGAACCCAGCACGAGCGAGGACGCTCGCGCCCACATCTAAGGTTAGGGGGAGTGAAGACTCAGTGACAGAATTCAAGCTTCCGGAACTCGGCGAAAACATCGACCAGGGGGACCTGGTCAGGCTGATGGTCTCGCTGGGTGCGAGCGTCACCGAAGGGCAGCCGGTGATGGAACTGGAAACCGACAAGGCAGTGGTTGAAGTTCCATCTTCGGTGACCGGCACGGTCAAGGAAATCCGCGTCAAGGAAGGACAGAAAGTAAAAGTCGGCCAGGTGATCTTCACCGTGGAAAACGGGGCAGGCGCCAAAGTTAAGGCCGTCGAGGCCAAAGTTCCGGTAGAAAAAGCGCCCACGAAAAAGCCAGCGCCGGTGGCGAAAGCTGTGACACCACCCGTGACTGAAGCTCGAGCGGCGGCTCCAGCTCCGGCTCCAGTGGCCAGCGGCGCAACGGACTTCAGGCTGCCGGAACTGGGAGAGAACATCGATCAGGGCGATCTGGTCAGGCTGATGATTTCCCCGGGCTCGAAAGTTTCCGAGGGCCAGCCCGTCATGGAACTGGAAACCGACAAGGCCGTGGTGGAAGTGCCATCCTCGGTGACCGGCACGGTGAAAGAGATCAAGGTCAAGGAAGGTGAAAAGGTTAAAGTCGGCCAGGTGATTTTTACCCTCGAGGGCGGGGCCTCGGCGCCGGAGAAGGCGAAGCATGCGCCGGTCGAACACATTTCAGAGCAACACGAAGCGCGCCTGTCGGTGCAGGCTGCGATCCAGGCCGAGGGCAAAACCGCGGCCCAGGTATTTCTGCCCGACCAGCCCCAGCCGCATGCGCCCCAGGCTTTCTCGATGCCGGAGCAACTGGGCAAAGTGGCGGGAACCGAGCATCGCGCGCCCGCACCCGCCGCGCCGCACGTTCGCCGCCTGGCCCGAGAAATTGGTGTGGACATCTACGAAGTCAAAGGCACGGGTCCAGGCGGACGCATCAGCGAAGACGACGTGAAGGTTTACGCCAAATCGCTGTTGACCTCGGCGGCTGCGGCAGTGGGGGCGGCACAGGGACGTCAATTCGCGCAGCCGGAGCTGCCGGACTTTACCAAATTTGGAAAAATAGAACGCGTCTCCATCCGCGGGGTGCGGCGCAAGACCGCCCAGCACCTGTGGGAGGCCTGGACCACCATTCCGCACGTGACCCAGCAGGACAAAGCCGACATCACGGAACTCGAACAATTGCGCGCCCGCTTCGCTCCCAAGGCGCAGGAAGCCGGCGGCAAGATGACGGTGACCGCGATCGCGTTGAAAGTCTGCGCCTCCGCGCTGAAAGTCTTCCCCCAGTTCAACGCCAGCATCGACATGTCGAAGGAAGAGATCATCTACAAGCAGTACATCAATATCGGCGTGGCGGTGGACACCGACCGCGGCCTGCTGGTCCCAGTGCTGCATGATGTGGACAAGAAAAATATTGTCGAACTGGCCGCCGAGTTGACCCAGCTTTCGAAGAAAGCCCGCGAAAAGAAAATCACCCCCGCGGAAATGGAAGGCGGGACTTTTACCATTACAAATCTCGGTGGGGTTGGCGGCACCGGATTTTCGCCTATCGTGAATTTTCCTGAAGTGGCGATTCTGGGCCTTTCACGTTCCAGCATGGAGCCGGTGTGGATGAATGGAAAATTTGAGCCGCGGCAGGTATTGCCGCTTTCACTCTCCTATGATCATCGCTTGATCGACGGCGCCGATGCGGCCCGGTTCCTGCGCTGGATCGCGGAAGCGTTCGAACAGCCATTCCTGCTGTCGGTGCAGGGGTAAAATCTGCAAAACCTTGAACCACGAAGGACACGAAGGTACACGAAGGAATTCCCGGGTTTTCCTTCGTGCCCTTCGTGGTTAATGCCCTCTCATTGAATGATGACTGAAACTTCAAATTTGCACATTGCGGTGGTGGGCGGCGGGCCGGGTGGCTACGCCGCAGCATTTCTCGCCTCCGATCTAGGACTCAAGGGTCACGCTGATCGATCCGGAAGCGAATCCGGGCGGAGTCTGCCTTTATCGCGGCTGCATTCCTTCAAAGGCTCTGCTGCACGTGGCCAAGCTGATCGACGAGTCGCGTCATGCCAAGAATTGGGGCGTCGAGTACGCCGATCCCAAGATCGATCTCGCCCGCCTGCGCTCGTGGAAAGAGAACGTGGTCAAGAAACTGACTGGCGGCCTGGGCATTCTCTCCAAACAGCGCAAAGTGGAATACATTCAGGGACGCGCGGCGTTCGAGAGTTCGAATACATTGCGAGTTTCGAAAGCCGGCGGCGGCGATGAAAGCCTGGCGTTCGACCGCATCATACTCGCGACCGGGTCGCGTCCAGCGATTATTCCCGCGTTCAAGCTCGACACACCACGCATCATGGATTCCACCTCCGCTCTGGATCTGAGCGAGGTGCCCAGCACGTTGCTGGTCGTCGGCGGTGGCTACATCGGCCTCGAGTTGGGCACAGTGTACGCCGCGCTGGGCGCGAAAGTTTCCGTGGTCGAGATGCTGTCCGGCTTGCTGCCTGGCGCCGACCGCGACCTGGTTCTTCCTCTGCACAAGCGGATCGAAAAGAGTTTTGCGTCCATTCTGCTGAATACCACGGTGGCTGCCATGAGAGCGGAAGGCAACGGCATCCGCGTGACTTTCGACGGCCCCGAGGTGAAGGAACGCGAAAAGGTTTTCGACAAAGTTCTGGTGTCGGTCGGACGCAAGCCAAATTCTGAGATCCCCGGCCTGGATAAAACGCAAGTTCAGGTCGGCCCGCGCGGATTCATTCAGGTAAACAAACAGCTGCAAACCAGCGATCCTGCGATTTACGCCATCGGCGACGTGGTGGGCGAACCCATGCTGGCCCATAAGGCGTCGCACGAGGGACGCACCGCGGTCGAAGCCATCGCCGGGCACAAAGTTGCATTCGAACCCGCCGCCATCCCCGCAGTGGTGTTCACCGATCCCGAGATTGCATGGTGCGGCCTCACCGAAACCCAGGCGCAAAAAGAGAACCGCGAGGTCAAAGTTGCGAAATTCCCCTGGGCGGCCTCGGGCCGGGCCATGACCCTGGACCGCACCGAGGGCATGACCAAGCTCATCCTCGATCCTAAAACTGAACGGGTGCTCGGCGTGGGGATTGTGGGCGTCGGCGCCGGAGAGCTTATCTCCGAAGGCGTGCTGGCGGTGGAGATGGCTGCTCTGGCCAAAGACATCGCGCTCACCATTCACCCGCATCCCACGCTCTCTGAGACCGTGATGGAAGCCGCCGAGGTTTTCTTCGGCACCAGCACCGACATCTACCGGCCGAAGAAGAGTTAGACCCATGTAGGCGCGAGCGTCACCGCTCGTGCGGCAGCGCCGTAGAACCGGCACGAGCGAGGACGCTCGCGCCTACATTACAATCGTCGGAAGAAGATCATGTTCACCTTGCTAAAGCGAGCCCTGTGGCTGCCACTCTACCTGGCGATGGTTCTGCCGGCCTCGGCGTACCAGTTGCCGGCAGGACAATCACCGGCCACTTCCGGCAATGGAAACGCCGCCGCGGCCGACCCGCTCGGGCGCACCACTCCCAGCGGCACCTTGTATGGGTTTCTTCAGGCCGCGCAGTCCGGAGACTATTCCATCGCGGCGCAGTATCTCCAGATGTCCGCTGCCCGGCGTCAGAGCCAGGGCGAAGAGGTTGCTTCCAAACTGAAAGTCGTGATCGATCGCGCTTTTACCGGCGACCTGCGGCAAATCAGCAATAAAGCCGAGGGTAATCCGCAGGAAGGAATGCCGCTCGACAAGCAACGCGTCGGCAATCTGAATTTGGGCGATGTCGATGTTCCACTGATTCTTGTCCGTACCGTCGATCCGGAAGGTGGAAAAATCTGGCTCATCTCCAACGACACTCTGGCCAGGCTTCCCGAGCTTTACGAGCAAGCTGCGGTGCACCAGGTGGAGACGCGTCTTCCCCAGTTCCTGGTACTTCACCAGTTCGCAGGCCTGCCGCTATGGCAGTGGCTCGCGGTCCTGGTGGCGATTCCGGTAGCCGCGCTCCTGGGATGGCTGGTGGTGCAGTTCCTGCGGTTGCCCTGGTACTTCTGGGCGCGCTACCGGAAACATCCGATTGCCCAGGCGGAGAGTTCGTTTGTGCGGCCGCTGTGGTTAGTGCTGGGGACACTGGCCCACCGCATTCTGATGGGGTACGTTCGTCTTCCACTGCTGCAAAGGCATCGCTACCAGCAGATCGCCGGAGTGCTGGCGATCATCGGCACCAGCTGGCTGCTCTGGCGAGTCCTGCGGGAAGTGCTGCGAAACGTGCGGCAGCGCGCCCTTCTTTCCGGACGGATGGGCACCAGTTCGCTCATGATTCTGGGCGAGCGTGTGCTCAAGGCCGCCATCTTCCTGCTGGTAATTTTTGCCGTACTGGGTACCCTGGGCTTCAACCTCACTACCCTCCTCGCCGGAGTCGGCATCGGCGGCCTCGCCATCGCGCTGGCGGCGCAGAAGACGCTGGAAAATCTCCTTGGCGGTGTTTCGGTTCTGGGTGACGAAGTAATTCGCGTGGGCGATTTCTGCCGCTTTGGCGACAAGGTGGGCACGGTCGAAGATATCAGCCTGCGCTCCACCCGGGTCCGGACCAATGAGCGGACCCAACTTTCCATCCCCAATGGTTCGCTGGCTACGATGACCCTGGAGAATTTCAGCCGGCGCGACAAGATTCTTCTCAAGACCAAGATCGGGCTGCGCTACGAAACCACTCCGGACCAGATGCGTTACGTGCTGGTACAAGTCCGTCGCCTGCTGTACGAACATCCCAGAATTGAGACCCAGGGCGCCCGCAACCGCTTCATCTCCTTCGATGAGAGCGCGCTCAGCATGGAAATCTTCTGCTACATCCTCACCAAGGATTTCAGCGAGTTCCTTACCATTAAGGAAGATATCCTGCTCCGCATCATGGACATTGTGGACGCGGCCGGCACCAGCTTTGCCTTCCCATCGCAAACCGTTTATCTGGGGCGGGACACTGGGCTGAACAAGGAGAAAGCAGAGTGGGCCGCGACCCAGGTGCAGAAATGGCGGGAAGGCAGCCAGTTGCCCTTTCCCGACTTTCCGCCTGAAGAGATTTCGGAAATCAGTGACTCGCTGCCGTATCCGCAGCCCGGCTCCGCCGTCGTTAAAAAAGACGAGACACACTAGCGCGAACCGGGCCGGACGCCCTGCTGGTGGCGACACAAAACAAAAGGAGTCACCCGCGGCGGGCAGCCGAGGTTGTGCGTGGGCATTTCGTAGCGCCGGCGGGATGCCGGAGCGACTTTTATTGCTGTGCCGCTTTTACTTCGTTGGGCCGCTGACACCGATCCCGCCTGTTCTCAGAACTGCTGGAATAATCGATGGTCTAGAGACCTTTGAACGGGAAAGGATCTGGGGGCGCAGCCGAAAGACGGAGCTTTCGCTGCCGGCAGCTGCACCCGCTGCAGAACATTCCCCAAGTCAAACAAATGACGCGGATTCAGGAGCGCGCCCACGCATCCCGCCCGGCGTAATGCACTTTGAAGCTGCGGTTTCTTCCAGGTACGCTTCCCCGGGCGGCACTCAAAGGGCCGCCAAGGTGCCCGGAAATTACCACAGTAACTTGCTGGCCCTGACCGGCCTACCTACCATTAAACGCTATGAGTTACCAAGCGCTCTTATTCTGCCCGGATGAAAAAACGGCCCGCGTGGTCACCCAGGTGTTGAGTGAACTTGAGTTCACTGTCGAGCCCTGCCACGAGCCTTTTGCCGCGGTAAAAAAACTGATGGTCCAGCACTTCGACGCGATCGTGGTGGACTGCGAAAACGAGCAGAATGCGGGCCTGCTCTTCAAGAGCGCACGCAATTCTGGTTCGAACCAGGCTTCACTTGCAGTCGCCGTCGTCGAAGGACAGGTCGGTGTGGCCAAGGCGTTTCGCCTCGGTGCCAATCTGGTTCTGACCAAGCCCATTCACGTAGAGCAATCCAAGGGCACGCTGCGGGTAGCGCGCGGCCTGCTGCGCAAGGGACAGGCGGCCAGGCAAGCGGGACTTCCAGACTCTGCCGAAGCGGCGGGCACGGCAAAACCATTTACGCCCGCGTCCTTTCCGCCCCCACAGTCGATCACGCCGCCGCATTCGGTCAGCGCTTCGGCTTTTGAGCTGGATGCGGAACCCGCGCCGCAGCCCGATCTGGTGGACGCGGCGTTGCTCGAGTACATGCCGGACTCGGCGCTTTCAGGTTCCCAGAAATCGCAGGGAACTGCGAGCGAGTCCGATCCATCCAAGCAGTATCCGTGGCAACCGCGCAAGCCCATGGCTGAGCCGATGGCGTCGGCTCTGCGCCGGGCAGCGGAAGCGGCGGGAAAATCTGAATTTGACGCCGCCGCTCCAGGTCAGGCGGGCATTCCGCAATCCAGAACGGGCGCAGCCGCCGCGCCGGCACGCGCCAAAGAAATTCCGTCTGCTAATTTCAAGAATCTGGGTTTGGAACCGACCGCCAGCGCGATATCGATTCCTTCCACGGAAGAGATCAGGGAAATCAGGAGGATCGAGGATCCGTCCGCCAGCGACGGCTGGAATTCGCACTCCGCCCCGGCATCCGCTGAAGCGCCCGGCTTTAGTTCACTGGATGAGAACCAGGCTTCCGACGCTGGTGGCGGCAGCAAAAAGACGCTGCTGGTCGTGGTGCTGTTGCTTGGGCTGGCGGCCGCCGGTTATTTCGGCTGGACCAAAATGCAATCCACGCATCCCCAACCAGCCGTGCAGCCGTACGCGGTTCCTGTAAGTTCGGGGACGAGTGCGCCACCCGCGCAACCTGCACCTTCAGCTTCAGAATCACAGCCCCTTCCGAGCGAGGCTGTGACTCAACCCGACCGGGATCTGAGTACCGCAGGCACCGTTCCGGCATCGTCCAAACCTTCAGCTGCGGTTGTGGCGCAAGCTCCGGGACCCAAGACTCCGGCCAAAGCGGCGCCGGAAGATGAAATTACGGTCGTCGATGGGCCTGTGACCTCGGCCAAGCCAGAACCCGCGCCGGTATTGATGGTGCAGAATGGATCTTCAACGCAGCCGAAGGCAGAGCCCGAAGTCCAGGAACGGTGCAAGCGCCGGCGGCAACCAGCATCGCGACCGGAGCAGCAGCACGAGGGGCCGGTGCAAGCGCCGGCGGCAACCAGCATCGCGACCGGAGCCAGCAGCACTGAGTTGTCTGCCCTGGTGAATACGAATGCGATCAATGCCCGGAAAGCGCCGCAGGAGACGCTGAGAATTTCGCAAGGGGTTTCGCAAGGACTGATTCTCAAGAGGGTCCAGCCGGTCTATCCCGAGCAGGCGCGGCAGATGCGTCTGGAAGGGAAGATTGAGCTGCAGGCGAACATCTCCAAGTCGGGCAGCATCACCGGTGTCAAGCAGTTGAGTGGGGACCCGATCTTAGGGCGCGCCGCCAGCGATGCAGTGCGGCAGTGGAAATACAAGCCCTATTTCCTGAATGGCGAGCCGATCGAGATTCAGACCCAGATCACGGTGATCTTCAAACTTCCGTAAAACACGCCCAAGCGAAAAAGTTCTGACGGCGCAAGAAGTACACCTTGCGCCGTTTTGTTTTTGTCGCGAGATGCTTGCCGCCGCGAGATCCATCCCTCCGATCAGTCCTGCGCGCCCGAGTTATAATCAGGAGATATCCGCTCGTCAAAATCCGCTTCTGTGATGGGGCGGACCTGATTTATGGACTTCAAGCTAGTCAGCGACTACAAGCCGCGCGGCGACCAGGCTACCGCCCTGGAGGCGCTGGTGAAGGGTGTGTTTGACCGCGAGCAGCACCAGGTCCTGCTGGGCGTGACCGGGTCGGGCAAGACTTACACCATGGCCAAAGTCATCGAGCAGGCCAACCGCCCGTCGATTGTGATGGCGCACAACAAAACTCTGGCCGCCCAGCTCTATCACGAATTCAAGAGCTTCTTTCCTCATAACGCGGTGGAGTATTTCGTTTCTTATTACGACTACTACCAGCCCGAAGCTTACGTTCCCGCCGCTGATCTCTACATCGAGAAGGAAGCCACCATCAATGACGAACTGGACAAGCTGCGGCTCTCGGCCACTCGCTCGTTGTTTGAACGTCGTGACTGTCTGATCGTGGCCTCGGTGAGTTGCATCTATGGCTTGGGCTCGCCCGAGGCGTATTACGGCATGCTGCTTTTTCTGGAAAAGGGCCAGAAGATCAAGCGCGAGGACATTACCCGCAAACTGGTCGAAATTCTCTACGAGCGCACCGATGGTGATTTCCGGCGCGGCACGTTTCGGGTGCGAGGCGACGTCATCGAAATATTTCCGACGTACGACGACATGGCGTACCGCATTGAGTTGTGGGGAGACGAAGTCGAATCGCTTTCGCAGATTGATCCCTTGTTCGGCACCGTGAAGCAGAAATACGCGCGCCTGCCCATCTACCCCAAGACCCATTACGTGATGAAGCCGGAGACGAGGTCGAAAGCGGTCGAGTCGATCCGGGCAGAGCTGGCATGGTGGGAAGGGGAACAGGAGAAGCAGGGCCACCTGGTGGAAGCGCAGCGCGTGCACCAGCGCACCATGTACGACCTGGAGATGATCAAGGCCATGGGTTACTGCCATGGCATCGAGAACTACTCGCGTCACTTTACCGGCCGACTGCCGGGCGAGCCGCCGCCGACCTTGTTGGATTATTTTCCGCGCGACTACCTGATGTTCATCGACGAGTCGCACCAGACCGTGCCGCAACTGCACGGCATGTATCACGGCGACCGTTCGCGCAAGGAAACGCTGGTGGAATATGGCTTCCGTTTGCCGTCCGCGCTCGATAACCGTCCCTTGACCTTCGAAGAGTTCGAACATCGCATGAACCAGATCATCTACGTTTCCGCCACGCCCGGCCCTTACGAGCTGACCAAGTCAGCGGGCGTAGTGGTGGAACAGATTATTCGTCCCACGGGCCTGGTCGATCCGCCGGTTGAAATCCGGCCGGTGAAAGGCCAGATCGACGACCTGCTGCATGAGATTCGCGAACGCGTGGGGCGGGGCGAACGCGTGCTGGTAACCACGCTGACCAAGCGGATGTCCGAGGACCTGGCCGAGTATTACAGCGAAGTGGGCGTGAAGTGCCGCTACATGCACTCCGAAATCGAGACCCTGGAGCGGGTGAAAATCCTGCGCGATCTGCGCAAGGGCGAGTTCGATGTGCTGATCGGAATCAATCTATTGCGCGAAGGACTCGATCTGCCCGAAGTATCACTCGTCGCCATTCTCGACGCCGATAAAGAAGGTTTCCTGCGCTCGGCGGGATCGCTGATCCAGACCATTGGCCGCTGCGCCCGCAACCTGAACGGCCGCGCCATTCTCTACGCCGACCGCATGACCGATTCGATGAAGAAAGCGCTGAGCGAAACCGACCGCAGGCGCGCCATCCAGGTGGCCTACAACGAGGCCAACGGGATCACGCCGGAGTCCATTATTCGCCCCCTCGAAATGTCCCTGGCCAGAATCATCGAGGCTGACTACACCGATCTGACCGACGTCGAGGTGGAAGGCGTGCCCGACTTCAGGTCCCAGGAAGAACTGGACGCCTACATCAAGAAGCTGGAAAGCGACATGCGCGAGGCAGCCAAGCGCTTTGAGTTCGAGAAAGCGGCCAGACTTCGGGACACGATAAAGGAGTTACGGACGAAGGAATTTCTGTTTGTGTAGCGGACATTGTCTCGACGTTTTAATGACGCCTAAGGTAGTCCGCTGGTGACAGAACATTGATGTCGCGCCATGGGTGGAGCGCCAGCAGATCCGCATCGCCGGTGACGATCAAGTCGGCCTTGCCGATTCAGAGCGACTTCGAGAAATTTGTCGTCTTTGGGGTCGCGGCACTCATGGACCGGATACACGGTCGGTATTAACTCACCCAGCCGTCCGAGGAGCCGCAAGAATTGTTGCCGGTCTTCCAGGCTGATGTAGCGGTCGAAATTTCTGGCGCGCCAATACGTCGGCCAGTTCGTTCATCGTAGCTTCCGAAAGCAGCAGGATGCCGTTATCGACAGCCTTACGAACAGCCTGTCCGGGAACCGAAGAGGGCAACAGAAGACGGCTGACCAGACGCATTGGTATCGACGACGATGCGCTGGCGCGAGTGCATCAATTCTGCAGGAGGTCGTTCAGGGTTGCTTCGTTCAGGCCGCGGGCCTGGGCCTGGTCGGAAACACGATCACAGAAGCGTTGAAATTCAGCCGAATTGAGGTCGCGAATCCTCTCATATTCCTCAGCCGACATGATCACCGCGACATCGCGGTTTTGGCGCCGGATTACGACCGGCTCGCGTTGGGCGGCGTCCAGCAGAGCGGCCAAGCGTTGCTTAGCCTCGGTCGCGGATACACTTCTCATCTGTCTATAATAGCCTAATTGTCTATTGTAGACAATTGCATAATACACTTTTTAAGTGTTACACTAGTATCGTGTCATATAAGCGCTTACGCAACGTGACCGTAACTCTGGAAGAAGACGTCGCCCAATGGGCCCGCATTGAGGCGGCACGCCGGGACACCAGCGTTTCGCGGCTCTTGGAGATATTGAAAGAGCGGATGTCAACTTCGCAACTGACATCTTAAAGTTGTGGGATAGTTTCCACAACGGTTCGGCGGCTGATGCGGCAGAGCGTCTGGCGAGTTTTGGCAAGCGCAACAACCTGTCTCTGGACGGTATCAAAATCAAAGATCTGATCAATGAAGGACGGCGATGAGCCGGTTCGTCCTCGATGCCTCGGTCGTTTTGAGCTGGTGCTTCACCCGATGAAAATGCCGCCGTGGCTCGGCATGTCGCCGATCGCTTCAAGCAGGGCGACGCCGGCGCTCGAGTCCTCATTTTGGCCGCATGAGGTGCTAAATGCCTTGCTTCGCCGGGAGAAAGGCGCAAACGCATCTCCGAGGAAATGATTCAAACCTTCCTCGATGACCTGGCGTTAACACGCTCCCGGTAACGCTCTGAATCCCCGATGCTCCGGAATTGCCTTTGACCGAAGTGGTACGGTCCAGGCATTCTGAGCCGTCGTCATGAACGCTGTGATCACCCCCTACGTACGCTGCTTACCTCGATCTGGCCGTCGAAAATGGGATTACGGCTCTCGCCACCTTGGATGAGGCTCTGGTCCGTGCATGCCAGAATGCCGGCGTCGGCTTGATAAGACCGTGACAATGAGTGTTTCGACATGACGTGGGAGAGTGATGATGCGACCAAGCGTTGGCTATCTCCCCGATTTCGCCGCCAAAGCAGCCGCCTTCCGGTAAACCGTGTAGCCATCGCTGGCCAGATTCTGAAATTTCACTTCTGAGGCTGGCAGCTTTTCATTCTCCCCGAGGAATAGATATCCGCCCGGCTCCAAATAAAGATGCAGGTGCTGCACCAGCGTGGTGCGCTGAGCGTATGAGAAGCGAGGCAGCACGTCCATACAGAAAATGCAGTCAAACTGCCCCAGGAAGGATGGCCTGGCCAGGTTCATGGGCGCAAACCTGACCAGATTGCGCAGGCGGGGCTTCACCAGCAGATGATCGCCTACTCTGGCAAAATACGGCTGCACCAGGTGAGAGGGAATGTCCTTCAAAGCGGCCTGCGGGTAAAGTCCGCGCTCGGCGGTTTCGAGTGCTTGCCGGCGAATGTCGCTGGCCACGATATTCACACTCCACCCACCACCGCTGCAGTTCACTACCTCGCACACCGCCATGCCGATGCTGTAAGGTTCTTCTCCGGTGGAGCAACCAGCGCTCAGGATGCGAAGGCTGCGGGGATGTTCCGACTTGCGCTTTTCCACTTCCGGCAAAACCAGATTAGCCAGCGATCGCAGAGCTGCCGGGTGCCGGAAGAAACGGGTCTCGCCATTCAGCAGGTGCTCTGCCAGAAGTTCGCATTCCGCGCCGGAAGATCGCAGCCTTTCCAGCAGAAGGCCGGCCGAGGCTATCGGTTGCGAGCCCAGCACTTCCGACAAAGACTGGGTGAGCTTTTCCGCGGTGGTATCGAGGAGGACACCGATCTGGCGCTCCAGGACCAGGCGCAGTTCGGAAAGTTCCTGCTGGCCAACGTCCACGTTTGGCTGAAGCCTGTGCATCATCACCCTCCGCCGCTCGAACCGGGGAAATCGAAATGCGTGCCGGGGTGGGCACCATGTAGGGGAGGTCGATTTCCTGCAATGCTCAGGAGCCCGCGGCGGCCGTCCGGACCCTGGTCCGGGCCTCGTTTTCCGCCTGCTGCTCTACGGCGTTCAGTTCCTTCTCGATGGAAGAAAAGCGCTGCAGGATCTCGTGCATGCGCACGCCCATGTTGCGGATGGTTTCTATCTGTGAACGCGAAGCCGCGGTGAGCGATTCCGGTTCCAGCAACAGCAACTCCGAGTTGCCCATCACCGACGTGAGGGCATTGTTCAAGGTATGCCGCACGTCCAGCATGTATCGGCCCAGCGTGGCCTGCCGCTCCAGTGCCTTGGCCGCCTGCTCGGCGCGCTCTGCCCGCGCCCGGGTCTGGCCGTGGCTCAAGGTCTCCCGTGAAATCAATACCAGCGCATCCAGCCAGCCCTCCTGCTGCTGCAACACGCTGACGCCAGGCATCGGGTTGGCTTTCGCACCGGGTTGCCGGCTTACGAAAAGCACCGGGTTGCCGGCCCGTTCGAGGGACTGGAAGACCGCAGAAAGACTTTCGGGGCGCACCGCGCCCACGATCGCCATATCGAAGCCTTCGCCATCGAGATCGCGGCAGATGTCGCCGCTCATCAAGGTGAATGCCGGCGCGTTCCGTTCACCCTGCCAACGGTCCATCACGACGCGCGAAAACTCGGCGTCATCTGAAATTATGAGTACCGTGGCCTGGTCCAAGTTTCTGCTCTCCGTTCCCTGATGAAGCCATGACCCTGCGCGGCGATGACCTGCGCATGGAAAATCGTTACCAACTCTTGTCGTCGTCCCCCGGTTCGGGTTGAGAAGATGACGAATCCTGGTCCCACTCCGGAGCGGCGGTCACATCGAACTCTGGAACCTCTGAGCTGGAAGGAGCAAACTGTGCGGCCGCGACCGCTGCCTTGGCGCGACCGGTCGCCGGTTGCGGCGGCAGCTTCACAGCTTTCTTCGTGGTGCGGGACAGGGCCGCATCCACCACGTTGCGCAGATCGACCAGCATGCGCAGCGGGCTGCCGGAGGAGTATTCAGCATGGAACATTACCTTCCAGGACTGGCAGATCATGCGCAGCCGGGCCACCGGCTCGTCCGCCGAGAATTGAGCCGAGCGGCAATCCAGAGTTTCAATTCCGCGCCCTTCCAGCTCGCGCAGGCCATCCAGGATGGTGTTCAGGTCCTGGTGCATCAGCCGGAAGAAAACCCGCCGCATCAGGAAGCTGAAGCGGGTGAAGGTCACCATTGCGACGGGTTCGAAGTAGTCTTCTCCCGCGGAAATCTTGAGTTTTCTGCCTTTTTCCAGAATGCCGCTGGTCAGCAGCTCGTTCAGACTGTGGCATCCGTTAGCGGATTGGATGAAATCTTCAATCGGCTCGAGCCATGAAGGCTGGGTCAGATCAACGTCTCCCAGAACCGGTTCCAGGGTCTGAGCCACATAGCCCAGGTCCACGTCGGTGTCTTCCAGGCGGGAAGGGGCACAATGGGAAAAGAACTGGACCAGCAGGAAATCGATCTTGTCGCGGTCCGAGTCCACCCGGGTTGTCCGGTTGAGATGGTGCTCCAGCAGGGTTTGCAGACCTTCTTCGCTGGTCAGACTTGTAGTCTGAAGGAACTGGCGTAACTGATGGACCTGGATCTTCTGGTCCATTTCGAGGAACCACTGGCGGGCTTGCTCCACGGACTCCTGCGGCGGATCTTCCAGGCCGGATTCCAGATCGGGGCAAGAAGGCAGTTCGATCACAAACTCGCGCCCCAGTGCGCTATACAGAGGATGGAGCAGGCGCGCTTCGCGCCACTCCGCGGCCAGGTCCTTCTTTTTCGGTTTCAGAGTCATGGTTTCACGATCCAGTTGGAAACTTCCTGAGTAAAGCGGGCAACTACGGCGGTGCGTCCGCTGGTATATTGCAGAGCCACCACGGAGACTTCTGCGTCCAGTGTGCCATCGGAGTTCTGCACCTTGAGCCGGTCGGCAAATTCCAGGGGCAGGGTCGAAGCGAACAACACTTCGCGCGCCGTACCGAATTCGATGACCGTGCTTTCGCTACAGTCTTTTCCGTCTCCGGCCACCCGAGTCAGGCGCACCGGAATACGTACCGGACAGGCGTCGGGAAAGAACTTCGCCAGCTTGGCGGTGCAGCTCTCCTGCCGGACACGTGCTCGGCCCGTGGCCTGTGTGGACACTGCGGATACCTCGGTTTTCCAGGGTCGACGCGGCCTGGGTCCCTAGGCTGCCGGTTAGCATGGCAAAGGCACCCGGACCGCATCGGCGAGTAGGAGTGCACTCTCGCAACCAAAGTCTCTGCCCCGGAAGGTGGTTACGTAAGATGCTGATTAACAGGTATTTATGGTCATGCAGTGTGGGAGGAGGGGGAGCCTCCCCAGAGCCTTTCGTCTCAGAATGAAACGTTGTCTCACCAAGAATCGTATGTGTCGGGAGATCGCGTGGGGACAGCCGCCCTCGGCTGTCCAGTGGAGCGAAGCTCCACCATCGTTTTCGGGGTCACAATTTATTACGAGGAATAGTCGAGCTGCGCTCGACCGGACAGCCGGGGGCGGCTGTCCCCACGTGGTTCTTCCAGAAGCTATTGCAGGGCCTGGAGTGGGGCTGATATTTCACGGCCTCCGATGTTGTAACGCTTGAGTTTGCGATAGAGCGTGGCCCGGCTGATGCCCAGCATCTTTCCCGCCAGCGCTTTGTCGCCTTTTACTTGCTCAAAGACGCGTTCGATGGTGGCGCGTTCGATGTCCTCAAGATCGGTGGTGCTGAGTCCTGATGAGATGGAGTCGCCGCCCTGGTCTCCCGGAACCGCGGATGTGATGGACGGCGGCAGATCGTTGAAGTCGATGGTCCGGCGGTCGCCCAGGGCGACGGCGCGCTCGATACAATTCTCCAGTTCACGCACATTCCCCGGCCAGTCATATTGCAGTAAGGACTTCATGGCTGCGGTGGTGATCTGAATCGATCCGCCGCGAGCATAGCGCTCCAGAAACCAGTGCGCCAGCATGGGAATGTCGGAGCGGCGTTCGCGCAGCGAGGGCAGGTGCACGGTGACCACGTTGAGGCGGAAGTAGAGGTCCTTGCGAAAGGTGCCGTTGCGATATTCCGCTTCGAGATCGCGATTGGTGGCGGCGATCACGCGCACATCGACTTTGATCTTCTGATTGCTGCCCACCGGACGGACTTCCTTTTCCTGCAGAACGCGCAGCAGCTTGGCCTGCATTTCCTGAGGCAGCTCGCCAATCTCGTCCAGAAAAATGGTGCCGCCGTTGGCCGACTGAAACAGACCTGTCCGTGCTCTCACCGCGCCCGTGAATGCGCCTTTCTCGTAGCCGAACAGCTCGCTCTCGATCAGAGTGGGGACCAGCGATCCGCAATCCACGGCGACGAACGGCCGTTTAGCGAAGGAGCCGCGGAAGTGGATGGCGCGCGCCACCAGCTCCTTCCCGGTGCCGCTTTCACCGGTGATCAGGACCGGCGTGTGAGTGTCCTTCAAGCGGGAGATCATGCGCAGCACGTCCTGGATCTTCGCGGATGCGCCCACGATGCCATGCAGTTCGGTCTCGGTGTCCACGCGCTCGCGCAGGAACTCGTTCTCCTCCACCAGGCGTACTTTTTCCGCCATGCGGCGAAGGAACAGGCGCAGTTCTTCCAGCGGGGAGAACGGTTTGCTGATGTAGTCGTAAGCGCCGAGCTTCATGGCCTGGACCGCGGTCTCCACCGATCCGTGACCGGTCATGACCGCAACCTCGGTGCGGGGCAGCATCTTCTTCACCTTTTCAAGGAAGGTGAGGCCTGACATATTCGGCATCACCATGTCGGTGAGAATGATGTGGGCAGGTTGTTCTTCGAGCAGGGCCAGGGCCGACTCGCCGCCGTCGGCTTCCATGCAGGCAAACCCGAGGGCTTCGCCGACGGTCATGCACAGCTGGCGGATGCTCTGCTCATCATCAACAATCAGGAGGCGGATTCTTAAGTCTTCATTCACAGGGCTTTCCCCATAGTTTGTTCGACGACTGAAATGAACTGCTGCACCCGGAAAGGTTTCTCCACGCAGGGAGCGCCGGTTTCGCGCAGCGTGGCCACGGTTTCTTCATTGGCAATATCGCCGGTGATGAAGACGATCCTGGCGGCCAGTTCCGGCCGGTATCGCGCTACCCAGGCGTGGACGTCGGCCCCGTTTACTCCTCCCGGCGTGCGCATGTCGGAAACGACACCCAGAAATTCTCCCGACTCCAGTAGCCGCAGACCATCGGCGCCGGACTCGCTGCACACCACGGAGTAGCCGTTGCGCTCCAGTGTGGCTCGGACGTAAGCCATGACGGCGGGCTCATCTTCGATGAGCAACACCGGTAAAGTTGCTGGTTTAGTGACAGGTTGTGTGGTCATCGTTGTTTGACTCCGGCAGCGGCCCCAAGGGAGGCCGTCTCTGGCGTTGCGGGCAGGCGTACCACGAAGGTCGCGCCCGGCCCGGCGCTGTTGTTTTGGCAAAGAATCTCACCGCCGTGCTCGTGCACAATGCCGTAGCAGATGCTCAAGCCCAGGCCGGTCCCTTTGCCCACTTCTTTGGTGGTGAAGAAGGGGTCGAAAATGCGGTCCGGGTGCGAGATTCCAGGCCCGTTGTCGCAAAAGGAAATATCAACCGAATTGCCCATGCGCCGGGTAGAAATCTCAATCCGCGCCGGACGCCCGGTTTCACCTACAGCGTCGTAGGCATTGTTCAGAATATTCAGGAATACCTGCTGCAACTGGTGCGAGTCTCCGACTACGCTGGGCAGTTCCTGGTCCAGATGTTCAATGACTTCCACTCCATGACTCTGGAAGTCGTAGGAGCGCAGTTGTACGGTCCGCCGCAGAATGGGGTTGAGTTGCAGGGCCTTTCTCTGCGGCGGCATCTGGCGTGCAAAGCTGAGCAGGTTCTGGACAATCTGCTTGGTGCGCTGGGCCTCCTGCAGAATGACGCGCATGTCTTTACGGGCGCTTTCCGGCAGTTCAGGATTTTCCATCAGCAGATCGGCAAAGCCCAGGATGGCGGTGAGCGGATTGTTGACCTCATGAGCCACTCCGGAAACAAGTTGGCCTACTGCCGCCATCTTTTCGGCGTGCATCAGTTTCGATTGCAGGCTGGCCGCGTCGGTCACATCCGTCATCACCACGACCAAGCTGATCACGTGCGACTGCTCGTCGCGCATCGGGCTGAGGTTGATGGAAAAGTGGCCGATCCGGCCATCCCCGCGCAGGATCTGCAGTTCAAGGTTGTCCACCTGGCGTCCCGCCAGGGTTGCGCTCAGGGCCTCGGTGAGAACGGTGCGCCGGGCCGGCGCCACCAGGTTTTCCAGGGGCAAGCCGAGCAACTGCTTCTGTTCGTACCCCATGTCCTGCCAGCGCCGGTTGGCATAGCTGATCAACCCGGCTGTGTCCGCCACCAGGATCAGGCTCTGCGTGTTGTTCAGGATCTTTCCCGAGAAGTCGCGCTCGCGCTGCAACTCGGCCTGGAAGGTCTTCAGCCCGCTGATATCGAGCATCAGGCCGCGGAACTGGGTCACGTGACCCTGACTGTCCCGCACCGCAAAGGCATTGATGAGAACGTACACTGCGGACCCGTCACGACGGCGCAGCGTTTCTTCGTGGTTGCGCACCACGCCGTGCTCCTGCATTTCCCGGGCGAGTTCCTGGTGGCGCTCGGTCGAAAAATAAACCTGGGTGCGAACGTCGGCTTGCAGCAGCTCTTCCCGGCTGCTGTAGCCGAGCATGCGAACCAACGCGTCATTGACCTCGATAAAGCGGCCGTCGGGTGTGGAGAAGAACAGCCCCTCCTGAATATTGTCGAACAGTTCGCGGTATCGCTGCTCCACTTCCAGGCGGTCGCTGATGTCCTTCAGCACGTGAATGGTTTGCATGCCCTCGCTGTTGGCGCCGTGTACCCGCGAGGTGGACACCAGGTAAGTGCGTTCCAGCACGGGATGGACATATTCATCATCACCCTCGCTGGTGCTGCGGCAGAAAGGGCAGGAGCGCTGCGGCGGGGCATCCCCCGAAGCCAGCAGGGCAGACATGTTGATGCCGATAAGTGCCTGGGGCTGCACCCCGATAAAGTCAGCCAGGGAACGGTTTACCCGCAGGACGTTGCCGGCTTCGTCGTGGGCCACGATGAAATCGCTGATGGCATCGAAAATTTCGATCCAGTGGCGGTTGGCCTGGTCCATTCGGGTAAATAGGCGGGCATTTTCCAGTGCCACGGCGGCGTGGCCGGCGATAGCCTGCAGGATCTGTTTGTCCTCGTCGGCCAGGAGTTGGTCGCGGTCTCCCAGGCACAGGACGCCGATCAATTCCGACGAGGCTCCCTGTAGGCGGACCAGCGTGCCATTGCTTTCACCCAATTCCGCGGCCAGGGCGGGACCGAATAATTCGGTTGCGGGGGCAGAGACAATTACACCTTCGTGCCGTGAAAGGGCGTCCTCAATGGCATGACTGAAGCGGCGCAGCAGCGATGGCTCCTGAATCTCCCGGCCGTCCGCACCCTGCAGGATGAGGGTTTCCATGCCTGCCTCCTGCTTGACTACCAGCGCCGTCTGGTGCGCGCCCAGGATATCCGCGGCGCGGCCTACAAAGCTCCGGGCAAAGTCGGGAAGCCGCAGGTGGCCATTGAGTTCGAGGGCCAGCGCCATCAACGACTCCGCCCGGCGGCGGTGCTGTTCGGATTGATGGAGGTTGCGCGTCACCTCCAGGGCGACTGCAACCTGCGCCGCCAGAGCTCGGGCGCGACGGACTTCCTCTTGCGTAATGCTGGCGCGGTCGAGCCGGTCCAGAACCCCGAACATGCCCAGGACCCGGCCTTCGGTATCGAGTAGAGGAACAGTCAGCAACTGCCGCACATCAAACGGGCCCAGCATTGCCAGGTTCGCGCCCGTGACTTTGCCCGGTTCGTCGGACCAGAAGACTTCCTTGTTGAGAAGGGTTTGGCTGGCGGGCCCTTCGGGAAAGATGAAATCCACCTCGCGGGGATGACCGTTTTCCGCTGCCCAGCGCACGTGGAAGGCGCCGTTTTCGAGCAGTCCAATAAAGCCGCGTCCGAAGCCCAGGAAGTCGGCGGCCCGCAGGGCAAACTGTTGCAGGAATTCATCCAACTGACCGATGGAGCCCAGCTCGGCCGAGATATCGAGCAACTGATGAAGTTCGTGGGCCTGGGCCCGGGCCGTGCTGTAAAGTTCGGCGTTGGCCATGGCCACTGCGGCAAAACCGGTGACCACTGAAATCAGTGATTTCTCCTCGAGGCTGAAAACGCCTTCCTGGCGGGGATAGACCAGGACTGCGCCCTGGCTGACCGAGGTGCGGAAGGGTGCCGCAATCAGCATCCCGGGCGGGACCAATTCGCCAAGAGCGTGCGTGGCAGGATCAATGGCTACGCTGATGGGCTCGCCGGCAGCCACCGCACGGCTGGCCAGATCGGCGGCAAATTGCAATCCCCGGCGATCATGGCGCGCCCGCACCGAGGCTGCCAACTGGGGAGACTCGGCCGCGACCGCCCGCAGACTGAACGCCGTTCCTTCCCGCAGCAGCATGCAGACCAGGCGGGTGCGCAACAGAACTCGAAGCCGGTCCGCGACCGCCTCGATCACTGCGGTGGACTCGGGGGCGGAACGCAGAGCTTGCGCGACCTCGGCCAGAATCTTGGTTCGCCGGTGTTCCTCGCGTGAAACCTGGGTGAGGCGATTGGCTTCAAGCAGGCTGCCCAGTTGTCCCGCCAGAATGGTGGCCTTGGCCGCCAAATCCGGGGTGAAGAAGTTGGGATCCGAACAATGTAGAAAGACCGCTGCCCCGATCGAGTCGTTACTCACCACCAGGGGCGCGGCCATGATGGAGCGGGCGCCGAACTCGGCAGCCATGAGATAACGTGCCGGATCCAATTGATTTTCGTAAACCGTCTTGCGCTGACGGATAGCTTCAACCGCGATCGCCACGGAGCTCTGGCTGGCCTTGACCCGGGTTCCCCGGAAACGGTCGGCCAGCAGTCCGTCGGCCTCCGCGCCTTGCAATTCGTCGGCTGAAATGCGCTGCCAGTAGTAGGCGCCGTCCACTCCGAAGAGTTGGCGCGTGGCGTGACAGAACAGCCGGATCAGCGCTTCCGCTGGTGTGCCTTGAGCGGCGGCCTCGGAGAATCTGAGCAGGAGGCGTTGGAAGGCGTCGTCCGAACGCGGACTACCGCGCTGCACTGCGGCCGCATCTTCAGCCGACAAGGTCAATGGGTCACCGTCCAGCCACTCTCAAAGCCACAAGTAGTTGATATACAGCAAATTAGACTGACATTCTCAATTTGAGTCAAGCGAATAAGCAGGCCGGGTGCCGAGATGGTGAAATCGGGCTTGGCCCCGCCCGGCGCGTATCAGACTGAGATCGTAACCGGTTGATGAGACGATTCTAAGCTCGGAATCCGCTCGGAATCGCACCCCTACAATCACAGTTAACTATCTTAAATAAAGGGCTTTGTCGGGATGCTACGGGCCGTCGAGCATGCCCGTTTCGGGCTGGCATCGGCATTGCACTTGAACCGATGGGGAATTCTTCCCTTACCAGGAGAGACCTGTGCGTGCGAGGAGAATAGTGCAGCCGTTACTCAGTGTGGTCCTGGGACTCGGGGTGATCACGGCCGGAACGCGGATGCTGTGTACGCCCGCTATGGCTCAGGAGAACGTAAAGGCTGACACTGATGAACTGTCGCGCAAGCCCAAGACGAAAGTTGCGGCTGTTTATCCCGACGTGGCGCGACGCATGGGCGTCTCGGGCACGGTGAAGTTATCCGTCGTCGTGGCACCCAACGGCACGGTGAAAAGTTCGAAGGTGATCGGGGGGCACCCGGTCCTGGTCAATGCCGCCATGGACGCCATGAAGCAATGGAAATTTGAATCCGCCCCGACCGAAAGCAGCGGAATTGTGGAATTCAAGTTTCAGCCTCAAAAGTAGGCCGAGACCGGAGCGGTTCGATCCGCGTCCAGATGCGCGGCAGCAGCAAGCGGAGGAATAGCATGACGATCGGCAGAAAACTTTATTTGAGCTTCGGCGCGGTGCTGGCTATGGTCGTGGTGCTGTTCGCCGTAAACCTGGCAGCGGTATTCCGCGAGCACAGCGCCAAGGCGGCTGCGTCGCAGGCCCTTGAACTGGCGGATGCCACCGACAAGATCCGATTTCAGATGATGCAGAACCGCCTCTATCTGACCAACTACCTGCTCAGCGGAGACAGCCGCGAGTCCGACCATGTGAATGACGGCGTCCGCTCCCTGATTGACCGCATGCAGGCCACGTTGGCCCTGGCTACGTCCGAGCAACAGCGGACCGCGCTGGCGAAAGTACAGCAGACGGAACAGAACTGGGCCCGCGACTTCGCCGAACCGCTCATGCAAAAGCGCAAAGAGGTGGACCAGGGAAACTCCACCGTGGCCGAACTGCAGATCTTCTACTTGCAGAAAGATGCCAGCTCGTGGGTAAAAAACTCCACCGAATATCTTGACCTGGCGGACCAGGAAAGCAAGCGGGTGCTGGATGAGCGGCGCAAGAGTGATGAGGCGGCCAGCAACTGGACCATCGGAATCGCGCTGCTGGGCACGCTGGCCGCGCTGGGTCTGGGCAGCCTCATTGCCTTCCGCACCGCCAGATCCATTACCGAACCGCTGACCGACCTCATGAAAGTCACCAAGCAGATCGGCACAGCCGGCGACCTCGACCACGAAATCGATATCAAGCGTGAGGACGAGATCGGCGAACTGGGCCGCACCTTTAACGGCATGGTGGGATACCTGCGCGAGATGGCGTCGGTCTCCGAGGCCATCGCCGGAGGAAATCTTTCAGTTGAAGTAACGCCCCGCTCCAAGGACGACACGCTGGGCAACGCTTTCGTGCGCATGGTGGATGGCTTGAGACATCTGGTGCGCAACGTGCGCGACGCGGCTTCCCAGGTGGCCAGCGCGTCCAGCCAGGTGGCCGGCGCCTCCGACGATTCGGCCAAGGTCAGCCTGCAGACCGCCTCCGCCATCGACGAAGTTACCAGCACCATGCACGAGATGAGCGTCAACGTGCAGAACATGGTGAAGAACACTCAGACCCAGGCATCGAGCGTCAGCGAGACCTCCGCCTCCATCGACCAGATGGTGGCCTCGATTCAACGTGTGGCCGACACTGCCAAAGTGCTGCTCGACATTTCGAACCGGTCGCGGGAAGAAGTGCACAGCGGCATCAACACCATGGAGAAGGCCACCGACGGACTTAACAAGATCAACATCACCATCCGTTCGTCCGGCGAAATCATCGACGTGCTGGGACAGCGGGCGGACGATATCGGCAAAATCATCGAAGTCATCGACGACCTGGCGGAGCAGACCAACCTGCTCGCCCTGAACGCGGCCATCGAAGCGGCGCGCGCCGGTGAGCATGGCCTGGGATTCGCGGTGGTCGCCGACGAAGTGCGCAAGCTGGCGGAAAAGTCAGCCCAGTCCACCAAGGAAATTTCCGAGCTCATCCAGAGCATCCAGAAGGAAGCACGCAAGGCGGTGGAGAACATGGACCGCAGCACCGGCATCGTGAACGACGGGCTGGGCCTGGGACAGGAACTCAACGCTGCGCTGCGCAAGATTTCCAATGTGGTGACCGAGGTTTACAAGTTCGCCCAGGAAATTGGCGCGGCCACCAACGAGCAGTCGCATGGTTCGTCGCAGATCGCGCGCGCCACCACTCGCTTGAACGAAATCACGCACGAGATCAACTCCGCGGTCGAGGAGCAGGCTTCCGGCGCTCAGGCGGTGGTCAAGGCCATGGAGCGCATGCGCGAACTGGTGCAGCGGACCACTTCAGGTTCAACCGAACTGGCGGCCTCGGCCGAGCAGATGTCGAAAATGTCGCGCGAATTGCTGGACGCGATGCACCGGTTCGCGCTGGAGCACTCGGAACGGGGTCCCGCGCGCTACGACGAGCACACCGCCGTCGGCGTCCGGCGCGCTGTTGCCGGCGCCCGCGCCTGAGGTCCAGAGTGCACATGAGCCCTGAACTGCACATCGTCGGATTCAAGGTAGGACGCGAGACCTATGGCGTGCCCATCACCTCGCTGCACGAGATCGTGCGCGTGCCCGACATCACGGCTGTGCCGGACGCTCCCGACTACATGGAAGGCGTGATCAATCTTCGCGGCAAGATTGTTTCGGTCATCGACCTGCGCAAGCGCTTTGGCGAGCCCAAGACGGCATTGAACCGCCGCAACCGCATTCTGGTGGTGGAACACGGCGGGCGGCTTTCGGGGCTGATTGTCGATTCGGCGTCGGAGGTCCTCAAGATTCCGACGAACGAGATTGAGCCTTCTCCCGCAACCCTGCAGGACGGCGGATTGAACTGCGTGACCGGGCTGGGCAAATATCGCGGCCGCCTGATCGTTTTGCTGGATATGGCCAAGCTGCTGGACAGCGGACTGGGCCGCAAAGAACAAGCAGAGCGGGCAAACGGCGAGGCGCGCGGTGCAGCCGCGGCCAAGTCATAGCAGTCCTGGGACCAGGGAAACACGGACGAACCGGAAGACGAACCAGAACTCATGGGCACATCCAGCATACCTGCGCAGTTTAGCGAAGCTGAACTCAAGCTTCTGCAGGTGCTCGTTTACCAGGAATGCGGCATGCACTTCGACGAGCGGCGCACCCATTTCCTGCAGGACCGCCTGCAGCGCCGCCTCAAGGAATGCCACCTCGATTCCTTCTACAGCTACTATCGCCTGCTGATCAGCAAGGAAGGCAGGGAGGAACTGGCCAGGCTGCTGGAAAACCTGACGGTCAACGAAACCAGCTTCTTCCGCAACAAGGCCCAGTTGGATCTGTTCCACAAGCACATCCTCGACGACCTGATCCGCCGGAAGCAGGCGCAACGGGACTACACCTTGCGCATCTGGAGCGCGGGCTGCTCCACCGGCCAGGAGCCTTACACCCTGGCCATGTTGATTGCCGACAGCCTGGCTTACTACTACCTGCGCAATCCGCAGTCAACCGCCATGGCTTCTCCCAAGCCACTGATTCCTCCACCCTGGAAGGTCGAGATCATTGCCAGCGACATCAGCTACTCCGTGTTGCGGACCGCCCAGGAAGGCACTTACTCCGAAACCCAAATGGCGACTGTGGACTACAGCTACCGCTTGCGCTACTTCGATAAGACGGGCGACCGTTACGCCATCAAGAAGGCGCTGAAGGAAATCGTCCATTTCGACTTTCATAATTTGAAAACAGAATACCTGCCGCAGCGCAATGATGTGATCTTCTGCCGCAACGTCATGATGTATTTCGACGAACCCGAACAGAAGCGGTTGCTGGAAAAGTTCGCGCGCTGTCTCAATCTGCAGGGCTACCTGTTCGTGGGCCACGCGGAAAGCCTGCTGGCCCTGACCGACAAGTTCACCATGGTGCATCGCAACAGCGGGACTGCCTATCAGAAAGTCGAGGTGAGCGGGTGACCCAGTTTCCCGATGAACGCGCCGCCGAAATGCTGGAACTCTTCTTCGAGTCCGCGCAGGAACTGCTGCAGGCACTCAATGAAGAGGCGCTGAAGCTGGAGAAGCGTCCCGGCGATGTCGAACTGGTGCGCGGCATCCGCCGCATTGTGCATACTCTGAAGGGCGATGCGGCGGCATGCGGTTTTCGTGAACTGAGTAACGCAGCCCACGATCTGGAAGACGCGCTGGCCCTGGAATCCGCTTCCTCGCACGGCAGCCTGGCCGAGGTCGCATTTACCGCCGCTGACACCTTTAGCGCCATGCTGGCAGCCTACCGGCGCAAAGGAAAGCTGCCCTCGTCCGCGCCTCTGGCCAGGATGATTCGAGAGCTCACGCAGCAGCCCAAAGGAAAAAAGCGCACGAAGAAGGCGGCCAAAGCGGTCGCCGTCCCGGTTGCCTGGTCCGAGTACGAGAAACTGGCGATTCAGAATGCGGCGAGCGCCGGCCGGAGCGTGTACCACATCACGGCCGCCATCGATCCCAAGTGCGTGATGCCGATCGCAGCCCGGCAGTTGGTGCTGAATGCCCTGGCGCCCGTCGCTGAGGTGCTGGGGGCGCGTCCCGAGGCTGGGTCTCCCGAGAGCACTCGGCGCCTGGAATTGCTGGTGGCCAGCGACAAGCCATCCGAGCAGTTGTCCGCGCGCTGCCGCATTCCCACCGTCATATCGAGCGTAGTCGTGGAAGTGGTGAAGGCCGCTGAGCCCTCGGTGAGAAAGGGTGCTCCTGCCGAAGGGGCAGGGCAGGCCACATCAACGGCTGCGCTTCACCAGGCGTTGCCGGAATCTGGTGATGACCACGGCGTCGCGGGCCGGCCCAATCATCCGGTGCCGGCGGAAAACATTTTGCGCGTGGACGCCGAGCGCATCGACAGTGTGCTCAACCTGGTGGGAGAACTGATTATCGGCAGGTCGATGCTGCAGCAGGCATTTACTGAATTCGCCCGCCATGTTCCCAAGGAGGCCTTGCGCGGCCGCTTCATCGATGCCATGGCCTTTCAGTCGCGCGTGCTCAGCGACCTGCAGCGCTCGGTCATGAAAATCCGCATGGTGCCGGTCGAGCAGCTTTTTCGGCGCTTTCCCCGCATGGTGCGAGACGTCGCTAAACAATGTCGCAAGGACGTGGGGCTGATGATGAGCGGCCAGGACACCGACCTGGACAAGAGTCTTTTGGACGTGGTTGCCGAACCCCTGACCCATCTGGTCCGCAATGCCGTCAGCCACGGCATCGAAAGCGCCGAAGAGAGAGTCCGAAACGGGAAGCCTGCGCGCGGAACCATCCATCTCACTTCGTATCACCACGGCAATCAGGTTATCGTGGAAGTCAGCGATGACGGCGCCGGCATTGACGCTCAAAAAGTCAAAGCCAAGGCCTTAGAGAAAGGCCTCGTTACCTCGGAAGAGGCGGACAGTTTGGGCGAGGCCGAGATTCTGGCGCTGGTGTTCCGCCCCGGTTTCAGCACCGCCGACGAGATCACCGAGATTTCGGGCCGCGGCGTCGGCCTGGATGTGGTGCAGACCGTATTGCACCGCTTGAAGGGCTCAGTCGAGGTTGAGACCCGGGTGGGCCAGAGCACCACCTTCCGCCTGAAGTTGCCGCTCACTTTGGCCATCATCAAGGCGCTGCTGTTCCGGGTGGAGCAGAGGCTGTACGCGGTGGCCCTGAACGCGGTCGCGGAAATTGCCCGCGCCCGTGAATCCGACGTGCACCAGGTGCATAACCATGAGGTCCTGCAGCTCCGCGACCGCGTCCTGCCGCTGGTCCGTCTGGGGCGTGCGCCGGGCAGGGGAGCACAGACGGGATCGGAAAAGATTTTTGTGCTGGTGATTTCCATGGGCGAACGGAAACTGGGAATGATTGTGGACAGCCTCGAGGGCGAAGAAGAGCTTGTCATCAAGGCGCTCGACGACCAGACCGTAGCCACCGACCTGATCAGCGGAGCTTCCATCCTGGGCGACGGGCGGGTAGTGCTTATCGTCAATCTTCCCGCGGTCGTGGATCGCCACGGCAAGGTTCGCCCGGAAGAAGGAGAGGGCATCGTCTCCGGACTTCTGCTCTCCCACGCCGACCGCGAGGCCCGGCGCGAGGGCGCGGCGGAGGTGCATCCATGACGCCGGTGCGCGTGCTGGTGGTGGACGATTCCGCGCTTATGCGGAAGTTGATTCCACAGATTTTGCAGGCCGACAGCTCGATCCAGGTGGTAGGCACTGCCATGGACGGCAACTTCGGCCTCAGGAAAATCGACGAACTGAAGCCCCAGGTCATTACTCTCGATCTGGAGATGCCCGGCATGGGCGGCATCGACATGCTCAAAGAGATCATGCGCCGCCATCGCCTTCCGGTCATCGTCGTGAGTTCCCACAGCACGCAGGGAGCCTCGATCACGCTGCAAGCTTTGTCCCTGGGCGCGTTTGATTTTGTGGCCAAGCCGAGCGACGTCTCCGCCCGCATGCCGCAGATCGCAGCCGAATTGATTGGCAAGATCAAAGCTGCGGCCCAGAGCCGGGGCGTGACCGTCAGGCCCGTGGGCGCGACTCCCCATTCGGGTCAGAAGGCCCCTCTCGATACCAAAAAAGCTCCCAGCAGAGTGATTGCCATCGGAGTCTCTACGGGAGGGCCGCAGGCCCTGCAATTTGTTTTCTCGCAATTGCCGGCGGATTTTCCCGGTGCGGTGGTGGTGGTGCAACACATGCCGGAAGGCTTTACCGAAATGTTTTCCCGGCGTCTGGACGACATCTGCGCTGTCCGGGTGAAGGAAGCGCAGTCCGGGGACGTGCTGCTCGCGGGACGGGTACTGATCTGCCCGGGGAGCCGGCATTTGAAGGTAAGACGGCTGCCGCTGGGGGATGTCGCGGTCCTGAGCGACGAACCCCGAGTCAACGGCCATCGTCCCTCTGCCGATGTGTTGTTCAAGAGCCTGGCCGACGAGTTCGGCTCCAAAGGCATTGCTGTCCTGATGACAGGGATGGGTGATGACGGGGCGCAGGGCATGGGCGCGGTCAAAGCCGCGGGAGGAATGACAATCGCGCAGAGCGAGGAGTCCTGCGTGGTCTATGGCATGCCCAAAGCGGCCATCGATCGTGGCTTCGCGGTGCGGGTGGTGGGGCTGGACGTTCTGGCCAATACCTTGCAGGCCCAGTGCATGGCAGAGCGCAAAAACGGATTTGGAAGCGGGTCCGGCGAAGGCGGCAGGGCCGCAGGCGCGGGACGAGAGTAGTTTTGCACTGAACGGCAGTTTTCGATTTTCGCATTTCGATTTTCGCAACCAAGGCAGGAGGGGTTATGGAGCAGTTTGCATCGCTAAAACGCAGCAAGGACGGTCAGCCGGTCCGCTACCTGGTAGTGGACGATTCCGTCTTCGCCCGCAAAAATCTGGCGCGGATCGTTGAAACCTTCGGCGGCCAGGTGGCGGGTGAAGCCGGCGATGGCATGACCGCCATCACTGAATACGACCGCACCAATCCCGACATCGTGCTCATGGATATCACCATGCCGCAGATGGAAGGGATCGAGGCGGCCGAAAAGATCGTGGCCCAGCATCCTGAGGCGCGCATTGTCATGGTGTCTTCCGTGGGTTATCAGGAGAACATCGTGGCGGCGCTGCAGCGCGGGGCGCGGCACTTCGTGCAGAAGCCGGTCAAACCGGAAGTTCTGTACGAAGTCATCAAGTACGTTCTGGGCGAAGATGGAGCTGTAGCGAGTGCCGCGGGCGCGGGAGCCTGATCTATGAAGATGGAGCTGATCCAGCCGTTCATCAACGCGGCGGATGCCGTCCTGGCCCAGGGCCTGCAGTCCCCCATGTCCATTGGGAACCTGAGCATGGAGCAGGAGGCATACCGGCGCAAAGGCGTGGCCGCACTGGTGGCGATCACCGGAGACATCGAGGGCCGAATTGTGTTCGACCTCGATCCCGAGACCGCGGTGCGTGTCGCCAGCCATTTTGCCGGCGGCGAGCTGCCTGAATCCGATGAACTGGTGCGGGAAACGGTTTGCGAGTTGGCCAATCAGGTGACCGGAAACGCGGTCACTGCCCTGAATGATCAGGGCTTCCATTTCCGCGTGCATCCTCCTCTTGTACACACCTCCGAACACGGTCCCACCAGCAGTGAGGACACCGAAGCCCTGGTCATTTGCTTTGAGACGGCCAGCGGCAGCGTGTTCATGAACATCGCGCTGCGCTACAACGTCGAGTTGTCCGGCGAACGGGCCGCAGCCTCCGGCGAGTAGGGGCCTTCGGACCTCGGACCCTCATCTTTAGAAGAAGTTTCGAGTTTCCGGTTTCTTGTTTCGAGAAAACCAGAAACCATCCGCTCTTGTTTTCCGAGGTCTGACATCAGACGTTTGAGGTGCGAAGTCCGGTTTACGGTCCGGCCAAGACGAATACCGGGTTTTGCGGCAATGCGTTTCCGCCGTTGGGTGGAGTGGCGGCGCCCAGAGGAGCAGGCAAGTCAAGCACCGCAGTGTCATCGGAAGTGCGAATGACAGTGGTGCTCCCCGCATCACACTTTCCTACCAATACCTTCGTACTGTCGGCCGAGGCGGCTGACGAAACTCGGAAGCGAACCCCGCCCGCCACGCCCCCCGGAATGCCCAGGCCATTGACATCGCAACCAGTCGGGAACGTGGTTGAGATCTCGACTACGACGTTTCCACTCCCACTCTGGCTGGTGGCAGTGGCCCCGACGCTATTGGCAACCGTAAAGCTCCCGGTGTTTGCCGCCAGCAGAGTGAATGTGCCGTTGTTTCCCGCGTCGGTCATGCCGGCGACAACTATTTCCATGCCTGGCCGGAGGGCTGGACCGGAGATCAAGTCATAGGAGTAGGTGGTGTCGTTGCCGCTTTGCGCGGCCTTTGTGATCGCAACCGTGGATTCCAGCGGGATTGTCTTTCTCACGCTGCCATCGCCGGCGTTAATCACGGTGACCCCGGAACTCATGCAAAGCTGAGTATCGCTGGGAACGGAGGTGCAGGGCGCGGTCTTGCTGGAACTTACGACATACACCCGGCTGCCATCGGGCAGCACCGAAACTGTGGTCGGGCCGGCGGCTACCGGGACGGTGAACAGGACGGCAGGCGGATCGGCGACGACATTTACGGCGGTCACGGTGTTGGCGACCGGGTTAGTCACATAGAGGCGATTCAGCTTGCTGTCATAAACCATGTAATTCGCGCCCGCGCCCACGGACGCCGAGCCTACGACTGAGTCGGTAACCGTATCAATTGCGGACACGGTGCCGCTTCCGCTGTTTAGCACGTAAATCCTCGCACTGTCGGAGCGCGCCACGGCCCACACCGGAATGGTCCCGGTGTTGATGGTCTGGGTCACGCTGCGGTCCACCACGCTGATGGCAGTGACCGTGCCGTCACCCTGATTCACCGCGTAGAGTTTCTTCTGGTCCGGAGTTTCCGCCAGCGCGACGGGATGATTGCCCACCGCAATCAACGGGTTCAGCACCGCGTTGCTCGAGGTGGAGACCGCCGCAACAGTGTTGTTCCCGAAGTTGGCCACGTAAACCGTTCCGCTTTCCGTGGTACGGACAAATACCGGGCGCGAGCCCGCGGGCAGGGAAGTCGTCGTCACCACGGTTGCGGTTGAGCCTGGGTTGGGGGAAAACGACGAGACCGAGTCCTCCAGGGTGTTCACTGCATACACTCGAAACCCATTCGAAGTGAGGGTGGCGTGGGCCGGGCCCAGGCCGAGTTGGGCCACGCCGATGTTGGTGTCGCCTGAAATATCCATCCGGCTGCTGGCCCCCGGATCAATGGAACCGTTGTTAGTGAGCACCAGAACGAAGTGAATGGCGGCGGGATCGGGCGGGGGTGGAACGATGGGAACGGCAACGGGACGGTACTGGTCGCCGCAGCCCGCGCAAATCAGCAAAAGAATCAGAACGCCCAGCAAGCGGGCCCTACGCCAGCCAATCATCCGCACCCCAGCAGAACTATCCATGAACTCACAATGATCCGGAAGAGGTTTCATTTTAATGGTTGGTTGGAATATGCGCCAGCGGAGGGACGTCAGCTCTTAAGCTCTTAGCTCGTAGCCTTTATCTCTTGGCTCACGGCCCTTGGTCGTTGGCTCTTGGTCCCTGCTTCGAGGTCTGATGCATTGTTGCAGGCGAAAGGGTGCCCTTTTCAGGATTGAAGCGTTGGTCCGGAGAATGACGACAGGCGTGGCTGGCCGCTGTGTGAAGTAGATTTGCTAAAAGCTTAAGAGCTAAAAGCTAAGAGCTAAGAGCTGTGATCTGCCCCTACGCTTTCCCCCTCGTTCGTTTTCCGGAAGCCGCTTCGCGGGCTGGCGCCGCTGGCTTCTTCTTCCCTTCCATCTCGGCCAGGCTCTGTTTGAGGGCAGCCATCAGATCGACCACGGGGGCGAGTTTCTTGGGCTTCTCTACTTCAGTGATCTTGCCGCCTTCGAGCTTGGTTTCAATCAGCTTTTTCACATTTTCCTGGAAGGTGTCGTGATATTTTTCCGGGTCCCACTCGGCGGCCAGGGCTTCGATCAACTGGTGAGCGACTTTGACTTCCGCGTCTTTCAGTTCGACCTCGGGTGCGCCGAAGCCTTCCACTTTGCGGACCTCTTCCGCGTAGTACATAGTGTGCAGCATGAGTCCGCCTTCGTGCGGACGCAGGAACACGGTGTACTCGCGATTGTGCATGGTCAGCTTGGCGATAGCGACGTATTCGCTTTCTTCCAGGGCCTTGGTCAGCAGGGCGTAGGGCCTGCGTCCCGCCTCTTCCGGCAGCATGTAGTAGGAGGATTCGAAAAAGACGGGATCGACTTCGCTGGTCTTTACGAACTCGAGAATTTCCATGGTCTTCGCGGTCTGCGGCTCGATCTTCTTGATCTCTTCGGGTTCGATCACGACGTATTCGTCTTTGCGGAATTCGTAGCCCTTCACGATCTCACTGCGCTCCACCACGCGATTGTCGGCGGGACAGTAATATTGCTGCTTGACCCGCTGCAGGTCGTCGCGATGCAACATATTGAAGGAGATGCCGCTGCTGCGCGCGCCGGAAAAAAGACGCACCGGCATGGAGATCAGACCGAACGTGAGATATCCCGACCAAACCGAGGCTGCCATAGTTTTCCCTCGAAGCGGAAAAGGCCCAAGCGTAGTGCAGTTTAGACTACGCAGGGGAGTTTGATGCAGCCCGTAAGCGCAGGGAATCCGAACAAGAAGCCCCATCTGTGGGAGTATCGGCGTCGCTACACTATATCTTGTGCATGATCGAAACCGAGAGCGCGCTTTTTAACTGTGACCGATGTGTATGACCACTCTCCACTCAGCGCTTTGACCATTCTTGACTTTGCCGGTCATGAAGGGCGGTGGGTCGTTGCGGCTTTGCTCACTGTGGCCTTTACGGTGCTCGCCCGCATGGTCCGCGGAGTGACCAATTCAGGCGCGCTGGCCGGGGCTTTCAGCTGCTTTGTGCTCTATGTCGGAGGCGGGCCGGGGGCTTTCGCGGGGCTGATCACGGTCTTCGCACTGGCCTGGATCACGACCCGGCTCGGCTATTCGCGCAAACAGAAGCTGGGGACTGCTGAACGTCGAGAGGGCCGGAAGGCATCGCAGGTCCTGGCCAATCTCGGAGTCTCTACCGCCTGTGCCGCGGCTTCCATCGTCAGTCATGACCGGACAATCTTTCTGCTGGCAATGGCGGCGGCACTCTCAGAAGCCGCCGCCGACACGGTTTCCAGCGAAGTGGGCAAGGCCTTCGGCGAGAAGCCTCGCCTGGTGACGACCTGGCGTTCCGTGCCGGCGGGGACCGATGGCGGAGTGAGTCTGATCGGAACTGCTGCTGGAATCGCCGCCGCCGGCATTGTGAGTTCGGTCTGCCTGCTGGGTGGGCTGCTGCCGCCGCAATGGCTGGCAATTTCCAGCGGTGCCGCGATCCTGGGCATGATTGCCGACAGTTTTCTGGGCGCAGGGCTCGAACGGCGCGGGTTGGTTAATAACGACATGGTAAACCTCCTGGGCACCCTGACCGCTGCCGCGACCGCATTCTGGCTGGCCCGGGTTCACCTGTAGATTCCGCGTTTTACCCCGGCAGGTCATGTACTTATGGGCCTTGCTGGCGGTTACCCTGCGCGCGAAAATCTTAAAGTGCATCTTCACCCAAGTGTGCTTGCATCTCACTGCTTAGCCTGGTTTTCCATTCTTCGGCGAGCCGGAAAAGCAACGAAAGACGTATAGAAGTAAATGAAGATCCAGAAGTTTGTAATCGGATATGTGCTGGCCCTGGCTCTGTTGCTGTTTGCCCAGCAGCGTCCCGCCACCACCCAGGCGGCCGGTTTCCGCTCGGTCGCGGATCTCACGCACTCGCTCTCGAACGAAGGCTTTGAAAAGCCCCACTCATCCGCCTATCGCGTGCAGACTGTGGCCCTTTCGGAGAAGACCTACGCCTCGGGGACTTCCTCTTCAGAACAGTTTTCCACCCGGATTGTTGCTCCCTCACGCCTGGGACGCGGCCAGTGGGCGGTTGACCAGATCCCGGCCGGCCGGCTGATTGGACCGCTGGTGGTTCTCGATGTCAGCGCCAGCGTAAAAAACAATCCGGATTACGAGCTTTCGGTTGAAGACATCGCGCGCTGGGAGCAAGCCAACGGGCAAATCCCCCTGGGCGCGGTGGTGATGGCGCGCACGGGTTGGGGATCGCGCTGGAACTCAGTCAGCCGGTACCGCAATACCGACGCTAAAGGCGGCATGCATTTCCCCGGATATTCGGAGGATGCGGCCCGCTTCCTGGCCGAAGGACGGAACGCTCTTGGCCTGGGCATCGATACCCCAAATCTCGATCGCGGCTCGGCGAGAATATTGTCCGTAGGTCAGTATGCGCTGGAGCACGGCTTGTATCTGCTTACCAATGTAGCCAATCTCGACCACATGCCCGCCAACGGCGCCGTTGCCATGGTCGCTCCCGCGAAAGTGGCAGGAGGATCGACAGCTCCGGTGCGCATTCTGGCGCTGGTGCGCTAATCACAAGACCCGATACATCCAAAAAAACGCATGAACCACGAAGGGCACGAAGGTACACGACGGAAACCCTAGAAAAAGCCTTCGTGATACTTCGTGTCCTTCGTGGTTTATGTACTTGCCGGTTTCATATCACGAGGCTGCCCACTAACCAGCGCTGGTGTTGATTGCATAGTGAGGCTCTTCGGGTTACATTGTCGGTCGGGAACGTGCAACGCAAATTCCGGTTTACCCGTGGAAAAGCCAAATTCGGTCGCAACCGTGGTGTTTATCCTGGCGTTATTGCTTGGGGCCCTGGCGGTGGGCTTTTGGCTTTTTCGTTCCTTTCTCCAGCCTCTCGCATTCGCTACGGTAATTGGCATCGGATTTTACCCTTTCTACCGTTGGGTGCGGCGGAGTGTCCATGGCCCTAACCGGTCTGCGCTACTGGCCACCGTCGCCGTGCTTCTGATCTTTGTGCTGCCGGCTTCGCTGATTGCTTCCGCCGCGGGTGCGCAGCTTATCAAGGCCGCGCGGTACCTGGGCGACCAAAGCGCCCAGGAAGGAGGAGCGGCGGCTTACCTCGGCGACAAGCAGGAAAGAGTGATGGACTGGCTCGGACGATATGTGGATGTGGAAGAATTGCGCATCCAGGGTGCGCTGGACAATCTACCCGCCCGGGTGAGCAAGTTTCTCCTGGCGGCCGGGACCGGCCTGGTGGGAGGGCTGGCAGGTTTTGCAGGCAACGCGATCCTGACATTCCTGATTTTGTTCTTCATTTTCCGCGATGGAGAAGCCGCGGCCAGCAGCGTCGCTGGCATCCTGCCGCTGGGTCCGAACCAGGCGAAGCGATTGCTCACGGCCGCCAAGGACAGCATTGTCGCCAACCTGTACGGCATTCTGGCCGTCGGCCTCGCGCAGGGTCTGTTGACCGGTGCCGCCCTGGCGGTTCTCCGCGTGCCGTCGGCGTTGCTGCTCGGTTTCGCCGCCGCGGTTTGCTCCGTGATTCCGATCGTGGGAACGACTTTGGTCTGGGTTCCGGCGGCGATTTACCTCATGGTCGCGGGACATCTCTGGAAGGGCATCATCCTCATGGTGTGGGGATCCGCGGTTGTCGGCATGGCTGACAACATCGTTCGGCCGCTGGTGATCGGTAGCAGGGTTGAGCTTCATCCTCTTCTGCTGCTCTTCGCGTTGCTGGGCGGTCTGCAGGTATTCGGTTTTATCGGGATTTTTATCGGCCCCATGATCATCTCCTTGATCGCAGTACTTACCAGCATGCTGAGAGAGGAGTTGGCAGTGCCTCCCGTCGCACCCGATCCGCTCAACATCTCCTGACAGCATTTGTGCCTAGTCCTTCCGCAGGCCGGGATTCGTCTCGTCCCAACGGAGTGTGCGGATCCAAGAGATGGCGCAGTCACCCAATCATTCGCAAAGAACGCGAATGAGTGGGCACCCGGCTGTTGTGAACCAGACGTCATACCAACACTGGTCCGTGACCTCATGCTCTCGCCAGAACTACCCCCAGCTTGAGCTGTGGAGCTAGCGCGGCGAGGACCGTTTCCGTGACCGCTCGCTGGCTGATCTTTGAGCCCTGTACTTCTGCGAGCGTCACTGCGGAGATCGCGGAGTAGGCCTGGCCGGCCGCAATCAATTGCACCAGGGCGGTCTGCAGCGGCGAGAGACTGGGATTGAAGGCAACATTCTCAATGTAGCAACCTTGAAAAATGCGCCCGCCAGTCGTGCGAATGGCGACGCCTGCCGGCGATTTGCTGTACGGCGCGTAGGACCTGCATGCTGCGTCCAGAGCTGCGGCGTTCAGAGCATCGGAAGCGCCGTCGCTGAGGGCAAGGTCCGCTTTCCGGATGGGCAGAGCTCCCTGCGGTGCTCCCAGGGCCGCAGGTCCGAAAGCCGCAGGCAAAATCGACGCCAGCTTGACCGGCGGCTGATTGGGAACCAGGATCAGCATTTCCCCCGCGGGAGAGATTTCTTCCATGAATTGCCGGCAGTGGCCGCAGGGCGCGCCACCCACCACTGCCAGCGAGGTGACGGATTGCTCGGAGTTCATGTACGCGTTCGACAGGGCCGCTTGCTCGGCATGCACGGCGAATCCCAGACATTGGCCGGGAATTTCGATGTTGGCTCCCAGATAGAGACTTCCGCCGGCCCCACGCACGACGACGCCAACGAAGAAGTTCGAAATCGGCGCACGCGAATAGCTTTGGGCAAGCGGGAGCAGGCCCATCATCAAGTCGTCGACACTGGCGTTCTCGCTTTTCGCAAGCGCTTCGACTGCGCTGGCAGGAATCCGTCCGCTGAACTTGGGATCTTCGAGGACCTGGCTCAGCAGAGCGCGCGAGCGCTCGCTGAACTTCGGCAGTCGCGAGCGGAGAGTCTCATCTTTTGTTTCCGGAACGAACGGTGAAGAGTTCATAAACGCCAACCCCAGGGCTGATGAGCCCAAACGAGTGAGCGCCATGCGGCGGCTGATGCTGTTATCCGCAGACCGAGAGCGCATTCTGCCTCCAGGTGTTAAGAGCAGTCGCGAATCAGTATATCTACCCGCTTCTCGCCTAGATTCTGAAAATGACGCAGTCACCCGGCCAACACATCCTTAAACAACATCAGTCTATGAAATTTAGCTCTGGCGGCCGTTCTCCATTGCTTTTCTGTGGATTTTCGCGTTTCCTGTTCTCGCCGTTGTGATCATTGTTTTTGATGGAGGAATAATGAGCGATCCCCGTTATCCCATCGGGAAATTCAGCTTTGCCGGCCCGCCCGACGAACAACAGCGTCAGAAATTCATCAACGATATCGAGCAGACTCCGGCAGCTTTGCGGGCCGCGGTGCAGGGTCTTTCGCCACGGCAGATAGCGACTCCTTATCGCGAAGGTGGCTGGACGGTGCGGCAGGTGGTCCACCATGTTCCCGAAAGCCACATGAACGCCTACATCCGCTTCAAGCTGGCGTTGACGGAAGATGCCCCGACCATCAAGCCGTACATGGAAGACCTCTGGGCTGAGCTTCCCGACGTCCAGTCCACGCCGCTGGAAGTGTCGCTGTCGCTGCTCGACTCGCTGCACGACCGCTGGGTGCGCCTGTTGCGCGGACTGCGGCCGCAAGACTGGAAGCGGACCTTCAACCATCCCGAAATGGGGACCATGCCGCTGGAAAAAAATCTGGCCTTGTACTCGTGGCACGGCCGGCATCATGTCGCCCACGTCACGGAGTTGCGGAAGAAGATGGACTGGTGATGAGGCCCATCCTCCGCTAGGATGACAACGGGCCAGAGGTTACGGAAAGAAGTGAAGAGCTGATCCATGTTTGCCAAAATACAGCGTATTCATTTCGTGGGCATCGGTGGCATCGGCATGAGTGGGATTGCCGAGGTGCTGCTGAGTCTGGGCTACAGGATTTCTGGTTCTGATCTGAAGAGTTCACCGGTGACCGAGCGTCTGGCTGGCCTGGGCGCCACCGTTTTCGAAGGCCATGCCGCGGAGAACATTGCCGGCGCGGAAGTTGTGGTCACCAGTTCGGCGGTCGCGCTGGAGAATCCCGAAGTCGTTGAAGCGCACCGGCTCCACATTCCTGTAATTCCGCGGGCTGAGATGCTGTCTGAATTGATGCGTTTGAAATATGGCATCGCGGTCGCGGGCATGCACGGCAAGACGACGACTACTTCCATGGTGGCTGCGGTGCTGGCCGCCGGGGGGCTTGATCCCACGGTCGTGGTCGGCGGGCGCGTGGACGCTCTGGGCTCCAATGCCCGCACCGGCAAGTCGGAGTACCTGGTGGCCGAAGCGGACGAGAGCGATCGCTCGTTCCTGAAGCTTTCTCCCGTGCTCGCGGTGGTCACCAACATCGATCGTGAGCACATGGATTGCTACCGCAACATGCGCGACGTGAAGAAGGCATTCCTCGATTTCATGGACCGCGTGCCCTTCTACGGCGTGGTTGTGGTCTGCAATGACGATGCGCCATTGCGAAAGTTGTTTCCGCAGATTCGGCGCCGCATCGTGACATATGGCACCCGTCGAGGGTCGGATTTTCACATCAAGCTGGAGAAATCCACATTTGAGTCGGAAGACCGGCAGCCGGTCAGCCATTTTCGCGTGGCCTATGGTGATCGCGACCTCGGCGAATTCCGGCTGCACGTGCCGGGAGTGCATAACGTCCTGAACGCTGACGGCAGCCATCGCGGTGGGGATCGGTCTGGACATCACGGCGGATGACATCCGGACGGCTCTCGAAAACTTTCGCGGCGTGGACCGGAGATTCCAGTTGCGGGGCAAGGCGGCCGGGGTTAGCGTGATCGATGACTACGGCCATCATCCCACGGAGATTCGCGCCACGCTCGCGGCCGCCCGGCAGTGTGGCTTCGGCAAGATCCACGTCATCTTTCAGCCCCATCGCTACACTCGCACCCGGGACTTGATGGACGAATTCGCCAACGCGTTTCACGACGCCGACTCGCTGGCCGTGCTCGATATTTATGCTGCGAGCGAAGCCCCGATCGAGGGCATCACTGGGGAGGTTTTGGCGCGCCAGATCAGCGAGAAAGGGCAGCGTCAGGCCGCGTACGTGAGTTCGTTCGCCGACGCGGTGGCATCGGTGGTGGCGGCCGCTCAGCCGGGAGAGATGATTCTGACCCTGGGCGCCGGCAGCGTTTCCCAACTGGGCCCGATGATCCTGGCGAAATTGCAGGAAAACGAGGGCATGGCATCCCGCCCCCGGAGCGCAGTCTCGCCCTCTGAAGTCTTTCCCTCCACCCAATCACAAGACATTCGACGCCTGATAACGACTTCCGGGCTGGCTCGTCTAACCGGGTAAGGGAAATGCCATGCAATCCGAAAAGATGCTGTATTGGGTGACCCTGGGAGTTCTGGCAATGGCCGCAATCACCGGTGCGGTGAGCGGGCAGGCGGGATGGGGCGAGCGACTCGCCGGCCGCTCCGTCGCAATGATGTCGCGGGCTTCGGCAAAAGCCATGAACTATGCAGAGATCGCAGGCCTGGCGTTGGGAAGCCGCGAGGATGATTCAGCGCGACCTGTGCGCACCGTGGTGGAGGCCCAGAATCGTCTGGCTTGTGTGCAACGGGTTTTGGTGCGGCGTCATGCGGAGTTGGTCCGGGTGCAGGCGATGAGAGTCCGGGTACGGGCGTTGGAACGCGCTCCTCGCACCATCGTTGTGCCAGAGCGGAACATGGTCATTGAAATCCCCGAAGCTCCGCAGGCGCCCGAAGACTAACGTAGGGGCAGATGTCCTCATCTGCCCGGCGGAGCAAGGCTCCGCTGGCTTGTATCTCGCGGCAATCCTCCGCGGTCTGTAAAAACCTGTCGAGCTGCGCTCGACCGGACAGATGAGGACATCTGTCCCTACGCAGGCCGTGACGTGATTGGTTAACGGCGCATCCGCTTTCGTACCTGTGCAAAACCTGCCAAATTTTCCTATCTCTCTTGCTCAAAAGCAGTTATATTTATTTTGCTCAAGCGATTCCCTGACGACAACTGACCTGAGTTGATGGCGCGGAAATCCGGCCCCACCATCTCGCAGGAAGATTTGTATCCACTGGCCGACGAGCCAGGGCGCGAAGATGTGCGCCTGCTCGACTTGGACGTGGAGCAGGAACCTCCGTTCCTGCGCGTGCAGAAGCGCGTATCCGTCCGCCGCGGTTCCCTTCCCAAGAAAACTGTGACGCGCCTGACCTGGGGCGCAGTTGTACTCGCCATCGTATTTGTTTGTGGAATCACCGTGGCCGCTCTTTATCACTATGGTGAGCGCTCCTGGCGCTTCCGGGTTGAATCGAGCGACGATATCGACATCACTGGATTGCAGAACGTTACTCGCAGCCAGGTCATGGAAGTCATGGGCGGCGACATCGGCCGCAACATTTTCTTCGTACCCCTGGCGCAGCGCAAGGCGCAACTGGAGCAGATTCCGTGGGTCGAATCGGCCAGCGTGATGCGCTTCATCCCTAACCGGCTCAAAGTGGAAATCCACGAGCGGACGCCGGTGGCTTTCGCGCGTGTGGGCTCCAGAATCCTGCTCACCGATGCCGGCGGCACGCTGATGGAATTGCCGACCAGAAAAAAATATTCCTTTCCCGTGATCGTGGGCATGAACAGCGGCGAGCCGCCTTCCACGCGCTCTGCCCGCATGAAGATCTACAACGACGTGGTGAGCCAACTCGATGCCGGGGGCGCGCGCTATTCGCAGGAGCTCAGCGAAATCGATCTCTCCGATCCTGACGATGTGAAGGTGACGGCCAACAATCGTGCCGGCGAAGTGCTCGTCCATCTGGGATCTTCCCATTACCTGGAGCGCTACAAGATCTACGTGACGCACGTGCAGGAGTGGCAACAGCAGTTCGACAAACTGGAATCGGTGGACCTGCGCTATGACCGGCAGATCATTGTCAATCCGGATTTGCAAGGCCCGATCAAGCAACCGCCGCTTTCCGCGGAAGCAGCCAGAAGAGCCATGGCCGCCGGGGTAAAGCCCGCCGCGCTGATTACCCACATCAGCTCTGCTCCCCGGCCATCACCAGCGCTGACCGTGAAACCAGTCAGGACGTCGGCTGCGAAACCGGCACCGGCTCCGTCCAAACCGGCGGCCAGCGTAAAAGCCGTGAAGGCCGTACATCGCAAAGCACGCGTCCGTCCGGTGCGGGCCTGGAGCAAAGCCAAAGCAAAAGCAAAAGGCAAGCACAACCCGGCGGCCAAAATTTCGGGCGCTAAGACAAAGCCCGCGCCAAAGCCCGTCGCGGCGGTGAAAGCTTCGGCGAAACCAAGTCCGGCGATTGCCAAGGGAGAAACACAATAGGAATGGCGAACCAGCACGAGCACCTTCTGACCGCAATCGACGTAGGCAGTGCGAAGACCTGCGCGCTGGTGGCGGAAATTACCGACAACGGTTTGCGTTATCGCGGTCATGGTGTTGCGGAATCGCGCGGCTCGCGCAAGGGCGTCATTGTGGACCTCGACAAGGCGGTGAACTCGATTCAGAAGGCGGTGGAGCAGGCCGAAGACGCGGCGGGAGCCCCCATCGAGCACGCTTTGCTGGGGATGGCGGGGGCGCATGCCCGCGGCTTCAACAGCCACGGCGGTCTCAGCTTCGGCGCGCGGGCGCGTGAGATTGGCCGCGACGAGCTTCGCGGCGCAGTGGACAAGGCCCGCGCTATCCCTTTGCCCGATGATCGCGAAATTCTTCATCTGCTGCCGCAAGAGTTCATTCTCGATGACCAGACCGGGGTGAATGATCCGCTGGGAATGATGGCCGCGCGGCTTGAAGTGCGAGTGCACATGGTGACGGTCGCGTCCAGCGCGTTGCAGAACGTCGTGACGGCGGTGAATCGCGCCGGCGTCCATGTGGACGACACCGTGTTCGAGCCCCTGGCCTGTGCCGACGCCGTGCTGCGCGCCGACGAGCGCGAGCTGGGCGTTTGCCTCGCCGACCTGGGGGCGGGATCCACCAGCATCATCGTTTTTCAGGAAGGCGCGGTTGCTCACACTGCCGTAATTCCGGTGGGCGGCGATCACTTCACCAGCGATCTCTCGGTGGGACTCTGCACTCCGGTCGCCGAGGCGGAAAAGATCAAGCGGCTCTACGGCAATGCCATTGTCACTCTGATCCCGGAAGGAAATGAAGTGGAGGTTCCGTCGGTCGGGGACCGGCCGTCGCGCCTGATTGCGCAGCGCATGGTGGGAGAAATCCTCGAGCCCCGCGCCCGCGAACTGTTTGAAATGCTGCGCGACAATTTGCGTCACGCCGGAATGTTCGAGCTTTGCGTCGGCGGCATTGTGCTGACCGGCGGGGGATGCCGGTTGCCCGGCATCCTCGAAATCGCGGAGTCGGTGCTGCACCGGCCGCTGCGCCTGGCCTGGCCCGCGCCGCTGGCCAAAATGCCGTCCACGCTGGCCGAGCCCGAGTTTGCAACCGTCCTGGGCATGGTGTTCTACGGACATCGCGCCCGCATTGCTCGCGGTATTCAGAACGAGCGCTGGAGTTCAAAGCTGAAGGCCATGTTTGTAGGGAAAGGTGCATAGGTTTTTGTAGCGCCGGCATCCTGCCGGCTGTCCCGAGGGCGTCTCGCCCTCGGCGATGCGGGCGAGACGCCCCCACGACAGCCGCCGGGACGGCGGCGCTACTTGGGAACGAGCAAGCCAAATCCACAGAAGGCGGCGTACATGAAAAAAGAGAATGACATTCGCATCAGCTTCAACGAAGACACCCGCAACGACGCCAAGATTAAAGTCATCGGCGTGGGTGGCGGCGGGAACAATGCAGTCAACCGCATGATCGATGCCGGTATGGAAGGCATCGAATTCGTGGTCGCCAACACCGACCTGCAAGCGCTGCGCATGTCGCGCGCGCCCATGAAGATCCAGCTCGGCGTGAAGCTCACCAACGGCCTGGGCGCCGGCGCCAATCCCGAAGTCGGACGCAAAGCAGCGCTCGAGGATTCCGACAAGATCATCGAGGCGCTCGAGGGCGCTGACATGGTGTTCGTCACTGCCGGGCTGGGCGGTGGCACCGGAACCGGAGCCGCGCCGATCATCGCCTCGCTGGCCAGCGAAATGGGAGCCCTGACGGTTGCCGTGGTCACCAAGCCCTTCGCTTTCGAAGGCAAGCGCCGCATGCAGCAGGCCGAACGCGGCATCGCGGAGCTGATGGATTCGGTGGACACGACCATCGTCATCCCCAACGAGAAGCTGCTGGCGGTGGCCCAGGATGCCGGCTTCTTCGAATCCTTCCGGGTGGCGGATGACATCCTGCGCCAAGGTGTGCAGGGCATCTCGGACATCATCACCATTCCTGGGATCATCAATCGCGACTTTGCCGACGTGAAGGCGATCATGGCGGGCATGGGCTACGCCGTGATGGGCACGGCCACAGCCAGCGGCACACGACGGGCCATTGACGCGGCGCAAAAAGCGATTGCATCTCCGCTGCTCGAAGCGGGCGCAATCGATGGCGCGCGCGGAATTCTCATCAACATCACCGGTTCCACCTCGCTCAAACTGGCCGAGGTGCAGGAAGCCTGCAGCATCATCCAGGGAGCCGCGCACGAAGACGCCAACATCATCTTTGGCGCTGTCCTGGATGAAAAGGCCAAGGACGCCGTGAAGATCACGGTGATCGCAACCGGCTTCAAGGATTCAGACATCCGGCGTCGCCAGGCTGAAATGCAATCTGGTTTTGCCGTTTCCTCTTATACGGCAGAGCCCGAGCCCGAGTACCGGCCCGAACCGGTGCGTCCGCCCATCGTGATGGAAGAGGCGCCGTCGCGGCAAATGGCTGCGCCCCACAACGAAGGCGTAGCTGTCGATACGCTGCGTGATGCCATGATCGCCAACTTCGAGAAGGAAGACCTCGACGTCCCGGCGTTCCTGCGCAAGCGCACCGAAATCACCTAGGGGTTTTGTAGCGCCGGCGTCTCGCCGGCTGTCCCGAGGGCGTCTCGCCCTCGGAGGAGAGAGTGTCCCGCAGTGCGGGGGGCGCGATGAGAGAGTCCCCGCGGTGCGGGCGGGACGCCCCCACGACAGCCGCCGGGACGGCGGCGCTACAGGAAAGTCTGCTGTCCTTTTTTGCCGTCCTCACGTCTAATGCTGACGGAGGAACGCCATGAAGCGAACCCTGCTGTTCGGTCTAACACTTGTTGTGTGTCTAGGATTTCTCCAGGCCGCAGCTCCGCAGTCCGAATCCGGCAAGCCGCAGTACACCAGCGACAATCATCTGCTTCCTCCGAAGAACTTCCGCGAATGGATCTTCCTGTCTTCAGGCCTGGGCATGAGCTACACGCCGGGGAGCGCCGATCACCAGATGTTTACCAACGTTTTTGTGCCGCAGTGGGCCTACTCCGAATTCATCAAGAGCGGGAAGTGGCCGGACAAGACCATGTTCGTGGTGGAGGAGCGCGGTTCCAAGACGAAAGGCTCCATCAACAAGGTGGGGCATTTTCAAAGCGATCTGATGGGATACGGCGTGGAAGTAAAAGACGAGAACCGCTTTCCGGAGAAGTGGGCGTATTTCAATTTCGACGAATCCACCAAATCAGCACAGGCCAATCCCAAGGCCGCATGCTGGCAGTGTCATGAAGACCATGCGGCAGTCGAACATTCGTTTGTGCAGTTTTATCCCACGTTGAAGCCGGTGGCGAAGAAGTTCGGAAGTTACAAGCAATCCGCGGAGAATCCGTAACCCGTGCTGTGTGGGTCGAAACTCTTGTCCGACCCACCCACCCACACTCAGTCCAGCCTGACCAGGAATACCTTGTCGGCGTCTGCGTGGGTTTCATGCGCGACTTCTTCGGCCCGCTTGCGGTCATCTTTCAGGACGCGGACGCGGACCCACCAGTCGCCCACCGGGCTGCTGAAGCGCAGTACTTTGGCGGTCTTGTAGCGCCGGGTAAGACGGTCGGCCAGTTTATCGGCGGCGTCTTCATCTTCGAATGCTCCGATTTGTACAGCCCATCGCCCGCCATGATCGGAAGGCACGGGCGTGCGTAACACTTCCAGCCGGACTGGAGCCACGCCGGCCTTCCAGACATCCGCCTGTTTGGCTGCGGCCAGTGAGAGATCGACAATTCGTCCTTTCACAAAGGGACCACGATCGGTAATTCGCACAATGGTCGAATGCCCGGTCTTGAGGTTGGTGACTCGCACCGTCGATCCCAGGGGAAGAGTCAGATGAGCGGCGGTCAATTGATTCATGTCATAGATCTGGCCATTGGAGCTGCGGCGGTTGTGATACGGAGCCCCGTACCAGCTGGCCTTGCCGGTTTCGACGGATAGAGGCTTTGTGCCCTCGGGAATCGAGAGGGAGCCCGCGGCGTCGTTCGTCGCTTCCTGTTCCTGTTCACGGGAGGGCGGCGCGGCCGGAGGCCGTTTAGTCGTGCCGGGGACGGTGGGAGGCACGGAGGCAGTCGCGGGCGAAGCCATGGGTGGCGGGGGAGGAGGAATCGCCTTAGCCCGCTTTTTTCCGCTGCAGCCGCTCAGCATGAGCGCAGCGATGACCAGGGCCAGAATGCCGGCGCACAGGCTCCCGCTTAACTGCGGTCGGACTTGACCTCGTCCAGATAGTCGGCCAGCTTCGACATTTTTTCGGCCGCGACCCGCAACGCTTTGGTGGAGTGTTGACGGACTGCCGGCACGACTTCGTCGTTGAGATAGGCGATGAATTCCGCTGTCTCCTTCTCCATGCGGTCAGCAGCCTCGGCCACCGATTTGTTTACGCGTGCAGAGGCGTCCTCTACCTTGCGATTGAAGTCAGTCATGCTGACAGTGTAACTGTCGAAGCACAAAAATACGCACCCCGCCGCGTGGGATGGCAGGTCTGGTCATTATTCCCTCCGGATGGGCCGCGGTCAACGGGGGAACATAGGCAGTAAAGGTCGGTCGTTGGTCATTGGTCATTGGTCGCTGGTCCTTGGCCATTGGTCGTTGGCCGGTTCGCCTTCCCGGAGCGCTGCGGGTAATGTTGTAGAACTGGACGCGCGGATTCAGACATCGGAAAGTCTTGGGCCAAGGGCCAACGACCAATGGCCAACGACCAACGGCCAACGACCAACGACTGCTGTTAGAATTCTGGCCATGAAGAGTCGCCCGGCGATCTTTGTCCTCCTGACTGCGCTGCTGCTGCTGTCCGGTTGCACCATGTGGCGCGAGCATCCTGGCAGCGCCAAGTGGACCGACGCGACCGGCGGCGAAGGCCTGGAGCGCAGCTTCTGGAAAGAAGTGAAGGACAAAAAATGGAACGAGTTGGAGCGTCATATGGCCGGCAACTTCATCGCGGTGTCGCCGGAACAGGGCCGGCTCGATAAGGCAGCCGCGCTTGCCCACCTGCAACAGTTGCAACTGGATGATTACACTCTGGGGGATGTTCAGACGGAGTTGAACTCCGACACTTTTGTCGTGAGCTATACCGTCGCCATGCGCGGCACGATTGCCGGCCAGCCCCTGCCCTCAGAGCCGGTGCGCATGATGACGGTTTGGCAGAAACAAAAGGCGGGCTGGATGGTCATCGCTCATTCCGTTCTTGGAGCGGAGAAAAAATAGTTGCCACCGTCGATCGCCGAGTCGTCGTCGCCTGATTCCGCGTGAACGATCTCGCCATGCGCCCAGAGGATTGCCGGAAATTCGATGCGTTGGCGACTCGTCGCTGGCGGCAACGTCTGCTTGCCTGGTACGACCGCAGCCAGCGGGACTTGCCGTGGCGGCGAGACCGCGATCCCTACCGGGTGTGGCTCTCGGAAATCATGTTGCAGCAAACCCGCGTCTCCGCGGTGCTCGAGCACTATCGCCGTTTCCTGCGGCGATTTCCCACGGTCCAGAAACTGGCCTCCGCGCGGGAGCCGGCGGTGCTGGCCGCCTGGAGTGGCCTGGGATATTACCGGCGCGCCCGCATGATGCACGCCGCTGCCAAGGCCATCGTGAAGCAGCACGGCGGGAGATTTCCCGGTGCGGTTCAGGAACTGCGCTCTTTGCCCGGCGTGGGGCGGTACACGGCGGCGGCCGTCGCCAGCATTGTCTTTGACGTGCCTGCGGCCGTGGTGGACGGAAATGTGGAACGCGTGCTGGGGCGCGTCTTCGGCAGTGGTTTGACCGGCGAAGGTTTCTGGCAGACTGCCGAGGCCCTGCTCAGCCGCAAGCGTCCCGGCGATTTCAACCAAGCCATGATGGAGTTGGGCGCGACCGTGTGCCTGCCCCGCCAGCCGCGATGTTCCGTCTGTCCAGTGTTCGGCCTGTGTGCCACGCGCGGACATCTAGACCATCCAAAAAAATTGATACGTCAAAAGCAGCGCGATATCTGTTACGCGCTCGATCATCGCAACCGCTCGGTTTTCCTGGTGCAGCGGCCCAAACATTCGTCCCTGATGCCAGGGATGTGGGAATTGCCGGAAATTCCCGCCGCAAACAGGCCGAGCGCGGCCAGCTTCACGCTGCGACACTCGATTACTGTGACCGATTACACGGTTCGCGTGATGCGTGGTCCGGCGCCGGGTCCAAACCAGGGACGGTGGGTGCCCAAAAGGAGCATTCCGGGGCTGCCTTTGACTGGATTGACCAGAAAAATCCTGCGCCAGGCCCACGTCATCTAAGAAGAAGGGCGAGTTGAGCCCATGAAATGGTTTAACCGTATCTTCGGAGGATCCACGATGGCGGCTCTAGAACGGGGAACGGCAGCTCCAGACTTCACTTTGCCGGCAATGGATGGCAAGCAGTTTTCGCTGCGCGAAGCGCTGGCGCGCGGCCCGGTCCTGGCGGCATTTTTCAAGATTTCCTGTCCCACCTGCCAGTATGCGTTCCCTTTCCTGCAGCGCATCTACGAAGCTCAGGGCAACAAGGCCGTCACCATTGTGGGTATTTCGCAAAACACCAAAAAAGATACGGCTGCGTTCATCAGGGAATTTGGAATAACTTTCCCCGTTCTGCTGGACGATACCACTTCCTACCCGGTCTCCAATGCCTACGGATTGACCAACGTTCCGACCATCTTCTGGATCGCGGAGGACGGTGAAATCGAAATCTCGAGCGTAGGCTGGGTAAAAAAAGAAATGGAAGAATTCAACCAACGAGCACAGACCCCGGCCGCTGCTCCACAGCCGCTCTTCCACAAGAGCGAACAGATCGCCGACTTCCGCGCCGGTTGAGGATCGAAGAACTAGCCCGCGGTCGCGGGCTAAGAGAGCGGCGTCGGGCGCCAGACCTCGGGCGTCGGACCTCAGACGTCAGACCTCAGACATTGGACCTCGACCTCAGCTCTTTTCCCGTGTCATCCTGTGTCTCACGACGTGGGTCCGAGTCAAGGCGATTGTGGCGTCCGCGGACGCGTGCGGTTTGGAACCGAGCGCCCTTTTCGCTCTCGCGGAGGGGTGCTGCGTTTCGACTCAAGGCTCGTGTTCGCTCAATGATGCGATGGACGCAAGGTCTCACCATCTCTTCGCTACGTGCTCCCAGCATGGCTGTTTCGAACTCCCCACTCCTGAGGGGGAGGCAGGCTGCCTACTCAAGCGCTCGGTTCCTGTCTTCTGACCACAGAATGACTCGGGCTCGCCTGCACCACGGCCCTGCATAGGTGCGACTTCACCGCCGCCGGCCACAGCTTGCGCTGGCGTTGCACTCCCTGGCTCAGGGCCAGCGCCTGCAACTGGTTTTGCTCCGCGTCCGCGCCTGCACTTGCTTGTGCCGATGCACCAGCAACTGCCGCACATCCCGATCCTCCAGACTCGGCACCCAAATCCGCGCGGAAACCGGTTTTCCCGCAGCAGCACCTGCAGATGTTCCGCGTCCCGCCGCGCGCAGCGGGATGTTTCGCTTGCGAAAACATTTCGCGCAGTCGAAGGCCCCCCATAAGCTGATGAGTCCTCGGCTAAGTAGGGGGTCCCTCGGTTGCTCTCACCGCGCCAGCGCGGCTTGAGCCGTGCTCGGGATGACATTCTCCTGGGGAAATTTCGGGCGGACAACACTCAAGCGGCGCCGGCACGGCCGGCGGTTTGCCCCTGGGCCTGAGCGCGTTTGGGGCCGCGTTTGCGCACCAGCAGCAGGCGAATGCGTTCCAGCAATTCCACTGGCGCATACATGCCTTTGGGCAGGAAGACATCCGCCCGGGTATCACGATCGTAGATTCGCACTTTCCCGGAGAGCAGAATGGCGGGAGTCTGGGGCGAGAGAGTCTTGATGGCGTCGATAAGCTTGCTGCCATCCACCCCGGGCATCACCAGATCGGTGAGCACCAGATCGATGCCCCCTTTCCTGAACACCTCCAACGCCTCTTCTCCGGTGTTGCAGGCGATCACGCGATAGCCGCGGGTCTCGAGCATGACCTTGCGGATGGAAAGGGACTGTTCGTTATCGTCAACACAAAGGATGGTTCGTTTCGGCTTCATTCCGGCTATGTTCCTGCTTCCGAGATGGCAACCTGACCGTGATGAAGGCGCCAGAGGCTTAAAACTTTTTGGTTGATATGGAGAACTCAGAGCGAGACAAAATCCTAAGGCCAGAAAGGCCGACTGTAAAGTGCCGCCGATGCTAATGGTAAATTAGCCCCATTGAAAAAACTTCGGGCTTGTGCTGGGCACATTTTTTCGCGGCAATTGCAGCGCCGCACTTCAGAAAGAAACTTCTCCGCGCAGGACTTCCACAACATTTCCTCCGACGCGAACGTTAACCACTCTGTTATCCCGGCGCGAGGCGCGCACAAAAATCCGGCTGGGCCGAAGCATTTCGAGTCCCTGTTCGATGAGTACACGTTCGTCGGGTTGGGCCACGCCATGCGCCACCATCCAGGCAGTGGCGCAGCCGGCGGCGGAACCGGTGGCCGGGTCCTCGCCGCCGTAGAACATCATGCGAGCGTGCAGGCGGGCGGCGCGATCGACGGTTTCGCGGGTCACAAAATAAAAAAATTGGCCGCCTTCCGTTTGCTGCAAATATTCGCTGGACCTCACCAGGTCAACCTGCAGCCGGCGGATCACGTCCAACCCCCGCAGCGGAACAATGGTAAAGGGCAAGCCGGTCGAAATGGTCTGGATCGGCAGTGAAGGGTCGATATCACCGTCGCGCAGACTGGTCGCGCGTACCACGGTTTCGCGATCGTGAATCAACCCGAACCTGGGTTCCGCCTGGGTCATCTCGCCGAAGACAGGCTGCCCTGCCCTTTCCTCGAAGCCGACGGGCACGCGGCCAGCGTTCAGGTCGAGGACAACTTCGGTGGCCCCGGTCGAAGCGCGCAGGGCAAAAGCCGTACCCAGCGTGGGATGTCCGGCAAAGGGCAACTCCTCCCGCACGGTAAAGATGCGGACCCTAACGCCGCGTTCCCTTTCGATGGCGGGATCGCGAGGCAGGACGAAGGTGGTCTCGGAGAGATTCATCTCCCGCGCCAGGGCCTGCATGTGCAGGTCGCTGAGCCCGCGACCATCGCGAAACACGGCCAGGGAATTTCCCTCGAAGGGGCGGGAAGAAAAGACGTCGAGTTGCACAAATGGAAAACGGCGAAGCTCGGAGCTCATGGCGATTTATTGTAGTGTGGGTCGGACACTTCTGTCCGACGCCTTTAATTTGGATCTTGATTCTTGGCATCCGGACCTGCCGGCCGACTTTGACTTAGAGCCTGATTTTCTGCAGCCGATCAGGAAACTCAAAATCAAAGTCACAGGCGTCGGACAAGAGTGTCCGACCCACACCAGCACGCGGTTTGACTGAATTTCGGCAGCCGCGTATTCTATGCACTGATGCGACAGCGCTTCATGCCCCTCGTCCCTTGTTGTTGTAGCCTGACGCCGGGGTGTGGGTAGCGCCGCAGGATTTTCCGACACCCACCCGGCCCCAATCGGGTGGGTTTATTTTTGCTCGATTCCTGCCCGTTTGGGAGAGCCTCGGCGGGAGCGAATTGGAATCCCGGCCTTCCGGGATGATCAAAATTTACGACTGAGGAGAACAACCATGAGTGCGTTACCTATTACCCCACCTGCAACGCAAGCCACATCCAGCGTTCCACGCATTAACGACACTGCGCCCGACTTTACCGCCGAGACCACGCAGGGCACGATCCATTTTCACGAGTGGATCGGCGACGGCTGGGCCATCCTGTTTTCGCATCCCAAAGACTTTACCCCGGTGTGCACCACCGAACTTGGCTACATGGCCGGACTGCAACCGGAATTCGCCAAGCGCAACACGAAAATAATCGGACTCAGCGTTGACCCGGTCAGCAGCCACGGCAAGTGGGCGGCGGACATCGAAGAGACCCAGGGCCACAAAGTAACCTACCCGATGATCGGCGACCCGCAGCTCAAGGTCGCCAAGCTTTATGGCATGCTGCCGGGCGAGGCCGGCGAAAGTTGTGAAGGGCGCACCGCCGCCGACAACGCCACTGTGCGCACCGTCTTCGTCGTGGGCCCGGACAAGAAGATCAAGCTGCAGCTCAGCTATCCCATGAGCACGGGACGGAACTTCGACGAAGTGCTGCGCGTCCTCGATTCGATGCAGCTGACGGCCAAGCACAAGGTGGCCACGCCGGTGAACTGGAAGCCGGGCGACGAAGTCATCATCCTGCCCTCAGTTTCGAATGAAGAAGCGCAGCAGAAGTATCCCGCGGGCTGGAAGTCGCCCAAGCCCTATCTGCGAATCGTCCCGCAGCCGAAGTAGGCGACAGGCAAAGACCCGCCACGGATTTTCGCGGATTCACACGGATTCTTTGGATTTCTGGTCCGTGAAAATCCGCGGTCATCCGTGGCTTTTTTTGGATTCAATCAGAGGCGAGGGGCAGGCGCCCTTTTCCCAAAAGGAAGCCGGGTGCCTGCCTGGGGGAGGGATCACAAGTGGAAACTAGAAGCATGGACAAAGCATAGCCAGCGCGTTGCGGCGCCACAATCCTGTCGAGCAGGTAATTTCATTGCGGAAGAACCTGTAGGGTACGCACCGGCGTGGCCGGCCAACCGCCACTCGCCGATTCATACCCGGTGGGTAACTATCTCGCCTAGGGGCGAATACAGATACAACCCGATAGACCATGCAGTGCACGTCGTCTAGCCTGTGAGAGCCCCAAAGTTGGGCTGGCGATCCAGAACGAACATGGCGACGACATTCTGTCTGTGGACGCGCGAAGCAAGGAGAATGGCTGGCGTTTTTCGCTCTGTTCCAGATCCATGCCGCCCGGTTTACTCCCTGAGCCTGAGGGCTACGGGAGATATCGCAGCCGCCGAGAACCTGACCCGGGACATTTTCTTCGAAATTGTCACCAACCTGGATGCGGTTACCGATGATGCCGCGTTTGCCACACGTCTCTATGATTGCGCGGCAAAAAAGTCGCTTGCGAACGGGCTCAAACGCCGCTACCCTCAAGGCTTCGGGCATCGACTCGGACCGCATTAGCATCTCAGCTTCGTCGGGCGCGGAGATCTGGCCACACACTCTGAGTAGGTCGATGAAACTATGACACCTCGAAGACGCGTAGCGGTCAAGCAATTGCCCCTGAAACTGAAGTCGGCACAGGTCCGGGATTTTCTCCGCGACGTGACTCCGATCCTCACCGGCCACCGGCCCTGCGTCGTGTTCGATTTTTCCCAGGTCACCGAAATCGACAGCGCCGGCGTGGACATGTTGCTGCATTGCATGGAACAGGCCATGAAACAGAACGGAGACTTGAAACTCGCCGCCATATCTCCCGCCTCCGCTGTGGTTCTGGAGTTGACGCGAGTCGATCGTTTGTTTGAGACTTTTGCCACTGTTTCCGAGGCAGTGGATAGCTTTTATGGCTTTTCCGTGCCCATCCCTCAACCCGCGTAACCGGAGCCAGAGTTTTCGGCGACTTTAAGTGCCTGAAATCACGAAGGAGAAGCCTCGGACCCCCCCGGAATGGGCTGCCCAGGGCCGGATCCGGCCTGGCGACGGTAAAGATAGACTGTCACCCCTACAACCTATCTACATGATTCCTCATCCAAAGCGCAGTTTTTGGAGGGGTAAGTTCATGGCTGCTTCGCGTAGGGTGCTCCCGGGGGCAGGGCTGGTGCTGGGAATTATTTTTCTGGCGGGCTGCAGGGGATTGGTGAGTGGCGGTGGACCGGGTCCCGGTGGAGGCTCCAACGTGGCATTGACGGTCACGTCCGCAGGCTCGGGATCGGGAACTATTACCAGCACTCCTTCCGGCATCAACTGTCCCGGCACCTGCACCGCGAACTTCGCTTCGGGGACGCAAGTCACACTCACGGCCATTCCCGGCACCAGCTTTACGTTCGACGGTTGGAGCGGCGCGTGCACCGGCACTGCGGGATGCACCGTCATGCTGACCTCGGCGAAGACGGCGACGGCAACGTTCGTTGCCACCATGCAGTCGATCAATCATGTCATTTTCATGTTGCAGGAAAACCGGGGTCTCGACCACTACTTCGGCGCCATGCGCGAATACTGGGCGGCCAACGGTATTCCAGACCAGCCCTTTGACGGCCTGCCGCAATTCGACAACCCGTCACAGCCGGCTGCCACCAGCCCGGGCTGCGATCCCAATCTGTCCGAGCCTTTTCCGCCTAACGATTGCGTGACCAGCGCGAATAGCCCGGCGGTCGGTTCATTTCACATGATTTCCCAATGCGTGGAGAACCCCAGTCCTTCCTGGAATGAGTCGCACGTGGACTGGAACATGAATGCCCCGCTCTCCGCAACCCCAGCCATGAACGGATGGGTGAGAACCGCGGGACACGATGCGCGGACGGGAAATCCGATATTCAACGACATCAATGGGATTCGGGCGATGGGCTACTACGACGGCACCGACCTTCCCTATTACTACTTCATGGCGTCGAAATTTGGCACTTCGGACCGCTGGTTCTCGCCGGCGATGACCCGAACCCAGCCCAACCGCATGTACCTTATGGCGGCAACGTCGGGCGGCCGGGCCTATCCGCTCCCGGCTAACACTCACCTCACCAACAAGACTATTTTCGAAGCCCTGAATGACAAATCCGTATCGTGGCGGGTTTATGTGACCGATGACCAGAACATGCCCCTGGGAAATGGGACGGAGCTGGGCATGTACACCTTCGCTGCCAGCCATCTCGATCATTTCAAGTCCGCGACCGAGTTCTTTACCGACCTGACTACCGGGAAACTACCGTCCGTGGTGGAGATTGATCCGGGATTTGCCGCGGGGCTGGACGAACACGCCGGCGTAGATCCCAACGCCCCATCGGGCAAGGTGCAGGAGGGATCCGCCTACGTCGCCACACTTATCAATGCGTTGATGAAGAGTCCCTACTGGAAAGACTCGGTGTTCATTCTTACCTGGGACGAAGGCGGCGGATTTTATGACCACGTGCCTCCGGTTTCCATGCCGAGTCCAGATGGAATCCAGCCCAGCACCAGTATTGACCTGCTGCCGGGTGACATCTGCACCACAGCAACCGGTCCCACTTGCGATTTCAAGTACACGGGCTATCGCGTGCCCCTGATCGTGGTTTCGCCGTTTTCAAAGAAGAACTACGTTTCCCACACCCCCGCCGACTACACCGCGATCCTCAAGTTGATCGAGACCCGCTTCGGGCTTGATCCGCTCACGGAGCGCGACAAAGCCCAGTTCGACATGAGCGAGTTCTTTGATTTTGTGAATGCGCCCTGGATGACGCCTCCCACGCCGCCGGCGCAGCCCAACACCATGCCCTGTTACATGGACCATCTGCCCTGAGTTCATTAGTCTGAGTTCATTACTCTGAGTTCATTACTCTGACTTCAGTGCCGCCGCGAGGGGCAATTCAGGGATAATGGAATCATGCGGACTGTGCCCTGGTGGTCGCTCGCAATTTTGCTTCTCTTCCTGGCGTCCCCTGCTCTTGCTGTCACCCGTCATTACTACATTGCGGCGGAAGACGTCACCTGGGACTACGCGCCCAGCGGGCTGAACCTGGTGGAGGGCCGTCCCATCCCGCAAACCTGGGCAAAGCAGACCAAGTGGCCGAAAACCCGCTACATCGAATACACCGACGCAACTTTCAAGACCCGCAAGCCCCAACCCGAGTGGCTGGGAATTCTAGGGCCCATCCTTCGCGGCGAAGTGGGCGACGAAATCGTCGTGGACTTTCTCAACCGCGGCCGCAGCTCTCACGGGATTCATCCTCACGGGTTGCGCTACGACAAGGACAACGAAGGCGCTTACTACGTGCCCGCGGGACGCGGTTCGCTGGTTCCGCCTAACGGGCGCTTCACCTACCACTGGTTCGCCGACGCGGGCAGCGGGCCAGGACCGGGCCAGCTCGGCTCCGTGGTCTGGTGGTACCACCCGCATTCGGCGGGGCTCACCGAAATAAACGCCGGCCTCATGGGCCCCATCGTCATCACCGCCAAAGGCAAGGCCAGACCCGACGGCAGCCCGAAAGATGTGGACCGGGAGTTCGTCACCTCATTCATGATCTTCGATGAACTGCGCGGACAGGACCCTGGGCTCTTCCATGCGATCAATGGTTACATCTTCGGGAACCTGCCTGGCCTGGTCATGAAGAAGGGCGAGAAGGTCCGCTGGTATCTGATGGGCATGGGCAATGAGAAGGACCTGCACACGCCGCACTGGCACGGGATGACGGTGAGCGACCCGCTCCGGCACGTGGACGTCGTCGAACTGCTCCCGGCCACTACCTTGTCGGTGGATATGGTGGCCGACAATCCCGGAGTGTGGATGTTCCATTGTCATGTGGCCGACCACATGGAAGCGGGCATGATGACCACCTTCACCATTTACGAGCCTCCGGCCCGTTCGTGCCCGCTGCAATTCGTCTCGGGAAATTTCTGGAACACGCCGGACAAATATTCGGTGCGGGTGAAAAACACCAGCGGAAAAGCGATCAAGCAGTGGGTCCTGACCTCGGAGCATTTCCTGGCGCCGCAATACCTGCACCGTCCTTTCGACGCCACCTGGCCCGTGTCAGGCCCCATTGCAGCCGGAGGCGAGCAGACGCTGGAAAAAGATTCGTACCACCTGCAGGGCGGCGATTCGATTCTGGGCTGGGCTTTGTTCCCGCGAAAAATTTTGTATGAGGACGGCACCACATGGGTGCCACAGCAGCACGGAGAGTGCTTTCATGTTTACTGGCGCGACCAGGACCACCCCGACCTCATGGTGCTGCCGCCCTCGCTGGGCGAGACCTCGCAACCGGATTAGACGGGATGGTGTGAGTACAGGGTGGTTGTGTGGGTCGGACACTCCCTTCGCCTTCGCTCGGGGCAGGCTCTGTCCGACGCCTTTGACTTGGAATTCTTGACGGAAAGAACAGGCATCAAAGGCACAAAAAAATCCAAAACAAGATCCAACTCCAGAACCAAACCCAAAAATCCACACCCACGACAACGTCAAGAGCGTCGGACAGAGCCTGCCCTGAGCGAAGGCGAAGGGAGTGTCCGACCCACACGGTTTCAGTTGGATAACTTCCCTGGTGGCTCCCACCCTGTCTCTCCAAAAAACGGAGAGACGGGGGCAGGGCACCCACATTGCGGTAACTTGCGACTGCAGGTGCTCGTTACCCTCGAAGGCCACTCCCCTCCGTAACATGCCTAACCTGCGCTTGCTGGTTAAGATTCCCTCAAGTCGACCTCACGTCGAGCAGTAATTCAATCGCGTTAAGGGTTATCTTTGAAGGCAACGCGCCGCCTCCGCTTGTCCGTCATTGCAGCGGTCCTGGTGTTTCCTCTTGCCGGGCATGCTGGCACTCTGGCGATCACGCCCACCACCACACTGGCCACGCAAACCGCGAACAATACCAGCGCAGCCGGCGGTTTTGGCACGCAATCAAACGGAAACCTGGGCGCAGCCAGCGTCAGCAAGGTGGATATCCACTCCCTGCTCTACCCCGCGGCGCAGACCAAAGTGTTCGCCCACCTGGTGCTCTGGTTCGGCCAGTCCGACCACATGAACATCGGTTACAGTTCGACCGACCCGGCCCAGGCCAGGCGGCAAATCTCGGACATGGTCAGCCGCGGCATCGATGGAGTGGTTATGGTCTGGTACGGACCGAACAACGCCATCGACCGTGCCGCTAAACTGGTCATGCACGAAGCCGAGACCCATCCCGGATTCACCTTCGCGATCATGGTCGACAACGGCGCCATTCGTTGGAACTCCTGCCCCGGCTGCAATCCTCAGCAGGCCCTGACGTATGACTTGAAGTACGTCGAGCAGACGTATTTCCCCTCGCCCGCTTACCTAAGGGTGGGTGGCCGCCCGGTGGTCACCAACTTCGACGTTGACCTCTACTACACGGTTGACTGGAGCGCGGCCCGGGCCGCACTGACCAGCAACCCATTGTTCCTCTTCCAGCACAGCCGCGGCTTCACTCATGTTGAAAGTGACGGCGCTTATTCCTGGGACATCGCCAGCAGCAGCGATTTTGGAATGAGCTATCTCACCAGCTTTTACAAGGCCGGAATGGCAACCCAGAGCAAGCAGACCTGGGGCGCGTCTTATAAGGGATTCAACGACAAACTGGCTTCCTGGGGACTGAACCGCATCATGGACCAGCGCTGCGGGCAGACCTGGCTGCAGACGTTTTCCAAGATCAACAGCGTTTACAACTCCAGCAATCAACTCGCGGCCATGCAGCTGGTCACCTGGAATGACTACGAAGAAGGAACGGAGATCGAATCCGGCATTGATAACTGTGTCGGCGTTTCCGCGGCCGTGGCCGGCAACTCGCTGCAGTGGAAGATCACCGGGAGCGAAGACACCATCGATCACTATCGGGTCTTTGTCAGCTCCGATGGCCAGGGGCTGATGCCGCTGGTGGACCAAACCGTGGGCACACATGCTCTCGACATGTGCGGGTATTCGCTCGCCTCGGGGAACTACAAATTGTTTGTGCAGGCCATCGGAAAACCGAGCCTGAAAAACCAGATTTCGGCATCCGTAGCCTACTCCCCACAATGTGGCGGGACTTCGGCCTCCGGCTCTCCGGGAAGCACTCCCACGCCGCCCGTGACTTCGACGCCGCCGCCGGCGTCCGCTTCTGTAATTTCACTCAGCGCCTCACCATCGTCAGTCACCATCATGGACGGACAATCGGGAAGTCCACGGATCACGGTAACCGCACGATCAGGGTCCAGAGAACCCATCTCGCTCTCCTGTTCCGGCCTTCCGGCGGCGATGTCCTGCGCCTTCTCGCCGTCCGTGGTCACTCCGGGGGCCAAAGCAGCGACGTCAGTTCTCAAAGTCTCCGTTGTCCGCCCGGCACATCGTCCGGAGCGTTTGCCCAAGCCGCCACGCCGGGGTGCCCTTGTCGGTTTCGGTCTGGGGATGGTTGGAGTGGTCGTTCTGGGCCAGATTGACCGCAAACGAATTTTGCGCGGACTGGTTCTCAGCGGCCTGATCGCGTGCGTTTTGCTGGTCAGTTCCTGCGCCGGGGTCCCGGGCGGAGCTGAGCCGTCGGTTGAAATCGTTCCCGGCTCCTACAACATCAAAGTCATGGCAACTTCCTCAGCCAGCCAAGTCTCGACGGTGGCGAAAATCATCATCCGATAGCCAAGGTTCAATTCAGGTTGACGGCGCCGGACACCAAGCCAAAATCAAATCAGCTTCAATAGCTTGGACACCAGGTCAAGGTCAAGATCAAAATCAGGGTCAACGGCGTCGGACAGGAGTGACCGACCCACACAGACTCTGCTCCATCGCGGGGATCACTTTGCTTGCGATCTCATCTGCTGTCCCGGGAGCGATAACTGTCATGCTGCCGGAGAGTTCACTCAGCGCCAGGTACGCCGCGCGGTTGCTTTGAACAAACTCTAAGGGATACTCCGGCTTTCGCGCGCGCGCCTGGACGGGGTCTGCATCGAGCAGGTACGCAACGTCGGGACGGGGCGCCAACTTCAGCAGCAGGCGAACATAGGAGCGGGTGAGGCGAGAGTGCAGGGGCAGGTTGGCAAGCTCATCGTAAAGATAGCGGTCAAAGATGACCGCATCGGCATGGGACCGAATGGCCCTTCTCACCACGACGCCGAGCCAGGCGGCGTCGAGTGAATAAAGGAAGAAACGGAAGGCGTTCATGTACCAGGTCTGGACGTTTTTATCGCGGCGATTGACCGGCTTGTCGGGAGACCCGATGCCGGCGTCTCCCTTAAGCACAGCGCTGCGCGAAAATTCGCGAAAGCGCCGCAGCACAGCGACGTCATCCCAGAAGGCAAGGCGCTGTACCTGGAGGCCTTGAGCGCTCAAGTGACGCTGAAGATTTTCGATCTGCGTGCTTTTGCCGGCCCCATCGATTCCCGAGAAACTCACCAGCACGGGCCGCCGGCTTCCGGATGGGTCAGTCATGGAAAGGATCGATAAAGCACGGTCAGCCTGATTGTAGGGCCCTTTCGGGACCCACGGCTATTGGCTTCCGGGCGGCTTGCTGGGAGTGCCTTTTGAAAGTGCCAGCACCAATCCCAAGGCGACGGCTGCGCCTGCGATTGCGCCCACGCTTATCAGGATGGTGCGGGTGCGCTTCTGTTTCGCGGGAGCCAGGGCCGCACCTGCCGGCTTCGACGCGGCGAAGCCGGTGGTAGTCGCGGTCTCTGCGGCGGCGGTGCCTACCGGCTTCTGGCTTTTGTCCGGCTGCGGTTGCGGAGGCGATTGTGACCCGCCAGACTGGGCTGCGGCATTTTGAGCGTCCTGCGGTCGTCCGGCGCCGGGGCTGTCCGGCAGGGGCTCCACGGCGGGCTGGGCTGCTGGCGCCGGTCCGGTTTGAGTTCCTTCCGGCTGCGACTGATCGGGACTCGTCTGTTGCGGTCCGGGAAGCGCCATGGCGCTGCTTGAGACCATCACGGCCAACACGAGCGAGGCGGCCAGCAGGCGCGCGGCCATTCCACGGAAGCTGTCCCGCGGGCGAGTCACCCGCGACCACATGGGCCTGCCGATAAATCCCATGAGTTTCTCCGACGGACATCCGGCGCCAGCCCAAACCGAATTTTTCATACTTCGCCTTTGGACAGTATTCGGAGGACCGTCCGCGGTCGTGGGGTGGCGTAAGGAACCGACTCGATCTCAAACGCCTCCGTGATGGGAGCGGCGACTGCGGCCTTTTTGCGGCCGTATCCAAACCAGTGGCGCCGGGAAACGGTGGGGCCGATGAGATTCGCGTCCCTGATCGTGACCGCCACGTTGCGCGACAGATTCACCAGCCGGCTTCCTTCCACTACGGCGTGGGCCAAGTCCAGTCCCCTGCCCACGTGGGTATAAGGCAGCACTGAAGAATCTTCAATGGCGGTACCGCAGTCCACCAGGCAACGGCGTTCCAGATTGCTGAAGCGGGTAATCAACGTTGCAGCCCGCACCCTGGTGCCGCGGCCGATGTAAGCCGGAGCCACAATGCGCGCCGAGCGATGAATGCGGGCGCCGTCATCGATCCAGACCCCCGGCTTGATTTCTTGTCCGCGTGGCCGCATCGCACAGCGTCCCTGGAAAGCGTCCGCCACCAGGCGGCGGAGATCGCGAGCATCCGCCAGCCGATTCACGTAGCCCTGGGTGAGATAGTCCGACGGCGGGTTGACGTCCCACTGCGAGTCCAGATTCAGTCTGCTGCGGCGCGCGGGAGCGGAGTCCAGGACCCAGAAATCCAAGGGCCCGAAGGCGTCGCACACTCGGGTCACGCCCGCCCCCGCTTCGCTGTGAAACTGGAGGAGGTCCGCGCAATCAACCTCCGCGTAGGCGCCCAGCCTGATCAGCAGAACTCTCTCGAAACCCTTGCGGGCCTGCTTCATGAGAACGTCAGGAACGAAACGCCAGCCGGCGGTAAGGGAGAAGCCTACTTCGTGCACCACCGACACCGCATCGATACCCGCACCGTGCAGGCGGGCGATGGTGTGCTCGACAATGGATCTTCCAAGTACTTCCAACGATGCAATGGGAGTGGCAGGCGGCTCCGCACCGTCTGCAGAGAAGGATTCGTCGCTCTCTGGGCTCAATAATGACCGGGTACCGACTACGAGAATCGCGCTTGCAGCCACAGTTCCCCCTCGTATCGCCTTTGGATGTCACTGCGGGCAAATACGTTGTTTGCCGGTTCGCCCAACAGGAGCGGCTTCCGGGCGGGTAACCAACCCGGACCTTACTCCCTACATCAAAGGGTGTCGATTCTGCTACAAAGTCATGCCCTCAGACAACTCTCGAACCGCCCAATTTGTGGATATCCTCTCCCGGCTGCTTTTCCCCGGGCGGGAGGATGCCCCTCCGCCCGACACCGAGAATCCGGCCAACGTCTATCCCCTGCTGCAACGGGTTTCGGACCTGACGGCGGCGGAACTGGCGGATTTTCTGTGCCTTGCCGACGCTCATCACGTAACGGTGCGGGCCCTGGAGGCGTTGGGAAAGTCTGCGACCGCATTTCCGGGCCATGAGCGGATTCGGTCCTGGTGTGAAAGCACCCTGGCCCATGAAAGTGGCCGGATCGCCCATGCCGTGGAGAATCTTGTCCCCATATGTGCCGCCCTGGAGGCGGCAGGGGCGCGGGTGGCAGTGATCAAGTCACTTGATCACTGGCCGGACCTGGGCTCCGATCTTGATCTTTATACCGATGGCGACGAGAGCACCGTGCTGCGGGTCATGGCGCAACAGTTTCAGGCCCTGCAGGAACCGCGCAGTTGGGGAGACCGCCTGGCCAACAAGTGGAATTTCAAGCTGCCCGATTTGCCCGAGCTGGTCGAAATCCACGTCCGGTATCTGGGACAGACCGGGGAACAGAAGGTTTTAGCCCGTCGCGTGCTCGAGCGCAGCCTTAACCGGAGTGTGGGCGGCCATAACTTCCGTGTGCCCGCGCCGGAAGAGCGCGTCATCATCTCGACCCTGCAGCGCATGTATCGCCATCTTTATTTCAGGCTGTGCGATATGGCGGATTTTGCCGGCCTGCTCAATGACGGCGCCATTGATTTCGAAGAGCTTCGCCGGGCGGCCGATCTGGGCGGGATCTGGCCGGGCGTGGCCACCTTCCTGCACCTGATCGCGGATTACGTGAATTCCTATGGCGGCGAGATCGAGATACCGCGCGAGGTCCTGGCGGTGGTGCCGTCTCGCAGTCTGCAGGTACATCTCGGCGGCAAATTCCTGCGTGTTTCCAAGGGACCCGCGGCAGGTCTCTATGGCTCGCAATTGCTGAACGCCGGGCGCCATGCCGATTTTCGCGCCCTGTACCGATTGCCTCTTTTACCACCGCTCGCCATTTCCGCCTTCCTGGCCTATCGCCTGACGGGAAATGACAAAGGGGTCTGGTAAAGAAACGATTCTGCATTTCGCCTCAGTCGAAACCCTGCAGCAGCCGCTCCAGTTCTTCCTTAGGATCGTGGATCAGGTATCTGACCAGATTGGTGCCGTAGCGCGCCAGAGTGGTGACGCTGGTCTCATACCAGCAACACTCATTCATGCGCGGAGACAGGCCGCAGAAGAAGCGGAACCTGGTGAGGGCCTGCGGTGACGCCAGCAGGGCCGCCACCATCCGGTGGTTGCCATCCAGAAGCGTAAGCGTGCCACGCTGGTCGAGCCCGATCAGAAGTATGGCGCCCGCCTGCCAGCCCTGCTCCAGGCGATCGCGCAGCTGCTCAATTTTGACCAGGAAGGCCTCGTCGGCAAAGCCATCGCACTCGCCCGAAGAGATGCGCTGTGAAACTTCCGTAAGGCCGAAATTACCCCGCGCCAGGCGGCGCCACTGGGCCCGGGGAAAGACCCGGATTCGCTCCAGTTCCGCCCTTTCAATCTCCACCTCGAACCACTGGGTTCCGGCTGGAAGTTCTCTCCACAAGGCGCCGTGCCGCACAAACAGAAGCGCCCGCCGCACCGCATTTTCCACCACATCGTTGAGATTGGGCGTGGTCACGATTCCGCCCAGACTCTCCTGGTACTTGCTGAATTCAGGTTTGTGAAAGTCAGTTTTCAGGAACTCCGCCATCACTTCGTGCTCCGAGACCCGGCGAATCGTTCTTATTTCTTCAGACCCAAGGTTCGCTTGCGCTGCATCTGAACCAGCGAGCAGGTTGAAGACGAATGGAACAGCCACCACCACCAACAGCACCATCATCATGGCCAGTTGTACCCGGATCACCTGCTCAAGTGACCCGTGGTACTTGTAGATGCTTCCGATCAGGATGCCGCTGAAAGCCAGTTGCACCCATGCGGTGTTGGCGATCTTGTGCGACATCTCGTACGCAATGAAGACGACGCTAAGGGAATAAACGCTGGTGGTGGCAGCGTAGAGCATCAGCAAATAGGGAAGATCGCCCGCCATTCCGAAGCGGACGCCAAACAGCGTTGTCCAAATCCAGGCTGGAGCCAGCCACAATCCCATGGTGATCGCAAGTCCAATACCGAGGACCAGCAACAGCGACGTTGCCAGCACGCCGTGGTCCCGCTTTGGGGTGCGGGCGCCCGCGGCAATGGGAAACATGCCGCTCACCACCGACCAGGACAGCACGTAGATCACGCGTCCCACCAGGGCCACCGCGGCGTAAAGGCCAGCCTCTGCCGGCGCAAAGAAATGCTTCACCAGCACGATGTCGAAATTGTTGATGATGACGGCCCCGACAAAAAAAGTGATGGCCTGCAGTCCCTCGCGGAACGCCACCGAGATCGGTTCCGGATGGTAGGCGACTTTGGTCCACGGCGTGGGAATGGCGAGCAGATAAGCCATCACGACCGCGGCCACGTTGGCGCCGATCACACCCGTGACGCCGTAACCCAACGCAATGGCCAGCAGAGATCCGCCCAGCCGTACAATTCCTTCGGCCACTACGTTCAGCGCCAGATGGCGGAAGCTGCAGACGCCCTGCAGGTAGCCCCGCCGGCTTCCCAGTGGAACATAGAAAGCCGCCCCGATCGCCATCAAGGTCACGGGGACGGGACCGGGCAGATTCAGGTATCCCGCAATCAGGTTGCGAAACGCCAGCAGAAACAACCCGGCAAGAATGCCGCAGGCCCAGGAGCGCCAGTGAAGGCCGCGATAGGCGGTCCGCTTGGCCGACAACGATTCCTGCTGGGCCACGATCTTGGCCGAGACGATCTGAAAGGAAAGTGTGACCGCCGAGATCAGGACCAACAGGGTGCAGACGGCGCTGACATGACCGAAGCCGCTTGGCCCCAGAGATCTCGCCACCGCTATGTTGTAGAGAAAGTTGATTGCCGTCACCGAGCCGGAGCCGGCGAGCAGCATGAAACTTCCCGAAAGTACCTTGGCCCGGAGTGACTTGGATTCACCGTCCGGACTGGAGTTCAGACCATTAATCACTTGGGCTCCGACCACCTGACTGGGGGAGACTACCTTGCAGCAGCTTCGTTCGTTGGCTTCGCGCCAGGACAAACCGGCGAACAAACCTATCCCGCGCGGCCTTTCAGATGCGGAAAACCCAAGCCAAGCTGCTTACTTCCACCGGCAAATTGCGGCCCCAGCCACACAACCTGAATACCGGCAATACCTTCTAAGGAGGGGTAACCCATCTGATGGCAAAGCACCCACTTAGGCTCTGGTACGCGCTCCTGCTGCTCCTGCTCCAGGGCTGCACCCAGCCGGGGCTGCACCGGGACCTGATCCAGAACGTAGCATCGATGGGAGCGGAACGGAAGGTCCTTGCCGTATATGAGCCCTGGTTTGGGCATCCCAGCCATATTTCCGTGGGCTATTCCTCGCAGGACCCGCTGGTTATACGCAAACAGATGGACGAAGCCAAATCCATGGGCATCTCGGGCTTCGTGGTGGATTGGTACGGCGACCGCGAGCCCTTTCTGGACCGCAGTTACGCCCTGATCCAGTCGATTGCTGCGGAGAAGCAGTTCAAAGTCGCCATGATGTACGACGAAACCCAGACCAAGAACGGTCAGGCCACCGACGACACCCTGGCCGCCTTTGACAAGTTCCGCCGGACCTATCTGGCGCCCGGCGCACCCGGCCGCGAGGCATATCTGACCTACAACGGACGGCCGATGATCTTCATCTTCCCCAAAAGCACGCAGACGGACTGGAACCGGGTGCGGGCAGAAACCGACCACTGGGACCCTGCGCCCCTGCTCATTTACGAGTACCGTTCCACGCCATACGCCAGCACGTTTGACGGTTTTTACGCCTGGGTAAATCCGGGGAAGAAAGGTTTCGTGGCCGACGGGAGCCACTGGGGAGAAGATTATCTGCACCGCTTTTATCAGACGATGCAGTCAAAGTACCCCGACAAGATCGCCATCGGCGCGGCCTGGGCAGGCTTCGATGACAGCAAGGCGTCCTGGAGCCTCAATCGCCACATCTCCCAGCGCTGTGGCCAGACTTTCGCCGATACCCTGAAGATCTCGCGGGAGTATTCTCCACAGCCGTTCCTGCTGATTGCCACCTGGAATGACTATGAAGAGGGCACGGCGATTGAACGCGGGTTGCGGAAGTGCGCTCCCGACACCAACTAAAATCAAACCAGAACCCCGGCTCTGGCAAGGATCTGGCGCGTAGCAGTCTCCGAAACCGTTAACCACCAAGGACACGAAGGTACACGAAGAAAACCGTTGAGATTAAGACCTTCGTGGTACTTCGTGCCCTTCGTGGTTGATGCATTTTGGTTGCATCGTGAAACCGAACCCACCACCCAACAATGCGCCACCCGTGGGTTCGCTCCGGTTCGATGCCTCAGACGGCGGGAGAGATTCTTTCCAGATCGCCGTTCTGACCGTTCGACTTCACCGCCATCGGCCGTGCCGGTTGGGCCCGGTAGGCGGCTTCCCCGGGAGAGTACACCTGGGCAATGATGGAGAGCGGACGGTGCCTCACTTCGTCATAAACCCGGCCGATGTACTCGCCCATAATGCCCGCAGATAGGAGCACCAGGCTGCCCACAAAAAAGACCGCGGCGATCATGCTGTACACCACGGGATTGAGCGGGCCGGCGGAGACCAGGGCTGCGATCATCAGGATGAAGGACGCGAAGAGAGAGAGCCCCGACAGCACGAAACTGAAGCGCAGGGGCTTATAGCTGAAGCTGGTGATCGCATCCATCGCATACTTTATGCGACTGATGAAGGAGAGCTTGCCTTCCCCGCCGATGCGGTCGTTGCGGTCGTAATACACGATCGCGGTGCGATAGCCCACCCAGGCGCGCAAGCCGGGCAGATACCGGTTCCCTTCCGACAGGGCATTGATCGAGTCCACGGCCTGCCGGTCCAGCAAACCAAAAATACCCGCGTTCAGGGGAATGGGGAAATCCGCCAGCGCACCCAGCACGCGATAGAACAGGGGGAAGAGAACGGCGAGGACCTTGCGGCGTTCCTGCCGGCTGCGTCGCACCGCAGTTACGACTTGCGCCCCGCGCCGCCATGCCTCCACCAGTTCAGGAATAACATCGGGAGGGTCCTGCAGGTCGCCATCCATCAACACCACCGCATCCCCGCGGGCGGTCTGCAGACCGGCGGAGATTGCGCCCATGTGTCCCCAGTTGCGCGAAAGATCCACCACCACCACGTTCGGGTCGTTCAGCTGCAGGGCGCGCAACAATTGCAGGGTCGAGTCGGTCGAGCCGTCGTTTACATAAACCACTTCCCAGGTGTCGCGCACCTTGCTCATGGCACGCCCCACAGCATCGTGCAGCAGAGGAACGATTTCCTCTTCGTTGTAAACCGGCACGACCACCGAGATCATGGACAACTCCTTGGGTTCGTTTTTTCCTGCTCCGGAAGCATGCTCGCTCCCGTCCTGCAAGCATCATTCAGGCTGGGCCTGGAAGACGCGTACTTTCCAACGCACCTCGGTTGGAGTCAGAACTGCGACGTAGCGGGCGCGAACATGCTGCGGGGCCAGCACCTGCTCGTGGTCCACAATCTGCATGTCGTACTCCACCGTATCCACCAGTTGCACCGACAAGCCCTCGGGCGAGTAGAAGACGAGTTTGAGCTTGTGCGAAAGGTCGCGATAGCTGGTCTTTATGCCCAGCTCCTGCTGCTCCCGCACCGCCTCCGCCAGTTTTTCTTTCGCCAGTCCCAGGTAGGATGTGTCCAGCACATCGACCCGGTTTTGCTGCAGCGCTTCGCTCATGCTCTTCCATGCCTGCAGGTAATCCCGAACCACCGCGGTTTTGGTCTGCTCTTCGAGCGCGCGCGGGCCCACCGCGTCGGCATCCACCTGGACCACGGGTTGTGCAAAACCCGAGAACAGCAATCCTGCAAGCGCTGCACAGGCCAGCCGCAACGCTTTCGCGGGCCGGGTCACGCGCGTTTGCGAGAGCATTCTCATCGCTGCCCTCCCACCCGGATTTCGTTTCCCATGACCACGCCGGTCGCGACTGAGATCACAGCCCCGTCGCGGGCCGGCATTTCAGTGCGAGCCACGTCACGCTTGAGGGGCACGTCCACCGTGGCTTCGCTGCGGCCGTTGTAAGTCTGGGTAAAGCTTATGATGGTGCCATCCGATACCGCGTTGCCGCTGCAGTCGCGCACCGGCGCGGTTTCGAGGATCATGCGCTGGCCCGACCGCTGGGCGCTCATTCGCAGATTGCAGGGATCGCCCGGGACCTGCTCTACCACCCGCTTGTCCGAGACGCCTCCCACACTGACCTGGAACTGGGCCGCTCCGGCCTTGGCGGCGGAGTTCATCTTTGCCCAGGCCACCCCGTTGCGCGTGGCCACACTTCGGGTCTGGGTACCTCCTGCGCTATCCGAGAGCTGAAACGAGACCGGCGTGGGTTCCCGAACCAGGTTCCGGAAAATATCAAATACGTAGGCCACGCCGCTGATTCCGTCTGGCCGGCTCACCGGCAGGCGCGACGGTTTCGCCAGAAAATTCACCGACGCGGGTTCACGCGCAGCCACCACATCAAACTCGGCCTTGTCGGTTGTCCCCTGGCTTACCAGGAGAGCGAGGTAGTGTCCCGCATTGTGCAACTCACCGGGTGCGATAACCACTGCCTCTCCCGGCTCCACACTGCGCCGCAACACCTGTGCCGGACTCACAATGTACAAGACCGCTTTCCCGGCAGCATGGGTCGGAATCGAGAGACCGCTTCCCGCCTCAACCACTTTGGGGAGTTGCAGGCCTTCACCGCGGGCGGCCGCGGCGAGGTAAAGACCGCCCGCCACAATTACGCTCATCAGAATCGCGCCCGGGACCGCGAGCCTCAGTCTTGGTTTCATTGGAAGCGGCCCACGCTGAACGTGCTGGTCACCACCCGGTAGTTGTTGATCTTGTCGGCTAGGTCCGCCGGATAAGGCAGCGCAAAGGCGACCGGGGTCTGCGGCAGTAACGCCCGATTGGCATATTCATCCGCGACCCAGATAATCTGGCCGCGGTTGTCGTAGAACGTGCCCAGAACGTGCGTGATATTGACCACCTGCCCGCTCTGATTCACCAGTTGGCCGCTTAGCGAAGGCGTGGGGGAGGGATTGAGCTTCTGCGCTTCGATCCCGATCACAGGGTCGGCCGAAGCCGCCACCAGGGTCGAAGAAGGCTCGATGCGGACGTTGTCCACCTGCGACAGGCGGACGTTTCGAAAATCGATGCGGAAAGGCGTGACCTGCTTGGGCAGAAGCACATGAGAAATATTCTCAAAACTGTCTTCCGTGGCCAGGGCGGAGCCATCCTTGGCCAGCAGTGTTGCCTTGACGGTCACAAACGCGGGCACGACGTCTTCGTTCAGCAACTCGCCCAGTATGATGGTGCCCCCGCCGCGGTCCACGGGGTGCATGGCGACGATTCGCACATGCGGCGACTCCACATCCTGAGCGCCCCAATCATCCTCGGCACCGCGATAGATCACGTCCCAGCGCAAGTAATTGACCGGAATCACCTGCGGTGGAATTCTGGGCTCGCGGTTAATCGGCCAGACCACTTGCCAATGGCCGTCGTCCTTAACGACTCGCAACTCGCGCACATCCTGAAAAGTTCCGACCACACTTGACCAGTTCAGGTTGGCGCGAAACTTGGCCTCGTCGGCGGAGGCGTGCAGCGGACTCAAGTCAAAGCCTTCCAGGCTGGCGTAGCTGCGCAGACTGGTGTAGCTGCCGGTCAGATCGCGAATGAAGTCGGTTTCCGGGAACTCGGACTTGTTAGCCAGCGCGGCATAAGCCGCATTCCAGTTTCTCCTGCGAATCTGTTGCAGCAGGTCCTGGGCCGCGCCCTGCGGCGATGATGTGTCACCCTTCGCGCGCGGACCGGCCATCGCAATCGCGGTCTGGACCGGCCACAACGTTCCCACGGTAATCAGGACCGCGGTCACAACCACGATGGTCAGGGCCAAAAGCCATCCCCGGGTCACGAGAGTATCCTCCCCAGCACCAGGTCCTCAGACCCGGCGGGCTGGCGGACAGCTTCCGCCTCGGCTGGAGGCTGGTATCGTTTTCGCTCGTCCGGAATCAGCAGGAAGAGCATGGCCAGAATGCTGCTGCCGATGGGCAGAATGCCCCACATCAGCCCCTGCCAGCGGGGCGGCATTTGAGGCGCGTTGAGCGGAGTGGCGGGCGGAACGCCATCCTTGCTCCACACGTAGATGGTTCGGTCCTCGAGATTGTCCACTCGGCGCCAACCCGCGAAAACCATGAGCGGCTCGTAATAGGGATCGCGTACAAAAACCCATTTCAGGCCGTAGCGGTCGGCGTGATGAAGGATTGCCGTCAGCGCATCGAGACCCGACTTGCCGAAATATTTGGAGGCAGTCAGGGAACCGGCGCCATGCTCGGTCAACTCCGGCAACATGCGGCCCGAGTTCCATTCACCATCCACGCTGCTGGCATCGGTCAATACCGCGAGGCGCGCGATCTTGTTGCCGAATCCCAGAGCGATGTAGCGGTATCGGTCATGCCCGTCGCGATTGAGCCAGGCGGCCACGCTGTCCACTTTGAGGTCCGCGGCCTCCGCGGGCTTGTAGCTTGACCACGCTACCGCCAGAGCACAACTGGCCACTGCCGCCAGCGACAATCCCACGATCGCCTTCATGTGAAAGCGGTCGATCAATTCCTTGGTCAGAAGCCCCACAAACGGCAAAGCCAGCAGAGTCGCCCAATAGCTGAAGCGCTCCATGGTGATCACTTCAAAAGCGCGGCCCAGCAGTATCCTGCCGACGGGCGTTGTCCCGCCCAGTCCCAGCAGGAAGGCCAGCCAGAAACCCAGCAGCAACGGCCGCAGCCGGGCAGTGCCGGAACCACGCAGCAGGATGAATGGCAGGGCCAGGATTACCGCGCCGTAGGGAACGACGAAATAGTTAATGCCCCACTCCGGATTCAAAATGTAATTGGCCCGGCTGGCATGCGGGATGGGAGCCTGAGTGACGGGATATTTGAGCAGCGCGATCCAGAACGGCAGCAGCACAATCCCAATCCCCACGCCCACAAACAGCACCGCGGTCGCCGTCCGGAAGATGAACGCTGACCTTGAGACTGGTTCGCCTTCTTCCCGGTCGCGCGCCGCCAACCCCAATACCGGGAGGGCGAACAGCAACGATCCAAAAATCAAGGTGGCGTGGTGGGCGGCGGCAGCCGCGATTGCCAGCGCTGCGCCCTTGACGAAGGACCGCCAACCACCCCGGCGCACCCACCGGTATAGATAAGGCATTGCGTTCAGGTATAGCGGCGCCGCAAAAGTGGTGGACAACTGTCCCGCGGAATACACCAGAAAAGATTCTGCGCCGAGGAAAACACTGGCCAGCGCGGCCAGCGAAGCCGCTCGCGGATCAACCCAGAGCCGCGCAAAGCGGTACACGCCCAGAGTCAAAAGCAGGATGGCGACAAACTGCAACACCATGTACGCCATGTCGAGGCCGGTGATATACGAAACCAGGGCCAGCCATTGCTGGGCCAGCGGCGGATACGTAGTCTGGGAGAAACCGGCATACCATTTCGAGTTCCAGGGGTCGAACCAGTGATGCAGGTAATGCGACGCGAAGAAGATGTGGAAATTGGCGTCGTACGACTTCAACGGAAGCTTCATCAGGAGAAGGGGGGCGTGAATGGCAAACGCCACCAGAAAGATGAAGGTGGTCGGTATCGGCCGCGGAGCGCCGGTGTCAGCCCTAGGCACAGTTTTCCTCCCGAACGGCGGTTCGATTCCCTGGCGCTGGATAGGGTTGCTTAAAGGACGCCAAAGCTATGACAAATAGGTGAACGTGTCAGCCAACACTTAAGGCCCCGGCGGAATCAAATCCGCTTCGTAAATCAGTGACCGGAGTGGGGGCATTTTGAGTTCGCGGATGGGTCGCCTGAGAAGGCTGTCTTGGTGCTGGCTCGTGCTCGCCTTTGCATTGTCGCTGCGAGCTCAGACGTACAAGGTGTCTCCCGATTCCCAGCCGTCTCCCTCAGCCCAGAAGAACGACAAGAAGAGCGAGAAAGCTCAACCTGCATCTCCCCAGAAATCAATGGGATGGGGATCAAACATCCAGAACGCCCGCCTCGCCCGGGCGGCCGAAATGGCGCTGAAGGACGGCAAATACGCGGCCGCCCTGGATTACGCTCAACGCGCCGCGCAGGGCGCGCCCAACGATCCTCAGTTGTGGTTTCTGCTGGGCTATGCCGCACGGCTGGCGGGCAAAACCGAACTTTCCATAGATTCCTACAACCACGGCCTGCGCCTGAATCCGTCTTCGCTGGACGGGAAATCAGGACTGGCGCAGGTGTACGGCCACGCCGGCCGGTTCGACGAAGCGCAACGCATTTTGACCGAGGTGCTGGCCGCCGATCCCAGGCGAACCAGCGACCTGGTAATCCTGGGCGAGTTACTGATGCAATCGGGCCAATATCAGGAGGCCCTGGCCAACCTGCGTCGTGCCGAACAGGGACAGCCGGCCGCCCGGCTGGAACTGTTGATTGCGATGTGTTACCGGCACCTCAACCAGCCCGACCAGTCACTGCACTACCTTGAACTGGCGAAGCAGCGGGCCCCGAACGATCCTGCGGTGCAGCGCTCACTGGCAGGCTACTACCGGGACACGGGAAACTATCCGGCCGCCATCGCCGCGCTTAAACCGATTGCCGGCAGAAGCCCCGGGCTGAAAGCCGAGCTCGCCTACACCTACCAGCTTTACGGCAAAAAAGACGAAGCGGCGAAGCTCTACGCCCAGGCCGCCGACTCCGCCCCGAAGAATCTGGCTTTGCAACTCTCCGCATCCCAGGCCGAAATAAGCATTGGCGGGCTCGATGCGGGCGAGAAATATCTCAATCGCGCCGCCGCGGTTGAACCGGACAATTACCGGGTGCACGCCATCCGCGGACAAATGGCGCGTCTGCGGGAAAACCTGCCCGATGCCGCCCGCGAATACAGCGCCGCTTTGGATCGTTTGCCGCAAGCGCCTGCCGAGGGAGCGCGTTACGGCATTCAGCTGCACATGAACCTGGTGGAAATCTACAAGAGCCTGCATGACGGAACGGCGTCGCATCGGCACCTGGAAATCGCGCAGTCCGAAATCAGCGCGATGAATGAGCAGGGTCCGGCCCGGCCGGAATTCCTGCGCCTCCGCGCTCTGATCCGGATGAATGCAGGAGACCTCAAGGGCGCGGGGCAGGACGTCGATGAAGCGCTGGCCATCGACAGCAAGGATACCAACACGCTGCAGCTCGACGGCGATATTCTGGCCAAACTCGGACGCCGCGACGAGGCCATCGCGGCCTATCGGAAGATCCTCGCCGGTGATCCGGTAAATCGCTTCGCGCTCACTTCCCTGGGTTATGTGTCGCGTGAAGCCGGGCACGATCAGGAAGCGGAGAAGTATTTCCAACGCCTGGCCGCCGCTTATCCACGTTTGTACGTGCCCTTCCTGGCGCTGGGCGATATGTACACTTCACGGCGGAATTTTGCCAAGGCCGAGGCCAATTATCGCAAGGCTTTCGAACTGGCTCCCCGCAACTCTCTGATCGTTGCCGGCGGCATGAATGCCGCCATTGAGGCCCATCAGTATCCGGTCGCGGCGCAGTGGCTGAATCGCGCGTCGGCCGATATGCAGCAGGACGCCCAGGTCATGCGGGAGAAGGAACGCTACTTGCGCTGGGTGGGTGACTACAAGCAATCCGCCGAAGTGGGGCGCGAGGCCATCAAGAAACTTCCTACAGACCGCGACGTCATTGTCTATCTGGGTTATGACCTGCTTCGTTTGGAGCGTTACGACGAACTGGCGGAGCTCATTTCTCGCTATGGCGACTCGCTTCCCAAAGAACCCGACATCTCGCTGCTGGCAGGTTATGTCCACAAGCATTCGGGGCAACTGGAGCAGGCCCGCGAAGATTTCACGCGCGTGCTCGACCTGGATCCTACCGTGGTTACAGCTTATGTAAACCGCGGATATGTGCTGAAGGACCTGCATCAGCCCACGGCGGCGGCGGCGGATTTCGAGTCGGCTCTCCGGCTGGACGCGAAGAACGGCGAGGCCCACATGGGCCTGGCCTACGCCAGCCTCGATCTGCATCATTCACAGGTGGCGCTGCGCCAGGCGCAACTGGCGCAGGATCAGATGGGAGATTCGCTGCCCATCCACCTGATTCGGGCAACCGCCTACGGCGATCTGGGATTACTGAACCACGCCGTGACTGAGTATCGGACCGCGTTGAAGCTTTCGCCCAGCCAGACCGGACTCCACCGGGCGCTGGCCGACAGCCTGTTCGGTTTGCACCGCTACCAGGAAGCCATTGATGAACTGCAGGTGGCGGAGAAGCTCGATCCCGGCAACAGCGCGACCTACGCTCTTCTGGCGCGCTCTTACGCTCACCTGGGCGACCGGGAGCAGACGCTGCGATACGTGGGAATGGCCGAGCAGGGCGGGCAAAGCGATGTGTTTGTTTCCACGGGCGATGCCCTCAGTATCATCGGCGAGCGTGACAGCGCCATGCAACGTTTTGAAAAAGCGTTAGTGGCGCCGGGAAGCGACCGGCTGAGTGTGCGCCTGGCCGTCGGCAAGCTCATGGCCCAGGACGGCGAATGGGATGACGCGCGGCGCCAGGTGGCGTTGGGCTTGATGGAGGTCCGCGGAGGCCAGGCACCGCCGCCTTCGGGCAGGCAGTGGCTGCAGGCCGCCGACGTATTTCTGGCCATGCATGAATTCGAATTGTCACAATCGTTCTTCGAACGCGCCCTGGCGGCCGGGGCCCCGGAAACCGCGGTGCGAATCGGTCTGGCAAATAGCTACCTGGCGCGCGGCGACACTCCGCGGGCCGAGGCTCAGCTTATCCAGATCGATCGCGCCAACCACAGCAACGGCGAAGAGGAGTCTTACAACTATCTTCTGGCCAAGGCCAACGTGTACCGCCAGCAACATCACGACACGCAGGCGCTCACCGCCTTCGCGCAGGCCGCCGACGCGGCGGGAGAAGATGATGCCGCGCAAAGGGAAATGCTTGAAGTCGGAGGAACGGAAGGGCTGAGAATCACTCCGAAGGTCAGTTTCCAGTCGAACTTTTCCATCGCTCCGATCTTTGAAGACACCACGATTTACGCTCTGGACGCCAAGCTGGGAGTGACCAGCACCGGCTCGAATCCATCCCTGCTGCCGCCGCCGCGCTCTTCACTGGAGACGCAGTGGACCGGGGCCTATCGCCTGCACCTCAACAATCTGCCCGATGCCTCGGGATTCTTCCAGGTGCGTAACAGCCGCGGCGAGATTTCGGTGCCCAGCGTCAATCAGATCGTCAACCGCGACACCACGGACTACTCCTTCAACTTCGGACTGAACCCCACTTTCCGGCTGGGCGACAACATCTTCACCTTCAACACCGGGGTGCAGGAAACCGTAAGGCGCGATGCGCAAGATCCGGTGGACATGAACCAGAACCTCTTCCGGCAGTTCATGTACATGTCCACCAGTTCGTTTTTCAACCTGGTCGCGGTGAATGGTTTTGCCATCCGCGAAGCCGGTCCCTTTACGGAACGCGATCTGCGTTCCCGGGACCTGGGGGCGCAACTGAACTTCCGCATCGGCCGGCCCTGGGGAAGGACCGCTCTGCTGACTGGATACGGAGTTCGCGATCTGCAATTCTCGCCCACCATACGGGAATTTTTCTTCACCTCGTCCTATGTGGGAGTTGAACGCAAGGTCACGGACAATCTCACGGTCAAAGTCCTGGCCGAGCATCTGCGGGCCTGGCGCGTCGAAGGCAACCAGTTTGCGATTGCACAAGCGCTGCGCCCGGCGGCGAACCTGGAGTATTCGCCCACCCGCAATTGGAGCGTGGAAGGATCGTTCGCTTATTCCCGCAACATGGGCTTCCACGTTTACGACGCGGTCCAGAGCTCATTCGCCGTTTCTTACGGCATGCCGGTGGGACGAGCCTTTAAGGAGGGAGGGAACGAAGTTTTGCTGCGCTATCCGATTCGATTCTCCTTCGGCTTACAGCAGCAGAGCTTTCTCGATTTCAGCGGAGGGAAAAACCAGCAGTTCAGGCCTTTTGTGCGCATCACGTTATTTTGATTTTTGAGATCAAGGTTTCTTGAGACCGAGCCCCCATGAGAATCTGTTTGGTTGCGACTTTCCCCCCGAGCGGCCGCCAGTTGAACGAGTACGCTTTTCACATCGCGCGCGAACTCCAGCGCAACCCCACGATCGATCTGACCATCCTGGCGGATGAACTGACCGACTATCAATTCGCCACCGACCAGAACGGCGAGCCGCTAAGTTCCAGACCGCAGGCTGAACTACCGGGCTTCAACGTAATTCGCTGCTGGAAATTCAACGACCTGGCGACGCCGGTCCGTCTCCTGAGGACGATACGGAAACTGAAACCCGATGTGGTCTGGTTCAACCTGGTGTTCTCCACCTTCGCAACCCAGGAACGTCCCGTGGCCGCGTTTGCGGGCTTGTGGTCTCCGGCGCTGGCTCGAGCGCTCGGCTTCCGCACCCACGTCACGCTGCACCACATCATCGAGCACGTCGATTTTGCCAGCGCCGGCGTGCGGCAGGAAAGATTATTTCGCCTGGGCAGCGACATGGCCACGCGGGTATTGCTGATGGCCCACTCGGTTTCGGTTTTGCTGTCCGGCTACCAGCGCACTCTGATTGAAAAATACTCGGCGCGGAATGTTCTGCTGGGCACGCACGGTGTTTTCGAGCCGCGTCCAATTCCACCCGACTTCTCGCTGCGCGGCAATCCTGACCAGCGCATTCTGGCCATCGGACACTGGGGGACTTACAAACGGCTGGAAACACTGATGGAAGCCTTTCCGCGGGTCCTGCAGCAGATCCCGGAAGCCCGCCTGATCGTTGCCGGAGCCAACCACCACACCAAGCCCGGCTATTGGGAGTCGATCCGGGAGCAGCAGCGCGGAAACCCGCGCATCGAATTCCGCGGTTATGTGGCCGAAGACGATATTCCCGAGCTCTATCGGACCACCAGCATTGTGGTCATGCCCTACGACTCGGCGACCGGATCCAGCGGTCCCGCTCACCAGGCTTGCGAGTACGGAGTGCCCATCGTGTGCGCCGACCTGGCCGATTTTCGCCGCATGGCGGTTGACGAAGACATGGCCATCAGCTTCTATAAAGCCGGCGATCCGGGTGATCTCGCGGACAAACTGGTCGCGATACTGCAGTCTCCCGAACAACAGCGACAACTGGCCCACCACAATTTTTCCGCCGCCATGCGAATGACCATGCCGAGCGTGGTTCGCCACTACCTGCGCTGGTTCGAACTGTCGCGGCATCGCCAGACCATGAGCGGCTTCATCAAGTTTCCGCTATTACAATCGCGGCGGCGCCTGCGGCACGCGGCATCTTCCAAGCCCTCGTGGAGCTGGACTTTGCATCCCTCGTCTGTGAGGGATGGCGAGTCGGCCCAGAATCTGACGGAAGGCGCGCCCGTCGCCGGTGATCATGACCTCGCGGACACACCCAATTCCGACCTGACCGGAACCGAGTAAGACGATAAAGAGGGTGGGCACTTCCTTCGACTTCGCTCAGGCAGGCTCTGTCTGACGCTTTCGAAGGTGATTTTTTCAGTTGTCAGTTATCGGTTGTCAGTTGTCAGTTACAGGCTACTTCGGTGGTATCGCTGGACCATCCGTCGGGGTGGAGGGCTCGTCCACCGGTTTCCCGTCGCGGCGCTTGAGCTCGATCGGACCAGTCTCCCGCCGCCGGGCGGCGCTCTGCTCCCCGATCTTCACTCCCACGTTCTGGTTGCTGTCGTCCGCGACCTGGAATAATTTCAGGCCTTCGGCTGACTGCCGCGTGGCCAGGCCGACGCGGTCCTTGGCGTTCTGGGCCATACGCGCTTTCTCGTAAAACACTTGCGCGGTCTCCAGGTCGCCATCCATTTCCGCCAGATAGCCCAGATTGTTAAGTGTGAAAGCGCTGTTGGGATCAAGTTGGTAGGCTTGCAGGAAGGCCTTGCCGGCAGCTTGCCGGTCGTTACGGTTCAGGGCGGCTACTCCATGCAGATTAAGCAAGCCTGCCCTCTCTTCCGGACCACCGACGGTTTCCATGCGCTGGCTCAACCGTTTCGCAGTCTCTGCCGCCATCTCGCTGATCGGCTTGCCGCGCCAGGCTCCGCTCTGGGAGACAATCACCCTTTCCTCGGAGTGCAAGTCGGCCGCCGCCGTGTAATATTTCAAAGCGCCTTCGAAATCGCCCTGCGCTTCTTTTGCCACTCCCAGATTATTCAGGGTAAAAGGATTCTTCGGATCCAGGTTCAGGGCACGACGCAAAACCAGTTCCGCCTCCGGCGCGCGTCCTTCCGAAAGAAGCCGCAGCGCGGCCACATTCGAGCGGTTGACTTCCATGGGGACATCATTCGCATTGCTCAGGGCACTCAGGAACGTTTGCCCTTCCATATGCGGCGAAGTGGCCTTGTCAACCACCGCATCGGTTCCCATCTGAGCCGCCAGGGTGTAGAAATTCCGCGCCTGCTCCGCCCGGCCTTCCAGTTCGGAGATATACCCCATATTGTTGAGGGTAAAGGGATCATCGGGGTCGAAAAGATAGGCCCGGTAAAACAGCGACTTCGCCTTCTCCAGCTTGTTTTTGCGTATAGCCTCAACCCCCTCACGGTTGAGGCGCTGGACCGGGGTCAGCTTGCTGCGCTTGGGCAGATAAATCTTCAAGTCGCCGGCTCGGGCCGCTTGCACCCCCCAAACCGCCGTTACGCAAAAGATGACCAGCCCTCTCTTCCAAGCCATTGGGAACCTTTCCTCATTGGGCCCTTCGATACCGGGCTTTCGCCGGTATTAAGATGCTGCAGGACCCGCGACGTTGTTTCGCCTGAAAAAATTAATCTCCCTGAAGCTACCCGCCGCCCCCGGAGAGCATCGAAACACAGCGCTCAGTACGGGTTTCGAGGGCAGGGTCAAGACCAGATATGAGACGACTTCTTGCGCTGTTGCTGTTTTCCGGAGTGGCCTGTGCGCAGGGACCTTCGACCGCTTCCTCCATGGCGGTCATTGGACCGAACCGGGACGTATCCGTTCCCACCAAGCCTTCGCCGGACAGCGACCGCATGTGGCTTGAACTGCTGCCGCAGCCTCGCGGACAAACCACGCTGGTCGGCGGCACAGTCCGGGTTCTGGATCCGGTTCGCGACCAGGTCACAGTCCGGGTCTTTGGCGGCCGCGACATGGTCGTCCTTTTCGATGATCGGACCCACTTTTTTCGCGACGGCGTGGCCTCCACTCCCGGCGACCTGCAAATCGGTGAACGAGTTTACCTGGATACGGCAATGGCCGGGTCCGGCATATTTGCGCGCAGCGTCCGCATCCTGACCCAAAGCGCGAAGGGACAGAGCAACGGCCAATTGCAGAGTTATGACGCTGCCAGTGGCGATCTAGTCCTGCGCGACGTGCTGGCGCCCGAGCCCGCGAATTTCCGGCTGGCCCCGGACGCAACCATTCTGCGCGACGGTAAACCCGCTTCCCCCTCTGACTTGCGCTCCGGCTCCCTGGTCAGTCTGAAGTTCAGTCCTTCGGTAAAAGGTCCGGGGCTGGTGCGGGAAATCTCGATCTTGGCCGGGCCGGGAGGAAAATTCGTATTCGCCGGCCGGGTTTCGCACCTTGACCTGCACATCGGACTTCTGGTGTTGGTGGATCCGCGCGATTCCAAAAGCTATGACATCCGCTTCGATCCGGCGATGAGCGGAGTGGAAGACCGTCTCTACGAAGGCGGCGACGTCACCGTGACCACAACTTTCGACGGCGCGAACTACACCGCTGATTCCATCGTAATCAACTCCGCCCCCGCCAAATAACAGATTTGGGTAGCGCCGGCGTCCCGCCGGCTGTCCGGAGGGCATCTCGCCCTCCGTTTCGCAAAATGTAATCCTAAAGCGGCTAAAAGCGAGGCGGGCAAGGCCCGCCCCTCGGGCCGGCAAGATGCCGGCGCTACAAGCTGGCAGAGTGCCGGCGCTACCCCATGCGCCTTATCCAAAAACTTGAAGGCCACACCCGGTCGCGATCGCTTGTGGGCAGGTACTGGCGCACTCTTTTGGGCATATCCCGATAGCTGTGCTCCCAACGCGGAAAGTTTGCCAGCAAGACCTCCGGATGATAGTGCTGCATGGCGCTGCTGCCCCATAACACCTCAAAGCGGGAATTGAAAGTAAGGAAGGCCTGCAACAGGTACTGTTCCGACCAGAAACAGAAATTAGAGATCACGGAATCGCGGGGATAATCCGAAGGCAGGAAGATATCGTGCACATGCACGATCACCCCGGGCTGCAGCCGGGGAAGGATTTCCAGGTACTCGCGAACCACGTCGCTGCCCACGCTGACCACGTGGCTGGAGTCCAGAAACAAAATGTCTCCGTCCTTTAAGGAGAGGAACAGGTCCAGATCGACTTCCTGGATGCGGGATGGAATGAGGTTGGTGATTCCCTGCAAACCGGGGCTGGGAAAGGGTTCTATGGTGATCAGCTCGCCCTCGACGTCATCCATGGCCCGGTTGGCCCGCACTGCGGCGGATAAAATTCGGGTGCTGAACCCACCCCCGACTTCGATAATCCGCGAAGGTTTCAGGGCACGAACGATGCAGTAGGCCATTTCAGCATCAACGGCTTCAAACAGGCCGTTGTTGTAGTGATACTCAGTAGGGCCCGCCGCCCGGTCAGGAAACGACCACTCATGGTGATAGCCCGCGGCCAGTTCCCCAGCCCACTTCACCTGCCTCTCCAGCCCCAGGTCGAAGCCCACAGGCGGTGCATCGGCGGCCCATGCGCGCGATTCCAGGTCGTGGATGTCCGGCACCGGCCAGTAGAAATGGTTTGGAGTCACGCTGACCCCAAGTCGCTGCAGGGCGCGAAAGCCGGACACCATTGCTCTTGAGACCAGCGCACTCTCCCGCAACCTTCTGAGCAGTTGGCCTACCTTCCCTCGCGCATGAGAAGGTTCCTTGCCCACACCCTTTGGGGTTGGGTTAAGAGGCCGGAGGGGTAGACGAGTTCGAGTGGTCGCGGCCGGTGGCAGCTCCGATCCATGCGTAATGCTGTTCACGGTTTCCTTCCTGGCGTGTCACGGGGCGCCTGAAGCGGCAACTCCCGGCTTCCGAATGCGGGTTAGATGTCGAATCCGGGCAGGAGATGCTTAGGGGGTGTTCAAATCCTCCGGGCGGAGGGTTCCGGCCCAAAACCGGGGCGAAAGGATTCGAAAAAGAGCCGCGTTACGGCCAACCGTATCCCGGCAAGGGACATCGAACCGACGTTGCCAGTGCCCCCGGTGCGGGGTAAAGCGAAAATGCTCAATCAGATAAGGAAGGATTCCCTGAAAGGGGCCGGGGCTTCGGCGCGTCAAGGCGGGGTGACGCGCGACACCTGGCGGCCGCTGCCATCGTTCTTTATTATCGGGCCTCCCCGGACGGGAACCAGTTGGCTGCATGAAGTCCTGGGCAGGCATACACTCCTGCCCGCTCCCACCAAAGAGACGCGCTTCTTCGACAACCACTTTGATCGCGGATTTGAGTGGTATCGCGCCCATTTTCCGACCTCGACGGAGGACCGGCTGGTGGGTGAGGTCGCGCCCACATATTTTGCCTCGGCCCAGGCGCGCGAACGGATAGCGGAAGCCATCCCCGCGGCGAAGGTGGTTTGCATCTTTCGGGACCCGGTGGAGCGGGTGGTCTCGCTGTACCGGCTAAAGCGGGCGTATGGGATGATTCCGTGGAGCTTCGAGGAGGCGATCATCCGCGATTCTGAGCTCATGGAGTCAGGTAAGTACGGCGTCAATCTCAAGGCCTGGCGGCGGACCTTGGGCACCGATCAGGTTCTGGCGACGGTTTACGATGACCTGCGGGACGAGCCGCAATCGTACCTCGACTCCGTAACCGACTTCATCGGCCTTCCACGATTTGAGCTGGCCCCGTCGCAGATCGGCCGGGTGTTCACCTCGGAAACCATGACCCACCCGCGGAACTATTATCGAACCCGCAGCGCCACCGCCATGGCGGAATGGCTGAAGCTCCGGCAACTCGACACGGTGGTCGCGGCGGTCAAGAAATCGCCGCTCCTGAAATTGGTCCTCGGCGGCGGCCCCCCCTTCACGAAATTGTCCCGCGAGCTGTCGCTTAAGCTCTACGAACATTTCCGGCCCGAGGTGGAGGAACTCGAAAGCCTGCTCAACCGTGATTTTTCGGCGTGGAAAATGTCCTCGATGGAGACCTCGCAATCCCGCTGAGGGCCATCGTTATGTAATACTTCCGAGGATACTCCCGCCGAGACTTCAGGAACCCCAGGCCAGCGTACGGTGGAGTACAGTACCTAGTGTATTGTGCATTTCGCCCGATGCAGTAGCCTGAAGATCGAGACGGTGATGAGTGATGGCCCCAAGAATTCTGGTTGTCGACGATACGCAGGCCATCCGGCGCTCCGTTCGCCTTCATATAGAGACCGAGACCGATTGGGAGATCTGCGGCGAGGCCGAAAATGGGAAGCAAGCGGTCGAGAGAGTTAAAGAGCTCCGTCCCGATGTGGTTCTCCTGGATCTTTCGATGCCGGTCATGAACGGACTCGACGCTGCCCGTCACATCAAAGTCATTGCACCCCGCACTCACATCCTCATGTTCACCCTTCACTCCTATCCCCAGCTATTGGAGGAGGCCCAAAGGGTGGGTATCGAGAAGGTGCTCTCCAAGGCCGGCACGAACCAGTCTGATCTTCTGCATGCCGTCCGCTCGGTATTGGCCAGCTAGCACGCCTCTTCCTCTTGTGACCTGTGGGACGACCACGAAGTCAGTTCGGTCCTGAGAACACTCAGGCTGCTCATGGCATCGGCCAGGGCTCGGCTTTCCTCGGGGGTGCCCCCATGATCCATGGCGAACTCGCGCTTTCTATTCTGGATCGCGGTCAGCGCGGCCTGAATGCGCTCTTCCATTTTTGACCAGTCGGTTTCAAGCAAAGCAGCCTTGTACGCTTCATGCCATTTATATGTCGACATGTGAACCTCGAAGTTTGAACGAATCGGCCTTCTGGTTTCCCCGGCCACCTCAGGGGCCCGGGCTGTCGGTCTTCCACACGTAGAGATTTTTTTCGTCGGCTACGGTCTCGATGACCAATCCCTCCCCTGTGGCCGCGCGGTGGACTGCTGATCGGAGGTTCGCCAGTCCGATCCCACCCACATCCGAAAACGGGATCCTCATTGCCGACGCCGAGGGCAACATCTTCAACTCGCGAAGAATGCCTTCGACGAGATCGTGGTGCTTGCCACGTCTGCCCTTTTTAAGGCCGGCAACGTCTACTCGCCGATATTTCAGACTGGGTGGCGCGGCCTTGTTCTTGGGTCCGTCGCTCATGACATTGCCTTTCGTGTATGATACGATTCTTTTGTTATACGTTACCTATACGTATATTATACCTCTATTATACAGTCAAGCACTTTTTGCAATGCGATAATTCGGCTCTCCGCCGTTTACAGCAGCGCTAGACGAACTCTGTATTCCCACCTTTCTTTAGTGGAATGCCTATGCTGTGAGAGGAAGACCAAAGGGATGATGGAGGTCAATCGATGCCGAAACAAACGAGAGTCGCCCCTCGATCGCGGCGCCAGCCAAAGAGTCTGAGGGAATTCTTGCCCCACGCAGTCATTGTGACTGACCCCAAGGTGTTGGCCCGGCTGAGGGCCGAGGCTGCGAAGCAGAAACGAATGGCGGATGGCAGCGGCACGAGAAACGGAGTTTAAGGTCACTCCGAGCTGCGCCGACTTATGCAGGTGCTGTCTGCTGCGCCGGCGGCTGCGAGGCTGAATTGGGCGATTGCGGATCCGCGGGCTGTTGCGCGTTGAGTTGAACTCCGGACAAGCCCAGGCCCAGCAACAGACCCAGTGAACATAGTAAGTATGAGCGTTTGGTCATAAGATTCTCCCGAGAGATTTTGTGCTGCTTACGGTTTAAGGGAGGCATGTCTCATGCCAAAGCTCACTCTGTTCCGGCGCGACGGACGGCCAGAATAATCTGGCGCTGCATTCTCACCGAGTTACCCGCGCATCCTGCACGCATTTCACCTACCCGATGCTCAGCGTAAAACCTGATGAGACCGCTGTAGGGATTGGGCATTCACCCTGGAGAGCGGACCGAGCAAACTTTTCCAGGTTGGAAAAACCTGCATGGCCACAGCTTCGTACATTAATCTAATCAAAACTCGGTAATCTACTGTATTGCGATCCAGCGGCGGCAGGGGCGAAACTCGTTAAATCCTGACTTTGGAGTTCGTTATGCCGCACCTGACCTTGCAGGAAGTCATCGACCGCATAAACCGGAATTATCCTTCCACAAAAGAGTCGCGCGCCACCGAGAATCGCAGCCAAGACCAGCCGCATCGTCCCGAGTTTTACGTTCCGCGCATCACCCGGCGTTTGGCCGGCCTGATGTTTGGAACCTATTCATCCTAGTCTCACGTTCCTCAACCCGTTTCACGCGGGAGAAAGGCACCAGCGCAAGCGGGAAGAACTTTTTCAGCGATCGGAGCACAGGGTTGGATCGTGACCGCATCCTACGCACGTAATCAAATTTTCGATTGGAGCAATCATGGCAAACCAGGAATTAAGAGATTTGTATATCGACGAACTGAAAGACCTATACAGCGCTGAAAATCAGCTGGTGAAAGCGCTCCCCAAGCTAGTCAAGGCCGCTTCCTCGGACGAATTGCGTGCGGGCTTCGAGGAACACCTGCGACAGACCAAAGGCCATGTTGAGCGTCTCGAAGAGATATTCGAAATGCTGGGTGAAAGCCCGAAGGGCAAGAAATGCGCGGGTATGGAAGGCCTGGTCGAGGAGGGCTCCGAGGTCATGAAGGAGGATTTTGAAGGCGCGCTCATGGATGCCGCTCTGATCGGGGCCGCCCAGCGAGTCGAGCACTATGAAATCGCCGCTTACGGCACGGCGCGCGCATTTGCCGAGACCCTGGGTGAAAGCGACCACGTTTCTCTGCTGGAATCGACCCTCGCTGAAGAAAGAGAGACGGACGACAAACTCACCGAACTCGCCGGGCAGATTAACCCGCAGGCCCTGGGCGGGGACCGCATGCAGCCGGATCGCCATGAGGCATCGGGCAAAAAACGCGTCAAGCGGATAGCGTAACCGTGCCGAAGCGAAACTGTCCGGCCCGCTGGCAAAACTGATGCGGGCCGGGCCTTCTTTCATTTACATAGCTCTACAGTCGTTAGCTCTGGATCGGAGGAGACTTCATGATGGCACCGGAAAAGTTGGAAAAGTGCGCCCACGTGCCCTGCCTGTGCGTGCCTGCCAGGGGAGAAAAATACTGCAGTGAGTTGTGCAAAGAGGCGGGAGCGGACGAAACCGAAATCGCCTGCGATTGTGGCCACCCGGCGTGCGCGGAGTAAGAGACGGAGAGCACATGCTTGACCATGTTACGGAGAACGTCCTTGCCGGGGCGCCGGTGCTGATTCAGCGGGTCACCCTTGCCCCAAAGGTTCTCGGCCGTCGGTAGGCTGCTTGGGCCTGGTGGCGCTGACATCGGCTTCGATGGTGACATCAACCTGGGCGCCGGGCTTCAGCGCGACCTGCTTGCCGTTTTCGTCGTGCAAGGTATTGTCCACCCGAATCTCCCGATAGAGGTCGTCCGCGCCTTCAATCCCGATTTGCGCTTTCTCCGGTTGGCTGGGATGCATCGAGGGGATGATTTTTTCCACCGTGCCAGGCAGTGTGACTGATGGCTTCTCAGCCTCCAGGTCCTCGCTTCGCGTTGTTTTAGTCAAGGGGCTCCCTTTCCTGGAAACGAAGGTAGATCCTGGATTTCAAGGCCCGGGATCCTACTTGCTTGGTGATTTTTGCGAAGGGCTTTGATGGCATACTGAAGGCTCGGGTTGGCAAAGTCATTGTATACGATCCCCTTCCCCATTTTTCATACAG
>CAWCPY010000036.1:0-41930 GCA_963797385.1 Terriglobia bacterium
GCTGACGATGATGAGCGGTACCGCGTTTCGGATGGTGCCGTCCTGCAATCCTTTCAGGAAACTCGACGCGCCGCAAAGATCGCAGTCGATGATGAGTGCGTCGATCTTCGACTTGGTCAGCTTGGTGCGGGCACGTTCCCGGCCGCCGATTTCACATCGACTCCGATGTGCAGACCGCCGAGAATGCATTCCAGAACGCCGATTTCCTGAAAGTCGCGCGAGACCACCATGGATGAGAGTGTCATCCCGCAACTGTAGCTGGGCGTGTAACCAGTCCCTAGATAACCAAGGTAATGGAGCAGTCGTCGGTCGCCAGTCTTCAGTCTTCAGCGGGAGGACAGCGTGGGGATTGCTGACGACCGACGTCTGACGACCGATGACGCCGTTCTACGTGATCACAATCGTGACGATGCTGGCGCAGGTTCGTCCTGGAGTGAAGTTGGTTCGAACGACCTGCTGCATGGGGAAGCGGTCCCGGTCGTCGCCGCAAAATCCAATCGTGGACGAAAAGCCGTCGCGCTGAAATGTGACAAATGTGACTTGCACCGTCGTCCCACCGTCACCGATGACGGCGCTGAGTTGCACAACACTAACCAGGCCGGTGATGCTCGAGGCGCCTGGGTTAAGGGCGCCGCCGACGAAGAAGACATCTCCGCAACCGGTGAGGGTAACGATCATGCAGATGACCAGCAAGAAAGAAAGGGAGGGTTTCATGGGACGCCTGCCTGTTAACTTCGGCAAAAAGTGTACACCTTAAAGGGCCGAAGTGTGAGGGCCGAGGTCCGAGGTCTGAAGGGCGGTGTCCGAAGTCTGTTTGCGGATTTCCTGCCACAGTTCCTGGCGCCCCGCTCCCGTCCTTGCGGAAAGAGGCAGAATAGGGGACTGCGGATATTCCTGGGCCAGGGTCTGAAGCGCATTCCGGAGCTGGTTGCCGGAAAGCCGGTCGCTTTTGGTGGCGACGATCAGGGTGGGGCGTCCGATGCCGGAGAGGAAATCCAGCAACTGCCGGTCGGCGGGCTGCGGCGGCACGTTTACGTCGATGAGGGTCACGCAGAGCGCCAGGCAGGAGCGCTCTTTCAAATAAGGATCGATGAAGCTCGGCCACTGTTGCGAGATTTCCCGCGAGATTTTGGCGTAGCCATAGCCGGGCAGATCGGCAAAAACCAGCTCCGGCTCGGGCTTTCCGGGCCAGCGGATTTCGAAGAAATTAATCGACCGGGTGCGGCCCGGGGTAGAACTGGTCTTGGCTATTTTGGTGCCCAGAAGCGAGTTGATGACACTCGACTTGCCCACATTCGAGCGCCCCAGGAACGCGACCTCGGGCAGCGCCGGAGCAGGGAAGTGGCTGGCATCGCTCACCGACCTCATGAAGCGGGCTAAAACACGCATAAATCAGTTTGCAGTTTCGCCCCGGAAGTTGCAAGCGATGCAGGCGAAAAAAAAGAGATAGGAGCGTGCGGATTTTACGAGATCGATGATGGTCTCACCAATGCGTTCCGTTCCGAACTTATCTACTCAAGTCCAAGCGGACGCTGGTTTTCGACCTCCTCCGGCCTGACCGGTCTGTACTTGTTCCAGAAATAGAGAATGCCGGCGACCACGAGGCCAATGCCCAGACTGCCGAGAAAGAACCAGCGATAGGCGGGCAGCCAGATCAGGAGAATAAATACCAGCCCCGCGGCAATAAGCAGGCTGACGCCGCCTCGCAGGTGGCCCCTAAGTGGCTCGGGCTCAGGATTTCCTTGCACGCGTATTCCCACCGTTGTTTATTTTATCCGAAGAAATAAGAAGGGATGCCACCTCGTGAATGTGGTTTCCTTTGAGACCTTGGCGGTCAGAGCTACTAACCGCAAAGGTCGCAAAGGAACACCGCAAAGGTCGCAGAGAACGGCGGTTGTCGGGTAAAAAAGGCCCGCTTGCGCGGGCCCTGCCTGAAACTGACGTAGAAAATTACTGATGTGCCGCCGGACTTTCGGGGGGCGGAGGGATGGGGGCAATGGGCTGTGCCGCTGCCTCTTCGCCGACTTCCTCCGGCAGGGGCCGTTCCAGCGCTACCGCCAGCACCTGGTCCATGGTTTCGACGAAATGCATTTTCATCGCGGTGCGCAGGTTCTCCGGAACTTCGGCCACATCCTTTTCGTTGTCCTGGGGAAGGATCACTTCGAAGAGTCCGGCGCGGTGTGCAGCCAGCAGTTTTTCCTTCAGCCCGCCGATGGGCAATACCTTACCTCGCAGCGTAATCTCGCCGGTCATGGCAATGTCGCGGCGGACAGGAATCTTGCTGAGGGCGCTGGCAATCGCGGTTGCGATGGTGATGCCGGCCGACGGACCATCCTTGGGAATCGCGCCTTCGGGCACGTGCACGTGAATATCAAGAGTGCGGTAAAATTCGCGTGACAAGCCCATGCGATGGGACCGCGAGCGGATGTACGACATGGCCGCTTGAGCTGACTCCTGCATCACGTCGCCAAGTTTCCCAGTGAGTGTGAGTTTGCCTTTGCCGTCAACTACGGTGGCTTCCGTACTTAGAATCGAGCCGCCTACCTCAGTCCAGGCCAGACCGGTGACCAGGCCGATTTCGCTCTTCTCATGGGCCAGGGTGTCGCGGAATTTGATTACGCCCAGGAAGTCGTTGACGTTGTCCTGCCCGACGGAGACGTTGTAGGTCTCGCCCTCTTTTACCACCTTGCGTGCCACTTTGCGGCAGACGTTGCCGATTTCGCGCTCCAGGTTTCGGACCCCCGCTTCCCGCGTGTAGGAACGAATCAGGGTGGTGATCGAGTCGTCATTAAACTTTATGTTCTTGTCGGTCAAGCCAGCTTGCAGCAATTGTTTTTTGACCAGGAACTGCTTGGCAATCTCGACCTTTTCCTGCTCGGTGTAACCGTGCAGCCGCAGCACCTCCATCCGGTCCTGCAGAGCGGGCGGGATGGTATGCATGACGTTGGCGGTGGCAATGAAGAAGACCTGCGAGAGGTCGTATTCCACGTCGAGGTAGTGGTCCACGAACATGAAATTCTGTTCCGGGTCGAGCACTTCGAGCAGGGCCGCCGACGGATCGCCGCGGAAATCCATGGACATCTTGTCCACTTCGTCCAGCATGAAGACCGGGTTCTTGGTGCCGGCTTTCTTCATCATCTGGATTATTTGTCCGGGCAGGGCGCCGATGTAGGTGCGGCGGTGACCGCGGATCTCGGCTTCGTCGCGTACGCCGCCCAGCGACATGCGGACAAATTTGCGGCCGGTGGCCTTGGCGATCGACATGCCCAGGGAAGTCTTGCCCACTCCCGGAGGTCCGACGAAACACAGGATCGAGCCCTTGGGATTCTTGACCAGTTGCCGCACCGCCAGGAATTCAAGGATGCGGTCTTTGATCTTTTCCAGACCGTAATGATCTTCGTTCAATACCTTCTCAGCGCGGCTGATGTTGCGAATTTCCTTGGACCGCTTCTTCCATGGAACCGCCAGCAGCCAGTCGAGATAGTTGCGTGAAACCGTGGACTCGGCTGACATCGGCGGCATGGCTTCGAGCTTCTTCAGTTCCTGCACTGCCTTGTCGCGAACTTCCTTGGGCATGCCGGCGGCTTCGATCTTCTTCTTAAGCTCGTCGAACTCGCTTTTCTCGCCCCGGCCCAGTTCCTTCTGGATGGCCTTGATCTTTTCGTTGAGGTAGTACTCTTTCTGGGCGCGCTCCATCTGCCGCTTGACCCGCGACTGGATGGTGCGGTCCATGTTCAGCTTTTCGATTTCGATGTCGAGTACGTCGCCGATCCGGGTCAGGCGCTCGCCGGGATCGAAAATTTCCAGTAACTCCTGTTTTTCTTCGATGGACAGCTGCAGGTTGGCGGCGATGGTGTCGGTCAGTTTGGCCGGATCTTCCATGCGCACAGCCGCGATCATGGTCTCGTAATTCAGCGACTGGCAAAGTTTTACGTACTGCTCGAACAAGGCCGTTACCCGCTGCATGCCGGTTTCGATCTGCGGGGTAGTCTCGGTGGCATAGCGGGCCACGCGCAGTGAAACCTGCATGAAGCCTTCGCTCTCACTGATCTGAAGAACTTTGCCGCGTTCGATGCCCTCGACCAGGACCTTAATGTTGCCATCGGGCAGCTTCAGGCTCTGCACGATGTTGACGATCGTGCCCACCTGATAGATCTCATTGGGCTTGGGTTCATCGATGCTGGCATCGTGCTGGGTAGCGAGGAAGATCTTCTTGTCGGCCGCCAGGGCCTCTTCCAGGGCGCGAACGCTCGATTCTCGTCCTACGACAAACGGAGTCATCATGTAAGGGAAGATGACCACGTCGCGGATGGGCATCATGGGTAGCTTTTTGGTCTCGAATTTTTCCTTGACTATGCTCACTATTTCTCCCGAACACCCGAGTTGCGTTCGTTGTTTGGCGCTACACTTCCGCTGGCTTCTGGCTCCTGCCTTAAAGCTTCAGTTCAACCTCAATGGAACCCTAGTTTACCCCGCCTTTTCCATCATTGCGAGGGTTACGCTGCGTTTCTCTACCATTTCACGGCTCACTTCGAACTCTTTTACCTTTTTCTGACTGGGCAGATGGTACATCAGGTCGAGCATTAACTCCTCTAGAATCATGCGTAATCCGCGCGCTCCGACCTTGCGGGCCATGGCCTGGCGCGAGATCGCTTTCAAGGCCTCATCGCTGAATTTGAGGCGCACATTTTCGAATTCGAAGAGGCGCTGGTACTGCTTGATGATGGCGTTCTTGGGCCGAGTGAGGATTTCGATCAGCGCAAACTCGTCCAGGTCTTCCAATACGCCGACCACGGGCAAGCGGCCGACGAATTCGGGAATCAAGCCAAACTTGATCAGGTCTTCCGGTTGGATGTCGCTCAGCAGTTCGAAATTCCGTTTGCGGCTGACGGCTGGAGTCTCTTCCGCCTCGCCCTCTTCCGCTCCCGCCTTGAAGCCCAGAGATTTCTTGCCTACGCGCCGGCCGATGATTTTTTCCAGACCGACAAAGGCGCCGCCGCAGATGAACAGGATATTGGTCGTATCCACGGGAGTGAATTCCTGGTGCGGATGCTTGCGGCCGCCCTGGGGAGGCACGTTGGCGATGGTGCCTTCGAGGATCTTCAGCAGCGCCTGCTGCACACCCTCGCCGGAAACATCACGAGTGATGGACGGGTTCTCATCTTTCCGCCCGATCTTGTCCACTTCGTCGATATAAATGATGCCGGTCTGGGCCCGTCCCACGTCGCCGTCGGCGGCCTGCAGGAGCTTCAGGATAATGTTCTCCACGTCCTCGCCGACGTAGCCGGCTTCGGTCAGAGTGGTGGCGTCCACGATGGCGAACGGAACATCGAGCATGCGGGCCAGGGTCTGGGCCAGCAGGGTCTTGCCGGTCCCAGTGGGGCCGATCAGCATGATGTTCGACTTGGCCAGCTCTACGCCGTCGCCGGCGCGCTGGCGATTCATGTAGATGCGCTTGTAGTGGTTGTAAACCGCCACCGCCAGCTTCTTCTTGGTCTGCTCCTGGCCGATCACGTACTCGTCGAGGAAGCTCTTCACTTCCTGCGGCTTGGGCAGTTGATTGGGGGTGGTGGTGGGAGGCGTCGCGGTGCGGTCGTCTTCCAGGATGGAATTGCAGACGGCCACGCACTCGTCGCAAATGTAGGCCCTGGGATAATCGCTGGGGGATGAAATAAGCTTGGCCACTGCGTCCTGCGATTTATGGCAGAACGAACAGCGCAACATCTCCTCGGTACCAGTCCTGTTTTTCACTCGGCTTTACTCCTTCGTTAACCCTCTCTCCCGCTCCATGCATCCCTTGCGGGCCGGCGGGACAGATCGTTTCGCGCCGAGACTGATCGGAAACTGATCGGGCGAACCCCGATCATACCTTTATCTCGTCTTATAGATGATATCGTCTATGATTCCATATTCCTTAGCCTGCTGCGAGTTCATGATGAAGTCGCGCTCCACGTCTTTCTCCACTTTTTCCAGTTTCTGACCGGTATGCTTTGCCATTAACTGGTTAGTAATCTCTCGCATACGAAGAATTTCCCGGGCGTGGATGTCAATGTCGGTCGCCTGGCCTGACAAACCTCCCATGGAAGGCTGGTGGATCAGGATGCGGGAGTTGGGCAGCGCCAGCCGTTTCTTCGATTCTCCGGCAGCCAGCAGCAGCGCCGCCATGCTGGCAGCCTGCCCGATGCAAATCGTGGTGACATCATTCTTCACGTATTGCATGGTGTCGTAAATCGCCATGCCGGCGGTGATCGATCCGCCCGGCGAATTGACGTAGAGCTGAATGTCTTTCTCGGGGTCTTCCTGGGCCAGAAACAACATCTGCGCAATCACCAGGTTGGCGATGTTGTCGTCGATCGGGGTGCCGATGAAAATGATGTTGTCCCGCAGCAGCCGGGAATAGATGTCGTAAGCGCGTTCGCCCCGGCCCGTCTGTTCGATGACCATGGGGACCAGCATCATTTTGGGATCGTTCACATTCACCGTCCACACTCCTGTTCGTGACCACTTGCTCTATCTGGGAGGATCGAAATGTCCGCGTCAGGCGGACTGGCGATATAGAAAGTCGAGGGTCTTTTCGCTGCGGATTCTATTTCGGATTCTATCGAGCGCTCCATCACGTGTCAAACGGGCCCGGATGGCTTCCGGCGTCTGTTTTGACTGGGTGGCGAGCGCGTCGATCTCCCGATCGATCTCCTCATCGCTGACCTCGATTTTCTCCTCCTCGGCAATCCTGTCCAGCAGCAGGGATGCTTTCACTTCCTGCAAGGCCTGGTCGCGCTGTCCCACGCGCAGGCGGTTCAAATCCATTTTCTTGATGTCTTCGGCCTTCATGCCCTGCGCCGCCAGGGCGCGCAGGCCTCGCTCCAGACGCACATCGATCTGGCGGTCCACCAGCGCTTCCGGCACTTCGAATTCGCTGCGCTTCACCAGTTCCGCCACCAGCTTGTCCTTGGCCTCGTGCTCGGCCGAGTGCTTGCGCTCGGCTTCCATGCTTTCGCGGATGCGCTGGCGCACTTCGTCCAGGGTCTTGAACTCTCCCAGTTGAACGGCAAACTGATCGTCCAGTTCGGGCAGGCTCTTCTGCTTGATGGATTGCACCTTCACCGTGTAGGTAAAAGTCTTTCCTGCCAGGCGCTGCTCCTGGGCATCCTGAGCGTAGGTAACTTCGAATATCCGTTCGTCTCCGGCCGATGCTCCGCGCAAATTCTCGGTGAATTCCGGCATGGTGTTCTTGCCCGCGATTTCGACCAGCACTTCATCCATGTGGACCGGTTTATCCTGGCCGTCTTTGGATGCGTCCTTGGGTTGGCCATCGAGCGATACCTGGGCGTAATCTCCATCGGCCAGCGGCCGGCCCTCCACTGCGATGAAGGTGGCGTGCTGCTCGCGCACACCGTTCAGCGACTGCTCTACTTCTTCATCGGTCACGGTGACTTCGGGCTTTTCGGCCCGCAACTCCTTGTAGCCGTCCACCTTGATTTCAGGCATGACTTCAAAGCTGGCTTTAAAGCGGAGGGGTTCGTTGTCCTTCAAGTGCAGGTCGGTGACTTGCGGCTGCGACACCGGGATCAGTCCCTGCTTGTCGGCCTCTTTGCGGAAGTAGCGGGGGACGAGCGCCTCCACCACATCGCTCTTGAGATCTTCGGCAAAACGCTGGCGAATGACGGAGGCAGGCACATGTCCGCGGCGGAAGCCGGGAATGCGCGCCAGCTTCTGATATTTCTGGATCAGGGCATTGGTCTCGCGGGCTACTTCCTCGACGGGTATTTCAACCGCGATCTCCCGCCGGGTGCTGCTACTGGTTTCAGTGGGGCTCACATTTGCCTTTCAGGCTTTGGCGGTTCGACCCGTTCCATTTCGGCACTGGACCTTGAGTCGAACAGCACAGGCTGTAATTCTGAGTGTAAAGACTGAGGGAGAGAAGCGTCAAACTGGCTGGGCTGGAAGCAAGGTGACAAACGTAACCTGGGGCGCACTTGTGAAGCACTGCGCCCCGTTTTGCGACCTTGGCGGCATTACTTTGCGGTCTTTGCGGTTAAAGATTTTTGGTGGCTCACGCCACAGTCAGACCTTTACCGCGAAGTTCGCAAAGTGATGCCGCCAAGGTCGCAAAGAAAATCCCCGCCAGGATCCGCGACTTCCGGGTACGAAGGGCCGGCGTCGCGCTCTCGCTTACAATGATTCGGAATGCCCTCCTGGCTCGATCGATTGAACCGCGAAGTCATCGCCTGCAAGCGTTGTCCCCGGCTGGTCGAATATCGCCAGAAAATCGCGCGCGAGAAGCGCCGCGCCTACGCCGATTGGGAGTACTGGGGAAAGCCCGTTCCCGGCTTCGGCGATCCCAACGCGCGTATCCTGGTGCTCGGCCTTGCTCCCGGGGCCCATGGTTCCAACCGCACCGGCCGCCCTTTCACCGGAGATGCTTCCGGCAAATTCATGTATCCGATTCTGTATGAGGCCGGATTCTCCAATCAACCTGACGCCAGCAAACGCGACGACGGACTTGAACTCAGAGATCTCTACATCACCGCCGCGGTCCGCTGCGCCCCGCCCGATAACAAGCCTCTGCCCCGGGAGTTGGCCAACTGCGCCCCTTACCTTGACCGCGAAGTGGATGGTCTTGCAAACGTCAGAGTGGTGGTGGCGCTGGGCCGCATCGGGTTCGAAGCTTACCTCAACTACCTGAAGCGCCGCAGCCTGCTCTCGAGCAAAAAACCTTACCCGTTCCGGCACGGAGCCAGCTACGGGATGCCCGACGGCAAGGTTTTGCTGGCCTCCTACCATCCCTCGAATCAAAACACCCAGACCGGCAAGCTGACGGGAAAGATGTTCGCCGATATTTTCCGGGACGCTGCACGCCTGGCCGATAAACAGGACGTCGAAAGCAGTCGTTGAGTTAACCGATGATTATGTGATTTACTTAATCATGGTTAAGTCAAGGAATGGGTTTGGGGAGGCCCGTTACTCTGGCTTCGTCCTCGCGGTGATGATCCTGCTCGCCGCCCGCTCTTTCAGCCAGCAGAGCCCAAGCCTCGCTGCCCAGCCCGGCATCCAGGACAACAGCTTTCTGGTGGAGGAGGCTTACAACCAGAATTTTGGCGTAGTGCAACACATTTCCAGCTTCACCCGATTCTTCGACAGCAAGGACTGGAATTACACCTTCACCCAGGAGTGGCCCGTTCCCGGCGATGCTCGCCATCAGCTCAGCTACACTCTGGTTGCCTTGCACTCCGGGTCTTTTCCCGGCTCCGGCGTTGGCGTCGGAGATGTCTTCCTGAATTACCGCTACCAGTTGGTTGGAAGTGGAGAGACTCGCGTTGCCTTCTCCCCTCGCCTGAGCCTGATTTTTCCCGCCGGCGATTCCACCCAGGGTCGAGGCTCGGGCAGCTTCGGTCTGCAAACCAACCTCCCGTTGAGCGTGGTGCTGGGCAGGAAGCTGGTCAGCCACTGGAATGCCGGCGCCACATTCTTTCCCCACGCCCAGGACGCCTCCGGTGACCGCGCCGCAACGGCCGGCTACAATTTCGGCCAGAGCTTCATCTGGCTGCTTAACCCTCGCTTCAATGTCATGATGGAAACCGTGTTCGCCCGCTCCCAGACCGTGGTGGCCAGTAACCGCACCGAGTGGACAAGCTCGATCTTCCTCAGCCCCGGGATCCGCTGGGCCTACAACTTCAAGAATGGCCTGCAGATTGTTCCGGGGATCGGCGTCCCGCTGGGAGTCGGGCCCAGCGCGGGTGAACGGGCCATCTTTCTCTATTTGAGTTTCGAGCACCCATTTCGCAAGCTGCCCAAGAAATAGCAAGGCGCTCTCATTTGATCTTGGTTGCGGTGGCTTCCAGTCTGAAACTCGCGCCTTGAGTTGGGATCATCCACGCTACCGATGACCATTGGCTTGTCCGGAACCACGAGCGTTCTACCGCTAAGAACCATCTGACGCACCAGCGGTTGTCCGCGCGGAGCTTGATCGGCGGAAGCCAGGCTGCTGACTTCCACGAATCGGACGTCCAGGGTCAACGAATTGTTATTCCAGATACAGCTTGGCGGAAATGGAAGTTCCCCCAGATCGATATACTGAAACTTGCCTTCCTCCGGTTGCACCGGCACACGTGTACCAATTTTAAGTTCCTTAGTGGCGCTGTCATCGGTCAGATTCATGGAGTAGTGGCGAGTATTGATTTTCTTTCCATCCTCCAATTCATTGATGGAGAGATCCAGGCGATAACCGCGTGGCCTGGGCCGCCGGAGGTCGCGCAGCGCCAGGCTCCTGTGCCCATGACTCGCGGAGTTCCGCTACAAAGAAAAAGTCCCAGGACGAATGCAATCGCCGTAGCTTGATCTGCGCATGACCGTTCTCCCTGTGTTTGACTATGGTTGCGAGTCCGTTGGTGGTCCAGCCGACAGCAGAGGTGCGAATGGCTGGCTGTCCTGCTTCAAAAGTTCTGCTTGCGCACGCGCCATCAGCGCCGCGTCATGCGGACGCTCCCGGATGTAGCGAACCAGCTTCTCCTCTTCTTTGCTAGAGCGGTGCAGGAGAAGGGAACTGCTCCAAACGTGGTTCAGCGGAGCGGGTGGCAACCCGCCTTCGGGCCCGAACACTTGGACTCGATACCGGCTTCCGGCACTCAGAGTTTGCACCGGTGCTGGATTTGTGGCGGCCGGGGCAACCCGGGCAGCCGTCTCTACTGGCGACCGGTGGATCCGCGGTTCGAGGCTGTTCCCGGGCTTTCGGATCATGAACAAGGCTCCTGCAGCCAAAACACAAAGCGCGACAGTTGCCCCGGCCTGCCACCACGGCCGAACGCGCGCAACTCGGTTCTCCTGCTTTGCCCGCAGATTTGCGAGTACCCGGGTTTCCAGTCCCGTTCGTGGCGAGGCCTGGCCGTACTGCTTCAGCCCGCTATCCAGCAGGTTGTCGAGGACCGAGTCTTTGTCATTAGGTTCCATAACGTTGTTCCAGCAACACACGCAAGTTTCTCGCGCAGAATCTGCCGCGCTCGGAACAGCCTCGAACGCACCGCAGCTTCGCTGATCTCCAGCACCGCCGCAACGTCTGCTGGTGACATATCCTCGACCGTGGAGAGAGTGACAACATCCCGCAACCGGCGCGGCAACGCAGGGACTAATCGTTCCAGCGCCTCGGCAACCTCACGCCCAACCATGCCTGATCAGCCGGCATTTCGGTAGAACGCAATTGCGTCACGCGCCCCGCCGGTTTCTTCCAGCGATATCTCGGGAGACTTTTCCTCCGCCCCACCGCGACCCGCCAGGCAATGCGTGCGAGCCACCGCTGCGGATCATCTACCGTGGCCAGCTTCCTTCGCGCCTGCATCACCCGGACGAAGGTTTCCTGCGTAGCGTCTTCCGCGTCTTGATGATTGCGCAGCACGGAATAGGCAATCCGGTACACCATGCGTGCATACTCACGGACGGCGAGTTCCAGTTGGTCCTCTTCCGTCCGTGCCAGTGCCATGGCCTCGCTCAGGGTCACTTGTCCGACCGCCACTCGCATGCCCTCAAACATGAAGACCGACCAGCGGGTTGAATTGTTCGGGAATTATCTTTGCCGAAAAGCCTGGAGCCAACTGGGTTTAGAAATTCACGATCTGCGACTGACAAGAGCGTCGTCGAACTACCGCTAAAAGCCCACGAACACAGGCTCCGGTTCGAGCCGTATATCCCAGAGTTCTTCCACGCGCTGCTGAATGTGATCTTTTAATCCCAGGATGTCGGCGGCGGTGGCGTCGCCGCGATTCACGATGGCCAGCGCATGCTTGCGCGAAATGCCGACCGTTCCACTCCTATAGCCCTTGCTGAATCCAGAGTGTTCCACCAGCCAGGCGGCTGAAACCTTTCTCAGAGCATCGAGCGCGGGATAACTGGGGACCTGCAACGCCTTGGCCTGGGCACGCCGGGTCAAATCGGCGTACTGCTCCGGCGCAAGCACGGGATTTTTGAAGAACGAACCAGCGCTGCGGCAGTCTTCGTCCCCTGGAGTGATCAGCATGGCTTTGGCGGCGCGTATCCGGCGCACGGCTTCACGGGTTCCGGCCAATGAGGGGGTATTCTGAAAGCCCGCGAAATGCTTTTTCAGGTCGGCGTACTCGATGCGAGGCTTGCCGCCCGGCGTGAGGTCATAAGTCACGCGCAGGATGATGAAACGTCCACGTTCGCTGGTGTTGAAGATGCTGGTGCGATATTGAAATCCGCAGGCTTCGGCGCAGAGCTCACGGATCTGCCCGTCTTTGAGATCGAACACCAGCACGGACTCGATGGTTTCCGAGACCTCCTGGCCATAGGCTCCCACGTTCTGCACCGGAGTTCCACCCACACTGCCGGGAATGCCGCTCAGACATTCGACTCCGGCGCAATTTCTGGCGACGGCGCGGGCCACGAATTTGTCCCACTCTTCCCCCGCGCCCACTTCGAACATTGTTTTGCCGTTTTCCTCGCGCTCGTCGATCCCCGAAATCGCAAGTTTCAACACGAGGCCGGGCCAACCGGCATCGGAGACCACCAGGTTGCTGCCGCCGCCCAGCACAAATAAGGGAAGGTCCCGGGAGCGCGCGAAGTTGACGGCTTCGGCCACCTCGGTGACGGATTTCGGCTCGGTGAAATAGCGCGCTGGTCCTCCCACTTTGAGGGTGGTCAGCGGCGCCAGCGCCACGTTTTCCAGAACTGTCATGATGATATGATGGCTTCACTATATACGACGGGTAGAGGCGCTGGTGGCAGCCTCCGCGCGGTACGACAGGACACATCCTGCCGTGACTTGCGGCGCTCAATTCCGAGAATTCGCGTCGTACTAGAATGACCCCGAGGAGAAGAAATGTATCCAGAGATCATGGTGGTTCCGATGCGCGAGGAGTTGACCCGGCTCGGCATCGAGGAACTCCGTACCGCGGCTGATGTCGATCGCGTCCTGCCCAATCAACCGGGCGCGACCATGGTAGTCGTGAACTCAATCTGCGGATGCGCCGCTGGGCGCATGCGTCCCGCGGTCCGCGCCGCGTTGCAACACTCCAGCCGTCCGGAGAAGTTGTTCAGTGTGTTTGCCGGTCAGGACAAAGATGCCACCGACCGGGCCCGCTCGTATTTTGCAGGATACCCACCGTCTTCGCCTTCGATCGTGCTGCTGCGCGACGGCAAGGTCGTCCACATGATGCAGCGTAGCGACATCGAACATCGCGAGGCCGTCGATATTGCCGCCGAACTGAAGAAAGCATTCGATAAGTTCTGCGCCAAACCCGCCCCGGTCGGCTAGGGCGGACTTTTCTGCCTGACTCACAGATGAACACGTAGGGGCAGGTGTCCCACCTGCCCGGCAGAGCGAAGCTCCGCAACTCGCCCGAAATTGTGGTGTCTTGATGAAGACCTGGGCGAGCTTTGCTCGCCTGCCCAGATGAGGACATCTGGGCCTACGTGGGCCAGATCTAGAAGCGAAACAGGTACGACGCTTTCACGAACAGGCCTCGCCCGTCATTCTTTAACCGGCCGCTGTGCAGAAGGTTCCCGTCCACGTCATTCCCCAGAGGCAGCTGCACATTTTCCAGGTTGCTGTTGTAGCCGACGTACAACGCGGTGCCGGGGTGAATCAGATAGGTGATAAGGAAATCGGCATTGAAATTCCGGGTTGTTTCCAGATAGGTGAAAGCCGGATTGGCCAGAACGGCGTTGTATTGTCCAATGAAACGGAACGAGAGCCGCCTGGTGTACTGATAGTTCCAATTGGAACGGATGATGTGATTGTTCATGCTGCCGGTTGGCCCTAGCCGGTTGTGCAAGCGGAACAGCAGGTATGTGTTATCGACGCGCAGCGGCTTGGTGGGCCTTACGGTCAGGGTCGCAGCGATGCTGCTACGGCCCGCCAGAAACGGCGCCACGCCATCGGGCGAGTCATAGTTGATCCGGCTGCCAAAGCGATAGTCCAGAGCGAAAGAGATGGGCTGGTAGAGACTCGTGCTGAACTCGACCTCCGTGGTATGACGAACGTACTTCTGGTTGCGGGTCAAGGTGCTGAAATCCCTGGGCCGCAGCAATTCCATTTCTTTTGCATACAGCACGGTCAGGAATGTCTGCCCCACAAATTCCGCCTTGAGCGAGGGGAAGTAACCTGAGTTCAGGTAATTTCCCTCATGGTCAAAGTTGTGGTAAACCTCCAGCTGCGGACCCCAGGAAATAAGGTGCTTGCCCTCTGGACGGAAACTGTATCGCACCCGGTGATAGAGATTGTGAATGTCAGGCTGCGGATCAAAGCCGGTGAAGGTGCGAAATCCGTCGCTACGGTCGGTGTAATCCATCAGGTAGTTCAGCTTCCGCCCGTCCCGCTCAAGCGTGACCTCGGCTGCGGGGCCGGCGAGATAGGTTCCGAGGGTGCAGGCGCTATTGCGGGTGTCGCTGCACAGCGTGGAACTGACAACACCCTGAAAGGTCGCCACCCAGTTGGAATTGAGTTTGAAGCGGCCGTCGATTCCTCCCACCCGGTTGAAATAAGGTCCCACTTCACGATCGGTGAACATCGCCCCTAGGGTCGACTGGCTCCCGATATCGCGGCTGACGCGTCCGACCGCAAAGTAAGCGTGCTTTCCGAACAAAGGGTCGTCGGGAGCGACCTCGGTTCCAGGAGAAGCATCATCAGCCACGAGCATGCCCACGGCCCACGGCCCGTCTTTGCCCGTCAGACGCACCCCCCACTGGGGATCGACAATTCGGCGGGTAAAAAGCAGCGGAATCGGAGTCTGGAAAAAGTTGGAATTTTCCAAAAAAAACGGGCGCTTCTCCGGAAACTGTACTTCGAAGCGTTGGTTCACGGTCACTTGCGGCTCGTCGGATTCGATCTGACTGAAATCGGGGTTCGCGGTCGCGTCCAGCACGAACTTGTCCTTCAGGACCGCCTTGGCATCCAGCCCGATCTGCCCAAAGGCATCGCGCTGGGTAAACTTGGGATGGTCCGGATCGCGCAGGTCGAGGTCCCGATACGAACGAAAAATTCCATACGGAATAAGCTGCAGATTGCGTCCGGGAGAAATATTTTCCAGACCGGTGGCGTCGCCCTCCTGATTCAGGCGGCCACTGATCCGGCTAGAGTTCTGGGGCCAGAAAGCTCCCTCATTGTCACGCTGGATGTACCGGTTGAGCATGATCCCCCAGGTTTGCGGATCGGTGGAGGCAAAACGCAGGCTGCGAAAAGGGATGGCCATCTCGATCACGAAGCCCTCCTTCGTGATCTTTCCCTCGGTATTGAAGACCGTGTCGAAGGAGAAATCAAAGTCCTGGCCTTCGGTCCAAAGAGCGTCGGATTGTACGCCCAGAGGATTGGAAAAGAAGGCATACGCCCGGCGGTGATCGTGGAACGTGTCCAGCATCAGTTCGACATTGTCATCATCGAATATTTCTTCGCGCCGCTCGAGATGGGCGCGAATCTTGCGCGGCTGACTGTCGAAGCAAACGAAAACCACATACAGGTTCTTGTCGTCATAGCCGAGGTAGGCCTCGGTCCGCTGCGTGACCGGCTCTCCGTCGCTGGGAGTGCGCTGGATGAAGCGGTCGATCTTGGCCATCCTGCCTTCCCATGCCGGACTGGGCTTCATTTGCAGAAAGTCTTCCAGGCGAGGTGGAGTGCTGACTCGGGGAATGGTGACCTGGTCAAAAGTTGGTGACGGCGCGGCGAGCAGGAGACGCGGCAGGCTCATCACGATGATAACTGCGGCGTAGCACACACTCTTGCCCATCCAACGCATGTCCGCCTCCGCGGAAGTCGTTTGACTGTTGCCAGGTTAGACGCAGGCGGGTGCGCAAAGTCATGAGAGCACGCTCTCCGCGGATGTAAAACGTTGTGAAGCGCTAGTGCGATCTTTTGGCGTTCCGCACGGCGCGGAACGTCATCTCGTTCGCGCGGCTTCGGGTGCGCCGCTTCCAGGCGTAGAAAAGTCCGGCGTAGGTGTCCGTCATGTACGAGTCGCGGTCGATACCCAGGAGGCGGGCCGTCTGGTCAATCCAGCGTGCCGGGCCTTCGATCTCGCCGAAAAAACCGATGGGGGTTTCATCCAGGACCACGTGGCCCTGGCCGTCGCTCCACTCCGCGCGGAATTTTTCGTAGCGGAAGGAAGGCAGGTAACCCAGGGCCTGCAGGATCTTGTGGAATTGTTCGCCGTTTTCGATTCTGGTTTGCGTCTCGACCCGTGTCTTGTGCCGCCCGGCTGTCCCTCTGGCTTTGTGGGTCAGCAGCCAACTGGATCCGTACTTGCGCAGACGCAGCACCTCACCACGTTTGCGCAGCTTCTGGCCGGGGAGATCGTACAGAGTGTTGCTTTCGTGCGTGCGTCGGGTCACCTGCCGGAAGCCAGCCGTCCGCAGCCGCCGCGCCAGGGCGCGAACATGATCCACACGAAACTTGATCTCGACTTCTTTCGACATGATTAAGGCGTCGGACCTTGGACATCAGACCCCGGCACAAGCCACGTAGGGGCAGATGTCCTCATCTGCCCGGCGGAGCAACGCTCCGCTGGTTTGTTGCAACCCACAAAAGACTTGTCGAGCTGTGCTCGACCGGACAGATGAGGACATCTGTCCCTACGTGATTTGTGTCAGACGCCCGCTCTATGAAAATGTGGGCAGCTTTATCAGATCGTTGCGCGGAACCGGCTCCAGCGGATTGCCTGCCTTGCGCCATGCGGCCAGTCCGCCCACGATCACGAACGCGTTGAAGCCTTCTTCCCGCAGCATGTGCGCCACCCGGGCGCTGGTCGCTTCGCGTGCTCAAGTACAGTAGACAAAAATGTCTTTGTCCTTGGGAATGTTTTGGAGTTCTTCTTTCAGCTTGTTCGGCTCCAGCCGGATCGATCCTTTGATTCGCGCTGTCTCTGCGTCGTAGTAGCCGTGGCTGCGCACATCCATCAGCAAGATTTTGTCTTTGTCTTCTGACGCCAGCCGGCGCGTGACTTCTTCCACCTGGACCCGGGGGACCACTCGATACACGGCATGTTTACGATAAAGCCATACTCGGTACAGGGCATAACCGATGAGCGCGAGAACCGTCACCGCCTCGACCGCACGGCCGGCGGTTTGAAAGCCGCGCACCACCGAGACCAGAAAATCGCGGAACAGGAATCCGACGGCCACGTAAACCGTGGCGTACAGCGTCGCTCCCGCGAGATCCAGCCGGAGAAAGGTGTCGAGCGGCATTTTCATGCTTCCCGCCAGCGGCGGCGCCATGGTGTTGATTCCGGGAAGGAATTTGGCGAACAGCAAAGTGGCCTTGCCGCGCTTGTAGAACGACTCGGCCGAGCGCAGGATGCAGGTTTCGGGGTTGACCGACAGTTTGCAGAGAAAGCCGAGCAGGCCCCATCCCATATATCGCCCGGCTACGAACAGCAGGCAGTCGCCCACCAGCATGGCGAGCACCGCGAACAATAGTAGCCTGTACACACTGAGCACTCCGGCGGCGGCCGCCGCGCCCCCCGCCACCAGGGCCACGGCTGCGGGAACAGGCAGCCCGATGGCCTCGGCAAGGACGATCACGAACACCAGAATGTATCCATGGTGTGCGACGAGTGAAATAAATTGTTGCATTCAGGGGCCGCGTGCGGCTGGATTAGTATAAAGAAAAAGGGCGGTCCCTGCCGCCCTCGGTTGTTGGCTTCGGGAAGAGCTACTTCGACATGTTGTCCATCTTGTCCATCTTCTCCGCCTTAAGCATCTTGACGCTCATGACGTGAATCTGGTCCTTGTCGGCGTACACGTGCGCGCTTACTTCCACGTGATGGCCCTCATGTCCCTTAAGGGTTTCCGGATTGACCACGTCCCAGGACTTCTTGTCCTTGTCGGAGACGAAAGTCAACTTGTCGCCGTCAGCCTTCACCGTGCCCTTTATGTTCTTGAGCGGGGCCGGCGCCGCTTTGGCCATTCCATTGTCTTTAGACATGTCCTGTGCGAAGCTCGCCACCGTAAACATGACCGAGACAGCCAGTGCGAGTACCAATAGTTTCTTCATGGTTCAATCTCCTCCTGGGATTGGGCTTTGGATGTTTCCAGATACCCGTGAGATGTACGGCACCAGGGGAAGAAACGGATTGCCCGCTGACTTTCAAAGCGTGTAATTTCAATCGCTGGCCAGTTAGAGAGGGGTGTTCAGAAGTTCAAGTGATGGACTAAGTCGCGATGACCAACCGCTTGTAGATGCTATTTTTCCCTGGCCACAACAAAATCCGGCGCCCATAGCAGGGCCCGCTTGAACTCGCTGTCGGGGAAACTGCAAATCGCGTTTCGCGCCAGGGTAGCGTACTGCAGTGCGCGCGCGTGGGCCGCTTCGAGTGATCCGTAACGCTCCAGAATTCCAATGATTTCGCGATGGGTCACGCCGTCGAAGGCGCGCTCCTGCACCACAGTCTCGATCATCTTGCGTTCGCGCGGGGTGCAGCGTTCGAGAGCGTGGATGACCGCCATTGTGACCTTGCCTTCCCGCAGGTCGCTGGCCACCGGCTTGCCCAGAACCTTCTCCGACGCGGTCAGGTCGAGCACATCGTCCACGATCTGAAATGCCATTCCCAGGTCGCGTCCGTACTGCCCCAGGCTCTCTTCCTGTTCGGGCGTGGCCCCGCCCAGAATTGCGCCCATCCGCATGCACACGGAAAACAGGCAGGCGGTCTTGCGGAAGATCAAATCAAAATGCTCATCGAGAGAAATGAGTTTACCCAGCTTCTCCATCTGCAGGAGTTCGCCTTCGACCATCTGCTGGGTCAATTCGATCAGGGTGTCGAGAATACGGAAGTTGCGCTCCTGCACTGCGACCTTGAAGGCCTGCATGTAAAGCCAGTCGCCGGCCAGCACACATTTGGAGTTACCCCACTGCGTGTTGGCTGCGGGCCGGCCGCGCCGCGTCTGCGCCTCGTCGATGATGTCATCGTGAACCAGCGTTGCGGTGTGAATGATTTCGACCACCGCACCCAGGCGGATGGCGCCGCGTCCCTGGTAGTTGAACAATTTTGCCGCCAGCAGCAACAGCGCGGGACGGATGCGTTTGCCTCCGCCATTGCGCAGGTATTCGCCAATTTCGGTGATGGCTTCGACGCCCGAAACCGTGTCCCGCCCGAACTCGCGCTCGATCGCGGCCAGGTCCTCCCGCAGGAGTTCGAAGAATTCCTTTCCGTTGATGGCGGCGGGCACGCTCACTAGTTTGTCCGGTAGTTCGTGAACTGCATATCAATCCCAAAATCCTTCTGTTTCAGCAGTGCGATCACCGCCTGTAGTGTGTCGCGGTCCTTGCCACTTACCCGAATGAGGTCTCCCTGAATCGATGCCTGCACCTTGTTTTTCGAACCCTTGATCAGCTGGACAATCTCTTTGGCCTTCTCCATCGGGATGCCCTGCTGCAAAGTGATCTTCTGCTTGGCAGTTCCTCCCAGGGCCGATTCAATGACGCCGTGAGTGAGGCCCTTCAACGGCACGCCCCGCTTTGCCAGCTTTTGCTGCAGGATATCGCTTACCGACTTCAACTTGTATTCGTCGATCGAGTGCAACACGATTGCGTCTTTTTCGAGTTCGATCTTGGACTTGGAGTCCTTCAAATCAAAGCGGGTGTGAACTTCTTTTGACGCCTGCTGTATGGCGTTCGAGACCTCTTCCAGATCGATCTTGCTCACAATGTCAAAGGTGTTTTCGGGCATGTTCGTAGCGCCTTCTGAAATCTATGAAAATGTAACCTCTGAGGTTATCAGAAGAAGCGGTTTTAGCGCGGCAGTTCTTTGTGGTCGGCGGTGTCCTGGTCAACTGTGTTTGCTTTGCGTCCTTTGCGGCTTTCTTCGCGTCCTTTGCGGTAAAGGAGTTTGACCTCGCCGACATCATTCAAATCTTAAACCGCAAAGGACGCAAAGAGCCGCAAAGGACGCCACGAATTCTGAAATTGGGACACTATCTTAGTTCCCCCGGGGATTTAGTCAGTTTGAAAAAGTTATAAAAGTTGATTGCAGTTTGCCTGCCCACCTCTTCCATCGAAAGCCCGCGGACCTCGCCCAGTTGCCGGGCAACGTCCTTTACAAAGAGCGGTTCGTTGCGCTTGCCGCGGTGCGGCACCGGCGCCAGAAAGGGCGAGTCGGTTTCGATCAGAATGCGTTCCAGCGGGACCTCTTTAGCGGCGTCGCGAATGGGCTGTGCTTTGGGGAAGGTAATGTTGCCGGCGAATGAAATCATGAAGCCCAGATCGAGCGCCCGTTTGGCGTGCGGCCACGGTCCGGTGAAGCAATGCAGAATTCCTCCCAGGGCGCTGGATCTCCAGTGCTGTTCCAGAAGGCTGAGACAGTCGTCCCAGGCGTTGTCGCTTCCGGCGGAGGGGCGACAGTGAATCACAATCGGCAGTTTAGCGGCTCGCGCCAAATCCATCTGCCGCAAGAAGACCTGCTGCTGCAGTTCGCGCGGCGAGTGATCGTAAAAGTAGTCCAGCCCAATCTCGCCCCACGCAATGACTTTGGGCCGTCTGGCCAGCTGTTCAAGCTCCTGAAAGTCGGCATCGGTTGCCAGCTTGGCTTCGTGAGGATGGATTCCGATGGTGGCGAGAATGAAATCGTGCCGCTCAGCCAATTGAATGCCGCAGTCCAAAGAGCCGGGACCAGTTCCGCTGCCGATGGCGACAATCTTCTCAATGCCGCCGTCCCGCGCCCGCGCGATCATGAGCTCGCGGTCGGCGTCGAACTGCTCCATCTCGAGATGGGCGTGCGAGTCTATGAACACGGTCGTTGGTCGTTGGCGTTACCCGTGTGGGGACGGGTCTCTGACCCGTCCAGGCCGAGCGAAGCTCGGCGGGTTTCCATCTATTTCAAGCGTGTTCCCACCGGCACATCCTCTAAAAAGGCCGCCAGCACCGGCTTCCCTCCTTCGGGAGATGCGGCCACAATCATTCCGTTCGATTCCAACCCGCGCAATTTCCGCGGTGCAAGGTTCACGACGATCACGACCTTGCGGCCTACCAGGGTCTCCGGTGCGTAGGCCTCGGCGATTCCAGCCACCACCTGCCGCACTTCAGTCCCAAGATCAACTTCCAAACGCAACAACTTGTCCGCACCTTTTACCTTCTCGGCAACTTTCACCTGTCCCACGCGCAGTTCAACTTTGGCAAAATCTTCGATGCTGATCTTGCCATCGGGCACGATGGCGGCGGGTTTGGCCGCGGTCACATCCGTTAGAGTCGCGGGAGTGTCCACCGTCTTTCCTTTGGTTTCTGCGGCCGGCTTTTCTTCTACCACAGTCGCAGTGCTGCGTCCCTGCTCTTCCATTTGCTGCATCCTTTCGATTGTGCTTTTGTCGGCGCGCGGAAAGACGGACTGTACCTCGCCGAGTCTTGTGCCCAACTTGAGCTGTCCCCATTGCAGGTCAGACAGCGGAAACTTCCGTATGTCTCCCAACCCGAGCTGTCCCCAGATTTTCGCCGTGGCTTCGGGAAGCACGGGATATGCGAGCGCGGTCACGATGCGCAGCGCCTCCGCGCTGGTGTAGAGAATAGTGGCGAGGCGCGAGCGGCTTTCGTCGTCCTGCTTCTCGCCCAGCGACCAGGGTTGGGTCTCGACAATATATTTGTCCACTGCCCCCACCAGGCTCCAGGCCACTTCCAGAGCCCGCGAAAACTGGTACTCGTCGAACAGACGATTGAACTCCGTGATCGTCCGGCGCGCGGTTTCTGCAATGGCGTTCTCCTCAGCGGTAAGGGTTGCGGCGCGCGAGGGATATGGCACTTCCCCCTTGAAATAGCGCGTGATCATGGTCAGGGTGCGGCTGGTCAGATTGCCCAGTCCGTTGGCCAGGTCGGAATTGTAGCGCTGCACCAGCGCGTCGAAAGAAAACGAGCCGTCCTGCCCGAAGACGATTTCGCGCAGCAGAAAATAGCGCAGGGCATCGGAGCCGAGTACCTCGAGAATGGTCTCGGTGCGGACGATATTCCCGCGCGACTTCGACATCTTGTTTTCTTCAAAGAGCAGCCAGCCATGCGCCATGATTCGCTGCGGCAAGGGTAACCCCGCGGCCATCAAAAACGCCGGCCAGTAAACGCAGTGGAATCGCACAATCTCCTTGCCGATCATCTGCACGTCAGCAGGCCAATACTTGTCGTACTTTGCGGCGTCGTCGGACCCATAGCCCAGCGCGGTGATGTAATTTGCCAGCGCATCCAGCCAGACATAGATCACGTGCTGGGGATCGTCAGGCACCGGAATTCCCCAGGAGAATGTGCTGCGGCTGACCGAGAGGTCGCGCAGGCCGGAGCGCACGAACGACATCACTTCATTACGCCGGGTTTCCGGACGGATGAAATCCGGCTGGCTGGCGTAGAGCGCCAGCAGTTTGTCCTGAAAGGCGGACAGCTTGAAGAAATAGTTTTCTTCTTTCACGGTTTCGGTTGGACGTCCACATTCGGGGCAGGGTGCGCCGGGCCCGACGACATCCACGTACAGTTCGTCAAAGACGCAATACTGGCCGGTGTAACTGCCTTTATAGATGTAACCGTTGTCGCGGATCCGCTTCCACAGCGCCTGCACACCCTGCTTGTGTCTGTCGGACGTGGTGCGGATGAAGTCGTCGTAGGTCAGGCCCATCCGGTCCCAAAGCGAACGGAACTCGGCGGAAACTTCATTGGTGAGTTGCTGCGGAGTCTTTCCCGCAGCCTGTGCGGCGCGCTCGATCTTCTGGCCGTGCTCGTCGGTGCCGGTGAGAAAGTAAGTATCAAAGCCCATGAGGCGCTGGCGCCGGGCAATGGTGTCGCAGGCAATGGTGGTGTAGGCGTGCCCGATGTGGGGACGCGCATTCACGTAATAGATCGGGGTCGTGATGTAAAACTTTTTGCTCATTGGGTTCTGGCGCTTGATCCTGGCAGTGCGGCCGTCAGCTTCTGAGGGCCTTCAAATAGGCTTCCATGGCCTCGTTCATGACGCGCTTCAGCGGGACGTGGTGCTCGGCCGCGATTTTCTTGCAATCTTCATATTCAGGAGCGTAGTTGGTGATCGTGCCATTCATGCTGGCAATCTTCAACCGGATGTCTCCCCAGCGCGTCACTACATTGATCCATTTTCGCGCCAGCGTTTGACGCTGCTCCTCGCGCCGCCGCACCCCCAGCGTGCTGGTTTCCGTGAAAATTATCTGCGCCAGCCGGGAAGCGTCTTCCGGTTTCGACAACACGGTCAGCAATATTCCCGGACGGTTCTTCTTCATCTGCACCGGCATGGCAAAAGTATCGAGCGCTCCGGCTTCGAGCAGGCGCTCGATCACGTAGCCGAACACCTGCGGATTCAGGTCGTCAAGATTGGCTTCAAGCACGCAGATGGTTTCCTGGGAACTGTTCTCGGCCAATCCCACATGCGACTCGCCGATGGTCAGGCGCACTACGTTCGCGTGCCCGGGAAAGTCGCGGGTGCCCGCGCCATATCCAGATGTTTCAATCGTCATCGCCGGAAACGGCGCGAATCGCTTGGCCAGCGTCTTCACAATGGCGGCTCCGGTTGGCGTAACCAGTTCCACTTGAATGCCGGAGGAATAGACCGGAGCGCCCCGTAAAAGCTCTACCGTCGCTGGAACCGGTACCGGAAGGACCCCATGCGCGCACGTTACCGTGCCCCCGCCAACATTCAGCGGGGAGCAAACAATTTCATCGACCGCCAAAGCCTCGGCTCCCACCGCGGAGCAGACGATATCCACCATAGCGTCCACGGCTCCCACTTCGTGGAAGTGCACCTTCTCAATGTCGCTGTTGTGTATCTTGGCCTCCGCCGCGCCCAGCGCCTCGAAGATGGCAATCGCAATGCCCTTTGCACCTTCGCTGATGGCTGCTTTGCCGATGATCTCCCGTATCTCGGTCAGGCCGCGCCCATGTTCATGTTGACCGGCGTCATGCCCATGTGGCTCATGCCCGTGTGGCGCGGGCGCCCCCGCCCGCGTGCCGTCAGGTCCCGATTGACTGTAGTTGTGCTCGCGAAGCTCAACATGTTCAGGGGCATGTTTATGAGAGTGATCATGGCCGTGTTCATGTTTCTGCGCACGACTCTGCTGCTCGAAGAAAATCTCACGTGGTAATTCCTTCTCACCGTTTACGAAGACATCGACCTTGGTCGCGCTGATGCCGCTGCGCGTCACCCGCGAAATTTCCAGGCGCGCTCCGATGTTGAGGGCCGCGACCGTGTCTTCGAAGAGCTTTGCCGGCACTCCGGCGTCCACCAGGGCGCCCAGAAACATGTCGCCGCTCATGCCAGAGAAACAGTCGAGGTAGGCTATGCGCATGTGAAAACCTTAAACCACGAAGGACACCAAGGACCACGAAGGCTTCCAGGTTGTTTTCCTTCGTGCACCTTCGTGTCCTTGGTGGTTAGTGCCTTTTGGCGGCGCACTCGCGACCGAACCCTCATCATAGGGAACCGCGCAACCCGCGTCAAACCTCGCATCCTCGCGCGGTTTGTTACAATCACTCTTTTCTTCAACAGCTTAGGGGAATTCTTGTATCGCCATCTCGAAAGACGGCTCGCTCAGCACGTGCGCGAATTTCTACGTCGCACCTACGATCTTGATCTGCCGAAAATCGTTATCGAACAGCCCCCCAAAGTGGAGTTCGGCGAATACGCTTTGCCGCTGGCCTTTGAGCTGGCAAAGAAACTCCGCAAAGCCCCGCGCAAGATTGCGGAAGAGATTGTCAATGGACTCGGTCCCATTCCTGGTTTTGAAAAGCTGGAAATAGCGGGTGCAGGCTATATCAATGCACGGCTTCGACGTGAAGAGCTGGCAGCAACGCTGGCTGCCGACGACAATCCGCCGGTTGAAGCCCTCTCCGGCAAGATACTGGTTGAGCATTCCAGCATCAATCCCAACAAGGCGGCGCACGTCGGCCACCTGCGCAACGCTATTTTAGGCGACACGTTTGTGAGGCTGCTGAAGTTTGCCCGCAGGGAAGTGGATGTCCAGAATTACATCGACAACACCGGCGTGCAGGTGGCAGACGTGGTGGTGGGGTTTCTGAATATTGAAAAAAAGTCACGCGCGGAGATCGAGGAACTGGCCCGCCAGCCCCGCTTTGACTACTACTGCTGGGACCTCTACGCCCGGGTCGCGCACTGGTACGCCGAGGACAAGGCAAATCTGCAAGTCCGTCAGCAGGCGCTGCATGCGATTGAGGAAGGCAGCAATGAAAGCGCCGCCGTCGCCGACGTAATCTCCGTCGCCGTGCTGCGGCGTCATCTCGAGACCATGGACCGGCTCGATATCGAATACGATTTCCTGCCGCGCGAGAGCGAGATCCTCCACCTGCACTTCTGGGATGCGGCATTTATCAAACTGAAAGAATCCGGCGTACTTTCCTTCGAGGCGGAAGGAAAGAACAAGGGTTGCTGGGTGATGCGGCGGGCGGGAACGGCAAAGGCTGAAGCCGCGAAGGATGAGGAGACTTCCACTGAGGCCGCGGAGAAGGACGAAGTTGCCGAGGAAGACCAGAAGGTCATCGTGCGTTCCAATGGCACGGTGGGCTACGTAGGCAAGGACATCGCGTACCACATGTGGAAGTTCGGGCTCCTGGGCCGCGATTTCGGATATCGCAAGTTCTATCACTATCCCAACGGACATGACTGCTGGATTTCAACCGCGGTGGGTGCGCTCGACCATCCCCACTTCGGCAACGTGGCGGAAATCTACAACGTGATTGACGCCCGCCAGTCGGAGGCGCAGAACACCGTCATCGAAGCGCTGCGTGGGCTGGGATATAACGAACAAGCCGATCACTACACACATTTTTCCTACGAGATGGTCGCGCTCACACCGCGCTGTGCGGCTGAACTGGGCTACCAGCTGTCCGATGAAGACAAGAGCCGCCCTTATATTGAAGTCTCTGGCCGCAAGGGATTTGGGGTAAAGGCCGATGACCTGCTGGACCGGCTGATTTCGTCAGCGAAGAACGAGGTGGACGGGCGCCATCCTCAACTGGCGGAAGCCGAACGCACCACCATCGCGACCCAGATCGCGGTCGGCGCGTTGCGCTATTTCATGTTGAAGTTCACCAAGTCATCGGTGATCGCGTTCGACTTTAAAGAAGCTTTGAGCTTTGAAGGCGAGACCGGCCCATACGCGCAGTATGCCGTGGTGCGCGCCGCCAACATCTTCCGCAAGGGCGGTTTCGATCCCGAGGAATTTGACAGAAATGCGGCAGACCGCGTTTCAGCCGCTGACCTGGCCCGTCACCTGACCGGCGAAGCTGGAAACGAAATCTGGGAATTGTGGCTGGCTGCGGCCAAAACTTCCTACATCATCGATCAATCGATTTCGACCACCGAGCCCGCGTACCTGACCAAGCACGCCTTCCAGCTCGCCCAACTTTTCAACGCCTTCTACCACCGGCACCCGATCCTGAGTGAAGCGGACGAGGGCCGCAAGAAATTTCTGCTGGCAACCGTGGCCGTGGTCCGCCGCGAATTGACCCGGATACTGGCGGTCATGGGAATCAGCGTGCCCGCCGTGATGTAAGTGAATCTTTCTACTTGCCCACCACCAGCACCACAAAACTGTCAGGCAAGATCGACGGCCAGGGATGAGGCTGCTCCGCGGTCGGTGCCGGAGGCGGCCCGAACTTCGCCGTCACCAGGAAAATCTGGTGCTTCGCGGCATCGAGCGTCATGGTGCGCGCCCCGCGTTCGGTGGGAACACTTTCCGTGACACTGAATTTGTCCGGCGAGTCTTCGCGCACTACCGTGAGCACGCCTTCGCCGCATGAAGCGAACGCCAGCCCGGTCTCGGGATCGAACCCCGTGGCGTCCACGCCGCCGCCGATCGGGAGAGTGGAGATCACTTTGCCGCTGTCTGCATCCACGATGGCCATCAGTTTGTTACCGCAACCGGAAAACAGCCGCCGATGCTTGCGGTCGATGGCCAATCCCGTCGGTTCCTCACATGGAGCCAGCGGCCAACGTGACTTTATCTCTAATTTGACCGGATCCAGAGCCAGCAATTCGCTCTTGTCTTCAAGATTGACGAAGATTTCGCCCTTTTCGTCACTGACCGAAAACTCAGGCTTCCCATCCAGCTTGATTGTGCCCACTACCGAGCCCTTGGCGGCATCGATGGCGGTGGCATCATGGCTTCTGCCATTGAAGGCGAAGACCCGCTTGCTCGCGGGGTCGTAAAGAATCGCGTCCGGGTTTTCACCCACCTTGATTTTGTTAAGCACTTTCAGAGTGGTCAAGGTCGAAAACACTCACCGTGCCCTCGCGGCCGTTGCTGACAAATCCGCGGCCAAATTCCGGGGCCAGGGCAATGCCATGAACTCCCGGCGTATCCGGAATATCACCCACGGGTTCACCGGAATCAGGATTGATCACGACGACGTGGGTGGAATGGGAAATGTAGAGACGGTTTGAGCTGCGGTCAAGCGTCAGATAGTCCCATCCTCCGTCGCCGCCAAGCTTGTAGGTCTTGATCACATGGTAGCCCGCATCGGCGGCCATTCCAGACGTAACCAGCAGCAATGTGACCAGCGTGCCCCAGACCTTTGCCGAGCAGAAATGCTTCAAGCGCCTCATTTGTATCAGCCCGCTACATAAGGGTAACACCATGGTACTCGACCGTAACTTTACCCTGTTTCCCAACCCTCCTAGACTGCTGGCATGCATTCCTGGGAAGGAGATCCGCGTCCCGAGCCGGTGCCGGAATACGGTACCCTGCGGTCGAGCTCAGGCCTGAAACTGGACCAGTCCATCGATCCCCAGTCGGGAAGCTGGCGCATTCTGCTGGCCGTGGCGGTGGGCATTCTGTTGGCGGCATTCTTTGCCACGGGCAATGCACGGGCTGCGTTTGAGGAGATCACCAGGTTCCTGACCTTGCAAGGCAAACCCGAACCTGCGTCTCCCGCAGTGCTCTCCGATCACGAGCTCGAGAGCCTGGATCGCAAGAGTCCGCAGCAACAGGCAGAAGCCCTGCTGGAGCGCGCCGTCAATCACTACGAAGGCGCCAACGACCAGATTGCCGCGCGGGTGGAAAGCTGGTGGGGAAAGCTGAAATTTACTCCTCAGTTCAATTCGCTGATCACCACCGCGCTCAACTCCAATGACCTTCGGGTGCGGGCTGCGGGGATCGAGTTGGATCTGGTGGCCATGGGCGCGATCAAGTCGCCGGCGACCATAGAGCGTCTGGCGCTGCAGGTGGGAAGCGGACCGCGGTCGCAAAGGGTGTGGGCACTTTGGGAACTGGGCCTTCTCGGCAACCGCGGGGTCCAGCCTGAACGCGTCAACGAGATATTGGTCAGCCAGCTCCACGATCCCGATCCGGAAGTCCGTCACTGGGCGGTGGAAGGTCTTGCGTATCTGGGAACCAACGAGACCATCGCACCGCTGCTGCAAGCATTTCACGATGATTCTTCGCCGATGGTCCGCGAGCGGGCCGCCTGCAGCCTGGCACAGTCCGGCATGCTTACCCAGGAACAGCGTCGCAGCGCGATTCCGCAGCTCCTGGACTACGCCGACGACGCCTCCCTGGACGCACAGACCCACGGCTGGGTCTATCAGGCGCTCCGCGACATCACCGGACAGACCCTGCCCAATGACACAGGCGCTTGGAGAAGCTGGTACGACGCCCACCGGGGATAACAGTTTCTGGTTTCCAGTTTCTAGTTTCCAGTTCCGGTGTGCTCGTCTGTGACCGACCCGAATCACCGGAAACCAGAAACCGGAAACTAGAAACCGTTTCTTCACTCCGCCATCTTGGCCACGTGCAGGTCAAACCCGGTTTTGGGTAGCAGCGACGTCAGCTCAAAGGCTCGGAAGCCATCGCCCGAAATTTCCGTGTGCCGGTAGAGTCCAGGCTCGCTGTCAACTGTCTCATGTCGTCCGTCGAGGTGGTTGAGAAACTCCTGCGCCTGCTTGATGTCCGCCGCGCGGTCTTTAGTTCGGGTCACAACCGCCTCTGCCGCGTAAGATCGCACCAGCTTGGGCCAGTATTTTTCCAGCAGGTTGGTGCTGGCGAAGATATCGGCCCAGACCATCTGGCCGTTCACCGCTACCACCACGCCCACAGCGTTCTGATCGCGGAGCTGTCGAATCAGGCTTTGGTAATTTCGCTGGATGGGTTCCGCCACTGAATCAACTTTCTGTTTTACCTCGCGGTTGTCCATCATTCCCGCGTACGAACTCGTGCCGTTGATGACTCGTGCCGCTCCCTCAGCGGTTACAGTTTCAGCCATCGCCTCTCTGGTCCTGCCCACTTCCGCCCAGACCTTTGACTGGTCTTTGTCCGCCATCGCCTTGGCGCGAACATTAGGAGCGGCCATCGGCGCGGCGACGGCGCTTGCAGCCCCTCCCACCCCGAATCTGTCGCTGCTCCCCGTCCAGCGTCCGGGCTCGACGCAGAACACGCCCAGATCAACCGGATCGCTCTCCGCCGGAATGATGCGGTCTTTGCCAATCACCCGGTCCTGTTTCCCTCCGGTCACGATTTCGCCTGCCAGCAGGATCAGCGGCCGCCTGGAATTGTTGACCAGCACCAACTGGTTGACCTGCGCGCCGCTCTGTGGGACCGGTGTACGACGCCGGCGCATCAAGGGCTGCGCGCTCCCGGATTCGGTCACGATCACCTCGCCGGATCGCAGGCCCTCGTCCAGGGTGAGAAATTCCTGGGTGTCGTGGGAATGCGCGGCGACCACCGGGAACACGGTCAGGTTCCCGTGGCGGATGGGTTCCAGCACCCTGTAGCCGGATGGGAGAGCAGTCTCTCCGGCGGGCGCGGTAGAGGGCGCAAGTAACGCGATCCCACCCAGCGCGACTGCCGAAAGCAATGCAAGTAGCTTGAACTTCATGGTGTTCCTCCGTAGCGCCGGCGTCTCGCCGGCTGTCCGGTGGGCGTCCTCGCCCACCGCCCGGCAGTGCCCGCGCTTACATCAGGAACGGCAAATAATCAGCTTCTTGCAGCAAAAATGTTGATAGCATCCGGAATGGCTGCCCGCCATGTTCATGCCCAATTTGACCAACCACGGTGTCCAACCCATAGTGGAAGCTTCCGCGGGGTTGGAATCCGTGATCACCGAACTCTACGAAAAGAGCGGAAATTCAGGTCTTAGCCGCGAGCAGTTCGCGGCGGTCCTGAACGAGATTGCCGCCAAGTATTTGCCGGCGGATGCCTCTGCCCGGCAGACCGCGGACCTGTATGCCAGCTTGCGGGTAGAAGAACTGGCGCTGGCGCGGGCTTGCGCCGCCGGTCAGGAACGGGCCTGGGAAGTCTTCATGGCGCGTTACCGCGAGAAGCTCTACGACATCGCGGGCTACATCGCGAAGGAAAGCTCAGCCGCCCGCGAACTCGCCGACTCGCTCTACGCCGACCTTTACGGAACGACCACGCGCGACGGCCAGCGCGTTTCGAAATTAGCCTCATATACCGGTCGCGGTTCGTTAGAGGGCTGGCTGCGCACCGTGATGGCGCAGGAGTTCGTGAACCGCTTCCGCCGCCAGCGCCGCCTGGTCAGCCTGGACGAAGAGAGTGAAGACGGCGCACAGTTTGCCGCCACCGATCCCGGGTCCGCCGTAGTGATCGATCCCAGAGTTGAAGCCGCCACCGACGAGGCCCTGTCCCGACTCTCCGCAGAGGACCGGTTCATTCTGGCATCTTATTATTTAGACGGTCGCACCCTGGCTGAGATTGCGCGGACGCTGGCAGTGCATGAGTCCACGATCAGCCGCAAGCTCGATAAACTGGCCAAGACCGTGCGCAAACAGATTGTGGGGGCGCTGCAGCGCAAGGGCATGAGCCGCCGCCAGGCTGAGGAAGCCCTGGAGATTGACGTGCGTGACTTGCGCGTGAATATACGCAACCGGGTAGCGCAAGAAACTGCTCCCCAGACGTTCTCTGATAAGAAGGGCGAAGTGCGGGCATCGGACGTCGGACCTCGGGCGTCAGGCGTCTGACTCTCAACGTCGTATGCAGGGTTGAAGGCTTCGGGCCCGGTGATCGGCGCGACCGGCGATGCAAGCCGCGAAGCGGCGTAAGAATGCAGCCCAGGGCGCAAGCCCTGGGTAAGCAGATAAAAAGGCTGAGCCCCGTAGGGGCGAAAGAAAATGGAGCAACTGCCAAAAATCGTGCAACAGCGCCTGCAGGGATCGGCGAAGCCCGGGATCCATCCTGATCCTGACCTGTTGACTGCGTTCGCCGAGAGATCATTGAATGACCGCGAACGTGGCCAGGTTCTGCAGCACCTCGCCGACTGTGCGGATTGCCGGGATGTGTTGTCGCTCGCGATGCCCGAGATCCAGCCCGCACTGGCGCCGGGTCCGGAGAGATCCAACTGGTTGAGCTGGCCGGTACTGCGCTGGGGGGCGCTGGCGGCGTGCGTAGTGGTGGTCAGCGCCGCGGTGACGCTTCACTACGAGCATCGGGAACCGATGCGATCGGTTGCCGATAAGGTTCCCGCGGCACCGGCGGGCCTCAGGTTGGAGGACGATGTCGCCGGTCAGCCCGACCAGAAGCTGGCGGCAAACGTTGCCGTCCCCTCGCAGGCCCGTTCTGACCGCGACCTCGGGGAAACGGCCAAGTTGACCAAGCAGCGCGAGAAGGGAAGTGAAACATCGACCACCTCCGCGCCGACAGAGGTGTCCGAGGCGCATGGGCTGGCGCTCGATCAAAACAAGAAAGTTCAGGAGCCGAGCAACAACCGTCTGGCTGGCATCGACACATTCCGATCGGCTGACAAGCCGGCGAGCCCCGCGCCGGCATCCGCTCCCAAGTCTTCGCTCGCCGCCAAGACGGCAGGGGTAGAGGGTCAGGTCCAGTCGCGAAATGGCGCTCCGGACTATTCCGCCCGGGCCAATTCCGGAATGGTGACAATGGAGAGTGCAGCCACTCCCACCCGGGAAGTGGCGGCGCAAACCGCAGAGCGCAAGGCGAAGGATGAGTCAGGCGCGAATGAATCGCAAAAAGGAGTCCAGGCCGTCGGCGGCGCAGCAAGAGCGTCGCTCGCGGATCGGAAGGCAGATACGCTCTCGGGCGCAACCGCACCGGGCGCCGCGACTGGCCACGCTGGGCGGCTCCGCTCGGACAACAATTTCCCCCGCTGGACGCTCTCTGCCGACGGCGCTCTCCAGCGCTCTTTCGATTCCGGAAAGACGTGGCAGGCGATTCCAGTGGCGAGTAATGTCGTCTTCCGCGCGCTGGCGGCAAATGATTCCGACATCTGGGTGGGCGGTGCCGCCGGCGCCCTTTATCATTCTTCCGATGCCGGCCAGCACTGGACCCGGATTACCCCGCTGGCGGAGGGCAAGTCACTGAGCGACGATATCGTCACCGTCGAATTCAGCGATGCCCAACACGGCAAGCTGATCACCGCCAACCGCGAAACCTGGACCACGAGCGACGCGGGAGAAACCTGGCAACGCCAGTGATCCAACCTGCGGTTTCCACCTCTGCCCATGCCTGAAACGTCCGGAACTCTGTGCTGCTGCTATCCGGTTGGTTTCTCCGTCACTTTCAATGTGGCTATCGGTGGATTTGCGGCACTGGTTACCGGGGCAATCCCGATTTTGAACTGGTACTGATGCGAGTTACCAAAGTGACGTTTACAGCAACAGGGTGCGGGCCTAGTATGCATCTCGTGGTTTGGCAGTTCTGGGGGAGGGCTGCCGAGGCGTCCTGAACTGAAGAGTTCAGGGCGCTTTTTGCTTCTAAAGAGAGTGTGGCTAATCAGCAACTGGAAGCGGCAACGCAGCCTTTGCGACTTCTGTAGCTGCGATGCATCAAATCAGGTGATACGATAGATGTAGCCAACATAGGCTGATCGACCGTTCCCGACTTGGACTTACGGCGAGCGGCACTCCCGGAGGAGAAATGGCAAGCAACGGAATTTTGGAAGTGACGGACGCGAACTTTGACCAGGATGTCCTGAAGTCGGAGCAGCCCGTGTTGGTGGATTTCTGGGCGGCCTGGTGTGGACCCTGCCGCGCCCTCGCTCCCATTGTCGATGAACTGGCGAAGGACTACACCGGCAAGATCAAAGTCGGCAAGATGGACGTGGACAACAACCAGGCGACCCCGATGCGCTATGGAGTCCGCGGCATTCCGACCCTGCTGGTGTTCAAGGGCGGACAGGTGAAGGAACAGATCGTCGGCTACGTCCCCAAGGAAACGATTCAGAAGGCCATCGACAAGCACGTTGGGTGAGGCAGTCGTCAGTCTTCAGTCGTCGGCCAGGCAAAAACTTTCGAGCGCCCGGGCAAATTGCCCGGGCGTTAGTGTTTTTGAGTCGGATGGGGCTTGCCTGCTTGAGAAAGAGGCGGGCAGCCATGCTTTTAGCTAGAAGCCAAAAGCCAGGAGCTAGAAGCTGCTTCAATACTTCCGCAACACACCGATCACTCTTCCCTGTACCTCGACCGAAGCCGCCGGCACGATGATGGGCTGCATGCTGGCATTGGAAGGTTGCAGGCGAATATTTTCGCCTTCACGATAAAAGCGTTTGAGGGTTGCATCGGTGCCTTCCACCAGGGCGACGACGATATCGCCGTTGTGCGCCGTCCGGCTTTTTTCGACCATCACGTAATCGCCGTTGAGAATGGCCTCGTCCTGCATGGAATCGCCGCGGACTTCGAGCACAAACACTTCCTTGGAGCGGACAAAATCCGCGAGCGAAATGGTCTCATTGCTCTGCACCGCCTCAATGGGCTGGCCGGCGGCAATGCGGCCCACCAGCGGCAGCACCATGGTGGTGTTCACCGCCATGGCCTGCTTGAGCCGGCCCTTGGGCGGCAGCAGGTCGATGGAGCGGCTGCGATTGTAGTCGCGGGTGAGCAGACCTTTTTTCTCCAGATTGGAAATGTGCTTGTGTACGGTCGCCAGAGAACTGAGGTCCAGACCTTCGCCGATTTCCTCGAACGAGGGAGAGTAACCGTTCTTCTGCACGAATTCGGAGATGAAGTCGTACACCTGCCGCTGCCGTTTCGTGATTGCCATGCCGACATTGTTGGCGAATATAAGGCGAATGTCAAGAGGGTGCAGAGTTTTGCCTTAGTGTCCTCCGCGTCCTCCGTGGTTCAGGGGTCGTCTTCCTATTGCGTCGTCACAGCCTTCAGATACTGATAGTAGAAATCGACCGCACGATAGAACGCGTCCACCCGGATGCGTTCGTCTTTTCCGTGGGCGCGGATGTCGTCGCGATCGATGGCCTCACCCGATACGCAATACGTCGGCATGCCGGCGGCGTTGGTGTAAATCCCGTCCGAGGCGCCGGTCGCCATGTCGGGGATCACGGTCAGGCCCGGCCACATCCGGTTCACCACTTTCTCCAGTGGTTCAAAGACGTCGGGACGCAGCGGCGGCGGCGCGTACGAGCGCCGGTTGTCCGCGCCACCGATCGCTCCCATGTCTTTGACCAAAATTTTGGGGTCGGCTACGACCTTTTCCAGTTCCTGCCGGATCTCCTCTGGCGCATGGCCGGGAATGATGCGGCAGTTCACATTGGCTTGAGCCATCTGCGGCAACGCATTGTTGGCATGGCCTGCGTTCAGCCGCGTGGCCACGCAGGTGGTGTGCATGATCGAATTGTCAATGGGATCTTTCGAGAGGCGCGCGACGGCGGCCATGTCCGGAGGAGTTTTCAGGATCGCACGCATGTCAGCCGCGCCATCGCCGGTCGTTATCTTTGACATGCGCTCGTAGTAAGCGCGGGTGATGTTGGTCAACTCGAAGGGAAACTGGTAGTGCTCAAGCCTCGCCAGGCCGTCGGCCAGATGGTAGATGGCGTTGTCCGGCCGCGGCAGGGAACTGTGGCCCCCGGGATTGGTCACCATCAGTTGATAGTCGGAATACAGCTTTTCCGACGCATCCACGGTCATGAACTGCGGCTTGCCCTGTTCCGACAGGATTCCGCCGCCGTCGTGGTTGAGCACAAATTCGGCATCGATCAGTTCGCGGTGGTTTTTGATCAGCCAGTCCACGCCGTTCGAAGTGCCACCCTCTTCATCGGCTGTCAGGGCCAGGATGATGTCACGGTCCGGCACGAGGCCTTCCTTCTTGAAGCGGATGAGGGTCGTGACCATGATGGCATCGCCGTCCTTCATGTCCTGCGTGCCCCGGCCGTAGTAGTAGCCATCTTTCTCCACAAACTGAAAGGGATCGGTGGTCCAGTCTTCGCGCCGGGCTTCGACCACGTCGAGGTGCCCGATCAGCAGGACTGGCTTGTGTTTGCCGCTGCCGTGCAGCCGGACCACCAGGTTCTTCTTGCGATCGTTCGGTCCCAGGATCTGCATGTCGCTGTCGGGAAACCCGGCGTCGCGAAAACGCTGCGCCATGGCCTCGGCAGCGGTGGTCACATTGCCGACTGAATCCGTAGTATTGATTTCGATCAGCTGCTTGAAAATATCGTGAGAAAGCTGCCGGGTAGCATCGTCAATCTGTGCGGGCGAGGCGATGGCTAGAGAAAGAAAAAATACGAAGCTCAATGACCAGTTCCGATATTTCAATCGAGGGCTCCTGGGTAGCGCCGGCGTCCCGCCGGCTGTCCGGAGGGCGTCCCGCCCTCCGTGTTGTTCTGATAAAAAACGCCCAACTACAGTACCAGAATGATCGCGCGCGGGAACACGTACGCCCAACCCCATGATCCCGCACCGGATAACCTGAGCCATCAAGCCATGCAAGATTTCACAAATTTTCACTTGCGAAAAACTGGAAGTCATGGCATCTTCAGACATCTTCTTACGAAAGGACGCCCGATTTGGCGGAACTCAAACACAACTCGCTAAGCGGGCAACCGTGGCCGGGTACAGGCCAGGGTTGCTTTAGGGCGTCATCCGATCGCGCCAACTGATCTGCGGCGCCCCGTAAGGCAAAGCCAACAATACAAGCGTGCTGGCGTAGGCCGAGGTTCATCTCCGGTCGCATCCATCCCGCTATCACTCGGTCAGTGGTGATTGGCCACGGATACTTCTTAGGCGAAACAGCCTTCGGGCTGTGAGGTTCGAATCCTCGAGGGTGCAAACCCGGCCGTGTCCCCTTGTTCCCTGACCATAATTCACAGGCACGCGGGAGATCCTCGCGCGCGTGCCAGCAAACTCGGCCGGTGGTGAAGACTACGGCTACTTCGCCTTGTAAGTGGGAGGTCGCAGGTTCGAATCCTGCCGCGGGAATTGTGCCCGTGTAGCTCAGTGGCAGAGCGCCATGAGCCGTTGTCGCATGTTCCCCGGCCGCTACTAACCTAAACCAGTGGGGCGACACTTTGTTCCCTCGCAGAAAACTCCGGCGGAGTGCCGGTTAGAAAGCAACTCGTTAGAGTATGGTCGAATTTCTAAAAAGCATGCTGACCGGCCAGAACCAGTTTGCATCTGGCGGATTGCTGCTCATGATTATCGGTGGCTTGAGTGTCTATCTGAGAGCCGTGCCCGAAAGATTGTGGCACTGGTTCGTCGGCCAGACCACCATGCTGATTACGGTGAAAGACGACGATGCCGCATTCGTGTGGGTCAAGGAATGGTTTCTGGAACAGAAATTCCTCAAGCGAATTCGCCGCGTGGACCTGGATTCGACGTTGAGGGGCGCAACGTTGGCGTTGATTCCAGCGCCGGGAGTGCACTGGTTCTGGCACGCGGGAAGGCCGTTTTGGATTTACTTTCATCGCAGCGAGGAGAGCAAGGGGTGGACTCCAAAGCGAAGCGAAGAACTGACCTTCAGGACCATCGGCCGCAGACAAGAGTTTCTGCGGCACTTTGTCGATGAGATTGTGCGCTGCCACAATCTCAAAATCGGGACGAGGTCCTTGCTGTTCGTCTACAACGAGTATTGGGTCACAGTCGAAGCCTACAGGCCGCGGTTGCTGGAATCAGTGATTCTGCAGCCAGGCGAGAAGGAGCACCTGGTCCAGGACATCGAGAGGTTCAGGGAATCGAAACGTCGCTATGCGCATCTGGGTGTGCCCTACCACAGGGGATACCTGCTGTATGGGCCTCCCGGCACGGGGAAGACTTCCCTGGTGTCCGCGCTGGCGGCCAGGTTCGGAATGTCCATCTATGCAGTGAACCTGAACGATTTCAATGATCGCAGTTTAAAGACGGCGATCAATGATGTGCCGCCGAATTCGGTCATCCTGTTTGAGGATGTCGATTGCATGCAGAGCAGGCAGACAAAGACCAATGCAGAGCAAGAGAAGAACGAACAGGGCGCCCAGGCGCTTGACGGCAAACCCGATCCGTTGGCCCGCCTGGGCGTCACGCTATCGGGATTGCTGAACGTGCTGGACGGGTTTTACGCGCCCGAAAATGTGCTTTTTGTGATGACTACCAACAGAATCGAAGCCCTGGATGGGGCTTTGTTGCGGCCGGGTCGAATTGACTACAAGTTGTTTCTCGGAAACGCGAGCGACCGGCAAAAGACCGAACTGTACAGCAGGTTTTTCCCGGAAGCTTCGGAATCCGAGGCACGGGAGTTTGTGGAGACCTGTGGTGCAGCAGATACGATGGCTGAGTTTCAAGGGTTGCTGTTGGGGTTGGAACAGCGTTGGGAAAGCCTGGAGTCGGCGGACTCTGCAATTCCAGTGCTGCTGTAGTCGATAGGGATTCCTCGCTCCGCTCGGAATGACAAGATCGAAAGGAGGCCACCATGGCTCGTCTAAACACACTCAATCTCGGCGCACGCACCCACGAGGGCGCACCTGCGCGTCACACCTCTCCGGAGCATCAGCTTCGCCGTTCGGTGCTGACCTGCCTGCTCTGGGAGAGCCAGTTCTACGAGGATGGCATCGAGATCGCCGGACGCATCGCCGAACTGGTGCCGAAGGTCACGGCGGAAAAGGTGGCTGCGATTGCGGTCGAGGCGCGCGAGCAGATGAAGCTGCGGCACGCCCCACTGTTGCTGGTCCGCGAGATGGCACGCCACAAGACGCATCGGGTCCTGGTCGCCGACACGCTGGCGCGCGTCATTCAGCGCGCCGACGAGTTGGCGGAGTTCGTCGCCATCTACTGGAAGGACGGACGGGTGCCGCTCTCCGGTCAGGTCAAGAAGGGGCTGGCGGCGGCCTTCCCCAAGTTTGATGAGTACGCCCTGGCCAAGTATGACCGCGGCGGACCTATCAAGCTGCGCGACGTCCTGTTCCTGTGCCACGCCAAGCCGCGTGACGCAGCCCAGGCGGGCGTATGGAAGAAGCTGATCTGGGGACGTCTCAGCGCACCCGATACATGGGAAGTTGCGCTGTCCTCTGGTGGAGACAAGCGTGACGCGTGGCAGCGTTTGCTGGCGGAGAACAAGCTGGGTGCGCTGGCCCTGCTTCGCAACCTGCGCAACATTCACCAGGCCGGTGTGGAGGAAGACCTCGTGCTTTCAGCGCTGCGCTCGTTGAGTACGGCACGTGTGCTCCCCATCCGGTTTCTCGCTGCGGCGCGTTACGCTCCGCAGTGGGAAGAGGCGCTCGAACAGGCCATGTTGAAGTGTGTTGCCGGACGGGAAAAGCTGTCTGGCAGCAGCGTCGTGCTGGTGGACGTCTCCGGCTCGATGACCGCGCCGCTTTCCCGCCGGTCGGAAATGCAGCGGACCGACGCAGCCTACGGGCTGGCCGTGCTGCTGCGCGAGGTCGGCGAGAAGGTGGCCGTGTATAGCTTCTCCGATGAACTGGTTCAAGTGCCGGCCCGGCGCGGCTTCGCCCTGCGCGATGCCATCGACGCGTCGCAGCATCACAACGGCACTCAACTGGGGAAAGCGGTTGCGAGTTTGAACCGTAAGGAGAAGTACGATCGCCTCATCGTCATCACCGACGAGCAGGCGCAGGACACGTTGTCCGCGCCCCACGGCACGGGCTACGTGATCAACGTGGCCAGCTACAAGAACGGCGTCGGCTACGGCAAGTGGACGCATATCGACGGCTGGAGTGAAGCCGTCGTCGAGTACATCCGCCTGCTGGAGCAAACCTAAACACGATGGAGGACGGGCGTCCCCGCCCGTCCTTAGTTTTTGCAGCGACAGCTCATCGCAATTCCGCTGGTAACTCACTCGTCCAGATCTGTTGCAGTTGTAAGCCGGTACCTCGAAAGAGTGGAGTCGCGGCCCAGGCTGTTATTCTGAGCTGATGAGCGCACCTGCAGAAAAGTCTTCCCAGAGTCCGCCCGGGCTCTGCCAGGACTGCCGCCACGCGCGCCGCATCGAGTCCGAACGCGGTTCAGTGTTCTTTCTCTGCCAGCTGGCGTTGACTGATTCTCGCTTCCAGAAATATCCCCGGTTGCCGGTACTCTCCTGCATCGGATACGAGCGAAAAATGGCGTCAAGTGTGTGACCCGCAACGGATTACTCCGGCGAAACTTTTGTCCGTCTCGGAACTCTAATTAACTGCGGCCAGCAGAACGGCCGCAGGAGTGTCTTCCATGTTCAGATTCTCTGCTCATATCTTCTTACTCTTCATGGTTCTGGTCGCGGGCACGGTGGCCTGTAGCGCGCGGAGTGCTGCCGGTGCCGCGGTGCCGGGTCCGGCTTTGGATTCCGCCAAAGCGGCCTCGCCGGGTCAGGAAACCGCGGTGGTCGCGGGCGGATGCTTCTGGGGCATACAGGCTGTCTTCCAGCACGTAAAGGGCGTAATCAGCGCGACCTCGGGATATTCCGGCGGCGAGGCCAAGACGGCGCAATATGAAATCGTAAGCACGGGCGAAACCGGACACGCCGAATCCGTGAAAATTACTTATGATCCTTCACAGATCACTTACGGAGAGTTGCTGCGAGTGTTTTTCTCCGTCGCCCACGATCCCACGCAACTAAACCGGCAGGGGCCGGACGACGGCCCGCAGTATCGCTCCGTGATTTTTTACGGCAACGACGAACAGAAGAAAATTGCGGAAGCCTACATTTCACAGCTCGACAAGGCCAAGGTGTTTTCCCATGCGATTGTGACTCAGGTGGTGCCGCTGAAAGCTTTCTATCCTGCCGAGGCTTACCACCAGGACTATGCGACGCGTCATCCGGACCAGCTTTATATCGTCTATAACGATGCGCCGAAAGTGGCACACTTGAAACGGCAGTTTCCAGAACTCTACGTGAGCAAGTAGCGCAGCAGGTCCGGCGTCGAGTTCGGGGAGTGAGTTATGTTTGACTCAGAGATTGGTCGAGATGCTTCATCGGTGAACGTGCAGAGGCGCGCCTTTCTGGGAATTTGTATTTCAGCGATTGCCGGGGCGGCGCTGTGGTCCCTGCGCAAGCCGCGTCTCATTGAAGCGGCCATGCCCAAGGGCGATCCCGGCGAAGTGACCATCGTGCAGTTTTCCGATTCCGGGCAGCGGCTACGAAAAGTTCGTGTCCCCAAAGTGGTGAAGAGCGACGAGCAGTGGCGCGAACAGCTGTCGCCGGGGCAGTTCGACATCACGCGTCGTGCCGATACTGAAATTGCGTTCAGCGGGAGGTATTGGGACCAGCACGACAAGGGTCTCTACCGCTGTATCTGCTGCGACAACGCTCTGTTCAGCTCGGAGACGAAGTTCGACTCGGGCACCGGCTGGCCCAGCTTCTGGGAGCCGATTGCGCCCGAGAACGTTCGGACCAGCACTGACACCAGTTATGGCATGGTGCGAAGCGCGGTGGCTTGTACGCATTGTGATGCTCATTTGGGGCACGTCTTCGATGACGGGCCGCAGCCTACCGGGCTCCGCTATTGCATGAACTCAGCGTCGTTGAAATTCCTGAAGCAAAGTTAGATTCCCCCAGCCGTCACCACGACCCACGTAGGGGCGGGTGTCCTCACCCGCCCAGCCGGGCAACGCCCGGCAAGTTTGGTGATGCCAACTTAAATCCATGGGCAGCGTTCGGGAATACAATTCAGGATAGAGTCTGAATATGAATTCCACTCTGCCTTCATTTCGTGCGCCTACCGCAGTCGAGCGTGTATTCAATCGCGCCTTTGGATTTGTGGTAGGGCTGGGACTGGGCTTTTCCCATAACTACCTACTACAGGTCCGCGGACGCAAGAGCGGGAAGATCTACTCCACGCCGATCGATCTGCTGGAACTGGGCGGGAAGCGGTTCCTGGTGGCCCCGCGTGGCCGCACGCAGTGGGTGCGTAATGCGGAAGCGGCTGGAGACGTCACGCTCAAGAAGGGAAGCCAGCGGCAGCGGTATCGGCTACGAGCTCTCTCCGATCAGGAGAAGCCGGAGATCCTGAAGGCCTATCTGGACCAGTTCAGGCGCGAAGTTCAACGCTACTTTCCGGTACCGGCCGGGTCGCCGGTCGAGGCTTTTCGTGACCTGCTGGCAAGCTATCCCGCGTTCGAATTGATTTCAACCTGAAGAGCGGCTCACCCTCGTCGTTCCGTTGTTTGGAATGACAGGGTGGGAAGTTCAAGAGTTAGAAGATCAATCGTCCGATGTGTCCTCGGCTGCTTCCAGTTGTCGAGCTGCGCTCGACCGGACAGCCGAGGGCGGCTGTCCCCACGTAGTTCTTCCTAAGATGTTCGAGGTCTGATGCCCCTACTCCAGGACGCTGTCGTCGAGTTTCTTTTTCCCCCAGTCGGCAGCGGCTTGCACGAACGCGAGCACCAGGGGGTGGGGTTTGCCCGGTTTTGAAGAAAGCTGCGGCTGGAACAAGGTAGCAATATAGAAACGGTGCGTAGGTGATTCGATGGCGCGAATCTCGCCTTGCGGACCGCGGGCTACGATCGGGAAACCGGCTTCCATGGCGGCCCATTCGTAGTCGGGATTGACTTCGAAGTTGCAGAAGAATTCTTCGGCGACGGTGTCCTGCGAATAGTACGACTGGAGGTACGAGCCGGGGCGCAGGCGGATTTCCGGTATCGCGCCGGAAAGTCTGGGTTTGCCTTTGCCGCGATTGGGCACGGCGCAGGCGACCGGGTAAATGATGATGTTTTTCGAGCCGGAGTTATTCTCGGCGCTGTCCGCATCCTTGATTCCCAGCACGTTGCGGGCGCACTCGATCAGGGCGTACTGGAAGCCGCCGCAGGTGCCGAGGAAGGGCCAGTCGCGCCGGCGGGCGAATTCTA
>CAWCPY010000037.1:0-19497 GCA_963797385.1 Terriglobia bacterium
ATCCTGAGCGCAGCCCAGTCATTCGCTCGCGAATGACTGGGCGGAGTCGAAGGACCCCTGGCAGCGCCGAAATCGCGACTGAGAACGGATACTATTAACGAAATGCCAGCATATTACGCCCGCCATGTCGTCGAATTTCTGAGCGAGTCAGATACATCTATCTTGGGCGCGCTGGCTCAGGCGAACTCGGAAGCTAAGTTTTTACAACTCGAGTCTGCAGCTATCGAAGCATGGCGAAGTCAGTTTGACATTTTACGGGGCACGCTCTCGACAATCACGGAGTCGGTCGCTGAATCGTCTCGCTGGGGTCTGCTGCTGGAGTTCCCCATTCCTAGACGGCAGCGTCGCATAGATCTTGTGCTTTTGGCATGTGATGTAGTGTTCGTCATTGAATTCAAGACTGCGAAGCCGGACAAGGCCGCCTTTAGGCAAGTCGAGGATTACGCTCTCGATTTGGCGGACTTCCATGCTCCCAGCCGTTATGCCGTCTTGGTTCCCATCGTCGTCGCTCCGGGCCCTTCGATTCAAGCCACTAACGTAATTGAGCGCTCGCGTGTGAAGGGGGTACAGGGATGTGAACCCTCGGACCTTGCCAGCTTGTTGGAGCGTAATTTCTCACTGTATACCTCCGGGCAATCAACTCAGATAGAACTGAATTCGTGGAATGATGGAGTTTATCGTCCCGTACCAAGCATTATCGAGGCGGCAATGGCCATCTTTTCAGGAATGGAGGTAAGAGAGATAGCGCATGCCCACGCCGATGCTCATAACCTCACCTCCACGGTTGAAGCGATTTTTGCAGCAATCGAGCAAGCGAAACGCGACTGTCGAAAGTCAATTTGTTTTGTGACAGGAGTTCCAGGGTCAGGAAAAAGCTTGGCGGGTCTTCGTGCAGTTCATGACCCCCGGATCAAAGGGGAACTAGGCACCGATGCCAATTTCCTATCAGGCAACAGCCCCTTGGTCAAGATCCTACGGGAGGCGTTGATCCGGGATTTTGTCCGACGTAAGGCTCAGAGCAAACATAGAACGCGCCGCGAAGTGGAAACCCTAATCCAGAACGTTCACGCGTTTGCGAAGTACTACTGGGAAGAAAGCCCAACTAGCCAGCCACACGAAAACATCATTGTCTTCGATGAGGCTCAACGTGCTTGGAGTGCTAAGAAGAACAAGAGGAAATTCGGCCGAGATCTCTCAGAGCCTTCAATGATCTTAAAAATCATGGACCGCCACCCAGATTGGGCGGTGGTCGTCGCTCTGGTTGGGGGCGGACAAGAAATCCATGATGGAGAGGCTGGTCTTGCAGAGTGGGGACGGGCTCTCTCGGCGGACTTTCGGCATTGGCGTATTTTTGCGTCCCCTGAGGCCCTTGAGGGAGGAGCATCCGTTGCCGGGTCTAGACTGTTTGAAGGGAACGGGATCGGCCTTGAAATACGTCCAACTCCGGTGTTGCACCTGAAGATATCGACTCGCTCTTACCGGGCCGTTGCAATAACAGAATGGTCGAACGAACTCCTGAGGGGAAATATTGCTGGGGCACTGAAGGCGCTTGCTGGGGTAGAGCATTTTCCGGTTGTAGTCACGCGCGATTTGGTGAAGGCCAAGGAGTGGCTACAAGACCGAACACGTGGAATGGCCCGATGTGGCCTCGTCGCAAGTTCTGGGGCAGCGCGGTTACGAGCGTACGGGCTCGAGACTTCGACCAGCTTTCATCGGGACTATCCCTACGAGTATTGGTTCCTGAATAGTCCAGAGGATGTCCGTTCGTCATTCCAACTCGAGGTAGTGGCAACCGAATTCGAGATTCAAGGACTTGAGTTGGACTGGGTCGGGTTGTGTTGGGGTGGAGATTTAGAATGGGTGTCTCCCTTGGGAATCTGGAATGCCAGACGATTCGTTGGCACGAATTGGAAATCAATTAAGAACGCCTTGAATCGTGAGTACCTGCTCAATTCTTACCGAGTTCTCCTCACTCGGGCCCGACAAGGAATGGTAATTTGGGTACCGCGAGGAGACGAAATAGATCCGACTCTTAACCCCAGATGTCTGGATGCGACCGCCGATATCTTGCTTGAGAGCGGCCTGAAGGGCCTGGAGTAGGGCGAGGAAATCGCGGGACCGAACCCCGGGAAATCCAGGGACATACGGAGCGTATCCCAATTTTTCCTTGGGAGGCCGGCCAAGCCAGATTTTCCTCAAGCCCCAAGGGAGAAGCGCCGGAACGTCGCGGGTACTGCCGCGAAAGCAGGCCGCGGCATACCTCAGGGGCCGAAGCCCGCTGCCAGAGACGGTCGCCATATGCAGGCCTCAAGGCCTGCACCACCCGTTGCTAATGACGGTCATGCGGCGTGTCAAACAGAGCCACTACCGTTTGGCCCGCCAGACTTCAAACCACGCCGAGGGTCTGGTAACATTTGGCCTATCCGGGCTTCGTGGAGGACCCCATGTCCAATTTCACCAGACGTGAATTCCTGAAAACCGGGCTTGCAGCGGGAACGCTGGCGGTGGCCGGAAGTCTCCCGCTGATGGCACAGCGCCCGACAGCAACCGACTTCGTAACCCTGGGAAGGTCCGGGGTGAAAGTAACGCGGCTGGCCTTTGGCACCGGAAGCTTCGCCGGCCAGGTGCAACGCGATCTCGGACAGGATTCGTTTACCCGCCTGGTGCGCTATGCCTACGACCGGGGCATTCGCTTCTTCGAGACCGCCGAATCCTACGGTGAGATGCACAAGATGCTGGGCGTCGCCCTGAAGGGCATTCCGCGGGAGAGTTATCAACTGATGTCGAAGGTGACCACTCATGACGGCGTGAGTCCGCAGCAGAAGTTCGACGAGTTGCGCAGTCTGGCGAACACCGAGTATTTCGACATCATGCTGCTGCACTGGCAACACACCGCCACCTGGCCAGCCGACACTCGCCGCTGGCAGGATGCGATTCTGGAGGCCCAGGCGAAGAAGATTATGGTGAGTCACGGCGCGTCGGTCCACGGCCTGCCCGCGCTGCGACGGGTCCCGGGGAATGATTGGCTCGACGTCGCCATGATCCGGATGAATCACAGGGGCAAGAGCATGGACGCCGAAGACTATGCCACCCACGGATCAGGAAATGTCCCCGAAGTTGTCATCCACGTAAAGGAAGTTCGCAAAGAAGGCATGGGCGTAATCTCCATGAAGCTCATCGGCGAAGGCACCTTCAACCGCGAGGACCGGCGGCAGGCGATGAAGTTTGCGTTCAAGAATGCCGGTGTCGATTGTGTGACCGTCGGCTACAAGAGCACCGCGGAAATCGACGAGGCGATTGAGAATCTGAACCTGGCGCTTGCGTAGGCCGTGTGGCCGTCTTGCTGTTCAACGTTTGCATTGCAACGTCGCCTAACGCTGGGCAGCCGCCTTCTCCAGCAATCGTTTAACCAGATCGAACCCGACTTGCCTGCGATTTTCGCTGGCCACCGACAGGTTCAGGTAACCGCCCTCGACCAGAAAGCACGACGTAGTAAGCAGGGGTTTAGCCAGCGGTTTGCCGTCGAATCCTTTCCTCATCTTCATAGTCAGGCATCCGACTTTGCCAAAGTCTTTGGTATTGGTTTTGGGAGCTTGCCTGGCTTCGCCTAACATCATGCGGGCTCCCACTAGTCCCTGGGCGATCGAGGTGGGCACTCCTGCTGCCCCGGGCGGTGCGCTCTGCAGCTTGACCGCGAGTCCGCCAATGTTCACCGTACAAAACGAAGAATCTCCGTCGCTGCCATGGGGATCTTTGACCTTGCCGCCATAACTGGCTTCGAGGTCAGACGTCGGCATGAGCTTGCACGCCTTCGCCTCTGGACCGTAGTACGGAGATGATTGCGCAGCCACGGAACACGGACCGGCAGTGACGGCGAGAGTGACTGCAAGGAGCGCGGCCGCGGCGGTCTTTTGCAGTCCGGTCATGGCAAGGTCTTCCCTTCCCGGCGAGTCTGCCCGATACGCGGAGTATATCGGTAGAGACGCCGTCCCGGCTGTCGTCAGGGCGCCGTCGCCAGCGAGGGCAGGCTGCCCTCGGGACAGCCGGCGAGACGCCGGCGCTACCCGGTGCTCACTCCGATTGGGATTTTGAATCCTACTTCACCTCTTCATAGGTAATAATGATGGCCCATAAGTCCTGCGCGTGAAGGTGCCTGGGCGCGAAAGCTTTTTCCCATGCTTATACGACTGGGATACGACATTCAATTCGAAATTCCAGAAGCCGTGGCCATGGTCGGGATGCTGCATGTACATCCTTCCCGCGTTTCGGACCTGCGCGAGCCGGACGAGGTAAGCATCAGCCCGGAAATAAAAGTAGAGAGCTACATCGACAGCTACGGCAACCGGTGTGCGCGTTGGCTGGCGCCGGCCGGACCGCTGCGGCTGGGCAGTTCCACTCTCATCGAAGACCCAGGCACGCCCGACGCGGGCGATCCCGAGGCGCAGGAGCATCCGGTGAACGAACTGCCTCCGGACCTGCTGCGCTATCTGCTGAACAGCCGCTATTGCGAGGTGGACCGGCTATCCAATATCGCGGTTGAATTATTCGGCCACCTGAAGCCGGGATGGAGTCGGGTGCAGGCCATATGCGGCTGGGTGAACTGGAAGGTGGCATTCGGTTACCAGCACGCGCGTTCGTCGAAGACTGCCCTGGACGTGTTCACCGAGCGCACTGGAGTCTGCCGCGATTTCCAGCACCTGGCCGTCACCTTCTGCCGCGCGCTTAACATTCCAGCCCGTTACGCCACCGGATACCTGGGCGACATCGGCGTGCCCAAGGGGCCCACGCCCATGGACTTCAGCGCCTGGTTCGAAGTCTATCTGCAAAACCGCTGGTGGACGTTTGACGCGCGCCATGTTCAACCGAGGATTGGGCGGGTATTGATGGCGACGGGCAGGGATGCATCTGATGTTGCCATTACCACGTCGTTCGGGATCGCGAATCTGACCGGGTTTTCGGTGGTCACGGAAGAGGTTGTGGCGTGATTTCAGAATGTGGGGCGGGCGCCCTCGCCCGCCGCCTTTGACTTTGGTTTTGACTCTGATCCTGCCTGTGCCCTTGAGCCGTCAGATACACCAACAAGAAATCACCAGGGGCAAACCAAAAGCGGCGGGCGAGGGCGCCCGCCCCACACACGGGGTTCGAGGCCGCCTTACGGTGCTTCGATCAGCTCCAGCTTGCCGTCCCGGTTGCGGTGCAGCACCATTACTTTGCCTTTGGGATCGCGGAAGACGAATACGTCGCGGTCGCGGAAGTGGGCTTCCTTGATGGCTTCCTCCAACGTCATGGGGCGCAGAGCGACAGCGTCCTCGGAGCGGACCAGGTGTACTTCGGTTGACTTGGCAACCGCCGGGAATTTGTGCACCACCAGCGAGATCTCGGTCTCCGTGGTTTCCATGAGCCCGACCCTGGTCGGCAGGCTTTCCTGCTGGGCTTCCTTGCCATTCCATTTTTTCAGGTCATGGCGCTTCTTGCTGCGCCATCGCGTCTTGTATTTGACCGCCTGCTTTTCCAGATGGTCCAGGGCCTCGTTGACGGCAGACTTCATGTCGCCGGCCTGGGCCTCGCCGACCAGCGGTCCATTGCGCGGGCTGATCGTGATCTCGGCTTTGTGGCGGCGCTTCTCGATGGCCAGAATGACCTTGGTATCGAATTTGTCGCCGAGGATTTTACGGATTTTGGTAAGGCCGGTTTCGACCGATTTGCGGATGGCGGGAGTAATTTCGTAGTGTCTGCCGGTGAATTCTACGTTCATGAGCGCCCCTTTCTTCTTGGCCTGGCATTATAAGAGGTGCCGAAAACCCGCAGTGTCATCCTGAGCGCAGCCGGTCCATTCGCTTGCGAATGAACCGGTGAAGTCGAAGGACCCCTGCCAGCGACACAACTGCGAGGGCGCGGGCTTACTCGTAGTATGCAATGCCCTCGCGCCACTGAGCATAGTGACTAAAGGGTCCTTCGACTGCGTGGAAACTTCGCGGAGCGAAGTTTCCACTCCGCTCAGGATGACAACTCAGAGTTTTCCGCAGCTTCCCGCTTATTTCTTTACTCTGCGTTGATGAGTGCTGGGGATGCGCATGTCTTCCCGATATTTCGCCACCGTGCGGCGTGTGACCTGGATGCCTTGTGATTGCAGGATGCGAGTGATCTGCTCGTCGGTCAGCGGGCGGCTTGGGTCTTCTTCCTCGATGAGCTTTTTGACCCGGCGTTTGAGGATGAGCAACGAAGTGCCGCCGCCCTGAGGGCCGTTCACGCTCTCGCTGAAGAAATAGCGCAACTCGAATACGCCCTGGGGGGTGTGGGCGTACTTACTGGCAACCGCCCGGCTGACCGTAGAAGGATGCACGCCGATTTCTTCGGCGACCTCTTTGATCATCATCGGTTTCAGCTGGTCGATGCCTCTTTCCAGAAAATCCTGCTGCCGGGTGACGATGGCATAACAGACTTTGGTGATGGTCTGCTTGCGCTGCTCGATGTTCTTGATGAGCTGAATGGCGCTCTTGTAGCGCTCTTTGACGTAGTTGCGCGTGTCCTTGTCGTTGGTGTCGCGGGTCAGCAGACGCTTGTAGGCGGGATTCAGGCGCAATACGGGGACATCGTCCTCGTTCATCATCACCAGCCACTCATCGCCATGCTTGATGAACGCCACATCGGGTTCGATCAGACGCGGTTGGCTTTTGTTGTAACGCAGACCGGGGCGGGGATCGAGCGTTCTTATATAGTCCAGGGCTTCCTGCACCGCTTCCGGCGTCCGCCCGATGGCGCGCGCGATTTCTTTGTATTGCTTGTTCTGCAGAGCGCGCAGGTGCTGGTCCACGATGGCAACCGCGTCGGTCAGAACCTGTGCGGTAGCCTCGCCGTCTCCATTCTTGTGCGTGGCCAGTTGTGCCTGGTGGTAGCGCAATTGATACAGCAGACAATCTCGCAAGTCGCGGCAGGCGACCCCCGGGGGATCCATCTGGCGAAGCAGATCGAGAGCTTCGTGCAGTTCCGCGAGGTTGAAATTCGGTTGGAAGGCAGGCTGCGACGACTTGCGCGGAGCCGCCGGTGCGGACTGCGGCGCGGGCGGAGGATCGGGTGCGGCAACTTCCGGAGTAGGCGCAAAAGCAGCGCCGTCGACGCTCGTGGCAGGCGACAAACCAGACGGCTCAGTCGCATCCCACTCGGACGGCGCCAGCCCGGTCTCGTCTCCGGCCAACTCCGGATCTTCTGCATCCGTGGCCAACCCCAGAGCAGCCGCTTCCTTGACCAGATTTTCGGTGAGGGTAGCATCCACTTCCGGGGCCGCCGGCGGAGCGATGCCCAGCAACTCCTCGTCGCTGGCAATCAGGTAGCCATCTTCGCTCAGGTTGCCGATGATCGTTTCCGCGGCCTGGTGCACTTCCGGAGTCACTGATAAAGCGCCCAGCTGCCAGGCCAGATGGTCGGAGAGGGTGGTGGGCTTGGAGAGAAAATTCTCAAATGACGGCCGCTCGATTTCTTCCATCTCGCTCCGGCTGCGATAACCGGGATCGAGATACTCCTGAAAGAACGAGCCAAAGTCGATCTCTTCAAAAGGATCTTTCTTTTCTTCCGCCGTGACCGTGTTTTCTTCGGGCTTGATCCGCTCGCGATCTTCTTCCTGGCGAGCAGCATCATCGAGCAGGGGAACGGTATCCTCCAACTCCTCCAGCACCGGATTTTCCACCATTTCGGCGGTGATCATGTCGCGCAGTTCGAGCTTGTTAAGCGCGAGCACGCTGACCATCTGCACCAGGCCGGGTGTGAGAATCTGCCGCTGCGACAGTCTCAAGTGCAACTTGGGTTGGAGAAGAACCATAAATAGCCGTTGGTCATTGGCCGTTGGTCTTTAGCGGTTGGTCGTTTGCATCCAGATTACGGCCAAGGACTAACGACCAGCGACTATCGACCGATTTCACACCAGCGAGAAACTCTCTCCCAGGTACACCTTGCGCACCTGAGGATCGCTGGCCAGTTGCTCGGGCATGCCCGAGGCTAAAATCCTGCCACCATCAATGATGTACGCTCGGTCCGTGACCGCCAGCGTCTCGCGGACGTTGTGATCCGTGATCAGCACTCCGATTCCACTCGACTTCAGATCGCTGATGATCTTCTGCAAGTCGAGCACGGCAATCGGGTCGATCCCGGAAAACGGCTCGTCGAGCAAAATAAATGTGGGGTTGATGCTCAGGGCGCGAGCAATTTCCACTCGCCGCCGCTCTCCCCCGGACAACGCATATCCACGGTTCTGGCGGATATGCTCCAAACCCAGCTGATCGATCAACTCTTCCATTTTTTCCCGGCGCTCGTGCCAGGAGATGGGCTGGGCTTCCAGCACGGCCAGGATGTTTTCCTCAACCGTAAGCTTGCGGAACACCGAAGCTTCCTGAGGGAGGTAGCTAATGCCGTACTGGCGTGCCCTTAAGTACATCGGCACGTCGGTGATCTCCTCTTCGTCGATCAGGACCCGGCCGGTATCCGGGGGTATCAGGCCGACGATGGCGTAGAAGGTTGTGGTCTTGCCGGCACCGTTAGGCCCAAGTAAACCAACAACTTCGCCCTGCCCCACGCGAATGCTGACCCCGTTTACAACCCTTCGACCACGGTAGGATTTGCCGATTTCGTCTGTGGCCAGGGTACGCATTTAACGTGCCACTCGCGTCGTTGTGACGGTAGGGGATGTATTATTGCCTTCGACCAAAACCCTACCATCGTGTCTGAACAAAGTCAACGAAACCCCGGTAATCTTGCCGTGTTCGGCATCAAAAATGCTAGGAGAACCGCCCGTCAGGACGAACTTGTCGTCGGAGGTGGTATAGACCAGCTGATCGCCGAGCGCCCTGCGCCCCGGTTGGGTGATGACGACCTGTTCTTTGGCGACAATGTGGTCAATCTTGCCCGTCCCTGTAAGCGATTGATTCGTAGTGACTTGGTCGCGCGGCTGCAAGAAGACGTCCATGGTATGCGCCGTGATCGTGAGCTCCGCTCCCTGGGCCTGAACCCCTCCCTCAAAGTGTGCTTTTCGCTCCTGGTCGGTATAGCTCAACCGGGCGGAGGTGATCTTGACCGGGGTCACTTTTCCACTTTTCTCCGTCTGAACCAGCACGGTGGAGACCGGTTGGGCCGGCGACCCTTGCGCCAGAACTGATCTATTGTTGCGGTCGAACTTGATCGAAGGCGCCTGAATGACGTTGGCGTTCTGCCACAGCCGGGCATCTCCGGTGTACAGGGCGACCGCGGGAGTGCTATGAGCCGTCATGGTGTGGGCCGTCACGTGGATAGGGTCTGACGCCGCCAGGAGGGCCCCGTTGGGCTGCGCTTTCAGGTCGCTGTAGGTGCTCTTCACGTCGCCTTCGGCGAAAGCATCTCCGGTCGCACGATTCAGGCGCATGTTCCGGCTGGTGGTGGTCATGCCGCCGTCCGCCACCCGGGGAGAACCACTCAGTACCAGCATCTGGTCGGTCGGGGTGTAAATCGCACGGTCACCCCACGCTTTGCGCTCTCCGTCCACGTAGGCCATGTGTCCTTGCTGCACGATCGAATCTATTCCGGAGCCGGGCCGGAAGGATGCGTCAAGCATGTCGCTGGTGCTCACGCGGTCCGGCTGGCCTGGTTTCTTTGACACGATGCGCGCGTTCGGCGCACCGTGGACGGAAGCCAGCTGTCCTGAGTCATCGAAGCGCGCCTGGAACTTTCCCGCCGTGACCAGCGTCTGTTGCCCGGTATCCGCGGCCGGTCGCAGGGCAATCTGGGCCTGTCCGGAGGTCTCGGCGCGCTGCAGCCTTCGGCCGTCGGTCACAAAGAAGTCAATGACTGAGGCCGTGATTTCGACATCCTGCGCGCCGGCTGACGCCGTGGCGGGCTGCTGATGCTGCATCAACCTTACGTTGTCCTGGCTGTGTACCGTGCTCAGAACATTATTCCCCGTGAAATTCAGAACCACCCGCCCGGCGTTCCCCTGCATGGGGCGCGGACCGGAGTTTTCCATCCGGACATCGCCCGAAAAAGCGGCTGACCGCAGCCTGTCCGCCTTGTCCGCCAGGAGCAATTCCAACTGGTTGGACTGGACTTTCTCGGACCCTGAAGCCTCGGACTCGACCCGAACGTTGCCGCTGGCGAGAATGCGGTCCACAGTGTTGTCCTGACGCAGGTAAATCGTGCCTTTATCCGCGGAGGCCTGGCGGGCGCCGTTCTGCAGCCGCGGAAGGTCGAGTTCCACCACCCGCGGGTTTTTGGTGATAGTGCCGTGAATCGCAGTCACCCGGGCGGGGGTGGCGCCGTGGAACGAGACATCGACCTGCGACTGCAGGGTGAGGAGAGTCGTATTAGCTTCGTAGCTAAGACCGACGGCAGAGCCATCGGCCTGGGGGAGGCTGAACTCAACCTTGTCGCGGGTGACCGCGTTCCCTGTCTTCTGGTTAAAGAGCAGGTTGGTGGTGGTCAGGTGGACCGGGTTTTTCAATTCCTTGGGCGTCGCCTGGTCGGGATGAATGAGGCCTTCCGGATTGGCTTCCAGGTCCATCTGTACCTGGCCTTTGCCGACGACGTCGCCGGTTTGTGGATCATATTCAAAGTCCGCGCCGTAGATCTGGTCGAAGCGGCTGGCATCGCGACCGTACAAGGTGATGGTAACGTCATGCAGTTCGGCGTGCCCGCCCTGCTTGTATTGCACCGCCTTGCTGGCTTCAATCTTGAATATGGTGTGTCCCTGCTCGGAGCGCGAAACGGTGAAGCCTTTGGCGCTCTGCTGGATTTCAATTCCGATTTTTGCCGGCACTTCCTTGAGCGCGTTCTCCACTTTGTGACGGGCATAGAAATACACTGACGCCACCACCAGCAGGAGGCTGATAGCGCCCCCCGCGAACCAGCGCCGAAGGTGGGAAACCTGGATCGGCATCTGGAAATAAGTCTACTTGAAGCCAAGGCAAGCCACGTGGGGACAGCCGCCCCCGGCTGTCTGGCAGAGCGAAGCTCTGCAATCTGTCTCCCTGCAAAAAGGTGTCGAGCTGTGCTCGACCAGACAGCCGGGGGCGGCTGTCTCCACGCGGGCGGTGGAGGGTACATCCGTCATCGTCTAAACTCAATGACGCCATGAATCCGCACGAGCCTGCTTTACTGGATTTGAAAAATATCTCTGTGATGCGCGGAGAGAAAATTGTGCTGGAGGATTTCAGCCTGGTGATCCGCGGCGACGAACATGTGGCCATCCTCGGGCCGAACGGCTGCGGCAAGTCCACGCTGATCAAGACGATCACCCGGGAATGCTATCCCGTGGCACGGGAAGGCTCATCGATGACCATCCTCGGAGCGGACCGGTGGGATATTTTCGAACTGCGCTCGCTGCTGGGTATTGTCTCGAACGATCTTCTTTCCAAAAGCTCCGGCGAAGCTTCCGGACGCGATGTGGTTCTCTCCGGCTTCTTCAGCAGCGCTCGTATCTTTCCGCATCACGTAGTCGATCCCCGGCACCGCGAACTGGCCGAGGCCGCTCTGGCGCAGCTGGAGATATCGCATCTGGCCGAGCGTCCGGTGTGCGAAATGTCTTCCGGCGAAGCGCGGCGTGTGCTCATCGCCCGCGCTTTGGTCCACAAGCCGCGGGCCCTGTTGTTCGACGAGCCCAGCAATTCTCTCGACGTCTTCGCCCGGCACAGTCTGCGTCAAAGTATGAGCTCACTGGCCAAAGCCGGCATCGGAATCATTCTGGTCACGCACGACCTCTCCGACCTGATTCCGGAAATCGAGCGCGTGCTGCTGATGGCCAATGGACGGATCATCGCAGACGGGCCAAAAGACCAGATGCTTCAGGCCGCGCGTCTGGAAGGACTGTTCAAGACCAGGGTGGAAGTGGACCAGCGCAATGGCTACTACCACATGTGGTAGAGCGAACTTCGCGGTGTTGATTGGATTTGGTAAAAGCAGTTTCTAGTTTTTAGATGTCAGTTCTCAGAGGTCTTCCCGTGTTTCCTTTACAGCCCAGCCGCAACCTTCTTCTGTTCGGCCGCCGCGTTGTCCTCGGCAGTTTTCTCTGGCCGTGCAAAGTCTCGCAACGAGAGTTCGAGGCCGCCGTACTCGGGATGATCGTTATTCTCGATCGTGAAGGCGATGTCGAGAGCGTCGCCGGGTAGAAGGCCAACCTGCTGACAGCGTTCCGCCAGATGCCAGCCCAGGGCGTCGAGGGTGATGGCGCGTCGCCACTTGGCATCGGTCCCCTGACGATTGTCGGCGGCCTGGCGCACGTCACTGCGGCGCAAGACGGCTGAATCGGGATCACAGCGCGGAGTGGTCAGGAGGTTCACAGCCGGCCCGTCGGACAACGACGATAAGGCCGGTGCCAGCTTCAGCTTCACGTGCTTGTCTTTGATGATGCGGGGCGAGGCCATGAGGCGGACGGCGCGAGCGGTGAAGATAGGCTGGGGATTGCCCACGCCGAACGGCTCCAGCCGTTGGAGCAGGTTGAAGAATTCGGGAGTCACATGGTCAAGCGACAGCTCGGCATCGCAGTTGAGCGAGGGTTCGAAGTCGGCAAGAGTAAGGCAAGTGCGCGCGTATTCATCGAGACGCGCCCGCAGTTCCGGCAAGTTCGCAGCGGGCAGCGAGAAGCCGACTGCATGGGCGTGCCCGCCGAATCGAGTGAACAGGCCGGCACAAGATTCGAGCGCATTCAGCAAGTGAAATGCGCGAATGGAACGACCGGAGCCGTGAGCTTCTTCGCCATTCCGCGAAATCACCAGCGCGGGGCGCCCGTAGCGTTCAACTACCCGGGTGGCGGTGATGCCGATTACGCCGCGGTGCCAGCCTTCGCCATCGATCACGATACAGAAAGCCTCGCGCAGCTCCGGCCGTTCTTCGAAATTTGATGTGATGGATTGCAGGATGCGGCGCTCTTCCTCCTGCCGGTCGCCGTTGAGCTGATCAAGCTTGTTGGCGATCTCACGGGCCCGGGCGGGATCTTTGACACTGAAGAGCTCGATGACATCGCGGGCCACGTCCATCCGACCGGCAGCGTTGATGCGCGGAGCGATGCGGAAGGCAACTTCTCCGGAAGTAAGCGTCCGGCCGTGGGTGAGTTTCGCGACTTCGAGCAGCGCTTTGAGGCCGGGGTTCACCGGCAACCGCAGGCCTTCCAATCCCAGCCTGGCGAAGACCCGGTTTTCTCCAGTCAGCGGGACCGCGTCGGCGATGGTGGCGATCGCCACCACTTTCATGAACGACTTCAACAGCCGAGTTCGATCGACTTCCGGAATTCGGCGCTCGATCAGGCCCTGGGCCAGTTTGAAAGCCACTCCCGCACCACACAGTTCCTTGCACGGGTACTCACAACCTTCCTGATTGGGGTTGAGCACAGCCAGCGCAGCTGGAATCCCCTGCGGGCCGGGAAGGTGGTGGTCGGTGACGATCAGGTCCACGCCCAGCCGCCGGGCGGTCTCGGCCGGAGCGAAAGCGCGGATTCCCATGTCCACACTGATGATGAGCCTGATGCCGGCGGCCGCGGCCTGCTCGATGACGTCGTCGCGCATGTCGTAGCCGTCGCGAATACGGTGCGGAACGTGAAAATCTGCGGCGCCGCCGCAGAGCTCGATGGCGGTCTTGAGGATTACGATTGCAGTCGTGCCATCGACATCGTAGTCGCCGTAGATGAGTACCGGCTCGTTGTTCTCGATAGCGGCCTCGATCCGGTCCACCGCTGTCTTCATGCCGGACATCAGGTATGGAGAATGCAAGTGTGATAGTGATGGGGTCAGGAAACGTTCGGCGGCTTCGGCTTCGGTTATGCCTCGCATCACCAGCAGGCGGGCGAGGGTCGTAGCGATCTGCGGATCGTTCAGGCGAAGGGATGGTTGTGAAGTTAATTCCGCCGCGAGATCTGCTACAGCATCAGAGTCAGCGGTCTTCAAATCCCAACGCATAGGCATAACAATTCTGGGCGTCTGGAAAGACTCTCACAGGTGTGGGTCTTGCGCTCTTTGCGCGTTTCTTTGCGTCCTTCGCGGTCAAAAGCTTTTAACCGCAAAGGTCGCAAGGAAATCCAATTCTACCGCGCGGGTCAGGGTTCTTCGTCCTGGTCGGGTTCGTCGATGGGAATACCACCGAAATCTTCCGACAACTCCAGCAGGCGCTGGTAGTGGTCGTACCAGTCGGTCGAGGCCTCGTAAACCATCATGATGCCCTGGTGGGCGAAGCCGAGCTGCACGAAGCCGGTCTTGCCGACGTATGTGCGCAGCCAGCGGGCTTCCTCCACGTCTTCGTCATTGGTGAATTCGGCGTGGCCCAGGCGCTCGACCATCTGGTCAAGCTCTTCCTTGCGCAATGTCCAGGAGTCCATGGTCAGGAAGGGCGCGGCTGCGGCCTTGGCCAGTTCCACGAAATCTTTCCAGCTGTCGGGATTGTCTTCAGTCTTCCAGACCACGCTCTGCACTTCTTCATAATCGACATAGCCGTGAAAGCGGCGCATGCCATGGCCTTCGATGAAGGCGATCATGTCGTCTTTGAGGACGGCCAGGTTGTCGGGCGCAGGAGACATTTATTCTGCATTGTATGCCTGAATTCGGTGGTTTGTCGTCGGGAGGCGTCGTTGGGAAATCGTTGTTGGTCGTTGGTCGTTGGCCGTTGGCCTCATGCACCGGTCTCAGCGCGAGACGGACAGCCCGGCTGTCCTCATGGCGTGGGTGGTTTGAAACTTGGAGATCCAATATTCCCACCAGTTCATCCAAACACCAAACGTGACGGCCAAAGGCTAAGGGCCAACGACCAACGACCAAGAGCCAACGACCAAACCCTGTGCTACACTACCTGTTTCACAGACTACCTTCGATCCGCGCTATGCTTCTTTCCAAAGAATATGTGGGCTACCTGGCCCGCGAAGTCACCAAAAAGTTGATTGCGGGCGGGCATATCGAAACCAAGGCCGTGCCTGCGGTCACCGAAAAGGTGCACGCCGCCATGCTCGAGGAGTTGTCGCTCGAGGACCGCATCAATGACGAGGTGCGCGTCATTCTTGAAGCCTATTCCGAAGAAATGCGCCGCACCGGGGCCAACTATCAGGAAATGTTTCGCAAGGTAAAGAGCGAGCTCACTCGTAAGTACAAGGCGGTGCTGTGAGAATCAGCCGGGACAAGGTCAACAAGGTGGCCCACGTGGTGGCGGACGCTCTGGCTGAACTCGACGCCGTGGATTTCGTCGAAGATCGCAACACCATCCGCCTCGAAGTACGCAAGATCCTCGAAGAGCTGCTCAACCAGGAAGCCAAGATCGATCAGAGCGCGCGCCTGAAGATCGAAAACCAGAAGCGGACGATTCTCGAAGGCAGCCAGGAGTGGGACATCCTGTACCGCAAGTACTACAACGAGGAAGTGAAGAAACTGGGAATCTAGGCATTCAGTCGTCGGTCGTCAGCTCCTCCTGCAGCAGGCTTCCCTCAAATTTCTCCTCGTGGGCAAGGATTCTGATGGTTTAGCGGAAAAGCCAACAGATGCAGGCCCCGCCGCTCGGGGCCCGTCTGCGACGGTGTACTCCTTCAGATCAGCCCATTCTAGTGATCGCGGTGCCGGCCATGCTCGTCACGGTCCCAGTGGCCGTCACGCACCTCCCAGCCTTTGTGGCGATGGTGCTGATAACGAGGACGGACCCAGCGCGCACCTCGATAGGGTGGACGGTCCCAGCGCCCCGGCACCCACTCATAGCGGTCCCCTTGCGGCGACCAGTAGCCATTGACCCAGGCGTAGCCGGGACCGGGAAGCGGGCCGCGGCGCTCATAGCGGACTCGTGGAGGTGGTTGTCCGATGTACACCGAAATCTGTGCCGGCGCAGGGATGGCCAGAGCGCCCGCGAACACTACTCCGTAGATCCAATTCCATTTCATCCCGTATCTCCTCTTGTGTCGTCAGAGAGAAACCTGGAAAGGTCCCCTCCAGACCTTGCTTTAGGTTGCGGAGTCCTTCTGGCGCGTGGCTTTGACACCCGTCAGAATTCCAATCCCCACCAGCACCAGCCCGCCCACCACAATCCAGGGGGTCGGTATGTGCATCAGGCTAGCCCCGTAGATGAGACCGGCAATCACGACCACAAAACCGGTCAGGTAAATTTCGAACGACATACCATTCCTGCCCCCTCAATCAGCCGGTTGGATGCTTAGGTGACCGGCGACTCGTGACTCGCTCATTTCAGTCTCCTTGAATAGTATGGAGCTGGAACCTTGATCATTCCATTAAGAAGGTCGGATACTGATCTTGCGGGGTCTTATATCGGGACACGGCCCAATCGCGAACCGCAGTGCTAGGCGATTCCAGTTCGAGGAATGAATCAAAGCAGCCAAATTACGCGCCTGGTGAAGCAGGCAGCCCACGCCGCCGGCTTTGAATTGGCCGGCGTTGCGCCCGTCCACGAGTTCGGCGAACTGGATCGCTTTCGCCAATGGATTGCCGCCGGTCGTGCCGGAGAAATGCAATACCTGGAAGCGCGCGATGAGACCGGCGCGCTCAAGCGGGCGTCGCTCCGTACCAGCCTGCCCTGGGTGCGCAGCGTGATTGTCTGTGCCATCAACTACAACACCGCGCAACCCTACTCCACCGAGGCGGACGATCCGCAACGGGGATGGATCGCACGCTACGCCTGGGGGCGGGAGGACTATCACGACGCGGTAATGACCCGACTGCGAATGGTGGAGAAGCAGTTGCGCGATGCGGTCGGCACATCATCCCCGCTGCAAACACGTTGCTACGTGGACACCGGTCCACTGGTCGAGCGAGTGTATGCCAAATACGCGGGCGCCGGGTGGATTGGGAAAAATACCTGCATCATTAACCAGAAACTGGGCTCCTGGTTATTTCTGGGCGTGATTCTAACTTCGCTCGAACTTGAACCGGACTTGCCCGCGCCCGATCGCTGTGGCACTTGCACGCGCTGCATCGATGCCTGTCCCACGGACGCGCTGGTCGCGCCTTACCAACTGGACTCGAATCTCTGCATCTCGTATCTGACTATCGAAAAGCGCGGCGTGATCGCCGAGAACCTGCGGCCTCTTATGGGTCACGAGGTCTTCGGTTGCGACATCTGTCAGGATGTCTGTCCCTGGAACCGCAAGGCTCCGGTTACGGGCGCCGCCGAATTTCGACCGCGGGAAGGACTGGTCAATCCCGCGCTGGAATGGCTGGCGGCGATGACCGAAGAAGAATTTCGGGAAAAGTTCCGCGAGTCGGCAGTGCGACGGGCCAAGCGCAGCGGTTTGCGGCGAAATGCGGTGATTGCCATGGGCAACAGCGGCGACCAGCGTTTTGCCCCGATACTGGAGAAACTGAAAACAGACGAAGATCCAGTTGTGGCTGAGAGCGCGGCGTGGGGGTACCTGAGAATCACGTAGGGGCAGATGTCCTCATCTGCCCAGTCGAGCGAAGGCTCGACGGGTTTGCATGCGGCCAGAAACGGCGGAGCTTCGCTCCGCCGGGCAGATGAGGACATCTGCCCCTACGTGGTTCGCGGCGGCCGCGTGGTAGCATTTCACCCTGGTCGAAAATGCCCAGTATTTCGTTTCGCCCGCGATGCGTTTCTGCCGCCGTCCTGCTCTTTGCGGTCATAACCTCCACGACCACCCTCGCGCGCGACTCTGAACCCAAATGGATCCGGGTCAGCTCCGCTCATTTCGCCGTCCTCACCGACGCGGGAGAAAAGAAGGGCCGCGAAGTGAGCCTGCGCCTGGAGCAGATGCGCGACGTCTTTGGCCAGCTCTTCCTGAAGACCAAGGTGCAGATGCCGGAACCTCTGGATGTGATCGCGCTGCAGTCGGACGAAGAATACATCCGTGTGGCGCCGCTCCGGCAGGGCCGGCCCATTTCCGCCCCCGGATTTTTTTTGTCTGGAGAAGACCGCAACTATATCGTGCTCGATCTTGCCGCCGAGGACAGCTGGCGAGCTGTCTCCCACGATTTCGCACGCCTGTTTCTCAGTTTCAACTACCCCCCGACCCAGGATTGGTTTGACGAAGGCTTCGCGCAATACTTCTCCAGCCTGAAACTGGGCGACAACCAGGCGCAGATTGGCAGCGACCCTGCCCCGGACCTGTCCGGAAATAAGGACCTGCCCAAATCTTTTGCGGAATTGCTGAACCGGCCGTGGCTGGTCCTGCCGGAATTATTCACCATGCGCCCGGGCCCTTCCGGCTACCCGCCCATGTTCTACGCACAGTCGTGGATCGTGATGCACTACCTGCTCAACCAGAACAAATTATCGGAGACCGGAACCTATTTCGGACTGGTGCAGATTCGGAAAGTCCCGGTTGAACAGGCCATCCAGCAGGCCTTTGGCATGAGCCCGGCCCAATTGGAGCAGGCGGTGAAAGATTACTTTCACGCCTTCGCATCAGCGCCGCAGGCTCCGCCCGACCCCAAGCAGGGCGCGACCAAACCAGTGGGACAGGTGAACCAGTTTCCGGCGCCCGTGGGGCCGCTGGATGTCGGAGCCAGTGTAGTGGACGTAGTCAGGGCCGAGGCACAATCGCTGGTGGCGGAGATGGCGGTGCGTCTGCCCGAACATCGCGATCAGTCTGAGAAGGATCTCCAGACCATCATCGCCGACCCCAAGGGGGACAATGCGATCGCGCACCGCGCCTTGGCCTGGGTGCGCATGGAAAGAAAAGAATTCGACGAGGCCGGAGAGGAACTGGCCCGGGCCCGGGAGCTAGACGACCGCGATACCTGGACCCACTATTACCTGGCGCTGGTGAAATTTCGCGCCTCCCAGGTAAACCGCAAGCCGATCGAGGGCGTTTCGAACATGATTCAGGACCTGGTGTACGTGGTCGATAAGGAGCCCGACTTTGCCGAGGCCCACAACATGCTTGCCCTGGCGCGCCTCCAGGGCGGCGGGGTCCATTCCGCGACCGGGTCGATCACGATCGCGATCCAACTCAGTCCGCGCAGCGAACAGTATCTGCTCAACCTGGCGCAGATCGATCTCGCCGGAAAAAAGTGGGACGACGCGACCGCCCTGCTCACCCGCTTGCAAGACAGCTCAAACCCGCAAATCGCGCAAACCGCCCGCAAGAGTCTGGCCGACCTGCCGACCCTGAAGAAGTATGGTGTGCTGCCGCAGGATAATGCATCGCCGCAGAATGGCCCAGCCAGTCCGGCGACCGCTACGGAGAACGATGAGGGGGACGCCAATTCCACCAAAGGGGAAGCTGTCCCCGCAGAGCCCGCGCCCGACCGCCGCAAAGTCCAGTTCGTCAGAGGGAAACTGCTGAAAGTGGACTGCACTCAGAGTCCGGCGGCGATCTTGACCATCAGGACAGCCGCTCGAACCATGAGATTGCGCACCGACGACTACAAATCACTGCTGCTGGTTGGAGCGGACGAGTTCTCCTGCGAGTGGGCGGGCCGGGGCGTGATTGCAAACTACAAAGCCGGAGGCAAAGCGGACGGTGATTTGGTGTCGGTCGAAGTTCAGTGAGCCAGATTCAGTAAAGTCAGTTCAGCAAGGTCGGGTTCGGCCGCGTCGCGAAAAGCAGCG
>CAWCPY010000038.1:0-13978 GCA_963797385.1 Terriglobia bacterium
TACCCAGCGGCTGTCCGGGCCTGGCCGCGATTTCGATGTGCGTCGGTCCTTCGAAGTAAGGCATTTCCAGCCCGCCTCATGTGAGAGCGTATCCCCCCACCAGTGAACTATCCGCCCAGCCCGCAATCGATTACATCAGGGAGAGTAAACTATTGCCGGAGAGGGCCTTTGATGGGAGAACTGAGCCGCATCGGTGTCGCGATCGATACCCAACTGCTTCGGCGCTTTGACCGCTTCATTGCGCAAAAAGGTTACCAGAACCGCTCCGAGGCCTTCCGCGACTTGATTCGGGACCGCCTGGTTGGCTCGGCCGTGGTTGCTCCCGACGCCTTCGTGGTCGGTACCGTCACTCTCATCTACGATCACCACACCCGTCTTCTGCCCGAGAAACTCACCGATCTCCAGCATGAGCATCATCACGTGATCATCTCCACGCTTCACGCTCACCTTGATCACGAAAGCTGTCTCGAAGTAGTCGTGCTGCGCGGCCAATCCAAAGAAGTGCAAAAACTGGCCGATCGCCTGATCAGCACCAAAGGAGTTCAGCACGGACGCCTGGTCATGAGTTCGCCCGAAACCGCTCACCATCACCACTGAGAACTGGGAACAATGAACTGATAACTGGGTGTAGAATCCGCGACACCGTCGGCCAAGTGAAGACCAGTTCCTACTGGCTCTTGATCGCCACCTGCCGCTCCTCCGGCGTCATCTGTTTCCACAGCACTTCCAGATCACGCTGCACCCGCGAATTCCCCGGGTCCCCATGCAGGGCCTTGGCGAACCAGCGATAGGCGGTCGGAAGATCGCGGCCCACGCAGTGCCCGGTCGCGTACATGGCACCCAGAAGGGTCTGCGCCTTGGCATTTGACCCTCGAGCCGCAATCTGCAGGTTTCTCTGCGCCCGGGCACAATCTTCCGGGACTCCCCGCCCGTACAGGTATTTTTCGCCGTCCGCCACCAGCCGGTCTTCGAATGTCGCCGCCGGAGCCGTCGGCGAAGGTTTGGCTGCAGGCGCCTTCGGCAGGGGCACCGCAGCTGCCATTCGCGTTTCCTTCGGCGCTTTCGTTGCCGTCGGAACGGGCTCCGCAGCTTCGGGTTCACTCCGCTTCGAAGCGGCGGCCGGGCTCGGCGCCTCGGCCTCGGACTGTCCGGTGTCGGGGTTCTGGTCCTGTTTTGAGGCTTGGTCGGCAGGCTTGCCGACGGCGGCGGCGTCATCAGGAGTGCTGCTGTCGGCCAAAGGCTGCCCGGCGGGAGTGGATGCTCCGGGAGCCTGTATCGCTTCTCCTGGCGTAGATTGAGACTCCGGCGGCGCCGGGTTTGCAGTTGGCTCTATCGGCACAACCGGGGATGCCGCTGCCGCGGTTGCATCCGGCGCAATAGCCGACGGAGGACTGACTGGCGCGTTACTGACGGCTGCCTTCGGCGTGTACTTCCAGGGATAGCCGTCGCGCTGCCAATGCCAAGCCAGTAATCCGCCGCTCAGGATCAGCAGAAACAGGGCCAGGTACAGTCGTCCGTGGCTCCGCGGGGGATCATCTTCCAGCAGGTAGTCCAGGTCGCGGGTGCGATCATCGCCCAGCCCCAGGAAAGAGGGTCCACTCACCGGCGGCCTCATTCTTTCGCGTCCCGGCTCGCTTGCGACCGCAGCCGGCGGTGGCCCTAGCGGCGCCCCACACATACCGCAAAAACGGTATTGGGGATTATTCTCCTGGCCGCATTGAAGACAGCGCACTGTCATGGCAGTCGGCATAACTATACTAATTCAGATGCTGAATCGGCATATCCCTTTGGTATGACGCCCCCTGCTGTGGATAGGAAGTTGCTGGGGTCCGAACTCTGACGTCCGAAGTCGAGGGCACGAAGGCACACGAAGAAACCCTGGAAAACAAACCTTCGTGATACTTCGTGTCCTTTGTGGTTTATGCACTTGCCGTGTCATATCACCAAACTGACCCACTGTCCCGGAGTCCTTCGCCTTTACACCTTGGTCTTCAGCGTGTTACCTTAATTGCACGTTACGATCAAATTGAAACTAGAAGACAGGAGTGCATCGGGTTAGTGCTAGCCAGAGAGCAAAAGAAATCCCTCATCGACCAGTACGGAACGCATCCCACCGATACGGGCAGCCCCGAAGTCCAGATCGCGTTGCTTAGCGAGCGCATTGGCCAATTGACGGATCACTTCAAAACGCACCAGAAGGACCACGGTTCGCGCCGCGGTCTTCTCATGCTGGTCAGCAAGCGACGCCGCCTGCTCGACTACCTCAAGCTATACGATTCCGACCGTTACAAGACGGTTGTGCATAAGCTGGGCCTGCGCAAGTAGGTTTCTGCGGGGCCGTTTCCGGCTCGGGGTGGATTCGCCGGATCACCATCGGAATCATCGGGCCGTCGCGCAGACGGCCATCACGAAACAAGGAAAAAGCCGCGAACGGTGTGTTTCCGGCCTCCCAGAACGCTACTGGCTCTTGCCCTTCAACCGTGCCGCCTCTCCAGACGCACGCGCGAGTGTCCTCCTGCCAAAAGGAAATGAATCATGAAACAGGAAGTATCGGTTGAACTTGCCGGCGGTAAAACCATCTCTTTTGAAACTGGGAAATTAGCCAAGCAGGCGCACGGTTCCGTCGTTGTGCGCATCGGCGACAACGTCGTTCTCGCCACTGCCACCGCCAACCCCGATCCCCGCGAAGGCATCGATTTTTTCCCCCTGACCGTGGATTACCGCGAATACACTTACGCCGGCGGACGCATCCCCGGCGGCTTCATCAAGCGCGAAGGCCGTCCCAGCGAGCGTGAAATTCTCACCAGCCGCCAGATCGACCGCCCGGTGCGCCCCTTGTTCCCGGATGGCTTCCGCTGTGAGACCCAGGTCATTGCCTTCGTCCTCTCCGCCGACACCGAGAACGACCCTGACGTCGCCGGCATCAACGGCGCTTCCGCCGCCCTGACCATCTCCGACATCCCGTTCGAAGGCCCCATCGGCGCCGTGCGCGTCGGTCTGGTGAACGGTGCATTCGTCATCAACCCCACCTACACCGAGATGCGCGAAAGCCTGCTGAATATCATGGTGGTCGGAACTTCCGAAGGCATCGTGATGATCGAGTCCGGCGCCAAGGAAGTGAAGGAAGAAACGGTGGTGGACGCCATCGAGTTCGCCCACACCGAAATCAAGAAGATTTGCGCCGCCATCAACGACCTGCGCCAGAAAGGCGGCAAGCCCAAGCGCCAGGTCACTCCTCCCGAGTTCGATCAGGCCTACTACGACGATCTGAAGTCGCGGGTGGGCGCCGACCTGAGCGACCGTCTCGACACCGAGAAGCATCCCAAGGCGGAAAGCTACACTCTTGTCCGGGAACTCAAGAAGAGTCTGCAGGCTGCTATCCCGGCAGAAGACGAAGCCGCGCAGAAAAAATTCAAGACTTACTTCGAGACCCTGCGCGAACGCATTTTCCGCGAGCAGGTTATCAACAACAAGCGCCGTCCTGACGGCCGCGCCTTCGACCAGATCCGCGATATCTGGATCGAAGTCGGCGTCCTTCCCCGCACCCACGGGTCTGCCATCTTCACCCGCGGCGAAACTCAGGCCCTGGTCACCACCACCCTGGGTACCAGCGACGACATGCAGCGCCTCGAAGTCTTCGAAGGCGAGGCCAAAAAACGTTTCATGCTGCACTATAACTTCCCGCCGTTTTCGGTTGGTGAAGTTGCGTTTCTGCGCGGCGCAGGCCGCCGCGAAATCGGTCACGGCGCGCTGGCGGAACGTTCCATCACCAACGTCCTGCCGGGCGAAGACAACTGGCCGTACGCCATGCGCGTCGTGTCCGACATTCTGGAATCGAATGGTTCATCGTCGATGGCCACGGTTTGCGGAGCCTCGCTGTCCCTCATGGACGCCGGCGTTCCTCTGAAGTCGCCGGTCGCAGGCGTTGCCATGGGCTCTGGTCAAGGAAGGCGAGAACTACGCTATCCTGACCGACATCGCAGGCGCCGAAGACCACTACGGCGACATGGACTTCAAAGTCGCGGGCACTAAAGACGGCATCACCGCCCTGCAGATGGACATCAAGGTCGGTGGCATCACGGCGCAGATCATGCGCGAAGCCATGGCTCAGGCCCAGCGCGGACGCCTTTACATTCTCGACAAGATGAACGCGGTCATCTCCGCTCCCCGCGAGAAGGTTTCGTCCTTCGCGCCGCGAATCTACACCCTGCAGATTCCGGTGGACAAGATTCGCGACGTCATCGGGCCCGGCGGCAAGATGATTCGCAGCATCATCGAGCGCACCGGCGTGAAGATCGACGTCGAGGACTCGGGCAAAATCAACGTAGCCTCGAACGACGAAGCTTCGGCAGCCAAGGCGCTACAGATCATCGGCGATCTGACCGCCACGGCTGAGATCGGCAAAACCTATCTGGGCACAGTCACCCGCCTGGCGGATTTCGGCGCTTTCGTCGAAATCATCCCCGGCACCGACGGCTTACTGCACATCAGCGAAGTCGCCGAGCATCGCATCAAGGACGTTCGCGACGAACTGAAAGAAGGCGATCAGGTCCTGGTGAAAGTGCTGGCCGTCGAAGGCAACCGCATTCGCCTGTCGCGCAAAGCGATCCTCAAAGAGCAGCGCGCGAAAATGGGTGGGGGCGAACTTCCGCCGGAAAACGGCGGAGGCGAAGGCGGCGGTGAACCCGCTCACGCTCCTGCACTGACCATCGAGGGCGGCGCCGATTTCGCCGACGACGAGCCCAACTTCAATCGCGACGCCCCGGTAGCCGGAGGCGGCGGTGCAGACCGCGGCCCGGAACGCAGCGGAGATCGTGGCCCCGACCGAGGAGGCGACCGCGGACGTCGCCCCGGCGGCGGAGGCGGTGGCCGGGGACGTGGCCGAGGCGGCCCAGGCCGCGGTGGCCGCGGCGGTTTCGGCGGCGGCGGACACGGCGGAGGTCGTCACTAACCACCCAAAAAATGGAGGACGGGCGTCCCGCCCGTCCGGGAGTCTTGAAAGGCCGCGATAAAAACATCGCGGCCTTTATTCTTTCCAGTGCTCACGTAGGGGCAGGTGTCTCACCTGCCCAGCCGAGCAAGGCTCGGCCATTTTCCGGGAGGAACCAGATTGATGGGCCGAAGGGAACCGGAAAGCAGCTCTTAGTGAACCGGAACCGCCAGCCGGGAAGAATTCGGCTCCCGCACTGCCGGTGACGGAGAATGAACGCAGGTAGGCAGTTGTATCATGCGAAGAATCGTCGCCGCCGATCTGAAAGTTCACCACCTGCAGTCCCGGCGGATACCAGCGCAAGGCGAAATTGCTAGGGCCCGAGGCGTCATTGAAGGCTTGCACATTCCCGTCAAAGCCTACCGAATCGTAGGTCACTACGCCGCTCTCGTCCCGATGAAATTGAAGTACCAGATGGTGCCAGGTGTTGGCCGTCCACTCCCGGCGGCTGCACGTCGGATTCGACGTGTTCCAACGCGCCTTCCCGCCTTCTCGCGTGGTGTATTTCCATCTCCCCAGGCGGAAGGAGCACTGCGTGCCGTAGATAACGGTGTCGCGATTGGGCAGCACCTGGTTCAAGTCAAACTCCAGGTTGTTCACATGGGAGAGGTCGGTGATGTACCACCAGACATCGTAGGTGTAATAGGTAGAGGTGGTATCGAGAACTCCCAGCGGGGTGCTGCAGCGCTCGCCGCCATTTTCGCTCCATGATACGTCGAAGCGCCGCGCCTGCCCATCTCTGGAAGGACTATCGACGAGAGCAGTGGTCGCTTCCGAATCTCCGCGTGTGCCTCCATCATGCTTGCACCGCCACGAAAAGCGCAACTCAATATCTGGGACCGTTCCCGCCACTCCCACCACCGACGTAAACATGACCGCCACCAACACAACAAGCTTCCACATCAAATCTACTTTACCAGCTTGGAAGAAACCTCGGGATTTCAGCCCTTAAATCAACCTGTCATCCCGAGCGGAGTCGAGGGACCTGCTGAGGCTGCCCCATCCTTTTCGCGCCCTTTGCGAAAAGGGTGGGGACCTGAAATCTATGCCGCATGTGCATCTGCATCTCCACCTGCTCTCCGCATTCCATATCCACGGGTTAGAGGCGGGCGGGCCCACCCTTTTCCGGTCCGGAAGTAGGGATCGCCACGACTGAGGCTGGCGGGCTGGCCCACCCTTCTTCATTCCGAAGTAGAGATCGCCACCACTGACGCTGCCCCATCCTTTTCGCGCTCTTTGCGAAAAGGGTGGGGACCTGAAATCTATTCCGCATGTGCCTGTGCATCCCCACCTGCTCTCTGCATTCCATACCTACGGGTTAGAGCAGAAATCCCCACCCTTGCAAAAAACGCAAGGGTGGGGCAGCCTAGCGAGATGTTCCCTAATTCCCCGTTGCAACTCACGGATTGACTCTTTCCTTCTCGCCCGCCGCCTTCCACTCCGCCGCCAGCGCCTGAAACTCCGCCATCCCCTGAAAAGACTTAAACTCCCCGCCAGTCAGCGCCGACTTCATCGTGGAATCCCGCGGCCAACGCCAGCCGCAACTCGGCCAGCGTTCCCTTCCTGTCGCCCAGCATGGCATAGGTCCGCGCCCTCTGGTAGTGCGCGAAGGCAGGATTCGCCGATCCCGCCGCCGCTAAATCAAAATAGGCCAGCGCCGCTCGATAATCCTTGCCTTCCATGCTGTGCTGCCCGGCCTCGTACGCTGCGATCACCAGTCCTCCCAGCGCCCGACGCACCACCAGCGTTTTCAAGTCGTCCGAATTCGGCACACTGTCCGCGCGTTTCTTGAGATCGGCCAAGTCGCGCTTGAGGGTGTTCAGGTCAACGTTGTCGCTGTCACCCGACGCTATCGCCTGCATTTGCTCAGCAAAAGGGTCGCTGATCCGCGCCTGCTGCTCCAGCGCATTGGCCTCCTGCTTTTCTTCTACTCTCACTCCTTTGTTCTTGGCGAGGTCAGTCAGTGACGTTTCCGCGGGACCTACGTCAATCAGGCCTTTGAAATCGCGCACCACGGACTCATACTCGCGCACCGCCGCCAGCAAATTATTCCTCGCCTGCCACTCGCGGGCCCGTGCGAGTTCTTCATCGGCGGTTTGCCGGATGCGCGCCGGATCGCGCGGCAACACGCCCGCTGCCATGGCTCGAATGTCCATCCAGTCAAGCGCCTCCAGCCACACCTCCGGCGGCGCCCATCCATGCCGGCCATCAAAGATGCGGATCCGGTACTCCGCCCTGGCCTCATCCAGTTTCTTCCTCAGTTCAACGAATTCGCCATAGTTGAAGTCGGCATTGCCCACGGCGCCAAAGTAGGCGAATTTCATGTTGCGCTGTGGGGCCTTGTCGATCGGAAATCCGGCGGCATTGGCGATCACGCCGGCAGCGCAACCGTTGCAGGACAGCGCGATGGCCGTGACCAGGCGCGCTCCACCCGACATCCCAGCCAGGTAACGGCGTTGTTCTTCGACCGGAAACCTCTCCTGCGTGTCGCGCCATACCGCATTCGCGGCCGAGGTAGAGTCCGCCATGGGGCCGTTGCGGGAGTTGTTCGAGGCGACGACGATGTATCCGAATTTCTCCGCCGCCGCCCGCGCTGCTTCCACTGCAACTTCTCCCCGGGCCAGAGGGTCAAAGAGATAAACGATGGGCCACTTTCGCGTGGCGGAAAAAGTGGAAGGCAGGTACAACGCATAGCTCTGGTTGCTGTCCGCACTGCAAACAACTTTGGGAATCACTTTGCCGGCGGGAAATTGAGATGGCGCGATCTGTGCCAGGGCTGGCCGACAGAACGAAGCCAGCAAAACTATCGTGAGGAATCGTCGAAGCACTCCAACAAAATAGCTGCAGCCCTAAACCGGAAGCAAGAGGGGAGATTCAGTACCCCGAACCACGTGGGGACAGCCGCCCTCGGCTGTCCAGCCGGGCAAAGCCCGGCAGCGCGCGGGACGCCACTCCGCCATTCCTACCCCACTTGTCGCGAAAGACGCGGCAAATGGGGCACCCGGTGTCGAGACCAATCAATATTGCCCGTACCTTCCCCGCACCGAATCCAGCAGCTTCTGGGAGTCGTAGCCCACGCCGTCCTTGAAAACAATTTCGACATTCTCAACATCTGAAATCTGTTTCGACGGATCTCCCTTGAGCACCACCAGGTCCGCATTCTTTCCCGCGGCGATCGAGCCGATCTGCTTGTCCCGGCCCAGATAAACGGCGCCGTTCAGCGTGGCGATCTTGATGGCCTCGACTGGCAAGAATCCGGCCTCGACCAGCAATTCAATTTCGCGCTGGTCCCCGAATCCCGGAAGCACGTCGCCCCGCCCCGTGGGATCAGGCCCCGCGAGCAGCAATCCGCCGGCGGCCACGAAGGCGCGTTCCAGCTCCAGATCATGCTTCCACAGCACCGCAGGATCGGGCTTTGGGGGAGAGCTGGGCGCCGGCGCTGACGCCGGGCGCGGCTGCCGCAGCAGGAAGAAATCTTCCCGCGCTTGCGGGGTCATCGCATCCAAAGCCTGTTGCCGCAGCGGCGGACGCCCTCCGCCCAGGTCCCCTTCGAATACTGGCAACGTTGAAGTAATGGCCACGTGGTGGCTGACCAGCAAATTGATCAGGTCTCTCGCCTCGGTACTATTCGGATCCATGCGGGCAAGAGTTTCGTCGCCCTCGCTTTCACTGCAGACATCCGGTTTCTTGCCGGCATCCAGCTGCGTGTTGACGAAGAAGCCGTGCTCAAGATCATCAATGCCGAGCTCGGCCGCTTCCTTGTAAGTCACCGAGCACAGGTGGCCGGTCACTTTGATGCCGCGCTGGTGGGCCGCTTCAATCGCAGCCTTCAACTCGGCGCGTGTGATGTTCATGTACGCCTTGAACGACGTCACTCCACGATCAGCCCAGTACTCCACAGTCTGCCGCGCATCGTCGGGACCGGCCAGGTGCGGCATCTGGATAAAGTAGCTCTCCGCGCCTTCAAGATAAGGTCCGCTGACATCCATATGCGGGCCGGGAAGCTTGCCGGCATCGATGTCGCGCTTCAGGTTCAGGTCGGCGTACGGTTCCACGCTGCCGGTGGTGCGCATGGTGGTGACCCCGCTGGCGAGATAAAGGCGCGGGGCCGAGAACGTCATCTGAGTGACCAGGACAGGATTGTCAAAGTGACGCCGGCTGTCGAGATTGGGCCGCACGATGTAAAACAGGTGATCGTGCATGCCGACAATGCCGGGTATCACCGTATGTCCGCGAAGGTCGAGGACCGCAGTGCTCTTGTCCGCTGCTACATCGGCTCCCTTGGTGATCGCCGCGATCTTTCCACCCTCGATCACAACGTTCTGATCCTCCACCGCCGCCGCTCCTGTGCCATCGATAATCCGCACATGCGTGAGCACAACCTTGCCCGAATTCACACGAACGAACTCCTGCACCTCCTTCGACAGCTCAGGCGGTTGTGCGCGGACCGCGAGCGAAACCAGCAGTAGTACGAAAACGAGCGACAGATGGCGCGATGGCATTGAAGGTCCTCCGCAGAACGAAAAACATTGTACTGGACGAGGATGGAATGGATGGAGGACGGGCGTCCCGCCCGTCCAGCCGAGCCAAGCTCGGCACTCCTGGCAACGTCAAAACGTGGCACAACCAGTGCTACCCTCAAACCTTTCCTTGTGGTAGCATAATAGTAGTATGAAAGAGAAGACTTCTATCACACTCTCGAGGGATATCCTATCCGGCATCGACAAGCTGTCGGGTTCGAAGCACTCCCGGTCATCCTTCATTGAGCGGGTCCTCCGCCACTACCTGCGGCAACGGGCGCGGGCCGAGGTGCAGGCTCGTGATTTGGACCGCTTGAACCGCGCCGCGCAGCTTCTGAATGCCGAGGCTGCGGACGTAATGGAATACCAGGGAATGGATCTCGACTCCTCGACTGACGAGGCCGGCAAGTGATTGCTGATCAGGAGCCGGCGTGAAGCGCGGAGAGCTCTATCGTGTCCACAAGCCCGGAGGCGACCCGAAGCAATACCGTGTGTTCGTAGTGGTGAGCCGCCAGGTGCTCATCGACTCGAGGTTCTCCACCGTGATATGCGCGCCGGTATTCAGCAGCGGCGAAGGGCTTTCCACTCAAGTGGGCGTCGGGCCCGATGAAGGATTGAAGCATCCCAGCTGGATCATGTGCGACAACTTGGTCAGTCTTCGCAAAACCGACCTTACGGATTTCCTGGGATCTCTCCCTCGAGCCAAACTCTCGGAATTGAACCGGTCGCTGAAGATGGCGTTGGATTTGTTCTAGGTATTCGTTCCCGCGGGATTGGTTATGCTCAATTTAGGAACAGCACGAGCGGGGACGCTCGCGCCTACACGCGCGCCGGGGCCGCCGCCCGTTTGGGCAGAATTTCTCCAATGCGGCGAATCTGCGCTCCAACGCCCTTGAGCTTTTCTTCGATATTTTCGTAGCCGCGGTCGATGTGATACACCCGGTCGATGATCGATTCGCCCTCCGCCACCAGCGCCGCCAGCACCAGTGACGCCGAAGCCCGCAGATCGGAAGCCAGCACCGCCGCCGCGCTCAGCGGGGAAGGACCGCGCACCACCGCGCGCCGCCCTTCAATCTTGATGTTGGCGCCCATGCGCACCATTTCCAGCGCATGCATAAAACGGTTTTCGAAAATGTTTTCCGTGATGATCGACGTCCCCTCAGCCTGGGTGGCCAGCGCCATGTACTGCGCCTGCATGTCAGTAGGGAAGCCAGGATACTCTTCGGTCACAATGTCCGCCGCCTTAATGGGGACATCTCCCATCACTCGTACCGAGTCGGCGGTGTGCCGTGTCTTGACTCCGACTTCGGCGAGTTTTTCGAGCAACGCGCCCAGATGCGCCGGCTCGCAGCCCGCAATGTTCAGGTCCCCGCCGGTCATGGCTCCGGCAATGATGAAGGTGGCAGCCTCGATCCGGTCGGGAATAATTCTGTGTTTCGCGCCATGCAGCTTGCTGACGCCTTTCACCCGAATGGTTGACGTGCCCGCGCCTTCAATTTGAGCTCCCATCTTGTTGAGCAGTTCGGCCAGGTCTGCGACTTCGGGTTCGCGGGCGCAATTCTGCAGCACGGTTTCGCCTTCGGCCAGGGTAGCGGCCATGAGCAAGTCTTCCGTGCCGGTCACGGTGATTCGGTCGAATAGAATTTCGCCGCCCTTGAGACGGTCCGCGCTGGCCTCCACGTAGCCGTGGTCCTGTGTGATTCTGGCGCCCAGAAGTTCCAGTCCCTTGATGTGAAGGTCGATGGGACGCGCGCCGATGGCGCAACCGCCCGGCAGCGAAACCCGGGCGCGTCCGCAACGTGCTACCAGCGGCCCCAGAACCAGCGATGAAGCCCGCATCTGCTTGACCAGTTCGTAGGACGCTTCCGGGCTGGTCAGAGTGCGCGCGCAAATGGTGGTGCGATGCTGTGCCCGCCCATAGCCCAGTTCGACCTCGGCGCCCATCGCTGCCAGCAGCTTGCGGGTAGTTTCAATGTCGCGCACCTGCGGAACATTTTCCAGAATGACCGGCTCTTCCGTAAGCAGGGCAGCGGCCATGGCCGGCAGCGCGGCATTCTTGGCTCCGCTGACCCGAATCGTTCCCAGCAGCGGATTGCCCCCGCGGATGACAAACTTATCCATAGGCCTGTCTATTCTAATGGCGACGGCACGGAAGAGTAGGGAGGAAATGGTAACTCCAGAGGACACGGCCCGCAGGATTTAGGGATCAGGGTGGGATGTGATGGTCGCGGGCGATCGCCCGCCGGGTTTGGTAGCGCCGCCGTCCCGGCGGCTGTCGTGGGGGCGTCCCGCCCCCACCCCCGAGGGCAAGATGCCCTCGGGACAGCCGGCGAGACGCCGGCGCTACCACAAGCTACAAACTGCGCGCCGCGGCGATCGCCCGCCGCACGTGCCCGCCCGCCGATTTCAACGCCCGCTCCGCCTCCCGGCGGTCCACTTCCGCCTGCAGCATGACCAGCGCCACCGGGACGCTGTTTCCCGCCACCCGCAAAGCCCGCGCGGCGATCTCCGCACTTACCTCCGCCGCCTGCTGCAGAATGCTGACGCTGCGCGCCGCCAGCTTCGAATTTCTCGGGGTCACGTGCACCATCAGGTTGCCATAGACGTATCCCAGCCGGGTCATGGCTCCGCTGGAGAGCATGTTCAGCACCATTTTCTGCGCCGTGCCCGCTTTCATGCGAGTCGATCCCGAAATCACCTCTGGCCCTACTTCAGTCACGATGCCCAGGTGGGCCGCCCTTTCGAGCGGGGTGTTGCGGTTGCAGGTCACGGAAATGGTATGCGCGCCTTTGCTCCGCGCGTACTCGATGGCGGCGATGGTGAACGGGGTGCGTCCGCTGGCGGCAATACCTACCACCACATCATTCCGCCCCGGCTTCCTTTTCGCCATTTCACGCTGGCCCAGGTCGCGGGAGTCTTCGTTTGCCTCCACGGCCGAAGCCAGGGCTGCCGGCCCGCCCGCCATGATGAACTGCACCGTCCTGGGATCGACGTTGAACGTGGGCGGACACTCCGCCGCATCGAGAGCGGCAATCCGTCCGCTGGTCCCCGCGCCAACGTAGATCAGCCTTCCGCCCCGCTGCAGCGCGTTGGCGATCAGGCCGACCGCGCGCGCAATCTGCGGCAGGGCGCGCCGCACCGCGTCCACCACTTTGGCATCTTCAGCGTTGATGACGCGCACTACTTCCAGCGCCGACTTCAAGTCCAGGTCGGTGGAAGCGCGATTGGTTTGCTCGGTAGTAAGGCGGCTCAGGTTCTCCCGCGTGCTGCTCGATCTTCGCTTCAAATGCTTTTTCTCCAGCGCTTCCACCACGGCGTCGTGAAATGCGGGGCGCACATCCTTGATCGCTTTATTCTCGCAGTCAGGCCATGTCCGGTTGGTGAGCAGGGTGACGGAAAGCTGGCGCTCGGGATCGATCCACAGCGAGGTCCCGGTGTACCCCAGATGCCCAAATGAACCCGCGGAGAAATATTTTCCCGACTGCGATGGCGAGGAAGGCGTGTCCCAGCCAAGTGCCCGGGAAGTGCCAGCCGGCGCGGCTTCGCGGCGAGTGAAGAGCGCCAGGGTTTCCGCACGGACCAGCGGCGCTCCTCCCTGCAGAAGAACGTGAGCAAATGTTGCCAGATCTTCCGCGGTGGCGAACAGCCCGGCGTGTCCTGCCACGCCGCCCAGCACGCTGGCATTTTCATCCTGCACTTCGCCCTGGATGATTCGTTTGCGAAAGGTGCGGTCATCGGCGGTGGGCGGAATCGAAGCGCGCCACGCGGCCGGCGGATTGTAGGCGGTGTGCGTCATCCCCAGCGGACCGAATATTTCCCGCTGGCAGAAGCGGTCGAGGGCCTCATCGGCGACCCGCTCCAGCGCAACCGCCAGAATGATGAAGCCGATGTCGCTGTATTCAGCTCTCGCGCCGGGATCGGCCGTCAGCGGAGTGGCAAATGCTGCCGCGAGCAGTTCATCCCTGGTTTGTCGCCTTAAGAAAGAGCTTTTCATACGCGGGCAAACCGGAGGAGTGCGCCAGCAGCATGCGCACCGTTACATCGCCCCGCCGCGCATCGCTCCCGGCAAACTCAGGCACGATGCTGGCCACCGGCGCCTCCAGATCGATGAGTCCCCGCTCGTAAAGAATCATCGCCATGGTGGTGGTGGCGACAACTTTCGAAACCGAAGCCAGATCGAAGACGGTGGCCACGGTCACTGCAGGAGAGCTGGGTTCGTAGGTGAAGCGGCCAAAGGCTTTCAGCGCAACCAGTTTTCCCTGAGAGGTAACCGCAACCGAAGCTGCAGGAAATGCCGCCCGGGCAATAGCTTCTTGCAGGATGTGGAAGGCGCGGCCAAAAACCGCATCCTGCTCCTCGTATGCGGGAGCAGGGAAGCGGGGCGCGGCTTGCGTTCCGGCATTCGCCGAGGCAGAATTCTTGGACAAAGGTGTGATGTGTTCGATATTCGGGTTATAACAAAGTTCCG
>CAWCPY010000039.1:0-28073 GCA_963797385.1 Terriglobia bacterium
ACCCTAAACCGCAACCCTAAACCGCAACCCTAAACCGCAACCCTAAACCGCAACCCTAAACCGCAACCCTAAACCGCAACCCCTAAACCGCAACCCTAAACCGCAACCCTAAACCGCAACCCTAAACCTCAACCCTAAACCTCAACCCTAAACCTCAACCCTAAACCTCAACCCTAAACCTCAACCCTAAACCTCAGCCGCAGGCTCTTCCACCTTCACCGCCGTCTCGCTCTTGAAGCAATCCGCAAACGCGTCCGCAATCGTGTAACGGATCACATCCTCATAACTCTCGCCCAGAAATTTCCGCAGCCGGTCTGTATTCATGATGTATTCGCCGATCATGTAGGGCGCCGCCTCGGGCGGGATAGCTGTAATCCCCAGCTGCCATAGAATTTTCAGCGCCACCCTGAACGCCAGCTTGCCCGGCAGCCGCAACAGCTTGGCCTGGGCCACTGCGATGCAGCGCTCAAAGGTCAAGGGCTCGCCCCGCCCGGCCACATTGAGCACGGTCAGGCGCTGCGACTCGGGTTCCGTCTTTTGCAGAATCCACGTGATCAGCCTGGCCACGTCATCGACATGCACAAACTGGATGCGATTCTCCAGATACCGCCGCCCCCGCGGCAACATGCAGGGCAGGCGTTTGCCCCGGCTCCTCATGCTGGCGGCGCGGTTGCTTCGTCCGCCCGGCGTGCCTCGAAAGGCGCCCAGCATGTAGTTCTGCACGCTGGCTCCGGCAAAAATGTGCGGACGCAGCAGGTACGCGCTGCACCCTCGCAGCGCCGGCGCCCGCTGTTGCACGACCTTGTCGCATTCCATCTTGTGAATCGCATAGGGCAGGGTATGGGCGCCCAGCGGATGTACCTCCGTCGCTGCCCCGGACAACTCCGGGCCGTACACCGAAACGCTGCTGGGAAAAATGAATTTCCGCACCACCGTTTCTTCGTGATTGACCTCGGTGATTGCCTCCATCACCCGCGCCGTCCCGGCCACGTTGATCTGCCACATTTGATCAAGGTCGAGCACCCCGGCTCGCACCGGGTCCAGCACGAATGCCAGGTGGATCACGGCCTCCGCCCGCGTTTCCCGCAATAGAAAGAAAAGCTGGCGGCAGGACTCCTCTTGCCCCAGGTCCATGCGTTCGAAGCGCAGCGGAAGATCGGTCACGGGCGGCGTCACATCCACCCCAATCACGTTGAACTCGGCCAGTTGCGGCAGCAGGCGGCTCCCCAGATTGCCGGAGATCCCGGTGACCACTACAGTTGGTTTTGCGTCGCCCATTTATTTGGGACCGGATGGAGGAGCCTTCATCGCCGGCTTCGCGCCCTCATCTTCCTGCATGCCCGCTGGCGGCGCAGCCGCCGGCGCTTCCGCAAAATATTTCTCGTTCAACTCCGGCGTGGCTGACTGCTGGATCTTCTGCAGCGCATCCTGCATGCGCTGCGAGCGCAGTGTGGAAGAGATTTCAGCTTGCACCTTGTCCAGAGGCAGGGTGTCCTTTTCCCCTACTTTGTACACCAGGTATCCGTTGGGAGTGCTGATCAGCTGCGAAGTTTCCCCAGGCTTCAGGTTGAAAATCGCGGCTTGATCGGGCGGCAGGCTGGTGCGCCGCACTTTGCCCAGCTGGGTGGGAGGCTTGCCTTTCATTTCAGACGCGGCGATGGCCTCGTCCTGCAGCTTGTCGAAATCCTCTCCCGCCGCCGCCCGCGTCCGCAGCGCCTCCGCCAGTTTCTTCATGGCCTCCTCGGATTCCTGCTGCTGCTTCTTGGCTGCGTCGTCCGCCGGCTTCTCCTTGCCTTCCACCACCTGCTTGCTGCGCGGTATAAAGACTCGCTGCAGTTCCACCTCTTCAAACGCGGCGTCATTGCTGTGATAGTAGGCTTCGATCTCCTGTTCGGAGACGTGACTCGCCTCATCCTGCAGGCTCTGGCTGAGCTCCTTGGTCAGCACCCCGATGCGCGCCACCCGCATCAGTTCCTGAAACTTCGGTCCCTGGTCCAGACCCATCTGGTGTGCCTTGTGCACCATCACCAACGCCATGCCGTACTGGGTCGCCAGTTGCTTTCGTGCCGGTGGGGCAATGGTGGGCGCCACCGCATTCACCAGTTGCTCAAACTCGGCGCGCGTCACCACCGTCTTGCAATCCGCCGCTTTGGAGGCCGATGGCTTGTCGCATAACCCGGCAATCGTAATCACCGGCGTGCCCGGAGCAATGGTCGCGCCCGTAGTAGTCTTGGCGGCGGGCGCAGCCGTAGCAGCTGCCTTAGGCGGTGCCGGACGGGCCGCCGGCTTGGCCCCTTGGGCCCACGCCGCGGTGCTCAAACACAACCAACATAGCCACCCTCGATAAGTCGTCAAATCAGTCTTCCTCCCAAAGGTTCGAGCGCTGAGGCGCACCGAGAATCCTAGCATAGAGTAGGTTTAAGCCTGGGCGCCGGACCTCACCCGGGCAGAGTGACACATTGCCGCTTTTATCTGATGTCATCCTGAGCGCAGCCACTCGATTCGCTTGCGAATCGAGTCGCGGAGTCGAAGGACCCCCATAACCCCATTGCCGCCGGCCGTACGAAACATCTGTTACTTTTCAGAGAGGAAAATAGCGGGCAGGTGGCACACCTTTCAGGGGACGAAGCAGGCTGGCCCACCCCTGTGCCGCGGCGCCGTTCACTTGGCTGCCCCATCCTTCGCGCACTCTGCGAAGGGTGGGAACGCTGAACTCAATACTTTACGGCTTGAGCCTTGGCTTTCGCAGGATCAATGCAATATGAGAGAGGGGCCCCATAGACATGTAGTCGAGGAGTGTGGGGCGGCAGAAGGAAGCTAGAAAAAGCGAGGAAAGATTGGCACTGTACCCTGAGGGAAAGAACTCCATTGGACGCGAATGATCTTTCCCCCAAGGAGGCAACTGAATGAGTCGCGATATCAAGTATATCGGCATGGACGTGCACAAGGAAGCGACCGTGATCGCGGTGTTGAACGACAGGGGCAAGCTGGTGATGGAGTCGATCGTGGAAACCAAAGCCAGCAGCATTCTGCAGTTTATCCACGGTCTGCGGGGCGAGTTGCATGTGACCTGGGAAGAAGGGACCTGGGCGGCTTGGCTCTACGATCTGCTGCAACCCCAGGCGGCGCAAGTGCTGGTCTGCGATCCGCGGCGCAATGCCTTATTAAAGGAAGGCAACAAGAGCGACAAGATCGATGCGCGCAAGTTGGCCGACTTGTTGCGCACGGGGATGTTGCGCCCGGTCTATCACGGGGAACACGGGCTGCGGACGCTACGCGAGCTGGGGCGTAGTTATCAGACCATCAGCCAAGATCTGAATCGAGTGATGAACCGGATCAAAGCTCTATATCGCGGCTGGAGCATCCCTTGTGCAGGTACCCAGGTGTATGCTCCGCGTTATCGGGAAGAGTGGCTACACAGGATCGAGCATGTGGGGGTGCGCCGGCGGGCCGAGTTGCTCTATCAGCAGTTGGATGGATTGCAGGCCTTACGACGAACGCTCCGCCCCGAGTTATTAACAGAGAGCCGGAAACATAAAGCCTCCAAACTGCTGCGCCAGATTCCCTGCATCGGTCCGATTCGGGCCGCCCGCTTGATCGCACTGATGCAAACGCCGCATCGCTTCCGCAGCAAACGGCAACTCTGGACCTATAGTGGGCTGGGCATTGAGACCCGCGACAGTGCGCAGTATCGCTTCGTGCGCGGACAACTGCAACGTGCGAAGAAACCGCAACAGATTCGCGGTCTCAATCGGAACCACAACCATGAGATGAAAGAGATCTTCAAGGGCGCCGCCACCCGAGCCAGCTGTGGAGTGGGTCCGTTACGCGACTTCTACGTGGCCTTACTGGAGAAAGGGATGAAGCCCGAGATGGCGCGTCTGACCTTGGCACGCAAGATCGCGGCCATTGCTTTGACACTCTGGAAGAAGGAGGAACGTTTCGACGCCGAACAACTGAAGCTACAAGCAGCTTGAGCGTCGCACAGAACGGAGGGGATCTCCCAGGTTTCACGCCTCGGTGGTGGCCCATCGGTTCTGCGATGCTCGGGGTTCGAGGGAGAGTATCCATGCACTCATTAGGCGCGTGGTGTGCTGCGGCATGCAGCACCGAGTCTCCGGGTCAATCCTATGCCCCCTCGCACAACCCAAAAAAGCCATAGGCCTCGAGCCTCCCATAGGATGATGGTTGGCACTTAAGCCAACGGTTGGCTTGCACAGCTTCGCAACGAATGGTGTCGGGACCGTCGCATGAAACCACTCCAGGGAGACCAGCAACTGTGATCCGTATCCCTGTCGTACTCTGTGCCGCTCCAGGCGTTAAAACCAAATCCTCTCCACGAAGAAGAAGGGGCCTGGATGCAAGCACCGATCGAGGTCTCACGGAGAGAGTGGAGAAGTGTTTTTGCTTGACATCCTCTCTCATAGGATGAGTGTAATCGCGATTTATCGCCAGTCATTTTAAGCCATACCGCTGGAGCCCTCTTCCGAGTTCTATAATCGGGGGAAATGGCTCAACGAACCAAGCTTGTAGTCGCATTCCTTGCCGTTTATCTGTTCGGGGTTGCGACGCCGTTCCTGACGCACTACATGCTAACCGTCATTGTGCAGTCTTCAGTGGGCGAAGAGGAGTTTTCCCGGAAGACGTCTCCAGACGGCGTGCTGGACGCAGTTGTAATGCAGTACAACCCGGGTGCATTCAGCAGCTATATTTACTATCTCTATCTGGTCCCCAAAGGCGCGAAAGCGGGAGTGCGGTTCGGTGACCCCGCCATCGTGAACACCGCCGAGGGAGACCCCGTGGTCATCAATTGGGAAAAGCCCCACTTTCTGTCCGTCAGCACTGGCGACTCGCACGTGAAGGTCTTTGGCAATCTTTGGTATTCCGAGCGGATCCCTGACTACTACGTTGAATTGACGCTTGCAGGAACAGGTAAGCATTACCTTCAGGATAACGGCAAACTTCGCGGACAGCAGTGATGGTTGTCGCTAACAGATGGGATGAGAAGGCCGGTCTCCGGACGGGATGCTGTACGCTCCCAAGTTATCGACGCGGCCAGGCGGGCCCGCCCTGTGCGACGGCGCCGTTCACTTGGCTGCCCCATCCTTCGCGCCCTCTGCGAAGGGTGGGAACGCTGAACCCTGAGTTGAAGAAGAAGAATTGCCGAGCGAAGGGCGAGACAAAAACGCGGCGAGCGAACAGCCTCAGAAAAACGGTCTCAGAAAAAGAACGTTGCGCTCTTATCGTGCCCGGTCTGCTATGCCGACGAGCGAGCGGCTAGTGTGGTGCTTCCAGCGGCTTCAGGCTGCCACAATCGGAACCCAGCCATTTGCCGGTCATCGTCGTATTCGAATTGAGCGCCTTGTCGCCGTGCTTTGACACCGAAGCCGACTTCACCGTGTAGTTCTCGGAATTCGGAAAATGGGCTTCGCCGTCGGCCTCGATGCCCATTGTGGGACAACTGGTGTGCCATTTCCAGAAATTTGCGGTGCGGCTGCTGAACGTCGCTTTGCAGTCCATCGCCTGGCTCGCCCAGGCGGACTGGTCGAGGTTCTCCTTGGTATAGCAAACCTGGCTCTTGCCCGAGCCGTCAGTGGACACTCCGTGTTCTTTCATCATGGCTTCGAACCGGGCGCGCTTTTCCGGACTCATGCTCTTCATCCGGTCACTGGCATCCTGCGGTTTCTGTCCATTAACTTCGCGATCGCTGTGGATCTCCCATAAACCAGGTTTGATCGGTGCGGATTGCGCTTGCGCGCCCAAAGTGGCGCTGGCAACTGTCAAAACGGCGACCACGAAATGGCGGGTGGCACAATGCATGCAGAGTTTCCTTCCTTGGATGATGAGGGTGAATTGACCAACGTCGGACTTAAACTTCGGAATGTCGGCGAAGGGTCAGGCTGATGATCACCTTGAACTCTACTACAACAACGGTTCCGCGATACATAGCAAATAAGTCGCGGTAAAACCCGAACCGCGCCCGAGGTCTGACGCCCGAAGTCCGCTCCCACAGCTATAATGCCGCTATGTCGGGATCGCCCGCGATTTACAGTCCGGAGTCCATGCGCGCCGAAAAGCGCGCGGTGGCGGGAAACTCCGTGGTCGCGGCGCTCGTCATCACGGCCCTGAAGATCGTTGTAGGTGTGGCCACCGGCAGCCTGGGCATACTTTCGGAAGCGTTGCACTCCGTGCTTGATCTGGTCGCGGCCATCATCACGTTGATGTCGGTGCGAGTCTCCGACAAGCCGGCTGACGCCGATCACCAGTACGGCCACGGCAAGGTGGAAAACTTCTCCGCCTTCATCGAGACCGGCCTGCTCCTGCTCACCTGCATCTGGATCATCTACGAAGCGGTCAAGCGGCTCTTCTTTCACCACGTCGAAATCGAGCCCAGCATCGCTGCCTTCGTCGTCATGTTTATCTCCATGGCCGTGGATTTTTGGCGTTCCCGCGCCTTAGGCAGGATCGCGGCCAAGTACGACAGCCAGGCGCTCGAGGCCGACGCCCTCCACTTCTCCACCGACATCTGGTCGAGCGGCATCGTGATCATCGGTCTGTTCCTGGTCCTGTTCGGACGAATGTACGGCATAGGCTGGCTGCGCGATGCTGATCCCGTGGCCGCGCTTTTTGTGGCGGGCGTAGTGGTTTACGTAAGCTCGCGCCTGGCCCGCCGCACGGTTGACGCCCTGCTCGATGCCGCTCCCGCCGGAGTGCGCAACCAGATTGTCGCCGCGGTTTCCGGCGTCGATGGCCTGCTTGAGGTGGACCGCGTGCGCATTCGCCGTGCCGGCAACCGCTACTTTGCCGACCTCTCGGTTGGCGTGGCCCGCAATGTGACTTTCCAGCGCTCCGGGCAGATGGCTGAAGCTGTAACCAGCGCCGTTCACCAGGTGCTGCCCGATGCTGATGTGATCGTGCATTCCGTGCCCCGCGCCTTACGCACCGAAAATATTTTCGATCGTGTCCGCGCCGTCGCCACTCGCTACAATTTCAACGTTCATGACGTCAGCGTGCAGGATTTCCAGGGGCATCTGCACGTGGAGCAGCACCTCGAACTCGACGAGAATCTCAGCCTCAAAGAAGCCCACGACCGCGTCACCGTCCTCGAATCGGAAATTCGTCAGGACGTGCCTGAAATTTCGTCCATCCTCACCCACATCGAAAGCGAGCCCGCCACCATCGAAGCCGGAGACGAACTCCTGCACGACGCCAGGCTGGAACGGCGCCTGAAGGCCGTCGCCGCCAAATCTCCGGAGATACTGGACATGCACGACATCCAGATCAAACGCGTGCGCGGACGCATCTACGTCTCCGCCCATTGCACCATGGCCGACGACCTGCCCCTGTCCAGCGTGCACGATATTTCCACCGAACTCGAAATCCGTTTCAAGCAGGAGTTTCCCGAACTGTTCCGTGTCCTGATCCACCCCGAGCCCAAAACCGACAACCGGAGATAGTCACGCGAATCACGTAGGGGCGGGCGCCCTCGCCCGCCCGGCCGAGCAAGGCTCGGCAACGTTTTTGTTGTAATCTTCAACGTTGCGCACCGACACCCGCCAACCCGTCCGCGGCTACCTGTACATCGCCGCCGCCACATTCTTCTGGGGCGTCTCCGCCACCCTCGGCCGAGCCGCCTTCACCGGCCGCCTTCCCGGCCTCCACCAGGTCAACGTCATCGATCCCCTGATTCTCTCCCAGGGCCGCGCCACGTTTTCCTTCTTCGTCCTCCTCCCCATCCTGCTGCTGCTCCGTGGACGCCGCAGCCTGCGCCTGCCCCCGCGTGATCTCGGCCAACTCGTCCTGATCGGCATTCTCGGCGTGGCCGCCTCCAACTACTTCTACTATCTGGCGATTCAAAGAACCAACGTTGCCACCGCCATCATCGTGCAATACACAGCTCCGATCTGGGTCTTGCTCTACACCGTCGCCCGCCGGCTGCAAAAACCAACCCTGCAGCAGGTCGCGGCGGTCGGATTGGCAGTCACAGGAATTGCCATGGTGATTGGCGCGTTCCGCAGCTTGTTCGGTGGCGGCGGGCTGCGGCTCGATACCGTCGGCCTCTTCGCCGCCCTGCTGGCGGCCTTCTCCTTCGCCTTTTACAACATCGGCGGCCACGACATTCTGGCTCGTCGGGACCGCTGGATCGTGCTGCTGTACACCACCTGCAGCGCGTCGCTGTTCTGGCTCGTGGTCAACCCTCCCTGGAAACTTGTTGCCGCCCACTATTCCGCTGCCCAGTGGCTCTTCCTCCTTCTGTTCTCGCTCTTATCGGTGCTGGCCCCCTTCGCTTTCTACTTTGCTGGCCTGCAACACCTCGAACCCACCCGCGCCATCGTGGTCAGTTGCCTGGAACCCGTATTCTCCATCGTGATCGCGGCCCTCGCCCTGGGCGAACTGATGCGCCCGCTGCAAGCCGTAGGCATAGTCTTCGTCCTCGCAGCCATCACAGTCGTGCAATTACCCGGCCGTCGCTCCGCTCCGGTCCCCCTCGTCGAGCCCATCGAGTAGCCGCATTGCCCCCAATTCGCCACAGTGGTACCCTGAAATCGGCTGCGGGAGTAGTTCAGCGGTAGAACGCCAGCTACTCCACCCCACAGAAGATTTTCCTTTGTTATCAATTATTTACTTGCCAAGCGCTCGCTTGGTGTCTATCTTGGTGTCCATTTGCCCCGCGGCTTCCTTGAGAACTCAGCCCCGAATTTTTCCAAGTTTAGCTTGGTGAATGGGCCTCCTGCACCGAGAGGTTGACCGAACATGACCACGTCTACGGCTTACGGCCCGCGTGTCAATATCCTCAAGAAGATCAAGGTGGGCGAATCCTGGCGATTCGCTCCGCTCAAACAAGATGCCCAGAATCGCATTTCCTGGAATGTGGTGTTCATCAACGGTCTGGATGAGATCCACAAAGAAGGTTCGTTCTATATCGAGTGGTATGAGAATGGGCGGCGAAAGCGAGAGTCAGTGGGCAAGCACCCGCACGAGGTCTTGGAACGAGCCCGACGAAAAAGGCTGGTGCTGGACAGCGAGCGCGCCGGCATTGAGGTCAAAGACCACGAGGCCACAGATCCCCGACGACTGCATGCCGCCATGGCTCGCTACCTCGAGTCGGTGAAGCTCTTCAAAAAGCCATCTACCTACAAGCATTATCGCAACGCGCTGGGACGTTTCAAGGAGAGGTGTACTCGGCTTTTTGTGCACCAGGTGAGCCGCGACGACCTCGTCGATTTCATGGGCTACTTATCTGGCCTCGGTCTCGACAATCGCACCATCTACACGAAGACGATGGTCGTCGTCCAAATGCTTAAGGACGCCGGGTGTTTAGGTCTGCTCAGGAAAGGTGATTGGCCGCGGTATACGACCGAGGAAAGGCCGATCTACACCCCCGAACAACTTCGGGCCTTCTTTCGGGCCGCGGACGCGTATGAGCGGATTCTATTCCAGTTCTTTCTCCTCACCGGCTTCCGCGAGTCCGAGGTCAAGCACGTTACCTGGGATGACATCGACTTTCGCGAACAAGTCGCACGCGTGAAAACCAAAGCGCAGTGGGGTTTTATCCCAAAGAATTGGGAAGAGAGGGAAGTACCGATCCCACGGACGCTACTGGAAGGCCTCTCGGCCCTGAAGCGGAAGGAACCTGGGGGAACTGAGCTTATCTTCCCATCCCCGGGAGGAAAGCCCGAGTATCACATGCTGGAAAAGTGCAAAGAAGTCGCGTCGCGGGCTGGCTTGAATTGCGGCCGTTGCAGGACGAAAAAAGGGAACTGCTCGCACGGGCCATATTGTGAGAAGTTTTTCCTGCACAAATTCCGACACACTTTTGCAACTACGCATCTGAGGGATGGAATCGACCTTCGCACGGTCCAACATTGGATGGGTCACAAAGACCTCAAGTCGACCATGGTCTACCTGAAGCCTGCGCGGGGTAAGGAAGTTATCCGCAAAGTCAATGCCGGCAGCTTGTCCGCACTCTTTAAGTCCCGCTGACTCGTTCCAGATGCCGAAGTTCAGACGTTGACCGTACTCCTACGCTGGCCTTCTTCCGCAACCAGCCGGCCAACTCGGTCGGATCGAAACGCACGGCGCTGCCGATTTTCACGGCGCCGGGGATACGGCCTGACGCTACGTAGTGATAGATAGTCCGGGGGCTGATATTGAGGAGCTTCGCAACCTCAGCGACCGTTAGCGCGTGCTCCGCCTTTTCCAGAACATCGATGATGCTCATAGTTTACATCTTTCAGCGCACTTAAGCGGGGTCATCGGTGCAACGATCCGGGTAGCGCACGCCCGTGCTCACCAACCCAGGCGATCATGTTCGGTGCCAGCGACTATCTCTCCACGGCGTGCCTGAATCTCCAGTGTTTTCCAGTTGGATCTCCAGCAGATCCGCCGCTTCCCTCAATGTTAGAAGTTGCCTCAAACACAACCGCAGCCGTTCTGTTCTGTCGCCGGCAGCCACGAGTCACCTCTTCTTGCCCATGCATCATTGCAAGGCCCGGATTATCCAGGTCGTATGGCTTGGGAATCTTCCGGGGTGATAAAGGGACTGTCGAGTTCAATCGGAAAACCCGAACTCTCGCGGTTGAGCAGAATGGGGTGCGGGCTCGTGCTGCCATAGCGTACACACGCCGAGTTTGCTCGGATCTGGGAGTCAATCTAAAGCACAAGGTTATTTGGAGGCGTTCCTCCGGCAATGGCGTCTCTGAACCAAGAATTGCGCGGCTCGGCTTGTCCAAGCCGCTGTTGCTTCTGGCACTTCCGCCAGCGTCCCCGGGGTATTTTTGACGTACGCCCTATCCGGTCAAAGTCAAATTGATGGGTCTGGACTTTGTCCTGGCTCACCAGCAGCATCACTATTTAGCTACCGAAGCCGAAAGGCCCGACTACTTTGTTGGCACGCTTGGCCTGAATCACGGCCGCCTTGCGCAGCGTATCTATCGAACCCGGCACGGCCGCAATATTACCACGCGCTATTTCGTCGACAAGTCTTACGCTGTTTCTCTCCTGCGCGTCGAGCGCGCCCCCGCCTGTGGTCGCATTTTGCTGTGTGGACGGCAGCATAGGGAAGCCTTCGGGGTTCGATACCTACTTGCTGCAGTACAGAGATTGTTGAGTCGGCTAGAAGACTTTCGGGTCATCTATGTGGCTGCGGATGAGCGGATGTTTCCGAAGGCAGAGCTGATCTTCAGGCGCTTGTGTGGGAATAGGGGTGACGGGCTGTGTGTTGCCAGGAGATCCCGATATCGAGCGATTGCGCGAGCACTTTCGGGCTCGGGATCTGTTTGAGCGACGGGAGACAAGTTCTTTAAGTAAAAGCAAGGTTGGACCGGCTGCGAGAAGAGCTGGCCGAGTTTGGAGGGCCGGTGTATAACGCACTTTATCGGCGATGGCGAGATGGGGCGATGCCGTTCTCGGGGAGAGTTCAGAAGCAAGAGTTCAGGAGGTTGGATCACGAGTATGAGCTGTTCGGCGACGTTGGCAGGGAGATATCAGCATGAAACAGAGGTGGACCGTGGCGGCAAACACCATGATCCGGTAAACGGTCCGCCCGGCGCCTGGGTCCATGGGCTGGAAGAGCGAGTAGGACGGTGCGAGGAGAGGAACTCATGCGCGAAGCACAGACGCCAACCAAAATTTCAAGGGCGGGAGCGACCCCGGTTTGTGCGGCCTTTCAGCCGCCACAAACCCGCTTCGTTCCTATCGGCACTTCTGGGGGTCGCTCCCGCCCTTGAGGAACTGCCGTTTGTGATGGGAATCCCATGATAGTGAACAATCGGAGCGCACTGTCAAGAAACACAGTGAAATCAGGAAAGGAAACCATGCCGTCTTCATTCATTCCTCAAAGAGCTAAGCGAGCCAAGCAGCAAATTACGGTGAAGCTCTATCAGGACCAGCTCGCCGTGCTCGACAGCTACGGCCGCGTCATCGACGACAGCCGGGATTACATCATCAGCCAGGCTCTAGAACAGGTGTTCAAGAGAGACAAAGAATTTGGACGCTGGGTGGAGCAGCGGAGAAATGCTAACAGGGATGCGGAACGCATGGTCACCCACACTCAAAAACTGTCGGCGGGGGCAATCTAGTGGACTGTCGCAGAGTAACCATTACTAGACTGTTAGCATCAAAGCTGTCATGGCTACTGGTAGCGAGATCTTGCTCACCAAGCGACAGCATTCCGACCTGAGCAGCATCGCCCAGTCCCGTTCTCTACCCGCCGGATACGTGTTTCGCGCCAAGTTGATTCTGATGCTGGCTGAAGGCGCGTCCTTCAACACCCTCAAGCGACAGCTCCAGACCACGGCGCCCACCATCGTTCGCTGGAAGCAGCGCTTCCGGCAATACGGACTGGAGGGACTGGACACCTATCATCCCGGCCAAAAACCGCGTGTGCTGACTCCGGCTCTGCGCGCCCGCATCCTGTCTGCCACGCGGAGAAAGCCCGGCGACGGGTCCACGCACTGGAGTTGTCGCAAACTGGCCTCCGCGCTGGGCGTCAGCAAAGACGCCGTGCATCGCGTTTGGCAAGAAGCGGGCCTGAAGCCGCACCGTCTCGAACGCTACATGGCCAGCGACGATCCCGAGTTCGAAAGCAAAGCCGCCGACATCCTCGGCCTCTATCTGCGCCCGCCGCAGCACGCGGCTGTGTTCTGCGTGGATGAGAAGACCGCCATTCAAGCCCTGGATCGTCTCGACCCCGTCCTGCCGCTCTCGCCAGGACGCGCCGAACGCCATGGCTTCGAGTACTACCGCCATGGCACACTCTCCTTGTATGCGGCGCTCAATACTGCCACCGGCCGCGTCCACGGCAAAACCGCCGCCCGCCACACCAGCCGCGAGTTCGTCGCTTTTCTAAACGAGGTGGTCGCCCTGTGCCCGCTGCGGCAACGGATTCACATCATTCTCGACAACCTCTCCGCGCACAAGACCCAGGCGGTGCGCGACTTCCTGCACGAACATCCGCGAGTCCGGTTTCACTTCACCCCCACGTACTCGTCCTGGCTCAACCAGGTCGAAATCTGGTTCGCCAAAATCGAACGCGACGTCATCGCGCGCGGAATCTTCACCTCGGTCTCCGATCTAGCTCGCAAGCTCCGCCGCTACATCAACGCCTACTCCGCCGCCGCACGGCCTATCCAATGGAAATACTCCGACCCCACCCGCCGTGTCCGTGGTAACGAACTCACTGCGACAGGCCACTAGTCTGTGCCTGCCGAGTGCAGGCCTTGTCGGTTCAGCGGTCTCCAAGCCAAGTCGCCCCGCAGGTACTGCCAAAGGCCTTGAAGGCGCCAAATCATGTGCAGCTGCCGGTAAGGACAATGTTCAAGGAAGCAGTAGCTCACGAGCCGCGCCACATCCTGCCAATCGTTATAGCGCCTGTAGGTCAGTTCTTCTTGCAACACCGAGCCAATGGAAATTACGGTGGCAAACGCATAACCGAAGAGCAGAAACTGGACGAAGAATTCCCGGCTCAGCACCCCAAGCCACGCCGCCAAGGCGATGGTAACGATGCCACCCAGTTCGATGACAGGTGCAAAAAGTTCGAACAGCCACAAATAAGGGAGCGCCAGGCATCCGATACGTCCATAGCGCGGACGGAACAGCATGTCCTTGTTCGGCCACAAGACATCCAGCAGGCCCTTTTGCCAACGCGCGCGCTGTCTCCCTAGTGATTTTAAGTCTGAGGGAACTTCTGTCCAGCACACGGGGTCCGGGACAAACTGGATGCTGTAGTCTGCACCTCGCTCCTGCAGGTGCCGGTGCAAACGCGCCACCAGATCGAAGTCTTCCCCGATGGCGCGAGATCGGTAGCCCCCTACGGCGCGCACCAGATCGGTTCGGAAGAGTCCGAAGGCCCCGGAGATAATCATCAGCATGTTTCCTCGCGCCCAGGCTTCTCTTCCAATCAGAAAAGCACGCAGGTATTCGACGACCTGGATGACTTCGATGCTCTTCCGCGGCAGCCGCACCCGCCGCATATGCCCGCCCTCAATTTCTGATCCGTTGAGCACGCGGACAATTCCGCCAACGCAAACCACGCGCTTGGGGTCCGTGAGTACAGGCAGCATGATCCGCAGCAGCGCATCACGCTCGAGTACTGAGTCCGCGTCGACAACGCATACATAAGGTGAGGTCGCTGCATTCAGACCGGCATTTACCGCGTCCGCCTTACTCCCTCCTGATTCCTTATCCACGACGATAAGCCGCGGGTCAGAGTTGCTTCGATACAGCCCTCGCACTGGTGCGCTTGTCGCTTGGGGAACGTACACCGCTCGCACCGGCCGGAGGCCAAACTCCTGCTGAACTGCATCGAGGGTTCTGTCTTTCGATCCGTCATTGATGGCAATGACCTCGAGTTCGGGATAGTCGAGATCAAGTAGATTCCGCAAAGCGACGCAGATGGACTTTTCTTCATTGTGCGCCGGCACTAGGATCGTGCGGAGGCGCCAACTGGGATTCCTTAATCCATCCGGGCCTGAGGCTTTCCAACTGCCGCTGGTGTGCCACGCTAGTCTTCAGTGCAACCACGAGCATCGCCAGGTATGTCAGATTGCAAACCAGGTAGTAGTAGAAGAGTGCATGATTCGAAATGTCCAAGAAATGAATCATGACCGGGATGCTGCCGCAGCAGCGGCCCCCGAGTACACGGGCTGTTCCGCAGGCAGTGCCCCTGCGCGCAACACTTCCAGCAGGATGGCCTGCCGTTGCGCGCTGATTTGGGTGGTTGCCTTAAGTTCCGCTTCGAGCTGTCCCTGTAAGCCAGCATTCTCAAGCGCCGTCAGATATCCAAAGAACCCGTACCGGTCCTGTGTCGCCACTACCTTTTCGAAGATCGTGAGCATATCAGTCTTGAAATCGATGAGACCTTCCCCCGCCCGCAGACGCACCAGCCGGTTCGAATCCGTCAATCCGCGCAGCAACAGAGGAATTGCATCGGGGTGGCACAGCTTCCCAAGGCTCACAATGGCGCGCAGCCGGACAAACCAGACCGGATCCTGCGTCAATTCGCTCAAGACGTCGACTGCCATGCTCGGTTCCGCACGCGACAGCGCCCGGGCAGCCGCGGCTCGTAGTTCGTCCAGTTCGTCGTTGACAAACTGCAGGGCGTCGAGCCCCAGGGACGGTGTGGCCACTTCTCCCAATACGCGCCCGAACATTTCGCGCACGCCACCGTGTGCGTGTTGCAGATACGGCAACAACACCTGCGGGCGCTCCGCACAGCACTGGATCAGCGCGCTCTGCAACGGCAGTTCCGGTACTGTCAGTCCAGCCTCGCCCACCCAATCCAGGATTTCCTTCGCCGCTTCGGGGCAAGCCATCCGGGCCAATCCCCGCAGGGCTGCAAGTCTTGTTTCCAGGGCGCGATCACGCAGTCCCTCGGCCAAAGCCGGGATACCCTCCGGGGCCCGGGTTCTCCCGAGCGCTACCAGCGCCCGGTGTCGTCGCCATCCGTGATGGTGCCTGGCGTCGAAGATGAGTTTTTCGACGAGCCCGCTGGCCCGCAGGAATCTAAGCAGGCGTGCGGACTCCCGCGGGCTCGCGATCTCGAATGCATCCAGCACAACGGTTTCGACCAGCCGGCGATCCGATGGTTTCTTGCGCCAGGTTTCGTAGGGGATCTCTCCGCTAATAAGTGCGTCCCATCTCTGACGCATTTCCAGCAGTCGCCTATCGCGTTTTGCGAAATACCGTTTCCGGTAGGTTCGGCGGAGCAGAATATACGCCAACAACAGCACATCCGCCGCGATCGCGGCCAGGATCGCTTTCAAAACGAAGGCCGCCGGACCCAGCCTTCGGAATGCTTCAAAAGCGGATGCCATAGGTAAATCCAAAACTTGCCTGGCTTCGGTCCTGGGTTCGCTCTTGGTAGGCTGCGAAGCCGCTCACGTCCTGGCGCGCAGCGAATTGGAAACGCAAACCGCCACCGTATGTTTGTGAAGAAAATTGCCCGATCTGATTCAGCTGTGCGAAATTTTCTGTGCCGGCCGCAAAGAAGACGTTTCCGCTAAGCCGGCTCTCGTCCCAACGGGCCATCGGAAACCCGAGTTTTGTCACTCCCGAAGGACGCCATTCCGCACCTGTCCCAGAAAAATGACTCCGCGCTCCAATCAGGCCCAGAGACCACGTCCACTCATGCGGCAAATAGAAGAGCGTTGTCCCGTTGATCGTCAGAATCCGCGTCGTCGTGTACCAATACCAGTGCTGCTCGTAGACGATCTCCAATGCGCGCACCACTCCGCTCTCGCCCAGTCTCCATCCATGGTCGTAGTCAAAGAACGCTTCACCCTTCGGGATGACGCCCTTATCACGCGCGGCTGCGCCACCAGCAGTGAATGCTCCCCACCTTGACAATTTTCCCGTCAAGCTCGCCACGAACTTCCCCGCATCGGTTCCCGCCCACTGGTAAAAGTAGCCGGCCACGCTCGTTCTCCAATGCGGTGTCCACTGCGAAGTCAAGCTCACTCCTTGGTCATGGAAAGTAGCCTCGTGGCGGAAAAGGGTTTTGGGGTCGGCTTTCCGACGCGGCAGGCGGGACCTCGCTAGGACTCTTTCAGGTATGCCTTCCCCTTCAGTCTTGCTTTGGCGGGGAAACCAGCGAGGTGGCTGTTTTTTCAAGGCTGCCAAGAGGGCGGGACCTGCCGTACCAAAAGGAGACAGCAGGTTGGAACGCATTCTTTTCATCACAGCCACGCGGCTATAGATCCTCATCAGCCCGAGGACGTTTGCTTCTTCGGGAATGACGCAACCGCCTCCTCTTCACTCGCGCACACCGTAATAATCGTGTCCAGTTTTGTGCATCGGAGCAACTCTGTCAAAAGCATTCTGGAACAGACCAGCCGGGCCCCGCTTTCCGGCTCTCTTTTCTGCGTCAAGAGATGTACGAGGGCGGCCAAGCCTGTGCTGTCGATGTGGTCCACTTCAGTAAGATTGATGACGACCCTGCGTCTCTCTGACAATAGATTCTCGACTCCTTGCTGGAATACAGTGGTTTCCTTCCCAGCCACTAGGTGGCCCACGCAACGAAGGACGATCACGTCACCCCAGAAATACGTCTTGATCCTCAGAGCGACAGACGTGCCGCTCCGAACAGAAACCTACCCAATCTCAGTCATGAACTGATGCGACGTTGGTTGGTTTTGGTAGACGTATCGGGAAAAGGAGTCTCGGCCGCCCTTCTGGCAGCGAACATCCAGGCCCTCGTTAGGAGCATCGCCAGCGCCGAAGAAGCTCCTTTGACCTTTGCAAGACAAATTAATCAGCACCTGAATCGATACGCTCCGGCTGGCCGCTTCGCAACGGCGGTGTTTCTGGTGCTCAACCGCGAGTCGGGATAATTGACCTTCGTGAATGCGGGCCACAACGCCCCCATTGTTTCTGGTCCCCGATCAACGACATTCCTGGAAGCGACGGGCATGCCCCTGGGATTATTCGCCGACGCCAAGTATGAAACAGGCGCCACGGTTTTCCGTGGTGGAGACACCCTCCTCTGTTCACCGACGGATTGACTACTCGATTTCCAGGAGCAACCCCGAACTCCTCTTGTGCGAGTCGCTGGCGGAGGGATCGGGTACAACGATGTCCGATCTGAAATTTCTGATAGACCCCTCGTTCAACGAAGATGATGTCACTATATTGCTGTTGAAGCGCAACGCTAGTTCTGCTTCCGGCGCGTAAGGGCCGAGCAGCAAAAGCACCCGAAATAGGATTCGCGGACGCCTGAAAAGCTGCAGGTAGAGCACCGGATAACGCACCTTGGTTTGACTATCGTAATTCGGCGGCAAATACACCAGCGCGTGCCGCCAGGAACCGGTCACCTTCGAGTTGTACCAGACCTCGCGCACCTGCCCACGGGGCACGTCCTGGATCGAATAGTAGGTCGAGCCCGGCTCTGGAACTTCGACTGCGCTCGCATATTTGCTTCCACCGAAAAATGCCTGGCTGCTGGTGTCACTGACTTCAGCGCCGTCGATGATCAACGTGTAGTAGTGCAAGCCGGGAACAAGAGACGGCGTGGTAATGGTCCAGAATCCGTCGGGCTGCATCTCCATATCCGCCTTACGATGGGCCCTGTCAACCGAGGGACCGAGGTGGCCATTAGGGTTCCTTTTATCCGAGAGTGCCCAAAGGCAGGCACTTCTTCCGATTGCCGATCTTCGCTCCCGTGGGCTGCACTCGGACCACGGCATCTTCAATCGAACAGAAACTGCGGATGCCAGTGATGTTCAGCGTCTCTGGAATGGCGCTGACATAGTACTCCGGGTTCGGCGGGCCGGCAGTGCCGCTGGCGGCGAAGGTATAGCCACTCTTCGTGCCAGTCGCCAGAACGTTGTCGATCAGGCATGCCCGGTTCGATTTCGGAGTGCAGGGAGCGGCTCCGCCAAGGCTTTTCAAATTCGCGGCATAGCCGATGGTCGGATAGGCGTTGTTATAGGTGACCATTCCGATATTGATGGCACGAACGGACCCGACAGCAGACGCCTCATTCGCCGAGATGCGAGCGTGCAACAGGTTGGGAATCGCGATCGCTGAAATGATCAGAATGATGGCGACCACGATCAGTAGCTCGATCAATGAAAATCCTTCCAGCGTCTGCCGGCCCTTCATCATGATCATGGATTCCACGCCCAAATTCCTGGAGTTGCACAGCGAAGGTCCTAAGCGGTGTAGGGGAGCAGCGAACGGCAGCAACACGGTGACACGCTTAATTCCCAAGCCTTGATAAGAGTCTGGTCCCTCTTTCGCTTTTACACCAGAGTACTAAAGTACTCAGCCTGCCGCCCGATTCAGTTCTTCAGCTTATGCCGCTCACAGGCCTCCACGGTCTTCGTCGAGTCTGCTACCGTGCACCATGCTTTTTGATCTAGGGTGGGCACAAAATTGGGCACAGTCCACCATACAGGCGCACTTTCGCGGCTAGGAAAATTCGCCCCGAAATCCGGGCCGACTTCAGGGACACCTCATTGTTTCGCGTCGAGTCCCCCCCTCGCTCACTCAGCTTCAGCCGTGCGTGGCGCGTGCTGGGTGTCCTTACAGGCCAGACCCCCTGTACTCTGGAAGCGGCTTCCCGCTTCCAAGGTCAATGAGTTCTATAAAATAGGGATGTCAAGAAGAAAGCTCCGCCTTGACCGGAAGATCGAGGTTCTTTCTCGAGATCCAGCCACGCTGTTTCGTTACCCTGAAGATGTTTGGCCTGTTGTCGTAAGCTTTCTCTGCGGATAGTGGCAAAGGTCGAGTGTGCAAGACGCGGCAAGCAGGACGATGTCAACCATGGTTCTATCCGAAGCTCGTGGCCTATCGCTATTTCTGGTTATCCGAGAGGGCATAGCGTGTAATTTGTGACTGGGTGCCGAAATTTGGTTGGAACTGTAAAGTCTACTCGGGTCGTCGCGAGGCCGACCTCGTTATGTCATCAGTCAAGGCCGAGGATGCACCGTCGGAAAGCCGACCCGGCCACGCCTTTTTTCGCCAGAAGCCTACTTGTCCTGTCAGAATGTACAGAATTTCCGGTCCTACCTCGTTTGGGTCAGGGAACTTCGCGTGGGGCGCTGACTATTAAAAAACGTCCTTGGCAGATTGATAAGAAATAGGGGGTCCACGCCGGTGCCAACCGAATCTCAAGGTACAACCAAAATGACGATCCTTCTGGTTGAGGACAGTCGATTCCTCCGCCTTTCCGCGGAAAGGGCTCTAACAAAGGTCGGCTATCAGGTGATTAGCGCCGGGGACGGCAATGAGGCAGTGCGAGTGGCTCGCGAGAGCCTTCCGGATCTGATCCTGCTGGACATGATGCTGCCCAAGATGTCAGGACCTGAAGTACTTGAAACACTGAGAAAAGACCCAGTCACCAAACACATCCCCGTCATTGTTTTAAGCGGGCTCTCTCAGAAGAACGAGTCCAAGCTTCTTAAATCGGGGGCCATAGCCTATTTTGAGAAATCGCCGAATATGTGGGATCAAGGCCTGAGCAGTTTGAATGCGTTGATCGAGAAGGTAATGGTCGAATCCGCCCGGATCAAAGATGCTTAGCAGGTTGCGAAAAATCTTGCCGACACGAGTTCATCCAAAACAGGCCTTAATCGCCTTCTCATGGAAGGCGATTACACTCACAACTCCGCGGTATCAAAGTCCCGTTGTCGAGTGTGCCAGGCCTATCTGTCTAGTTTGTCCGGAGTTTCAACGGTTGGACTCAATGAAAACCCTGATCCTGTTCGCCGGCATAGGTTCCGCAAACAAATATCCCTGGGCTGACCCACAACCGGCCAACGCCAACAGTTGATGTTGGTCAGTTGTTTCCACGCCTTCAGCAACCACTCTAAGATCTAGATTACGCGCCAGCCCGACGATTGTCTCAACGATGGCATAGTTTTCCGCATCCATCGTCTTAACGAACGACTGATCGATTTTCAGGGTGTCGGGGTGTCGACCGGAAAACGACGGAGATAGCTCAGAGAGGAATATCCGGTGCCAAAATCGTCAATGCTGAGCTTCACTCCTAAAATCCGTAGCTGCATCATTGTTTGGCCGGTCGCGGCAGCGTCGTTCATGGCCAGCCTCTCGGTGAGCTCGATGGTTATGCACTGTGGATCAACCGCACTCTCTTCAAGTGCACCTTTGACGTGCCCGATAAAACCGGCGTGCGAGAAGTGCTTTTCACTGATGTTGATGCTGACATATAACGGATCACCAGGATCGCGCAGTCGCTAACTCGCCGCCTCTAAACACGCCTTCTTTAAAACCCAAACACTGATAGGAACAATCAGGCCGCACTGTTCTGCTACCGGGACAAAAACGCTTGGTGGGATCGAATTCAATCCCGCAGGCTGCCACCGCAACAGTGCCCCGAAGCCCTGTACTGCCCCCGTATCTACCGAGATGATTGGTTGGTAAGAAGCATCGTCGCTCCGAGTCGTGTGCTAGATCACCTGTTCTAAGATAGCGGTTAAGCCGACAAACCTTCGCTGTTCCTACGCCCAACAATCGCCTGCACTTAGGTTGACAGAACCTGCTTTGACAGCTCAATTTTGCCTTTGGGGCGATTGATTCGACAGCACTTAGAGGTAGTCTTCCATTCTCATAACCCAAAGGTCGGTGGTTCAAATCCACCCCCGCAAACAACGCAGTCAGGGTACGAGCATTTCGCATTTCCGACCTACGTGTTTTCGTTTTTGCAGGAAACCGTCCTGGCACCCCTTGGCTGCGGCCAACCGATTCCAGTCAGTCACAACGTCGGTGCTCAACAGTGCCGGTGCGACCATTCCAATGGTCAGGAGCATCCGGCACGAACGCATTATTTGTATCGTCGTTCAGCGTGACGGGTGGCGGCTACCGCGTCCGAACTTCCGTCACGGCGCTCTTGCCGCTGGGGCTTGACGCCGTCTTCGGTTCGTCGTCATTTGACGCGAATTTATGCAGATTGTCTCCGGCGTCATCGAGTGCTAGACTGTTCGAGCGATCGGTTGTTTAGGGAGTGTGATTTCGTGGTGTCCATGGTGTCCGTAAACGACTGGGAAAGCCTGCTAAAGCAGGGGATCGCGCGCACGGATTGCGCTGGCGGCATCCATTGCAATGTGTTTATTATTAATACATTATAGGAACTTTCGGCGGTTTTGTAAGCGAGCGGGAGTAGTTCAGCGGTAGAACGCCAGCTTCCCAAGCTGGATGTCGCCGGTTCGATTCCGGTCTCCCGCTCCAATGCACTTATCCTTCAATTCTTCGAGGTAATTTCATGGCTGAACCGACTTATGAAGAACTCAGGGCACGTCTGTCTGAACTGGAGAAGCAGGGGCCGCGGCGCACTGGCAGCCTGGAATTCCGGGTCAGCGAAAAGGGTGGCGTCAGCGTGTACGGCCTGGGCCGTTTTCCTGTGACCCTTTATTACGAACAGTGGACCCGTCTGCTCGAGGCCTCCGACAAACTTCGGGAATTTCTCGAAGAAAACAAAGCCAAACTCAAGCTCAAAGGCAACTGAGAACCGGGAAATGGAAAACTGGCAACCGGATCTTTAAACTCGGTCTCCGGCCCCAAGACTGCGTACTCCATGCCTGCAGACGACATCCTCACACTCCCGCCGCCTCCAGCCGATGCACGTCTGGCTTACGGCTCCGACCCCAATCAATTCGGGGAGCTGCGCCTGCCCCCGGGCCCCGGCCCTTTCCCGGTAGTGGTGAACATTCATGGCGGCTACTGGCGCGCAAAATACGACCTCAAGCACGCCGGACACCTCTGCGCCGCGCTCACCGCCAAGGGCCTGGCGACCTGGAATGTGGAGTATCGCCGGGTGGGTAATCCGGGAGGAGGGTGGCCGGGCACCTTCGAAGACGTGCGCAGCGCCTACCGCTTCACTTCACAAATCGTGCCACGCTACCATCTGGATCCCTCGAAGATGCTGGTCATGGGCCACTCCGCCGGAGGCCAACTGGCGCTCTGTCTGGCCGGGCACGAGCCCACGATCAAGCGCGTGGTTTCGCTTGCGGGCGTGGTGGATTTGCAGCAGGCCTGGGAACTTCACCTGAGCGACAACGCAGTGGTGGATTTCCTCGGCGGCGATCCCAGCCGCGTTCCTGAGCACTACCGCGAAGCCGATCCCATGCAACTCAGGATTCCTTCAGCCACGCAATGGCTGATTCACGGGGCGGCCGACGACACGGTGCCCCCATTTTTCAGCCGCAACTACACCGAGCAAAAGAAAAAGCGCGGCGAAAAAGTGCACTATCTGGAAATCTCCACCGCCGGACACTCGGACCTGATCGATCCCCGCTCCAACGCGTGGCCCAAGGTGGAGGGAACAGTACTGCACCTGATCGAGACGTAACCGTCGTTGGTCGTTGGCCTTTGGCCAAACCCTCAAGGCCGGCGGTTGGGAGTCTTTGCATTGACCAACGGCCAACGACCGAAGACCAATGACTAACGACCAACGACCGCTTCACGCACAGTTTCGCAACACCAGCGCCGAATTCTTCGATCCAAAGGCAATGCAGTTGCACACTGCGTGTTCGATCGTTTTTTTTCGTCCTACGTCGGGAACGTAGTCGAGGTCGCATTCCGGGTCTCGTGTCTCCAGGTTGATGGTCGGCGGAATCTGCCCGTTCTGCATGGCGACGATGGTGGCTGCCACTCCCGCCGCGCCGCACGCTCCCTGAGGGTGCCCGATCTGCGATTTCAAAGCGGACATCGGCACGCCTCTCGCGTGTTCGCCCAGCACCAGCTTCAACGCCCGGGTCTCGATGCGGTCGTTCAACTGAGTCGATGTTCCATGCAAATTCACGTAGTGCACATCGCTGGCGCCGATCCCGGCTTCTTTCATCGCCAGGCCAATCGCTCTCGCCGGCTCCTCTCCGCATTCCTGCAAGCGCACGCGATGAAACGCTTCGCAAGTCGAACCATAGCCGGCAATCTCTGCCAGCATCCTGGCTCCACGGGCGCGAGCGTGCTCGTATTCTTCCAGCACAAACATCCACGATCCTTCCGCCACCACAAAGCCGTCGCGATCCACGGAAAACGGTCGCGAGCCGCGTTCGGGCGCGTGGTTCCATGAATCGGTCAAGATCTTCATCAGAATGAATCCCTTGACAATGCCCAGTGAGATGGGCGCGTCGGCCCCTCCGCTCAACACCAGGTCAAGCCTCCCTGACTGGATTTGCCGTACCGAATATCCGAAGCCGTCGGTGGATGAAGTGCAACCCGTCGTCACCACATGACTGGGCCCGCGCAACCCGAAGCGCACGCTGAGTTCGCTCGACAAAGTCCCCATCACTCCAGTGGGCACGCAGAATAGACTCATCTGCTTGTACTGTTCGTGAAAAAATAACCGGTATTGTTCTTCGGTAAATTCCTGAGACCCTCCGCCCGACCCCAAAATCACGCCGAAGCGGCGCTTCTGTTCGAGGGGCAGGGAAGCGGCGTCGATACCAGCCGTTCGCAAGGCCTCCGTCGCGGCCGCCAGCGCCAGGGGCAAAACCCGAGACACATGCTTTCGCTCCCGCTTTTCCACCCAGGCCAGTTCGTCGAAGTCCGGGACCTCGCCCGCAATCTGTACCTGAATCTCCGACGGATCGAAACGGGTGATCCGCCGAATGCCGCTTCGCCCCTGGAGAATTGCATCCGAGAAGGCTGCGTTCCCCACGCCGTTGGGGCTCACTGCCCCCATGCCTGTGATCACCACGCGTCGCTTCACTCATCCCCCTCGATGTCTGGATCTTGCCCAAGAACTATATATTGGATGCGGCGTCGCGACCAGCCGTGCGGTGTTCGGTTGAGGTCCGACGTCCAAGGTCTGGCTTCAGTAGGCCGTGCAGAATTGAAAGTGCATGGGATCGCGAGTTTTGCCGTTCCAGTCTCCTCCCCACTCAAATCCGGCAGCACGAAAGATTTCAACCAACCTGGCGTCCATGTCGCCGGCCGATCCTTGCAGGTTGCTCCCCGGATTGAGATCGATCGCGATGCCCCAACTGTGAGCGGAGAGTTTGCTTCCGGTGCGCTGGGGACGAAAAGCGAAACAGCCGCCGAAGCTCACAACCTTGGACTCAAGCGCGTTTTTCTGGATGCCGGCGAAGACAGAAGCATAAATTCCAGTCATCAGGCGGTGGCACGTCATCTGAGTAATGACGCGCGCAGGGTCCCATGCGAGACGCAAGGGGAAGGGTAAGCTCGTTTTTGCAAGGAAATCCAGCTGCCAGCGCGGTGCGAGCTGTCCGTCCGCCCCGACATATTCGTAGATGTTTCCAAACGTGGCGATGATTTCATCGAGTCCATGCGGCGGTGTCAGGTCATGCCCCGACGTAGCATCAGTGCCTTCGATCTACGGATTTTTCACGGACGGCTCCTCTGTGGTCAGTGTGGAATTGTGATCCCGGGTTGACGAGTCATCCGGAACAGCACTAAGCGGATTGCGCCTGGGAGATTCCTGGCGCCGCAGAGCCGAACACGCCGGCTCCTTTTCGGGTATAGGGGTCCTTCGACTCCGCGAATGCTTCGCTTCGCGAAGCATTCCCTGCGCTCAGGATGACAACGTGCGGATACAATTCCGAATCGATCCACGACTCCCCGGGTGCTTCAAGCTTTCGACGCTGTCCTCTGCCGTATAATTGCGAGTTCCAAATGGGGGAACATTTTGGCCTACGAAGATCTGCGGGATTGGATCGCGGCGCTGGAGCGAGCCGGTGAACTGAAGACCATCCGCACTGAGGTTGATCCCGTCCTCGAGATCGCTGAAATTACCGACCGTGTGAGCAAGGGGCTGGTGTGGGACCGGGTCTCTGACACGGTCAGGCCGGGCAAGGCCCGGCAGGCTTCAGCGGGCGGGCCCGCTCTGCTTTTCAAAAACATCAAGGGCCATCCCGGAGCGCAGGTCCTGATCAACCAGTTCGGCTCCGCCCGACGCATGAATCTCGCTCTGGAAGTCGACGCCCTCGACCAAGTGGCTGACCGCATCCGTGCTTTCATGGACGTAAAATCCCCACAAGGTTTTCTGGACAAGGTAAAGATGTTGCCTATGCTCGCCGAAATGGGGAAGTTCTTCCCCAAGAGCGTGGCCACAGGCCCGTGCAAGGAAGTCATCAAGCGGGACAACTTCTCGCTGCTCGATTTCCCCATCCTGCAATGCTGGCCCAAAGACGCGGGCCGTTTTATCACGCTGCCCTGCGTGGTCTCCCGCGATCCCAAAACCGGCAAACGAAATGTCGGTATGTACCGTTTGCAGATTTATGACGAGCGCACCACCGGCATGCACTGGCAGCGCCAGAAAGTTGGCGCCGAACATTACCGCGAGGCACTGCGAGCAGCGGCCCAGGTTGATGTAGGCGCGAGCGTCCCCGCTCGTGCCAGCGCCGCAGTCGATGTTATGGCCCGCACCTCCGGCGGGTCAGTCCTGATCGAAGGTGATCGCCCTCGCGGCAAAATGGAAGTTGCGGTGGCCATTGGCACCGAACCCGCCCTTACTTTTTCCGCGATCGTGCCCGCTCCGCCCGATGTGGAGGAATATCTCATCGCCGGCTTTCTCCGCCAGAAGCCGGTTGAGCTGGTCAAGTGTGAAACGGTTGATCTCGAAGTTCCCGCCACTGCCGAGATTGTCCTCGAAGGCCACGTGCATCTCGATGAACTCCGCACCGAGGGCCCCTTCGGCGACCACACGGGCTACTACTCGCTGGAGGACCTTTATCCGGTCTTTCACGTCTCCTGCATCACCCACCGCAAGAATCCGATCTATTCCACAACCATCGTGGGCAAGCCGCCCATGGAAGACGGATGGATGGGCAAGGCGGTCGAGCGCATCTTTCTTCCGCTGATGCGGCTGACCATTCCTGAACTGGTGGACATCAATCTTCCGGTGGAAGGAGTCTTCCATAATCTGATGCTGGTCTCGATTCGCAAATCCTATCCCGGCCAGGCGCGCAAGGTGATGAACGCCATCTGGTCGCTGGGCCAGGCCATGTTCACGAAATGCATCATCGTGGTCGATGAGGACGTGAACGTGCAGGACATCGGCGAAGTCACGTTGAAAGTGCTGAACCACATCGACCCGGAGCGCGACATCCAGTTCACTCTCGGCCCGGTCGATTCGCTGGACCATTCCTCGCGCCTGCCCAACTACGGCTCGAAGATGGGGATTGACGCCACCCGCAAATGGCCGAGCGAAGGTTTTGCGCGCCCCTGGCCTGACGAAATTCTGATGGACGAAAAGACCAAAGCGCTGGTGGACAAGAAGTGGAAAGAACTAGGCCTGGATTAAGCAAGTAGGGGTGGACGCCCTCGTCCGCCCGGGCCGAGCGCCGCCCGGCAGCGCTCACGCGCTGGCGCACGAGCGGGACGCTCGCGCCCACATTAGCGGCCCAGGGCACGGGAGTTCGCTGGTTCCGCTTTCATCAAATGCCAGGCTTCGCGATATTTTTCGTAAACGCCGCCCTTTTTGCTTCCCAAAGGGGCGAAGTACAGACGGGTGCGAGCCGCGACAACCGCCACCGGGAGCACATACCATGCATCCTCGGCGACGATGTAAACGACCAGAATGTCGATTTCTTCAGCCGTGTATGGCGTCTTTTTCTTGTCTGCAATGTTGCGGCATACATTTACCGAATACTTGGGCGCCCGCGCCACATACGTGGACTTGACTTGTACGCGCCAGAATTTCTTTCCGGTATCCAGGACGAAGTCATAACGTTCGCTCTCTCCCCAGGGCTTGGCGACGCCGAATCCCAGGCCGGCGGCCTTGAGCATGAAGTGCATCTCGGCCAACTCTCCCCGCTGTTTATCCGTGCCTTTCTGTGGCTTACCCTTTTTGTCCCGTCCGGCGCGCTGCCCGGCGGGAACTTCCGCGCTGTTTTCCATGGCCCCAACTAAAGAGGCGCGGCGTTAGGCCCGCGCTTCTTTTCCGGACAGCGCACATTTCAGGTGCGCTCGCCCGGCGTGGGTAGGGCACGCATTTCGGATGCGCCGGGCGTTTTGTGAAATCGCATCGGCAACAGCCTTCGGCTGCTCACGGGACGGGCTCCTGAAAGCTGTGTCCTTTAGAGCTGCAGCCGTTTCGAGTTTTCCTGGGCAAAATCTAAGGCGACTGGGAAACCCGTGATCACGTCCCCGCACTTGCCGCTGGCCGGCACGCCCAAACAAGAAAAGGCGCGAGCTAACCAGCCCGCGCCTGATATTTACTTTCTAGTTATAGGATAGCAGTTTGAGCAGGGAGAATGGGACAGCGCGGGCCAAAGTATTGTGTCCAGCGAATGATGGGGTTGGAGGGAAACGGTGCGGGGCGGGGGATTGACAGCCGGTTGCCTGTGCCCCATTCATTCGCGTTTTTTTGCGAATGAGTGGGGGTTCGACAAGATCGAGCCTCGCTAAGAGCAGTGGCTGCCCCACCCGTGCGTCTTTTGCAAGGGTGGGAACCTCGAACCCGTCCACCGTCGGGGTGAATTTGAGTGGGATAGTTCGGCCCAACCTGCCCCGGTGGGACCCTGGAATTCGAGTGATCGTAAACGTCGAGCATAGGTGAAGCCTCCTCTTCCCACCCTTGCAAAAAGCGCAAGGGTGGGGCAGCCTCAGCACCGACACGTGCGACGCCGAGAGCTTCTGAAGCTCACCCCGTT
>CAWCPY010000040.1:0-68817 GCA_963797385.1 Terriglobia bacterium
GCCGGCCCTCCCACTCTGAAGCTTCGGTCGGAGTTAGTGACGTCCAAGGAAAATACGAACCCTACTTGGACGTCTGGTACTTGGTGCTGTGATGGTGTGGCGCGGACGCCCTCGCCCGCGACTCTTGGCTCACCCGCGTCTTGATTGTGTTACCGCAAAGCCGCCAAGTCCGCGAAACGTTTCGGTTGCAAAACCTCAAATCCCTTTTGTGCGACTTTCCGGTATCGCCACGGGATGCCCGTAAGAGAGGAAGCATTCTCGCACCAGTTCTTGGCGGCCGAGTCTTTCTGGGACACCTCTGCCGATTCCATGCCCTTGGTTTCAATCAACCAGTGTTGACCCGATACATCCACCGCCACGAAATCCGGATAATAAGAACGAAGGTTCATACCGTAATCCACGTAGTCAATGGAAAACCCGAAAGGTTGCGGAAGCTTGGCAAAAGACTTGATGTCCTCTGCGTTGTCGAGAAAACGAGCGAAAGCGCGCTCGAAGTCGTTGTCGCATGGCACCATATTGAATACGCATTGAGTGGCTTCGTAAACCTTGCGTGACCATGGAAACGGCTGGCAAGTGGACAGCATGCGCGCCGGCCCCACCAACTCGGGCACTTGTTCGGCGATGCTTAACTGCTTAAGTACCCTGCTGAATTCCTGGATGCACACATAGGACGCTACCTGCGTGCTCATGGCTCGCACCGTCGCGATGTCGTCCAAATCCACCCAGCGGCCGAAAGCCTTGTTCTCAAAGAACTCGCGAACTTTCGGCGCCAGAGCTGCGAACTGCGATGGCAGCTTCACCGCTTCGGCGATCCGGCGTGCATAGTATCCGATCAACTCCTGAGCCGTCTGCGGCTCGGGCACCCTGTAATCCCGCTCGACAATTTTCTGCAGGGTGATAATGTCGTGCCCTTCGTATCGGAAAGTCTTGTTGTTAGGGTCATCGGCAGTGAGCGGCAGGAGCATCGTCTGGAAGGTCATTACGTCGAGCGATGCAATCTCCTCCGCCAGACTCTTCTTGCGTACCAGCGTGGGCGTGAGCCGGGGCAGGCCAATGTCGAATTGCTTGCGCTCCTCCAGAGGCATGATAGTAAGGATGCGAAGCTTGTCTTTGCCGATCTCGAACGTATCCAGCTGGAGTTCTTCCAGTTTTTCCAGGTCGTCCACGAAGTCGAGAAACTTCTGGTTCCCGATGATGTCCACGCGCTCTGTATAGTCAGGCGTCAGGTCGCGGAACATGAGCCGCAATCCACGGCCAATCGCCTGTTCGGGAAGGATGTTGGCTTTCGCCGTGTAGGGCCGTAGACCCACAACCACGGTGACGTTCTGCACGTCCCAACCTTCACGCAACATCAGCACGCTGACAATGGCGTGAATCGGATTGTCCTCGCCATCAACTTTGCTGACCGCCAGCCGAGCCTCATCGAGCATCTTCTTGCTGACGTTGCCCTGCTTGTCGGTGTGAATGATCTGCGTTTTGCCGTCGCCGAACTCCGCAGGGTAAGCCTTGGCCAGCCAGTCGGCCACGTCATCCGCTTCTTCCGTGCTGTTCATCATGATGAACAGCACCGGCTTGCGGCGCAATGGCTTGAGCTGGTCACGATACTCCTTCCATCGCTCCACGGCTGCGGTCAGATATCCCCTGTACCGCACGCTGGCGTGTTCGGACCGGGGCTCTTCTATCCTTGCAATGCCCTTGACCGGGCGCTTTACGATCCCGTCGAGGATGGCTTGTTTGAGCGGATAGTCAGAAATGGTCCACGGGAAGATAGCTCCCTTCTGGAAGCGCGGGGTCGCGGAGAAATCGAGCTGTGCCGTGATTGGTGTCGCCTGATGTAGCTTGCCGATGACCGCGGTCCACTCGCTGCCCTCGTCGTGAGTGTGGTGAGCTTCATCGTTGATCACCAGCAACCGCCCCGCGCGACGGGCGATACGCTCAGCGAAGCCCGACTGTTCCGACTTCTGTGCCGGAGGCTTGGGTCCGAGCATGGCCGTCATCACATCCGGTTCTTCGTCTTCGGAGCGATCCGGGCGGTCATAAAATTGCTGGATATTGGTGAGAAATAGCACGCCCTCGGAGTGCGCTCGCTCGCCATCACCCCGCATGACACAGTCAAAGTCCCAGAAGATATCGAATTCTCTTGGCCGGATAGGGTCCTCGCGGAAGATTTTGCCGCTGGCGAAATCGCCCTTCAGCCGCTCCAGCACGATGACGTTCGGGGCGATCAACAGGAATGTCTTTGCGTAATCCTTGGAGATTTCATCTTGCTCCCGCATGGCATTGAAGTATTGCCAGGCGATCGCGAGCGCCATGACTTTTGTTTTGCCGCTCCCGGTGGCCATCTTGGTGCAGTAGCGCGCGAACCCATCATCGGGAGGCAGGCGAAGGTCGGCAATGTTCTGGGCGTAGCGTTCGAGCAGATCTTTGCGAGTGCGGACTTTCTCTACTTCCCAAACGTAGATCAGAGTTTCGATCGCTTCCTGCTGCGACACGTGGTACTTGAAGGGTCTTCCTGTCTTGAGTTTGTGATCAGCGGAAAACCAGTAGTTGAGCAGGGTTCGGGTCGTGTCGGTGATTCCCTGGCAGCCACCGGCTTTCCACGACTTGACTGCCTCACGCAGCGCGGGAACGCAGGCCCCCGAGCGCAGCTTGGCGGTAATGTCGAGTAGTGTCGGCGTGTCGTCGGCAGACTTTTTGCGTCGAGGCATTAACTTTCAAATCCAGCAACACCTGCGTGGGGACAGCCGCCCTCGGCTGTCCAGGCCGAGCATCGGCACTGCTTACTTCAACACCACGGCCAGCGTCTTGGTCGTGTCGTTGCCCAGAATGTCGATGACTTTCACCACCACCGTGTACCGCCCCGGCTCCGGATACTCATGCTTCACCGAGAGTTCCAGCTTCGGATTCTTGCGCGTGCGGTAGGACTGCCACTGGTTATGGAATGTGTCGTCTTTAAAGTCCCAGTCCACCGCCCAGTAGTCCACCATCTGGCTCCAGTGCTTGATCGCGCCGCGCACTTCGGCGGGTACGTCATCGAGCGGGATGACGAAATCGGCGAGCGTCAACGCCAGCTCGCGCTTTTTGATTTTTACGTCAACCTTTAAGGCCCCCAGTTCGAAGAAATGAACGTCGCCCTGCTCGACCGCTTTCTTTTCCAGCACCTCGCGGGGGATTTTCTTGAATCCGGCATCGACGCGAGCTTCAGCGGCGATTTGTTTCGCGGTCTCGTTGATATCGAGCGCAAACTCCCAACCCAGCACATCCACTGCAGGCCTTTGTGGAGAGTTAGGGCCTTTGCCGCTGGCTCTCCACACTTCAGCGGCGATGGCATTGACGTCGGCTCGGGTTGTTCTCGTCCAGAATGATTAGTGACACTCTCAAGTAGAGTGTTGGCATGCAAGTTAAAAGCGGAAAGCCAGCCCGGTCGGCGCGCTTAGCGACGACCGGGGTGGAGTTGAGCCGGTCGGCACAGGTCCGCCTGGGGTGGATGGATTTCTACCGCAAGAACGGGAATGTCGCCCTGAGCTGCCGTCATTTCGGGATCTCGCGTCAGAGCTTTTACCGCTGGCTCAAGCGCTATGAGCCACTGGATTTATCGAGCTTGGAAGAGCGCAGTCATTGTCCCCGGCGACGCCGCCAGCCGACTTGGTCTTTTTCCTTAGAGGAGAAGGTTTTGACTTTGCGGTTGCAGTTTCCTCGCTGGGGTAAGGACAAGCTGGCGGTTCTGCTGCACCGCCAGCAGTTGGTGGTGTCGGCCTCCATGGTAGGACGGATTCTCACCCGTCTGAAGAAACACGGACGCCTGGTGGAACCGCCGCGCACTGGGGTTCCGGGATCGCGACGTGCTCTGCGGCCTCGTCCCTATGCCGTGCGTAAACCCAAGCAATACGCGGTCTCCCAGCCTGGTGATCTGGTGCAGGTCGATACCGTCGACGTTCGCCCCGTGCCCGGCGTGGTCTTCAAACAGTTCACCGCCCGCGACGTGGTTTCGCGCTGGGACGTCATTCAGGCCCACGGTCGCGCGACAGCCCAAAGCGCCACTGCCTTTCTCGACACCCTGCAACTGCGCATGCCGTTTCCCATCCGCGCCGTGCAGGTCGATGGCGGCTCGGAGTTTGCCGCCGAGTTCGAACTGGCCTGCCAGCAGCGCGGTCTGCACCTGTTCGTCCTGCCGCCGCGTTCCCCGAAACTGAACGGCGCTGTCGAACGCGCCAACCGCACTCACCCCGAGGAGTTCTACCAAGTCACTGCCTGCTCGCTGGAGATGAAAAAGCTCAACCGCGAGCTGCGGCACTGGGAAAAAATCTACAACCCGGTGCGTCCGCATCAGGCTCTGGGCTACCTTACTCCGCAACAGTTTTTGCTCCACCTCTCATCCCAACGAAAGGACTGAAATGTGTCACCTATCTACTGGACGAGTACAGCCCCTTGACGCAAGCGCAAAGGCTTCGTAACATTGCGCCCCTACTGGCTTTTGCGGCCGGCGCCCCAAGGGAAAGGCTCATGAATCGTAGCTGGAAGTCGGCTCGGTTGCTGGTCCTGCTGGGGACGGTTTTCCTGTTCGCGACCTGCTCACGCAAGAACACAGGGACAGAGTTATCCCAGGAAGTAGCATCCCGGCCAGGCTCTGCCAGCGCACTCCACCTGGCGGCTGATCTGAGCACAAAGCCCGGAAATACCTTTCAGGCCACCTTCACCGACAAAGTGGTGAAGATGGAGCAGGCTGCGTTTATCAAGTCCATCCGCAGCATCAGCAGCGACAACACTACCTTTGTTTTCGATCCTTCCGATGAAGCGGCCGCGAAGCTGCATGAGGGCAGCATCCTCTTTGTGCCCGGGGTCGCGATGCGCAAGGTCGATGTTGCCACCCGGCAGGAAAGCAATCTGGTGGTGGTCACCGAAGATGCGCCGCTGCTCGAAGCCCTGAAGGATGCCAACATCAAGTGGAGCGCCCCGGTAAATTTTGCCGCAGTGGCGCGAGCGAGTGCCGCAACCCCAGAAGCGCCACCGACTGGGCTCGACCAGGTTCTGGGAGGACTGCATGGCACGGTACATGCCGATAGCGGCGGCCTCAGTCTCTCGGGCGAAGATGACGGCTGGGCCTATACCGTCAAGGCCTCACCGCTACCCGACAAGCTCAACCTCGATCTCGACGTCTCGCGCAAATACAACGGGCTGGTGGTCAAGGTGACAGGCTCGGGTTACGTCCAGAATTTCGAGACGGCTGCCACCATCATGGTCCAGGACAGCCAGCTCAAATATTTCGACTATCAGAACAAGAACCTGAACGGGCAGGTGAATTTCGGCTGGGAAGCGGCCAAAGACGAAGCTGGGGTTGAAGCAAACGAGCAGAAGATCAAGCTGCCTTCTTCCTTCACCATTCCGCTGCCCATCGGGGGGCTTCCGTTTTCACTCGAAGTCAGCGAGGCGCTGCTGCTTCATCCCGCGTTCACCGGCGGCAAGGAAGTGGCCCGCGGCCGCTTCAACGTGGCCTACAACGGGGTGCAGGGATTCAGCATTGACCAGGGAAATGTGAACCAGGAGGGCCAGGGCAGCGCGGAGGGGTCCATTGTGGACAACTTCTCGCTTTCGCCGATTGCGCCGGTCGGGTTCGTGGCCGCCGTAGCCATGCCCCGGATCGAATTGAAGCTGGGTACCGACACCGTCTTCCAGGTGGTGAAGAAATTCGCGCCTCCCGGCCTGGCCGACGCCGCTCTGAACCTGCTGAAGAAGACCCCGTTCGGCAGCAAGATCCAGCAGGCAGTGTCAGACAAGTTGAAGACGACCGGCGCGGCTTATGCCCAGGTAATCATTACCACGTCAACCATCGCGGCAGGAGCGGGTTCGCTCATCCCCTGCCAGAAGGCTCGACTGATCACCACGATTCAAGTCGGCGCGAATGCCACCATCCTGGGCAAGGAAAAGGGCAAAGTTTCGAAGGACATTTTTCACCAGGAAAAAACCATCGTGATACCGCCCACGAAATCTTGTGATGTGTAGAGTGGCGGAGAGATCTCAAGGGAGGCAATCGAAATGGCTGCATTCTGCGTAAGTTGTGGAAACCCGCTGGCCGATGGAGCGAAATTCTGTACCAAGTGCGGCGCCACTCAGCCGGCCGCGCCAGCTGCGCCGGTCGGAACGGTGATGCCTCCAGCGCCTGCCGCCCCGGCTTCGAAAGGCAGCAGCACGGGGATGAAAATCCTCATCGGCGTGCTCGCCTTTTTCATGTTCCTCATCCTGGCGGTGGCGGGCAGCTGTGCCTATATCGCCTATCGGGTCAGACAGAAGACCCACGAGTTCTCCGAGTCGATGCACACTAACGCCAAGCCCTACACCGGCAAGCGCCAGCCCTGTGCCATGTTGACCACCAGCGAGGCGGCCGATGCCCTGGGCGAGACGGTCGAGTCGGTGGAGCAGCAGGGCACCACGGTTTGCGAATACTCCTATGGCTCCAAGGGGCAGCATTTCGATGTGGAATACACCTGGGAGAACGGCGGCATCACCATGGGGATCGCGCACGGCGCCATGAAACATATTTCCGGCATGGATACGTTCACCACCGTGGAAGGTATCGGCGATGAGACTTACATCGCCCCCGGAAACTCAGCTCTCATGATGCGTAAGGGCGACGTCATGGTCAACATCGACCTGCGCGAATCCGGAGTGAGCGCGGACGCCGCCAAAAAGATGGCGAGCAAGATCGCGGGCCGCCTGTAGTCGCGACGGTTTGCCGTTGAACAACTCTTGGCAGCGCTGGAATGGGAAGGTCACGACTTCAGTCGTGCCGCCCGGGCCCCGAAACTCTGCTGCGCTTTAGCGCCTGAGGTTGGCTGTGGGCAGCCGCTGGGAGCATTGGATACCTTATGCCGTTTTGCGGACAGTGCGGATCGCCGGTTGGCGCAGGCAACTTCTGCGACAAATGCGGCGCTCGCCTGGCCCAGCCTTCCGCGCCCGTGCCCCCGGTGCAAGCCCCGGCCCCGCCTCCACTTCCTCCGGCCCCGCCACCTCCCCAGCCGTCGACCCAACCCGCCGCACAGGGCAGCAGCGTCCTGGTCAAGGTCCTGGTAGCTTTTCTGGTTTTTATTCTGCTCATCGTTCTGGCTGTCATGGGGAGTTGCGTTTACATCGGCTACCGCGCCAAGAAGAAGGCCGATGAGATCCGTCAGGCCTACAAATCGAACGACCTGAACAAGCTGGCTGGAGCGCTTGGCGCCGGATCGTCGAAGGGCGGCTCCCGTGGATCTTCCGGGAGCGACTCCTCGAATTCAGCCCCTCTTTCCTTTCCCGCCTGGACGCCTTCCTCCAGCGCTGAATCCGGAAGCAAAGTCCCGCTGCGCCCCGGACTGACCGTAGTGACGGCGATTGCCCAGTTCGGCGGAGACTACGAGTCCATCAAACAGATCCAGCAGGTGACCGCGTCCGCCGTGCGCCTTTCTTACCGCGCCGACAATGTTCCCAATCCTCTGGAAGGCCTGCAAAAACTGAGTGGCGACAAAGCCCCGAAATCCAGCGGCTCGGTGACGGGTTCGCGCACGGTCCGCACTGAGGACCTGCGAAGCGCGCACGACTACATGCAGTGGTTTGGTCCCGGCCAGCCCGAAGTCATGCCCGGATCAACTGCCATCAGCGTTTCGCGGGAAGTGCTGGCCGAGCTCAAGGGCAAGGGCGAAACAGAATTCAGCTTCCGCATCGGCGGTCTCAAGGGCATGGCGGGATCGCTGCTCGGGGCCCTGGGCCAGATGGCGGGCGGAGGCGCTTCGGGTGCATCGAAAGAGACCAAAGACCTGGCTGATATGGGTAAGGGGCAGTGCACCCTGAAACGGGTAGAAGGCCTGACGTCGTTTCCGGTGCTGCTGAACGACCAGCGGGTTTCGCTTCCGGCAGTGCACGCCCAATGCAACACGGGCGACGGGCTGGATGATTTCTACTTTCTCGACGACCTCGATAATCCCCTGGCACTGGCCTGGAAGCTGGCCGGGAGCGACACGTTGCAGGTGGTAAAGATTTCTTATCCGCCTCCACCGCCCGCTTCTTCGGCTGCCGCTTCATCCGGCGCAGCCGCCGGCTCGGGCGCTGGGGCCGGAAGCGGTGCGGGCGGGGCCGGCGGCCAGCACATCGAGCAGGAGTTGAAGCAGAAGGGACAGGCCGAGGTTTATGGTATCTACTTCGACTTCGCCAGCGACAAGATCAAACCTGAATCCGAGCCCGTGCTGCGCGAAATCGCTGCCGCGCTCGATCACAATCCCACCTGGAAGCTGCGGGTGGAAGGCCATACCGATAACATCGGCGGCGATGAATACAACATGGACCTGTCGCAGCGCCGTGCCGAGGCGGTGAAGTCGGCGCTGGTCACTCGCTATCACATCGCCGCGGACCGCCTTTCGCCCAAGGGCTTCGGCGCTACCCGTCCGAAAGAGCCCAATGACACGCTGGCCGGACGCGCCCGCAACCGGCGGGTGGAACTGGTGCGGGAGTGATTGGCTCCGGGTTTCTGGTTTCCAGTTTCTAGTTTCCGGACCTGGCGATTTTCTCTGGTTTGTCCCCGCCGCAGCTCATTCGCTAGGAAATCCGGGAACCGGATCGCCCGGAATGGCATCAATATTACGGGCCCGGAAAAACTTCAGTTGCACGGCAGTCGGGAACTCGGGAGCCAGGAACCTATGAGCACACCAGCAAAGACCTTCAAAATTGGCGGCGACCTTGAAATCAACCGGCTTGGATATGGGGCCATGAGGCTGACCGGCAAAGGCGTTTGGGGAGAGCCGAAGGACCGCAGCGAAGCCAAGCGAGTTCTCAAGCGCGCGGTCGAACTAGGCGTGAACTTTATTGATACCGCCGACAGCTACGGCCCCGCGGTCAGCGAACCTCTGATCGGAGAGGCCCTCGCGCCCTTTCCCAAAGGGCTGGTGGTGGCCACCAAGGCCGGATTTACCCGCCAGGGGCCGGACAAATGGGTCCAACTGGGCCGCCCGGAGTACCTGGTGCAACAGGTGGAGATGAGTTTGCGCTATCTGAAGACCGACGTGATCGATCTCTGGCAGTTGCACCGGATTGACCCGAAAGTTCCGGTGGAGGAGTCGCTGGGAGCGATTGCCAAGCTGCAGAGTCAAGGCAAGATCCGGCACGTCGGACTGAGCGAGGTGAAGCCGAAGGAGATTGATCAGGCCCGCAAAGTCATCAAGATTGTGAGCGTGCAGAATTTATACAACGTCGGCGACAGGCAGCATGAAGATGTGCTGCAGTACTGTGAGAAGCACGGGCTGGCCTTCATCCCCTGGTTCCCCGTGGCTGCCGGCAAGCTGGCCAAACCGGGCGGCGCGTTGGATCAGGTGGCGAAGCGTCATGGATCGACGGTCTCGCAGCTTTCCCTGGCGTGGCTGCTGCACCGTAGTCCGGTGATGCTGCCGATTCCGGGCACATCATCAGTTGAGCATCTGGAAGAGAACCTGAAGGCTGCTGAGATTGCGCTGTCGCCCGAGGACATGAAGGCCATCGAAGGTGCGACCCGGAACGCGTGACGGTTCCAGGGCGGAAGCTGGCAGGCTGGCCGGGCTCAAGCGATCTCCCGCACCTGCATCACGGGGCTTTCAATTGGCAAAACAGCTGTGACTCGCGTTCCATTCGCGTCCGAGTGGATCTCCAGGCTGCCTCCCAATTGCCCCAGGCGTTCTCGCATCCCGCTCACCCCCACTCCCCTGGAGCCGTACGAGGTCAGCAGGGATTGCTTCTCGAGCGGTACTCCTTTGCCCGCGTCCTCAATCTCGAGTCTCAGGTTGTCCCCTTCATGGATGACACGGATCGTCGCCGTAGGACTCTCTGCGTGCTTATGAATATTGGTCAGGCATTCCTGCACGGTGCGGAAGATCGAGATTTCGACCTCGTTCGGCAAGCGCGCCAGTTCGGGGGACATCTCCAGATCGACCCTGATCCCGCTGCGCTCTGAAAATCCTTCCACATACCATCGCAGGGCGGAAGCCAGGCCGGCCTCGTCCAGCAGCGGCGGATGCAGGAGGTGCGAAATGGTGCGGATCTCGGCGCTTATCTGGCCGACCAGGCTCACGTTTTCAGCGAATGCCCTCGCCGCCGCCGGACTCAAATGACTCGCTTCAACACCCACCACGGCATTATTCATACTGAGCGCGGCGAGCAGTTGCCCGACGCTGTCGTGCAGTTCACGGGCCAGACGGCGCGATTCATCGTCTCGAATCTGCATCAATCGGCCGGAGAGCTCACGCAGACTCCGGTTCGCGGCGTTCAGCTTCGAGGTCCGTTCGTCGATGCGGGCTTCAAGACTCTCGCGTTCTTTGCGGAGGTCATCCTCGGCCTGCTTGCGTTCTGCGACGTCCGTGCAGACCCCGCGCATGTGGGTAGGCCTGCCGGCATCGTCGTAAAAAACCTGTCCCTTTCCCTCCATCCACCCGAAGGTGCCATCGGTCCGGCATTGCCGGTAAAGCACGCTGTACTTTCCATCGCCGGCAATCGCCTGCTGAATCAGCAGGGGAATTGTCACCTGGTCATCGGGATGCACGCCCTGAAGAAAGCTTTCGAAATTGCCGCTGAAGGAGCCTGGAGCTTGCCCATGAATCTTCTCCATGTTGTCCGACCACCGTACGTTTCCCGTCCGCATGTCCCATTCCCAGGTACCGACGTTGGCGGCTTCCAGGCTGAACCGGGTGCGGGTTTCGCTCTCCCGCAAGGCCGCCTCAGCAGATTCGCGCTTCGCCACCTGGCGTCGCGTCGCTTCTCCCAGCAAAGCAATGACCGAGGACAGCAGAAAAAAGGCCAGGAGCCCGAATGCCTCGGCCGAACCCTCGACTGCGAAAGAGTTGTAAGGCGGCAAAAACCAGTACAGAATAGCGCCGGCTCCCAGCACGATGGTTACAATCGAGGGCCCGATACCTCCGTACCAGGCGGAGAAGACCACTGCCAGAAACATGGTGTTATACGGGTATTGATCCCCGATAAGGGGGTCGAGGAATTTGCGAAGTAAGAGAGCGGTTACGGCTGCCAATACCGCCAGAGCGTAGCGGGTTACGTTACGCCTGATATCCCGCATGACAGTCCCCCAGAACAGATTTGACCGTGAATCGAACTCCAGCACTTTCCCTATCGCAGCCTAGTATATCGAGACTCGGCGGAGTTTCAGAAAGGTTTCACGGCGAGATCACCCGCAGCGCGCCAGCCGCAACCCTCACCTGCACCGGGGTAGAACAGACATACTCGCCATCGGCGTACACCTCTGATGGTTGCTCGGTTTCAATTCGCAGCCGATCCGCCTGGAAATAAGTAACCTCCGGGAGATTCAAATGACGGCCGGAACAAGCCGACGGAAACAGCCGCAGCAGACGCACTTTTGCCATGGCCTCGACCACGCAGACCTGCAGCTTCCCATCGTCCAGCCGGGCGTCCGGCGCGATCCTGATGCCTCCGCCGTAAGTGGGAGTGTTGGCAAAGGCCACTACCATCGCGGCTCCGGCATAACGAGTACTCAAAGCACCTTCTCCGAGCGAGGCCTGTACCCTCACCTCTACCGGCCGGAAGGCGGACAGGGCAGGTAGAAGGCTGAGCAGATAACCGCCACGACGGCGCAGGGCGCGGGGAAGACGGTTGGCGCGGCGTGCGATCTCGACATCGAGCCCGACCCCGCCAACACAGCAGAAATAGCGCTCCGTTCCAGGTCCGGGTGGCGCGGGCGCGCCGTCAGCGTCCGGCGAAGCGACAGGGGCAATGACGCCCAAATCAACCTGGCGCGCGCTGCCGCGGCCGGAAACAAAGTTGCGCCACGCCGACAGCGCGTCGCCCACGCTGCGCAGATGCAGCCCTCGGGCAAAATCATTGCCGCTGCCATGCGGGACGACCAGCACCGGAAGCTGTAGCTTGACCAGTTGTGGCAGATGACGGTGCACCGTCCCGTCACCACCAAAAATCAGGATGGCATCAGCTTCATTGGAGTTCGCCGGCATCCCCAACTGCCATTCGGCATCGGAGCAGCGTGCGAAGGGCTGGAGATGCCCGGCTGATGAACCCAACCCGAGGATGGCAGCAACTCGCATTTTCGCCGCCCGAGAGTAACAAACATTGCGCAGCTAAGTCGAAGGGACGAGCCGGAGATGCCACACTGGCGTCCCGTTCAGCCGATCTGGCCTAGCCGCAGGACACCTTTCGTCCTCACCGCTTGGCTTGAGTTTGTGCCTCAGAAATGACATACTCTTCGCATCTGGCCTGAAAGCTAAAGACCCCGTTTCCAGCCATTTCCTTGAGGGAGTCTCCCAGCCATGCGTTTGTCCGCTTATGTCGCAGTGTGCCTGTCCTTGAGTTGGATTGTGACCCTGGCAGGTTGCGGCGGGGGCATTGCATCCACTTCTCCTCCTCCGTCCAATCACACGGCTCCCACAATCACGGCGCAGCCCGCGAACCAGACGGTAGCGCCGGGCGAGACCGCGACCTTTGCCGCGACCGCAACGGGAACTACTCCCTTGACCTACCAGTGGCAGAAGAACCAGGCGGCAATTTCAGGCGCGACGGCGGCCAGCTACACCACGCCTGCAGTATCGACAGCCGACAACGGCGCCCAGTTCCGGGTAGTGGTCACTAATTCCGTGGGCAGCGCCACCAGCCATGCGGCGACCCTGACCGTGAGCAGCACGCCTCCGCCCCCAAGCGTGGTTGACGTGGTGACCTATCACAACGACATCGCCCGCACCGGACAGAACTTGAAAGAAACGGCCCTGACCATTGCCAAAGTCAACTCCAGCACCTTCGGCAAACTGCGCTCGCTTGCGGTCGATGGAAAAGTCGATGCTCAGCCGCTCTACTTGTCCAGCCTCGCCAATATCGCGGGCGGGACGCACAACGTGCTCTACGTCGCGACCGAGCATGGCAGCGTTTACGCCTTTGACGCCGATTCCGGCGCCCAGTTGTGGAAGATTACAACCCTGGGCTCGGGCGAAAGTACGAGCGACACCCGAGGCTGCGACCAGATCAATCCCGAGATCGGAGTCACAGCCACACCCGTGATTGACCGCCATGCGGGCACGCACGGCGTGATCTATGTGGTGGCCATGTCAAAATCCGGCTCCACTTACTTCCAGCGCCTGCACGCACTTGATGTCACTACCGGAGCGGAGATGTTCGGCGGCCCGAAATTGATCGAGGCCTCCTACCCTGGGACCGGAGACAACAGCAGCAATGGCCGGGTAGTCTTCGATCCGGCGCAATACAAAGACCGGGCGGCCCTGCTGCTGCTGAACGGCGTGGTGTACACCACCTGGGCGTCGCATTGCGACATTCGTCCCTACACTGGCTGGATCATGGGATACAACCAGACCACGCTGGCACAGACTACGGTCCTCAACGTGGTTCCCAACGGCAGCGAAGGCGCCATCTGGATGGCCGACACCGGGCCGGCCGCGGACAGCGCGGGAAATATTTATCTGCTCGATGCCAACGGCGATTTCGGCACCACGCTCGATGCCAGCGGTTTTCCCAGCAACGGCAACTACGGCAATGCGTTTCTGAAGATTTCGACCACGGGCGGACTGTCGGTGGCGGACTACTTCGAGATGAGCAATCAAGCGCAAGAAAATGCTTCCGACGCCGATCTCGGCTCCGGCGGCGCGCTGGTGCTGCCCGACCTGACCGATGGCAGCGGGAACGTACGGCATCTGGCCGTGGGAGCGGGTAAAGACGGCCACATCTACGTGGTCAACCGGGACGCGATGGGCAAGTTCAACGCCAGCAGCAACAATATTTACCAGGACCTTACCGGCGTTTTGGGCGGCGGCGTATTCAGCATGCCGGCGTACTTTAACGGCACGCTCTTTTATGGCGCGGTCGGAGATGCGATCAAGGCCTTCAAGATTACCAGCGCCAGGTTCGGGAGCGGCCCCGCGTACCAGACCAGCAACACTTTCCGCTACCCGGGAACCACTCCCAGCATTTCGGCGAACGGCACCAGTAACGCCATCGTCTGGGCGGCGGAAAATGGCAGTCCTGCCGTCCTGCACGCTTACGAGGCCAGCAACCTGCATGAGCTCTACAACAGCAACCAGGCCAGCGGCAGCCGCGATCAGTTCGGAACCGGCAACAAGTTCATCACCCCCACTGTGGTGAATGGCAAAGTGTTTGTGGGCACAACGAACAGCGTGGGTGTGTTCGGGCTACTGCCGTAGGTCCGATGTAGGCGCGAGCGTCCTCGCTCGTGCAATTGTCATCCTGAGCGGAGTGGCTGCTTCGCTTGCGAAGCGGCCCCGCAGTCGAAGGACCCCTACCTTGCGCAAAATGCCTGCGGTTAGTCTGCCTAGCATCCTATTTTCAGAAAGTGCTCAGATAAAGTAGGTGTCCTTCGACTCCGCAATCCGATTCGCGAAGCGAATCGGATTGCTCCGCTCAGGATGACAGTTTTGTCTCGATGGATATTGTTACCATCTAGCCGGTAACGCGAACTTTCTTGATTTTCCTTCCCACCTGCAACAAGATCGGTTGTTCGAGATCCAACGAAACGACGGAATCGGTCTTAACTTCGCCATTCACCTTCACGGCTTTCTGCTTGAGCTTCCGCACTGCGTCACTGACCGAGTCCGCAAGGCCCACACGTGCGAGTAGCTTGTCCAGTCTCACCAGGCCATCTGCGGTCACTTCCACCGATGCCTCGACCTCTTCGACGTCCTGGGGGACTTCATCCTTCTGAAACTGCTTCGCCCAGTCTTCAGCCGCCTTCGCCGCCGCATCCGCCGAGTGAAAATCAGTCACGATCCGCCGCGCCAGGTCTTTCTTCGCGTCCATGGGATGCGTTTCTCGCTTCGTCTTTTCGATCTCGGACAGTTGTACATCCGTCAGCAGCTCGTAATACCGCCACATCATCGGATCGGAGATTGACATCACCTTGCCGTACATCTCGAGCGGCGGTTCCTGGATGCCGATGGCGTTACCCAGCGACTTTGACATTTTCTGCACTCCATCGAGACCTTCGATGATGGGCATGGTCAGCACCACCTGCGACTCCTGGCCGTAGGCGCGCTGCATTTCGCGGCCGACCAGCAGATTGAATTTCTGGTCGGTGCCGCCCAGTTCGACGTCGGCCTGGAGCGCGACCGAATCGTATCCCTGGGCCAGCGGGTACAGGAGTTCATGCAGGGCGATGGGTTTTTCTTCCTGGAAGCGCTTGTGGAAGTCTTCGCGCTCCAGCATTTGCGAGACGGTGAACTTGGCGGCCAGCCGGATCCAGTCGGCGGGCTTCATTTTGTCAAACCACTCGCTGTTGAAGCGGGTCTCGGTTTTGGCCTGCGAGAGGATCTTGAACACCTGCGCCATGTAAGTCTTGGCGTTGCGCATGATCTCCTCCGCACTCAGCGGCGGGCGGGTGGCGGAGCGTCCGGTGGGATCGCCAATCATGCCGGTAAAATCGCCAATCAAAAAGATGACGGTGTGGCCGAGGTCCTGAAAGTGCTTGAGCTTGCGCAGGAGCACGGTGTGGCCGAGATGGAGATCGGGAGCGGTCGGATCGAAGCCGGCCTTTACCCGCAAGGGCTTGCCGGAAGCGAGCGACTTCTCCAGCTTAGCGCGAAGCTCGGACTCCTTCACAATTTCCGCGGAGCCTTTTTTCAGGTGAGCGAGTTGTTCCTCAACTGGAGGGAAGGTGGGCATAGGGTAAAGATTATAGCGGCATCACGGCCCACGTAGGCCCGGACGCCCTCGTCCGGGTGGACGAGCGCAGCTCGTCGGGTTTTAAGATCGGGAAGCGTGCAAAGACTGCCGAGCTGCGCTCGGCTGGGCGGACGAGGGCGTCCGCCCCTACGTGGTTCGTCGCAGAAGCCTCCGTCCTGCGATCTCGTACCTTCTCGTGAGCACAATATTGATCGCCTCCGAGTACGCGACATGTTCCTGTTCCAGAATTCGCTCCGCCAGCGTGTGCTCATCGTCGGTGTCCAGCACCGGGATTGCTTTCTGCACGATGATGGCCCCGTGGTCGAGTTCTTCATCCACAAAATGCACGGTGCAGCCGGTGACCTTCACTCCGTAAGCGAAGGCTTGTTCCTGCGCTTCGAGGCCGGGAAACGCCGGCAGGAGCGAGGGGTGGATATTCAGGATGCCCCGCGGGAACTGCTGCACGAACCAGGGCGAGAGCAGGCGCATGTATCCCGCCAGGCAAACCAGATCGACGTTGTATTTCTGCAACGTGGCCACCACTTCACGATCATGTTCCTCGCGCGGCTTGCCTTTGGACGGAATGACGACGGCTTCCAGCCCCATCCCCTTTGCAATGTCGAGGCCGCCGGCATCGGGCTTGTTGGAGATGACGACGGCGATGCGCGCGTCAGGAATTTTGCCTGCGGCGACGTTCCTTGCGATGGACTCGAAATTGGATCCGCGTCCAGAGAGAAGGATGCCTAGGTTTTTCATAGTTTCGCCAATGATTATTCATCATAGGCCGTGTTTGCGCCACGGAGAGCAACGTAGCTCCGGCGTCCCGCCGGCTGTCGCGGGGGCATCTTGCCCCCGCAGGCTTTTTCGGTTCGCGCAACCGGAGCACGAGCGGGACGCTCGCGCCCACATTTTTGCCCCCCGGCAAGATGCCGGCGCTACACTATGATTTGCCCGCGTCTATCAGGTCGGATATAGTTTTTTACAGCCATGTACCAGGATTTTCACGCCATTGACCGCTGGACCAAGAAGAACGTGCACTGCATCTATCAGGCGCTCATCGTGGCCATCGCCACCCGACATGCCGACGCCGTCGATATCAAGTTTCTGGTGGATGGGCGCACGGTATGGGTCGCCCTGCCTCACCCCGCCTGGGTGGAGTACAAGACACGCACCGGTAAAATGATCACCGACCAGCTCGCGGTAGAGATCGCCGGGCACTATTTGAAGACTGCGCTTGAATCCGGTGAAGGCGTGGGCCGGGAGATGTATTCCCTGACCGTGGACGAGACTTTGAAGCACCTCGAAGCCCTGGTACAGCAGCCGGAAGCCCAGCCGGTAGAGTAGGTGAATGGAGGACGGGCGTCCCCGTCCGTCCCGCACGAGCGGGACGCTCGCGCCTACATTGTTACAGGCGGCAGATCAGCAGCTCTCTCTCATAGATCATCTCTGGCGGCAGGTGGGCGTGCAGCCGGATGAACAGCTCTTCGTGCCCGATCACTTCCGACTTCCACGAGGCCCGGTCCACGAACTGTAACTTTTCAAACCTCTCCTTGGGGAAGTCCAGGCCCTTCCACTCAATATCTTCGTAGTGCGGGGTCCAGCCGATCGGCGTTTCCTTGCCTTGAGAGCGGCCGTGAACCCGGTCCACGATCCATTTGAGCACGCGCATGTTGTCGCGGAAGCCGGGCCAGATGAATTTGCCGTCGGCATCTTTGCGGAACCAGTTCACGTGGAAGATGCGGGGCGTACGGCTGAGCGAGCGCTGCATCTTGATCCAGTGACGAAAATAATCGCCCATGTGATAACCGCAGAAAGGCAGCATGGCCATGGGGTCGCGGCGGACTTTACCGATTTCTCCCGCGGCCGCGGCCGTCATCTCCGATCCCATGGTAGCGCCGACGTAAACTCCTGCGCTCCAGTTGAAGGCCTGGTAGATGAGGGGAATGGTGCTGGCGCGGCGGCCGCCGAAAATGATGGCGCTGATGGGAACGCCGGTGGGATCTTCCCAGGCGGCGTCAATGGTCGGGACACTGCGAAGCCGGCGCGGTAAAGCGTGCGTTGGGATGCGCGGCTTTAGCGCCGGTTTTCTTTGCCATCTCCGGTGTCCAGCGCTTGCCTTGCCAGTCCTGCAGTTCGGCGGGCGGCTCGTCGGTCATGCCTTCCCACCAGACTCCGCCTTCCGGAGTGAGGGCCACGTTGGTGAAGATAGTGTTGCGGGAGAGCGTTGCCATCGCGTTGGGATTGGTTTTCTGCGACGTTCCCGGGGCCACGCCAAAAAATCCGGCTTCAGGATTAATGGCCCGGAGGCAGCCCTGGGCGTCGGGCTTAATCCACGCGATGTCGTCTCCTACAGTCCACAGCTTCCAGTCTTTCAGTCCTGCGGGCGGCACCATCATGGCGAAATTCGTCTTCCCGCAGGAACTGGGGAAGGCCGCGGCGACGTAGGTTTTTTTGCCGTGGGGATCTTCCACTCCGAGGATGAGCATATGCTCCGCCATCCAGCCTTCGTCGCGCGCGATATTGGAAGCGATGCGCAGGGCAAAACATTTCTTGCCCAGCAGCGCGTTGCCCCCGTAGCCGGAACCGTAAGACCAGATCTCGCGGGTCTCGGGAAAGTGGACAATGTATTTTTCCGGGTTGCAGGGCCATGGGACATCTTTCTGTCCCGGAGCCAGTGGGGCGCCCACGCTGTGGATGCAGGGCACGACACGCTGCTCATCCTTGTCAATTTCTTTAAAGACGTCGATCCCGATGCGCGCCATGATGCGCATGTTCACGACCACATAAGGAGAATCCGTCAGTTCCACGCCGATCTGCGACATCGGTCCACCCACCGGACCCATGCTGTAGGGCAGAACGTACATGGTGCGTCCCTGCATGCAGCCTTTGAATATTTCCTTCAACTTGCGACGCATGGTGTAGGGATTTTCCCAGTTGTTGGTGGGACCGGCGTTGTCCTTCGACAGGGAACAGATGAAGGTGCGGTCTTCCACCCGGGCCACATCGCTCGGATCGGAGCGGGCCAGGAAACAGCCGGGCCACAAGTCCTCATTCAGTTTGGTGAAAGAACCGCTGGCCACCATATCGCGGCAGAGTTTGTCGTACTCCGCCTGCGAGCCATCCACCCAGTGAATGTCTTTGGGCTTGGTCAACTCTGCAGTTTTTTCGACCCATTTAACGAGATGTATATTGCGCGTAAGCGGCCCGCGTGATCGTGCAGTTTTCATAGCCATCCTGAACAGGAAATCGAAGCAGGCTCAAGCTTGTGCGATGTGCGCTATCGTACCTTCCATTGTGCCAGAGATGCGCATGAATTGCTTGCGACGGAAGATTCTCGCATGCCTGAGAGCCTCGTAATGAATTGTGAGAATTAGGCTTATCTTCCGCCGCCTGTTGTCGGCGTTGGTTCGGCAGCCAACCGAAAAATCGGGGTTGACCTCCCGTTCTTTATAGTTTCTTTTCTTTAGCGATTCAGGCGGGTCGCGCATCTAAGACAAAAAAGCCCCATTTAGGTCACATTTTTGAAAAGCAATCCTATGATTCAGCAATCACGTCCTGGAATGACTGTAGGAGAATTGTTTGCCGCCTGGGGAAGCATTCTCAGCGGGCGGGCCCCCATGCTTTCGATCGAAATCACGCGTGAGTGTCCGCTGAGCTGTCCGGGATGTTATGCCTATGGCGACTCCCATCTGGGCGGCGAGAAGAAATTGACCGAACTTTCCGACCTGCGCGGCGACGCGTTAGTGGATGGAGTCTTGGGGCTGGTGAAGAAGCACCGCCCGCTGCACGTTTCGCTCGTGGGCGGCGAGCCCATGATCCGCCATCGCGAACTCAGCCGCATTCTGCCCGAACTGAGCCGGCGGAATATTTTCAGCATGGTGGTGACCAGCGGAATCATTCCCATCCCGATGGAATGGATGGGACTTCAGCGGAACCGGGTTGCGGTTTCGATCGACGGCCTGCCCGAGCACCATGATCCGCGGCGCAAGCCGGCCACCTACGAACGCATCCTGGAAAATATCCACGGCCGCGAGGTGAACATTCACTGGACCATCACTGGGCCGATGATGAAGCGTCCCGGATACCTCGAAGAATATCTGGCATTCTGGCAAGCGCGGCCGGAGGTGAAGAGGATCTGGGTGAGTATTTACAGTCCACAGCAAGGCGAAAATACGCCGGAAATGCTCACCCTGGAAGAGCGGCAGCGGGTGGCGGAGGAATTGCCGGGCTTGCGGGAGGCCTATCCAAAACTGCTGATGAATCCGGGAATCGCTCAAGCGATTCTCGAGCCACCAAAGAATCCGCAGGAGTGTCTGTTCTCCAAAATGTCCACGAACTTCTCGGCTGACCTGACGACCCGGGTCGAGCCCTGCATTTTCGGAGGCACGCCGGATTGCAGCCAGTGCGGCTGCGTGGTTTCGAGCGGACTGCATCATGTCCAGCAACGCAAGTTGGTGGGGCCGCTGAGCATCGGACACCTGGTCCGTGGTTCGACTGCGGTCGGCTCGCTGATGAATCGCCTGCGGTCAGGCTCGGTGATGCCGGCGCGCTGGCACGCGCTGCCTTCCCGGCAGCATGCGGCAGCAGACCTAGTGCAAATTGGTTCGGGAAGGCCGGAGTAGTTGAGGGTGTCGATCACGACTCACACACGTAGGGGCGGACGCCCTCGTCCGCCCGGTCGAGCGCAGCTCGACAGTCCTTTCTAAGCCCGTTTCAACGCGCGCACAATCACCACCAGCAGCACGGCACCCAGAATCGCCACCAGAATGCTGGGGACCAGCCCGCCGCTGGTGTAGATGCCCAGAACGCGCAGCACCCAGCTGCCAAATATAGCGCCGGCGATGCCGAGCAGGATGTCAACAATCACGCCGTAGCCGGCGCCCTTCATGATCTTGCCCGCAGCCCAGCCTGCGACCAGTCCCACCAGAATGATGTAGATCAAACCACCGCCCATAGTGCCTCCAGATACGCCGCGGAAGCGTATGCCGCGGAGGGCCACCTGTCAAGCAAAGGGGCCGCGTGTGTCGGTAGCACATGATATGTCCGGTTGAGATAGCACATGAGAAGTCCGCTTTGCGGGCGGCGAGGGTGGGAGACCATGGCCAGCATGGAGCGTAAACCGCGACAACACGGTGAGCTTCCAGAATCTGAGCTTGCAGATCGAGCGGGTGCGCTGGCGGGCGACGCTGGCGGGCTGCCAGGTGATCGTGCACCAACACCTGAATGGAACCTTGAGTCTCACCCACGGACCGCATTGCCTGGGTCGCTATGACGGCGCCGGGACACCCTTGCCAGCCAAAGCTTCTACACAGACGAGCAGGGGAAGGGGAACCGCCCCCTTCCCCTGCAACCCCATCCCCAAAATCAACCCAACCCAAACGGCGCGGGCACAACTTTGAAACCGGACATCTCACGTGCTACAAAAACCGGACATTTTAACTTGCTACCGACAGCAAAGGGGCCGCGTGGACAGCTAAGGGCCCGCGTGGGGACAGCCGCCCTCGGCTGTCCAGTCGAGCGCAGCTCGACAGGATTTGATCCAGAATAGCGGAGCTTCGCTCCGCCGGACAGCCGAGGGCGGCTGTCCCCACGTGGGCTGTGGTGAATTCTGTGGTTAAATTGCTCCTGCATGTTTGCCCGCAGGATTCGCGTGGAGTACGAGCAGAACGGGCAGCGCCTGCCCTGTCCGCTGAAGTGGCTGGACAGTTTCTCCATGCGCAATTTCACCAACGCCAGCGTCTTCGACAACACCCTGCCCATTGCCGATGGGGTCATGGAGATTGGAACCCACGTTCCTGTCGGGAATTGAAAGCTGCGATGGAGGATTGGTTCCGGAAAAAAAGCTATTTAGCGAAGGAAAGGCAACTGATCGTGAGCGAGTCGAACCCTCCCACAGCGCGAACCGAAAATGGCAAGTGCTAATAACCAACTGCCGATTGCTGTTTTCTACTCCCCGTAGTGCAGGAGAGAAAACACGTCGTACTCTTTCAACTTGTCCCGCCCTTTCAGGAAATCGAGTTCGACCACGAATCCTAATCCGGCAATTTCCGCGCCCAGCGAATGTGCAAGTCTCGCGGTAGCTTCGGCGGTGCCCCCGGTGGCCAGCAGGTCGTCCACAATCAGCACACGCTGGCCTTTCTGGATGGCGTCTTTGTGGATCTCGAGGGTGTTGGTGCCGTACTCCAGGGCGTAGTCGAATTTGGCGGTGGCTGCGGGCAGCTTGCCGGGTTTGCGCAGAGGGACGAAGCCGGCATTCAGACGATAAGCGACTGCGGGGCCGAAGATAAATCCGCGCGCTTCCATGCCCAGCACCAGGTCGATGCCGGCCTTGATGTAATGTTCGGACAGCGCATCGATCAGCATGGCGAGGCCGAGCCTGTCCTTGAGCAGGGTGGTGATGTCGTAAAAGAGGATGCCCTTCTTGGGGAAATCCGGGACTTCGCGGATCAGCTTTTTCAGCGGCTCGCAATCAAGCCGCGACTGCTGCGGCGCGGGATTCGACATTTACCAGGCTCCTTCGATGCGAAAAGTTGTGAGGCCGGCGACCGGTTTGGTTTCGGCTTCCTCGACGTCATCCACGCGGGCCGCACGTGGCCCCGCTCGCAGCCGCGATCTCAGGCCGAGCAACTGCTCATGCGACCCCATGGCCAGAACTTCCACGCTGCCGTCGGCGTTGTTGCGCACCCATCCGGCGATGCCGAGGATGTGTGCCTCGCGCTCGACGAACCAGCGAAAGCCCACGCCCTGCACACGACCGCGGACGAGGAAACGGCGCGCCTGCGTTGTTTTCTCCGCAGAAGTCATCTCTAAACTCTAGCCCATCTGTCATCTTGAGCGGAGTAACTGTTTCGCGAAGCGAAGCAGCTGCGTAGTCGAAAGATCCCTATTGTGCAAGTTAAACGCCGGCTGCAGGCGTCAAAAAAATCCCGCTGGGCCAGCGGCCACTATAGGGGTCCTTCGACTCCGCGGAAAGTTCGCGAAGCGAACTTTTCACTCCGCTCAGGATGACATTTACGCTCGGGACAGGTACGCGCCTTCCGCCGTATCCACGCGGATTTTCTCGCCTTCGTTAATGAAGGGCGGAACGTGCACCACCAGACCCGTTTCAGTCTTGGCCGGCTTGGTCACGCTGGAAGCGGTGGCGCTCTTCAACCCCGGCTCGGTTTCCACCACGGTCAGCTCGACCGTCTGCGGCAACTCGATTCCCACCGCTTTACCGTCGAAGAATTCCACTTTGATCTGCAGATTCGAAATCAGGTAGTTGACGGCATCGCCCAGAATCTCGCGGCTCAAGTGGGTTTGCTCGAAGTTACTGGTGTCCATGAAGTAGTAGCTGTCGCCGTCGGCGTAGAGAAACTCCATCTCGACCTCATCCACTACGATCTTCTCGATGGGATCGGGCGAACGGAAGCGGTGCTCGAACATGGCGCCGGTCCGCAGATTGCGCAGCTTGGCCTGAATGAAGGCGCGGAGGTTGCCGGGGGTGCGATGCTCGACGCTGAACACGGAATGCAGATCATTGTTGTGCTTGATGATCATGCCGGGGCGAAGCTGGGTGGCGGGGATAGCCATTGCTGGGTAATTCTCCTTAAACTATTGCGATTGCATCGGCGGAAGGCGGCAGGCCACATTTTCCGCCGGATACGAGGGTCCAACTCTTTATTTTACACGGGCTTGAACTGATTTGGGAACCGGACTCAAGGAGTCACGTAAAAAAAGAAGAAAGAAAGCCGGGAACGCGGAAGCGGCAGCTAGAATGAAACATACAGACAAAATTGGACTCGAAAGGATTCTTCTATGCGCATTGGAAAATACGAAGCTTCAGAGGCTGGCAATGCCGCCGGGACAGCCGTGACCTTTCTGCTGATCGGCCTGGGCGCCGGCGCCCTGCTCGGCATGCTCCTGGCACCCAAAGCCGGCAAGCAGATGAGAAAAGATCTGCGGCGGAAATTTGATGACGCCCGCGAAACCGTGGACGAGTGGACAGACGACGCCAGGGAGTTCGCGGAAGAAGCTATGGAACGCGGCGCCGAAATCGCCGACGAAGTTCGGGAGCGAGTAGCTCCGCTGGCCAAAGCCATCCGCCGGTAAAGCGGAACGTCAGACCTCGGCCGTCAGACGTCGGCTCGCTGCGCTGGCGTGCCTTTTTGTAGCGCCGGCGTCTCGCCGGCTTGGCAGAGGTCAGCAAGTCTGAGGTCTGAGGTCTGAGGTCTGAGGTCTGAGGTCTGAAGTCCGAGGTCCGAAGCCTGACGTCCGTTCTCAGTAAAGCCGGAAACTCACCTGCACGTTGACTTCTACCGCCACCGGCTGGCCGTTGAGGGTGGCGGGCTGAAATCGCCATGTGCTTACGGCTGCGACTGCCTTCTCGTCCAGGCCCATTCCCAGGGAACGCTGCACCCGCGCCCACATTGAGCCAGGCCGAGGTCCTAAGTCCGACGTCCTACTTGAAGATAGATGCGAAGAAACCCTTTACCTTCCCGATGACGCCCTTGCGCGGCGGTTCCGGCGATGGGTCAGCCATGGTGAGCAAGGGAGCAGGCGTCGAGGCCCGTGACATGGGCAGAGCCCCGGCTCCGAGGTCGGGCGCAGATGCCGGGGGCGAATCGCTGGCCCGGAACACGAAAGGGGCATCGACTTGCGCGTGGGGCGCGTTGGGCGAAGGGGCCGGCAGGTTCTCCGTGCCGGGAGGTGCGATGGTCAACGTTACCTGGGACGGAGACTCTTGCTGAGCGGTCATGCCGGAAGTTGGCGCCGGACGCGTTTTGGACTCTTCTCCGGGCTGCGCCAGATGCACCGACGGTGGCAGGTCTTTCTCGGAAACCGTGGGAGCAGGCAAGGCCGCCCGCATCGCCGGGATCTGCGGCGGCGGGCAACCGCAATCGTCGGGAACTGTGGTTTCCCTCTGGTCCAGTCTTCCAGAACGAAAGAAAACCTGCTGATTGGGCTTCACCTGATAAGTGCCATCGCCGATCAGTTCGGAAACGATCACCGAAGCCGTGTTTCCGGGCAAGGCGCGGACGCACGTATCCCCGCGAGCATTGGCGCTGATCGCGTAGTGGAATTCGCCCGGTCCAGTCAGTAGCATGCGGAAGTCCGGCGTCACGATTGAATCGGCGGAGGCATTCAGGGTGTAGTGGGCTTCCAGGGCCCCGGTGCTGATACCCAGCATCAGGTCGTGGCCATTCTGCGAAGGCATCACGGAAAGAGTTGTCTTGGGACACACTCGCACTTCGCCGCCCCGCGCCAGGCGCAGAATCGTAGTCTCCAGGCCCGCAGTCACGGCAGAATCGCCGGAGAGCCGGCTTCCCGCTTCGATCACCGCTCCCGTAGCTCCGGGGACGACCGGCACGAAGGCCGGCTGCACTCCTTTGGTGAAAGCGGGGACGGAGGGAGTTTCGAGCTTCCGCCGAGCCTCGGCCATCGGGTGCATGCGGACCAGCAGGCGTTGACCCTGGGTGTCGCTGCTGTAGCCCACGGCATGGACCAGGTCCACCACTACGCGAGCTATCGGCGGCGTCTGCTGAAATTGATTTATACGCACCGCCGTTACCTGCTCGCTGCCCACCTCGATCCGTTTGTGCGGCAACTTGTCTAGAGTATGGGGAAGATCTATGACCAGCCGGGGTGGGCTGTCGAGGAACTCGATAGCGGGCTGGGGAGCCTCGCTGGAAATGATCTCGAGCGCCGTTCCTTCCGCGTCGGAAATCATTTTCACCGAACGCAGAATCGCCGCCGGTCCCTTGGGGACAGGGGGATCGTCGGGCGTCTGCGCCAGGCCAAAGCTGGCGCCCAAAGTGGCCGCCAGCAGCGAGAACCACATAAATTGGCAGCCGATACGCGGCAAAGACTTCATCTCTCTGAAACCGGGGTTATAGTTGCAACAATATCACCGCCAGTGAGTCCCGAGAAGTAACAAAGGTCGGGCCTCGGGCGTCGGACCCCGGACCATTGCCAGGCTGTTGTGTGGGTCGGACACTCTTGTCCGACGCTTTTGAAGTCGGTTTGTTTTAGATTTCGAAGAACAAGTCCAGGTCAAAGGCGTCGGACGAGTGTCCGACCCACACATTGGCGAGTCCGTCCTACGGTTCGGCCAGGAATTCGTATTCGTCGATCACCGCGGCCACGGCCACCTTGCCGTTGCCGTCATCAACGCGCACGACTTTCCCTTTGCAGCGGACGCGAATGCTTTCGGTCAGAGTAATTTCAGGCGGGAGGGTAAGGGTGAACTCGATGGCCGAGCCCGGGGCGATAGCCGAATCCACGTAAAAGCAGATGCCACGCGCACTTACGTCGCGAGTCTGGGCGCTTTTTTCTTGTGATCCATTGTCCGAATAGCTGACGGCCACGGGTAACCGCAATGCAAAACGGCGCGTAGCCCGCTTCTCGGGTTCAGCCTCGGCCATGAGCTCTCCGTAAAAGCTGCATAAGCATGGCGTTTTGAGTGCAGTGTGTCAAGTAGTTTAGGCATAGTTTGATGCTTACCATGTTGCAAACAATGCTCCCGCCTGCAAGTGTGGGTCGGAGACTCTTGTCCGACGTTTTTGAATTTGGTTTTGTAGTTGCCTGCCGGCCGGAATCTCGGTCGAACATTTGAGCCTGAAGTCCAAAGACGGGACAAGCATCCGGAAGAAGGGGAATAACTCTGGTATAAGCTAGAGATTGTTCGTCCAGCGTATGGTCTTCGTCCTCGACAACTACGATTCATTCACCTACAACCTGGTCCAGTATCTGGGCGAGTTGGGGGCAGAGGTCGAGGTGCGGCGCAATGACCAGGTGACGCCTGCGGAGGTTGAGGCCATGCGTCCGGAACGGATCGTACTCTCGCCTGGCCCGTGCACGCCCCAGGAAGCCGGAATCACCATCCCGCTGATCCGTCATTTCGCTGGCAAGGTGCCGCTGCTGGGGGTTTGCCTGGGACATCAGGCCATCGGAGCGGCGTTTGGAGGGAAGGTTGTGCGCGCGCCTCACCTGATGCACGGCAAAACCAGCCCGGTGCAGCACGACGGCAAAACCATCTTCGATGGGCTGACCTCTCCCATGACGGCCACGCGTTACCATTCCCTCATCGTCGAAGAAAAAAGCCTGCCGGCCGATCTGGAAGTAAGCGCCTACACCACCGAGCGCGATGGGACACGCACCATCATGGGTTTGAGGCATCGGAAATTTCAGGTGGAAGGCGTGCAGTTCCATCCCGAGAGCGTGCTGACCGAGGAGGGGAAAAAGTTAGTGGAGAATTTCTTGGGAATTTAGGGTTGCGGCCGCGCGTCATTTGGTGCTCGGTCTGCCATCCATGCCGATCGCGTCGGAGTAATCCGGACGGGTGCGGCGGGAAGCGCTTTTATTTCGCCCGCAACAGCAGGACCGGAGCGCTGATGTTGTGCTGTACGCGGCTGGCCGTGGTGCCGAGAAATACGTCGGCAAGGAAGCGGTGACCGTGCGTGCTCATGGCCACAAGGTCGCAACCTTTCTTCTTCACCCATTTAATGATCTCGTCAGCGGGTTCGCCGTAGGCCAGTTCTGCCTGGGCCGGGATGCCAACCGCTTCGAACTCGGCCCGGACCGTCTCCAGATAGGCGGTATCTTCGGTAATTTCCGGGCTGACCGCGTCCCGTCCATAAGTCCTGGCTGCCCATCCGTCGGCTACGTGCAGCAACACCAGGCGGCTGTGCGCAAGCTTTGCCAGTTGTTTGACGTGTTCGATGATGGCGCGGTCGCTGGGCGTGCCATCCAAGGTCACGAGAATGGTGTCGTACATGCTGGCCTCGCTGCAACCGCCCATCATCCGCCGACGATGACTTGCCAGGCCGCCTTGAGCGAGTCGGGCAAACCATAGACGTCCATGGCGGTGATCAGGATAGCACTGGTCCAACCTGCAACCAGCAGAAACCAACCGTTCTTCCAGGCCCCCATGCGCTTCCCGGAACTGGTGAAGTGCAGCAGGGGGAACATGGCGAAGGGCAGTTGGAGCGCCAGCACTACCTGGCTCAAAGTCAGCAGATCGGTGACGCTGCTGTCGCCGCGCAGTCCGATGATGAAGACCGCGGGCAGGATCGCCAGGGACCGCGTAATGAGCCGCCGCACCCACGGTTTGATCCGCCAGCGCATGAAGCCTTCCATCACCACTTGCCCGGCCAGGGTACCGGTGATGGTGCTGCTCTGGCCGCTGGCCAGCAGCGCGACGGCAAACAGCGTGCTGGCGGCGGCCGTCCCCAGTAACGGCGCCAGGGTCAAAAATGCGACCCGAATCCAGTCACTCGTCGCGCCGAAGTTGACTACCTGCCCTCCTGGTACGGTCACGCTTTCCTTGCCAAAGAACACCATCGCGGCCAGCACCAGAATTGCCGCGTTTACAAAGAAAGCGACGGTAAGCGCGACGACGGAGTCAATCGTGTTGAAGCGCAGGGCGCGGCGAATCGAGGGCTGGTCCTTCTGCAGCCTGCGGCTCTGCACCAGGGCGGAATGCAGGTACAGGTTGTGGGGCATCACGGTGGCGCCGATGATGCCGATGGCGACGTACAACATTCCCGCTTCACGCAAGCTCGGGGTAATCAGGGCCCGTCCCATCTCCAGGAAGCTGGGCTGGGTCTCCGGGAGAATGAAAATCTCGATGAAGTAACACACGAAGATGGTTGCAATCAGCAACAGGACGACGGCCTCGATCGTGCGCATCCCGAAGCTTTGTAAAGCCAGGAGCAGGAGCACGTCCAGGCCGGTAATGATGACCGCCCACAGCAGGGGAATGTGGAACAGCAAATTGAGGGCAACCGCGCTGCCCAGCACCTCCGCCAGGTCGCAGGCGCCGATGGCCACCTCGCACAACAGCCAGTTGGGCCAGCGGCTCCACTTCGGATACCAGTCGCGGCAACATTGAGCGAGGTCCTTTCCGGTTACCACGCCCAGGCGGGCGGAGAGGACCTGCATGAAAATGGCCATCAGGCTGGCCAGGCCGACTACCCACAAAAGTCCGTACTTGTACTGGGCGCCGGCTTGCAGGTCGGTTCCCCAGTTGCCGGGGTCCATGTAGCCCACGCTGACCAGAATCGCCGGGCCTACAAAGGCCCGCCACTGCTCCCAAAAACCCGCCTCATGGTGCGGCACCCCAACCGAACTGTGCACTCCCTCGAGAGACAGATGGCCAGAGGGTTCAGGCTCGGTCCCTGCCACGCTCGAACCGGATGGCGTGGTGAGATCGGCTTGCCCGTCTGAGTTTTTCATGAGTGGTTCTGGAGACGATGGCACCAAGTCAACTAGTATACACACAAATATGTTAACTGTGGTTAATTATGTTGAACGGGCAGACAAGCGGGAAACCCAGATTTTGTCCGCCGCGGGGCGGCCCAGAATCATGTTGCCGGCCGGGGTCCGGATAGAGAGTGTCTTGTCGTAGTTGCGTTCGACCAGGCCGACTTCAGCCCCAGGCCGAATACCGCGCGTTTCGAGGAATTCCAGGAGATGGCGGTCGCGCTCGTAGATCCCGCTGACCCGGTACCGCTGGCCCGCGTCCGCCTGTGACAGCAGCAGCAAGCCCCGCCGGCGCCGACTGGTGGGACTCTCCAGTTCACTCAGATTGCCGTGCGGACAGGCCCCGCCGCGTCCAAGCTTGGCCAGTAGCTTGGCCTCGAAATCAGGAGAGACGGCATGCTCCAGCCGCTCCGCTTCGTCGTGCACCTTGTACCATTCCATCCCGAACATTTCGGCCAGCATGCGTTCGATCAGATGATGGCGGAGGGTCAGCTTGCGGGCGATCTTGCGTCCGGCAGGAGTCAGGCTGACCTCTCCGCCGTTCTGCACCCGGACCAGGCCATCTTTTTTCAGGCGCCGCAGCGCCATGGTGACCGCTGGCGGGGAAACCGAAAGCCAGTGCGCCAGCGTGGCCGAGATTACGGTCTCGCCCTCGCTCTCCGCCTCGAGGATGGCCTTCAGGTAGTCTTCTTTAGAAACAGTAATCATGCTGAAAGCATTATAAAAGAAGGGTTAAGCACGGTTAATACAAATCTGCATGCCCATTTTCCGGTATTTCCTGGCCGGTCCTTCACAGGGCTTGCTTCAGTTGAGGGATGGAATCGAGGCGACTCCGTGGCAATGTACGGGATACCATGTCGACATCAACCTGTCCCTACTTTTGTGTGCGGGAGATTTTCCCCATGACTCGATACCTTCTGCCGGCCTTGCTGATGGCATACCTTGCTACCAGCGCGCATGCCGGCCTGACCGCAGATTCCAGGAAAGTAGCGCAGACGGAAAACATCTACGCCGAGGTCAATGACGCCAAGACCGTCATCGGGACCATCGACTCCGGCTTGTTTTCCAGCTATCGGGGGAAAGACCGGGCGGCCTGGATGCGCGTGTATCGTACGGAGCGCCGGCAACTGGTCAAGTCGCTTTCCCGGCTCCCCAGCCAGGGCCTGTCAGCAGGCGACGCTCATGCGGTTGCTTCCATGCGCACACAACTGGAATCATTCCCTGAGAAGATCTCAGCGTCTTTCGCTCCGAACAACAATTGCCAGGATGCACAGCGTAAAGATCTGGACTACGCATCCTTGCGCGCTGCCCTGGTGGCCTGCTTCGTTGAGAATGACAAGCGCATGCTCTTCGAGGGCAAGAGCCTTAACCGGCAGTCTGCGCTCGACCTGCTGCATGAGCTCAAAGAGCCGGAACGACGCAAGGGCGTGTTTCTAGCTCTCAGTCCTTTGTGGCACTCTCTCAACGGCAACGATGAACCCGGCAGCCCCTATCGGCGCCTGATCGCGATGGCGGCGGCAGCCGCAGCTAAGAATGGCTCCGAGATTGACCATGCCGCTCACGACGTGGGGGTCAGCACCGCGGAAGTAGAACGTTGGCTGGAGCAGATTCTCGATGCCTGGCGCGAGTCAACCAGCGATCAGCCGGTCGAGCCATGGAGCTTCAGCTTTGAGGGGGCTGAAGCGGACCGCATCCTGGCGGCTGCCATTCCTCTCGAGTCGCTGCAGCCGATCAACTTCCGCTTCTATCGAGACCTGGGCGCGGATCTGCAGCAGCTCGGCGTGCTCTATGACCTGGATGCGCGGCCGGGCAAGGCTCCCCTGGCCTATACCGACTTCGTCATCCACGGGCGCATGATCGACCGCGCATGGCAACCCACTGTGGCCCGTGTATCCGCGCCCTACGCTCATGGCGGCCTGTTCGTCTTGAACGAACTGGTGCATGAAAACGGACATGTGATCAACATCACGGACATCCGCAATCGCCCGGCGTTTTCTGACTGGCCCAGCGATCTTTTCGCGGAAGCATTCGCCGACGTCCCCGGTTGGAGCACCTATGAGCCCGCATGGCAACGGAAATACCTCGGACGTGACACGCCTGAGCAGGTTTCCTTGCGTGCTTTGTATGCGGTGGTGGTATTGGATGTGGCGTGGTCATTGTTCGAGCTGAGAATGTTGCGGGATCCATCCGCCGATCCCAACCTTCTCTGGTCCGAGATCACAAGCCACTACCTGCATATCATTCCTCACCCCGAGCTCTCCTGGTGGGCCCTGCGAGTGCAACTAGTGGATTCGCCCGGATACATGGTGAATTACGGATTGGGCGCGGTATTGACCGCGGACATGCGGCAACACATCCGCGAAGCCCTGGGACCATTTGATACCGGCGACCTGCGGTGGTACGGGTGGCTCGGCGAACACCTGTTGCAATATGGCTCTGAGCGTGACACTCGCATCCTGATGGAGGACTTTCTGGGACGACCCGTTTCCCCGCGCGCAGTGCTCAAGCAGATTCATCGCCTTGGTTTGACATCCCTTCCTTCCGGCCCCTAACCTTATGGCTTCTAATTTATGAAGGTTCTCGTCATCGGAAGCGGCGGGCGTGAACATGCCCTGGTCTGGAAGCTGCGGCAGTCTCCGCGGGTTTCGCAGGTCTATTGCGCGCCGGGAAATGGCGGCATCGCCGAGGAAGCCGTATGTTTGGCGGCCGACGTCAAGAATATTGGCTCGCTGGTGGCGGTGGCCGACCAGGTCCGCCCAGACATGACCGTGGTGGGCCCCGAGCTCGCCCTCTCGCTGGGCGTGGTGGACGAATTTACACGGCGCGGCTGGCGCATCTTCGGACCGAGCAAGGCGGCGGCCCGGCTGGAGTCGAGCAAGAGTTTCGCCAAGGAATTTCTGCAGCGCTATCACATTCCCACGGCACACTTCGCCATCTGCGATTCCATCGACGAGGTCATGGCCGCCCTGCCGCACTTTCACGCGCCCGTGGTAGTGAAAGCCGACGGACTGGCCGCGGGCAAGGGCGTGGTCATCTGCCGGACCAAAGAAGAGGCGGCCTCGGCAGCGGCTGAGATGTTCAGCGGCAAGACCCTGGGCGAAGCTGGACGGCGCGTGGTCCTGGAAGAATGTCTGCAGGGCGAAGAACTTTCATTTTTAGTTTTGAGCGATGGCGAGCGGGTCGCACCCCTGGTGGCGGCGCAGGACCACAAACGGATTGGCGACGGCGATACCGGTCCTAACACCGGCGGCATGGGTGCCTACTCCACCGCCAGCATTGTGGATGAGCCGATGACCCAGTGGCTATTGCAGCACGTCGCGCGGCCGGTGGTGGCCGGCATGAAAGCCGAAGGCGCGGAATACAAGGGCATCCTCTACTGCGGTTTGATGATGACGGCGCGCGGCCCCATGGTTCTGGAATTCAACTGCCGCTTTGGCGACCCTGAAACCCAGCCCATCCTGATGCGCCTGGAAAGCGACCTGTTGGAAGCACTCGAGGCCTCGACCGAGGGCCGGGTCAGCGAGGGTGATTTTCGCTGGTCGCAGGATGCATCCGTCTGCGTGGTCATGTCTTCCGGCGGATATCCCGGCACCTATGAGGTGGGCAAAAAGATCATGGGGCTCGAAGATGCGGGCAAGATCGATGGAGTGAAGGTCTTCCATGCCGGCACGACCCGGCGCGACGGCTCATTTTTCACCGCCGGCGGGCGGGTGCTGGGAGTGACCTCGCGGGCGGCGGATCTAGCGACCGCGGTGGACCGTGTGTACGCGGCTGCATCGAAGATCGGGTTCGAGGGAGCGCATTACCGCAAGGACATTGCCTCCAGGGCGCTTAAAAAATAGCCTGGCGGCGTGGATGATTCGTAACGCTTGTCTTGGACCTGAACAGTTGGGTGGAAGAGCGGCGCTTCAGCGCCGCGTTGCGAATTAAAAGTATTCGGGCTTCAGCCCTGGTGGCGCCACTGGGCCTAAAGGCCCAAGTCAGGGACGATGCGAACGCGGCCCTGGAAGGGCCGCTCTTCCACTGTACTGGATGCGTCTCGAAGGTTCGAACCAAATGATTTCGGGTTTCTGATTTGAATCCAATAATAAGGACATTCATGAGCACAAAGCCTCGGGTTTCGATTGTGATGGGAAGCGACTCTGACCTCGACATCATGCGCGAGTCGGCGAAGGCACTGGAAGAATTTGGGATTGAGTATGAGATCGACGTCACTTCCGCGCACCGCTCGCCGGAACGCACCGCGGAGTTCGCGCGCAAGGCGGCCGGGCGTGGAGTTCGCGTGATCATCGCCGGCGCCGGGGGTGCGGCCCACCTGGCGGGCGTCATCGCGGCCCACACTTCCCTGCCCGTCATTGGGGTGCCGATTCCATCCACTTCACTGCAGGGCATGGATTCCTTGCTGGCGACGGTCCAGATGCCCGCCGGCATTCCGGTGGCGACGGTCGCCATCGGCAAGCCCGGAGCCACTAATGCGGGAATCCTGGCGGCTCAGATTCTGGCGCTGTCCAGCGACCCTCTGGCCAAAAAGCTGGCCAACCACAAAGAGAAGCTGGCCAACAGTGTGGAAGAAAAATCGCGAAAGCTGAAGATTACGGTGGGGGCTTCTTAGAAGTGCAGTGTGGGGCGGGCGCCCTCGCCCGCCGCCTTTTACTTCTAAAAAAACATCCAGCACAACGGAATTGCCATGTTCTGAAAGTCGCAAGCCAGGTCAACGGCGGCGGGCGAGGGCGCCCGCCCCACATCAAGACGCCTAGAGGTTCAGGCTCTTCAGATATTGCCGCAAGGGTCCGCCCAGGTCGGCGCGCTTCAGCGCAAATTCTACCGTGGCTTTCAGGAATCCCAGCTTGTCGCCGGTATCGTGACGTTTGCCTTCGAAAACGTAACCATAGATTTTTTCCTTCTTCAGGAGCTGGCGCAGCGCATCGGTAAGCTGTAATTCGCCCCCAGCACCGGCTTTGATGTCTGACAGGGTTTCAAAAACGGTCGGGGTAAGAATGTAGCGGCCGATGACGGCGAGGTTGGAGGGAGCGTCCTCCGGACGCGGCTTCTCCACCAGGCTCGTCACTTCGTACAACTTGCCGTTCGAGCCCGGCACCGGCTTGCCTTCGAGGACTCCGTATGCCGAAATCCCTGGACCCTCGACCACCTGGGTGGCGAGTACGGAACACTGCGTTTGATCGAAGATCTCCATCATCTGTTTCAGGCAAGGCACCTTGGCGTCGATTACGTCATCGGCCAGCAGTACCGCGAAGGGTTCGTCGCCGACCAGTTCGCGCGCGGTGAGGACGGCGTGTCCAAGGCCCAGCGCCTCTTTCTGCCGCACGTAAGCGATATGGATCAGGTCGGAAATCTGGCGGACGATCTTGAGCAAGTCGGTCTTGCCGCGCTCTTCCAGCATCTTTTCCAGTTCATAGCTGACGTCGAAGTGGTCTTCGATGGCGGATTTGCCGCGTCCGGTGACAATGATGATCTGATCGCAACCGGACGCAACCGCCTCCTCGACGCCATACTGAATGATGGGTTTGTCCACCAAAGGCAACATCTCTTTGGGTTGCGCCTTGGTGGCCGGCAGAAACCTGGTACCCAGGCCGGCAGCGGGAAAAACGGCTTTGCGAACTTTTTTTGTCATCGCTGAACTTCCTCTTGGCCGCATGGACCCAAAGTGAGCTGGCTGATTCTAATCCCGCGGATGCCACGACGGAGCACAACAAAATTTACAGAGTCGGACTATCACTCCCCAGCATGCTCTTGCGGATGATTTTCATGGGCACCGAACCCTGCCGCATGAAGCGATCGTGGAATTCCTGCAGCGTGAATTTGCTGCCCTGCTGTTTGCGGTAGTCTTCGCGCAGCTTCAGGATCTGGAGTTTGCCCAGATTGTAGTAGAGATACGTCGGGTCGGACGTACCGCGCCGGGCTTCGACCTCGGCAACGGGCGCGACCTGGAACCCTTCCTTTTCGAAAAATTCCTGGCCCTGTTGCAGCGTCATCTTGCCGGTGTGCATTTCGATGCCGACAATGAAGCGCGCGTTGCGTAACAGCGCGTCCAGCAACTGACCGAGCCTCAGCTTGGGATCGTGGCTGCCATAACCTTCGTCGAGCATCATTTGTTCCGTGTAGTGCGCCCAGCCTTCGGCATTGCTGGCGTTGTATAGCAGCTTGCGGGTCTTGGAGGGGGCCGCCTGGAGCCAGAGAAATTGGGTGTAGTGCCCGGGATAGACCTCGTGAATCGCAGTGCTGATGATCGTCCCCCGGTTGAAACCCTGCATCCACTGCTCGACTTTTTCCGGCTTCCAGTTCGGAGCGGGCAAGGTGACATTGAACATGGCCTCCGTGGCCTTGGTTTCGTAGGCGCCGGGCGTGTCCATGGAGGCAGTGGTGAGGGCGCGCTCAAACGGCGGCGTCTCCTCCACGATTGGCGGAATGGTTGAAGGAATGGTGATGATGTGGTGCTGCTCGATGAACTGCCGCAATCCGCCCAGCGTGTCGCGGAAAGTCTGCAGCAACTGGCCAGCAGGCGGGTGGTCGTGGCGCAGATCAGCCAGCACGGCCTCCGGACTGCGATGGGGATCAATCTGGGCGGCGACTTCTTTGAACTGCTGCTGATTGCGCCGCAGGTCCGCATAGCCGATCTCGAGCAGGTGGTCCAGGGGAATGTCCACCATCTCGTCGTACAACAGCTTCTTGCGGAAATTCTCTGCGCCCAGGCGGAAATCGCCGTGGGATGCGGGCAGCAGATCTTTCCGGAGAAATTTCTCATAGTTGATTAGCGCCACGGCTGCAACGCCATTGTTGACGTACTGGAACTCATCCAGCAACCTGCCATCTTTTACTCCAGCCAACGCCAGCGGGACGTCGTGTTGGAAGAAGCTGATGATATCGGGTAACTGCTGCAGTGCAACTTCGGTGAACACTCTGGGAGGATTCTTTAGGTTCTCGCGGGATGCATTCAGAACTCGCGGAATCTGCCTTTCGCGTGCGATGACGGCGCGCATTCGCTCTTCGACCGGCGCGTAATTTCGCTTTACGATCAGGAAAATGCTATAGCTCAGATCCGAAAGATAGACGTCTGGATCTTTTCGCCACATCTGGATGTTCTGCAGCTCCAGCAGGCGCCCCTGAATAGCAGAGGTCAGGACCTCCAGGTCGCCAGCCGATTCCTGGGACAGTTGGCCGCTCTGAATCGAACCGAATTGTTTCTGGAACTTCAGCAGTCCAGCGATTTCTGCGTCCATGCCCGAACGCGAAAAGTCTTCGAGCTGGCCGTCGTACTGATGGAAGCCCGCTTGCGTACCGGCAGTGGGATGGAATTGAAAATAGAAATCGAAATACTCGTCCACCAGCGTGTTGAAGGCAGTTTGCGGTGTGGACGGCGCCTGGGCAACCGCGATAGAGGCAAACAACGCGAGAATCGCAAGGCAGAGTGTGGATGCAAGCAGTGGCTTAGTCATTTTTGAAATTGAAAGCGTTTCGAGTTTTACTTCACGACGGCACGGACGGCAGGGCTTGTGCCGAGGGGGACAGTTCATCCAGCAGTCCCCGCAGTTGTCCCAGCACGTCCGCCGGCGAAACTACCTTGGAAACATACTTCAGAGTGCCGTCCGGGGTAAACTGCGCGCCGCGCTGGGAGGAGACGAACTTCGCCAGCTTTCCCGGATCGATTTCCGCATTTTGCCGAAACTTGATGGTCACCAGGTCGCGCTTGCGCTCGATGGCGGTCGCACCCACCCGCATCGCCAGCAGCTTGAGCGCGGCGTATTCCAGAAGGTTCCGCACTGCGGCCGGAGGCTCGCCGTAGCGGTCTTCCAGTTCAGAGCGGACATCGTTCAGGCGCGACTCGTTTTCTACCCCCGCCACCCGCTTGTACATTCGCAAACGCTGGTTCTCTTCCGGAATGTATTCCACCGGGATGCGAATATTGAGTCCGAGGTTTAATTGGGTTTCGGGTTCGTCCGCGGCGGCTTCACCCTTCATCTCGCGGACGGCACGATCAAGCATCTGGGTGTAGAGCTCAAAGCCGACGGCTTCAATGTGTCCGCTCTGCTGGCCTCCCAGCAGATTGCCCGCGCCGCGCAGCTCCAGATCGAGGGCCGCGATCTTGAAGCCCGCTCCCAGGTCGGAGAATTCCTTCAGCGCGGCCAGGCGCCGGCGCGCGATGGGAGTCAGTTCAACCTCGGCCGGCAGCAGAAGATAGGCGTACGCCCGCCGATTCGACCGGCCCACTCGGCCGCGCAACTGGTAAAGCTCGGAGAGTCCCAAACGGTCAGCGCGGTTGATGAGAATGGTGTTGCACAGCGGAATGTCGAGGCCATTCTCAATAATCGTTGTGGACACCAATATGTCGGCTTCGTGATGCATGAATTTGAGCATCACCTTTTCCAGTTCGCCTTCCGACATCTGCCCGTGACCCACGATGACACGCGCCCGCGGCACCAGGGCCTGCAGCTTGGCGGCAATCTCCCAGATGCTGTCCACGCGGTTGTGCACGAAGAAAACCTGGCCGCCGCGTTCGAGCTCCTGCTCGATGGCGGACTGGATCAGCTTCTCGTCCCAGCTGGCGACCACGGTTTGTATCGCGATTCGGTCCTTGGGCGGAGTCTCGATCACGCTCATGTCTCGCAATCCGACCAGCGACATGTGCAGGGTACGCGGAATCGGAGTGGCGGACATAGTCAACACGTCCACCTGCTTGCGCATCTGCTTCAGGCGTTCCTTGTGGCGGACCCCGAAACGTTGTTCTTCATCCACCACCAGCAGGCCGAGATCGGCGAACTTCACGTCTTTCGAGATCAGGCGATGAGTACCGATCAGGATGTCAACCTTGCCGGATTCCACCTTCTGAAGAATTTCCTTCTGCTGCTTGGGCGAGCGGAAGCGGCTGATCATCTCGATGGCGACCGGAAAGGCGGCAAAGCGCTGCTTGAAAGTTTCGTAGTGCTGGAAAGCAAGAACGGTGGTGGGCGCGAGCACGGCCACCTGCTTGTTGTCGCTGATGGCCTTGAAAGCGGCGCGCATGGCGATTTCCGTCTTGCCATAACCCACGTCACCGCAGAGCAGGCGGTCCATGGGCTGGGTGTTCTCCATGTCCCGCTTGACGTCTTTGATCGCGGTCTGCTGGTCTTCCGTCTCGCTGAATTCGAAGGTGTCTTCGAACTCCCGCATCCATTCACTGTCGGAAGAGAAGGCATGACCTTGGGCGGTCTTGCGCTCGGCGTAGAGCTTGAGCAGCTCGTCGGTCATGTCCTTCATGGCCTTGCGGACGCGGGCCTTGGTCTTGGCCCATGCCGCCGTGCCCAGATGGTTTAATACGGGCTTGGCCCCTTCCGACGAACGGTACTTCTGCACCAGATCGAGGCGCGTCAGCGGAACATAAAGGCGCGCCCCCTCGGCGTATTCGAGCAGCATGAATTCAGCGTTGCCGTTACCCTGGTTGATTTCCTTCAAGCCCTGGTACTGCCCGATACCGTGCTCGACGTGGACCACGTAATCCCCCACCTGCAAGTCGCGGAAATCGGAGAGAAAAGCGGAGGTCTTTGATTTCTGGCGCTGCGGGCGAGAGACCACCGACTCCGACTCGTCGAACAAGTCTCGCGCGCCCAGAATGGAGAGGCTTGCGTCGGGGAAGGTGACGCCATCAGGAAGGTACGCCTTGGCCAGCGTGGCGGTGAGCACTTCGCCGGAGAAATACGAAGTCTCGTCGGCGTAACTTTCCCCGCTGCGGGTGCGGCTGCCCAGGCGGAAAGACACTGCATACTCGCTGAAAATGTCAGCCAGGCGTTCCACTTCGCCAGTGTTGGGGACGGCAATGAGGACGCGCTTGTTTTCCCCAATCTGCTTCTTCACTTCCTCGAGCATGGCTGGAACCGAGCCGTGGAAGCGGGGCGCAGGCTGGGTGTGGAATGAAATCGCGGCCACGGAATCGTCGCTGCGTTCGATGTCAAGATGCTCGACATCGGCCCCGGGTAATCCTGACAGCTTCTGCCACCAGTCTTCCGGCGCGAGATACAAGTCTGCCGGCCGCACAAGATTGCCCACGCCGCTGCTCTCGTGCGCCTGCTCGATACGCGACCAGACATGATCGAACTCGGTTCTCAGTACTTCCAGTTCATCAGTCAGAACCAGGGCGCGCGGCAGTAAGTCGAAAACCGTGTGATTGGCGCCGGCTACAGGCGCATAAAACTCCCACCCCGGAAACACAGTGACTCCGCCCGAGCGCACCGCCTGTTCAATGATTTCCTCGTTACCCGTGATGCGCTTTCCGGAGAGCCGGGCATGGATCGCACCCAGAAGCTCTTCGCTGACCGGAGTTTCTGTCAGCGGAAGCAGCAGGGCTTCATCCACGGGACTGGAAGAGCGCTGGGTCGCAGGATCAAACTTCCGTATGGATTCGACCTCGTCGCCAAAAAACTCGATGCGCACCGGACGCTCGGCCTCGGGCGAGTACACATCGAGAATGCCGCCGCGCAGCGCGTATTCTCCAGGCATCTCCACCACGTCAGTGGAGTGATAGCCAACCGTGTTGAGGTGGGGGAGCAGCGCGTCAACGTTGAGCATTTCGCTGCGGCGTACGCTCCGCGCCAGATCGGCGTAGTACTCGGCCGAACGCAGGCGCAGCGCAGTCGCGGCCACTGGCGAGATCACAAAGGACGCGGCACCGGTGGCGATTTTCCACAGCGCCACCGCCCGCTCCTCCTGGATTTCCGGGTGGGGAGAAAGATTCTGGAAGGGGAGCACATCGCGGTTGGGCAGCGAGACCACGGACTCAGGATCGGCGGCGCCCGTCAGCTCGCAAAAAGCCTGCAGCACCGGGACCAGGTCTTCTGCAGCGCGATTGTCCGCGACCACAACAATCAGCGGGCGCCCCGCCGCCTTCTGCAGCAAGACTAAAAGCAAAGCTTTTGCGGTGGGAATCAGTCCGGAGACACGAATCCGCCCCGTGCCCTCTTTCAGATGGGAGGCGACACGCGAAAAGGCCGGCAACTTTTCCACGTCCGTGAAAAGATCGCGGACGAAGGGGAGAACCATGCACGTTGATTTTAGCAGGGCGGAAGGAAAGGCGTTCATGTAGGCGCGAGCGTCTTCGCTCGTGCTACAGCTTCCACGAGCGTGGACGCTCGCGCCTGCATCAAAACAGCGGAGCTATGCTCCGCCGGGCGGACGGGGGCGTCCGGCCCTACGTGGTTCGCAGCAGGGGGCGGGTCAGGCAGGTGGGGCCGCCGCCGCCGGTGACGCATAGTTCGGACCCGGGGAAAGTTCGCACCTCAAATCCGGCCTGACGCATTTTCTGATTCGTCTTCTGATTCTCTTCCAGAGCGAGCAGGCGTTTGTCTCCCAGTGACAGCACGTTGCAGGCGAGGGTCCCGCGCTCGGAATATTCCATCTCAACCAACCGGTAGCCGCGGCATTGCAGCAGTTCGACTGTCTCGACCGCTAGCCAGGGCAAATCCACCAGCGCCGTCTGTTCGTCGAGCAGGCTCATCAATGACATGAGATGCAGGCACGCTGACGCTCCCGCACCGTGAGGCAGCGGCGCCGAAATCACTTTTACACCGCGCGGCTGAAGCAGGGCACGCATCTGGGCGATTCCCGCGGGGTTGGTGCGATAGCCCTGGCCGATCAGCAGGGTGGTGGGGTCGAGCCAGACCATGTCACCGGCTTCAGTCTTTCCCGGCGGGTGGATTCGGCCGCAATCGGGAATTCCCAGGCTGCGGCAGAACTCGATGTGGCGCTGCGCCTCCGGGATGCGATTCGCCTTGCCGGGATGCAGGCCGATCAAGCCGTGATCGGTGGCCAGGGACGGATCGTGAGTGTAAACCGCATCGAGCGAATGATCTTCGGCGGGAGGAAGATGAAGCACCTGCGCCCCGGCAGCTTCGAGCTGGCGGCAAAGGCCGTCATGCTGGGCTTGCGCCGTGGCGAAATCCGGCGCGTGCAGGAAACCCAGTTCCTGCCAGCGGTCTGCCGTGCCGGGCTGGCTCCATCCTGCCACATGTGGCGAGCACACCAGTACTCGCCGCAGGCGTCCCACCATGGAATGACCGTTAAACGCCTGCCCATTGATCGCGATATTTTTCAATTCGCCCGACGGGTTCAAATGATTGCGACCGCCTTCCCGTTCTGCAATCTAAACAGGTCTTATGGCAAAAGCAATCTGGGAAGGCACAGTGCTCGCGGAATCGAATCAGTGCGTGGAGGTGGAAGGCAACCAGTACTTTCCGCCCGATGCAATCAAGTCAGATCATTTCAAACCCAGTGCGACCCACACGGTTTGTCCGTGGAAGGGCACGGCCAGTTATTACGATGTCGAGGTTGCCGGAAAGCTTAATCATGATGCCGCCTGGTTCTATCCCGAACCCAAGCCGGCGGCCAGGCAGATCAAGGACTACATCGCGTTCTGGAAGGGCATAAAGGTGGAGAAATAGGCTTGCCGAGGCCTGCTCGGCCTGACCGGGTCAGAGACCCGGTTCCACACGTTTGTGCAAGAAAAAAGACAGCCCGGAGCCCCCCGAGACTGTCCTTAGGCTCTCCCGGTTAGAAGAGCATGTCACTGCGCTCAAGATAAGGCCGGCATGTTGCAGGAATATTGCGGGCAAATGAATTTCCGGTGAATTTGCGGGCACTTACCTGCAGTCAGGATGCGCCCGCACCACCCGGCGCAACCCCCTCCGCTGGACGACCGGCGCGGCTGTCCCCACGGGGCGGTTGTGGCTGCTATATTGATGAGTTTTACAGGGAAGGCCATGACCCGCCAACACGAAGCCTCGCGTAAGTTGCAGAAGCGCGCCGAGCAGATCATTCCTGGCGGTGTGAGTTCTCCGGTGCGCGCCTTCGGTTCGGTGGGAGGCGACCCGCTCTTCATCGTTCGCGGGCAGGGCTCGCATCTTTGGGATGCCGACGAGAACAGGTACATCGACTATGTGGGTTCCTGGGGGCCGCTGATTCTCGGTCACGCTCCTCCGGGTGTGCCTGAAGCGATCGGCGCTGCCGCCAAGCATGGGACCAGTTTCGGGGCCTCGACCGCCGCCGAGGCTGACCTGGCTGAGATCGTCATTTCGGCCTTTCCTCACGTGGAGAAAATCCGCTTCGTCAACTCGGGCACGGAGGCCACCATGTCGGCCATCCGCCTGGCCCGCGCCTACACCCAGCGCAAATACATTGTGAAGTTCGAGGGCTGCTATCACGGCCATGCCGATGCACTGCTGGTGAAGGCAGGTTCAGGCGTGGCCACGTTGGGCATCCCCGGCTCGGCGGGTGTACCGGAAGAATTCACGCAGTTGACCCTGGCGCTTCCCTTCAACGACGTGGAGGCGCTGGAACTGGCCTTCAAGAAGTTCAGCAACCAGATTGCCTGCGTGATCGTGGAGCCGGTGGTGGGCAACATGGGATGCGTACCGCCCGCCCCCTTGTATCTGGACGCCTTGCGCGAAATCACCCTGCGCAACAATTCTCTGCTCATTTTTGACGAAGTGATGACCGGCTTTCGACTGGCGTTCGGCGGCGCGCAGGAACGCTATGGCATTCTTCCCGACCTGACCACGTTCGGCAAGATCATCGGCGGCGGGCTGCCGGTGGGCGCGTATGGCGGTCCCGCCCACATCATGGACATGGTGGCGCCCCTCGGTCCCGTTTATCAGGCGGGCACGCTTTCGGGGAATCCCCTGGCCATGGCGGCAGGCCTCGCCACTTTGCGCTACCTGCGCAGCCACAAGAGCACGATCTATATCGGCTTGGAAATACTGGCCGGACAGTTGACCGATGGGGTGACCGCAGCCGCCAGAGACGCCGGCGTGCCGCTCTGCTGCAACCGCGCCGGATCAATGTTTACCTGGTTCTTTACCGAAGGCCCGGTCACCAATTGGACCTCGGCGGCCAAGAGCGACACGAAGGCCTTCGCCCGCTTCTTCCACGCCATGCTGGACAACGGCGTTTACCTGCCGCCGTCGCAGTTCGAGGCCGCATTCCTGAGCGCGGCCCACACCGAAAAAGACATCCATCAAACCATCGCGGCCGCAAAACAAACATTTGCGAGAGCACAGGTCTAACTGAGATCTGAGAACTAAGATCTGACATCTGCCTTCAGCATCATCTCCGGCACAGTAACGAACTCATAACCTTCCGCACGATAGCGGGAAATCAATCGATCGGTCGCGGCGACGGTGTAGGAACGGTCAGTCCCGAAGTGAAGATGTCCGCCATCGTGCAGCAAAACCACGTCCCCGCCACGAACCTGGCGCGTCACTTTGCGCACGATATGCTCAACCGACGGCGCATTCCAGTCGTAGCCAGTCACGTTCCACATGATGGGTTCCAGCCCCAGCTGCCGCGCCACGCGCAATACCGCCGGACGCCGGCCCCCAAAAGGCGGACGGAACAGCCTGGAGTGCTCGCCCACCGCGTCAGTCAGTGCATGCTCGCATCGGGTGAGCTGGGCTTCGACTTCCCGCGCGCTCTTGAAGGTCAGCAGAGGATGGGTGAAAGTGTGATCCCCGATTACATGCCCGGCTTTCACCACTTCACGCACGATGTCCGGGCGCTGCTCGACGTAACGACCGATCAGGAAAAATGTGGCACGCACATTGTATCGAGCCAGAACTTCCAGGAGGCGCAAAGTATGCGGATCGTTGGGCCCGTCATCGTAGGTCAGGGCCAGTTGTTTCGACCCGCGGCCCTGACCGGTGAAAGTGCGGCCAAACCATTGCCCCGTCGGCGCCATGGACTGGTAGCCCACAGCTGCAGCGGCGACTGCTGCGGCGGCGGTGACAAGGTAGCGGTACATGCTGCACCCGATTGTAAACGGGAAGAGATTGCAGATTGGAGATTTAAGATTGCAGACTTGTTACATCCTGCGGGTCTGCAGATCACCAATCTGAAATCTTCAACCTGAAATCTTCTCCTGTTAACTCTTTCCACAATTGCCTCATGACCAGAAGCAAGATATGCTGCAAAACGAATCCCGATTCTCTCTAACCCATGGCTAATCTTTTTGAGCTGCCCCGCTACATTGCAGTCGAAGGTCCCATACGAGTCGGCAAAAGCACGCTGGCGCGAATTCTGGCCGAGCGTCTCAACGCGCAGCAAGTGATGGAATCGGAGGACAATCCCTTCCTCGGCGCCTTCTACAAAGGCGAGCCCGGGGCCGGCTTCCAGGCGCAATTTGCCTTCATGATTCGCCGCTTCGAGCAGCTTCGCGCCCTCGATCTGGGCCCGCGCTCGCAGAAAACCGTGGTCACCGACTTTGTCTTCGAAAAGGACAAAGTCTTCGCCTGCCTCAACCTGACCGATCAGGAACTGGAAATCTATAACCGCTACTACAACCATTTCCGCGAACAGCTACCCACACCCGACCTGGTCATCTACCTGCAGGCCACACCAGAGGTGCTGAAGAAGCGCCTGAAGAAGAAGAATGCGCCGGGGGAGAAAGCGATCAACGAAGATTATCTGGAAGAAGTGATCAAGGCCTATGAACACTTTTTCTTCCACTACACGTCGTCGGACCTGCTGATCGTGAATACTTCCGAGATCGATTTTGTGGAGCGCAACCAGGACTTGCAGGAGCTGCTGCGGAAGGTTTCCGCGCCGATCAAGGGAACGCAGTATTTCCTGCCGCTGGGGAGCCAGGAAGCGGCCAGCGCGTAGAGGGGCGTTGGTCCTTGGCCGATGGTCATTGGCCCTTTAATAAAAGGGAAAGGAGCCTACTCCGAAGATGTCTGCCTATGTGAACTACTACCGGTCTCTATCTCGCAGAAAGGCCGAGCTTTGCTCGGCTGGGCAGGTGGGACACCTGCCCCTACGTGGGCTCTAATGCCCCTCGTATCTTTTCTCGACCGGCGAACTATTTGCGGCTACAATGGCGTTCGTAGCATCCAAGATGTGGACAGGCTCTATCCGCCGATGCGGAGGGGCACTGGAGGACATCGTGAGTCTGGTTCCGATCGGCGAACCTCGCCGCAAGATTACTGTCGCTTCACTCCGCGAAAAGAAACTCCACCACGAACCCATCACCTGCCTGACTGCGTACGATTATTCCAGCGCGCGCCTGGTCGATGAGGCCGGGATCGACATTGTCCTGGTCGGCGATTCGCTGGCCCAGACCATGCTGGGTTACGAGAACACGCTTTCGGTCACGCTCGACGAAATGTTGCACCACACGCGCGCCGCGCACCGTGGAGTGAAGCATGCGCTGCTGGTGGGGGACATGCCATTCGGGTCTTATCAATCCGATCCCAGCGACGCGGTGCGGAACGCAGCGCGGTTTGTGAAAGAAGCGGGAGCGGAAGTGATCAAGGTCGAAGGCGGCGAAAAGCGTTGCGAGCTGATCCGCCGCATCATCGACGCCGAAATTCCGGTGGCCGGACACATCGGCCTGACCCCGCAATCGCTGAATATGATGGGCGGCTACAAGGTGCAGGGCAGGGACCTCAGCGGCGTGGAGCAACTCATGCGCGACGCGGTGGCGCTTGATCGCGCGGGGGTGGCGTGTATTTATCTCGAAGGCATCCCGCGCGAGGTCGCCGCCATGATCACGACTGAAGTCAAGACTCCGACCATCGGAATCGGCGCCGGGCCGGATTGCGATGGCCAGGTGCTGGTCTTCCACGACCTGCTGAATCTCACCTTTGGCCATCCCGCAAAGTTCGTGCGCCGGTACGCAGACGTGGGCGCGGCCATCACCGGAGCGGTGCAAGCCTTCCGCGCCGACGTTTCCGCCCGGCAGTATCCCTCGGACGAGGAGTCCTATCATCTGCCGAAAGAAACGCGCGCAGCGCTGGAGACGGTACTGGAACGCAAACGAGCGATGAGGCGCTAGGGACTGAATGAGACCGTCGCTTGCGGGCCTGATTGCGGCAGCCGTCGTCGCGCTGGTTTCCTGCTCCGCTCCCAAAGCTCCCGATCCCGCCGCGCTGGAAGCCGGCGCGGCCGCGCGCATTCTGGCCATCCCGCCGGCCGCTCCTGACAAGTACCGCGGCATGACCGATATGAAAGGCTGGCGGAATCCTTATCTGATTCTTCGAGTCAACGGAGTGGCGCTGCTCGATCCCGACAACCACCTGGAGCGCATCCTGAAGCCGGGAGAATTGGCCCAGGCGCTGGGCAATCTCCCGCCATCGGCGTGGCCCTACGGGCGCGTGGTCGCCGTCTCCGAAAGCGGCATGCGCAGCGGCACCGCAGACGACAATGTGAAGGTTCGCACCAACCGCGCCTTGGTGGCCGGGACCCTGGAGAGCATGCACGTGCTCATCCACTGGATCCCCTGAGCCTGAAAAGCGGCCTCGCGATCGCGCCATGAAAATCTGCCACACCATCGACGAAATGCGTACCGCTCGCCGCGAGGACAAAACTGTCGGTCTGGTGCCCACCATGGGCGCGCTGCACGAAGGCCACCTCTCGCTGGTTCGCATGGCCAGGGCCGAGTGCGATCTGGTAGTGGCCTCAATCTTCATCAATCCGCTCCAGTTCGGCCCAAACGAAGACCTGGCCAAGTACCCACGAGATTTTGATCGTGATCGCGGATTGCTTGAGCGGGAGGGCGTGGATTTTATTTTTGCTCCCGGCGTGGAAGAGATGTTTCCGCCCGGCGCCGTCACCTACGTGACGGTCGAGGGTCTAAGCGACAAGCTCTGCGGCCGCTCCCGTCCCGGGCACTTTCGCGGCGTGACCACCGTGGTCGCGAAGCTTTTCCACATCGTGGAGCCCGACCGGGCCTTCTTCGGCCAGAAGGACGCAGCCCAGTCCGCGATCATTCGCCGCATGGTGCGCGACCTGAACATGCCGGTGCAGATCGTGATCGGACCGATCGTGCGCGAACCGGACGGCCTGGCCATGAGCTCGCGCAATGCCTATCTGGACGCGGCCCAGCGAACATCGGCGCTGGTGCTTTCCCGATCGCTTATAGCCCTGCAAGAGCGTTTCAACCAAGGGGAGCGCAACGTGCAGAGCTTGATCGATGGCGGCAAACAGGAGTTTGCGAGGGATCCTTCCGTTCGCCTCGACTACCTGGAGATCGTCGATCCCGAAACTCTCGATCCGGTGGATGATATCTCGCATGGCGCGCTGGTGGCGGTAGCGGCGTTCGTAGGCAAGGCCCGGCTGATCGATAACATCGTTCTGGTTGAGACCGCGTAGGGACGGAGCCTGTCCTGAGCGAAGTCAGAAGGATGCCCCCACCCGCCCGGCCGGCCAAAGCCCGGCAATTTTCGTTCGCCACAAACCAACCCTGGCGAGCTGCGCTCTCCCGCCCGGACGAGGGCGTCCGGGCCTACGTGGTTCACTTTGAAACGAACCTGTTTCCTGCAATGAAAAAGCGCAACGGGCGTTCTGCGGCTTTGGTGATGCCGATGCGCGGCGTCACTTCAATGCGCCGCGGGCGAAAACCATCGTCCACGATAAATAGATCGGATTTCCGGCTGGTCAGATCTTTTTCGTTGTCGCGTTCGCGCGTGATGCCGAAGGCCTCGGCGAGGCGTCCGGGGCCGCTGGTCAGTTTGCGCAGATCGGTTGCTTCATCCATCACAATATCTCGCGCGTCCGCCATCTGCTTGGTTCCGGAAATTGGCTCCAGTGCGCGGAAAAGGACCCCTCCTGCTTCTCCGTCGGGCAGGCAGGAGACGTTGAAGCAATAGTGATTGCCGTAAATGAAATACACGTAAGTCAGGCCGGGCGGTCCGAAAAGGACGAAGTTGCGCGCCGTGCGTCCGTTGGCGGAGTGGGCGGCGGGGTCGTCCTGTCCCAGATAGGCTTCCACTTCGACGATCCGCGCGGTCAGGAGTTTTCGTTGCTGCCGCCGCACCAGGACTTTGCCCAGCAGGCCGCGGCTGACTTCCCGAGGATCGCGGGTGTAGAAATCGCGGGGAAGCGGCGCCAGCACGGACGAATTTCTGTTCTTGGCTATCCTCATCGCCACACCGCATAATAGCGCCACGGGTCACCAATCCTGAAGGAGGATTCATGCTGGGCAAATCATTGAGAATCGTTTCTGTACTCATGTCGCTGGCGCTGGCGGCTGCCGCGCAGACCATTCCCGCAGGCACCAGGCTGACGGTGCGGGTGGGATCAGAGATCAGTTCCGGCACCGCCAAAGTTGGCGACAGATTTGACGCCACCCTGGCCCACGCTCTTGTCGTCAAGGGCAAGACTCTTGCCAAAGTCGGCGCACCGGTGAGAGGGAAGGTCACCGCCGTGAAGTCCAGCGGACGACTGCACGCTCCGGGAGAACTTACGCTGCGGCTTACTTCCGTCCGGGTCAATGGAAAGATGGTTCCTATCTCCACCAGTGGCTACTTTGCCAAGGGCAAGGGCCACACCAAGAGCAATGCCACGAAAATTGGCGGCGGCGCGGCCGCAGGGGCACTGATTGGCGCGTTGGCAGGTGGAGGAAAGGGAGCTGCGATTGGAGCCGGCGTCGGCGCCGGGGCCGGAACCGGCGTGGCGGTTGCGACCGGCAAGGAAGAAGCCGTGGTTCCGGTGGAGGCAGCTTTGACCTTTACCACCCGATGACTCACGACCGCCTCTGGAAGCCGATGGGTGGGCGGGACGCCCACCCGACAGCCGGCGAGACGCCGGCGCTACTGGTACTGCGTAGGCCCGGACGCCCTCGTCCGGGCGGGCGAGCAAGGCTCGCCTGGGTTTGACGTTGGCGCAAAGAAAAACCCCTGCCGGGCTTCGCCCGGCTGGGCGGGTGAGGGCACCCGCCCTGCGTGGTTTGCGCTGGCTTACGCTGCGCCTTTCGTCGCGCTCTTCAGGTAGTCCAGCACCTCTGCCGAGTGGCCTTCGGGCTTTACTTTGTGGAAGATGTGCTTGATTTTGCCGTCCGGGCCGATGATGAAAGTGGTCCGCACCACGCCCATCACTTTCTTTCCGTACATGTTCTTTTCTTTGAACACGTCATAGGCTTTGCAAACTTTCTTCTCGGCATCTCCCAGCAGGGTGAAGGGAAGTTCGTACTTTTGCTCGAATTTCTTCTGCGCACCCGGGGTGTCGGGCGAGATGCCCAGCAGCACGGCGCCGGTATTCTGCATCTTTCTATAGGAGTCGCGGAACTCACAGGCCTCGATGGTGCAGCCGGGAGTGTCGGCCCGAGGATAGAAATAGAGCACGACGTACTTTCCGCGAAAATCCTTGAGCGAAACTTCTTCTCCATTCTGGTCGGGCAAAGTAAAGTCAGGGGCTTTATCATTGATATCGATGGCCATGGCAGCGTCTCCTGGTTCTCTAGAGCTTGGTTCTTCAAAGCTTGGTCCCACCAAGTTATATCGCACCGCACGGCGGGCCGTCATCCTGGCGGGAATGGCCTTGGCGCTGGCTCAATTGGCCCCGGCCCAGTCTGCCGCGCGGCAAAAGCCGAAGGGACCACGCGCGTTGGGCCTGGTGCAGTTGTTGCCCAACGGCAAAGCTCACCTGGTTCCCATCACGATCCTCTACGACGGCGAATTTTACGATGCCAGCGCGTATAAAGCCTCTCCGGTACCCATGGCTCTGGAGAGCGGAACGGTTTATGAAGGTGTGCGCACCGGCGTCTCCCAGGGACTGTTCACAGTCACCAGCGCCCTGCAAGGCAACAACACATGGATCGGGGACGGAACCTGGCAATCGAACGCCGCGATTGCGGCGGCGAAGGAAGCGGCCGCGAAACGCAGGGCGGTCATGTCGAAACCGGCCCCTGAGCCGACTGAAGGTCCGCCAGTCTTGAGGCGAGCGAGCGCTAAACCCAAGCCCGCCGAAGACGCTCCGCCCGCGGCGCCTGGCTCTTCTCCAGCTCCGCCAACTTCCGCTCCGGTTGCTTCAGCCCCTCCGCCCCCGGCATCGGATGATGATCCCGACCGGCCTGTCCTGAAGCGCCCCGCCCCGGACACCGCTCCGGCTACCTCTGCCCCTTCTCCCGCAGTCGCCGAAGCCGAAGCGGATCCAGATCGCCCGATCCTGAAGCGGGGCGCACCGACTGCGGAAGAGTTGAAAGCGCGCAGCGCTTCCGTAGCACTGTCAACTCCAGCCGCCAAAGACGCGCACAAGCCGAAGGCAACCACGCCGGCTGGCCCGATCCAGCTCATCCCGGCCATTTCGGATGCCGCCGGTCCCGACCCGCGTCCTTATGCCTACAGCCTGAAGCCTGATGAAGAGCAGAAGTTGCGCAAGAAAATGCTGGCCCTGGCGGCGGATGAAGTGCGGACCTGGGCCGCGCAGCCGGAATCAACAGGAGCGCAGCCCGCAACTCGCGCTTCGCGGCCCGGGAGCAAGGCCAAGCCCCCTCAACCCACCTTCGAAGATATGAAGCTGCACGCCTTCGATCTCTCCAACAGCAACGAGGCTGTGCTGGTCCTGACCGCGAAGGCGCGGATGCCGGCCCGCCCGAATGCTGCGTCCAATCTGCAATACATCATCACGCTGGTGGCACGGGAAGACATTTACGGCGACCTGCACAAGGCATTCGCCAGCGTTACGGACACCGCGCATTTCGACGTCCTCTCTCGGCTCGAGCTGATCGACGCGGTGGATGCCGATGGCGACGGCCGCGGCGAACTGCTCTTCCGCCAGGTGTCTGACGGAGGCAGCGCGTTTGTCTTATATCGCGTGATCGGCGACCGGCTGTGGCCGCTGTTCCAGGGCACGCCAGGCCAATAATTGAAGAATGGAGGACGGGCGTCTCGCCCGTCTTTATTTCTGGATGATCATTTCTGGGTCATCACCAGTTCGCCGTTCTCAACCTTCATCCCGCCGACGTTGTCGGGAAGCTTCAGCCGGTCTCTCTGCTCGGAAAGTTTCTTCTGCAAGGCATCGTTCACCAGCGACACGGGAACATTCAGGTCGCCAACTTTGAACTCGGTGGGATCAAAGGTGGCATAGCCGTCCTTCGATCCGAGATGTCCCGCAAGCGTGACCCACACATCCTTGCCTGCAATCTGGGTGAGAAACTGGCCATGAGCAACGTCGCCGTCAAAACTCACCTGGTAGTCTTTTACCTCGGGCTGCCCGGGCGCAACGGCCGCTTCCGGTGAAGAGAGCCCGGAGATCGCCTGGGACGCCGCTGCCATCGGAATCTGCCCGGCCGCCTGGGCCAGGGCTGCGCTTACTTCGTCAGAGCTGATGTGAACCTCAGCCGGACGCCGCCCCTCCTCCTTGGGCTGGTCCAACTGCTGCACCTTTTGCTGAAAAGACTGCGCATTGACCGCAGCGGTCGCAGCCGGCTGCGGCGGAGCCACCGGCGCCGGCCTCTTCAAAACCAGGAAGAGCGCAATGATCGACGTGACCAGGGTGGCCACGCTGATAATGCGGTCCAGTTTCCAGTTCTTCATCGCGCACCTCGGGGCTGCCATCACTATGTTACCGAGGTCGCGCTGCAAGGTTCACATGACGGAAGGCACTGGCCGCGTGGTTACCTGAGGGTATTCCTGGGATTGTGTGGGATCGGCCTGTGTGGGACCGGGTCTCCGACCCGGTCAGGCGGCCTGAAAGGCCGCTGGGTTTGGGAGCTAAAGGATGGGAAGACTCCCTCTCCATAGCCAGCGGTATTCACTCTCAGCTCCGACCAGTCCCGCTCGCACCGGATTCTGGCAGATGTAGTCAGCTTTCTCCGCCAGACTGTCATTTGATCTCAACACATGATCGAAGAATTCTTCTTGCCAGACCGGGCCATGGCGATCCAGTAACAGATTGATCTTCCGAGCCGAGGCACCCTTGATAGCATGCATGATCTGGGGCAGGCTGAAATTCCATCCATCCACATTCCGGAGAGGGCTCAACAAAAGATGGGCATGGTCCGGCATGACCACTGCGGTATGCAGTTCGAACTTGCTGCCGTTTTCCTTCAGACAGCATTCCAGAACAATATCTCTGGCTTGGGCAGGGAGCTGCCAGCGGTGATCGCTGGTAAAGGTGATGAAGATTGGCCGATAGTCCTTTTGAATGTGAGGAAGACGGCGGCGGTAGTCATACTTCGGCTGCATAAAGCAGTGTGACTCGTGTGGGACCGGGTCTTTGACCCGGTCAAGTGGCCCAAGGGGCTGCTGGGTTTTGCTAGGGTAGAGAGCGAAATATTCCCTCTAACACCAAACCCAGCGGCCTTTCAGGCCGCCCGACCGGGTCGGAGACCCGGTCCCACACAAGCAATCCTATCTCCAGCTTTTTCCCGAGCAACTCATTCACCATCTGAGGATTGGCCTGGCCCTTGGAGGCCTTCATGACCTGGCCGACGAAGAATCCCACTACTGTTTTTTTGCCCGCCCGGTACTGCTCGACCTGCTTGGGATTGGCGGCAATGATCTCATCGATGATCTTTTCCAGCGCCGAGGTGTCGCGGGACTGTTCCGGGCGGCCCTCTTCTTCATAGACCGCGGAAAAATCCTTTCCGCGCTCGAAGGCGAGATCGTAAAGATCTTTGAGCATCTTGCCCGAGATGGCGCCGCTCTCCACCAGGTCCGCCGAAGCGGCCACCCCTTGCATCGAGATGGGCGACTGCTCGATCTCAAGGCCCTTCGCCTTAAGCCGTCCCATCAACTCGCTCTGCACCAGGTTGGCCACCCGCTTCGGACTTTTGGCCGCCTTGGCTGCCGCTTCAAACTGGTCGGCCAATGACTTGGTGAGCGTGAGCACCTGCGCATCCTGCTCGGTGATGCCGTAGTCGGCAACCATCCGCTTGCGCCGGGCCTCGGGGAGCTCGGGCAGCGTGTCGCGGATTTCCTTCTGCCACTTCGCATCCACTACCAGGGGAAGCAGGTCCGGCTCGGGAAAATAGCGGTAGTCATGGGCCTGCTCCTTCGAGCGCATGCCATAAGTCTTGCCTTCGACCGAGTTGTACAGGCGGGTCTCCTGCGTGATCTTGCCGCCGGATTCAATCACGCCGACCTGGCGCTCAATCTCGTACTGCAGCGCCTCGCGGATAAAACGGAACGAGTTGACGTTCTTCACTTCTGTTTTCGTGCCAAATTCTTTCTGTCCGCGCGGGCGCACGCTGATGTTGCCGTCGCAGCGCAGCGAGCCCTCCTCCATGTTGCAGTCGCTCACCCCGGTGTAGAGGATGATCTCCTTCAGGCGGGTGAGGTATTCGTAAGCCTCGTCAGGTGACGCGATGTCGGGCTCACTGACGATTTCGATCAGCGGCACTCCGCTGCGATTCAGATCGATGGCAGTCGTCTCCGAAGAATTGGCGAAGCCTTCGTGCAGGCTTTTGCCCGCGTCTTCTTCCAGGTGCACGCGGGTGATGCCGATCTTCTTGGTGCTGCCGCCAACCTTGATCTCGATGGCGCCATGCTCGGCCAGGGGCTTGTCGTACTGCGAAATCTGGTAGCCCTTGGGCAGGTCGGGATAGAAGTAATTCTTGCGGGCAAAGATCGAAGTTTCGTTGATGCGGCAGTTCAGCGCCATGGCTGCGAGGGTCGCGAACTCCACAGCCTTGCGGTTCAGAACGGGCAGCGCTCCGGGCAAACCCAGGCAGACGGGACAGACATTGCTATTGGGCGGATCGCCGAAGTGAGTGGAGCAGGAACAGAAGATTTTGGTCGCGGTCAGAAGCTGGACGTGCACCTCCAGCCCGATGACGGGCTCGTACTTCGACCCCGCAGCCAGGGAGACTTCAGTCGTAGCAACCATAATCGATCATTATAAATGCCCGTGCACGACCCACACGGCACCACACATGGTCACTAGTGGCTGGGTGCGCTCAGGTATTTTTCCAGCGGGATTTCAAAGTACATCAACTCGTTGCCCTTGGCGTCGCGCACGCCCGTGAGGTAGAAGTGCGCGCCGGCCAGGGGCACGGATATGCCCGAGACATCGAAGAACAGGAATCCAGACTGCGAGCTGTGCGGCTCCACCGCCTTGGCTTCAAACTGGGCATTCTGTATTTCCTCGTTGGCCTGCTTGCTCAGCCCGCCCTTCACTTTCTTGGTGGGAAACGGAATGGGGTAGCGGTTGGTGTTGGCCGAAGGACGGGTAAGCCGCCGCGCAATGTCCTCCTGGCCCGCGGGAGAAAGCTTGGCGCGGTTTACCGTGACCAGTTGCGCTTTCATGCCGGCCAACTCAATCGGCTGGCTGCTGTCATTGGTGACCACCACGAAGATGGGCAGGAAACCGATCTCGCTGTACTTGACTGAAAAGATGTTTGTCTTTTCCGCCAGATCGTAGGGATCCACCCCGACTGCGACCGCCTCCAGAGGATGCTCATCGTGCGCCGGGTACGTCTTAGCGGGCTGGGCCTGGGGCATGACGAAGTCTTTCGCTGCCCAGCACAACAGAGGAAGCAGAACGAGGGCGACGAGCGCCAGCGCCTGGGCCCTGGGAATTCTCCAAGCCGATCGGGACATGATGGTTGATTATAAGATGCGCCCGGCCTGCGTAGTGGTGCCTTGCGGTTAGAATGTCTCTTCCTTCATGTACTTGCTCTACAGTGCGCTGCTGGCGGCAGGCCTGCTGATCAGCCTGCCCTACTGGATGTTGGCTCGCCGCCACGGCAAGTATCGCGAAGGACTGGGCGAGCGCCTGGGTAAAGTGCCGCCGCGACTGCAGCCACGGCCCGATCCGGCAATTTGGGTGCACGCAGTTTCGGTCGGCGAGGTACTCGCAGTCAGCCCGCTGGTGAAGGAGTTGCGGAGGCGCTTTCCCCGGTATCGGGTTGTGGTTTCAACTACCACGGCCACGGGCCAGAAGCTGGCAAAGTCGCATTTCGGAGAAGACAGCGTCTTTTACTTCCCACTGGATTTCGGATTTGCGATTCAACCGTATTTCGCAGCGCTGCGGCCCCGGCTGATTGTCCTTGCCGAAACTGAGTTCTGGCCGAATTTTCTGCGACTGTCGCATCGGAGCGCCCGGGTTGCCGTGGTGAATGCCCGTATCTCCGACCGCTCATGGCCAGGATACCGGCGCTTCCGGCCCATCCTGACGAAGGTTTTGCAGAATGTCGATCTGTTCCTGGCGCAAACCGCGCAGGATGCATCCCGTTTGCGCGACGTCGGTGCGCCCGCGGACCACGTACAAGTCAGCGGTAATCTGAAGTTTGATGTGAACCTGCCGGCGCCTCCCGCGATTGTGGCCAGTGTGCGATTAAACTTTCGCCAAGGTGGCGCCGGCCCGGTCGTGGTCTGCGGCAGCACGGTGGAAGGGGAAGAAGGATTGCTGCTGCGTGCCTTCGAGAACGTGCTGGCCAGCCATCCTCGGGCGGTAATGATTCTGGCGCCGCGCCGTCCCGAACGCTTCGGAGACGTGGCGCAACTGCTCGAACAAATGGGCATACGCTTCTGGCGGCGCTCGCTGTGGGGCGGCGATGCCATCGCCGGTGGCGTCTTTCTGGTGGATACCATTGGCGAGCTCGCATCACTCTATGCCCTGGCTGATGTGGCGTTCGTGGGCGGAAGCCTGATGCCACGCGGCGGACACAATATCATTGAGCCAGCGCAGCACGGCGTGGCTATCATGGTCGGCAATCACACCGAAAACTTTCGCGACATCGTCAGCTTGTTTCAAAGTCAGGACGCCGTCCGCGTGGTGGGAGCTGCGGAATTTCCTCTGGTCCTGATGGATTTGCTTTCGAATGAAGCCGAACGAGTCGCGCTGGGGCGTCGCGGAGCGGAGACGTTGCGCTCGCAAATGGGCGCCACGGAAAAGACGCTACAGGCCCTGGAACAATTGCTGGACGCTGCTCACGTAGGGGCGGGTCTCTGACCCGCCCGGGCCATGGCGAAGCCATGGCAGAGGTTGGAGTACAGTGCCAGAGTTTGTAAGGTGCGAACACCAGCCGCGGCTTCGCCACGGCCTGGACGGGTCAGAGACCCGTCCCCACACGATCTAATATGAATCCGCTCAGCTCATTCTTCGGGCTCGGAGTTCGCGCGCGGAACGCGCTTTATGACCGCGGCATCGCTCGCGCCCAGACGCTGAGGGGACCGGTGGTGAGCGTGGGAAACCTGTCCGTTGGCGGATCGGGCAAAACGCCTTTCGTACTCCTTCTTGGAGCGTTGCTGAAAGAGAGAAAGATCCAGTTCGACATTCTCTCCCGCGGCTACGGACGCAAGACCCGCGGTGTGTCCCTGGTCGATCCTGCCGGCTCCGCGCCCGATTTCGGCGATGAGCCTCTCCTGATGGCGCGGCGCTTGCAGGTTACGGTCATCGTCGGCGAAGCCCGTCATGCCGCCGGCATCTTTGCCGAGCGTAAGTTCGGACCGCAGCTCCACCTGCTCGATGATGGCTTTCAGCATCGCTCACTCGCCCGCGATTTCGACATCGTGCTGGTCACTCCCGACGACGCTCGCGACCGCCTGCTTCCCGCGGGACGCCTGCGCGAGCCGCTGGCCTCGCTGCGACGCGCCGACGCGGTTGTGCTCACCAGCGGCGCGTCTGCGACAGCGTTTCCACTCGACCAGAAGCTGGTCTGGAAAGTGCGGCGTGGAATCATTCCCACGAACGTTCCCTCCCGGCCGGTCGTGTTTTGCGGCATAGCCCGCCCGCAGAACTTTGCCACGCAACTGCGCGCCGCCGGCATCGAGCCGGTTGCCGAGGCTTTCTATCGCGACCACCACGCATACACTGAGCAGGACGTCCGTGATTTGCTGGACCTGCGACAGCGCAGTGAGGCCGACGGCTTTGTGACCACGGAAAAAGATGCGGTCAACCTGGGCGGATACCTGGCCGCGCTCGACCCGCTGGCGGTCGTCCCAGTCAAGATGGAATTGACCGACGCAGCTAACGCTGTGGATACCATGCTGGCCATGATTGCGGAACGAAGACGCCAGCCATGAGAAAATCAGTGTTCGTAGCGCCGGCATCTTGCCGGCCGTCCCGAGGGCGTCTCGCCCTCGACGCCCAAAGCTGAAAGCACCGCCTGAACGCGAATGAGCAAGCACCTCAAAGTAACCGAGCGATTGAGAAAGATCGTCGAATCCTTCCCCAAGGTGACGGTCACCGTGCTCGGCGACCTGGTGGCCGACGAATTTATTTTCGGGGAAATCTCCCGGGTTTCTCGTGAGGCTCCGGTGCTGATTCTTAAACATCGCGAACGCAGCATCATGCCCGGCGGCGGGGCCAATGCGGTCAGCAATCTCGCGGACCTGGGCGTCAACGTGCTGCCGGTCGGCGTGGTCGGCGACGACGAGGCCGGACGCCTGCTGCTCAAGGCTTTCCGCCACAAGCACGTGGCCGTAAGCGGTGTCCTGAAGGATAGGAGTTATACCACCGTTACGAAAACCCGCATCCTCGCCGGCATGGCGCACACCGCGCGCCAACAGGTCGTGCGCCTGGATCGCGAGCCCGAGCATGAGCCCAATCGTCATTTGAAACGCGAACTGGTGCTGGCCGCGCGCGAGTATGTTCGCGCCTCGGACGTCCTGCTCATTTCAGACTACGGTTATGGAGCAGCCACACCTGCGATCCTGAATGCTGTCCGCTATAAAGGTGGGCTCCGGGGAGTGCCCGTGGTGCTCGATTCCCGCTACCGTATGCTGCAATATTCAGGGGTGACCGCGGCCACGCCGAACGAGCCTGAGGTTGAAGAAGCTTTGGGAGTGCGCATCGGACACGATTGGCGGACACTGTGCTCTGCCGCCGAACAAGTCATGTCTGAAATGAAGCTGCAGTCGCTGGTAATCACGCGCGGGCGCGATGGCATGGTTGCATTCACCCACCGGCAGAAGCCCGCTGACATCCCAATTTTCGGGTCCGACCAGGCGGCGGACGTGACCGGCGCCGGCGACACTGTGATTGCCACCTTCACCGCTGCTCTCGCCGCTGGAGCCAGCGCCGAAGACGCAGCCCACCTGGCGAATTACGCGGGCGGCATCGTAGTCATGAAGCGAGGGACGGCCACAGCATCGCAGCAGGAATTATTGCAGGCGCTCGACCAGTCGCCGCCGGCGGTACGTCCTCACTGATATTGCGACAGTGACTACGTGGGGACAGCCGCCCTCGGCTGTCCAGGCGAGCGAAGCTCGACCGGGGTTTTTCTGACGACAGACATAGTGGAGCCCTGCGCCGCCGGACAGCCGAGGGTGGCATCCCAGGTGTTGTTTTCCATAATTCAGCGTCCCCGCACCGTGCGGAGACACTTCGGGACAACGACGATCGCAAACAAGATCTTCAATCGCGAAGCACTGCAACATCAGGTGGCGAAATGGCGCCAGGCCGGTGACTCCATCATCCTGGCCAACGGCGCCTTCGATCTGCTGCACGTCGGCCACGTGCGCTACCTGCACGCCGCCAAAGCTCTTGGCGGCCGCTTGATCGTGGCTGTGAATTCGGACGAGTCCGTGCGCGCTCTGAAAGGCGAAGGCCGTCCACTGATGCCAGCCGAGGAACGCGCCGAGATTCTGGCCGCTCTGGCCGACGTGGACGCCGTGCTGATTTTTCCGGAGCCGGACGTGCGCGCGATCATTCGCGAACTCCGTCCCAATGTGCACGCCAAAGGCACGGACTACACCGCTGAGACCGTTCCCGAACGCGACGAGGTAGTTGCCGCTGGCGGACGGGTGGAAATTGTGGGCGATCCCAAAGACCATTCCACCACCGAGATGATTCGCTCCCGCCTGGGGCGGATGCGTTCGTGAGCACGCGCTCGCCAGCCAGAACTCCCTCTCAGGATGCGGCGAAGCCGGCGATTGCGCCGCCGGCAATCGCCCGTATGCTGATCGTGCGCCTCGGCGCCATGGGCGACGTCATTCACGGCCTTCACGCCGCGGCTGCGCTGCGCGAGGCATTTCCCGAAATGCTGCTGGGCTGGCTCGTCGAAGAACGCTGGGCGGAATTGCTGTGCACCCTGCCCACGCCGCGCTCGGGCCCGCGTTCGGCACAGCGTCCGCTGGTAGACCGCGTCCACACCGTAAACACCCGGCAGTGGCGGCACGCGCCTTTTTCCGTCGCGACCTGGGAACGGATCGCAGCCAGCTTGAGCGATTTGCGGGCTGCGCGTTATGAAGTTGCCTTGGACCTGCAAGGCGCGGTGCGCTCCTCGTTGCTGGCCCGGTGGTCGGGAGCGCCCGTCATCTACGGAGCGGCCCAGCCTCGCGAAAACGTGGCCAGCATGTTCTATACCCGCCCGGTAATCACTGCGGGCCAACACATTGTTCAGCAAAACATGGCACTCGCGGACGCGGCTGCTCATCGGCACCTGAAGACGCCGCGGGCCGTGCTTCCCCGCGACCATGCTGCCGAGCAGGAATGCGAACAGCGGCTGCGCGCGAAAGGAATACGAGAGTTCGCGCTGCTCAACCCGGGGGCTGGTTGGGGAGCGAAACAATGGCTGCCCGAACGCTACGGGCAGGTGGCAAAGCAATTATCGGAACACGGTTTGAAATCGCTCATCAACGTTGGCCCCGGAGAAAAAGATCTCTCCCACGCCGTGGAATCAGCCAGCGACGGCGCGGCCGAAGCCTTCACCGGCTCGCTCACTCAGTTGATCGCGCTCACGCGTCGTGCCCGGCTGTTCATCGGCGGCGATACTGGGCCCATGCATCTGGCGGCGGCACTCGGCGTTCCTGTCGTCGCAGTCTTCGGCCCCACCGATCCCGCGCGTAACGGTCCTTTCGGCACCCGCACCATCGTGCTGCGCGGTCCTGCCAGCAGAACGAGCTACCACCACGTATCCCAGCCCGATCACGGCTTGCTTGAAATCGGCTCCGGGCAAGTGGTGGCCGCGGCACGGCAGTTGCTGGGAGAGCGTCATGGCTAGCTGGTCTGCTATTGCGCGCCGCATCCGCGTCCCCCTGGGGTTTGGTTTTGCCATCCTCTATTTCTGGCTGGCCCGGCCCACGGTGCCGTCCATCCTGCTCGGCGCCGCTCTGGTGATTCCGGGACTCTTGATTCGGGCGGTGGCATCTGGCCAGTTGCAGAAGAACGAACAGCTGGCAACCGCGGGCCCGTATGCCTACACCCGCAATCCCCTCTACCTCGGGTCGTTGATTCTGTCGATTGGGTTCGCATTGGCAGCGCGCAGCTGGTGGATCGTCGGCGGAATTCTTCTTTTGTTTTTTGCGATCTATCTGCCGGTGATCCGTGCGGAGGAGGCGTTCCTGCGCGAGCGCTTCCCGCAGTTTGAGGATTATGCCCGCCGCGTGCCTCGCCTGTTCCCGCGAGTGAGCGCGCCCGGCGGAAGCAGCGGAACGTTTTCCTGGGACCTTTACTTGAAACACAGAGAGTACAACGCGACCCTGGGAGCGGCAGTACTGCTGGTAGCATTGCTGGCCAAGATGCTGCTATGGCACTAGGCAATTCGTCTGTGTGGGTCGGACACTCTTGTCCGACGCCGTTGATGTTGATGTTGATCTTGAACTTGATTTCAGGTCTTCGGGATCCTGCCGATCCCGCGTTCGATGCCTTTCTGGAATGAATCTGCAATCACAGGAGAATCAAAGTCAAAGGCGTCGGACAAGAGTGTCGACCCACACAAGAACTCTCTCCACAGAGTCTCAGGCTTACTTCTTCGCCAGCAGGGCCTTGGCCCGGCCCAGTTCAGGCCGATCGGAATTTGAGCCGGCGCACACTTTCACCAATTGCGCGTAATAGGTCGCCGCTTTTTCGTTCTTCCCCGCCATCTCGGCCGCGCTGGCGGCGCCATAGAGGCCGTTGAAGCGATTGGGGCTGAACTTCAAGTCGGTCTCGTATTCCACCAGGGCCTGGTCCGGATGTTTGGCTTCCAGCAGGAGATCGGCGAGCATCTCGCGCGCCGGAATGTCCTCGGGTTCGTCGCCGGTGGACTCTTCTTCCTCGGCGATGGCGCGCAAGGTCTTGATCGCATCTTCGTCTTTGCCCTCGGCATGAGCTACCCAGGCGCCGGCTTCCTTTTGCGCATCTTCCACCACATTGGCCCACGAGGACTTTTTGTTTTTCAACATTTCCCTACGAATTGACTCCAACTCGGCGATGTCCTTCCGCGCTTCACTCACATTCCCTGCCCGGGCCGCACCGATGGCGCGTGCCCAGTACGTGATCGCCTTGTCGCCGGAATCCGCGCCGGGCGCGGTGGTCAAGACCGCGGCCTCCGTCCAGTGATGAAGTTCCAGGGCATAAAGCGCGGGAAATTTCGACAGAGCGTAGGCATGCGGATCATAGCCCGCTCCGTACATGTCCTTCATGGGCGGCAAGGCTTTGACCTCGGCGATCACAGCTTGCGCATCGGTCTCGCGTCCGCTCTGCAGGTAGGCATAGACCAAAAAATCCATGGCATGAAACTGATGACCCTCGCCACCCATGTGCATGGCCGCGGTCTTGCGGGTGGCGGCGATGGACGCCAGGTTGGAATCGATGTCGTCCTGCCACAACCCCAGGCGCGCAAAAATGTGCGACGGCATATGCAGCGCATGAGGCGCAGCGGGAGCAATTTTGGCATAGCTGCGCGCCGCGGGCAGACCCAGTTCGGCCAGTTGCGGCTTGTCGTAACTATGAATCAGATAGTGCGCCACTCCAGGATGGCCCGGTTCCTCCTTGAAAAGTGTTTCCAGCACGGCAGCCGCTTTCTTCCGATTGGCGAACGTGGTGTCGCCGTCCGGTTCCGAGGCCAGCAGCGAAAGTGCATAAAACGCCGCTGCCTCGAGATCGCCGGGATAACGTTGATAAAGGCCTTCCATGGCCTGTGCGTAGGCCCTGGCGCGCTCCTCGTGGTCGCCTTTCTTGCGGTAAAACACGCTTAAGGCTGCAATGTAATCGCGCTCGCGGTCGGTACCGGGATGGAGCGACTGCGCCTTCTTCAACTCCGCCCTACCGCGCTTGACAGTGGCAGCATTAGGGCGGTCCCAAAGCTGGTGCCACAAACTCATGGCCACGCCCCAATGGGCCATGGCGCAGGTGGGATCATCTTTCGCGATCTGCACGAACTCTTTTTCGGCTTCCTCGTACCAGAACGAATGCAGCAGCGCGACGCCGCGTGCAAACGCCTTCTGTGAAGATGCCGCGCATGAAACCGGGAAGTGAACGGTCCCCAGTTGCTCCGCGGTCAGATCTTCGTGGTGATGGCCTTCGTCAGCCAGCGCGAAAACACCAAACAGCGATATCACAGCCAGCACCACAGCTATGCGTTTCATAGGATGCTCCATCGAGAGCGAGTCTAGACCGCTAAGAATGCAGGGTCAACCGCAGAAGGAAATGGTGTGGGTCGGACACTCTTGTCCGACGCCTTTGACTTTGACTTATGAATGCGGCAAAGACTTCAAAATCAAATTCAACCCCAACGGCATCGGACATGAGTGTCCGACCCACACGTTTACATATAAAACAAACTTAATCTAGGCAGCCCGTACTTTTCCAGCAATCTCTTGTGCAAATACTGCTTCTGCAACTGGTCGATCTGTGCGGCCGGCATCTTGCGTCGGTAGGGACTCAGTTCGCGGTCGGCCTCAGCCCGGACGGCGACGATCTCGTCATCGCCCGTTGCCGCCAGCAGCACCGCAAACAATTTCTCTTCCAGGACGGTCAGCCGCCGTTCCAGGTCTTCCAGCCCCGGCGTGGTGATTTCCATCTCCGAAGCCAGTTCACGCAGCGTGCCGGCCGTAGCTCGTGCCGCCGCCATCCCTGAAATTCCGGGCTGCTCCGGCAGTTTCGCGGTAAGCAGCAGGTCTGCGTTCCGCCGCAGAAAAGCCACAATGTCCGCGCTCTGAAAACCTGCCGCCTTCGCGCCTGGCGGGTCGCTGCTCGACGTGCCCAGCACCGCCTCCTTCATCTCTTCGGCGGCAGCCAGCACTTCCTGCGCGCAATAAGCCAGGCTATTGACCTTGCGCGGCGTAGGGCGTTTCTCATAACGCTCAAACGCCCCGTCGATCCCGCGCAGTACCGCTTCCAGCGGAATGCCGGCGTCCTTCCAGGTTTCGATCAACGCCCAATCCAGGGTCGAAAGCAGCAGGATGCCGCCCCGGCGCCGTTGAAACTGCTCTTCGATTTCGGTGAAATAGTTGAAGTAGTTTTCCACGACGGATCAGCGGGAGCGCGGCTTGCGGCCGGCCGTCGGGGGGGGATATTTCAGGGTTGCGCTTTCACGCCCGGACTTCGCTTCTGTGTTCCGTTCCCAGATGAGACGCAGGCCGTCCAGGGTAAGCAAATCGTCCACGTGCTTGATGTATTTCGAACCCTTTCCGATCAGAGCGGCGAGTCCGCCGGTGGCCACGACGGTGGTTTCCGTTCCCATTTCTTCCAGCAGGCGCTCGAGGATGCCGTCCACCAGTCCGAGGTAGCCGTAGTACAGCCCGGATTGAAGACTGCCCACGGTAGTAGTGCCAATCACGCGCGCCGGTTTGCGGATGGCCACCCGTGGCAGGCGCGCCGTCTTCTGAAACAGCGCGTCGGCGGAAATCCCAATACCGGGACAAATCACGCCGCCCTGGTACTCGCCCTTTGCGGACACGCAGTCGAAAGTGGTTGCGGTGCCGAAATCCACTACGATGCAAGGCCCGCCAAACTTCTCAAAGGCGGCAACCGAGTTCACAATCCGATCGGCGCCAACTTCAACCGGGTTTTCGTAAAGCACCGGCATGCCAGTCTTGACCCCGGGTTCGATAAACAGCGGCTTGGTGTTGAAATAACGTTCGCAGACCTGCCGCAATGTGGAATCGAGCGGCGGCACCACGGAAGAAATGATGATGCCGCGCACGCCCTGGACTTCAATCTTGTCCATGGCAAACAGGTTGCGGAAGAGCACGCCGTATTCGTCCACCGTTTGGGTGGCGATGGTGGCCACGCGCCAGTTGGCCACCAGCAGCCCGTAGGGCTGCGATTCAGCAACTCTGGCGAAGACCCCCAGCACCGTATTGGTATTGCCGACATCAAGAACCAGCAGCATAGTTATAAATCCACACCAACCACACGACTTTCTACAGCAATCTCACTGTTCCGCTTAACACCGTCCGCAAACCCCCTGCCGTTCTTACCTGCAGAAATCCGCGTGCATCCAACCCCTCGGTCACCCCTTCAAAGCCGCCATTCTCCTCCACCTGCACCCGCTGCCCGCGTGCCGACCCTGACGCATCCTGAAAGCGCCGCAGAATCGACTCATGCGCCCCCGGCTTCTCCAGCAGCTCCCGATATTCGCGGTCGAGCGATTTTAGCAAAGCCGCGCACAATTCCACCCGCGACCATTCCGTGCCGCTGACCAGCCGCAGGGAGGTTGCAACCGGCTGCAACCCGGCCGGGAACTTCGTCTGGTTCACGTTGATCCCAATTCCCACCACAATGTGGCGGACGCGCGTGGCTTCCCCATTCATCTCGGTCAGAATGCCACAGAATTTCTTCCCGCCGGCCAGAAGATCGTTGGGCCATTTCAGATCAGGAGAGATTCCCGGATCAATCTGCTGCACCGCGGAGTGCACCGCGAGGCCGGCTGCCAGCGAAAGCACCAGCGCTTCCGAAGGCGGCAGCGCCGGGCGCAGCACCACTGAGCAGTAGATCCCCGCCGACGGCGCGGATTCCCATTGATGCGTGCCGCGCCCCCGCCCGGAGGTCTGCTCCTCCGCCACGAACACGCTGCCTTCCGAAGCGCCAGCCGCAGCGCTCTCCATGGCTTGAACATTGGTGGAACCGATCTTGTAATAGTGATGATAGTTGCGATGAACATCCGCTCCGAAAATCGTGCCCTTCAAGGCCGGCGCGAGCATGTCGGGCAACAGCAGATCAGGCACAGCCTTGAGCCGGTAGCCGGTGGCAGGATGCCCGGCAATCTCTACTCCCAGGTTGCGCAGTTGCTGTACCAGGCGCCACACTTCGGAGCGGCCCGTACCTATCTCGTCGGCAATCTTGGTGCCGCTCACCACCACGGTGGCGTGGTCCATCAGCAGGCGCACAATCCGCCCCAGACGCAGGTCCGTCCGCTGCGGCGCGGGATCGTGTGGTCGCGGGCGACTCGCCCGCGCAGTCCTCGTAGAAGTGGCTTCTTTCGTAATGCAGAGAATTATGCGGGAGCGAGACAGAAAGAACAAATCTGGACGATGGAGGACGGGCGTCCCGCCCGTCAAGGAATCGTTCGCGCGCGACGGGCGAGGACGCCCGTCCTCCACGCCCCTACACCGGCATCACGCGCAAGCTCATATCCACGGCCACAGCCGAATGGGTCAATGCGCCCACCGAAATAAAATCCACTCCAGTCTCGGCGTACGCCCGCACGTTCTCCAGGCCGATGCCTCCGGCACACTCCACCGGAATACGCCGCTCGGCCCTGGCACAGCGCGCGACTGCCTCCTTCACCTCTTCCACCGGCATATTATCCAGCAGCACGGCCTCGGCGCCGTGAGCGAGTGCATCTTCCAATTCCGCCAGCGTCCGGACTTCCACCTCGATGGGCTGCGATCCGCGGCGGTTGCGGTGCGCTTTTTCCAGCGCGGCCGCGATGCCTCCGGCCAGCGCAATGTGATTGTTCTTGATCAGCACTCCATCGGAAAGATCCAGACGATGGTTCTGAGCACCTCCGCAGCGCACGGCGTACTTATCGAGTATCCGCAGGCCGGGCGCGGTCTTCCGGGTGTCAAGGATGCGTGCCCGGGTCCCGGAAACCGCGTCCACAAACTTGCGGGTCAAGGTTGCGATCCCGCTCAACCGCTGCAAAAAGTTGAGGATCACCCGCTCGCAGGAAAGGACCACGCGCGCATTGTGCCTTAGCACCGCGATGGTCTGGCGGTCGTGCAGCCGTACGCCATCGAAAATCTCGGGATGGCTGGTGACCTCATAATGCGAAGTGACCGCTCCATCCAGCAGGGCATAAACATCCAGGATGCGCGGCACGCAGCCCAATCCCGCGAGAATGCACTCCTGTTTTGCGATGATGGTGCCGGAGGCGCGCTGGCCGGGATCAATGCAAGCGTAGCTGGTGGCATCGCTGGTGGCGCGGTCCTCCAGCAATGCGTTCTCGACAATCCCGGTAATCCGCCGCCCATTCCAATCCATAATTCGTCAAATCTGGGAACCGAGAACTGAAAACCGCCAACTGTTCTTTCAAAATGCAGTTCCCACTCTCACTTCCCGCTTCGCGCTAACTGGTCAAGGCTGTTCCGTACCTTCTCCCGCAAGACTTCCAGTTCGGCCAGCCGTTTCCGCATGCCTTCGACCACTTTGGCCGGGGCTTTAGCCAGAAATTGTTCGTTCCCCAACTGACGCTGGCTATTGGCCATCTCTTTCTCCATCTGCTCCAGTTCCTTGGTAAGGCGCTGCCGTTCCGCGGCCACGTCAATTTTCTTTTCGTAGATGACGTGGACATCGAATCGCGCCGTGGAGCGGGCCCCCGCCAGTTGCGACAACGAGTTCTCCACAAAGGTTACACTCTCCACGCCGGCCAGCCGCTGGATGGCGCTTTGATTCTCTCCCAATAGCGACTTGATCTCCGCATCCTGGGTATAGACCTGGATGGGGACTTTCTGCTTTTGCTCAACTTTCAGTTCCGCCCGCAAATTGCGCACGCTGACGATCAGGTCCTGCACGATCGCCATATTCGTCTCCGCCGCCAGATCGAACTGCTGCTCATCGGCTTGCGGGTAAGCGGCCAGCGCAATTGATTTCAGCGGCGGATTGCCATCGTAAACCGCGTGCCATATCTCTTCCGTGATAAACGGCATGACGGGATGCAAAAGCCGCAATGATGCTTCGAACAAACTGACCAGGTTGCCGCACGCGACACCAGCAGTTGCCTGCTCGGCCCCGTTCTCGGGCGCCAGGCGCGGCTTCATTAGTTCGATGTACCAATCGCAGAAATCGCCCCAGAAGAAATCATAGATACGGTTCGCGGCCTCATGAAAACGATACGTCTGCCAGGCCTCGTTCACGTCTTTGGTCACTCGTTGGAAACGCGAGAGTATCCAACGATCTTCGAGCATCAAGGGCTGAAACCCGGAAAGGCCCGTGTGGGACCGGGTCGGAGCCTGCCCTGAGCGAAGTCGAAGGGACCCGGCCAGGGCGGGTCGAAGACCCGCCTCCAACCCCTTCAGAAACTCCTGCTGCTTCCACACTCCGGCCTGCTCCGCCCGATCCACATTCATGAACATGAACCGCGCCGCATTCCAGATCTTGTTGGCAAACGCGCGATAGCCGTCGGTGCGGCTCTCGCTGAATGCGATGTCGGTGCCGGGGGCCGCCATCGCCGCCAGGGTAAACCGTGTCGCGTCGGTGCCGAAGCGCTGAATAATGTCCAGCGGATCGATCACGTTCCCTTTGGTCTTCGACATTTTCTGCCGGTCGGCATCGCGCACCAGGGCGTGGATGTAGACCTGGCGGAACGGCACGCTGTCGTCTTTCTTCTCCGCCCAGCCGCTGGCCTGCTTCAGCGCCGGGTCCTGCTGGTGTCCCTGCATGAAGTGGCAGCCGAACATGATCATGCGGGCGACCCAGAAGAACAGGATCTCGTAAGCGGTAATCAACAGCGTGGTCGGATAGAAAACTTCCTGTGCGCGCGTCTTCTCCGGCCAGCCCAGCGTGGTAAAGGGCAGCAGCCCGGACGAAAACCAGGTGTCCAGCACATCAGTGTCCTGTTTCAGTTCTGATTCGCTACACTTTGAACACTTCGTCGGCGCCTCACGGGCAACAATAATTTCGCCACACTTGCAGTGCCATGCCGGGATGCGATGTCCCCACCACAACTGCCGCGAAATGCACCAGTCATGAATGTTGTGCATCCAGTTCAGGTAAATCTGCTTGTAGTTTTCCGGAACAATTGTGATCTCGCCGTTCTCGACGACCTCGGTGGCTCGGTCGGCCAGCGGCTTGATCTTGATGAACCACTGCGTCGATAGCCGGGGCTCGACTACGGTGCCGCAGCGGTCGCACTTGCCGAGCGCGATGGTGTAGTCTTTCTCGCCCACCAGAAACCCCTGCTGGCGCAAGTCTTCGAGCACGCGCTCCCGCGCGGCATAGCGGCTCAATCCGGCGTAAGGCCCGGCGTTCTCATTCATGTGAGCGTGCTCGTCCATGATGTCGATCTGCGGCAGATTGTGGCGCAAGCCCGCCTGAAAGTCATTGGGATCGTGCGCCGGCGTCACTTTCACCGCGCCGGTGCCAAACTCAGGATTCGCCAGTTCGTCGGTGATGATCGGAATCTCCCGCTTCATCAATGGCAGCAGAACGTTCTTCCCATGCAGATGCGTGTAGCGTTCGTCTTTCTCGTTGACCGCGACGGCAGTGTCGCCAAGCATCGTCTCCGGACGAGTGGTGGCCACGGTGATGAACTCATCCGCGCCAATCACGGGATAGCGAATCTCAAACAGCTTGCCCTGCGCCTCTTCGTGCTTAACCTCAAGATCGGAAATCGCCGTCTCGCACCGCGGACACCAGTTGACGATGTACTTGCCGCGATAAATCAACCCTTCTTCATACAGGCGGACGAAAACCTCGCGCACCGCGCGCGAAAGCCCATCGTCCATGGTGAAGTATTCGCGATCCCAATCGACCGACGCGCCCAGCCGCTTCATCTGGTCAAGAATCGCGCCGCCGTAGTGCCGCTTCCATTCCCAGACGCGCTCGATGAAAGCCTCGCGCCCGAGATCGCGCCGCTTCTTGCCTTCGGATGCCAACTGGCGCTCCACCATCATCTGGGTGGCAATGCCGGCGTGGTCGGTACCGGGCAGCCACAAGGTCAGGAATCCGCGCATGCGATGCCAGCGCACGATGATGTCCATCTGCGTCTGGTTGAGCATGTGGCCCATATGCAGGCGCCCGGTAACGTTCGGAGGCGGCAGCAGCAGCGTAAACACCGGCCGCGTCTCTTTTTCTGAACCGCCCGCAGGCGGCGTGGGCACGGAAAAAAGCTTCTCCGTGACCCAGTACTCGGCCCAACGCGCTTCAATCGCGCCCGGCTCGTACGCTTTGGGAAGATCGTGAGGCATGGGGTTCTGACAGGTGCAGTAAGTCCTCAACAGTCAGCCGTTTACCGGATACAAAAGTGCCCCCGCGCGCCTGCTTCCATCACAATTGCACAGAGGCTGAAAGCTGAGTGCTGAAGGCTGATAGCTGGTACTTCGATATTACAGGCCGGAGAAAACAAGGGTCAAACGACGCGCG
>CAWCPY010000041.1:0-22877 GCA_963797385.1 Terriglobia bacterium
GATGGCTGGGGTTTGAGTACAGCAGAAGCTTGTCATGTGGCCGCGTCCAGCAAGGTGAGCGCCTGGTCGGTGGTGATGAGCGTGGCTCCCAGGGCCTGGAGTTCCGCAATGGCCCGTTTCCCATCTTCGGAATTCAGGGTCTCGATCGCATCCTGAACTACCGAGACGCGTCGCCCGCGCTCAAGCAGACCTTTGGCCGCGAAGCGTACGCAGAACTCCGTGACCACGCCGAACACGACGAATTCAACGTCGGGGCCCAGGCGATTCACCAGTTCATCGGCATGCCGGCTCTCGAAGATGTTGAGTGTCTGCTTCTCCAGCAGGATTTGCTGGTAGCGCGAAAGATCGGAGGGCAGTGAAGCCCCTGCCTGGTTGGGCACAGTCACGACTTTCGCAGTCAGGGCTTCAGGAACCAGGTTTGCGCCGGGCGTGCCTTTGACGCAATGCGGAGGAAATATCGTGAACTCCGGGTCATCTTTGGTGTGATAGCAGCCGTGCGAGACGAGAAAGACGCGGCCCTCGCGGGCGGCATCGGTGAGCCGGCGAATGTTGGGCAGCAATTTTTCGGCGCCGGGCACGTAGAGCTTGCCGCCCGGCATCATGAAATCGGCCTGGGCATCGACTTCCCAGAAAACCACCTTGCGAGATAACATACGCGTTCCTTAAGAGCAGTCGTCGGTCTTCAGTCGTCAGTCGTCGGCTGGACGGCCAAAGAAGCTTATAACATTGTTTGAGAACGGCGGAATCCCGGTGATTCCTTGCGACCTTTGCGGGCTTTCTTTGCGACCTTTGCGGTTTAAGATTTTTAACAATTTGGGTGAAGTCAAAGGCTTTACCGCTAAGAACGCAAAGAAAAGCCGCAAAGTTCGCAAAGCAAACCAGCACGGTTGAAATCTTCGACCAAGAGGTGCGCTCCCATGACCCAGGATGAGCCCGGCAAGAGTAAAGTCCAGACCCGCCTTTTGATCCGGAACATCGGCCTGCTGCTGACCGGCGACCTGGAGAGGCCGATCCTCGACGCCGATACCGTGCTGGCAGTCGATGGCAAGATCACCGCCGTCGGCAAGCAGAAGGATATTGACGGCGACGGCGCGACCCTGGTGATCGATGCCAAAGGCACAACGCTGGCTCCGGGGCTGATCGACAGCCACGTGCATCCGGTAGCCGGTGACTGGACGCCGCGCCAGAACCAGATCGGTTGGATTGACAGCTACCTGCATGGCGGAGTCACGAGCATGATTTCCGCCGGCGAAGTGCACACTCCCGGCCGCCCGAAAGATGTGATCGGGCTGAAGGCCATGGCCATCTTTGCTCAGCGGGCCTTCGCCGCCTTTCGACCCGGTGGCGTGAGGATTTACGCTGGCGCGCCGGTGATCGAGCACGGCATGGTGGAAGAAGACTTCAAAGACCTGGCCGCGGCCGGCGTTACGATGCTGGGAGAGGTAGGCCTGGGAAGCGTGAAAGACGGAGCCACGGCCCGGCAGATGGTGAGCTGGGCGCGCAAGTTCGGGATCCAGAGCACCATCCACACTGGCGGGCCGTCGATTCCCGGCTCCAGCCTGATTGACAAAGACATTGTGCTCGCGGCCGACGCGGATGTCATCGGGCACATCAACGGCGGGCACACCGCATTGCCCGATGATCAGATTGTGACTCTCTGCGAAAAATCCGCGAGGGCGTTGGAAGTTGTTCATAACGGTAACGAGCGCGCCGCGCTGCTTACCTTGCGCACAGCCAAAGAGCTGAAGCAGCTTGACCGGGTAATTCTTGGCACGGACTCGCCGGCGGGTTCGGGAGTGCAGCCACTCGGTATCCTGCGCATGATTTCCATGCTGGCGTCCCTGGGAGAGATACCGGCCGAGATCGCAATCTGTTTTGCCACCGGCAACACGGCGAAAATCCGAAAGCTTGACTGCGGAATGATTGCCGCAGGCCGGCCCGCCACCTTCGCGATGATCGACAGAGCCCAACATTCGGCGGGAAGGACCGTGCTCGAGAGCATTCAGCGCGGAGACCTGCCGGGCATAGCCATGATGATCGTGGACGGGGTCATCAGCACGCAACGCAGCCGCAACACTCCGCCGGCAACGTCGGCGCCCGAGATTGTGCCGTCCTGATGCCGTCCTGATTGGCCCGTTACTTTGGTGACCGCCAGGTGACCATGAGAGACCTTTAAGGTGCCGATATCTAATACCCTTAACTTCAGGACAATTACCGGGCGAGTAAGCTGTGCGGACATCGGACGAACTCCGCCGCGCCATCGGGGCTTCGGAGTATTTGGTCTGAGATGTGACTCATGGATACCGGCCGCCTCATCATTCGCCACGCGATTCTTTCCATCCTGTTTCTGCTGCTGTACCTCGCGCTGAATCAGCCCTCCGTTATTCTTATTTCGCACCTCGGGTCGGTGGCCTGGTATCCAGCCACCGGCCTGGTGCTGGCTCTGCTAGTGGGGATAAGCCCCTGGTATGCGCTGCTGGTCTGTCTGGCCGATACCATGGCCGGCGCCATGATCTACCACCAGCCCCTCGCATCTTTCGGTGAAACGCTGGGATCGGCCGGGGTCGCGGCCTGTTACGGCACAGCGGCATATGTTCTGCGCGGCCCGCTGCGAATTGATTTGGGATTGCGAGGCCGTCAGGATGTGGTGCGCTACGTTTTCGTGACCATGGCTACCGCGGTGGCCGCTACCCTGATCGGGGTTGGCTGCCTTGCTGCTGACGAATCGATTGCCTGGAGCGAATTTTGGATCTCTGCCTGGGGATGGTTCTCCGGCGATGGGATTGGGTTGTTGGGCATCGCCCCATTTTTGCTGATTCATGTCTTCCCGTGGGTCAGAAGGCAGGTCTCGCCGAGAGCAGAGAGAGTCAGCCAGGAAAACGAGGGTCCGGGGAATAAGACGGTCAGTCTCGACATTGCTGCCGTAGGAGAGGCCCTCGGCCAGGCGGCGTCAATCCTGGCGGTCCTCTGGGTCATGTTTGGCTCACGCCTGGGTTCCCGACAGCTATTCTATTTAAGCTTTGTTCCCATCATCTGGATTGCCATGCGGCAGGGGATTCGCCGTGTGGTTGTGGGTTTACTGGCGCTCAATTTCGGCATAGTTGTGGCCATGCACATTTTCCCTCCCGTGGCCGGCGTTCCCTCGAAGCTGGGTCTCTTGATGCTGGTTCTCTCCGGAGTGGGACTGATCGTCGGTTCTGCCGTCAGCGAGCGCCACCGCATTGCGCTTGACCTTCAGGAACAGACGGCCCATCTCAATTCGTTGATCGAGAACAGTCCGTTTGGCATTGTCGTGCTGGATCAGCAGGGACACGTCGAATTGACCAATGCCGCGTTCGACAGGCTGTTCGGGTTTAATCAGCGCGAACTCATCGGCAGTGATCTGAGCCGCATTTATGTGCCCGACTCTGCTACCGAGTCCACACCTTCGATTGACAAGGTCCTGGCCGGAGAAACCCTGCATACCACGGCGCGGCGGCGGCGCAAAGATGGACACGTCCTCGACCTCGAAGTGCATGCCGTTCCCCTGGCTGTCGAAGGCAGAGTGCGAGGCTCCTACACGATCTATAAAGACATCTCGGAACAAATCAGGGCATCCCAGGCAGAGCGCAAGCACGCCGAAATACTGAGCCAGCTAGTAACCGAGCTGCAACTTCGCACCAAGCAGATGACGCTGTTGAGCGAGATGGGAGATTTGCTGGAGTGTTGCGGGACGACGCAGGAAGCCTGCTCGGTCGTGGCTCAGTCCGTGCAGAGGCTTTTGCCCGAGGCGCTCTCCGGCGCCCTATATCTGTTCAAGTCATCGCGGAACCAGGTGGAGACGGCGGTGCGGTGGGGCAGCGCCAGTGTCTCCGAGGCCCTCTTTTTACCCGACGCGTGCTGGAGTCTGCGCCGGGGACAGCCGCACTGGAACAACGGCGGAGGAGGGATCAACTGTTCGCACCTGACCCCAGGGGCAATGCATAAATGCCTGTGTGTGCCCATGGTTGGACAGGGAGACACGCTGGGCGTCCTGTATCTGGAGTTTGCCGCGGAGGACGGGATGCGAAGCGTTTCCGCCGCCGAGAGTTTGCAGGATTCTCAACAGCGGGTCGCCACCACGGTCGCGGGACAGATCGCGCTTTCACTGGCCAGCCTGCGGCTGCGCGAAACCCTGCGCGATCAATCCATTCGCGATCCGCTGACCGGGCTTTTCAATCGTCGTTTCATGGAAGAATCGCTGGAGCGCGAAATGCAGCGCGGCGTCCGCAAGAACCATCCGGTATCAGTTCTTTTTATCGACCTCGACCATTTCAAACGATTCAACGACACCTTCGGTCACGACGCGGGAGATCTGGTGCTGCGGTCCATCGCAGATCTGTTCCGCAAGCTTTTCCGCGTGGACGACTTGATTTGCCGCTACGGTGGGGAGGAGTTCGGCATTATCCTGCCCGAGTCTTCAGCGCAGAATGCTGTCATTCGGGCCAACGCACTTCGCGAGGCGGTAAAGAAACTTCACATTCAGTACAAGAACCACGCTCTGGGCGCCATCACCCTTTCCGTCGGCGTGGCTACTTTTCCTGAACACGGAGACAGTTCAGAGGAGTTGCTGAAAGCCGCGGACCAATGTCTGTATCAGTCGAAGTCGGCAGGACGGGACCTGGTCACCGTGGCTAGCGGCCGCAGTGCTCATGATCTGGTTGACAAGTCACCGGATTGACCAAGTAGCGCCGGCGTCCCGCCGGCTGTCTGGCGGGCGTCTCGCCTGCCCATCGGGCCGGCTGGAGGCTGGCGCTACAACGACCCTAACGAAGCTGCGATGCTCTTCTTGTACTGGCGCGCCTTTGCGATGGCCTCCTCTTCATTCACCGTGAGCAGCTTGCGGTCCCGCATCACGATGCGCCCGCCGATGACTACTGTTTCAACGTCGCTGCCTTTGAGCGCGTAAGCCAGCTGCGCGTAGATGTCATACATGGGCACGGCGTGGGGTTCGTCGAGGCTGATGAGAATAAGGTCGGCCTTCTTTCCCGCCTCCAGTGAGCCGATTTCTTTTTCCATGTGCAGCGCCCGGGCGCCGTCGATGGTGGCCATCTCGACCACGGACTTCGCGTGCATCGCCAGGGGATCCATCTTTGTGATCTTGGCCAGTTTGGCCGCCAAATCCATTTCTTCCATGAGATCGAGATCGTTGTTGCTTCCGGCCGGGCCGTCGGTGCCCAGTCCCACGGCCACGCCCGCGGCGCGCAAGTCGGCGACGGGCGAAACCCCGCTGGCAATCATCATGTTGCTGGAAGGGTTGTGCACGCAGCCCACCTGCTTTTGCGCCAGAGTCTTCTCATCGGCCGCGTCCACGAAAATGCAGTGGGCGGATACCACGTCCGGCCCGAGCAGCCCGATCTTGCCCAGATACTGCACCGGCGACATGCCGTTGTTCTTCATACTGTCTTCCCACTCTTTTTTCATTTCCGCGGTATGAATCAGGATGGGCGCATGGTATTTGCGCGCCAGGGCAGCGGCATCCTGCAATGTCTTCTGCGAGCAGGTGTAGATCGAATGCGGTGCTACAGCGGCGTGGATCAGGGAATCGCCCTGCCACTTCTTTAAGAACTTTTCGCTGTAGGCGAGCATGTCGGCTTGGCTTTTGTTGTCGGGCGCGGGAAAATCGATAAAGGTTTCCCCCAGCACGCCGCGCATGCCGGCAGCCTTGGTTTCTTCCGCCACCGCATCTTCGAAGTAATACATGTCGGCGAAAGTGGTCACGCCTCCACGAATCTGTTCCGCGGCCGCCAGGCGCGTGCCCCAGCGGACAAATTCCTCGTTCACATTTTTGGCTTCCGCCGGGAAAATGTATTTGTAGAGCCAGTCGTTGAGAGTCACGTCGTCGTGCAGGCCGCGGAACAGGGTCATGGGGACGTGCGTGTGTCCGTTAATGAATCCGGGCAGGACCAGCTTGCCTTTGGCATCGATCGTCTGTGTGGCGGCGTACCTGGCTTCAAGTTCGCCGCGCGGACCCACAGCCACGATGGTATCTCCCTTCACGGCCACGGCCCCGTCGTCGAGGATGGCGCGCGAGCCGTCCATGGTGACCACGGTGCCCCCGGTAACGAGCAGATCGGCTTTTTCCTTTGTTTGGGACGCGAGGAAAGATGAAAAAAGAAATTGGAATGTGAGAAAGAAAATGACAGAGCGGAGAACGATCATTGGTGACCCCTGCGGCAAATGCCAGAAGCATTCTACGGGGTATGCAGCGCTGCCGTCCCGGCGGCTGTCCGGCGGGCGTCCCGCCCGCCGAGCCGAGGGCTGGACGCCCTCGGGACAGCCGGCAAGATGCCGGCGCTACGAACCGCGTGGGGACAGCCGCCCTCGGCTGTCCAGTCGAGCGCAGCTCGACCGTCTTTTGCCAAGCAACATTGCGGAGCTTCGCTCCGCCGGACAGCCGGGGCGGCTGTCCCCACGTGGTTCGCGGGGACTACCGCAGGCCGTCTTCACCCTTGATCTCGCTCTTGCTCAGACCTCCCACGCGCGGCAGCGGGCGTCCACTGTCCGTCACTGCGACAGCAACCATGATCTCGTTGGCCCGGGGCGCGTCATTGATTCTTACTTCCATGCCATCGAAGTGGCTGCGGACGAAAGCTGCATCCTTGTGACCGAGGGGAATGTCGAGCGCAACGCCCAGCCCGCCTCGCTTCTTTGATGATGGAATAAGGGCGGCGCCTTTGCCGAGAACTTTCCGCACCGGAGCGCCCAGCTTGGGATGAAGGATCGCGGCTGCGTGCTCGAGTTCACCGTTTTCGCCAACGGCTGCTGCTTTACCGTAGCTTTCCACGCTGGTCGCGGGAATGCCCAGTGCCGCGACGGCACGCTGCGTCAGCAATTCTCCCAGTTCCTCGCCGATCAGCATGAGTTCGGACAAGTCCTCGACATACTTTCCGGCACAGGGATTTTCGATGACCGCAACCGCCGCGGCGCGCCGAGTGGGAGGATTGACGGCGTGTCCCATCTCGCTGCGGGTTTCTTCCAGAAACGTTGCAATCTTGCGGATGCTGGCTTTCATTTTTTCGGCCATCAGCGTAATCCATCCTCTCCTTTGATCTCCGAGGCTTTGAGACCGCCGACGCGGGCATGAATGCGCGGCCCTGTCGTCATGACCAGGGCGAGCAGAATCTCATCGGCGCGCGGAGAATCGGCCAGGCCGACCTCCATGGCATCGAAATGACTTCTTACGTACGAAGCATTGATGTGGGTGATGGGCACATCAAGCCTGGTGCCGGGCCCGCCCACCTTCTTGGTGGACGACACGATGGCTTTGGCGTCGCCCAAAATTTCTCGCATGGCGTAACCGCCGGGCACATGCCACAGGGCGCCGTGTTCAAGCTCGCCGGCCGAGCCGATGATGGCCCCTTTGCCGTATCCCTCGACAACTTTTGGGTCTCCGCCGAGCGCGCTGACCAGCGAGTGCGCCATCTCCAGGCCCAGCGGCTTCAGGTCGTCCATGAAGCCTGCAATCTCTTTCACGTATGTGCCCGCGAAGGGATTATGAATCACTGCGAGCACGGCCGCGCGCCGCAGCGGGCGGGATGGGGCAGGGCCACCCTCGTGGAAGATTTCTTCCACTGCCGTGAACTTCTTCCGAACCTGCACTTCAGGCATGAACGAAACTCCTGCTTCCTGGAATGACCATGGTGGTCGATTGCAAGCTTAAGCCCACGACTCGAGTATCTCCGCCCAGGTGGAGTGCCGCCGAGCGTATGAGTCCGCGGGCAAGTAGCGAACGGGCAACGACGACGCCGGCATCGAGTGCATCCGAAATCTCGGCCGGCGAAAGTTCGCCAACTCTCTGAGTCACCAGTCGGTCGCCAAGATCGGTATCCGGCGCGAGAGCATTGGCGGGCGCGCGGTCAATATTGGGATGTCCCGGCAGGTCCACTGCGTTGGCGATCACGGTCGCAGCGGCGTCGGCCACCGCCGCCTGGCCGGCGAGGACGGTGACGGCATCAGCGATGCCGAGTGAGAAACTGCGGCCACGCCAACCGCTGGTCGCAATGCCCCGCACCGGTTGCGCCCAGTCGAGGGTTGCAGTCCCGAAAAGTGATGGACGGCCCGGCCGCTCCATCATACCGGCGACAAAATGCTCTCCGCCCGCGAGATGCAGCGCGATGTCTCCTCCATTGTTTACGTAAGCCCGCGAGAGTCGGGCAGCCGCTGTCATGGCGTTCAGGATTTCCTCCGCGACTGCGCCCGCCACAGCCGCCATGGGCGTGATGAATGTCCGCTCGGAGTACGGCGCCACCGCCGCCGCCATGCGTCTCGCGATGGCACCCGATGGAAGCGGGCCGTTTGTGCGTGTGGCCTGTCGCAGAAACGTGAGTTCGCCGCAGAGTTCATCGAGCACAGTCACGAAACGCGCCGTCGCCGCTCGATAAGCCGCGCTGATCTGTTCACTCTCCCCGAAAGCTTCAACGATCAGGTCAATGGGACCGTCATTCAAATGGAGACGTCGGCCATCTTCCAACAATCTTGTTTGGGCCCGTGTGTTCATTGATCGGACCTCATAGATTCGACCTCATTGGTCCGACCTCGGGCCGGAATTCGACGATTTTCCCGGCGCCAGTGGCCACGGATTGTCCGGATTTGCCGACACCCGGCGGCGGCCCTTCTCGTCCATGATGGAATCGAGCGAGCGAACGTGGTCCATGTAGCCGCCCAGGGCGGCATAGTCCGTGACCTTCAAGGTGAACTCGATCGGCGCGACCAAAGCTGGGGTGGGCACATAGCCAAACGCATGCTCTGGCATGCGGCTGACATCCACCATGAACGTGATGCCTCCCCCTGGCCAGACATAAACCGGCGCACCGCCACAGGTGACGCGGGTCAGCGCGTCGCGCACGGAGTGGGTGAGTCGCACGGGATTTTCCGTGACCCCTGCCCGCAGCGATCCTCCCGCGCCTCCCATGAAGAGGACCGTGCAGAGCGCAGGCTCGCAATTCTCCTTGATACGCGCAACCGACTCGCTGAGCGAAGCGGGCAATTCTTTTTCCACGGGCCGCAGAGCTTCATCCAGTTCGAAGTAGGCGTAGTGCTCACCCGTGGTGCTTACCATGAGCAGTCGCAGTTTCGGCCATGCGGTCTTGGGATTGAAATCTTGGAGGATCGAAAGAGGATCGTCGATATTCGTTCCACCCCACGCGGTGCCGGGTTCGGCTACGCGGAAGTAGCGGCCGGGAGTGGAGCGGTGGCCCTTCATCTTGATGCCGGTCGGGGGAACGCCCAACAATTTTCCCGCCTGATGCTCGGACAGCACGCCGGTGATGTGGTCATCGACCACGACCACCTCATCAACTTTGCCCAACCACTGTTTGGCGAACATCCCGATGGTGGCCGAGCCGCAGCCCACCCGCATACGCTCTTCCTGCACGCCGCCCACCACCGGCGGCCGGCCCGCTTGCACAATCACGGTTGCGCCGTCGTCGATGGTGAGTTCCACCGGCTTGCGGTCGCACAGGTTCAGCAGGGTTTCGCAGGTCACCGTGCCTTCCTTGCGGCTGCCGCCGGTGAGGTGGCGGACGCCGCCCAGCGAGAGCATCTGAGAACCGTATTCGCTGGTGGTGACGTGTCCCACCGGCTCTCCCTGGGCCCGAACCAGATTTGTTTCCGGTCCCAGATGGCGGTCGGTGTCGATCTTCACTTTGACGCCGCAGTAGCTGAAGATCCCTTCGGTCACGACCGTAACCATGTCCACGCCCTGCACGGCGGACGAGATGATGAAAGGCGCGGGCTTGTAATCAGGATAAGTAGTGCCGGCACCGATAGCGGTGACGAAATTCTCCGGGCCGGTTACGATGCTGCCGTCCCATTCGCGATCGCGATCGAGGAAGGGGACCACAGAATCGCCGCGTGAGACCGCACGATCGAGCACCACGTGAGGATCGATGCGGACCAGCTGTCCGTTGTCGTTGGCGTAGCGGTCGCACGCCCCGGTCCTTCCCGGATTGATGTAGCAGAGCACGGGGCAGGCATCGCAGCGAATGGCGCCGGGCGGTTTTTCAGTGGTGTTCATGGACTCGATCACGATTTGCACTTGTTAAAACAAGACCCCCCCGGGTTCCCTGAGGACGTCAGTCCCGAGGAGCTGGCGGGCAATTACACAACCGCGAGCCGGCCGCAGATGCACTGCATGCCAGATGCTCCGCAAGCTCAGCCTGACGCCTGGCATAGAGTATCGGAATTCCCGAGGTCGCACCCGCTGGACAGTTTATTTCGCATCGAGCTGCACAGCTTGCTTGATGTAGTACTTTAATGCGACCCTGGGCGCGTCCTTCAGATTCTTTATCTTGACGTGCTTCGAGACCTTCCCCACGCCCTGGAGGAAACCGAATTTATCCTCAAATCTGGCGCCGCGTGAAAATGCAAACGTGATGTCTTTTTTTGTCGGACTGATGACCGCCAGCCCGCGCCTTTGTTTCCACATCAGAATGCCGTAACTGATTTGCTCTTTCGCCTCGGGTGCGTGCTCGCGCATCATTTTCCGCAGCAGAGCCACGATGGGCCGGTGTTCCGGCAGGACCTTGTACTTCAAGAACTCGTCAATGGTCGTTATCTTCATGAGTTTGTTGTAGCGCCGGCGTCCCGCCGGCTGTCTGGCGGGCATCCTGCCCGCCCATCGGGCCGGCGGGACGCCGGCGCTACCATCGCGGCACGGATGCGGTCGGGCGTAGCCGGCAGACGGTGAATGCGCACGCCGATGGCGTCGTGAAGGGCGTTGAGAATCGCGGGAGCCGTCGGAATCACCGCCTGCTCGCCGATTCCCTTGGCGCCAAAGGGGCCGACCGGGGAGGGATCTTCAATCAGAATCGACTCCACCGGCGGCACGTCACCGGCGGACGGAATCAGGTAGTCATGAAGGTTCTCGCCTTTGCCCGAAAAAAATTCCTCCATAAGAGCCATCCCTAAACCTTGTGCAGCGCCGCCTTCAATCTGGCCTTCGATGAGGGTTGGATTGATGGCCCGGCCGACGTCGTGCGCCGCGGTAATCCTCAAAACGCGCACAGTGCCGAGTTCTGTATCGACCGCAATCTCCGCCAGGTGGGCGCCGAAGCCAAACACAGCATACGGAATCCCCTGGCCGTTTTCATCCAGCGGGCTGGTGGGCGGATCGAAAGTGGCTTCGCCGGTCAGCACGTAGCCGTGCTTATCCAGCGGCAGATCGCGCAGGCTGATGCAGCGCTCATCCTCTTCTTTCACTGTGACCCCGCCATCGGCGAAACGGATGACCGCATGATCACCGGCACGGGCCATACGCAGGATTTTGCTGCGCAACTCCATGCCCGCCATCTGGGCGGCTCTGCCGGTGACAAAAGTCTGGCGGGAGGCAGAGGTCTTTCCACTGTCGGGTGTGATCGAGGTGTCGGCCGACACTAGGTCGAAGCGATCGATAGGAGATCCGAGGGCGTCGGCGCAAATTTGGGTGATGATTGTGTTGGAACCCTGTCCGATATCCACCGCACCCTGGTGAAGCGCGATGCGGCCGTCTGCTTTTAACCCGACGCGAATGGTGGAAGGGTTGGGCAGGGAAGTATTGCCGCATCCATACCACATGCCGGCCACGCCCACGCCTCGCCGGATCGGGCCGCTGGCCGCCGCGTTGAAGGCCGCGGCTTCGGCGCGTGCCGCCGTCCATCGGGGCCGCACCGCTTCAAAGCAGGCGCGAATTCCGACTCCCTCGCCGAGAACCTGGCCGGTGACTGTGGGGGTTCCGTTGTCCAGCGCATTCATGATTCGGAATTCCAGGCGATCGATCGCGAGTTGGTCCGCGAGGTCATCGTAAACCTGTTCCTGCGCGATCGCGGTCTGGGGAACTCCGAAACCGCGGAAGGCCCCCGCCGGCACCAGGTGCGTGTGCACGGCTCGGGTCAGCGCGCGGTAGTGAGGGACGTGGTAGGGCCCTGAGGCATGAACCGGCACCCGCGCCGCCACCGTCGGTCCCCAGGAAGAGTAGGCGCCGGTGTTGAAATCGGCGGTGAAGTCCATGGCCTTCAACTTGCCGTCGCGAGTCGCGCCGGCGCGCAGGCGAATGTGTGAAGGGTGACGCTTGGTGGTTGAGATGATTGATTCCGAGCGCGAATAAAGCATGCGCACGGGCTGGCGAAGATGCCATGCGGCGAGCGCAACGAAGGGCTGAACCGAAAGATCAAGCTTGGCGCCGAATCCGCCGCCGACGGCGGTCGGAATAATGCGTACTGCCTCAGGGGCGATGCCCAGAATTCTGGCAATGTCGGCACGGTCCATGTACGGGGCCTGAGTGCAGGCCTGGATCTCGATCTGATCGTTAACGCGACGCGCAAAGCCGGCTTCGGGCTCGATGTAGGCGTGCTCGATAAAGCCGGTCTCGTATTCGTCTTCGACAACGACGTCGGATTCCGCCAGGGCCTTTTCCACATCGCCACGAAGCACGCGGCCCCGGACCAGAACGTTGTTCTCACGGTTGGGGTGGATGCGTTCGGCATCTGGGACGAGCGCGGCTGTAATCGTCGTCAGCGCGGGCAGGGGTTCCCATGTGACGGGAAAGCTTGCGAGGTCGAAGGCCTCGATGGCGTCAGATTCACCCACCACGGCGGCGACGGCCTCGCCGCGGAACCGGGCTTCCACTTCGGCGAACACCGGCTGGTCCGCAAAGCGCGAAATCACACCGTAGCGGTTCTCTCCCGGAATGTCGTTGGCGGTCAGAACGCGGTGGATTCCAGGATGCGCGGCGACGAAGGCATCGAGATCGCCGAAACGGAAGCCAGCGTGCTGGTGAGGGCTGCGGATGGCGCGAACCAGCAGCGCTCCGCGTGGGATTTCGTCGGCGCCAAAAATTTCCGTGCCGGCCACTTTGCCGTGACCGTCTAGCCGCACCAGCCTTGAGCCCACTGCGTTGCCGGCTTGGGGAGAAGGCTCCGCGATTCTTCTGGAGCAGGCATCCTGCACAGCAGCGATGATCTTGCGGTAGCCGGTGCAGCGGCAGAGCACACCGCCGATCGCGTCCATGACTGCATCCTCGCTGGGTGTGGCATTGCGTTCGAGGAGCGCAGTGGCCGAGACCAGCATGCCGGGTGTGCAGGCTCCGCATTGCGCGGCCCCATGGCGAAGGAACGATTTCTGCAACCGGTCATAGATCGGCGGGCGCATGGCGAGCCCTTCCACCGTGGTGACTGCATGCCCCTCGATCTGCCCGGCTGCGATCAGACAGGAGCAGACCGGTTTACCGTCCAGCAAAACGGTGCAGGCGCCGCAGTCGCCGGCGTCACAGCCGACCTTGGTTCCGGTCAGTCCAAGACGCTCACGCAGGACTTTGGACAGCCGCTCCACCGGGGAGACGATTGCGGTCACGCTGTTTCCGTTGACCGAAAATGTAATGGACGATTGAGAAGCGACGCGGGGAGAAGTCGTCGTTGCCATTCAGGAATTCCCCACGCAGGCGTCAAGGGCGCGTCGCACCAGGGTCAGGGCCGCCTGGGTGCGGTAGACAGCTGTGGCGCGAACATCATCAATGGGCGAGAGCTGTGCGAGATGTTTTGCCGAAGCCACAGCGCCCAGCCCGGCACGGGCGGGTGCGCCGGCCAGTGCGCGTTCGAGTGCGGTGAGACGTTGGGCGGTCACGGAACACGACCCCACCGCCACGCGGGCCTCGGCCACGCGGCCCGCATTGTCCGCCTTTACGACTGCCGCAACCATGGCGATTGAAATTACCAGGTATCGCCGCGCTCCAAGTTTGAGGAAGGCGGATCTGGCGTCGTCAAGGCTGCGGGGAACGATCACAGTGACCAGAATCTCATCGGGGCGGCAAAGGGTCTTCCGATTTCCTACGATGAAGTCAGCCAGGGGCACGCGACGCCTCCCGGCGGCGGAAGCAAGTTCTACCTCCGCATCCAGCGCCAGCAATGGAGGAACTCCGTCGGCGGCGGGAGACGCATTGCAGAGGTTGCCGGCTATGGTGCCGCGGTTCTGAATCTGAATCCCGCCAATTTCCCGGGCCGCGCTCTTCAGAGCGTCAAAGCATCGAGGCAAGGGAGCGGTCAGGACTTCACTCCAGGTGGTGAGCCCTCCCAGGCGAATCCAGTTGGCTTCGACGGTGATGCCTTTGATTTCGGTGAGACCGGAGATGTCAATCACACGATCGGGCGCAGGGCGATCACCCAGCGCGGGAAAGAAATCTGTCCCGCCCGACAGAATCTGACCGCCTTGCCGGGCCAGCACATGGACTGCTTCGTCGAGCGTTCTGGGCCTGGAATACAAGCTGTTGGCTCCCCACCGCACTTGGCAAAAGCCACGATCAAGCGAGACTCTTGGGGTCAATTTCTATACGAACAGTGTGGCTTTGTACAGGGCTCGGAAAGGGCGGCGAATCTGTAGCGCGGCCTTCCGGCGAGGGCGAGACGCCCTCGGGACAGCCGGCGAGACGCCGGCGCTACAAAAATCGGCGCTACAAAATCAGTACATGATCGTTCTGGTTAAATGATGCGGCCACCAGGTGGTGTGATAGTGCGTCCACAGGCGGGCGTCAATCTGCGGAATGATGATCTGCCAGTCTTCAGGGCGGATGTTATTGACCTCTTCGCAGAGCAACGCGGTGGCGTAGATGCAGTGGGCCCGGATTTCAACTTCCTGCCGGCTGTCACGCGGGACCATCTGGTAGCTGTTGATGGCATGTTCCAGTTCAGGCGAGTAACTCATGATGCCCAGGAGTCGCAATGCCACCGGAACGATGTAGTCGGCAAACGCAGTCATCTTGCCCAGATCATCGAGAGGGAACTGATTGTTCTTTCTCAGGTTGGAGTAAACGAACCAGATTCCCAGTTGTGGCAGCTTGTAGAACTTGATGGTTGCGCCGTCATAAGGGCTGACGTCGTTGAAGCGCGGAAACTCTTTCACCATGCGGTCGATAATGCCGGCGCCGTTGTCATACAGTCGAGACGGGCAGGATTTCACAAAATTGTGAAAGCGGCCGTCGTATTTCTCCGCCAGCACCACCCCTACGTCGTGCCAGACTTGCATCTTTTCGTCCAGCATGGGCAGTTCGATGTTGGCGGCGAAAATGCGTTCGAGGTCGGGACGGGTCACCTTTGCGAGGAACTTGCCGTCCAGAATGGGAATGCCGTTGTCCATCGCCCGCTTCATGCAGGCGAACAACCCGTCGGAATCGGACCAGCGCCGCCCGGCGTAGTCCACCTGGAACTTAACGTGAGTGGAAAAATCGGTGAACGCCGTATCCACGCAATCAGCAGTCAGTACGAAGTCGATCACGTCGTCGGCGGTGCCTTTGCCCACGTCGAAGGGCATTTGATAATCCGGCATGGGAAGCTCTTCGTAGGCCATCCACTTCGCGACCTCGACGATCTTGTCCACGTGGGTGCGCACGTCGCGAGAGTGCTCAATCACCGGGTGCAGGCTGTCCAGCACCGGGCTTCCCTTGAGCTTGGGCCAGCGCGGGGCCGGCGCACCAGGGGTCGCGTTAACGCTTCCGGACAAGGTGGTCATCGCACCCAGTGCCGCCATTGCTTCCAGAAATTGACGTCGATCGGGAACTCCCACAAGGGCATCCTCGCTATGATTCGAACCGAGTCAGAGCTAGAGCATTATCCGTTCGCATGCGCCACCAGCAGAATGGCCAGGGCATAGAAAACGAACATGAAGAATAGATAAATCTTCGCTTGGCTGCCCGAGCCCTTGAATTCTCTCCAGGCCAAAACGCCCCACAGTGCTGCGACCATGGGAGCGGACTGACCGATGGCGTAGGAGATCGCCACTCCGGTAAAACTGGCAGCCACGAGATTGAAAACCATGCCCAGTCCCCAGATAAATCCGCCGAGCAGACCTAGGACGTGTCCGGAAGGAGGCCCGCTGAAGTAGCCGCTGAAGCTGACCGGCTCGCCGACCAGCGGTTTTTTCATGAAATACACATTCCAGATGAGGCAGGAGAGCAGCGCGCCCAGGGTCAGGAACACGGCCACGCTGTACGGTCCCAGCGGATTGCCGTGAGTCATGGCGCGGGTCACGAACGGCGCCCAGAGTCCCATAAGAACGCCGGAGACGATGCAGGTGACAATGCTCTTCTTCGAGACGGAGCGGCCCGCGCTGGCGAGGCTGCCGTAGGCTTTGCCATCGAGGATCACGGCCACCACCGCGCAAGTGACACCTGCTGCCAGCAGACCCAGGTTGCCCTTGGGCTGCAAAGCGTAGCTGGAAACGACTCCAACCACCAGAGCGATGCCGATCGAAACCGGAAAAGCCACGGCGAGTCCAGCCATGTCAATGCCGGCGACCAGCAGCAGGTTGGCCAGATTAAAGATAGCGCCGGCAATCAGCATGTAAACAATGTTCGAGCCGTCGGCGGAGTGAACATTGTTCAGAAAGCTCGCGGGATCGCTCGACGACGTATTTCCCATGGTGAAGGCGAGGATAAGCGACACCAGGAATATTCCCAGAGCGTAATCCCAGTAGAAAAGCTCAAAGCGGTAGTTCTTCACGCCCTTGAAGGTGTTGGCCCAGGAGCCCCAGCAGATGGCGCTGGTGATCATCATCAACAACGCAATTTCCAGACTGTGTGGCGTGTACATGGATTTCTCCTCGCTACTTGCCCTTGATTCTGGAAACAAAAAGCTGCAGGAACCGGTCAGCATCCACATCGACGCAGACTTTGGCGTTGGGCGCGACTTTGTCTATCCCGTCGATTACATAGCGATCGCCGTGCAGCACGTTGCGCTCGATCATGCCGTGGCGATTGGCGACGGTTTCGCCCCGGGTAAACTCGCCCCGGGTTTCGACGTCCACATGCAACTCCGGTGCCTTTACGAACGTGGCATCGATCGCTACGCCAACCGCGAGAGGATCATACATCGGCGACCCCGGCGATCCGAACTGCGCGGAAAGATCAACCAGGTACTTTCCCACTGCGTGGATGAAGTCGTTGACCGGGCCATGAGTCTGACCCAATTGGTCGAGATACTTTTGTGAAAATAGAGTTTTGTCGCCGACATCCAGGCCCACCATGGTCAGGGGCCAACCCGCCTGAAAGACGATCTGGGCGGCTTCGGGATCGTTGTAAATGTTGGCCTCAGCCGCGGCGTTTACATTGCCGCCGCCAATCGCGCCTCCCATGATGATCACTTCCTTGACCAGGGGAACGATGGAGGGATCCTTGAGGAGCGCCAGCGCAATGTTGGTCAGAGGTCCGACCGGAACCAGCGTGATCTCATGGGGCGCGGCGTGCACCATCTGGATGATGAGGTCTGGTCCAAAGTGCGAATCCACTTTGCATTTACTGGGAGGCAGTTCGACATTCGCCAGACCATTTTTGCCGTGCCAGAACTCGGCGGTAATGAGTTTCTGAAAAAGGGGATGCTGTGCGCCCGCCGCGACTGGAATGTCGCACCGGTTGGCGAGGGAAACCATGCGCAAAGCATTTTCCAGACCCTGACTTGCAGTCACGTTACCGGGGACGACCGTGATGGCGCGCACGTCCAGTTCGGGAGAATTCAACGCCAGCATCAATGCCAGAGCGTCGTCGGTTCCGGGATCGGTATCGAAAATGATTTTCTTTCCAACCGCAGAGGCAGGGATCGAACTGGCAAGCAGGATGGCGGCAGCGGCTAGCCGAAAAATGATGTGGTTCAAACGTTTCAGAATTGGTTTTCTCCGGACTCGAAGCAGCGTCGTAGCCTAGCTTTCGGACCGAAATGCTGTCAAGGCCAAATGTGGGCGCTGTCGGTAGCACATGATATGTCCGGTTGAGATAGCACATGAGAAGTCCGCTTTGCGGGCGGGAGGGTGGGAGACCATGGCCAGCATGGATTCTTACCCGAAGGCCGCGATGGAGCGGGCAATGAAAGTACAGGACGTGATGTTGCAAGCGATGGCGAAGAAGATCACGTGGTGGCAGGCGGCGGAGATTCTGGGCATCAGCGACCGGCATATGCGGCGCTGGCGGGAGCGCTACGAGGTGGAGGGCTATAAGGGGTTGTTCGACCGGCGGCGGGGCAAGCCGTCGACCCGGCGGGTGCCGATGGCGACGGTGGAGAAAGTGTTGGCGCTCTACCGGGAGAAGTATTTCGATCTGAACGTGCAGCACTTCCAGGAGAAGCTGGGAGCCGAGCACGGCATCGAATTGAGCTACACCTGGGTGAAGCAGGCACTGCAGGGAGCGGGCTTGGTGGCGCGTGGACGCAAGCGCGGGGCGCATCGCAAACGGCGTGCCCGGCGGCCGTTGCCGGGGATGCTGTTGCACATCGACGGCAGCCGCCACCAGTGGTTTCAGGACGAACGCTGGTACGACCTGATCGTGATTCTGGACGATGCCACCAGCGAGATTTACTACGCCCAACTGGTGGAGGAAGAATCGACGGCGACGGTGATGGCGGGATTGAAAGAGGTAATCGAGCGCAAAGGCGTGTTCTGCGCGCTGTACAGCGATCGGGGCAGCCACTTCTGGCTGACGCCGAAAGTGGGAGGCAAGGTGGACTACCAGCGCCGCACCCAGGTGGGGCGGGCGCTGCACGAGTTGGGAGTGCAGATGATCCCGGCCTACTCGCCGGAAGCGCGGGGGCGCAGCGAGCGCAGCTTCTCGACCTGGCAGGGGCGCTTGCCACAGGAGTTGCGGCTGCGCCAGCTTGCGACACTGGAGGCGGCGAACCGGTTTCTGCGGGAAGCTTACGTCGCCGAGTTCAATCGCCGTTTTCAGGTCGCGCCCGCGCAGCGTGGAAACGCCTTTGTCCCCTGTCGGAGTCGTGATCTGGAACGGACCTTCTCGCTGCAGTTCGAACGCAGCGTAAACCGCGACAACACGGTGAGCTTCCAGAATCTGAGCTTGCAGATCGAGCGGGTGCGCTGGCGGGCGACGCTGGCGGGCTGCCAGGTGATCGTGCACCAACACCTGAATGGAACCTTGAGTCTCACCCACGGACCGCATTGCCTGGGTCGCTATGACGGCGCCGGGACACCCTTGCCAGCCAAAGCTTCTACACAGACGAGCAGGGGAAGGGGAACCGCCCCCTTCCCCTGCAACCCCATCCCCAAAATCAACCCAACCCAAACGGCGCGGGCACAACTTTGAAACCGGACATCTCACGTGCTACAAAAACCGGACATTTTAACTTGCTACCGACAGGCCAAATGTGGGCGCGAGCGTCTCGCTCGTGCTCCTTTGGAAGCCCGCGTGGGGACAGCCGCCCTCGGCTGTCCGGTCGAGCGTAGCTCGACGAGGTTCTTGCCCGTAAGGAAGATACCCGTAAGGAAGATACCCGTAAGGAAGATACCCGTAAGGAAGATAGCGGAGCTTCGCTCCGCCGGACAGCCGAGGCGGCTGTCCCCACGTGGGCTGTGGCGAACGTCACGCTCGCGCCTGCATCGGCGGTGCCGTACAATTACAATCGCCAGTATGTCAGTTGAGAACCAGGCAGGTTACGGAGTGGCCAGCGACCTAAGCGTGGACACTATCGCCACGCTGGCCGGGCGTCCCCTGGTATCGAATCGCGGCATTCCACTCAATCTCGACTGGGTGCAGCAGGTCCGGGTCAACACCAGCGCAGTCGAACGCAGAGCGCAAAGTCACGTCGCCCGTCGAACCGTCAAAAAAGATTGGCAGGCGGCATGGTTGTTGCGTGCCGTTTCCTGCATGGACCTCACTACGCTCTCGGGCGATGACACCGAGGAGCGGGTGCGGCGACTCTGCGCCAAAGCCCGGCATCCCATTCAGGACGATTTGGTCAAGCGCCTGGGAATTGAAGAACTGAATATCAAGGTTGCCGCGGTTTGCGTGTATCACACCTTTGTCGAAACTGCCGTGCGCGCGCTTGAAGGTAGCGGTGTGCGCGTGGCCGCTGTCTCCACCGGCTTTCCCGCGGGTCTGTCTCCGCTGACCGAGCGCGTGGCGGAGATTCGGCGTTCCGTAGAGGCGGGAGCAAACGACATCGACGTTGTCATTACCCGAGCCCACGTGTTCGGCGGCAGGTGGCAGGCGCTCTACGACGAGATCGCAGCCTTCAAACAAGCCAGCGGGCGGGCGCACATGAAAGTGATTCTCGGCACCGGCGATCTGTTGACGCTGCGCAATGTTGCCCGCGCCAGCTTCGTCGCCATGATGGCGGGCGCTGATTTCATCAAGACCTCCACGGGAAAAGAGCCGACGAATGCCACATTGCCCGTCGGCTTCGTCATGACCCGCGCCATCCGCGAATACGCCCAGGAAACGGGGATGGCCGTCGGTTTCAAGCCGGCCGGTGGAATCCGCACCGCGAAGCAATCTATCGAATGGCTGGCATTGATGAAGGAAGAACTCGGCCCCTCGTGGATGACGTCAGAACTCTTCCGCTTCGGAGCGAGCGGACTATTGAATGACATCGAGCGGCAACTTGAGCACTACGTGACCGGACGATATTCGGCGGACTATCGTCATCCGTTGGCGTAAGGTGTGGGTCGGACACTCTTGTCCGACGCTTTTGACTTTGATGGTGTTGGACCAGGCAATCCTATGAGCATCGCGGAAAAGTTCGTCGCCATGGAATACGGTCCCGCCCCGGAGGATCCGAAAGATGCCATCGCCTGGCTGGATGCTCATGGTCCGCCGCTTCGGACACTTTATTGACGGTGCCTGGCGACCGCCGGCGGAAGGTGGATACTTCGAAACCGCGGATCCATCCACGGGCGAGAAACTGGCTACGGTTGCCCAGGGATCGGCAGCAGACATTGACGCAGCGGTCCGCGCCGCAAGCGCAGCCCTGCCGAAATGGCAAGCCCTCACACCGCACGCGCGAGCTCGCTATCTGTACGCGCTGGCGCGGACCGTGCAAAAGCACTCCCGCCGCCTGGCCGTGATCGAGACCATGGACAACGGCAAGCCCATTCGCGAGAGCCGCGACATCGATATTCCGCTGGTCGCCCGCCACTTCTATCACCACGCCGGGTGGGCCCAGCTGCTGCATCAGGAATTTCCCGGATACACAGCGTGCGGCGTGGTTGGACAGATCATTCCCTGGAATTTTCCGTTGCTGATGCTGGCCTGGAAGATTGCGCCGGCCCTGGCCACGGGCAACACCGTTGTACTCAAGCCGGCCGAGTTTACGCCGCTTACTGCCCTTGCTTTCGCGGAAATCTGCTCGGAGATTGCACTGCCGCCGGGCGTGGTCAACATTGTGACCGGCGACGGTTCAACCGGAGAAGCGCTGGTCAAGCATCCCGACGTGGCCAAGATCGCGTTCACCGGCTCAACCGAAGTAGGACGCGCTATCCGCAGCGCCACGGCCCCTAGCCACAAACGGCTCTCGCTTGAATTAGGCGGCAAGTCGCCTTTCATCATTTTCGAAGACGCCGACCTCGACAGCGCGGTCGAAGGCCTGGTCGACGGCATCTGGTTCAATCAGGGACAGGTCTGCTGCGCCGGCTCCCGCCTGCTGATGCAGGAGAGCATCGCCGAGCCGCTCATCGCGAAGGTCCGCGACCGCATGAGCACACTGCGTGCCGGGGCACCGCTCGACAAGTCCATCGACATCGGCGCCATCGTGGCGCGAGTGCAACTGGACCGGATCAAACGCCTGGTGGACCAGGGAGTCGCGGACGGCGCTACCTGCTGGCAGCCGCAAATCGAGCTGCCCGCGCACGGACTTTACTATCCGCCCACGCTGCTCAGCAATGTGCATCCCACGTCGATTGTGGCGCAGCAGGAGATTTTCGGTCCTGTGCTGGCCGCAATGACATTCCGCACGCCCAGCGAAGCGGTTGAACTGGCGAACAACACTGTCTATGGTCTGGCCGCATGCGTCTGGAGCGAGAGCTTGAATGTCGCGCTGCATGTGGCCTCCCAACTTAAAGCGGGAGTGGTCTGGGTAAATTGCACGAATCTGTTTGACGCTTCGTGCGGATTCGGTGGCTACCGAGAGAGCGGCTACGGTCGCGAGGGCGGCCGCGAAGGCTTGCTGGAGTATCTTGAGCCGGCCTGGTTTAAGAATGCGCCAGCGCTGCCAGCCGCGAAATCGCCGGCTCAGAAGTCAATCGACGATTCCGAACCAACGGCGCCCGCTATCGACCGGACGGTAAAGCTGTACATCGGAGGCAAGCAGGCACGTCCCGACTCCGGTTACAGCATGGAAGTGCGCGCTGCCGATGGCCGGCTTCTGGGCGAGGCCCCTTTGGGCAACCGCAAAGATATTCGCAATGCGGTCGAAGCGGCACATAAAGCCTCGGGATGGGCGAAGGCCACCGCGCACAACCGGGCGCAGGTCCTCTACTACATCGCGGAAAATCTTTCACTGCGCGGAGATGAAATCGCTCGCCGCCTGGCCGCAGTGGTAGGCGAAACTCAAGCCGCAGCCGAAGTATCGACTGGCATCGAACGCATCTTTTCTTACGCTGCCTGGGCAGACAAGTTTGACGGGACGGTGCACAATCCTCCCTTCCGCAATGTCGCGCTGGCCATGCATGAACCGTTGGGGACAGTCGGGATCATCTGCCCGAATCAGGCCCCGCTGCTCGGATTCCTGTCACTCGTGATGCCGGTGCTGGCGGCCGGCAATGTGGCTGTCGTGGTGCCTTCCGAGACTTATCCCTTGATTACCGCCGAGTTGTATCAGCTCTTCGATACCAGCGATCTACCCGGAGGAGCGGTCAACATCGTGACCGGATACACTTCGCAATTGCTGAAGACCCTGGCGGAACATGACGACGTGGATGCGGTCTGGTGTTTTGCGGATGAAACGAGTGCAGTTGCCGCCAAGACTTACTCGGTCGGGAATCTGAAGCAAGTATTTACCAACGAAGGCCGCTCGATTGACTGGTTTAACGTGCAGCAGGGCGAAGGCCGCTGGTTCCTGCAGCACGCTACCCAGGTCAAGAACATCTGGGTTCCCTATGGGGAGTGAAACCCATTGCCC
>CAWCPY010000042.1:0-111195 GCA_963797385.1 Terriglobia bacterium
GGATCGATGGTATGCCGACGGTATGAAGGCCCGCGGGATCACTCATCCAGCTTACTGTCTTTCAACCCAGCGGAGGAAGGAAGCCAATTGCCCCGGGCAACCTTTTAATAGCTCAACTCCCGCATGCTGATGGCGTAGAACGAGTTCGTGTTGGCTGGCGGCGCAGTCAAAGAAGTATCCCAATAAAAGTTTGTTCCACCCTGGTCGTCAATCGTCTTGCCAATTGCCTGGCCGTAAAACTTCGAACCACCGCGGAACGTGATAGCTGCGTTGGGAGCATTGATTACTGCAAATGCGTCGGTACCACCGGTCACGACCATGTTCCCAGGGCCGCCATAATTAATGACAAAGTTAGACGGGACATAGGTGCTGTTGCCAAAACCGCCGCCAGTCATGTCGAGTACGGTTGCCATGTTGGGTTGGCCGGCAAGATTGATGACCACGGGACCAGTGATCTCGAGGTCGGCGTTACCGTTGAGGGTTATGCTGTTAAAGGTGTAAACGGCAGGGCTGCCCGTGGTTCCACCTTGCAAGGTGACCGTGCCCTTCATCGTCACATTACCGTAAGACCCGGGCGTAAGAGATGTGTTCCCATAAGTCACGTTGGTTTGAGGAGGTAGTGGATTGGGTATCGGCGGTACGGGAGGAGTGTAAGGGCTGCCGAGCCCGACCACACTGCCGAAAGCTGGGTTGCCGGTTTTCGAGACGCCGTTGCCGGGACAAGAACCCACGGTGGGCGGCTGATAAGTCGCAATGCTCCCGTTTACGCTGGTGCTGCTGCCACCGAGACTGACATTACCATTCGATCCCACACTTCCGCCGGAGTTTGTTTGATTGCTGGGCGGGTTGGTGGGAGTACCTTCGGTGGCCGAGTTGAAGCTGCCGGTGTTGGCGTTGCCTGCAAGATTCAGGGCGCTGCATCCGGTTCCGGTGGCAAACAAACCGCCGGGCAGCCCTCCCACCGGGGTCTGGGCTATCTCCTCTTGAACCACGCGGCGCGCTCCGTTGGGGGTGACAGCAAGCGCCGTGACCAGATACACCGGGTTCGCGATGGGAGTCATGGTGTTACACGCGGAGGCGGAGGTGGATGCAGCCGTTACTTCCGATGTGCCGTTCCAGCAAACTACGTTAGCGTTGCCGGAACTGCCATTCACGGGAACCGCGGGGTTGCTATTGTTTGCCTTCAGAGTTACACGCACCCACTTATAGTCCAAAGCCACGGGCGCAACGCTGGCCGGCTGGGTGGATGGGTACCAACTGCTTCCACTGGGCACCGCAGTGCAGCGGATGTTCGCGGTTGTGTTCTGGGTCATGGAGCCGATGGTCAGGTCATGACAGAGTTCGTCATCGAAAAAAGGATTCGGCGCTGTGGTATTGGTTACATCCGACATGGTCACGCCGGCGGGCAAAACGTACAACACTGCAGGATTGGCCGGGGGCAGCGCCAGAGTCGCAACCTGGGGTGCGATGGAGTAGGAAGCCGGATAGACTGCGGTGGGAAGCATGCGGTCGCGCACTTCCTCCACTCCTGCACGAGCGGCGAAATAGGCTGTCTCCTCAGCTTTGAAATTACTGCTGATCGCGGTTTCGGTGGAGGAAAGATACATCATGCCGGCGGCCACTGCGGTCAGCAGCAGCAGAGCGAGAATCGCCACAAACAGAGCAACTCCGCGTTCGTCGCGATGATTCGTTTTTGGCATGTGCATATCTCCTCAGATAACCGGATTGTTGTTGTTCATCCTGGCTTTCGAAGTGATCGAAAAGACTCGGTATGTCTTGTTGGCGGAGTCGCTGTAGCTGGGGGCAATGTTGGCGGTGATTTGCACGCTATGGATGCTGGAGCAGGCGGAGATCGTGGCGCAAGTGCCCACCGCTCCGCCGCTTACATCGTACGCATCGAATACGTCTGCTGTGCCGTAGGACGTATACGATCCTGGCCCGGGGAGAGCGATCGGATAAGTTGCCCCGCCCAGGCCATTGCCACTATTCAGCACGCCATTGACTTCGGTGAAATAAGTGGGGACAGTGCCTGCGAGCGCATCCGACTTTCTGACAGCTCCGCGCTGCAAGGTACAGGGGCAGGTTCCTCCGGCTCCCGGCTGCAGTTGGACATACACGCGGTAAACCGTGCCGCCCCCATCCAGATCGCCTTCATAGATGACTTGAGTAGGGGTATAAGAGATGACGCCACAGGACACCGCGGCGTTATTGGTGCAAACCGGTGCGCCGTTGAGCACCTGAGGAGGCGGATAGCCCACATTATGGATATCTCGCACCATCTGGTCGATGAAGTCGCGGGTCTGTTGCGACACGTCCACCGTCGTGCTTTCGGTGTTGCTGCGCTGCTGCATCTGGATGATGCCACGCATGACGATGGCCATTACAGCCGAGACCATGGCCACTGCGATCAGCATCTCAATCAGAGAGAAACCGAGTGAGCCTTTATTCGGACAGCGGGGCGAACCAGAGTTTCGCATGTTCTAGAGTCCTCCAATGGTCCGCAGATTCGCGGGCATCACAAATCTCAGCCCGCCGTTCGCCGGAGCTCCAGATGGACGCGCCGAAATGATGGCCATGCGGGCATAAGGACTCATGGTGATCAGGTCCCAGCGCACGTCGTACATGGTCTGGCGCCCGCCATTTCCGCAGTCCACATACCGCATGGCGTAGCCTGCCGGCACGGCGCCGTAAGCCTGGGTCCAATCGATGACACCGCCGGAGGTCAGAACGGCGCCATCCCCGCCATAAGAACCGCCACTTCCGGTTCCCTGGGCGTGTCCCTGGGTGCTGATGCTCCAGGCCGTACCCGCGCAGTCTGTCAGAGTGAGAGGGGCGACTGAATTTGCCGGCTGAGAGCTAATCTGCTCCAGCACATGCTCGGCTACCATGGTCGATGATGTGTCCTGACTCGAACGGTGGTTGGTGTAGAGCGACGCCATGAGGAGGCTGGAAAGCCCCCCAGGCCGATGGCAAGAACGATCATCGCAATCAGGCTTTCGAGCAAGAAAGACCCTCGCTGACTGCGGCGTGAAGCAGACGACCTGGAAGTTGGTTTGAGGGTTTTCATATGATTTAGTTGAGGGGCGACCAGGCGGAGCCGTTATAGGCCCACTCTTTGATTCTCGATGCTGGATTTACCGTTATAGCTTCCCACTGTCCGCCTCGTGTGTTCTGGATAAAGGTGACGTACGAGACTGGCAGGCCGTTGGAATCGAGATAGGGGCATGTCCCACCCGACACTTTGCAGGGCAGGCCGCGCGTGCCGAAGATGGGGACGGAAGTGTTCGCGACTGTGGCCACAGCACTGGAAGGTAAGAATTGCAATGCGAGGGTGGCCTTCGAGGGTCCGGAGCCGAATGTCTGCGGAGTTACACCTGCCGCAAACACCATCATGGGTTCGCCGGCGTTATAGGTGCCGTTCCCGTTAAGGTCTATAAAGGCTCTGGCTGGGGCGGACCCACTGCAAGGGGCTGCCGAGCCTGTGGTGCCGCAATCCACACGGACTGAATAGTAGACGTTGTCCCGCACCGCTCGCACCCGGGCATTCTGCAAAAGGTTGGCATAGTTCGTGCCCGAGGTACTCAGGCGGATCTGATTGGTTGCAGTCGAAGCCAATAGAATGCCGGTGCCCGCGAGAATCAATCCCACAGCCAGCGTGATCAATAGCTCAGTTAAGGAGAAACCGCGTTTAGACTTGATGGGCATGGCCTGCTTTTACGGAGTTGTCAACAGTCCTTAACCTAGGGAGACTCTGATTAAGTCCTCCCTTTCCACAGGAAGTATAGATAGAGTCGTGCCAGCATGAACTCGTTCCGCAAGCAGAGGACACTGGCGATGATGACGGGATTCGAGCGGTATACGAAGAAAACGCGGCGGACGATCTTTCTGGAAGAGATGGAGCAGGTCGTGCCGTGGGCGAAGTTGTGTGCGCTGATCGAGCCGCACTATCCCAAGCCGGGCAACGGACGACGGCCGAAGGAGCTGGAACAGATGCTGCGGATTTATTTTCTGCAGCAGTGGTTCAACCTGGCAGATCCGGCGGTGGAAGAGGCACTGTATGACTCGGCGACCCTGCGCCAGTTCGTCGGGATTGACCTGGGCGCGGAGCCGGTGCCGGATGAGACCACGGTGTGCAAGTTCCGGCACCTGCTGGAAGAGCACCGTCTGGGAGAAGAGATTCTGGGGACGGTGAACCTGCATTTGCAAGCCCAGGGCGTGCGGATCACGACGGGCACGATTGTGGACGCGACCCTGATTCACGCACCTTCCTCGACCAAGAACCGCGAGCAGAGCCGCGACCCAGAGATGCACCAGGCGAAGAAGGGGAAGAACTGGTACTTCGGGATGAAAGCGCACGTGGGCGTCGACAGCAAGACCAAGATCATCCACACGGCGGTGGCGACGGCAGCCAATGTTTCCGATGTGGCGATGTTGTCGGACCTGCTGCATGGCGAAGAAACGCGGGTGTGGGGCGACGGAGCGTATCAGGGCCAAACCGAGGTGATCCGCGAGTGCGCGCCACGAGCACGGGATTTCACCCAGCGGCGCTGCCGCTACAAGGGCCAGATTGTGGATGAAATGGCGTGGGCGAAGAACCGGACGAAGTCGAAGGTGCGGGCGAAGGTGGAGCACGTGTTTCAAGTGATGAAGCTGAAGTTCGGATTCGTGAAAGTACGTTATCGCGGGCTGAAGAAGAACGCGCACCGGCTGTTCGTTACCTGTGCGCTGGTGAATCTGTTTGTGAGCCGCAGAAAACTGCTCGCCGTAGCGTAGGCTCGTCTGCCTTTGCCCTGTACGCGCAGTCGGAACGGGGGTGCTGACCAGCTCCAGCATCCGAGACTCGAACCGGCAGCACGGTTTCCTGAGCACTGATGTTAGTCGACTTAGGATGAATACTTATTCAGAGTTTCCCTAGCGGATCGCGGCACAATGGGTAAGCTAACGAACGTACCGTTGGTCAGTTCACCAAAGTAATGAGAAAACTCTCATGTTTTGAGTGAGCTAAGCCACCTTCAAGGTTTGGTCGATCCTCGCATGGTGGGGACGCGCCGGCGAAGCCAGAGGATCAACGGGATTAGACGCCGCGAGCCTTGGAAAGACCCTTACCCGTTTTGGTGGCGGCGCCGCGGGTGCTGGGAGCGTACGCGCACGTACGGAAATCATAGTGCCGCCCAAGACAACTCGCACAAAGGTGGACCTGATGAACTTTGCAATGAATGACCGGCAAGTCACCATGGCAAACATCACAACCGCCGCGGACTCGTCGGGTTGAGTTCTTGGATTCTACCGATCCCCTGCTTAATCCTCTGGGAGATTGAAGGGCGCGCGCCTTCAAATAAAAACCGGAGGCTGCGATCATGGAGCCCAGAGATAGGCCGCACGCGCCCAGGACTAACAGGCTGGTGTCGGGATGCTCCCCCAATGCGGCGGGCAGCATCAGAACTCCGATAAATCCCCCGAGTACTCCCGCGGCGATCATCCAGTTGCCGGTTTGTGGTGACATCTTCGGAGCCTTTTTGGCGGAGTGTAAGCTTTCTCGCCGCAACCATGAAGTGAGCAGCAATTGCGAACATAGCGAGTTCTTCGGTTTAACTCCAGATGACGAAAGTCACCCCAGCCCCTGAAATCACTTCCGGATGACCGAGGTAACTTGTCTCGGCTTACCGCGGAACTCTAACATTCCCAAAGTATGGCGCTTACGTCCCTGGTGGTGTGTGCGGATCTGAAAGCGGTACAGGTGCTCAGCCAGATTCTGCGGGAGCTGAACATTGCGGCGGAGCATTGCGGAGATTTGACCAGCGCCGCAACCCGTCTCGCGTCCCAGCACTTCGACGCCGTGGTGATCGATTGCCAGGACCAGATGCCGGCCATCGAGTTGATCGCAGCGGTGCGCAAGGTTCGGATAAACCGGAACACGCTCATCATCGGCCTGGTGGACGGACGAGAACAGGTGCGCGATATTTTCGGGCAAGGGGCCAACTTCATTGTCTACAAGCCGGTCTCCGTGGAGCGGGCAGCAAGCAGCCTGCGGGCGGCACGAGGTCTGATGGCACGCGAAAAGCGGATCAAACTGAGGATCGCCCTGCACGCTCCGGCGTCGATCACATACGCCAACGCGGAGAATGTGGCGGCTACGCTGCTGGATTTGAGCGAGGATGGATTGGCCATACAGTCCGAACGGCGGTTGCCTCCCCGCTGCAAGGTTTACTTTCAATTCAATCTGCCAGGTGATAAATCCTCGGTGCGGTTGTCCGGCGACGTGGTGTGGCAGGATTCGTCCGGACGGGTGGGAATCCGTTTTGTGGACGTGCCGCAAACCTCGCGGCGCACCATGAACGAATGGATCAAGAGCAGCCTGGCGCGGCTGGCAACGGCGGAAAAAAATGCGCCCAAGAAAACTCTTCCGGCCGCATCGGAGGGCGTGGCCACCCGCTTCGCGGGTCTGGGGCTTTCGGCGGCATCTTCCAATCGCCGTGTCCAGGGTCGTCGCGCCTGTCACCTGAGCGCGGATGTGTTCCGCCTGGGCGAGGGCGTGCCCAATCGCTGCACTCTAAGCGATGTGAGCACGGGCGGATGCTACGTGGAGACCCCCTCTCCCTTTGCTTCGCACACGGTGCTGGACATCGTGGTGCGCACCCACGATATGAAATTGCGGGTCCGGGGAACGGTGCAGGTGGTGCATCCCGGCTTCGGGATGGGCGTGCAGTTCAGCCTCAATACGGCCGATGAGCGGGAACAAGTGAAGCAGCTGATCGCGGCCCAGGCGGCGGAAGACAGTCTGGCCTGAGCGGGCAGGGAGATCGGGTACCTCACGACACTAGAGCCGTTGATCACTGTCATGGCCGACTGCGGCAAGGACAGGGCCCGGAACTTCCCTTTGTGCAGTGCGATTTGTTCGTCTTCTTCGGCGATACCCTCCTAGTCAGTTCGCAATAATGTACATCCCTGAAGGGGAGTAGAGCGTGCTGGAGAAGCGCGCCCGCAGCTGTAACCGGGAGCAGGATTGCGATCTGTCCGGCGGCTGGTATCCTTACAGCTGATGAATGGCAGGGATCGGAGTGAGAAGAACTCGGCGCGAAGCTATCGCTGGGTTCGAATCTGGCTGGGAGCGGGCGTTCTGCTCGCTTTCTACTGCTGGCTAATTCCCTACGTGATTACTTCTTTGTTGCTCGCATCCTCTCTGTACAGCATTGCTCTTGCAATCGACCACTGCGAGTCCGGAAGAGATTCGTAATTCGATTCGTTCCACGGTGCGGAGCTTCCTGGGTGACGTGGCTGCCCACGATGATTTGACCTGCGTTGTGGCCAAGTTTGGGAGCCGGGCATAGACATATCCAAATTTCATCGATGATCCGGTAATTCCCACTCCTGCCGATGCCCTACATGGTTCACAGAATCGTACTGTTATAGGGGTCCTTCGACTTCGCGCAAGCTTTCGCACGCGAAAGCTTGCGCTCCGCTCAGGATGACAAAAGGGAAATTTCTTTTTTCGTCAGCCGGCTTCCTGGCGGAAATAGTCCAGCGACAAGCGCAAGCCTTTTTCCAGATCAACTTTTGGTTCCCATCCCAGCAGGGTCCTGGCTTTGGTGATGTCAGGACAGCGTTGCTTGGGATCGTCCTGGGGAAGAGCCTCGTAGCGAATGGTGCTCTTCGATCCGGTGACCGCCAGCACGCGCTGGGCGCATTCCAGGATTGTGAACTCGGTGGGATTGCCGATGTTGACCGGCAAATGTTCGTCGGCTTTGGCCAGCCGCAGGAAGCCGTCAATCTCATCGCTGACATAGCAGAAGCTGCGGGTCTGGCTGCCGTCGCCGTACACTGTCAGGTCTTCGCCGCGTAGCGCCTGCTTCATGAAGTTGGGGACCACCCGGCCGTCGTTGAGCTGCATGCGCGGTCCGTAGGTGTTAAAGATTCGAGCGATGCGCGTGTCCACCTGATGATAGCGGTGATAGGCCATGGTCACGGCTTCGGTGAAGCGCTTGGCCTCGTCGTACACCGAGCGCGGCCCGATGGGATTTACGTTGCCCCAGTAAGTTTCTTTCTGAGGATGCTGCAGCGGATCGCCGTAGCATTCCGAGGTTGAAGAGACCAGATATTTCGCGCCGTACTTGTGGGCGATCTCGAGGGCATGAAAGGTTCCGAGCGAACCGACCTTGAGAGTGGCAATTCCGTGCGCGGCATAATCCACCGGGCTGGCAGGGCTGGCGAAGTGGAAGACGTAATTTACCGCGCCGCAGTCGAACGGTTGATTGATATCGATTTGCTGAAATTCAAAGCGGGCCTCATTGCGCAGGTGCGCGAGGTTCGAAAGCTTCCCGGTCAGGAGATTGTCGGCGACGACAACCGAGTAGCCCTCGGCCAGCAGGGCATCGCACAAATGCGAGCCCAGGAAGCCGGCTCCGCCAGTCACCAGGGCGCGCTGCGGGTTCATGATTTCTTGAGTTTCCTGGCCGGAGGAGGAGTCGAAGCGGCGGCTGGGACCGCAGGCGTTCCCGCCGGGCGGCCGACGCTGTAGTAGGTGAAGCCGCGCGCGGCCATCGCCTCCGGGTCGTAAAGATTGCGGCCGTCAATCACGATGGGATACTTGAGTTGCTTGAAAATGCGGTCGAGATCGAGAGCGGCGAACTCTTCCCACTCGGTCAAAATCAGGAGCGCGTCGGCGTCGCGGGCGGCTTCATAAGGATCATTGACGAACTCGGTGCCGGAGTTCAGGACCTCGCGAGCCCGGGCTGTCGCCGCCGGATCGTAGGCCGCGATCGTGCAGCCCTCCTGCAGGAGCGCTTGCACCAGCAAGATGGCGGGCGATTCGCGGATGTCGTCCGTGCCTCCCTTGAAAGCCAAGCCCAGCACGCCCAGGCGCTTGCCGCGCAGGGTCCACAGGGCGGTACGTACTTTGCGCAGGAAGCGCTGGCGCTGGTCTTCATTGATGCGCATGACCTCGTCCAGCAGCCGGAACTCGTAGCCGCATTCTCGTGCCACGGCGCGGAACGCCATCAGGTCCTTGGGAAAACAGGATCCGCCGTAGCCGATTCCGGGATTCAAAAATCGCGGGCCGATGCGGCTGTCGGTACCGATGCCCTGGCAAACCTGCTGCACGTTCGCTCCCACCGATTCGCAAATGGAAGCCACCGCATTGATAAAAGAAATCTTCATGGCGAGAAATGCGTTGGAAGCGTGCTTGATCAACTCGGCGCTCTTGGCGCTGGTGACAATGAGCGGAGGAGGGACCTGGGCCCGGTCGGGCGCCGGAATCGCATCCTTGCGGCGATAGTAGCTGCCATCGGTCATGGGCGCGTAAATCTCGCGCAACACCGCGGCGCAGCGTTCGCTGTCGGCACCCACCACGATGCGGTCGGGATAAAGAAAATCGGTGACCGCGGTCCCTTCCCTGAGAAATTCAGGGTTGGAGGCGACATCAAAAGAATCCGGGGCCGCGGCATTGCGCAAAATAATCTTGCGCACCCAGTCGCTGGTGTAAACCGGGACCGTGCTTTTCTCCACCACCACCTTGTAGCCGTTGATGGCGCCGGAAACGCTGCGGGCCACCGATTCCACGTAGGAGAGGTCGGCTTCTCCCTGTTCGGTCGGCGGAGTCCCGACCGCGATGAAAATGGCTTTGCTGTCGCGTACGGCCTGGTTCAGATCGTCGGAAAAAGTAAGATTGCGATCGCGGTGCCGCTTTAACAGTTCAGGCAGAAACTTCTCGTGGATGGGGACGTCGCCGGCCTTGAGCGCGGCCAGTTTGGCCTGGTCGTTATCCACCAGGACCACCTCATGGCCGAGGTCGGCGAAACACGTGCCCGCCACCAGTCCCACGTAGCCCGAACCCACCACCGCGATGCGCATCCCAATGTTCTCCGCGAGTGAAAATCAACGCCGGCCAGATGCAATACTGTAGCAGTTTTTATCCCACCAGGGCGACGACGCAGCCGACAAAGTTAGAACTGTTCCAAGCAAATGATAAGCCCTGACGGGCAGTCGCGGACGGAGGGGTTGTCAGTCACGAACAGGCGTGACGGCTGTCACATCTTTAGTTCGACGCCTTCGTGGTGGGAAAAGCTCTTTCCCTTGCGCTCCGAACCGAGCGCGATAACCGTCATCAGGATCGCGATGTTGGCGATCTCAAATGCGGCCAGGGCCCACGAATATCCCAGCGGCTTGCGCAGAGCGTAAACCACATTGTTCACCGGGGCTGCGATGAGAATTCCCAGCTGGTAGGCGAAGCCTGGCATGAGTCCGCGGACGGCATCGGGAGAGAGTTCATTGAGATGAGCAGGAATGATGCCCCATGCGCCCTGCACCCCGGCCTGCATCACGAAAGCGCCGACCGCGAGGGTCATCAGCGAGCCCCCGAAGGTCCAGGCGGGAATCATCGCCAGACACAAAACCAGCGCCAGGATCATGCTGCGGCGGCGTCCGAAACTTTCAGACAGATGCCCGAATAGAATGGCCCCCAGCACAGCTCCTACATTGAACAGAATGACGAGATAAGCCACAACTTTCGAATCGAAGCCGCGCGCCGATTTCAGGAAGTCGGGATAGAGGTCCTGCGTGCCGTGGGAGAGAAACATCATGAGCGTCATCAGGAGGACAAGATAAAGAAAAATCTTCCAGTGACCGCTGGCCGTGCGCAGAATGGCTCCCACAGTCGGGGCGCGGTGTTGTTTCCAGGCCTCCGATTCGCGCACCCGGAAACGGATGTAGAAGGCCAGCAACGCGGGCGCGCCGCCTGCCCAGAACATGGCACGCCATCCCCAGGCGGGCAAGAATGAAGCGTGCGGCTACCGCTGCCAGCAGGTAGCCAATGGAATATCCGCTTTGCACGATTCCGGACAGAAAGCCTCGCCACTTTCGCGGAGCGCTCTCCATGGCGAGCGAGGCCCCGACACCCCACTCGCCGCCCATCCCGATGCCATAGATGGTGCGCAGGATTAGAAACACGGTGTAGCTGGGAGCAAATCCGCAAAGGAGTTCGACCACGGAGAAGAAAATCACATTGGCCATGAGGGGCTTGCGGCGCCCGTAGCGGTCGGCCAGCAATCCGAACACGATTGCGCCGACCGGGCGCATGGCCAGGGTCGCGGTCATGGTCCATACGATGGCGCTCTTGGTGACGTGGAAGTGAAGCGCCAGCGTGTCCACCAGAAAGACGACGACGAAGAAATCGAAGGCGTCGAGGGTCCATCCCAGAAAGCTGGCGGTGACCGCATGCCATTGGTCAGAGCGGGACTGTGGCGGCGAAGATGAATTCAAAGCGGCCAGACTCTTTTCTCACCTTGAAGATATCTGCCGGGGAAGTGTACACCGCAGGTCAGGTGTCCCGGGTAGCGCCGGCGTCCGCCGGCTGTCCGGCGGGCGTCTCGGCCGCCGCCGAAGGCAATCCTTGGAAGCGAGGCAACTTGGCTTCTTCCCTGCACTGAGGCGGCGGGACGTCGCCTCGACAGCCGGCGAGACGCCGGCGCTACCTGGCTTAGGAGCCAAACAGTATTTTGCCTTTGGGGCTCACGAAACCCATAGAATAGTGGGGGAGGATTTCATATTCGCAATTTGCGACTGGCCACATTCATAAAGTTATTGTTTTGAGTTGATTACACGGGGTTCATTTGTGTTGACAAGACCTTTGTTTCAGGCGAAACTCCGCTCAATTGCTGTCGGAGCCATCCCGCGCCGCGCTGGTGTATTCGCATGGGCCGAACTGTGTTAAAGCCTGATTCAACGCGCTATCCTTCTATCGTGCACACCCGCGTCTGCGGTCCGGAATGGCCGGAACCCGATGCCGCGGAAGTTGAGGTAGAGGCAGGTAGCGCTCCGGCGTTCCATGTTAAGGAAGACCTACCCTCCGACCTCTCCCTGGACCTGCGGTTGCATGAAATTCTGCAACAAGCTCGCTTGACCACTGCCTCGAGTGGGGCTGTGATCGCTCTGGCCCGCGGGAACCGGATGGTCTGCCGCGCCACTTTGGGCGACAAGGCGCCCGCGGCCGGAGTTTGCCTGAACACTCGATCGGGCCTTTCTGGAGCTTGTGTTCATACCCGGGAGATGCAGCTTTGCGATGACACGCTGGTCGATCCCCGGGTGAATGCAAGCGCTTGCGGTGACCTTGGAATCCGCTCAATCGCGGTCCATCCCATCCTGGAAGGTGAGGAATTGTGGGGGATGCTGGAGGTTTTTTCGCTGGTGCCCCATGCCTTCAGTGATTCTGACCTGCAGGAGTTGCAAGGGCTCAGCCGAAAAATCTCACGAACCGTGCGAGAGGCGAGGGATGCCGAATCCGCGCCGCCAGTTACGGCAGAGCTTTCCCCGCAGCTCGTTACGGAGGCCGTGCCACCGGAATCGGAGCAGCCTGAAAGCTTGCAGGAGCCGATCCAGCCGGAGATGGCCGTGATTGGTCGGGATTACCGAACCGGCGTTCTGACTGCCGCGGTGCTGGCGCTGGCCGTACTGCTGGGTTGGATGGTCGGCCGCGTGGGCTGGAGCATGGCAGTCAACCGGTCGCCGGCCCCGGCTGCAATAATTCCGGACGAGGCGCAGGCCATGGGGCCGGTGATTCCTGAAACTGCGCCGGCCATGTCCCATCGCGAAGAACCGCCGGTTGCTGCCAAGACGGTTGTGGCCAGAATTACTCCGCCAGTGAGGCCAGCTCCGAATCCGAAGACGGAAACGGCCGAGCCGGCAGGTGGGCTGGTGGTGTATGACCATGGCAAAGTTGTTTTTCGGATGCCGCCAGCAAAGGTCGAACCGCCCGCTGCGGCTGATGTAACGGGACCTGGATCGATTCAAAAGGCGGCGGCTCGGGAAGAAGATGATCCATCGCTCGCGCCGACGCAAAACTCTCCCGCGTCCGCGAGCAGCTATGTTCTGGAGCGAGTGGAGCCCCAGTATCCGGAGGCGGCCAGGTTGCAGCGCATTCAAGGTCCGGTCGAGATCAAAGTGCTGGTTGGGAGGGACGGCCTGGTCCGGAAGCTTACGACGATCAGCGGCAATCCTCTGCTGGTCAGCGCCGCGACGGATGCGGTGCGGCAGTGGCGTTTCAAGCCCCACCAGCTTAAAGGCAAGGTAGTTGAATTCGAGACGCGGGTCACGGTGAACTTCGCCCTTCCATGAATCTGACCTCAGGCGCTAAAGCGCGACGCATTTTGCGGTTTGTTTGTGGCACGACTGAAGTCGTGCCCTTCCCAAGCCCGCGCTAGCGAGATGCAACGCCCCGAAGTTGCGCTCTTCCCAAGACTACTTTCTTGCGAGCCGTTCCTCTCCAAATGACTATCCGTACGCCAGTTCTTTCGCGCGCTGGGCAGCTTTTACTACGGCTTTGATCAACGTGACGCGTAGTTTTCCTTCTTCCAGTTCCATGATGCCGTCGATGGTGCAGCCCGCGGGAGTGGTCACCGCGTCTTTGAGCAGAGCGGGATGGTCCCCGGTTTCGAGGACCACGGTGGCAGCTCCCAGAGTGGTCTGGGCGGCAAGCAGTGTGGCTACATCGCGTGGCAGACCGACCTTTACGCCTGCCTCCGCGAGGGATTCCAGGATGATGTAGATGTAGGCCGGGCCGCTGGCTGAAAGCCCGGTGACCGCGTCCATGTGTTTTTCGTCCACCACCACGGTTTTTCCCACAACGTTGAAGAGGGCGCACGCCGCCTCCACGTGGTGAGAGTCGGCAAACTTGCCTTTGCACAACGCGGTCATGCCGCAGCCCAGTGAACACGGTGTGTTGGGCATGGCGCGAATCACAGCAACCTTGCTGCCCAACGCGTTTTCGATGTGGCTGGTGGGTACGGATGCGGCCACGGAAATAATGAGTTGCTTGCTGGTGACACTGGGGCGGATCTGCTCCATCACTTCCTGCACCACTTGCGGCTTCACGCATACAAAGATGATGTCGGCATTGCGCACCGCAGCCACATTGTCGGTGCCCACCGAAACGCCCAGCTTTTCGGCGAGGGCGCGCGCCCGCTCTTCATGCTGTACCGTGGCGAAAGTCGCCTTGGGAGAGAGCAGACCTTTCTCCAGCATTGCCTTGAGCAGAATTCCGCCCATCTTGCCCGCGCCCAGCACCGCCACCCGTTTTCCGGAAAGATCGAAACCCATCGCGCTGTGTCCTCCGTGTGTTCTGTGTCGGCCATTGTACAGTTTCGCGACTAATAGGCGGAGAATAGCCGGTGTCATCCTGAGCGAAGCAGGCGCAGTCGAAGGATTGCTATATCAGCTTAACGATCGCGGTGTTGATGGGGCACGGGGGACAGTTTCCCCCTGCGAATTCCGGCGACGCGTTCGCGGAACGGGTAGGGCTCCTTCGACTGCGTAGCGTCTTCGCTACGCGAAGACGCCACTCCGCTCAGGATGACAACTTCCGCTGGTCAGGCGCTTTCCAAGGCTTGGCGGGCCATCTCGGCGATGTGGCGGCCGATGGGCAGGGAAGCCGTGGCTGCGGGCGAGGGGACGTTCCATACATGCAGCATCCGGTCGGCCTGCACAAACTGAAAATCGTCCACCATGGAACCGTCGGGGCGCACCGCCTGGGCGCGGACACCCGAACCGTCCGCCACCAGATCAGAGCTGACGATCTCCGGCACCAGCCGCTGCAGCGCTTTCACAAACGCTCGCTTGCTCAGGGAGCGATAGTATTCGCTGGCGCCATCGCGCCAGTACTTTCCCGCCATGTGCCAGAAGCCGGGATAGGTGAGGGTCCCGGCGAGGTCCCGGAGGTTGAAATCGGTGCGCTTGTAGCCTTCGCGCTTGAAGGCCAGCACCGCGTTTGGGCCGGCATCCACGCCGCCCTGAATGCGGCGCGTGAAGTGCACACCAAGAAATGGGAACTTGGGATCGGGTACAGGATAGATGAGCGTGCGCACCAGATCGGTGCGGTCCGGAACCAGATCATAATACTCGCCGCGAAAGGGCACGATCCTGACTTCGGGTTTCTGGCCGGCCATCCGGCTGACGCGGTCGCTGTGCAGTCCGGCACAGTTGATCACATACTTCGCGGCGAAAGTTCCGCGATTGGTTTCGACCATCATTTCCGCGCCGCGCCGGACGACGGCCCGAACTTCGGTTCCAGTGTTTACCGTGCCGCCCTGCGCGATCAGGATCTCGGCGTATTTTTTGCTGACGGCGGCGTAGTCGGTGATGCCGGTGCCTGGCACCAGCACGCCCAGCAGGCCGCTGCAGTGCGGCTCAATCTCGCGCAGCTCCTCCTGCTGCAGCAGGCGCAGTCCGGCGAGGCTGTTGGCTTTTCCGCGATCGAGCAAGGTGTTGAGACGCGGGACCTCTTCGGCGCTGGTGGCCACGATGACTTTCCCGCAGATTTCGTGCGGCAGGTTGTGGGTGCGGCAAAATTCCACCATGGCGGCCGCGCCCTCGACGCAGAATTTTGCCTTCAGAGATCCGGGCTTGTAGTAAATGCCGGAGTGGATCACGCCGCTGTTGTGTCCGCTCTGGTGGCGGGCCACACCGTCTTCCTTCTCGACCAGCAGCAAGCGCAAATGCGGCAGGGCGCGGGTGGCGTGCATCGCGGTTGAGAGACCCACGATTCCTCCGCCGATGATTATGATGTCGAAAGCTTGATCCGGCATAGGGGCGCAGGGAAAAGTGCGCCACATTCTTTATACATGGTGTCTGGAATCAGGGCGAAGTTACGGCGGTTATCCGGCGCGATGGCCGGCAAAAGCGTAAACCACAAAGGACACGAAGGTACACGAAGGAAATCGATTCGCTCCACAGATCGAATTGCCTTCCTTCGTGTACCTTCGTGTCCTTCGTGGTTTACGCTTTGTAAGAGGGCGATGCAGACTACTACTGCACCCTCAGCGCCACGTCCACGCTGCGCGCAACCGAACCCAGTGCGGCATTGACGGTGATGGTGTAGTTCCCGGGAGTAGTTCCAGGATGACCTGCGCCGCCACCGCCTCCCCCTCCGCCTGGACCGCTGCTGCCTCCGCCGCAGGCCACCAGCAAGGTGAGCAGCATGCCAAGAATTGCGAGGCGCAGGCCCTTCTTCGTTTTTCGCCTCGTGCGCGATGTTTTTAATCCTCCGAGAGCCACAACTCCGGCCAGGGACAGGCCCAGGTCGTACCACGGCGCATGCGGCCCTGCCAGTCTCAAGACTGCGGAAGTGGCCGCGGTGGTCTGGAGCTTCAACACCAGGTTCGTGTCTCCTTCTCCCGACGCGATGAGGCTGGGCGTGAATGAGCATGTGGTCAGCGGAGGCAGGCTGGCACTCGCGCACGACAGAGTTACATTGCCGGGAAATACGCTGCCATTTCCCAGCGGCACCGCGTCCAGGTTATAGCTGGCGGTTTGCCCGGCCTTGACGGTCTGGGCGGCGGAATTGTTGTTGATCACAAAATTGAAGCCGACGATGAGTTCCACCGGCGTCGATTTGTGGATGTGCGCAGCGTCGGTTCCGGTAGCGTCGATGGTGAAGTTGAAGTGGTTCTGCGCATCGTTGCTCGCGGTCACAGTAAATGCCGCGCCCGAGGTGGACGGAACGAGGACCGCCGGAGAGGGCGTGCAGGTCAGGGGCACGGCCCCGGAACAACGCAAGTTTACCGCGCTGCTATAACCGTCGGAAGCCGTCAGAGTGCCGTTGAACACGACTTGTTCATTTGGATTTGCAGTCAACGATGAATTGCTGACCGCAAGCGCGAAATCGGGATTCTGCGTGCTTCCTGTGCGGACAGTAAGGGAGAGGTTCTGAGTTCTGGTGGGTCCGCCAGCGACCGAGGCATTGATGGCAACTTGGGATGTCCCCAGGGGCGTGCCGGCACTCGTGTTTATGGTCAAGGTCACGGTTTCCGGGCTGCCTGAAATCGGAAACACTGAGTTTGAGTCGAAGCTGCAAGCGGCGCCGGCCGGCAAACCGCTGCAGGAAAGAGTCACTTCCTGGTTGAACGAGCCTGATGCGGTCACGTCAAATGCCGCGGGCCCGGAAACGCTGGCGGGATTCACGGTGAGGCTACCGGGCGCGGGCACAGTCAGACTGAAGTCCACCATATGCAGGGTGAGAGAAAAATCGCGGGTGGTGGTATTGGCATCGCTGCCCACGCCGTGAGCGTTGAACAAGTAGTCGCCCACCGGACCGCCCGCCGTCACGCTGAAGCTTGCGCCCGCACTGGTCGGCGTTAGCGAAGCGGGCGTTACCGTACAAGTTGGCGGGGGTGAGGTGGCCCGGCGGGTGCACGTCAGGCCCACGGAGTTGGCGAAGCCATTTTGGGCCAGCAGCGTAGCAGTAAAGGCTGCGTTCTGCCCGGCGAATGCGGTCAGTTCGTTGTTCGGCGAGGCGAATATGAAATCTGGTCCTGAGGCCAGGGGGAATTCCCATATCCCGCGGCCGTAGGTGGAGGCGCGGAGTTTTCTGGTTCCCCCGGAACTGAACATGCGCAAGGCGGTGACGGCGACGTTGGGCAAGTATCCGGCTTGTCCGCTTTCCGGCGCCGGCCCGACTTCAGTCCAGACCGGGATGGCTGTGCCACTCGCGAAAACTCCTACGTCGGTGCCGACATAGACTGTGCCTGCTGAACCGTCCACCAGCACTGCGTTGGCGGGTGCGTCGGGCAAGCTTGCGCTGAAGTCTGTCCAGGATGCGCCGGCATTAGTTGTCTTCCACACATGAGAGACGTGAAATCCCATGATGGTCATGAACGCGGTGTGGCCGGTGGAGTCGGATGGATCAATGGCGACGGCCGAGATCGGGAATCCGGAAGGGTTGGTGGTTCCGGTGCGGTCAACCCACGCGTCTGCACCGGCACTGACGTTTGTGGCTACCCAGATATGGCCTCCGGTAGGGACCAGGGGGCCGAGGCCGTCGGTTGCGGCATACATCACGTTGGACAATCCGGCGGTGTCCTTGAGGCCGCCCGCAGCGAGCGCTCGGACCAGGTTGACCTCACCGCCGGTGCAGCTTTCGGAGCCGCCGGTCTCCAGGTTGTTGGTGAGAGCTGAGAATCCGCTGCCGTCCGTCGTGCCGCGCCATACCCGGCACGTTCCCACCAGGAGTTCCCCGGAATTTTGCGGGTCGAGAATAAAGGGCGTGAAGAATGGTCCCGAGTCGCCGCCCACGGTAGCATTCGAAACCACCAGTCCACCGCTGAAGTCCTGGGCCCGGCAGTCCACTCCGAGATCGCAACGCTCGATGCTCACATCGGTGTTGGCGGTAAACCATTGAGTGGGATTGTCGGGATTGATCTGGTTGTATCCGCCATCGCCGGCGTTGACGTTGACCCAACTCCTGTTGCTTTGTGAGCTGCTGGTTGCGGGCGAGCCGTTGTTTTGCGCGCCGCCCAAAAGCGTATTGGGATCTTTGGGATGCTGTGAAAAGGATATGAATTGGGTGATCGAGCCCAGCTTCTGATTGAGACTGTCGAACTGGTTGCTGCCGCCGCAGGTGCCGCTGAGAAGTCCGGTGTAACCATCCAGGGCGCGGTAGATTCCGCCATCGTTGGCAAAGTACATCACAACCCGCGTGTTGCCGTTGGTTTGCAGAAAGGATATAGCGTGCTGGTAGGGATGAACATGCGCGATCGAGCCGAAGCTTGGCGGGCATCCGAAGGCGTGGGTGAGATTGATGAAAGTATCGGGCGCGCTGCCGTTGCAACTGGGCGACGCGGTGGTGATTCGGCACTTGTAAAGATTCACCGCCCCGGGCATACAGATCGGTGACTTGTCCATCGGGGACTGCGGCCAGTTGCAGGTTGTAACTGCCCTGTTCGGTGCTGCAGCCGCCCAGGACGTCACCGCAGTTGGTGATGCCGTCATCGTTGATTTGAGTCCAGCTGGTGCCGCCGTTCCTGGTCTGCCAGATCAGCCGGTCGCTGTTGTTTCCGTCCACGTACCAGAAATACATCTCGTTGCGGCCGGGCACGACCGCGAATTCTCCGCGATACAGCAGGCAGGTCGAAGTCGTGGGGGCCGCCGGACAGGAGACTGGACTCAGGCCGCCGGGCTGGCTGTTCAAGCGGCTCCAGGTGGCCCCGTCGGTCGAAGAATAGATGCCGTGCCATTGTATGGCGGCGAAAAACTGCCGGCTGGTTGCGTTGTACACCACTGAAGTCGCCGAACTGGGGTCGATGGTGAGGCCTGCATCCTTTACGGTGGCATAGTTCCATGACGCTCCGCTGTCGTTGGAGTAGTAGAGTCCCCGATTGGCCATGACTGGATCCTCGAGGCCCTCGATGACTCCCTGCGTCGCTCCTGCGGCGGCCGCCACCACCAGGCTGGGGTTGAAGGTGCTGAACGCGATCTGGCTGAAGCCCAGCCCGGCAAAAGATCGAGTGCCGGTACTGTCCTGCGAAATCATGGTCCAGGTGCCGCCGGCGTTGGTCGAACGAAGAATGCCCAGTCCGTAGTAGGAGTCGGCGGAGCTGTTGGTCTCGCCCGTGCCTGCCAGGACCACACTGCGGCGCGCGTCGGGGTTGGTGAGTTGGGGCTGGATGGCGATTGAGCCCACGGCCAGAGTGGGCTGATTGTCAGTGAGCGGAGTCCAGGTAACACTTGAAGGATTCGGGCTGAGTGCGCCGGCATTGTTGGACTTCCAGACTCCGCCATAAGCGGCGCCGACGTACACCGTATTGCCGCTGCTGTCTGCCGGATCGACAGCCACGGCGGTGGCGCGGCCTGCCACAGGGCCGTAGTCCTGGATGCCGAGTCCGGTAGCGTCGGAGGCCAGAGGGGCTGGACCCAGTGGCATCCAGACAGTGCCGGAAGCGACTCGCGGGAGCGCGGCCGAGCGTGGCGCGGCGGCACGCAATGCCCGCAGTTGCAGTTTCTGCCGCTGGGCCCGATAGCGTAGTGCAGCCGCGGAGCGTCCGGGAAGCACCCGCCCATGGCGGAACCACCCTTCGCGCTGACGGAATTGGTGGCTGCCGGGATCGATCGATTGGCCGGCTTCAGGGCGAACCTCGGTCTTCTGGGCGGGCGCCAGCCCGGCACAAAACAACAGACACACGAAAACGTGAGAGCGCAGGCAAAAGTTCATAAGCACATGGGAGCCGCGAAACCGCTGAACCCACGACTACCACCTGCCTGGTTTGCTTGCAGTGACGGGCCGCGATAAATCTGTCTTTATTTCGCTGAAGGGGCTCTAAATGGGAATCTGGGGGTGAGGCAGGAGGCGGGCGAGGAGTGCACCAAAGTTGACTTGACGGGCTTCCGACCTCGGGCTTCGGATCTCAGACCTTTAGAGCTTTTTAGATAGAGCTTCTTAGATTTCAGATCTCAGATTTTAGTTCTTCGTTCTCAGACGTTGGTTCCTACGAGTCGGCTACCACTTTCTGTTCCTGTTGCCCCAGGCCTGGGATGCCTAACTTGATGCGGTTACCTGGGCGCAGGTAGAGGGGAGGCTTTTGCCCGAGGCCCACGCGGGGAGGCGTGCCGGTAGAGATGATGTCGCCGGTGCGCAGGCTCATGAACCGGCTTAGATAGCTGATCAAGTGGGCCACCCCGAAGACCATGGTTTTGGTGGATCCGTTCTGATAGCGATGGCCATCAACCTCCAGCCATAGGTCCAGATTCTGCGGGTCGGGAACTTCGTCGGGCGTGACCAGCCACGGCCCAATGGGACCGAAGGTGTCCGCGCTCTTGCCTTTCACCCACTGGCCGGTGCCTTCGAGCTGGAAGGCGCGCTCTGAAAGATCATTGACCACGCAATATCCTGCAACTTGGGAGAGGGCATCAGTCTGATCCACATACTTGGCAGGCTTCCCGATGACCACGCCGAGTTCAACTTCCCAGTCGGCCTTTTTTTGCTCCTCGCGGAATTACGACGTCATCGTCGGGGCCGCAAATGGAGGAAGTTGCCTTCATGAAGACCACCGGTTCGGCGGGCACGGCCATGCCTGATTCGGCGGCGTGATCGGAATAATTCAAACCAATGCAGATGAACTTTCCCCACGCTGCCCACGCACGGACCAATGCGGGGATTGCCGGCAACTCGAGGTAAACCCGAGATGTCTGCCCGGCGCAGCCTATCCAGCGAATTCGGAAGCAACGCCGGTCCGGCGAGGTCGGGAATAAGGTTCGACAAATCGCGGATGGTCCCGTCGGAAGCCAGCACGCCGGGCTTTTCTTCGCCGGGCAAACCATAACGCAGTAATTTCATCTTTCCTCCGTCTGAAATATTTCCTGACTGCTACTCCGCATTGGCCGGCGCCGCATTCCTGAAGGGAAATTGGTGTGCGCCACAGTCTAAAGAGTGGCGTTGCTTCTTGGCAACCGATTTTGATGGTGAGGCCCATGCTATTTAATCGTTATTGGCCGATGAAAGTGCGGCTTCGGTCTTGTATAATCGCGGCACTTCGGGCCCGCCGCACCAGTGGCGGCCGGGACATCCACCATGGCTCTCAAGGTATTCAACGACAAGAGTGCTGCGAGCAAGGCCGCTGCTGAGCAGGCCGGCAGCGCGATTCGCAGTGCGATTCGCGATCGCGGACAGGCCCGGATCATTGCCGCGACGGCTGCGTCTCAACTGCAGTTTCTGGACGCGCTCACCCGCGACCCTGGCATTGATTGGAGGCGGGTCGAGGTCTTTCATCTGGATGAATACATCGGCCTGCCGATTACCCATCCCGGCAGCTTTCGCAAAATGCTCCTGGAGCAACTGGTGCAGAAAACCGGAATCACCAAATATCACCTGTTGGACGGCGATGGCGATGCCGCAGAAGTTGTCCGCCGCGTGGGGAAGGACCTGGCCTCTGCGCCCATTGACATCGCGTTCCTTGGAATCGGCGAGAATGGGCACCTTGCCTTTAACGATCCGCCGGCTGATTTTGAAATCGACGACCCGTATCTGATCGTCACCCTTGACGAGGCTTGCCGGCAGCAGCAGGTGGGCGAGGCCTGGTTCGCCGACCTGTCGCAAGTGCCGACACAAGCCATCTCGATGTCGGTGCGCCAGATTCTTAAAGCGAAAGAAATTCTTGCGGTGGTACCGGACACGCGCAAGGCGCAAGCGATTAAAGCCTGCTTTGAGGGCGAGATCGGTCCCATGGCACCGGCTTCGATTCTGCGTACTCATCCCAATGCGACCGTGTATCTGGACAAAAATTCCGCGGCGTTGCTCAGTCCGGCTGTGTTGACTTCCGCTTAAGATGTAATCGCCACCGAATCGAGGCCCGTCTATCACCCGCCGTCCAAATTCCATGGCGCCAGCCGGACAGTCGAATGTCATCCAGCCGCGCATTATTTCCTCCCTGCGCTGGTGGATTGCCAGTCTCCTCTTTGCCTCGACCGTCATTAACTACATCGACCGGCAGACTCTTTCGGTGCTCGCTCCTTACCTGAAACTGGAGCATCACTGGACCAACAGCGACTATGCCAACATCGTGATCGCATTCCGGATTGCATACTCTCTGGGAATGGTGCTGTGCGGCCGGTTCGTGGATCGTGTGGGCACCCGGCGCGGATTAACGATTACAGTCGTCTGGTATTCGGTGGTCTCGATGCTCACCTCGCTGGCGACGGGCTTCCGCAGCTTTGCAGGATTCCGTTTCCTGCTGGGAGCGGGAGAATCCGCCAACTGGCCGGCCGCGACCAAAGCTGTCTCCGAATGGTTTCCCAAGCGAGAACGTGGATTGGCCACGGCATTCTTTGACAGCGGGTCTTCCGTCGGAGGGGCCGTCGCGCCTTTTATCGTTTTGTGGATTTACTTTCGCTGGGGATGGCGTCCAGCATTCATGATTCCGGGCGTGCTGGGTTTTATGTGGTTGATGGCATGGCGCCGGTTTTACTACCCGCCAGAGACGCATCCGCGCATCGGCGCGGCCGAGTTGGAAATGATCATGGCGGACCGGGAGTCCGATTCGCCGGCTGCGAACCGGAAGCGCGCGCGCTGGGCCGATCTTCTGAAGCTGCCGCAGACCTGGGGAACGATTGTTGCGCGGACCTTCACCGACCCGGTCTGGTTTTTCGTCACCGACTGGTTTCCGATTTATCTGGTGGCGAAAGGAATCGAGCTGAGGAGCGGACTGATCGCCGTGTGGATACCCTTCGTCGCTGCCGATGCGGGCAACTTTTTCTCCGGATGGATGTCCGGCTACTTGGTTCGCCGGGGCTGGTCGCTGGGGGCGGCGCGAAAGGCGCTGGTCATTTTTGGCGGGACCGGCGTCACCCTGCTCATCCCCACGATCTTCACCACCAACCTGTACTGGCTGGCGTTTCTCTTCGGACTGGCGACGTTTGCCTATGCGGCCTTCTCGACCATGGCCAACGTGCTGCCCTCGGATCTTTACCAAAGCGACTCGGTGGCTTCAGTCAGCGGCATGGGAGGCGCGGGGGCGGGGATCGGGACCATCGTCGCCTTCAAGCTGATCGGATATTTTTCCGATGCGCGTCAGGCGGCGACTACACATGCGTTCGACCCGATTGTGATTGCGGCGGGCCTGGTTCCGTTTGCCGGAATGATTCTGGTGCTGTTGCTGGTACGGAATACGAAGGCGACGGACGCGGGGCTGGTGCGGCGTCTTTGAGGTCCCTCAAGGTCTTCTTTGCGCCCTTCACGGCTCTTCTTTGCGTCCTTTGCGGTTTAGGGTTTCGCTTGTCCCCGGCGAACTTCAACTCCTTAACCGCAAAGGTCGCAAAGGACTCGCAAAGTTCGCAAAGAAGAGCAGGCCTCTAAAGTTGCGATGAGCCAATCAGGCTGAAGAGCAGGATGGCAAGCACGATCACGGTGAAGACCACGTACATGTGGTCGCGCTCCTCGGCAAATCCCCAAATCGAAAACATTACCCGAGCCACCGGAGTGGCGATCAGGAACAGCAAGCCCAGTTGGATGATGCCGCGTCCGTTCAGCGCCATAGCGTCACGCACGATCCCGTGCATACTGTGCAGGTCGGAAGGCTCGCCCTCGAACACGCGATAAGAAGCGGTCGCATGGCCATGCCGGGAGAGATAAATAACTGCGCCACAAAGGACGATGGCTGCGGAAAGACCCACGCCGGCGCGCAGCAGATTTCCCAGGATGTTCTCGATTTTCTTGTCGGTCCAGGCTCGCTCGACGAACATTTTCATAACCTCCCTGAAAGTCCCTTGTAGAGCATTTCCATTCCCAGCAGAACGATTACAATACTGAATACCAGGCGCAGCCATTTGGTTTCTGCCTTGACCAGAATCCGGGTGCCCACCAGGGAGCCGGCGAGAACCCCCAACATGACCGGCATGGAGAGTCCAGGGTCGATGTAGCCGCGGTGCAGATAAACGCCAGCGCTGGCGGCGGCGGTAACCCCAATCATAAAGTTGCTGGTGGTGGTGGAAACCTTGAAGGGGATCTTCATGGCCTGGTCCATGGCGAGAACTTTCATGGCACCGGAGCCGATGCCGAGGAGTCCGGATAAAGCACCCGCCCCAAACATGATGCTGAAACCCGCAGGCACGCGCTGGACGTTGTACTTGCGCACGCCTTCGAGGTCAGGGAAGCTGCCGTTGAGGCGCAGACGAGTGGCCAGTGGGTCAGGAGGAACATTGCGTTCGGCCAGGGAGCGGGGTTTCCGTGAGAGCAACGCTGAGACCAATAGCACTGTGCCAAAAATCACGGCGATCGCGCTGGTTGAAACCCATACCGCCAGAAATGCACCCAGCAACGCGCCCAGTGTGGTCGCAATTTCCAGAAACATGCCGATCCGGATATTGGAGAATCCTTCTTTAACGTAGGCCGCGGCGGCTCCTGAAGAAGTGGCAATCACGGAAACCAGGGATGCGCCAATCGCGTAGCGGATATCCACTTTGAAAAACAGGGTCAGCAGAGGGACCAGAACGACTCCGCCGCCGAGGCCGGTCAGCGCTCCGAGTAAGCCGGCAATCATGGAGCCGAGGAAGACCAGGGCGGTGAATTCCAGAATATTCATTGAGTGTGCGGTTCCAGAAATACATGGAATATCGAAAATGTAAGCGGTGCAGGTCGAGTTGGCTGAAACAGCAGGTCCCTGCACTGCGCTCGCTGCGCTCCGCTTCGGTCGGGATGACAATGTTAATTTAACGAATTTCCGGGACAGGACACTAGTTTTCACCGGAAAGAGACGAACTAGTGTCCGTAGCCACTTCCATCGAGGGTCACTTTGCCGCGGAACATGCGATACACGACGACAAAGTAAACCAGTGCCAGGACCATGCCAAATGCCCACCATACCAGCCCAACGCGCAGGGCATAAGGGCCGGAAAGCGCATTCTGCACCGTGATGTCATGGCTCACATCGTTGCTGGAGGGCAGGAGACGCGGGTACAGGGAGATCGCCGCACCCACCAGCATGGTCGAAAGATAGATGCACGAGGAGACGAAGGCTTTGCGATCGGCCTTTCCGCGGCAGAAGTAGAACATCCCAGCCAGCGAACCCAGCACCACAACCGGAATCGCGAAGGCCAGCGGATAGGCGTAGTAGTTGGCGAGCGCATCCTTTCGAACCGCGACGGTCGCGATCAGGCTAACTACCGTGATGGCGGTGAGCACGGCCCAAGACCGCCGGGCGAACCATCGCGCACGCAGCTGCAACTCACCCTCGGTCTTGACAGCCAGATAGAGCGCTCCGTGAACGGCCAGAGCCACCAGGGCGACCACGCCACCGATGACGGTGTACCAGTCCAGAATGCCGGGTTGAGGGCCAACTCGCCAGTTGGTCCAGAGTGGAAGGAAGAAATAGCCGTCCGCCTGCAGTGGAACGCCACGAATCACGTTGGCCAGGGCTGCGCCGAAAAATATTGCCAGGAGCGAACTGGAGAGAAAGAACAGAGCGTCAAAGAACGATCGCCAGAGGCCGTCGTCGATATGCATGCGCAGTTCCACGCTGGCGCCGCGCAGGATGAGCAGCCACAGCACAATCATCAAGGCCAGATAGAAACCGCTGAACGCGGATGCATAGAGCGCAGGGAAGGCAAAGTAAAGAGTGCCGCCGCCGGCGAGCAGCCAGACTTCGTTGCCGTCCCAGACCGGACCGATGCTTCTGAGCATGATCTGCCGGTCGGATTCGCTGCGCGCCAGCAGAGGATGCAGGATGCCGACGCCCAGGTCGAAACCGTCGAGCACCACGTAGGCGGCCAGCATGACAGCGACGATCCAGAACCAGATGAATCCCATTCTCTTTCCTTCTCGCGAACTGCGTGGGGACAGCCGCCCCCGGCTGTCCGGCGGAGCGAAGCTTCGTTATTTTCGTGCCAACCTCAGCCGCCCTGACTTGGTGTCACAGCGCGCCAATCGCGGCGCAACGCCCGTTGACGGCCCTTCACTCACCGTGCGGTACACCAGAACGATGAACAGAATCGAGAGCACGGTGTACATTCCCATGAAGCCCAGCAGAGTAAACAGCGTATTGCCGGCCGATACATTCTTTGAGTATCCGTCGGAGGTGCGGATCAGCCCGTAAACCACCCAGGGTTGGCGGCCGATTTCAGCCGTCATCCAGCCTGCCGTGTTGGCAATGTAGGGCAGGGGAAAGCTGAGCAGCAGCGGCCACAAAACCCAGCGAGTATCGAAGAGCTTACCGCGCCACAAAAGAAAAACCGCCACCAGCATGAGCACGACAAAGTAGGTTCCCAGGCCGGCCATGATGTGATAGCTGTAGAACAGCAGGGGGAGCGGCGAGGGCCACTGGTCGCGGGGAAACTGGTCCAGTCCCTTCACTTCCGCCCGCGTCGTCCCGTAAATCAAAAAGCTCAACATGTCGTTGATGACGATGGGGTTGTCGATGCTTTGAGTAGCTTCGTTTGGTTGCCCCATCAAAACCATCGGGGCCCCTGCCTGTGAGCTAAACAGACCTTCCATGGCGGCAATGGCTGCGGGCTGGTGCTTGGCCAGGTAGCGGCCATGCAAGTCTCCGGTGGGGAAGATCTGGGTCACACAGGAAATGACCCCTGCGATCACGCCGACGCGGACAAAAATCCTGCCGTGTTCCTCGAACCGCCTCTCCAGGATGTAGAACGCTCCCACCGCACACATGACGAACGAGCCGGTGATGACCGCGCCCGACATGTTGTGGGCATATTGCAGCAGCGCCCAGGGGTTCAACAACAGTCCCCAGAAACTCGTGACCTCGAATGAACCGTTAGGCAGGATGGTGTAGGCGACGGGATGCTGCATCCAGGCGTTGGTCACGATGATGAAGAAGCCGGATATCCATGAGCCCACGAAGACGAGGAAGGCGGAGGCCCAATGCGCCCACGGGGAGAGACGCTTCTCGCCGAACAGGAAAAGACCCAGGAACGCGGATTCCAGAAAGAAGGAGAAGACGCCTTCCATGGCCAGGGGCTGTCCGATCACGCCGCCGGTGGAACGGGAAAACTGCGCCCAGTTGGTGCCGAACTGGAATTCCATGGGAATGCCAGTCACGACACCGATCAGGAAATTAATGGCAAATATCTTCGCCCAGAAGCGCGCCGCTTCGTTGTAGCGCTCGTTGTGCCGGACCAGGGCCACCGTCTTGAGCACAACGATCAGCAGCGCCAGCCCCATGGTCAGCTGCGGAAACAAATAGTGGTAGGTGACGGTGAAAGCGAAGTGCAGACGGTGGAGGAGCAGCGCGTCCATGAGGAAGCTCTAGTTTGAACTGAACATAATACACCCGCCATCGCGCTGTGCGAATCGAGGGGCCTTCGTGGTAGTCGGCCAATTTCCAGACCTTTAACCACAAAGGACACGAAGGTACACGAAGGAACCCCGGGCTCTGCGCGAACCGCTAGGGTTGTGGCTGGTGCAGGACTTTCGAGCGGTCGATCACCCATTGCGGAAAGACCGGAGCGCCCTGCGGGGGCTTGCCTTGAGTGACCGCCCAGTGATCGATCCAGCCCGTGCCTTCCTCTCCGACATAAGTGTCGGGCAGGCCGTAGGCCTGGTCGCCGAGAGCGTCACCCAGCGTGATGAAGTGATAGCCCCGTTTGCGCATCAGGTCGAGCAGTTCGCCAATGTGGTCGGCTTCGAGTTGGTTGCCGTGCAGCAGCAGGATTTGTTTCGGTTCGTAGCCGATGGTCTGTTTCGCGAGCTGCTCGGTGTAGGCGAAGACCTGGTCACTGTAGGAGAGATAGCTCTTGGTGAGCTCGTCCTGCAGGGCGGTGTCGCCGCGTTTCTTGGCATCTTCGTAAACCCCGGCATACATCCAGTCCCAGGCGTCGAGCGTTACGGGAGCGATTCTGTAGCCGCGGTTGGCGAGAAAGGCTTCCGCCTGGCGCCGGGTCTGAAGGTCGCGGCCGGTGTCGAGATAGGGATGGCGGAAGTAGCGGAGCTTCATGTTGTGCTCGGTGAGCAGTAGCTTGGTCACGGTCTCGCCCTGCACGATGTCGTCTTCCCAGGCCTGCAGCCCAACCTGGTTCAGCGAGGAGTGGCTGTAAGTGTGATTACCGAGTTCAAAACCGTAGTCGAGCCACATGCGGAGAGCTTTGATTCGGTCGTCAACCTCGCCGAATTTATAGAGCTTTCTTTCATTGACGAAGCCGACCACCGGAATTTTCTGGTCGCGGAGCGTGGTCAGCAACTTCGTTGTCATGTCGAGCAGGGTTGCCGCGGACATCGAACTGGCGGAGCCGGCAGGCAGGTCGTCAATCGTGATGGCAACTTCGCGCGTGGGCTGGTCCGCAGCGCTTAAACTTAACGGAATAGCCATGGCGGACAGCACACAGATGAACAGAAAAAAATGGGATCTCATGAGGTCATTCTCCAGGCCGTGAGAGATTGCGAACAGAATATCAGAACGTGAGGCAGCTCATTTTCGTCGTCGAGAGTGGCGGCGATGCTAGAATTCGCGCGTTGCAATGCGGACCGCAGGCAGCTTAGCCGAAACCACGCGTGTAGCGCCGGCATCTTGCCGGCTGTCCCGAGGGCGTCTCGCCCTCGGAGGGTGCGGGCGGGACGCCCGCACGACAGCCGCCGGGACGGCGGCGCTACTCTTAACCCGGACAGCCGCTTCCGTGATCAGAACGAGAGGACTTGATGGCAACGACGAAATCGATGGGGATGACTTCAGGCGAGGCGCATGAGCGCGTGGTCCAGAGGCTATGGCGCGGGATAGCGATCACCATCGTGGCCGTTTGCATTGTGGCGCAGCCTATTCGCACTTTAGCCCAGTCCGCGGCGGAAGCGCCGGCAGCGCCGATGGGGACGGTGCGGGTTGACGCGGGCCGCGCCATCAATTCGTTTGACCCCGACAGCGCGCTTGGCAGTTCGATCGATGTCCTGTCGCGCCGCGACATCGACATGGTGTACTCGCCGCATATCATCCAGGAATCACTTTCTGCTGGCTGGGGGCCAATCACCTATCGCGTTAACACCGAGCTGCGTATGGCGGCATGGCACTGGACCGAAAACGGTACCTGGAGCGATGCCGCGCACCGCAGCGGATATTTCACCGGCAGCACTGAGCTGAAGGAGCCCATTCGATACATTCTGGCCTACGCGCTGCCACATCGCGGCTTTGCCACCAGTGGCGACCGGCCGGTGCAGGGGCCGGAACTTTCCTATTGGAAGAGCAATCCCTATCTGACCAGCAAGTTTACCGGCGAGAGCGATGCGCTTCATCCGCAGTGGGTGATAGTGGACCTGAAAGCGGAGAAGCCGGTGAACGCTGCCCGCATTGACTGGGCGAGTCCGTACGCTACCAGATATCAGGTGGAGTATTGGGTGGGACCCGGGGACGCGCTCGACTTCGACGGAGGCCCCAAGGGTGTGTGGAAAACTTTTGCCTCCGGGGTGGTGAACAAAGCCGAGGGCGGCAGGAGGACGCTGAAGCTTGCCGACACTCCTGTTTCCACCCGGTTTCTGCGGGTGCTGATGACGGAATCGTCGAACACTTGCGACGAACATGGATCCGGCGACGTGCGCAACTGTGTGGGGTACGCGATTCAGCAGATCACGGCCGGCACGGTTGACGGCAGCGGCGCTTTCTCGGAGGCGGCAAAAGCTCCCGGCGAGAAGCGAACCACATTCTGTGTTTCGTCGATTGATCCGTGGCATTCCGATGAGGACGTCTATGAGGGCGGAGGCTACCAGCACAGCGGCTTCGATCTTTTCTTCAGCAGCGGGCTGACCAACAATTTGCCGGCGATGATTCCAGTCACGATGTTATATGGCACGCCCGACGATGCGGCGGCGCAGATTGCCTACATTGAGAAGCGCGGCTATCGCATCGGATACGTGGAAATGGGCGAAGAGCCCGATGGCAAGCACGCAATGCCGGAGGATTACGCGGCGCTCTACCTGCAATGGGCAACGGCCATTCATAAGGTCGATCCGAAGCTCAAACTGGGAGGACCGATCTTCGAGGGTGTGAACGAAGACATAACGCTGTGGCCGGACGCGCAGGGGCGGACGTCATGGATGGGCCGCTTCGTGGACTATCTCAAGGCGCACGGCCGCCTGGCTGATCTGGCTTTTGTGTCGTTCGAGCACTATCCGTTTGAGCCCTGCACCATCACCTGGAAAACTCTCTACACCGAACCGAAGTTGATGAAGCACATTCTTCAGGTGTGGAGGGATGACGGCGTCCCGAAAGACGTGCCCCTGATGGTCACCGAAAATCATCTGGCAGCCTCGCTCACCGGGCCCATGACCACGATCTTTGCCGCGCTGTGGCTGGCCGACAATATCGGATCTTTTTTTGAGGGTGGTGGCGCCGCCTTCTATCACTCGCCCATTCAGCCGCAAGGCCTGCAGGACAGCTGCCTGGGCTGGGCCTCGTGGTCGAACTTTGTCTCCAACGAACACTACGACATCAAGGGTTACACCTCGCCGTATTTCGCCGCGCACATGATCAACCTGGAATGGGTGCAGCATCGTTCCGGTGTGCATACCATGTTCCAGTCGTCGGCCGACATCAAGGACAGCGAGGGCAATGCGCTGGTTACGAGTTACGCGTTGCATCGTCCGGACGGGAACTGGTCGTTGCTGCTGGTGAATCGTGACGAGAGCGATGCACATAACGTGCGCGTGGTGTTTGACGATTCCAAAAACAAGAACGCATCGTTCGTGGGGCCGGTTACGTTCGTGACGTTTGGGAGCGAGCAATATGTCTGGATCAACGACGGGCTCAACAGCCATGCTGATCCGGACAATCCGCCGGTGGCCACCCCAGTGGCGGCCAGTTCCGGAACCACGTTTACTCTGCCCAAGGCTTCGATTACTGTCCTGCGGGGGAAAGTACCGGGAGTCAGAGAGTAACCGAGAACCACGTGAGGACAGATGCCCTCATCTGTCCGGCGGGGCGAAGCTCCGCTATTGGTTGGGGAAATACCTGTCGAGCTGCGCTCGACCGGGCAGATGAGGACATCTGCCCCTACGTGGTTGGTATCGGCGCGCATACGGCGCCGACCAGAAAATACTCGCCTCAAGGTTATCAGTGGACGAGATAGGGCACGAAGCCATGGGCTTTGGTGCGCAGGCGATACACCGAAGTCGTCGCCGTAATGTAAAGCGTCCGGTAGTCGTTGTCTCCCCAGGTCAGGTTGGCCGGTTGCTCCGGCATTTCGATGGTGCCCAGATGATGGCCATTCGCATCCCAAATCCAGATGCCTTTCGGGCCGGTGACAAACAGATTTCCCTCACGGTCAACCTTGATTCCGTCGGGCACGCCTTCGTGCGGTCCGCCGGGCTCCTCGCCGAAGATTCGACCATTGCTTAATGAACCATCGGTCGCGACGTCGTAAACGCGAATGTTTCTTTGTTCACTGTCATCCACGTAGAAATGTTTTCCGTCAGGAGAAAAAGCCAGGCCGTTGGGCTGGGTCAGGTCTTTGGTCAGGAGGCGTACGCTGCCCTTGTCATCGAGGCGGTACACACCCTGGAAAGGCTATTTCCTGTTTTTCTCCCTTGACCAGATCAAGCGTGGGGTCGGTGAAATAGATGGCGCCGTCGGGGCCGGTCACGACGTCGTTGGGGCTGTTGAGTTTCTTTCCTGTCATAGCGGTCAGCGAGAACGGCGTATTTTCCCTCGGGAGTGACGGCGATGATGGCGCGCAGCACGCTGGCGCAATCGATCAGTCGGTGCTGCCGGTCGTAGGTGTTGCCGTCGGGATCGCCGAGGGAGATCACCTCCTCTTTGCGGCCGTCGAGGAAGACGCGAAAGATCTTGTTCTGCACTTCGTCGCTCACGTAGAGGAATCCGGACTCGTCCCATACCGGGCCTTCGGTGAAGCCGAAATTTCCGGCCACGCGGGTCAAGTTTGCCTTGCGGTCAAACAGCTTCCAGAAGCGGGGAGATTCGGCGGTGAGCTTGAAGGTCCGCGCGGGTGCATCCGCCGCCGTGGCCTGAAGCGAACCGGCTAGCAAGACTGCCATGCCGGCGAGGGCTGCGGTCTTGAGCCGCCGCCCCAACTGATTGCCGATGAATGGGCGCAGGTTCAACGCTGGGTGTTGGTTCATTCCGGGTCCACCTTTGGTTTGCTTTTACCGCGCGCAATGCTGACCAGATAACTCACGAGGTCATCCAGTTCCTGACGGCTGAGCCGGGATGCGTAGTCGTCGGGCATGAGAGAGCGGGGCTGATACTCGATGCTTTTCAATTCCGGCTTGGAGAACAGATGAAGCGTGCCATCAGGGGTCTGAAGTTGCAAAGAGAAGTTGTCTTCGTTGCGCGCGATACCGGTCAGGTTTTGTCCGTCCCCTGTGGTGACGGTGACAGTTCGCTTTCGAGGATCAAGATTCCGATTGGGATCGGTAATCGCATCGCGAATGTCGCTGGCCGAAGGCGTGCTGGCGTAGCTGGAAAGATCTGAGGCAATGAAACCGCCCTCACCCTTCGCCATGTGACACTGCGAACAGCCGGCCTTGCCGAAGAAGATGGCCTGGCCCTGCCTGGGATTGCCGGAAACCTCTGCCGCTGCCCCCAGACCCTGCAGGCTGCGCAGGTAGCGGACCACAGCCTTGACTTGGGCGTCGCTGAGCGAACGGAAGGCGGGCATGCCGGTCCCGGGTACTCCTCCCCGAACAACTTGCTGAAGGGCCTTGTCCGTCAAACTTTGGATTTCTCGCCGGTGAGCGATATCGGGGCCGTGTTCGCCGCCTGCTCCGTCGAGTCCATGGCAGGCGGCGCAGGTGGTGGCAAAAATCTGTTTGCCCTCACCCGCGCCGCCCGTGGCTTTTCCGGACTGCTGGGCTTGCAATGCAAGCGGCACGCACACGTGTGCGGCGTACGCCAGGAGAACCAACATGGAAGATCCCAGGAGTTTGCGGGCCATGTGGCTATTTTCGTTTTACGGCGATGGCGGATACCTCGATGCGCGCGTTGTTGACCAGCGCCGCTACCTGCACGGTGGCGCGGGCGGGCTTGGGATCGGGCATGACGGCCTTGTAAACCTTGTTCATGTCAGGGAACTCGTGAATGTCAGCCAGAAATACGGTCACGGATACGATGTCCTTCATGTCGAAGCCGGCCTCCTTGACGACCTTCTCGATGTTGGCCAGGGCAGCTTGAGTTTCGGCCGTGATTCCGCCGGGCGCGAGCTTGCCCTGGTCGTCAGTCCCTTCCTGTCCCGCGACGTAGAGTGTTTTGCCGGCGACTATTCCATCGCTGAAAGGAAGACCTTCGGTGCCCGGGGACTTGATCGCACGCCGCTCCTCGGCGAACGCGGCCGGCGTTCCGGTCTGGACAAGCAGCGCGAAGACAAAAAGTCCGAGAACAATATGAATCAGAGACCAGCTCGATTTGTTCGTATTCATTTCGGGGCAGCTCCTTTTTTTGACAGCCTGAGAATTGACCTTCACAATCACTCGACAGGAATGCTAGAGTCCGCGTTCATATATACAACCAGGAGGCAGAGATGAACAAATTGCAATTGAGGAGATTTTGGCGGAAGGGTACGTGGGCGATTGTGGGAATTGTGTTCATCTGCGTCATCTGGCAGCTCAGTTCGAGCCTTCTGGCCCAATCGGCCGGCACGCCTCAGGCCAATGAAAACCAGGCATTGCTTGAGAGCTACCGTCACGTGGAAGTTGCCTCGGTCTCTGACGCGCTGGAGCAGCTCACCGGCCGGAAGATGTATTTGTCGCATAAGATGCGGCCGATTTTTCCCACCCGGTTTGCCGGGTTTGCTCTTACCGTGAAGCTGAGCAAAGACGAGGGCAACAAGGACCCGGGCGCCCTGAGCGGCATGCTGGCGGCCATCGATCAGGGATCGCAGAGTTCGGTGTGGGTCATGGTGGTCGAGGACGGCGCTGACATCGCCGGCATGGGTGGACTGATGGGTACGGCGATGTCGGCCCGCGGTTATGCCGGCGCGGTCATCGACGGCGGGGTGCGGGACGTAGGTCAACTGACCAAGATTGGCTTTCCGGTTTACGCGACTGGTATTGTTCCGTCAACCTCGGTCAGTCACTATCGCTTTGCCGGGGCAAATGTCCCGGTGACGTGTGACGGCGTGGAGGTGCGTCCGGGGGACATTGTCGCCGCTGACGGCGACGGGGTGGTGATCGTGCCGCGGGCGAATGCGGAAAAAGTTCTGGCCCTGGCCCAGGAGATGGACTTCAAAGAGCACTCCATGTATTCGATTATCGAGAAATACAAATCCATCCAGGAGGCGGTCAAACGGTTTGGGCGGTTGTGAGTAATTGGGGTTACTGGTTGAGCACTCCTTGCGTCCTTTGCGGCTTTTCTTTGCGGCCTTTGCGGTCAAAGGCTTTTCGAGGGGTGTGGGTGAGGTCAAAACCTTTAACCGCAAAGGGCGCAAAGAAGGCCGCAAAGGACGCAAAGAAAAGCCGGGTCGATGGAATCAACGGACGTTCGTGATTGCATTCCCACAATTTTCGTTGGATAATGCCCGGTTCCATTAAATCGATTCAATGGCCAGGCTGAGCCGACGGCATGTCGGCCTCAACCCGAGCTCGTGAAACCCGTTCCTAAGGCGGCCTGATTCGGATGGCGGAGAGAACGCGACTGCTGGCAAGAGTGACCCTGGCGCTCGCTGCTCTAGTGGGTTGCCTGATGATGATGGCGGCGGACGATGTGTCCAGGGAATCAACGGCGGCAGTAATCGATGTGCTTCCCGCCCAGCTGATTGCCCAGCCGCCGGGCGCGAACTGGCTTTCCTATAACGGGGACTTCACCGGGCGCCGCTTCAGCAACCTCTCCCAAATCAATCTGACGAATGTCGGACAGTTGCGGGCGCAATGGGTATTCCATTCCAGCAATTCGAACCGTCTGGAAGTAACGCCGGTGGTGGTGAACGGCGTCATGTTTGTGACTTCGGCAAACGATACCTATGCTCTGGACGCGCGCACCGGGCGCGTCATCTGGCACCACGTGTGGCCGATTTCAGAGGGATTGATCGACGATGCGTCGGGACACCTGAGCCGCGGTGTCGCGGTATGGCACTCGCGGGTGTACCGCCAGACCGACAACGCGCATTTGCTGTGTCTCGATGCCCGCTCGGGAAACTTGCTATGGGACGTGGCCTACGCGGACTGGAACCCAAACTACGGCGCGACGGGCGCGCCCCTGGTGGTCAAGGACAAAGTGATCGTGGGCACGTCCGGCGGGGACGATGGGGTGCGCGGTTTTGTGGCGGCGTTTGATGCGACCACGGGAAAACTGGCTTGGCGTTTCTGGACTCTTCCCGGGCCGGGAGAATTTGGCAACGAGAGCTGGCCGGGAGATATGTATCTGCACGGCGGTGGCACCGCGTGGATGCCGGGCACCTACGATCCTGAAACCGGCACTTTGTTCTGGACCACCAGTAACGCGAGCCCTGACTTCGATGGCAGCGTGCGCCCGGGCGACGATTTATACACCAGTTGCGTACTGGCGCTCGATGCCGATACCGGGAAATTGAAGTGGTACTTCCAATTCACGCCGCATGATCTTTTCGATTTCGATGCCACCGAGACTCCGATTCTGATCGATACGGTTTACCAGGGCGAGCCGCGCAAGCTGCTGGTGCAGGCCAATCGGAATGGTTTCATCTATGTGCTGGATCGGACCGACGGGAAGTTTCTTTCTGCCACCCCCTTCGTCAAGAACCTGACCTGGGCGAAGGGCATTGACGAGCACGGCCGTCCCATTCTGTCCGGCCTCAAACCCACACCCGAGGGGACACGGATATGTCCGGGCTTCAACGGCGCCACCAACTGGCACGCGCCGTCTTACAACGAGTCAACCCGTTTCGTTTATTTTCTCGCGCTCGAAAGCTGTGAAATATTCTTTTCCAAGCCGCAGAAATTTGAGGAAAGGAAAACTTACTACTCTACGGGCACGAAGCGGATTCCAGGGGAAATGTCGCAGAAGATCCTTCTGGCCTACGATCTGGACAAGCAGACATTCGCGTGGCGCTATCCCCAGGTGGGGCACGCGCATTCTTCAGGCGGGACCATGACGACGGCCACCGGCCTGCTTTTCTTCGGTGATGACTCGCAATCGTTTGAGGCAGTGGATGCCGGGACCGGAAAGCCCCTGTGGCACTTCAATACCGGTCAGGACTTCAGCGCGTCACCCATGAGCTACGCGGTGCTGGACAAGCAGTACGTGGCCATCGCCGCGGGAAGCGATATTTTTAGTTTTGCGTTACCGTGAAATTCGTTCGATGACGAACTAACCAATTCAAGGAGACCGACTATGACCTCGAACTTCTTCAATCGCAGAAAGCTGATGACTTCACTGGCAGCGGTCATGTCCGCCGTGGGCGCGGGAGCGCTGATGTCCACGAGCGCGCAGGCCAAGAGCAAGGATGGCGGCGTACGCAAGCTCAACCGCGACGGCAAGCCCGCCGACGGCAAGCAAATGATTACCGCTCTGATCACGCACAACGGCCTGCTCTACATTGCCGGGCAGGGCGCCAACTCGAACGGACCAGTGGGCAAAGACGACATCGACAGCCACACTACAAAAGTGATGGAGAACGTGAAAGAGCTGGTCGAAACCGGTGGCGGCACCATGGACAGCGTCCTGCAGCTTACGGTTTATCTCGCGAACCTGGACTACTACGATCCCATGAACAAAATATTCAAGACCTATTTCCCCAATGGCGGGCCGGCGCGAACCACGGTCGCGGTCGCTGCGCTTCCGGGAAATTCCATGCTGGAAATCAACTGCATTGCCGCGATCGTTCGGAAGTAGAGCGGGCCACTGACGCCGGGGACCGCCCTGGCAAAAGGAGCAGATCATGCAACTGGGAACGGGATGGAACCGCCGGAGCTTTCTGGGGACAGTGGGAATGATCGCCGGTTCGATGATGGCGCCGGCGAAACTTTTTGCGGCAAAGGCCAGCGCAAAAGTCACCGGCTTCGGCCATTCGGGAAATCCTTACGAAGAGCTGGGAGTCACCACCGTCATCAATTGTGAAGGCACGATGACCATGCTGGGCGGCTCCATCCTGCGTCCGGAACTGGAAGCGGTGATGGCCCAGGCAGGACGTCACTTTGTGAGCATTCCTGAACTGGAAGTTGCGGCGGGCAAGCGTATCGCGGAAATGCTCAAGCTCCCGGACGGGTACACCGCGCTGGTGACCGCGGGCGCGGCGGCGGCGATCCAGTCCGGACTTGCCGGAATCCTTACCGGCGACAACGAAACATTCATCAAGCAGCTGCCCGACCTCACCGGACTGAAATCCGAAGTCATCATCCAGAAGTCGCACCGCAACCCGTTCGACCACCAGCTACGCACTACGGGGATCAAGCTGATCGTCATAGAAACTCGCGACGAGTTGCGCCAGGCGATCAGCCCGCGCACCGCGATGATGCACTTCTCCAACTTTGCCAATGCAGCCGGGCAGATCAAAGTGGATGAATGGGTGAAGCTGGCGAAGGAATACAAGGTTCCCTGCATGAACGATGCCGCAGCCGACACTCCGCCCGTCTCCCATCTCTGGGATTACGCCAACATGGGCTACGACCTCATCACCTTCAGCGGCGGTAAGGCCATGCGCGGACCGCAGTGCGCCGGAATGCTGATCGGGCGCAAAGATCTGGTTGCCTACGCGCTGCTGAACAACAGTCCGCACGAGGACACGCTGGGCCGCAGTTCGAAGGTGGGCAAGGAAGAAATTATCGGGATGGTGAAAGGCGCTGGAAGTCTATCTCGCCGAGGACCACGACGCCCTGGCCAAGGAATGGCAAGGCCGGCTGGAGTTAATCTCGCGGCAGATCACGCGGGTGCCGGGCGTCAGCACGTCATACTTCGTTCCCGACATCGCGAATCACGTACCTCACATGCAGATTACATGGGACGAGGCGAAAATTCGCTGACTCCGAAGCAGGTTTCCCAGATGTTGAGAGAATCCAAGCCGGCCATCGTGATGGGAGGAGGTGAAGGGAAGCCGGGAATGGCCATGAACTCATTCATGCTGCAACCCGGAGAGGACAAGATTGTCGCCGCCCAACTGACCCGGATTTTCCGCGAGCACTCTGCGTGAGCGATCACGTTTCAGGAAGAGCGATGGCGCGCGTTTCCGGCCAGCAAACACCGGTGATGGCGTCAATTCTCCGGCATGCGCCGGCTCGATCCCTTTTTGGCCAGCCACTGGTTGAACTGTTCGATCATTTCCCGGGTCCATCTCGCGTCAATTTGTCCCGGCGTGTATTTGCCCTGGCGCAGCATCATGTGGCCCCATTCATCCACCAGGCGATCCATTTCCGTGTCGTCAGCCACCTTCTGCGCCAGCTGGGGCGGAATGAAAGTGATGCCCTCCGGGTCGCCGAGGGCGATGTCTCCCGGCATGATGGTGGTGTCGCCGATGCGGATGGGAACGTTGATTCCAGTCAGCATGACATTCTCAAGGGCGGAAGGATCGACGCCGCGAACGTAAACCTCGAAGCCCGGAATCTGCTGAATTCCAGTGACGTCTCGCACCGCGCCATTGACGATCAGGCCGTTGTGACTCTTGGTGAAGATGGCGGTGGAGAGATTGTCGCCGGCAATCGTTCCGTACCTGATCTTGCCGAAGAGATCCACCACGAGCACGTCTCCCGGTTGAAGAATGTCGATGATCCAGGAATTTTCGTCTCCAATCCGGCTTTCCTTCTTTCCATTGGCGCGGATCACCGAATCAACGTCCGGGCGGCGCGGCATGAACACCGCCGTGACTACGCGGCCGACCAGACGCTCTCCCGGATTGAGCACTTTCCATCCGCCCTCGAACTGGTTATGAAAACCCGCTTCCTGCAGGACGTCCCAGGCTTCGTCGGCGGTGACGCTTTTCAGGCGCTGCAGCACCGCGTCGGGCACTTGCGGCCGGCCGTCAGGAAAACGGTCGCCGTGCCAGTCTGGAGTGAACGCGATGCGTTGTTCGGAGGAAAACAGGCCGAGCTGTCCGCATGCGGAAATTGTGAGAAACACGGTTACCGCCAGCGTGGAAGCCACGAACGAGATCGAGCGAAAGAGATTTGTGCGCAAGGGTCACCCGCATCGAGATCAGAGTTCGAACCGTTGGGGAAAATATCACAACGACCTCGCCGCAACAACACTTGCAGCACTGCCCAAGCCCTGGCGAGCTGCGCTCGCCCGCCCGGACGAGGGCGTCCGGGCCTACGTGGGTTTAGGGGACAACGATGAACGGCGCCCGGACAAGCCACGTTCGCTGGTTCCTGGTGGGCTGGATGTTCATCCTCAGCGCGGTCTCCTACCTCGACCGGGTGAACATCTCGGTTGCTGGACACTCCATCGCCGAGGAATACGGGCTGAGCAACGTGCAGTTGGGTTACGTGTTCAGCGCGATGCTGATTGGCTATGCCCTGTTCCAGACGGTTGGGGGAAGACTGGCGGACCGCTTCGGCGCCCGCCGTGTGCTGACCGCGGGAGTCGTGTGGTGGGGAATTTTCACCGGGCTGACGGCGCTGGTGCCTTCGACCATTCGTGGCGCACTGTTTCTCTTCATCGCGATCCGCTTTCTACTGGGGGCCGGCGAGGCCGTCGTCTATCCGGCGTCGAATCAATTTGTGGCGCGCTGGATTCCAGCGCACGAGCGCGGCGTGGCCAACGGATGGATTTTCGCCGGCGTGGGGGCGGGTGCCGGCCTTTCACCGCCGTTGATTACATATTTCATGCTGCGCTACGGTTGGCGATCATCCTTCTGGGCGTGCGCCATCATCGGCCTGATCGCGGGCGCGGTCTGGTATCTCACCGCTCGCGACGAACCTTCTGAGCACCCTCGCGTGTCCGCTTCTGAGTTGGCGACTATTCGAGCGGGGCTGCCGGCGAAGACTGAGTCGAAGGGCAGCGGACTGGTCCCCTGGGGAATCGTTCTGCGCAGCAGGGAAGTGTGGGCCATCACGCTCAGTTATTTTTCTTTCGGATATGTGGCCTGGATTTTCTTCAGCTGGTTCTTCATCTACCTGGCGCAGGTCCGCGGCCTGAACCTGAAAGCCAGCGCGTTCTACGCCATGCTCCCGCCGATCGCGATGTCAGTGTGCAGCCTGCTTGGCGGCGGCATCAATGACCGGCTCACGACGTGGCATAGCCCTCGTTTAGGGAGGTGCGGAGTGGCTGCATTCGGGCTGGCCGTGGCCGGGATCTTCATCGCTTTCGGCTCCCAGGTTGACAGCGCTCGGTTAGCCAGCGTGGTGCTGGCGGGTGGAGCGGGGGCGCTTTATTTAGCGCAGAGCTCGTACTGGTCAGTCACGGCGGACATTGCCGGTAAGTCGTCCGGTTCGGTTTCCGGTTTCATGAACACGGGAGCGCAGATTGGCGGCGCGGTCACCGCTTCGCTTACGCCCGCCATTGCCGCGCGCTTTGGCTGGACCGCGTCTTTTCTGGTGGCTGCGGGATTGTGCTTGCTGGGAGCGGCGGCGTGGCTCGTCGTGGATCCCACAAAGGTACTCACGCCGAAGCCGACGGGCGCCTCGGATACGGAAGCGGTTGCGGCTCGCTAAGAGCTGTTCTGATGCAGCACTCTTGGCGTCCTTTGCGGCTGTTTCTTTGCGCCCTTTGCGGTCCAAGATTCTTGGATGATCCAAGCGAGGTCAACCGCTTTACCGCAAAGGGCGCAAAGAACAGCCGCGAAGGACGCAAAGTTAGCGTCACTTTCCTTTCAGCGCATGCACCCGAAGAAGGAACGAGATGCCGCCGGAACGGTAGATAGCTTTGCCGCCGTCCTGCGGTTCGGGAGACACCTTGCCGGCTCGAACGCTTTCAATCGCGGTGACCAGTCGCGGCAGCACCGAGGGTTGCGCGAAAGGTACGTTGTGTTCGCCGAGCACGAGTTTGAGTTGCGGGGCCAGCGCCGCGAGTCGCTTTACCGAAGCGACGTAGTCATCGAGATTGGTTTCCGGACGATAGAGCCAGATGGGTGCGGGATAGTAGGTGTCGCCGGTGAAGAGGAGGCCGTAGGCGCGGTCAAGCAGGCAAATGGCATCGGGAGTGTGCCCGGGAGTCGAGAGAACTTCCAGAGTGCGGCCGCCGAGATCGATGCGGTCGTGGTCGTGAAGAAAGCGGGAGATTTTCCAGGGACGGGTTGCATAGGATTTCTTGTCGAACCCCTTGGGTAACTCGCCGCAGATCATTCCCGGACCAAGTTCGTCCTGAGCGTCCTGGCGCGAGCCCTTGGCGTTGGCTCGTGTGAAATCGGCGTCCATTCCATAGACAGTCTCGAACTGCCAGTTGTCCCCGACGTGGTCGTTATGGGTGTGCGAATTCAGGACGATGATAGGCAACGCCGTGAGCTGGACGATCACTTTGTGGAGATCGCTGATGCCCATGCCGGTGTCGAAGAGCAGAGCTCGATTTTCGCCGACAATCAGATAGGAGATGGTTTCTTCCGCCTGATGCGGTTCGTAGATGGCGAAGACGTGCGGGACGACTTGATAGACTTCGAACCAGGGATCGCTGACCGGGATGCCTTCAAGAGTCTTGTATTCGGGACGCGGCAGGGCGCGGCACCATTCAGGTTTGTCGGTTTGGGCTCCCGCAAGGGTGGCGAGAAAAGCGATTAGACCCGCGGCGAGCGGCGCGATCCACTTCACGGTTTACGCCAGCTCCAATTCAATTTTCCTGGCGGCCGGATCCAGCTTGGTAATCCTGAACTTGCGAATCTGTCCGGCGCGGACGGCTTCTGGTTTCGCCTCGCTGACCACAGCGCCGCCCTTCCAGTGGGCCTTGAGTTTTGAACTCAGGGATGACAAGTCAGGCTTCGCCGAAGCCGGAGCAGGCGCTTCCACCACTATCGCCGGATCACCAGCGCCGATACGGCAGGTCGCGTTGATGCCGTCGCCAAGTTCGACGCGGGCCTGTCCGCCTGAAACCTCTCCCATGCGGCCCGTGACTACGTCGCCTTCTTTATGTTCGGCGATGTATTCATCCACGCTGGTGGGGACAAGTTGCTTCATGCCCAGGCGCAGCAGGCGCTTCGCCGTATCCACGGAAAGGACCTGCGCCTTGACCAGTTGCCCGACCTTCAACACGTCCTGGGGATATTCGATGCGCTTCTCGGCGCTGATATCGCTGACGTGAATCATGCCTTCGATGCCTTCGGCAAGCTGCACAAATGCGCCGAACTTGGTGAGGCTGGTAACCGGGCCTTCAATTACCGTGCCGGCGGCAAAGCTCTGCGTCGCGTTCGCCCAGGGATCTCCCAAGGCCTGCTTGAGGCCGAGAGAAATGCGGCGCTCCGCCTGGATTACTCCGAGAACCACGACTTCCACAGTTTCACCGGGCTTTACGACGTCGCTGGCAATTCTGACTTTCTTGGCCCACGACATTTCCGAAACGTGGATCAAGCCTTCAATGCCGGGTTCGAGTTCCACGAAGGCGCCGAACTCGAGTACGCGCGTCACTGCACCGCGCGCGCGCTCGCCCAGTCTGTACTTTTGCGCGACTGTGCCCCAGGGGTCGCCCTGAAGCTGCTTCATACCTAGAGAAATGCGGCGCTTCTCGGGATCGACCTTGAGTACCCGGGCTTCGATCTGCTGGCCTACGGAGAGCACGTCCGCGGGTTTGCTGATGCGACTCCAGGCAATCTCGCCCACGTGCAGCAGGCCGTCCACGCCGCCCAGGTCGATGAACGCGCCGTAGTCGGTGAGGCTGCGGACGGTGCCGCGCACGGTTTCGCCTTCGCGGATCTCGGCGTAGCGGCGTTCCTTCACGCCGCGTTCTTCCTCTTCGGCGAGGGCGCGCCGGTCCACCACCACATCTTCCTCGGTGGCGTCGAGCTTGATGATGCGGCAGCGAATCTCCTGGCCAACCAGCTTTTCCATTTCCGCAGCGTCGCGCACACCGCTGCGCGAGGCCGGCATGAAGGCGCGCACGCCTACATCCACGCTGAAGCCGCCCTTGATGACGCCGGTGACTGTGCCCACGATCGTCGCTTTGTCGGCAAAAGCCTGTTCCAGCGACGACCAGTCCGTAGGTTGCGCAATTCTCTGGCGGGAGAGTTCGTAGTAGCCCTCCGGGTCGCGACCCTTGACCGACACCGGCATCTTGTCACCGGCTTTAACGCTCTGGCCCGCGCTTTGGAACACAGCCAGCGGCATAATGCCTTCGGTCTTGAAACCAATATCAAAGAAGACAGACTCGCTGGAAACGGCAATCACCGTGGCTTCAAGCTGCTTGCCGCCGTCTTCCTTCTTGCGGGAGTGGCTCTTCTCGTACTGGGACAGAATGTCCTCGAACGACTCGCTGGATTCGGCGACGGGATTGGATTCTGGAAGATCTGGATTCGACATGAGAGATCAACTGACTCGCGGCGTGGCGAATAGCAACTAGGATAGCATTTCGGTCCGTGTAGGCTGCGAGCGGAAGCTGGCGGCGATGGCCTAGCCGGCAGAAGGATGGGTTCGCTCCAACTGTTCAATCCTGGGAAACGACCAGACCGCGCTGGAGGTGCACTGGGGTGGTTCCTGACCGGATTGCATGGCTTTGACCAGGACTTCGAGAGCCAGGCCTGCCGTGGGTGGTGAGACCACGGTCGCAGTCAGCAGCCCCCGACGGACCCACTCCTGTCCGGTCCGGGGTACGCCGTCGCAGCCGGTGAACGGCACCTTCAGCCACTGCTCGCGTTCCCGGGCGCCCGGTACTTCCTCGAAAGCCTTCCTCGCGCCCATGGCCATGGCATCGTTCTGGCACCCCACCAGGCGAATATCCAGCTTCCGCGATGTACTCAGCGACAGCCAGGACCTGATGGCGTGGTGGCCGCTGCGCTCGGTCCAGTCTCCTTTGAGCATCTTTATTTCCAGGCCGGCGTGTTTAGTGGAAAGCAGACCTTTGGTGCGCATCGCCGCAGCGCCGCCGCCGCTGGAAGGCCCCTCGATATAGAGGATGTTGCCTTGCCTTACCAGGGCAGCGAACTGTCTGGCCTGAATTTTGCCGATTTCTATCTGATCGGTGGCAACGGAAAAGACGGGCGCTTGTCGAGTCTGTCGCAGCTCGGAGAGATAATCAGGTACTCGATTCAGGATCCCCCACCCGATGCCGGCCGCGACGGCCGCTTTTGCCACCTGGGTCATTTCGGTGCCGACCGGCTCCACGATGATGGCGTCGGGACGCTGCGATGTGTTCTGGATAATCTTGACCAACAGCTGAGTTTGGTTGACCGCATCGTTGTCGGCGTAAACGATCTGAATTTTCGCGCCTAGCCGGGTAGCAACCTCGGTGGCTGCAGCCGCCTGCTCCGCCTGGTAATCATTGTCACTCGTGATGAGCGCAACAACTACGTTAAGGTTGGTCATGGAATTGGCGGCATGGTTGAGCCATGCAATCTTTGTAATGTAGCGAGCGCACTACGGGTTGTCGATTGCACAATCAGATTCATACTCCGGGCTGTTCCGAGCGCACAGCGTGGTTCGGACACTCCCTTCGACTTCGCTCACGGTAGGCTTTGTCCGACGCCCTTGATTTGGATTTGCTCCCTTGCTCCAACACCGAAAAGCAAAGTCAAAGGCGTCGGACAAGAGTGTCCGACCCACACCAGCGGCGGGCCGGTATAGTATTTGCAGCATGTGGAAATGTGCACTGCTCTTGCTTTGCTTTATGATTCCAGCCATCGCGGTGGAGAAGATGTCCGCGCCTCAACTGATCGATCTGGCGAAGGCCAACAGCGCGAGCCTTCGAGAGGCGATTACAAGCACTTTCGACACCAAGGACCTGAAGGAGGGGACGGCGTGGGCGGGTCTTGGGCCGGACTTCTTCTTCGCTACACAGGCGTCGTCACAGCCCTCCCTGCTCATTGACGAAGCGCCTGGGCCTCAAATGCAGCATCTTGCCGGCTCGGATCTCTGGTACGCCGCCGCTCGGATCGAGCCTGTGGGCAGGCTGCACTCGTTCCACTACATGATCAATGGCGCGACATTCGGCGGTAAGCTGGACCTGCCTGCGTTCGGCCCGCTTTCCTACCTGCAACCCGGGGTCCCATCCGGCACGCTGTCTGAAAAGATAGAACACCGCAGCAAGATATATGACGGCATGAAGAGTGAATATTGGATTTATGTGCCGGCACAATATGATCCGAAAACGCCTGCCGCGCTGATGGTCTTTCAGGACGGCGGCGGATACATCCATCGGGACGGCAACAATCCAACGCTCAATGTGCTGGATAACCTGATCGCGCAAAAAAAGATTCCGGTGATGATTGCCGTGTTCATCAATCCCGGAGACATTACTGACTCTCCGGGAACTCCGACCTACAAGTTCGTGAAAGCGTACTCGGACAAGTGGCACCGCACGCTCAAGGATTCGATGCGCAGTACGCTCTACGACACGGTGAGTGACCGCTATGCGCGTTTTCTGCGGGATGAAGTTCTGGCCGATGTCCACTCCCGGTACAACATCCGCAAGGACGCGTATAGCCGCGCCATTACGGGGCTTTCGTCGGGCGGGATCTGCTCGTTCAACGCGGCGTGGCAGATGCCTGATCAGTTCAGTCGCGTGATTTCATGGATTGGTAGCTTCACCAGCATTCAGTGGAAGGAAGATCCCGGCGTCCCGGAAGGAGGCCAGGACTATCCCGAGAAGGTCTTGCGCGAGCCCCGGCGCAATCTTCGGGTGTGGCTGCAGGATGGATCAGAAGACCAGGAGAATGACCGCTACGGAAGCTGGCCGCTGGCAAATATTCGCCTGGCCAACGCGCTGAAGTTGAAGGGCTACGACTTTCACTTCAGTTTCGGCAAGGGTACGCACAACTCCGGCCAGGGCGCCGCTGAGTTTCCGGAAGAGATGATCTGGCTCTGGCGCGATTATGACCCGGCCAGGACGGAGCAGACATACGAAATGGAACCGGCGGAGAAGAGCAAGCCGCCGTTCCGGGTGTCGATTACAAATCGCAATTCCGAGTAGTCACGGGCGCGCGGTGCGATCTAGGGGAGCCCGCCTGGGCTGGCAAGACGGTCGGCCTTCTGCTTTTCTTCCGCCGCTTGCGCGGGACGGCTGGTCAGGCTGTAGATTTCAGCCATGCGGCGATGCGGCTCGGCCTCCTGAGGCCGCAGCGACGAAGCCTCTTCCAGATAGCGCAGCGACTCAGCATACTGCCCCGCGCTCTGGCTTTTTTGCGCCAGCCCGAAGGTTGTGGCATAGAGCAGGTTGGCTGTTTCCGTGTCCTGCGGATTCAGTTGATGCGCGTGTTGCAAGGCCTGATAAGCCGGAAGGTCCTGGCCCAGTTTCGCCAGAATGGCCCCATAGAGCGAGGTCAGCTGAAATAAATCGGGCCAGCGCTTTACGGAATTGGCCAGGGCCTGCCGGGCCTGTTCGAACTGATTCAGCCGGTAGTAGGTGAGGGCCAGGTTGAATTGCATCTGCGGCGATTGCGGCGCCAGTTCAGCGGCCCGGCGCAAGGGCTTCAGCGCCGCCTGCAAGTCTCCGTATTGACCGTAGATGGTGCCCAGTTCAGTGAGTTTGTCCGCATCATCGGGATCATAAAGTTGTTCGCAGATGGTGCGGGCTTCCTCGCGCAGACCCTGATCGAGCTTCTGTCTGCATTCCATCCTCAGCCGGCTCTGCTTGGCATCGCGCTGGCGCAACTCTTCCGACAGTGCCAGGGTTTTCGCCGCTTCCTGCTCGTGACCCTGTTTGCGATACACCAGTCCAAGTTGATAGGGAACCCGGGCGTCTCGCGGAGTCAGCCGCGACGCTTCCTTCAGCCACTTTTCCGCGGCCGCCAGATTGCCCTGCTTGAAGTAGGCATAGCCCAGATAGTAGGCGGTGTCGGGAAAAGGCGGTTTGGCTGCGGCTTTGGTGAGATTTTGGATCGCGCTGGCGTACTGGTGATCATCGAGGTCGAGCCTTCCCAGGTAGTAGAAGACATTGGGATGGTCTCCGACTTCGCGGCGCACCAGTTCGAGCTCGTGGCGGGCTTCGTCGGATTTGTGCAATTCGAAAAGGGCGACCGCCAGAGGAAATCGTGCCCTAACGCTTACCGTGGGGTCGGCTGCCAGCGCGGCGCGGAATTCCGCGACAGCGGCATCGTACCGGTCCTGCTTCAGAGCGTCGTAACCCTTGCCCAGGTGGGATGCGGCGGTGTCCGGCAGGCTTTCCTGCGACCAGGCTTTGATGATTCCCAGGGAGAAAAGGGCCAGCAAGGCCAGCCATGGCAGAGTTCGTCGCTGGAGGGTTTGAGCACTCATGGCCAACCAGATCATTATATGTGCGGCGATGGATGTGGGCGCGGGCGTCCCGCCCGTACGCCGGTCTCACGGAGGGCTGGTGGGGGAGTTCGCCTCAGACCGTTGTCGAGCTGCGCTCGACCGCACGAGCGAGGACGCTCGCGCCTACATTTTGCGGGCTTTGGCCAGCAGGGAGCTTGCTCCTCTTTTGATCCCGGCTACTTCATCCGGCGTGGCGGTGCTTACGCAGTTGCTGACCAGCTTCTCGCAGCGTTCTCGTACCTGATCGTAGGCTGCCGGGTCCTGGCCGCGGACGGCCAGCAGTTCCTTGAGCCAGTGTTTGCCGTAGCCGGCGTGCATGGTTTCGTCGGCCCAGTCGAAGTCCATGTCGTGTTCGCTGACGGTGTCGCCGTAGGCATGGAAGAGTTGGGCGCGTGCCGGTTTGTGGCGGATATTTTTGGTTTCGAAAAAATAGAGCATACCCAGGCGGTAGATCGGGTCTTCGCCAGAAGCGCTCTCGTAGATATACGTTCCCAGGGGGATTTCGGCGGGATTGAGCCCCCACGCCATGAGGCGCTCGTAGCCCATGCGGCAGTGCCGCGATTCGTCATAGGTCCAGCGCGCGGAATTGTGAATCCACTCCCAGGGCAGGATGTCGGCGAAAGCGCTCAGCATGACGCCGCCGTTTTCGATTGCCCATACTTCATTGAGGTGACTGATGGCGGAGCGCAGTTGAAGTTGCATTCCTTCGCCGTAGGGATAAGCGGGATCGACCACGTCCGGCCAGTAGAAGCGGCAGGGCCAAAAGCGCGAGTCGCGCGCGGGCCGGTCGGGGATGGCATAGGCCCTGGCGCCGGGCATGGGGCCTGAGACTGCCGCGGATGAAGACGGCCCGACGCCTACTCCCCCGACATCAGAAAGCCGTTTCGCGATCGCCTGCGCCCACGCCAGTGCACCGTCGCGCAACTCAGGGCTGGTGGCCAGCGCGGAATCTCCCCACTGCTCGAAAGCCCTGATCTGCTCCGCCTTTTCAGAAAGTGCGAGCGACAGGAAGCGGTGAGTGGGCCCGTCGGCAATGGCATCGGAAGCTTGCAGATACGCTTGAAAGGAATCGCGCAGCGCGGGCAGGAGAACTTTGCCAATACTCAACAGGAACGCCGGAACCGAAGGGGAGTCCTTGACCGCGCCGAAAAGCTCGATCAGGGCGTGGTCAGCCCCTTGTTCTTCCAGCAGGCGGCTGGGGAAGCGCAGCTCGAAGACGCGATTCCGCAGCGCGTCCGCGGTTTCCGCACTTTGCCAGATGAAGCGAGCCAGGCCGGTTTTGTTGTCAAGAGGAGCGATGGCGGGAATCCATGCCGATTGGCTCACCAGAAGCGAGCGTTCGCAAAAGAAAAAACGCTTGAGGAGCTGGGCGGTATCGAAGCGCATCCAGCGCGCCCTGGGTTGCGGGCTCGACAGGAACTCGGAAGTCTGGGACATGGCCCCTTTCTTTTAGCCCCTCAGGGGCAGTCATTTCGCCACCAACAGCACCAACCACCGAGGACACAGAGGACACGGAGGCGGCGGAGCGGATTGATCCATTCTAAGTGCTCCCGGCCGCTGTCCTATTCTAAGGCTTGATTCCAGTCAACGCGAGGCTAGAACGAGTTACTCAGCGCGACCGTGATCACGGCCACGATCAGGACCAGCAGTCCCTGATTCAGCAGACGGCGGGCCATTGCCGGCGCGCCCTGCCACTCGCCGCGCCACAAGCCCCAGAGGTTGCCCATGACGATGGAAAGAGAGATGAACAGGGGCCAGCCGGCTACCGCGCCCCAGCGTCCCAGTCTTGCGGCGCCGGCGCCATAAAGATAGAAGCTTCCAATCCACATGAGCGCCATCCCAGCGCTCAATCCCAGGTTGCGTGGCGTCTCCCGATTCCAGTACTGGCCCAGAGTGTGCTTGCTGATCATCAGGTACAGGCAGTATGCGAGGTTGGCCACACATCCCAAAGTGAAGAGGAGCGCCCACACAGTATTGCCTGAAGAAGACGAGGAAACGCCCAGGGAGCCGGCAGCGGCGATAACGTTTCCGCCGAACGCCATCCCCACATTAGGCAAGCAGGAGAGTATGCCGGCCAAAACCGCGATGGTCAGGCCGATTTTGAATGCGTTCGAAGGCGTCCCGGTGGACGACTGGCTCCCGGAAGGCTTTCGGCGCGAACCGGCAATCGAGCACAACACGATACCCAAGATCACCAGCGCGGTCCCCGCGAGCAAGACCAAACCTTTGGTAGTCAGAAGCGCTTTCGGGAAGAACACAAGCAGCGGAATCAGCGCGCCCAGGCTGGCGATGAGTCCCATGATGATGGGATAGCCCAGCGCCATGCCGAGGCGTTCCATCCCCAAGCCAAACAGGACGGCGCCGACACCCCAGCCCAGCCCGAAAAGCGCTAGCACTGCGAGGTCTTTCGCAGGCGATGCGGCATACACTACGAAAATGTTGGGAACCAGCAGAAGAGTGATGAGCCAGTTAAAGACGAACATGCCCAGCAGCGAGAACGTGGCCCAGGTATGCTCCCACCCCCATTGCCTGACGAGGGTCATGGGAAGAACGAAGGTCCCTTGCAGCAGGGCCGCCAGCAACACGAGAAGGAAACCGATCAGCAGAGGCATAGGAGGATCTCGCGGACTTACAACTCTCGACCGCCCGAGCGGCAGGATCGCCCGCTTCGATACTTTTCAATGCAGCACAGGCGTCGCATTGGTGGCTACGCAGACCCATTTGCCGTTCTTGAAAATCCAGGTATCGACGAAGCGCTCCCGCCGCACGTAGCTCTTTCCCTTCTCCACGCCCTTGGCGCGGAACACCCCGGTCGAGATCGCGGTATTCCCAAATACATGCACCGTCATCGATTCCGGCGAGACCTGCTGCTCCTGAGAGTTATTGCCGGTGGCCTTCACGCTCCCCAGAAACTCGGCCTTGCTCTGGATGGAACCGTCGTCGTTGATCAGCACGATTTCGTTGTCGAGGATGGAGTCGAGGGCACGGGTGTCTCCCGCCTTGTATGCCTGGTTCCACGCCTTCTCCAGCGCGATGATCCTGGTTCGCACTGCGGACTCGGAGTCGTCTTGCGCTTGCACGGCCACGGCTGTGGTGCAGACAACGATCATGAAGCAAGCGGCCAGTCTCATGGGGTCGGACTCCTTTTGTGGCGGTATCTGGCTTTGCAGTATATGGCAAGGCCTGATCTTTTCCTGCGGGGAGGAGCCAACTTGCCACCGCCAGGGTTTGTCTTCGATTGAGAGCTCAAACTCTGCCGGGATTGGCCAAAAACCAGTTCGGAGGTGTCAGGTTTTGCTGCCGATAAGCCTGCAAGACTTCGTCGCGATTGGGCAGGGAAGGGATGACGCCTTCTCGGGTGACGGCCAGACCGCCGGTGACCACGGCAAACTGCACCGCCGCCTCAAGGCCGGTGCCGCCGGCCAGAGCCATCGCCAGTCCGGCGTTGAAGGCGTCCCCGGCGCCGGTCGTGTCCACGGCAACCATGCGCAGCGCGGGAACACGGATGGACGAATTTGCGTTCACGATCAGGGCGCCACTTTCCCCCAGGGTCATCACCACCTGCTTCACACCCTTGCGAATCAAATCGCGCGCCACCTGCTCCGCTTCGACGTCAGCATCCGGGCCGAGCCCCGCAAGCACCCTGGCTTCACTCTGGTTGGGAGTAAGAACATCGACCAGCTGCAAAATGGACGGAGGCAACGGTCGCACTGGGGCGGGATTCAGAATGGTGATGGCGCCGCGCTCGCGTCCGCATCGCAGGGCGGCATGGGCGGCGGCAACCGGAATCTCAAGCTGGGTGAGCACCACCGCCGGAGAATGAAATGCCGCCTCGCATTGAGAAACATCGTTTGCGGTCAATAATTCATTGGCTCCGGGATCGATGGTGATGCAGTTATTTCCAGTCGCCGCCTCGACAATAATGAAACCCACGCCCGTTGGGGCGCCGGCGGTTCGCTTTACGTGGGTGATATCGATGCCTTCATCGCGATAGAGTCCCATGGCCATTTCGCTGAAGGGATCAGTTCCAATGCTGGCCACGAAACTGACTGTGGCTCCCAGTCGGGCGCATGCCACGGCCTGGTTGGATCCTTTTCCTCCATAGTCCACGCGGTATCCCTTTCCCAAAAGCGTTTCGCCGGTTCCCGGCATACGCTCGACTTTCATGGTGAGACCGGTGGCGTAGCTGCCCACGACGGTGATGCGAGGAAAGCCCAAGAAAAATCCCCCGGCACAGGAGTTGGCGCAACTTGAAACTCGTAAGCCTACCACAGGGCGAAACCTGTTTCGCTGTTTGACGCGCCAATCTTGACCCGCCCCAACGAGGATGTTAGCTTCGGTTTCACACGTGAATGTCCAAGGGGCATCAGTCTGAGTCGCACAGGGAAGCGGTATCCGTTCGATCTTCTCCCGGCCGGTCGCGATTCCTGGGACCGTGATCTGGTTGACCCGGGCCGCCGCGATTTTCTGCTCCGGTGCTGCCAGGGAGCTTCGGCGGCGCTGCTTCCGGCGGCATTAAGTGGCTTCGCTTTCCCCTTCGCCCACGCCGCAGATTCGCAGCAGCTGTGCCTGCCCGGCGGTTTCCATCTCCATCCTCACTATCGCGGCCAGTTACCCATCGAGGCCACGCTGCTCAAGACGCGGGCGGGTTTCGACCAGTTTGTGACGGAAAAGTATCAGGACCGGATTGCGGCCATGCTCGCGGATTGGAGCAAGGCACTGTTGGGAGATGCGCAGGACATCCGGGCGGTGGACCGGATTCTGGCTCCCGATTTTTCCGGTGCTTCGTTCCAGCCGGTGGAATCTCGGCTGATACGCTCCGGGCCGGCAGTTGAAATCCGTCAGAACAAATTTGCGCCCGACCCTGTTCTGGGGCGGGATACATTTCTGCGCGATTTGCGCGGCGCCCTGCGGCCGTTTTCGAAGCTCATCACCGCAGATTTTCAGATCACAAGCATCAACGCTGGCCCCGATTCTCCTCTAACGCCGTCTCCCTCCCGCCTCCGGACTAGAGTGCGATACGAACTGGTGGGCGCGGTCAGGGATTTCCATCGAGAGCAGCGCGTGGGAGAGTGGGAACTAGAATGGGAATCGTCGGCGACGGGAGATTTTCGCTTGCGCAGTTGGCGGTTGCTGGGCGAGACCCAGAGCCGCGCTGCCGCTCCGATCTTCGCCGATATCACGGCGCAGGCTTTCGCCGGCAATTCGTCGTACGCCTCCCAGTTGCTCCGGGGGGCCGACTACTGGCGAACGGTTCTCGATGCTGCGTGCGGCATCGATATTTACGGGCATAACGGAGTCTCAGTCGGCGACATTAACGGCGATGGTTTCGACGATCTCTACGTCTGCCAGCCCGCCGGGCTTCCTAACCGGCTCTATCGCAACCGGGGCGACGGAACGTTTGAAGACATTACGGAATCCTCCGGTGTGGGAATCCTCGAAAATACTGCGTGTGCGCTTTTTGCCGACTTCGACAATGACGGCCGCCAGGACCTGATCGTGGTGCGTACCAATGGGCCGTTGTTATTTGTGAATCAGGGTGGTGGCAAGTTCCGCCAGAGGCCTGACGCGTTCCACTTCGCCCAGCCTCCGCAGGGGACCTTCACCGGCGCGGCGGCCGCCGACTATGACCGCGACGGCTGGCTGGATATTTATTTTTGTCTTTATCTCTATTATCAGGGCACCGACCAGTACAAGTATCCCTCTCCTTATTACGACGCGGAGAACGGCCCGCCCAATTTCATGATGCGGAACCAGAGAGACGGGACGTTTCGCGATGTTACCGCCCAGACTGGCCTCAACCAGAACAATACGCGCTACAGTTTTTGCTGCGGGTGGAGTGACTACAATCGCGACGGCTGGCCCGATCTCTATGTAGTCAACGATTTCGGGCGGAAGAACCTCTATCGCAACAATGGCGATGGGACTTTTACCGACGTTGCCGCCCAAGCCGGCGTGGAAGACGTCGGCGCCGGAATGGGCGTGTGCTGGTTCGACTACGACAATAACGGCGCTGAGGACCTCTACGTCGCTGACATGTGGTCCGCGGCCGGAAGCCGTATTTCGACCCAGGAAGTCTTTCAGAAAGACGCGCCCGAACAGGTGCGCGCTCTCTACCGCAAGCACGCCCGGGGAAATTCCCTGTTTCGTTCGAGTGGCGATGGCTTTGAAGATACCAGCGCGTCTGCAGGAGTCGAAATGGGACGCTGGGCGTGGTCATGCGATGCCTGGGATTTTGACCACGACGGTTTTCCCGATCTTTACATCGCCGATGGAATGGTTTCCGGCCCTTTGCGGGATGACCTGAACAGTTTTTTCTGGCGGCAGGTGGTGGCGAATTCTCCGGTCGAAGCCAGGCCGGCGCACGACTATGAACAAGGTTGGAACGCGCTCAACGAACTCATCCGCTCGGATGGCACGTGGAGCGGGTATGAGCGTAACGTTTTCTATGCGAACAACCGGGACGGAACGTTTTCCGACGTCTCCGGCACGGTAGGCCTCGATTTTGTCGAGGATGGCCGGGCGTTCGCGCTCGCCGATTTCAACCATGATGGCCGGTTGGAAGTTTTCCTGAAGAACCGCAATGGCCCGCAGTTAAGGCTTTTGCAGAACGTGATGAAAGATATTGGTCCCTCCATCGCGTTCCGCCTGCGCGGCGGCAAGAGCAATCGTGATGCGATCGGCGCGGCAATCACAGTGGAAAGCGAATCGGGGAAGCAGACCCGCATGCTGCAGGCCGGCTCGGGATTTCTTTCCCAACACAGCAAGGAAGTGTTCTTCGGGTTGGGAGAAGCCAAAGGCCCGGCGCGGGCGTCGATTCGCTGGCCCAGCGGCTTGGTGCAGGAGATCCGCGATCTTCCCCTCAATCACAGGGTGTGGGTGGAAGAGGGTACGGCGCCGTCGCGCTTTGAGGCTTTCAAAGCAGACCCTCAGGGGCTAAAGCCGTCGAGTTTGGCGGCTATGGGTGGCACGGCTGAAGCCGGGCCCTTCCACAAGGCCGGGTCGGTAGAATCCGAACAGTTCCCCTCGGTGGTTGAGACCTGGTTGCTCGCGCCCGTGGCTGCGCCGGATTTTTCTCTTCCCGACTTGAATGGTGGCGTACACACGCTGGCCGCTCTTCGCGGCAAGACGATCCTGCTGAATTTCTGGGTCGCAGGGTCGGCGACTTGCCTGCAGGACTTGAACGTATTCAACCGGCTTCACACACGGTGGGCAGCGCAGGGTCTTCACCTCCTTACGGTGAATCTCGATCTTCCTGCTGATAGCGAGAAACTTCGAAGCCTCGCGCGGGACGGCCATTTTTCGTTCCCCATCCTGCAGGGATCGGACGATCTCGCCGGCATCTACAACATTCTTTATCGTTATCTTTTTGACCGGCATCGCGACCTGAGTCTTCCCACTTCATTTCTGATTAACGGTGGCGGAGAGATCGTCAAGCTTTATCAGGGGCCGGTGAATCCAGCGCAGGTCGAGCAGGATTTCCGGCACATCCCCGAAACCGCCGCGGAAAAGATGGCGAAAGCCCTGCCGTTTCCTGGCGTCAGCGGTACTTTGGAATTTCATCGCAACTATCTCAACTACGGCTCGATTTATTTTCAGCGGGGATATCTCGATCAGGCTGAAGCCTCTTTTCGGCTGGCCCTGCGCGCCGATCCGGAGAGCGCCGAGGCACTCTACGGGTTGGGAAGCGTTTATCTGAAGCAGGAGAAAGCCGGCGAGGCGCGGGAAAGCTTCGAGCGCGCGACCAAACTACAAGCCAGCTATCCCGACACTCTGGCCAATGCCTGGAACAATCTCGGCCTTCTGGCAACGCGCGAAGGACGCACCGCCGAAGCGATTCCGTACTTCCAGGAGGCGCTCAAGCTCAATCCCGATCACCTGATCGCGCTCGAGAACCTGGGGAACGCTTACCGGCAACAGAAAAATTGGGACGAAGCCCGTAAGGCATTGGAGCGCGCGGTGGCAGTCGGTCCGGAGGATGCGGAGGCGAACTACAGCCTGGGTATGGTCTTCGCGCAGCTCAACGACACTGACCGGGCGTACGAATATCTGCAGCGGGCGTTGAAGTCCCGCCCCGGTTATCCCGAAGCCCTGAATAACCTCGGCGTGCTTTACCTGCGCACCGGGCGGCGGAATGAAGCGGTGGCAAGTTTCGAGGAGTGCATCCGGGTGGCGCCCGACTTCGATCAGTCGTACATGAATCTGGCCCGGGTTTACGCGCTCGAGGGCACACCGGAGAAGGCGCGGGGCGTGTTGCGCGACTTGCTCAAGCAGCATCCGGGACATGCGCAGGCGCAAAAGGCGCTGGAGCAATTGCAGTAGGAGTGTGGAGACGGGCGTCCCGCCCGTCCAGCGGGCGGGGACGCTCGGCCTCCATTTCTACCGGTTAGGGCTTTGGCGTCGGTGCGGTCAGCAGGTCCACAAACATCTTGTAGAACCGCTCAGTGTCGAGATCGACCTGCACTTCGACCGGTTGGACATCGATTTTCGGCTTGTCGTGATCGGTCCAGGTGAGCATGTTGCCGTAACCGGCGCCGCGTCCCAGGTCCACATCCAGGTAGCGGGTTTCTTTTTTTGTGATCAGGCTGGGATCGAGCCACGCTGCCGCCGCCAGTTCATCCCACAGATAGTTGTATTCGCCGAACAGGCGGGCATATTTGCCGATGTATTGCGCCGACGGCGTGTGGCCGGCCTTGATCCGATTGATGAGATCGAGGGTCATTCTCGTTTTCACGGAAATATCCACTGGGGTGCAAATAATCTTTTTCCAGTTCGCGCGCAGCACAATGTGGGCCGCTTCCGGGTCGAACCAGATGTTGAATTCGTGCCGCGGGGTGTTGATGAACTCAGGGTCGGTAGTTTGCGGATTCAAACTGGCGCCCATGAAGACCAGTTCCTTGGCGAGCTGAGGAAATTCGGGATCGATGGAGATGGCCAGCGCGAGGTTCGTCATGGGGCCGCCGGCGTAGATCGTTACCTGGTGCGGAAACTTGTGGACCATGCGCAGCAGAAAATGCGCCGCGTCTTCGTCGATCGCTTTGGTGGTGGGCCTGCCTTCGGGCATGTCTCCCAGTTGGTCAGGCGGGTGATAAAACCGCGGAGTCCAGGCGCCCAGCCAGGTAAAGGAGCCGTAGCGCTGCTGCCAGAGCTCGGTTTCGTCTTTTCGGCGGACCAGCGGATATTCAGCCCCGGCCACGACTGGAATATCAGTCCGACCGATGAGTTCGAGCATGCGCAGAGTGTGCGCCACCTCCGACTTGAGCCAGGCGTCGCCGGTGACGACGGTGACGCCGAGGACATCGGTTTGCGGAGACTGGATCAGCAGGAGGATGGACTGCTGGTCGGTCCCGCCGGGTCCGGCGGCGTCCTGGTCGATGATGATTTTGCGTTTTTCCTGGCCCCACGCGGTCAGGCATGTCATCAGGAGCGCGGTTACAACCCAGATTCGGCCGAATTTCATTCTTCACCTCGGAAAGTCCAAATGCAATTTTCACAGTACATAAAATCGCCGGCCGAGCGGGGTGCCCGCCGCTACGCGGGCGCCGCTGAGGACAGGCGGCCGATCAGCAAGTCGAAAAACTTTGCGGAGTCCACATCTAACGCGACCCTGGCATTGGGCGCGAACTTGTCGCGCAACACCGGGGATGTTCGGGTGGTCGCAAGTGTCGGCGCCGAGCCGCGAATCGACATGTTCATGGCTGCTGCCTGCCTTTCCATTTCCGGCTTGCGGCGCAGGTCGCCGGCGCTTGGACTATAACCCAGAGTCTCGCCCGCTGTGAGCTCGCCGGTAGTTTCCACATCGACGTAATAATCCTTGAACTTCAGGATGGAAGGGTCGAGAAACGCCGCGACGGCGAGCGAGTCGTGCATATTTGGTCCCACGAGGAACCCTTGCTCCCGGTTGTGGTTGATGGCATTGCGGCCAATTTTTGCGGCCGCCTGGCTGACCGGATTCTGCGCCACTTCGAGCGTGCGCACATGATCTTCGGTGAGCGAGGTCTTGCGGGTGGCGTCGAGGCCGACCATGGTGATGGGAATGCCAGATTGGAAGACGATGCGGGCCGCCTCGGGGTCAACGTAAATATTGAATTCGGCCGCCGGCGTGATGTTTCCGCCGGACAGCGACCCGCCCATCAGGACGATGCCGCGCACCATGGCGGCAAGCTCCGAGTCGAGATTCAGCGCGTTCGCGATGTTGGTCAGCGGCCCAATCGGTATCAGGGTCACTTCCCCGGGATATTTACGCACGATGCCGCGAATAAATTCAGCGGCGGGCTCGGCGACCGGTTTGGTTTTCGGTTCGGGAAAAACAGCGCCACCGAGTCCGTTTTCGCCGTGCGCGTACGCCGCCGTCACCAGGCGGCGCACCAGAGGTACTTTGGCTCCGGCAGCCACCGGGATGTCGGTGCGCCCGGCTATTTCAACCATGCGCAAGGCATTAGGAAGCGTCAGGTCCAACGGAACGTTGCCCGCGACCGGAGTAATGCCTTCAATCTTCAACTCCGGCGAACGCATGGCCAGCAGCAAAGCCAGAGCGTCGTCAACGCCCGGGTCGGTGTCAATAATCACGCGGAAGGGGCCGCCGTCCCTCTTCTGGCCGGGCTGTACCTGGTCATAGGCGCGGGCCGTGGGAACGAAACCGGCCGCCAGGCTGCCGGCGGCAATGGCAGCAGCTGAGGTGGTCACAAACTGGCGACGGGTCACGCGCGAAAGTGGTTTCGAATCCATCTTGTCTGCTCCGTAGAGGAAGTGCTAACGCGCCTGCCGTGGGGGCTGGGTCATCAACCTGATGTAGAGATCGTACAGTTTTGTGGTGTCCACATCGAACTGTACGGTCGCCTTTCTTTCATAAGGAGGGAGTTCGGTCCCCGGCTCCCAAAATAAAGTTTCGCCGTAACTGGGCCCGTGATCGACGTCGATGTCCACGTAGAGTTCTTTCTGTCCGGTGACGATGGAAGCATCAATCATGGCGGCGGCGGAAAGCTCGTCCCACATGAAGCTTTCGACGGAGTATGAAGTGAGATAGCGGGCCACGGGCGTGTCCGCTTTAGCAATAGCGGCCTTGACCGCCCGATTCACCGTGGTTTTGACTGAAATGTCGATGGGCGTGATGGTGATTTTCTTCCAGGGTGCGCGCATCGCAATACGCACCGCTTCGGGATCGAACCACCAGTTGAATTCCCGGCGGCCGTCAATGCTGTTGATCCCGCCCGTAGTGGCATACATGCCGCTGCCCATCAGGACGAGCTCCTTTGCCAGGGTTGCCACTTCGGGGTCCAGGCGCAACGCCAGCGCGATATTGGTCAGCGGGCCTCCGGCCCAGATCACCACTTCGCCGGGATACTTGTGCACCATGCGAACGATAAAGTGGGCGGCGGTTTCGTCCAGCGGCTTGGTGTGGGGCTCGCCCTCGACCAGCGGAGGGACCACAGCAGGGTCGTGATAACCGGCGCGAAAGGCCGGCGGAACATTTCCTGGCCGTTTGGAGAAATCGCTCCAGCACCCTTTGTAACGGAACTTACCGTAGAGAGCTTCCCAGCGTTCGGTTTCCTCTTTGGAGTTCAGCAGCGGGAATTCTGCGCCCTGAACAACGGGGACGTCGGTGCGGCCGGCGATTTCGAGCAGGCGCAGGGTGCGCTGGGTCTCTTCTTTCACCCACTGGTCGCCGCTGACGGTGGTGATTCCCAGCACGTCGAACTTGTCCGACTGCAGAAAAATGAGGATGGACTGCATGTCGGTGGTGGCGGGTCCGCGCGCGTCCTGATCAACGATGACTTTGATCTTTTGCGCTTGCAGCTTTGGGGCAGTCAGAATAACAAGCACGGTCAGCAGGACAGCGAAGCTTCGTGGCTTCATGGCGAAGTCCCTTCACAATGTGTGATCTTGCTTTAGCAGGATTTGCTGGAAGACTGCACCGATTGTTCCAACGACCCAGCCCGGAAGAACCTGCATTGTAACGCCCGCCGGGGAGTCTACGCCAGCGGCCTGTGCCGCTTGAATCTTGCATCGTGGCGAACGGTGTTTCAGCCGATCCAGAGCCCTCGCCGATTGCGGATGAAGATTCCAGCGACTAGAATCATTGGCGCGCGCAATGAATCTGGTTGTGACCTTTCTGATTTCTCTTTCTACTATGCGCCGTCTCCGCGTGACCGTAGAGCCATCAGGATATTCCCTGGCGAGTTGCCTGCTTGCCGTGATCGCCTTGGCACTGGGGATGATCCATGCACAGGCTCAGAATCCCGCTGATTCGGCTACGGTGCCGGGGGCTTCGTTACATGGATCGGTGCGAGATTCGAAGGCCCGACCAGTCGGTGCGACCGTGTATTTGCAGGCAAAGGATGGCGGCGAGACCCTGTCCGCCCACTCGGATGCGGCGGGGAGCTACCGCTTTTCAGGGCTTCGTGAAGGCATTTACATGTTGCGCGTGGAGGCGGCGGGATACCGCCAAGCTACCTTTGGTCCTTGTGCGCTTGGACCGACAGAAGCGAAGGAACTCGACCTTAGGCTGGAGTCTTCCACGGGTTCATCGTCGCAGATGTCTTCGTCGGGCAAGCCGGGCGGGGGAGCGCCGGAGTTCTTTGATGAGCCTCAATTCACCGTGGCCGGCGTCACCGACGGCACCAATCTGGGCGGGCATGGTTCGAATACGATTGTACGGACGAAAGAGTCCTTGGCCAAGGACATCGCGTCCCTGAGCGCCGCTGGGGGCAAATCGTCACCCCGCGGGCCGGCAGATTCATCGGCTGATATCGCTGAAAGCTCTCTGCGTGCGGCAGCCGAGCGTGAACCGCGAGACTTCGACGCAAATCATCGCCTGGGAAAATTGCTGGTTGCTCAGGGGAAGGCCGACGAAGCGCTGGTCTATCTGGAACGGGCCTCGCAGCTCAAGTCTGGGGATTACGAAAACGCCTACCTGCTGGCGCTCGCCTATGCAGACTCAGGTCAATACCAGCACGCCCGCACCAATGTGCACGCCTTGCTTACGGTCCGAGAGAAAACTGGGCAGGGGCTCACTCAGAAAGACCAGGCCGACCTGCATCACCTGCTCGGGGACGTAGAAGAGAAAGCGGGCAATCCGCTCGAAGCCGTGCGGGAATACCAGCGGGCTGCCGAACTGGATTCCCGCGAGCCCTATTTCTTCGATTGGGGAGCGGAGCTATTGCTGCATCGCGCCATTGAACCGGCCATTGAAGTGTTCGGCAAAGGCAATCGTCTGTTTCCCCGCTCGGCCCGAATGCTGGTTGGGCTGGGGGTCGCGTGGTACAGCAATGGCTCATACGACCAGGCCGCGCTGCGGCTCTGCGAGGCTTCGGACCTGAATCCCGACGATCCGAAGGCCTACCTGTTCCTGGGCAAGATACAAGGCGTCGAAACCACCCAATCAGAATGTTCCACCGAGCGGCTGGCGCGGTTTGTGAAGCTTCAGCCGGCGAATGCGCTGGCCAACTACTACTACGCGGTCAATCTTTGGAAGCGGCGGAAGGGGCCGGATGACGCCGAAAGCTCGGCGCAAGTTGAGTCTCTGTTGAAGAAGGCCGTTGCCCTCGATCCCACGCTCGGGGTCGGCTATCTGCAATTGGGTGTTCTTTATTCGGAGCGGAAAGATTTCGCGCGCGCAGTTTCAACTTACCAGGACGCGATCACCGCCAGCCCACAGCTCGAAGAAGCGCATTACCGGCTGGCGCAGGCTTACAAGCGTACGGGGGACAAAGCTAGAGCTGAACAAGAGCTCCAGGTTTATAACCAGATATCGAAGAAGAAAGACGAGGAAGTCGAGCGCGAGCGGCGAGAGAGCCGGCAGTTTGTGTACACCTTGCGAGGACCGGGCTCAGCGCCGGAATAAGCGCATTCAAACCGCAAAGGATGCGAAGAATTCCTTTGCGCGCTTTGCGGTTCTCTTGGCCTTTGCGGTCAAAGATCTTCAGCGAGTGGGCGTAGGCGCGCTCATCAGCCCCACAAACATCCCGTAAAACTTGTCGGTGTCCAGATCAATCTGGACTTCGACCGGCTGTGCGGAAACTTTCTGCTTGTCTTTCTCCGTCCAGGTCATGGTGTTGCCATATCCCGCGCCACGGTCGAGATCCACGCCCAGGTAGCGCGTTTCCCGCTTTGTGATTAGAGAAGGGTCGATCCAGGCCGCGGCTGCAAGCTCGTCCCACATGTACTCGCCAGCCTGCCCGGTCTGGTAGAAGCGGGAGACGTAGTGGGCCAGGGGCGTTCCGCTGGCGTCGATCTGCTTGATCATGGCGGGCGTGAGGCGCGTTTTGATTGAAATGTCCACCGGGGTGCAGACAATCTTCTTCCACGGAGCGCGCAGCACGATCTGCGCCGCCTCGGGATCGAACCAGAAATTGAATTCGTGCCGGGGATTGTTTACGAACTCGGGATCGTCAGTCTGCGGGCCCAGGCTTCCTCCCATGAAGACCAGTTGCTGCGCCAGTTTCGGGAACTCGGGATCGATTGAAATGGCGAGCGCCAGATTGGTCATGGGGCCGCCCTCGTAGATCGTTACCTCGCGGGGATACTGGCGCACCTTGCGGATCAGGAAATGAGCCGCATCCTCGCCGGCGGGCCCGGTTGTGGGCTTGCCTTCCGGCAGGGGCGGGACAACGAAGGGCTCATGCCACCAGCGGTCATCCCACGCGCCCGCGAAAGCCACCTTGCCGAATCGCTGCTGCCATATCTGAGTTTCTTGATGCCGCCGCACCAGCGGGAAAACGGCCCCGGGCACAACCGGAATATCGGTGCGGCCCATGATCTCGAGCAGGCGCAGGGTGTGCGCCACTTCCTCGTCGCGCCACTGGTTTCCGCTGACCACCGTGATTCCCAGGACCTCGACTTGCGGCGACTGAATCAGCAATGCGATGGTCTGCATGTTGCTGCCGCCGGGTCCGGACCCGTCTTGGTTGATGATCACTTTGCGCCGCTGCTGGGACCAGCCCAGGGAATTCGCCAGCAGAACGCAGGCGATTGCGAGGAAGAACCTGCCATGTCTCATCATGGTCGGGGAGGCCGGGTCATCAGTTCGATGTACAGCTTGTAGAACTTCTCTGCGTCAATGTCGAATTGCACATTGGCCAGGCGCAAATAGGGCGGCACCTGCGTCTTGGAATCCCAGAAGAGGGTCTTGCCGTAGCTGGCCCCGTGATCGACGTCGATGTCCATATAGAGCTGCTTCTGCCCGGTGATGATGGACGGGTCGATCAGGGCTGCTCCCGCAATCTCGTCCCACATGTAGCCGGGCAGCGAATACTTATCGAGATATTGCGTCACCGGAGTGCCAGCCTTGGCGATGGTCGCTTTCATCTCCGTGGTAAAGCGCGTCTTGACCGAGATATCGATCGGAGTGATCGTGACCTTCTTCCAGGGCGCGCGCAGAACGATGCGGGTAGCTTCAGGATCAAACCACCAGTTGAATTCGCGACGAGCGTCGATAGCGCCGGGATCGATGGCGCCCTTGTCGGCGTACAATCCGCCGCCCATCATCACGAACTCTTTGGCCAGCGTGGCTACCGAGGGATCGAGTTTCAGCGCCAGGGCAAAATTGGTCAGCGGCCCGCCTGCCCACAGGACCACCTCGCCGGGATACTTGTGCACCATCCTCACGATGAACTCCGCCGCGGTGCCGGGAGCGGCCTGAATGTGCGGGACGCCTTCTTTCATCGGGGGAACGACTTCCGGGGCGTGGTAGGGCTCGTCGTAGATGGTAGAGCGGTTGGCTTGGAAGCGGTCAGTCCAGCACCCCTTGTATTCCAGCTTGCCGTAAAGGGCTTCCCAGCGCTCGGTTTCTTCCTTTGAATTGAGCAGAGGGAATTCGGCTCCCTGAATCACCGGGACGTCGGTGCGCTGGGCGATTTCCAGCATGCGGAGGACGTGCTGGGTCTCTTCTTTGACCCATTGGTCGCCGCTGACGGTGGTGATACCGAGGACGTCAAACTTGTCCGACTGGAGGAAAACCAGGAGGGCCTGCTGGTCGCTGGTGCCGGGGCCGCGGGCATCCTGATCGACGATGACTTTGATTTTCTGGGCTGAGGCGGTAGTTGAGAGGACTAGAGAGAGCAGAAATACGAGAGCGAATTTCTGAATGTACCGACGCATTGTTCCTCGGGGAGCAATCTCGGCCAGAAAAACTTGTGGGCGCGGCAGAAGCCGCGCCCTTCAAATCCCCTTGGCCAAAAGGCTTAGAAAACAAGCTTAAGGGCGAACTGAACCAAACGTGGGTTGTTAACAGTCTGAGTGATGGCCCCAAAGTTGGAGGCCGTTCGGTCTGAGACTGGCAAGTAGAACTGTGGATGGTTAAACAAATTGAAAAACTCGGCCCGGAATTCCACGTTGGCCCTTTCAGTCACCCTAAAATGCTTGTTTACCGAAAAATCAGTATTCACAAAGCCGGGACCGTAGAGTGGGGCGCGGTTGGCGGTCCCAAGCTCTCCCGCGGGTGGATCGACAAAACAACTGGTATCAAAAAATCTGTTCACCGTCGAATTGCCCAAGTGGGGATCACAAACCTGGTTAGGGCGGTTGTAATTGGTAGTGTTATTGGTAAAGTTCACGCCGGAGGAGTTACTGCTTGTGACTATGAAAATCGGAAATCCCGACGTAATCTTCTCGATCAAATTTACCTGCCAATCTCCCAGGATCGCGTTGACCGGTCCGCTCCAGCTGCTGCCGAATGTCCGGCGCCTTCCGAAGGGCAAGTCGTAAATAACGCTGGCGGTGAAATTGTGATTGAGTTGCACTTGAGACAGAGCCCAATCCAACTTTGCCGTTCCTGGCAAGGGGTAGTACGTGGCCCCGGAACTCGTCCCCAACCCGTCGGAGAATCCGCTGTCAAAAGCCCGGGCGTAGGTGTAGCCCAGTAGCGCGTAAAGTCCGTGCCGGATGTTCTTGGTTTCGGCTTTGACCTGAAGAGAGTCGTACCGAGCCGAACCGATGTCATTCACATTCTGTATGTTTCCGAATTGGGGGTAGGGCACGGTTGTGGTCGAGAACCCACAGCCCACAGTGTAGCCGGGAGTGCTGCCGCACGCGCTGGGAGATGTCACGTTCAGGTTCATTTGGTCAACCAGGATGTGGGTGCTGCGAGATCCAGCATATCCCACGGTCAGCACGACATCTCCCGGGATCTGGTGTTCAACGTTGAGGTTGTATTGCTGGATCATTCCCTGTTTGAAGTCGAGGTTCTGCGAGAAGATGTTTCCCCCGAATGTGCTGGGATCGGTAAGCGGAGTAAGGATAGGGAATCCGGCCGACAAAGTCCTGCCGGTTGACAACGGCACACCGGCAGCAGTACTGCAGAACGACGGCTGTCCGGAAGGGGTCGTCGCTGACGGGCAACCCCCGAAGGCAAACCCGTTAGCGTTAGACGACTGGAAGAAGGGGGGATTCTCCCAGAGGCCTTGTCCACCCTGGTTCCAGGAAGAATCGTGGAATATCGCATAGCCCGCCCGAACCGCTGTCTTCTGCGATCCAAACGGCTTCCAGGCCAGTCCGATACGCGGCTCGAGTGCTGTCTTGTCCCATTTCACCCCGACCCGCGAATCAGAACCCTGCCCTGGGATAAGAAAATTCCCAGTCGCAAAGTTGAAATTTGCCTGGCGATTCTGGGATTCGGTAACAGGGGTCACGAGCGCCCAAGCCAGTCCGAGATTCAGGGTGAGGTTGTTGGTCACCCGCCAGTCGTCTTGGACGTACGGGCGGAACAATTTCCAGCGCCGACCGGAGGTGACGCCACCGAAAGTCTGATCATGTTGGGAGACGATGGGAAGACCCAGAAGGAAATCCGCCATGGCACTCCCGCCATCATCGAAAAACTTACTGGCGCTCCATAGATTAAGAACGACCCAGAAGCCATCCTGGAAGGCATTAGTTTTCACATTCATCTGGTTGGCGCGAACTTCACCACCGACCTTGATGTCGTGTTTTCCGCGGATCATATCGAACGAGTCGGCGATGTGGAAAACGTTGGTTCCGCCCTGAAAGGGGGCAAATCCGCGGTCGCCCAGACCCCAGAAGCCGCCTAACACGAGGGTTGCAGGCAACCCACAACTGATGCCATCGCACTTAGGCGGAGTTGAGCTAGTGCAGCCCAAATTTGCGCCCGGTATCCCAATTTCCTGCGAGATGCAGCTACCGCTACCGAAAGAGCGAATGTGGTTGAAAATCCGGTTGTAGCCGAAGCTGATCTGGTTAATGCTGTTGCTGGAAAAGATGTGAGTCTCAGACAGCGCTGCATTGCGTCCGTGGTTGTCAATATCTTGAGTGCTGGAGAACACGTCCGGCTCGGCAAAGCTGGGAGAGCCTCCAGGGAGGAAGACCGTCGCCTGATCGTAGCTGAAGCGTGCAAACAAGGAGTCCGTGCTGGAAAAGGAGTGGTCTACACGGATGTCGAACTCGCCTTCGTCCAGTTTCTTCACCGGACTGGACCCGAAGTTGCCACCATCGTTGCCGAATATGTTCGGCTGTGGATAAAACTGAACCATGCTTGCCGCTACAGGGTCGATCAGAGCCTGCGGAATGATGTTGCACGGAACTCCGGACACCTGGGTACCATCGGGATTCACTGTGGTCGGATTGCCCGCGCCGTCGCACTGGAAGGGATCTCGTGAGGAGGCGGTTGTGCTGTAAGGGTTGTAAAGCTGCCCCGCAAAATCCGTGAAATCACCGGTGCGCTCCGCGGCTGTGGGCACGAAGCCGCCGAAGAAGGTCCTCCCGATCCTTGATCTCTTGCCCTGATAATCGAAGAAAAAGAAGGTCTTGTCCTTCCTGATCGGGCCGCCTATTGAGCCGCCGAATTGGTTCAGGTTAAATTTTTCATCTGTCGTCGCAAAATAGCTGCGAGCATCCAGCGAGGTGTTGCGAAAGAACTCAAATAGCGACCCGTGAAGTTGGTTGGACCCCGACTTCGTGGTCAGCAGCACGGTCGGGCCGGCGCGAGTTCCATATTGCGCGGAGTAGTTGTAGGTCAGGACCTTAAATTCCTGAATGGCGTCGATTGAGGGCAGAATCGCAATGCTGCCGCCGGTGAGTTCATTGTTGTCATTCCCATCGAGCAGCCAGTCGGTGCTGTTGGCTCTCGACCCGCCGACCGAAAGCGTATAGCCCCCGCGGACGGAGACTTCGCTGCTGCCGCCACCATTGAAAAAGCTGTTGGGGTTGGTTTCCTGAGTAGTGCCCGGCGTCAGACTGGCCAACTGGACAAAGTTACGGCCGTTGAGCGGCAGTTGGGCGACCTGCTCCGAGGTAATGACCTGACCCAGACTCGGGTTGTTGGTCTGCACCGCCACTTCGCTTGCACTAACTTCAACCGTCGACGTGACCGAGGCGGGCGTCAGGGTAAAAATCAGCTCGCGGTGCTCATCCACTTGCAGGCGCAGGTCCCTCTGTTCGACTGGGCCAAAGCCCGCCGAGTCAACTCGAACCGTGTAGTCGCCGATCGGCAGCAAGGGCATGAGGAAATGTCCAGTGTCGTCGGTCTTAGACTCGCGAATCAGCCCCGTCGCCTGTGCGGTTGCCTTGACCGTTGCCCCGCTGACTACTGAGCCGGTCTTGTCGGTGACGGTGCCGGAAAAACTCGCGGTGGCCTGGCCGTACAGAAGCGGGCAGATGGGAAGCACAAGCGAACAGAAAACTACCAGCAGCACCTTCTTAGTCAGCATCAAAATCCCCCATGCGGTCCCGGATCAAGCGGCGATCGGGACGCGGCTTTCCCCACGAACTCCAAAACCCCTAATTACTACGCGACGATACCCGCACACGAAGTCCACATTCAAGACTTTTCGTGCCCGGGTTCACAAAACTTCGAGGTTGATTGGCTCGTGTTGTCGTCGCGGACAACGGATCAGCTGGATTTCCGATTTCATCCTAAAATCTGGTGCGCAGAACAATACTGCCAGTCGCCATCAAGTGTCAACCGCAACTGCGGTGATGGCTGGGGTTGACTAAAGCGGAAGGCCGTCACTTTGCTGCGTCCAGCAGTGTGAGCGCCTGCTCGGTGGAGATGAACTTGGCTCCGAGAGCCTGCAGTTCTGCAACGGTCCGTTTCCCATCTTCGGAATTCAGGGTTTCGATCGCATCCCGGACTACCGAGACGCGTCGTCCGCGCTCGAGCAGACCCTTGGCCGCGAAGCGTACGCAGAACTCCGTGACCACGCCGAACACGACGAATTCAACGTCGGGGCCCAGGCGATTCACCAGTTCATCGGCATGACGGCTCTCGAAGATGTTGAGTGTCTGCTTCTCCAGCAGGATTTGCTGGTAGCGCGAAAGATCGGAGGGCAGTGAAGCCCCTGCCTGGTTGGGCACAGTCACGACTTTCGCAGTCAGGGCTTCAGGAACCAGGTTTGCGCCGGGCGTGCCTTTGACGCAATGCGGAGGAAATATCGTGAACTCCGGGTCATCTTTGGTGTGATAGCAGCCGTGCGAGACGAGAAAGACGCGGCCCTCGCGGGCGGCATCGGTGAGCCGGCGAATGTTGGGCAGCAATTTTTCGGCGCCGGGCACGTAGAGCTTGCCGCCCGGCATCATGAAATCGGCCTGGGCATCGACTTCCCAGAAAACCACCTTGCGAGATAACATACGCGTTCCTTAAGAGCAGTCGTCGGTCTCAGTCGTCAGTCGTCGGCTGGACGGCCAAAGAAGCTTATAACATTGTTTGAGAACGGCGGAATCCCGGTGATTCCTTGCGACCTTTGCGGGCTTTCTTTGCGACCTTTGCGGTTTAAGATTTTTAACAATTTGGGTGAAGTCAAAGGCTTTACCGCTAAGAACGCAAAGAAAAGCCGCAAAGTTCGCAAAGCAAACCAGCACGGTTGAAATCTTCGACCAAGAGGTGCGCTCCCATGACCCAGGATGAGCCCGGCAAGAGTAAAGTCCAGACCCGCCTTTTGATCCGGAACATCGGCCTGCTGCTGACCGGCGACCTGGAGAGGCCGATCCTCGACGCCGATACCGTGCTGGCAGTCGATGGCAAGATCACCGCCGTCGGCAAGCAGAAGGATATTGACGGCGACGGCGCGACCCTGGTGATCGATGCCAAAGGCACAACGCTGGCTCCGGGGCTGATCGACAGCCACGTGCATCCGGTAGCCGGTGACTGGACGCCGCGCCAGAACCAGATCGGTTGGATTGACAGCTACCTGCATGGCGGAGTCACGAGCATGATTTCCGCCGGCGAAGTGCACACTCCCGGCCGCCCGAAAGATGTGATCGGGCTGAAGGCCATGGCCATCTTTGCTCAGCGGGCCTTCGCCGCCTTTCGACCCGGTGGCGTGAGGATTTACGCTGGCGCGCCGGTGATCGAGCACGGCATGGTGGAAGAAGACTTCAAAGACCTGGCCGCGGCCGGCGTTACGATGCTGGGAGAGGTAGGCCTGGGAAGCGTGAAAGACGGAGCCACGGCCCGGCAGATGGTGAGCTGGGCGCGCAAGTTCGGGATCCAGAGCACCATCCACACTGGCGGGCCGTCGATTCCCGGCTCCAGCCTGATTGACAAAGACATTGTGCTCGCGGCCGACGCGGATGTCATCGGGCACATCAACGGCGGGCACACCGCATTGCCCGATGATCAGATTGTGACTCTCTGCGAAAAATCCGCGAGGGCGTTGGAAGTTGTTCATAACGGTAACGAGCGCGCCGCGCTGCTTACCTTGCGCACAGCCAAAGAGCTGAAGCAGCTTGACCGGGTAATTCTTGGCACGGACTCGCCGGCGGGTTCGGGAGTGCAGCCACTCGGTATCCTGCGCATGATTTCCATGCTGGCGTCCCTGGGAGAGATACCGGCCGAGATCGCAATCTGTTTTGCCACCGGCAACACGGCGAAAATCCGAAAGCTTGACTGCGGAATGATTGCCGCAGGCCGGCCCGCCACCTTCGCGATGATCGACAGAGCCCAACATTCGGCGGGAAGGACCGTGCTCGAGAGCATTCAGCGCGGAGACCTGCCGGGCATAGCCATGATGATCGTGGACGGGGTCATCAGCACGCAACGCAGCCGCAACACTCCGCCGGCAACGTCGGCGCCCGAGATTGTGCCGTCCTGATGCCGTCCTGATTGGCCCGTTACTTTGGTGACCGCCAGGTGACCATGAGAGACCTTTAAGGTGCCGATATCTAATACCCTTAACTTCAGGACAATTACCGGGCGAGTAAGCTGTGCGGACATCGGACGAACTCCGCCGCGCCATCGGGGCTTCGGAGTATTTGGTCTGAGATGTGACTCATGGATACCGGCCGCCTCATCATTCGCCACGCGATTCTTTCCATCCTGTTTCTGCTGCTGTACCTCGCGCTGAATCAGCCCTCCGTTATTCTTATTTCGCACCTCGGGTCGGTGGCCTGGTATCCAGCCACCGGCCTGGTGCTGGCTCTGCTAGTGGGGATAAGCCCCTGGTATGCGCTGCTGGTCTGTCTGGCCGATACCATGGCCGGCGCCATGATCTACCACCAGCCCCTCGCATCTTTCGGTGAAACGCTGGGATCGGCCGGGGTCGCGGCCTGTTACGGCACAGCGGCATATGTTCTGCGCGGCCCGCTGCGAATTGATTTGGGATTGCGAGGCCGTCAGGATGTGGTGCGCTACGTTTTCGTGACCATGGCTACCGCGGTGGCCGCTACCCTGATCGGGGTTGGCTGCCTTGCTGCTGACGAATCGATTGCCTGGAGCGAATTTTGGATCTCTGCCTGGGGATGGTTCTCCGGCGATGGGATTGGGTTGTTGGGCATCGCCCCATTTTTGCTGATTCATGTCTTCCCGTGGGTCAGAAGGCAGGTCTCGCCGAGAGCAGAGAGAGTCAGCCAGGAAAACGAGGGTCCGGGGAATAAGACGGTCAGTCTCGACATTGCTGCCGTAGGAGAGGCCCTCGGCCAGGCGGCGTCAATCCTGGCGGTCCTCTGGGTCATGTTTGGCTCACGCCTGGGTTCCCGACAGCTATTCTATTTAAGCTTTGTTCCCATCATCTGGATTGCCATGCGGCAGGGGATTCGCCGTGTGGTTGTGGGTTTACTGGCGCTCAATTTCGGCATAGTTGTGGCCATGCACATTTTCCCTCCCGTGGCCGGCGTTCCCTCGAAGCTGGGTCTCTTGATGCTGGTTCTCTCCGGAGTGGGACTGATCGTCGGTTCTGCCGTCAGCGAGCGCCACCGCATTGCGCTTGACCTTCAGGAACAGACGGCCCATCTCAATTCGTTGATCGAGAACAGTCCGTTTGGCATTGTCGTGCTGGATCAGCAGGGACACGTCGAATTGACCAATGCCGCGTTCGACAGGCTGTTCGGGTTTAATCAGCGCGAACTCATCGGCAGTGATCTGAGCCGCATTTATGTGCCCGACTCTGCTACCGAGTCCACACCTTCGATTGACAAGGTCCTGGCCGGAGAAACCCTGCATACCACGGCGCGGCGGCGGCGCAAAGATGGACACGTCCTCGACCTCGAAGTGCATGCCGTTCCCCTGGCTGTCGAAGGCAGAGTGCGAGGCTCCTACACGATCTATAAAGACATCTCGGAACAAATCAGGGCATCCCAGGCAGAGCGCAAGCACGCCGAAATACTGAGCCAGCTAGTAACCGAGCTGCAACTTCGCACCAAGCAGATGACGCTGTTGAGCGAGATGGGAGATTTGCTGGAGTGTTGCGGGACGACGCAGGAAGCCTGCTCGGTCGTGGCTCAGTCCGTGCAGAGGCTTTTGCCCGAGGCGCTCTCCGGCGCCCTATATCTGTTCAAGTCATCGCGGAACCAGGTGGAGACGGCGGTGCGGTGGGGCAGCGCCAGTGTCTCCGAGGCCCTCTTTTTACCCGACGCGTGCTGGAGTCTGCGCCGGGGACAGCCGCACTGGAACAACGGCGGAGGAGGGATCAACTGTTCGCACCTGACCCCAGGGGCAATGCATAAATGCCTGTGTGTGCCCATGGTTGGACAGGGAGACACGCTGGGCGTCCTGTATCTGGAGTTTGCCGCGGAGGACGGGATGCGAAGCGTTTCCGCCGCCGAGAGTTTGCAGGATTCTCAACAGCGGGTCGCCACCACGGTCGCGGGACAGATCGCGCTTTCACTGGCCAGCCTGCGGCTGCGCGAAACCCTGCGCGATCAATCCATTCGCGATCCGCTGACCGGGCTTTTCAATCGTCGTTTCATGGAAGAATCGCTGGAGCGCGAAATGCAGCGCGGCGTCCGCAAGAACCATCCGGTATCAGTTCTTTTTATCGACCTCGACCATTTCAAACGATTCAACGACACCTTCGGTCACGACGCGGGAGATCTGGTGCTGCGGTCCATCGCAGATCTGTTCCGCAAGCTTTTCCGCGTGGACGACTTGATTTGCCGCTACGGTGGGGAGGAGTTCGGCATTATCCTGCCCGAGTCTTCAGCGCAGAATGCTGTCATTCGGGCCAACGCACTTCGCGAGGCGGTAAAGAAACTTCACATTCAGTACAAGAACCACGCTCTGGGCGCCATCACCCTTTCCGTCGGCGTGGCTACTTTTCCTGAACACGGAGACAGTTCAGAGGAGTTGCTGAAAGCCGCGGACCAATGTCTGTATCAGTCGAAGTCGGCAGGACGGGACCTGGTCACCGTGGCTAGCGGCCGCAGTGCTCATGATCTGGTTGACAAGTCACCGGATTGACCAAGTAGCGCCGGCGTCCCGCCGGCTGTCTGGCGGGCGTCTCGCCTGCCCATCGGGCCGGCTGGAGGCTGGCGCTACAACGACCCTAACGAAGCTGCGATGCTCTTCTTGTACTGGCGCGCCTTTGCGATGGCCTCCTCTTCATTCACCGTGAGCAGCTTGCGGTCCCGCATCACGATGCGCCCGCCGATGACTACTGTTTCAACGTCGCTGCCTTTGAGCGCGTAAGCCAGCTGCGCGTAGATGTCATACATGGGCACGGCGTGGGGTTCGTCGAGGCTGATGAGAATAAGGTCGGCCTTCTTTCCCGCCTCCAGTGAGCCGATTTCTTTTTCCATGTGCAGCGCCCGGGCGCCGTCGATGGTGGCCATCTCGACCACGGACTTCGCGTGCATCGCCAGGGGATCCATCTTTGTGATCTTGGCCAGCTTGGCCGCCAAATCCATTTCTTCCATGAGATCGAGATCGTTGTTGCTTCCGGCCGGGCCGTCGGTGCCCAGTCCCACGGCCACGCCCGCGGCGCGCAAGTCGGCGACGGGCGAAACCCCGCTGGCAATCATCATGTTGCTGGAAGGGTTGTGCACGCAGCCCACCTGCTTTTGCGCCAGAGTCTTCTCATCGGCCGCGTCCACGAAAATGCAGTGGGCGGATACCACGTCCGGCCCGAGCAGCCCGATCTTGCCCAGATACTGCACCGGCGACATGCCGTTGTTCTTCATACTGTCTTCCCACTCTTTTTTCATTTCCGCGGTATGAATCAGGATGGGCGCATGGTATTTGCGCGCCAGGGCAGCGGCATCCTGCAATGTCTTCTGCGAGCAGGTGTAGATCGAATGCGGTGCTACAGCGGCGTGGATCAGGGAATCGCCCTGCCACTTCTTTAAGAACTTTTCGCTGTAGGCGAGCATCTCGGCTTGGCTTTTGTTGTCGGGCGCGGGGAAATCGATAAAGGTTTCCCCCAGCACGCCGCGCATGCCGGCAGCCTTGGTTTCTTCCGCCACCGCATCTTCGAAGTAATACATGTCGGCGAAAGTGGTTACGCCTCCACGAATCTGTTCCGCCGCCGCCAGGCGCGTGCCCCAGCGGACAAATTCCTCGTTCACATTTTTGGCTTCCGCCGGGAAAATGTATTTGTACAGCCAGTCGTTGAGAGTCACGTCGTCGTGCAGACCGCGAAACAGCGTCATGGGGACGTGCGCGTGTCCGTTAATGAATCCGGGCAGGACCAGCTTGCCTTTGGCATCGGTCGTCTGTGTGGCGGCGTACCTGGCTTCAAGGTCGACGCGCGGACCCACAGCCACGATGGTATCTCCCTTCACGGCCACGGCCCCGTCGTCGAAAATGGCGCGCGAGCCGTCCATGGTGACCACGGTGCCCCCGGTAACGAGCAGATCGGCTTTTTCCTTTGTTTGGGACGCGAGGAAAGATGAAAAAAGAAATTGGAATGTGAGAAAGAAAATGACAGAGCGGAGAACGATCATTGGTGACCCCTGCGGCAAATGCCAGAAACATTCTACGGGGTATGTAGCGCTGCCGTCCCGGCGGTTGTCCGGCGGGCGTCCCGCCCGCCGAGCCGAGGGCGGGACGCCCTCGGGACAGCCGGCAAGATGCCGGTGCTACGAACCGCGTGGGGGCAGCCGCCCTCGGCTGTCCAGTCGAGCGCAGCTCGACCGTCTTTTGCCAAGCAACATTGCGGAGCTTCGCTCTGCCGGACAGCCGGGGCGGCTGTCCCCACGTGGTTCGCGGGGACTACCGCAGGCCGTCTTCACCCTTGATCTCGCTCTTGCTCAGACCACCCACGCGCGGCAGCGGGCGTCCGCTGTCCGTCACTGCGACAGCAACCATGATCTCGTTGGCCCGGGGCGCGTCATTGATTCTTACTTCCATGCCATCGAAGTGGCTGCGGACGAAAGCTGCATCCTTGTGACCGAGGGGAATGTCGAGCGCAACGCCCAGCCCGCCCCGCTTCTTTGATGATGGAATAAGTGCAGCGCCTTTGCCGAGAACTTTCCGCACCGGAGCTCCCAGCTTGGGATGAAGGATCGCGGCTGCGTGCTCGAGTTCACCGTTTTCGCCAACGGCCGCTGCTTTACCGTAGCTTTCCACGCTGGTCGCGGGAATGCCCAGTGCCGCGACGGCACGCTGCGTCAGCAATTCTCCCAGTTCCTCGCCGATCAGCATGAGTTCGGACAAGTCCTCGACATACTTTCCGGCACAGGGATTTTCGATGACCGCAACCGCCGCGGCGCGCCGAGTGGGAGGATTGACGGCGTGTCCCATCTCGCTGCGGGTCTCTTCCAGAAACGTCGCAATCTTGCGGATGCTGGTTTTCATTTTTTCGGCCATCAGCGTAATCCATCCTCTCCTTTGATCTCCGAGGCTTTGAGACCGCCGACGCGGGCATGAATGCGCGGCCCTGTCGTCATGACCAGGGCGAGCAGAATCTCGTCGGCGCGCGGGGAATCGGCCAGGCCGACTTCCATGGCATCGAAATGACTTCTTACGTACGAAGCATTGATGTGGGTGATGGGCACATCAAGCCGGGTGCCGGGACCGCCCACCTTCTTGGTGGACGACACGATGGCTTTGGCGTCGCCCAAAAGTTCTCGCATGGCGTAACCGCCGGGCACATGCCACAGGGCGCCGTGTTCAAGCTCGCCGGCCGAGCCGATGATGGCCCCTTTGCCGTATCCCTCGACAGCTTTTGGGTCTCCGCCGAGCGCGCTGACCAGCGAACGCGCCATCTCCAGGCCCAGCGGTTTTAGGTCGTCCATGAAGCCGGCAATCTCCCTTACGTATGTGCCCGCGAAAGGATTATGAATGACCGCCAGCGCGGCTGCGCGCCGCAGCGGGCGGGACGAGGCAGGGCCACCCTCGTGGAAGATTTCTTCCACTGCCGTGAACTTCTTCCGAACCTGCACTTCAGGCATGAACGAAACTCCTGCTTCCTGGAATGACCATGGTGGTCGATTGCAAGCTTAAGCCCACGACCCGAGTATCTCCGCCCAGGTGGAGTGCCGCCGAGCGTATGAGTCCGCGGGCAAGTAGCGAACGGGCAACGACGACGCCGGCATCGAGTGCATCCGAAATCTCGGCGGGCGAAAGTTCGCCAACTCTCTGAGTCACCAGTCGGTCGCCAAGATCGGTATCCGGCGCGAGAGCATTGGCGGGCGCGCGGTCAATATTGGGATGTCCCGGCAGGTCCACTGCGTTGGCGATCACGGTCGCAGCGGCGTCGGCCACCGCCGCCTGGCCGGCGAGGACGGTGACGGCATCAGCGATGCCGAGTGAGAAACTGCGGCCACGCCAACCGCTGGTCGCAATGCCCCGCACCGGTTGCGCCCAGTCGAGGGTTGCAGTCCCGAAAAGTGATGGACGGCCCGGCCGCTCCATCATACCGGCGACAAAATGCTCTCCGCCCGCGAGATGCAGCGCGATGTCTCCTCCATTGTTTACGTAAGCCCGCGAGAGTCGGGCAGCCGCTGTCATGGCGTTCAGGATTTCCTCCGCGACTGCGCCCGCCACAGCCGCCATGGGCGTGATGAATGTCCGCTCGGAGTACGGCGCCACCGCCGCCGCCATGCGTCTCGCGATGGCACCCGATGGAAGCGGGCCGTTTGTGCGTGTGGCCTGTCGCAGAAACGTGAGTTCGCCGCAGAGTTCATCGAGCACAGTCACGAAACGCGCCGTCGCCGCTCGATAAGCCGCGCTGATCTGTTCACTCTCCCCGAAAGCTTCAACGATCAGGTCAATGGGACCGTCATTCAAATGGAGACGTCGGCCATCTTCCAACAATCTTGTTTGGGCCCGTGTGTTCATTGATCGGACCTCATAGATTCGACCTCATTGGTCCGACCTCGGGCCGGAATTCGACGATTTTCCCGGCGCCAGTGGCCACGGATTGTCCGGATTTGCCGACACCCGGCGGCGACCCTTCTCGTCCATGATGGAATCGAGCGAGCGAACGTGGTCCATGTAGCCGCCCAGGGCGGCATAGTCCGTGACCTTCAAGGTGAACTCGATCGGCGCGACCAAAGCTGGGGTGGGCACATAGCCAAACGCATGCTCGGGCATGCGGCTGACGTCAACCATGAATGTGATGCCTCCCCCTGGCCAGACATAAACCGGCGCACCGCCACAGGTGACGCGGGTCAGAGCGTCGCGCACGGAGTGGGTGAGCCGGACGGGATTTTCCGTGACCCCTGCCCGCAGCGATCCTCCGGCCCCACCCATGAAGAGAACCGTGCACAGCGCAGGCTCACAATTCTCCTTGATACGCGCGACCGACTCGCTAAGCGAAGCGGGCAATTCTTTTTCTACGGGCCGAAGCGCTTGATCCAGTTCGAAGTAAGCGTAGTGCTCACCGGTGGTGCTTACCATGAGCAATCGCAGGTTCGGCCAGGCGGTCTTGGGATTGAAATCCTGGAGGATCGAAAGAGGATCGTCGATGTTGGTGCCGCCCCACGCCGTGCCCGGTTCGGCCACGCGGAAGTAACGGCCGGGAGTGGAGCGGTGGCCCTTCATCTTGATGCCGGTTGGGGGCACACCCAGCAATTTTCCCGCCTGGTGCTCCGACAGCACGCCGGTGATGTGGTCATCGACCACGACCACCTCATCAACTTTGCCCAACCACTGTTTGGCGAACATCCCGATGGTGGCCGAGCCGCAGCCCACCCGCATACGCTCTTCCTGCACGCCGCCCACCGCCGGCGGCCGGCCCGCTTGCACAATCACGGTTGCGCCGTCGTCGATGGTGAGTTCCACCGGCTTGCGGTCGCACAGGTTCAGCAGGGTTTCGCAGGTCACCGTGCCTTCCTTGCGGCTGCCGCCGGTGAGGTGGCGCACGCCGCCCAGCGAGAGCATCTGAGAACCGTATTCGCTGGTGGTGACGTGTCCCACCAGCTCTCCCTGGGCCCGAACCAGATTTGTTTCCGGTCCCAGATGTCGGTCGGTGTCGATCTTCACTTTGACGCCGCAGTAGCTGAAGATCCCTTCGGTCACGACCGTAACCATGTCCACGCCCTGCACGGCGGACGAGATGATGAAAGGCGCGGGCTTGTAATCAGGATAAGTAGTGCCGGCACCGATAGCGGTGACGAAATTCTCCGGGCCGGTTACGATGCTGCCGTCCCATTCGCGATCGCGATCGAGGAACGGGACCACGGAATCGCCACGTGACACGGCCCGATCGAGCACCACGTGAGGATCGATGCGGACCAGCTGTCCGTTGTCGTTGCCGTAGCGGTCGCACGCCCCGGTCCTTCCCGGATTGATGTAGCAGAGCACGGGGCAGGCATCGCAGCGAATGGCGCCGGGCGGTTTATTAGCGATGTCCATAGACCAGACCACGATTTGCTCTTGCTAAAACAAAACTCCCCGGGTCATCCTGAGGGACTTCAGGCGCGAAGGAGCTGGCGGGCAATTACAGAACCGCGAGCCGGCCGAGATGGGAGGAGAGGAGGGGCGGATTCCGAATGTCGCACCCGCTGGACAGTTTATTTCGCATCGAGCTGCACAGCTTGCTTGATGTAGTACTTTAATGCGACCCTGGGCGCGTCCTTCAGATTCTTTATCTTGACGTGCTTCGAGACTTTCCCCACGCCCTGGAGGAAACCGAATTTATCTTCAAATCTGGCGCCGCGTGAAAATGCAAACGTGATGTCTTTTTTTGTCGGACTGATGACCGCCAGCCCGCGCCTTTGTTTCCACATCAGAATGCCGTAACTGATTTGCTCTTTCGCCTCGGGTGCGTGCTCGCGCATCATTTTCCGCAGCAGCGCCACGATGGGCCGGTGTTCCGGCAGGACCTTGTACTTCAAGAACTCGTCAATGGTCGTTATCTTCATGGGGTTGTAGTAGCGCCGGCGTCCCGCCGGCTGTCTGGCGGGCATCCTGCCCGCCCATCGGGCCTGCGGGACGCCGGCGCTACCATCGCGGCACGGATGCGGTCGGGCGTAGCCGGCAGACGGTGAATGCGCACGCCGATGGCGTCGTGAAGGGCGTTGAGAATCGCGGGAGCCGTCGGAATCACCGCCTGCTCGCCGATTCCCTTGGCGCCAAAGGGGCCGACCGGGGAGGGATCTTCAATCAGAATCGACTCCACCGGCGGCACGTCACCGGCGGACGGAATCAGGTAGTCATGTAAGTTCTCGCCCTTGCCCGGGAAAAATTCCTCCATCAGCGCCATCCCTAAGCCTTGGGCAGCGCCGCCCTCAATCTGTCCTTCAATAAGGGTTGGATTGATGGCCCGTCCCACGTCGTGCGCCGCCGTAATTTTCAGCACGCGCACCGTGCCCAGTTCGGTATCGACTGCAATCTCGGCCAGGTGGGCGCCGAAGCCAAAAACAGCATACGGGATGCCCTGGCCGTTTTCATCCAGCGGGCTGGTGGGCGGATCGAAAGTGGCTTCGCCGGTCAGCACGTAGCCGTGCTCATCCAGCGGCAAATCGCGCAGGCTGATGCAGCGCTCATCCTCTTCTTCTTTCACTGTGACTCCGCCATCGTCGAAACGAATGGCCGCATGTTCACCGGCACGGGCCATGCTCAGGATTTTGCTGCGCAACTCCATGCCCGCCATCTGGGCGGCTCTGCCGGTGACAAAAGTCTGGCGGGAGGCAGAGGTCTTTCCACTGTCCGGTGTGATCGAAGTGTCGGCCGACACCAGGTCGAAGCGATCGATAGGAGCGCCAAGGGCGTCGGCACAAATTTGGGTGACGATGGTGTTGGAGCCCTGTCCAATATCCACCGCGCCCTGGTGAAGGGCGATGCGGCCGTCTGCTTTTAGTCCGACGCGAATGGTGGAGGGGTTGGGCAGGGAAGTATTGCCGCATCCATACCACATGCCGGCCACGCCCACACCCCGCCGGATCGGGCCGCTGGCCGCCGCGTTGAAGGCTGCGGCTTCGGCGCGCGCGGTCGACCATCTGGGCCGCAGCGCTTCAAAACAGGCGCGAATTCCTACTCCCTCGCCGAGAACCTGGCCGGTGACAGTAGGAGTTCCGTTGTCCAGCGCATTCATGATGCGAAATTCCAGGCGATCGATCGCCAGTTGGTTAGCAAGGTCGTCGTAAAGCTGTTCCTGGGCGATCGCCGTTTGCGGAACACCGAAGCCACGGAAAGCCCCCGCCGGCACCAGATGCGTGTGCACCGCTCTGGTCAGCGCGCGGTAGTGGGGAACGTGGTAGGGCCCCCCGGCATGTACCGGCACGCGCGCCGCCACCGTTGGTCCCCAGGAAGAGTAGGCGCCGGTGTTGAAATCGGCGGTGAAGTCCATGGCCTTCAACTTGCCGTCGCGAGTCGCCCCTGCGCGGAGGTGAATGTGTGAAGGATGACGCTTGGTGGTTGAGATGATCGATTCCGGGCGCGAATAAAGCATGCGCACTGGCTGGCGCAGATGCCATGCGGCCAGCGCAACGAAGGGCTGAACCGAAAGATCGAGCTTGGCACCGAAGCCGCCGCCAACGGCGGTTGGAATAATGCGTACTGCCTCAGGCGCGATGCCCAGAATTCTGGCAATGTCGGCGCGGTCCATGTACGGAGCCTGGGTGCAGGCTTGGATCTCGATCTGATCGTTGACGCGCCTCGCAAAGCCCGCTTCGGGCTCGATGTAGGCGTGCTCGATAAAACCGGTCTCATATTCGTCTTCAACCACGACATCGGATTCCGCCAGGGCATTTTCCACCTCGCCACGAACCACGCGGCCCCGGACCAGAACGTTATTCTCACGGTTGGGGTGGATGCGTTCGGCACCTGGGGCGAGCGCGGCTGCAATCGTCGTCAGTGCGGGTAACTCCTCCCACCTAACGGGAAAACTTGCGAGGTTGAGAGCTTCGATGGCCTCAGATTCACCCACCACAGCGGCGACCGCCTCGCCGCGGAACCGGGCTTCAACCTCGGCGAACACCGGCTGGTCCGCAAAGCGCGAAATCACACCGTAGCGGTTCTCTCCCGGAATGTCGTTGGCGGTCAGAACGCGGTGGATTCCAGGATGCGCGGCGACGAAGGCATCCAGATCGCCGAAACGGAAGCCAGCGTGTTGGTGAGGGCTGCGGATGGCGCGAACCAGCAGCGCTCCGTCTGGAATTTCGTCGGCGCCAAAGATTTCCGTGCCGACCACCTTGCCGTGACCGTCGAGCCGCACCAGCCTTGAGCCCACTGCGTTGCCGGCTTGGGGAGAAGGCTCCGCGATTCTTCCGGAGCAGGCATCCTGCACAGCAGCGATGATCTTGCGGTAGCCGGTGCAGCGGCAGAGCACACCGCCGATCGCGTCCATGACTGCATCCTCGCTGGGTGTGGCATTGCGTTCGAGGAGCGCAGTGGCCGAGACCAGCATGCCGGGTGTGCAGGCTCCGCATTGCGCGGCCCCGTGGCCCAGGAACGATTTCTGCAACCGGTCATAGATCGGCGGGCGCATGGCGAGTCCTTCCACCGTGGTGACTTCATGTCCTTCGATCTGCCCAGCGGCGATCAGACAGGAGCAGACTGGTTTACCGTCTAGGAGGACAGTGCAGGCGCCGCAGTCGCCGGCGTCACATCCGACCTTGGTTCCGGTCAGTCCAAGACGCTCACGCAGGACTTTGGACAGCCGCTCCACCGGGGAGACGATTGCGGTCACGCTGTTTCCGTTGACCGAAAATGTAATGGACGATTGGGAAGCGAGGCGGGGAGAAGTCGTCGTTGCCATTCAGCAACTCTCCACGCAAGCGTCAAGGGCGCGTCCCACCAGGGTCAGGGCCGCCTGGGTGCGGTAGACCGCTGTGGCGCGAACATCATCGATGGGCGAGAGCTGTGCGAGATGTTTTGCCGAAGCCACAGCGCCCAGCCCGGCACGGCCGGGTGCGCCGGCCAGTGCGCGTTCGAGAGCGGTGAGACGTTGGGCGGTCACGGAACACGACCCCACCGCCACGCGGGCCTCGGCCACGCGGCCCGCATTGTCCGCCTTTACGACTGCCGCTACCATGGCGATTGAAATTACCAGGTATCGCCGCGCTCCAAGTTTGAGGAAGGCGGATCTGGCGTCGTCGAGGCTGCGGGGAACGATCACAGCGGCCAGAATCTCATCGGGGCGGCGAAGGGTCTTCCGATTTCCTACGATGAAGTCAGCCAGGGGCACGCGACGCCTCCCGGCGGCGGAAGCAAGTTCTACCTCCGCATCCAGCGCCAGCAATGGAGGAACTCCGTCGGCCGCAGGGGACGCATTGCAGAGGTTGCCGGCTATGGTGCCGCGGTTCTGAATCTGAATCCCGCCGATTTCCCGGGCCGCGCTCTTCAGCGCGTCAAAGCATCGAGGCAAGGGAGTGGCCACGACTTCACTCCAGGTGGTGAGCCCTCCCAGGCGAATACAGTTGGCTTCGACGGTGATGCCTTTGATTTCGGTGAGACCGGAGATGTCAATCACACGATCGGGTGCAGGACGATCACCCAACGCGGGAAAGAAATCTGTCCCGCCCGACAGAATCTGACCGCCTTGCCGGGCCAGCACATGGACTGCTTCGTCGAGCGTTCTGGGCCTGGAATACAAGCTGTCGGCTCCCCACCGCACTTGGCAAAGGCGACCATCGAGCGAGGTCTTGGGGTCAATTTCTATACGAACAGTGTGGCTTTGTACAGGGCTCGGAAAGGGCGGCGAATCTGTAGCGCGGCCTTCCGGCGAGGGCGAGACGCCCTCGGGACAGCCGGCGAGACGCCGGCGCTACCAAAAACCGGCGCTACAAATTCAGTACATGATCGTTCTGGTCAAATGATGCGGCCACCAGGTGGTGTGATAGTGCGTCCACAGGCGGGCGTCAATCTGCGGAATGATGATCTGCCTGTCTTCAGGGCGGATGTTATTGACCTCTTCGCAGAGCAGCGCGGTGGCGTAAATGCAATGGGCCCGGATTTCAACTTCCTGCCGGCTGTCACGCGGGACCATCTGGTAGCTGTTGATGGCATGTTCCAGTTCAGGCGAGTAACTCATGATGCCCAGGAGTCGCAATGCCACCGGAACGATGTAGTCGGCAAACGCAGTCATCTTGCCCAGATCATCGAGAGGGAACTGATTGTTCTTTCTCAGGTTGGAGTAAACGAACCAGATTCCCAGTTGTGGCAGCTTGTAGAACTTGATGGTTGCGCCGTCATAAGGGCTGACGTCGTTGAAACGCGGAAACTCTTTCACCATGCGGTCGATAATGCCGGCGCCGTTGTCATACAGTCGAGACGGGCAGGATTTCACAAAATTGTGAAAGCGGCCGTCGTATTTCTCCGCCAGCACCACCCCTACGTCGTGCCAGACTTGCATCTTTTCGTCCAGCATGGGCAGTTCGATGTTGGCGGCGAAAATGCGTTCCAGGTCAGGACGGGTCACCTTTGCGAGGAACTTGCCGTCGAGAATGGGGATGTCGTTGTCCATCGCCCTCTTCATGCAGGCGAAGAGCGCATCGGAATCAGACCAATGCCGCCCGGCGTAGTCCACCTGGAATTTCACGTGGGTGGAAAAATCAGTGAACGCCGTATCGACGCAATCGGCGGTCAGCACAAAATCAATCACGTCGTCGGCGGTGCCTTTGCCCACGTCGAAGGGCATCTGATAATCCGGCATGGGAAGCTCTTCGTAGGCCATCCACTTCGCGACCTCGACGATCTTGTCCACATGGGTGCGCACGTCGCGGGAGTGCTCAATCACCGGGTGCAGGCTGTCCAGCACCGGGCTTCCCTTGAGCTTGGGCCAGCGCGGGGCCGGCGCACCAGGGGTCGCGTTAACGCTTCCGGACAAGGTGGTCATCGCACCCAGTGTTGCCATTGCTTCCAGGAATTGACGTCTATCGGGAACTCCCACAAGGGCATCCTCGCTATGATTCGAACCGAGTCAGAGCTAGAGCATTATCCGTTCGCATGCGCCACCAGCAGAATGGCCAGGGCATAGAAAACGAACATGAAGAATAGATAAATCTTCGCCTGGCTACCCGAGCCCTTGAATTCTCTCCAGGCCAAAACGCCCCACAGTGCTGCGACCATGGGAGCGGACTGACCGATGGCGTAGGAGATCGCCACTCCGGTAAAACTGGCAGCCACGAGATTGAAAACCATGCCCAGTCCCCAGATAAATCCGCCGAGCAGACCTAGGACGTGTCCGGAAGGAGGCCCGCTGAAGTAGCCGCTGAAGCTGACCGGCTCGCCGACCAGCGGTTTTTTCATGAAATACACATTCCAGATGAGGCAGGAGAGCAGCGCGCCCAGGGTCAGGAACACGGCCACGCTGTACGGTCCCAGCGGATTGCCGTGAGTCATGGCGCGGGTCACGAACGGCGCCCAGAGTCCCATAAGAACGCCGGAGACGATGCAGGTGACAATGCTCTTCTTCGAGACGGAGCGGCCCGCGCTGGCTAGACTGCCATAAGCCTTGCCGTCGAGGATCACGGCCACCACCGCGCAAGTGACGCCTGCTGCCAGCAGACCCAGGTTGCCCTTGGGCTGCAAAGCGTAGCTGGAAACGACTCCAACCACCAGAGCGATGCCGATCGAAACCGGAAAAGCCACCGCGAGTCCAGCCATGTCAATGCCGGCGACCAGCAGCAGGTTGGCCAGATTAAAGATAGCGCCGGCAATCAGCATGTAAACAATGTTCGAGCCGTCGGCGGAGTGAACATTGTTCAGAAAGCTAGCGGGATCGCTCGACGACGTATTTCCCATGGTGAAGGCGAGGATAAGCGACACCAGGAATATTCCCAGAGCATAATCCCAGTAGAAAAGCTCAAAGCGGTAGTTCTTCACGCCCTTGAAGGTGTTGGCCCAGGAGCCCCAGCAGATGGCGCTGGTGATCATCATCAACAACGCAATTTCCAGACTGTGTGGCGTGTACATGGATTTCTCCTCGCTACTTGCCCTTGATTCTGGAAACAAAAAGCTGCAGGAACCGGTCAGCATCCACATCGACGCAGACCCTGGCGTTGGGCGCGACCTTGTCGATGCCCTCGATCTCATAGTGATCGCCGTGAAGGACATTGCGCTCGATCATGCCATGGCGATTGGCAACGGTTTCGCCCCGGGTAAACTCGCCCCGGGTTTCGACGTCCACATGCATCTCCGGTGCCTTTACGAGCGTGGCATCGATCGCTACGCCAACCGCGAGAGGATCATACATCGGCGACCCCGGCGAGCCGAACTGCGCGGAAAGATCAACCAGGTACTTTCCCACGGCGTGGATGAAGTCATTCACCGCGCCATGAGTCTGACCCAATTGATCGAGATACTTTTGGGAAAATAGAGTTTTGTCGCCGACATCCAGTCCCACCATGGTCAGGGGCCAACCTGCCTGAAAGACGATCTGAGCGGCCTCGGGATCGTTGTAAATGTTGGCTTCAGCCGAGGCGTTTACATTGCCGCCGCCAATCGCGCCTCCCATGATGATCACTTCTTTGACCAGGGGAACGATCGAGGGATCTTTGAGAAGGGCCAGCGCGATGTTGGTCAGAGGCCCCACCGGAACCAGCGTGATCTCATGCGGCGCGGCATGCACTATCTGGATGATGAGGTCCGGTCCAAAGTGCGAATCCACCTTGCATTTGCTGGGAGGCAGTTCGACATTCGCCAGACCATTTTTGCCGTGCCAGAACTCGGCGGTGATGAGTTTCTGAAAAAGGGGATGCTGAGCCCCGCCCGCGACTGGAATGTCGCACCGGTTGGCCAGTGAAACCATGCGCAATGCATTCTCCAGGCCCTGACTTGCAGTCACGTTACCAGGGACCACCGTGATGGCGCGCACGTCCAGTTCGGGAGAATTCAACGCCAGCATCAGTGCCAGAGCGTCGTCGGTTCCGGGATCGGTATCAAAAATGATTTTCTTTCCAACCGCAGAGGCAGGGATCGAACTGGCAAGCAGGATGGCGGCAGCGGCTAGCTGAAAAATGATGTGGTTCAAACGTTTCAGAATTGGTTTTCTCCGGACTCGAAGCAGCGTCGTAGCCTAGCTTTCGGACCGAAATGCTGTCAAGGCCAAATGTACAGGCCAAATGTGGGCGCGAGCGTCTCGCTCGTGCTCCTTTGGAAGCCCGCGTGGGGACAGCCGCCCTCGGCTGTCCGGTCGAGCGTAGCTCGACGAGGTTCTTGCCCGTAAGGAAGATACCCGTAAGGAGAGATACCCGTAAGGAAGATACTAAAACCCGTAAGGAAGATAGCGGAGCTTCGCTCCGCCGGACAGCCGAGGCGGCTGTCCCCACGTGGGCTGTGGCGAACGTCACGCTCGCGCCTGCATCGGCGGTGCCGTACAATTACAATCGCCAGTATGTCAGTTGAGAACCAGGCAGGTTACGGAGTGGCCAGCGACCTAAGCGTGGACACTATCGCCACGCTGGCCGGGCGTCCCCTGGTGTCGAATCGCGGCATTCCACTCAATCTCGACTGGGTGCAGCAGGTCCGGGTCAACACCAGCGCAGTCGAACGCAGAGCGCAAAGTCACGTCGCCCGTCGAACCGTCAAAAAAGATTGGCAGGCGGCATGGTTGTTGCGTGCCGTTTCCTGCATGGACCTCACTACGCTCTCGGGCGATGACACCGAGGAGCGGGTGCGGCGACTCTGCGCCAAAGCCCGGCATCCCATTCAGGACGATTTGGTCAAGCGGCTGGGAATTGAAGAGCTGAATATCAAGGTTGCCGCGGTTTGCGTCTATCACACCTTTGTCGAAACCGCCGTGCGCGCGCTTGAAGGTAGCGGTGTGCGCGTGGCCGCTGTCTCCACCGGCTTTCCCGCGGGTCTGTCTCCGCTGACCGAGCGCGTGGCGGAGATTCGGCGTTCCGTAGAGGCGGGAGCAAACGACATCGACGTTGTCATTACCCGCGCTCACGTGTTCGGCGGCAGGTGGCAGGCGCTCTATGACGAGATCGCAGCCTTCAAACAAGCCAGCGGGCGGGCGCACATGAAAGTGATTCTCGGCACCGGCGATCTGCTGACGCTGCGCAATGTTGCCCGGGCCAGCTTCGTCGCCATGATGGCGGGCGCTGATTTCATCAAAACCTCCACGGGAAAAGAACCGACGAATGCCACATTGCCTGTGGGCTTCGTCATGACTCGCGCCATTCGCGAATACGCCCAGGAAACGGGGATGGCCGTCGGTTTCAAGCCGGCGGGCGGAATCCGCACCGCGAAGCAATCTATCGAATGGCTGGCATTGATGAAGGAAGAACTCGGCCCCTCGTGGATGACGTCAGAACTCTTCCGCTTCGGAGCGAGCGGACTATTGAACGACATCGAGCGGCAACTTGAGCACTACGTGACCGGACGATATTCGGCGGACTATCGTCATCCGTTGGCGTAAGGTGTGGGTCGGACACTCTTGTCCGACGCTTTTGACTTTGATGGTGTTGGACCAGGCAATCCTATGAGCATCGCGGAAAAGTTCGTCGCCATGGAATACGGTCCCGCCCCGGAGGATCCGAAAGATGCCATCGCCTGGCTGGATGCCCATGGCCGCCGCTTCGGACACTTTATTGACGGCGCCTGGCGACCGCCGGCGGAAGGGGGATACTTCGAAACCGCGGATCCATCCACGGGCGAGAAACTGGCTACGGTTGCCCAGGGATCGGCAGCAGACATTGACGCAGCGGTCCGCGCCGCAAGCGCAGCCCTGCCGAAATGGCAAGCCCTCACACCGCACGCGCGAGCTCGCTATCTGTACGCGCTGGCGCGGACCGTGCAAAAGCACTCCCGCCGCCTGGCCGTGATCGAGACCATGGACAACGGCAAGCCGATTCGCGAGAGCCGCGATATCGATATTCCGCTGGTCGCCCGCCACTTCTATCACCACGCCGGGTGGGCCCAGCTGCTGCATCAGGAATTTCCCGGATACACAGCGTGCGGCGTGGTTGGACAGATCATTCCCTGGAATTTTCCGTTGCTGATGCTGGCCTGGAAGATTGCGCCGGCCCTGGCCACGGGCAACACCGTTGTACTCAAGCCGGCCGAGTTTACGCCGCTTACTGCCCTTGCTTTCGCGGAAATCTGCTCGGAGATTGCACTGCCGCCGGGCGTGGTCAACATTGTGACCGGCGACGGTTCAACCGGAGAAGCGCTGGTCAAGCATCCCGACGTGGCCAAGATCGCGTTCACCGGCTCAACCGAAGTAGGACGCGCTATCCGCAGCGCCACGGCCCCTAGCCACAAACGGCTCTCGCTTGAATTAGGCGGCAAGTCGCCTTTCATCATTTTCGAAGACGCCGACCTCGACAGCGCGGTCGAAGGCCTGGTCGACGGCATCTGGTTCAATCAGGGACAGGTCTGCTGCGCCGGCTCCCGCCTGCTGATGCAGGAGAGCATCGCCGAGCCGCTCATCGCGAAGGTCCGCGACCGCATGAGCACACTGCGTGCCGGGGCACCGCTCGACAAGTCCATCGACATCGGCGCCATCGTGGCGCGAGTGCAACTGGACCGGATCAAACGCCTGGTGGACCAGGGAGTCGCGGACGGCGCTACCTGCTGGCAGCCGCAAATCGAGCTGCCCGCGCGCGGACTTTACTATCCGCCCACGCTGCTCAGCAATGTGCATCCCACGTCGATTGTGGCGCAGCAGGAGATTTTCGGTCCTGTGCTGGCCGCAATGACATTCCGCACGCCCAGCGAAGCGGTTGAACTGGCGAACAACACTGTCTATGGTCTGGCCGCATGCGTCTGGAGCGAGAGCTTGAATGTCGCGCTGCATGTGGCCTCCCAACTTAAAGCGGGAGTGGTCTGGGTAAATTGCACGAATCTGTTTGACGCTTCGTGCGGATTCGGTGGCTACCGAGAGAGCGGCTACGGTCGCGAGGGCGGCCGCGAAGGCTTGCTGGAGTATCTTGAGCCGGCCTGGTTTAAGAATGCGCCAGCGCTGCCAGCCGCGAAATCGCCGGCTCAGAAGTCAATCGACGATTCCGAACCAACGGCGCCCGCTATCGACCGGACGGTAAAGCTGTACATCGGAGGCAAGCAGGCACGTCCCGACTCCGGTTACAGCATGGAAGTGCGCGCTGCCGATGGCCGGCTTCTGGGCGAGGCCCCTTTGGGCAACCGCAAAGATATTCGCAATGCGGTCGAAGCGGCACACAAAGCCTCGGGATGGGCGAAGGCCACCGCGCACAACCGGGCGCAGGTCCTCTACTACATCGCGGAAAATCTTTCACTGCGCGGAGATGAAATCGCTCGCCGCCTGGCCGCAGTGGTAGGCGAAACTCAAGCCGCAGCCGAAGTATCGACTGGCATCGAACGCATCTTTTCTTACGCTGCCTGGGCAGACAAGTTTGACGGGGCGGTGCACAATCCTCCCTTCCGCAATGTCGCGCTGGCCATGCATGAACCGTTGGGGACAGTCGGGATCATCTGCCCGAATCAGGCCCCGCTGCTCGGATTCCTGTCACTCGTGATGCCCGTGCTGGCGGCCGGCAATGTGGCTGTCGTGGTCCCTTCCGAGACTTATCCCCTGATTACTGCCGAGTTGTATCAGCTCTTCGATACCAGCGATTTACCCGGCGGAGCCGTCAACATCGTGACCGGCTACACCTCGCAGCTGCTGAAGACCCTGGCCGAACACGACGACGTAGATGCCGTCTGGTGTTTTGCGGATGAAGCGAGTGCAGTTGCCGCCAAGACTTACTCTGTCGGGAATCTAAAGCAGGTATTTACCAACGAAGGCCGCTCGATTGACTGGTTTAACGTGCAGCAGGGCGAAGGCCGCTGGTTCCTGCAGCATGCTACCCAGGTGAAGAACATCTGGGTCCCATACGGCGAGTGAAACGGTCCCGGCCTGAGACTTGGTGTGTTGGGCGGTCGATGTTAGGACCTCTACCCTTGGCCTTCTCTTGCCTGGTTGAGAAAAAATGGGTGTATGGGGAGCAGGGCTCTATTCCGGTGACTTTGCGAGGGACTTGCGGAGCGCCATCGCCGCGATTTCGCGCTTACCCTTCGGCGGCGATCGGCTGGTTGAAATCCTTTGCGAGATGGAGCCAACCGCAGCGAACCATCCGGACGACGAAGAGCACACCACGTTCTGGCTGGTAGTGGCTGATCAGCTCGAGAAGCGAGGCATCATCTCCGATCTCGCCCGCGGCAGCGCGCTGCGAATCATTGACCAGGGAAGTGACATCGCCACTCTGGCCGGTCTTGGTATGGTGCCCTCGGGCCTCAAAAAGCGGCAGGAGGTGCTTGCTGAACTGCGCGGCCGATTGACTGCGCCGGCTAGCAAACCCCGGCGACCGACGCTTAACAAGCCTCAGGCTTTTCTGATGGAGATTGGCGATATTTTTGTCTACCCAAGTTCGGGTGGTCGGTGCATCAACAGCTACTTTACTTCCAAGGAGCGGATGACCGGCTGGAAGCAGGATGGCTGGAATGCCGCGCTCATCGTCGATCGTGGTCTGGCCTTCGATTTCCTCGCTTGGTATCGACCTGTGACCGCCGCTGCTGCCTCGGTTGAGAAGCCTTCTCTCGCAGCGTTGCTTTCCACGCCGCGATGGATTCTGAGGAGGCCTGGGACCTGTAGCGCGGTGCACTTGAAACGGATGGAACTGGAAAAGATCGGCAGGCTGGCGGTTGACGGGAACAAGCTCAAGCGCTCCTTCCCGCCATTGCCCTGGGGAATCTATCAGGCGATCAATGATATTTCTATCGTCAATGAGTTGAGCGTACCCGCGCAGCGAGCCGGCTCACGCCCGGGAGGCAGGCAGGATGCCATCATTTCGCGCCTGGTCGAAATTCTCGCCTCGTGACAGGCCTACATCCTGGTGCGCCGGCCACCACGTTGACACAATCCGAGCCGCTGGCTAGACTCGGCCTTCTTCACCTTTGCGTTTCGTAGTAGGGATCAAATTTGTCTGCAAGGTCTCCTGAAATCATGGCAAAAATTCCTCGAATTGCGGTGGTGGGCAGCGCGAATATTGATCTCACCACTTTTACCGATCGCTTTCCCAAGCCGGGCGAAACCATCTTCGGCCAGAAATTCGACCTGGGATTCGGCGGCAAGGGTGCCAACCAGGCCACCGCCGCCAAACTGTGCGGAGCCGCGGTCTTCATGGTGGCACGGGTGGGCAGCGATCTGTTCGGCCCGGCTACCATTGAGAATTTCAACCGACTCGGCATCGATACCACTCACGTGAAGCAAGTGGAAGGCGTGTCCAGTGGGGTGGCGCCGATCTTTGTCGAGCCCAACGGACAGAACCGCATTTTTGTAGTCAAAGGCGCGAACGACCAGTTGAAAGCCGCTGACGTGGATGCCGCCGCCGACCTGCTGAAAGCGGTTGATTGCATCGTGCTCCAGTTCGAGATTCCCCTGGAGACGGTCTATTACACCGTTGCTTTTGCGCGGAAGAACAGGATTCGCTGCATCCTCAATCCCGCCCCCGGCCAGCCCATCGACATCAAGGCGGTTGAGGGCCTGGACTACTTCGTCCCCAATGAAAGTGAAGCTGAGACCATTTCAGGCATGCCAGTGAAGTGTGTCGAAGACGCGAAGAAGTGCGCTGAGAAGCTTTTGGGCTACGGCATTCGCCGCGTCATCATTACTCTTGGCGCCAATGGCTCGCTGCTGGCGGGAAAAGAAGGCATGGAGCACTTGCCGGCATTTCCCGTGAAGAGTATCGACAGCACCGGTGCCGGCGACGCCTTCATCGGCAGCTTCGCCGTCTTCCTCGGAGAGGGCCTTCCGGAGCGCGAGGCGGTGCGGCGCGCGAATTTATACGCAGGGCTCTCAACTACAGGAGTCGGGACGCAGAAATCCTTTTACGACCGGAAGCGATTCGATGCCGAGTGGGCCGCGCGCAGCACATCCTAGCGCCGGTTGCTCCAGTCATGCAGTGGAAAAGCGATTGTCAGGCGCCGGATCTCGAGGGGAGACTCCGCGTTACAGGAGCAGGTTCTCAATGCATAGGGCCGCAGCGCGCATTGTGCTCATGTGTCTCCTGCTTTGTACCTGGGCCTCGGCCCAAAAGAAAATCAAAGTCATCGCCGACCAGGACAGTGCCGGGCCCCAGGGCACGAACTTTCTTTCCCTGTTGATGTTATTGCGCTCTCCGCAGATCGACCTGCTGGGCATCACGACTGTGAGCGGCGACCAGTGGATGGAGCCCGCTACTGTGTTTGCGCTTTGGGGGCTGGAGCAGGCGGGCCGCCCCGATGTTCCCGTCGTCAAGGGCGCTGAAATGCCGCTGATCAATACGCCGCGCGAGCAGGAACTTCGCGAAGCCCTTTACGGTTCCTACGTCGGCTGGCACGGATCATTCAATCCTGATGCGCCGAATCCAAAACAAACCTGGGCGCCTCCAGGTGGCTATCCCAAACTCAAGCCGCGGCCCGGACGCGCCGCCGATTTCATTGCCGACACCATTCGCGCCAACCCCGGTGAAGTCGTCCTCTATTGCGCCGGCCCCCTGACCAACATCGCGCTCGCTATCCGCATGGACCCCGAAATTGTGCCTCTGACTAAGGCCATCTACATCATGGGCGGAAGCAGTTCCGGAGGTCCGGAACTGAACTGGTGGTGGGACCCGGAAGCGGCGGCGATCGTGCTTCGCGCTCCCTGGAAAGAGATTGTAGTCACACCCTTCGAGGCCGGCAGCCAAGTCTGGTCCAGCGAACAGTTGATGCGCCGGGCAGTGCAGGCGGCAGGACCTCTGGCGGGTCATCTCAAGAAGATGTATCTCGACTTTCAGCCGCCGCAGGGAACGTCGCTGTGGTCGATGATGTGGGACGAATTGACCGTAGCATCCATCCTCGATCCCAGTGTGATCAAAAAGTCCGAGACCATGTACCTGGATGTCGATATCGACCACGGACCGAAATACGGACATACCGTGATCTGGAAGAAGCCGGACGATGTTCCGCAATTCTTTCTTCCCTACAGCGGCCCCGATGCGCCTGATCGAGAAAAATGGCTCTCGCACCTGACGCCCCCTCCGCAGCTTCATCCCGCCAGCGTGCAGATGGAAGTGGACGTGAAAAAATTTGAGGATATCTTCGTCCGGGTGATGGGCCATTGATATTTGATAAAGGATCGTTCAGCTGCGCCCAAATTGGCAGCCGCAGAGTTCCCGTCAATTCACCCTGTCAATTCAAAAGACAAATAAGTACAATAGGGAACTTTCACAGGAGCTGTCCATGTCGAGAATTTTCCCGCGAACCGCCTGTCTCCGAAGATTGGTACTTTCTCTCTCCCTCTTCCTTCTGTTGAGCGGTCCGTGGTCTCTCGCTGCTGCGGCCTACGAAGGCAATGCCCCCGCGCATCTGCAATGCGAAGGCATGCAAGAGCCGCTCGGAATCGACATCGTCCATCCAAGACTCTCGTGGCAGCTTCAGGATTCCAGGCGTGGCGCCCGGCAGGCGGCGTATGAAATTCGCGTGGCCGGTTCGCCCGAGGCTCTGGGGCAGGATCGCGCCGATGTTTGGGACAGCGGCCGGGTTGAATCCGATCAGTCGGTCAATGTGACCTATGGTGGCCCCGCCGTCGAGTCGCGCCGTCGCTACTACTGGCAGGTGCGAGTTTGGGACGCGCAGGGACAAGCTTCGTCGTACAGCCAGGCCAGCTGGTTTGAGATGGGACTGCTCTCTCCCGACGACTGGAAAGCGAAATGGATCACGCGGGATATGCCGCTTTTGCGCGGAGATTATGAGTCGGCTCCGAAATGGATATGGGCGGCCGATGACAATGCGCTGACCAAAGCCACGCCCGGCAAACACGACTTCCGCTTCAGCTTCACGCTGGCGCAAAAACCCAAAGAGGCCACGCTCTTCATAACTGCCAAGGACAATGTGGCGGCCTGGGTCAACGGCAAGCAGGTAGTGGTCGAATCGCCGATGGGCAAGTTCGGTCGAGCTCAAGATCCCTGGGGTTATTTTCGCGTCATACCCGTCGGCAAGCTCCTGAAGGCAGGCGCGAATTCGCTGGCGGCTGAAGCGATTGTTCAACAGGAGCGCGACCGGCCTCCGCAAGCTGGATTCATTGCGCTGCTTCGGGTGCAGATGGCCGACGGCAAAATTGAACGCTTCGTTTCCGGACCGGAATGGAAGACAGCGCAGGAACAAAGCGGAAGTGTCTGGGTGGGGCAAACGTTTGACGATTCCTCCTGGTCCGCTGCGGCCGCAGTGGCGGAGATTGGCCAGTCTCCCCTAGGCACTCCCTGGCCGGCGCAACCGGTAGATTTATTGCGGAAAAACTTCAGCCTAGCCAAGGCAGTCCGCAGTGCGCGAATCTACTCCACCGCGTTGGGAACTTATCAGCTCTACTTGAACGGGCATCGGGTCGGAAATGATGTTCTGGCTCCCGGCTGGACCGACTATCGCAAGCGGGTGGTTTATCAAGTCTATGACGTCACATCGCAAGTGCGGCAGGGCGGAAATGCCATCGGCGCGATTCTGGGCGGAGGCTGGTATGCCGACGGCCTGGGCTGGTTGCAGACCCGATACAACTTTGGACCGCCGCCGGTGCGGTTGCTGGTGCAACTCGAAGTCGAATATGCCGACGGCTCGCGCGATTCCATCCTGAGCGATGAATCGTGGAAGGCGAAGCCCTCTCCCATTCTCGACTCGGAAATCTACAATGGCGAAAATTATGATGCCCGGCTGGAACCGGGCGGATGGGACCAGGCGTCGTTTTCCGACTCACGCTGGGGAGCGGTCACTTCCGCGCCGCCGCCGCAGGCTCCTTTGGTGGCGCAGGATTTTCAGCCCATCCGGGTCAACGAAATACTCAAGCCCAGGACGGTCACCAATCCGACCCCCGGAGTTTATATCTTCGATCTCGGCCAGAACATGGTTGGCTGGGCGCGGCTGCACGTTTCCGGCAAGGCTGGAACCAAGGTCCGGCTGCGCTTCGGCGAAGTCCTCAAGCCGAATGGCGAGCTCTATACCGAGAATCTGCGTACGGCCGAGGCCACCGATACCTACACCCTGCGCGGGAAGGGAAGCGAATCGTTTGAACCTCACTTTACCTTCCATGGTTTTCGCTATGTCGAACTCACCGGCTACCCGGGAACGCCGACGAAGGATGCGATTGAGGGCGTAGTGTTCTACACCGCGGCGCCGTTCACCATTCAGTTCAGCACCGGAAACCCGATCGTGAACCAGTTGTGGAGCAACATCCTCTGGGGGCAGCGTGGGAATTTTCTGAGCGTGCCCACCGATTGTCCGCAGCGCGACGAGCGTCTGGGCTGGATGGGCGACGCCGAAGTCTTCTGGCGGACGGCGTCCTTCAACGCCAACCTGGCCGCCTTCTCCCAGAAATTCACCACCGATATTCGGGACGCGCAAAGTCCGGCGGGCGCTTTCGCCGACGTTTCACCGCGAGTTGGCCCCACCGGGGAGAGCGTCGCGGGCTGGGCGGATGCGGGCGTCATCATTCCGTGGTCTGCTTACCTGCAATTTCGCGATACCCGCATTCTCGAGGACAACTGGGCGGCGATGGAAAAGTGGATGGAGCACATCGCAGGCTCGAATCCCAACTTTCTCTGGTTGAAAGAGCGCGGCAACGATTACGGCGACTGGCTGGCCATCGGCAGCACCACGTCAAAAGATCTGATTGCCACGGCGTACTGGGCCTACGATGCGGAACTGATGATGCGCATGGCGCAGGCGCTCGACCGTCCCCAGGACGAGCAGAAGTATAGAGAGCTCTTCGAAAAGGTCCGGACAGCGTTCAACCAGGAATACGTGAAGCCCGACGGCACGGTCGGGACCGGCAGCCAGACCAGTTACGTGCTGGCCCTCCACATGAACCTGCTCTCGCAAAAAGACCGCGCGATCGCAGCCGACAAGCTGGTCGAAGACATCAAGACCCACGACTGGCACCTGACCACCGGCTTCCTGGGCACTCCTTACCTGATGATTGAGCTCAGCAACAGCGGCCACAGCGATGTGGCCTACCGGTTGCTGCTGCAGAAGACGTATCCCTCCTGGGGATACATGATCGACCACGGCGCAACCACGATGTGGGAGCGCTGGAACGGCGATCAGATGATGGGCGATCCCTCGATGAATTCCTACAATCACTACGCCTATGGGGCGGTCGCCGAGTGGCTGTACCGTTACGCCGCCGGCATCGACGAATCGGCCGACGACCCGGGCTTCCATCGCATCCTGCTGCATCCGCAATTTGATGCCACGCTGGGCGAGGTCAAGGCCACATACGATTCGTCGTACGGAGCGATCACCTCGAACTGGAGGGTTGACGGCAGCACGATCAAGTGGGAGGTGGTGATTCCGCCGAACACGACTGGTCTGCTTTACTTCCCGGGCGGGCCCACGGCCAGGATTCTGGAAGGTGGCAAGGACGTCAGGCAGAGCCCGGGGGCATCGTTCGTTCTCCGAGACAGCCGCAACGCCATCTACGAGGCGGGCGCCGGCTCCTATACATTCACGATTGAAGAGTAAGTTTTGCTGGCGGGACTCATTTCATTTGGAAGGTGGACATGGACAGAAGAACCTTGTTGCAGGCGCTCCCCACGATCGCGCTTCTCCCCACGGCAGTCTGGGCGGCGGCGCATCCCGAGATGGCTGGACCGGAAGGACCGGCATCAACCGTGTATGAACTTCGCGTTTACCATGCCAACGAAGGCAAGCTCGACGCCTTGCTGCAGCGTTTTCGGGAGCACACCACCAGGATCTTTGAAAAGCACGGGATGAAGAACGTCGCCTACTGGACTCCGCTCGACGACCCGTTAAAGGGCAAGACCCTGATCTATATTCTGGCCCACCCCAGCCGGGAATCTGCGGTCAGCAACTGGAAGGCGTTCAGCGACGATCCGGAATGGCAGAAAGTGCGCGATGCCTCTGAGGTCAACGGAAAGCTGGTGGAGAAAGTGGATTCCACTTTCATGGTGTTGACGGATTTTCTCAATGCATGGGTCAACCGCCTGATTGGCGATCAACAGCCGGATGCGACGACCAAATATACTTTTGCCGATGTGAAGCCCTACAAAGCGATTCGCCGCTGCTTCCGTCAGGCTACTCGGGCCAGTGAAACTGAGCGACTTACCGCGCAGTGACAGGGGCGATAGTATTCTGGGCGATGGAGGGTCGATCTCATGCGCGCTCTTTTGCCTGGGGTCGCACCCTATTTTCTTCAGCCTGCCGGTTCAGGTGCATCAAACACAATTCCTGGAGGATTAATGATCCGCAAACTACTCATCTGCTTCACGGCCTTCCTGTTCATCTCGCTGGCTTTTGCCCAGGTTGAGACCTGGAAGATCGATCCCAATCACTCAGCGGCGCAATTCGCTGTTCGCCATCTGGGCATTTCCACGGTCCGGGGCGAATTCAGGAAAGTCACGGGCAGCGCGAATTACGATCCCGCCGATCCTGGCAAGACTTCGCTTGAGGCTACCATTGACGCGACCACGGTCGATACCCGCGTCGAGATGCGGGACAAGGACCTGCGCAGCCCAAACTTTCTCGAGGTCGAGAAATATCCCACCATCACCTTCAAGTCCAAGCGGGCCGAGGCCGCCGGCGCAGACAAACTGAAGATCACTGGGGACTTGACGCTTCATGGCGTGACCCGGGAGGTTGTGCTTGACGTGGATGGGCCTACCGCTCCAGTGAAAGACCCGAGAGGAAACCTTCACATGGGCGCATCCGCGACCACGAAAATCAGCCGGAAGGATTTCGGAGTCAATGGTGCTCCCGCCATGGCCGGCGATGAAATATCCATCACCATCGACACAGAACTGGTCAAACAATGAATAAGAAATAAGAATAGATAAACAATGGAGGCCGGACGTCCCCGCCCGGCGGGACGGGCGGGACGCCCGTCCTCCATCCCACGCCAGATGTCACTGAGTCACGCGCTACTTATGCGTAGGTGGTCACGGAAACCGAGTTGTGCTCCTTGCGTTCGGCCGTGATCCGCTCCAGGTATCCACTCTCCCGGAAGGCCTGCATGGGATCTTCGGGCAGGCCGTGACTGCGCCGCCATTCGCGCAGCGACTGGCCGCACGTCATACCAGAACGTGCCGCGCAGAGTTTCTTCAGCCTCTACCAGCGAACAACTCTGCTGCAACGTGGCCAGGCGGGCGTGGTCCACGATGGCTGCCTTGGCGTAGAGCTCCTGTGCGGTGCAGACGGTCTGGATCATGGCTTCCATCTTGCCCTTGAGGTTGTGGCTCTGGTCCACCATATAAGCCAGGTCGGCGGGCGCGCCCGTTTCCCAGGCGTAGGTGTGGATCTCGTGGAAGATGCGGAAGATCTGGTAGGGATCGATGGAACCGAGGGTGAGATCGTCGTCCGCGTACCTGCGGTCGTTGAAATGGAAGCCGCCGATCATGCCGTGATGAAGCAGCCAGGCCACGATCTGCTCGATATTCTGGGCCTGATAATGATGACCGGTATCGACCAGAACGTAGGCCTGTGGACCCGCGGTGCGCGCCAGCAGAAAGGCCATACCCCAATCGGCAATGTCAGAGTGATAAAAGGCGGGCTCGAATGGCTTGTACTCGATCAGCAGGCGCTGCTTCGGACTGAGACCGGCATGCACGGTTTTCAACGCTTCCTCGAACCATCCGATTCGGTTTCGAATGCTCTGGGTGCCGGGATAGTTGGAGCCGTCCGCAAACCAGGGTGAAACGTCGCGGCACTCCAACGCCTGGGCGATGGCCACACAATCCAGAATGTGGTCGAGGGCCCGCTTGCGGATTGCAGCGTCCGGGTTGCCTACCGACCCGTACTTGTATTCCTGGTCCTGAAAAACGTTGGGATTGATTGAACCGGGCTGCACTCCATATTTTTCGGCCAGGCGCTTGACCTGGGCAACATCCTTCAAACCATTGGGCAGGTCCCACTGCACATGCAGTGCCACGGTTGGGCAAGCGCCGGTCAGGGCATGCACCTGCCCCGCGTCGCTGAACTTGTCTTCAATCGTGACCGCGGCTGCGAGCTGAATGAATTTTCCAAAACGAGTCCCGGTGTTGGCGAAACCCCAGGAGGGCAGCTCGATATTAAAATTGTCGAGAGCACGATGTATCAGGACTTCCGGTTTCTTCGTCATGCGAGTGCCTTTCCAGTTGGCCGTTGGAACTCTGCTGCTTTGTGAGCCGGTAGTGTGCTGCCGGGCGCCTCGATTCGGGTGGCATCGATGGGTAGCGCAGACAGGACTCCGGCCCACTCCGCCACCGCCTCCGCCGCGACTCCGGTATTGTTGCTGTAATTGCCTTCGAGCGCTGCCAGTTGGATCGCCAGGTTGCCGACGGTCGCGCTTTCCGTCGATCCTGTCACCACCTGCAGCCCGGTTGTCTTTGCCGTAAGCCGGTTCAGCAAGCTGTTCCTGCTTCCGCCGCCCACGATGTAAAGCCGGTTTAAGGTTTTACCTGTGATCCGCGCTGCATCTTGCAAGACTGTAGCGTAGCGTGCGGCCAGGCTGTGAAGAATCAGGTTCGTCATGCTGACCGCCCTGTCCGGTCCGTCGCAAATGGGCGGCTGACCCATGCGAGTCAGTTGGGCATCGATGCGTCCGGGCATATCTCCGGGCAGCAGGAGATCGGGGTCATCCACGTCGAGCAGACAGTCAGGAGCGCTCAAGGGTGCGCAGGCTTCGACCAGTTGTTCAACCGTCCAAACCTGCCCTTGCGATTGCCAATGCTCGATGCACTGGCGCAGCAGCCACATGCCGTTCACATTCTTGAGGAAATAGATCTTACCGCCGATTCCGCCTTCATTGCTGAAGTTGCTGCTCCGCGCGGCATCGTTGACGCAAGCCGAATCGAGCACGCAACCCACCAGCGACCAGGTGCCGGAACTGATGAAAGCCCAATCGCTGCCCTGGGCTGGAATTCCCGCGATGGCCGATGCCGTGTCATGACAGGCGGGAGCGATCAGGCGGGTGTTGCGAAATGCCGGCAGGGAAGCCAGCTCGCCCTGCAGCCGGCCAATATCGGTCCCCGGCGTCACCAACGGCGGCGCCGCCCCCAGCTCCAGACCGGCGGCAAGAAAAATTTCAGGACACCAGGTTTGGTCGTGTACCCCCAGCAGCTGGGTATGCGTGGCGTTGGTGTATTCGGAGACACGCCTCCCACCCAGCTGGTGCAGCAGAAACTCCGGCAAATTCACCCACGGAAGATTCTGCTCGGCGGCACGGTCGGCGTGCAGCTGATACAGAGTGTTCAGAGTAATGATCTGGACCCCGGTGAGCTGGTAAAGGCGTTCCGCGGATATCCGCGAAAGCACCTGGTCCTTGGCCTTTACGTTGCGCTCGTCGCGATAACAATAAGCGTCAGCGACCGGTTGCCCGTCCGCGCCCAGGCGCACGTAATCCACAGCCCAGCCGTCCACCCCAATGGCGGCAATTCCCTGGGGTGAGAGTTGTGCGCAGGCTCTCAGTCCTTCCTCCACACCCTTGCGGATAGCGGCGATATTCCAGCGCAGCCCATTCCCCTCATTGCGGGCGGAATTGGCGAACCTGTGCACCAGGCGAATTTCCGGTTGACCGCCGGTCCAGCGCAGCAGGGAGACGCGACAGCTTTCCGCTCCCAAATCCACGGCCACCAGCACTGGGTGTTGACTGCCGTCCCGGCCCACAGTCTCGCTCTTCGCCCCCGCCGCTCCCTGATCGTGCGAAACCTTATTCATCGCAGGAAGGCCTCGGTCAGTCCGCCGTCCACCGGAATGATGTGGCCGGTGGTGCAAGGTGATTTCGGTCCCGCCAGAAAGAGAATCGCCTCCGCACAGTCCTTCGGGTCTATCGGACAATGAGTGAGCGTGCGCTTGGCGTAGAACTCTGCCAGCAGGGTACGCAACTGCTCGTCGCCGGCCGTGTCCTGATAGGGGATTTCATATTTCTTCAGGGATGCGATTACGCGGTCACGCGGAAACATGGCGGACCCCTTGATCACGGTGGCGGGGCTGATGCCATTCACTCGGATCTTCGGAGACAGCGAAATGGCCAGCTCGCGCACCAGATGGCTGAGCGCTGCCTTACTCACGTCGTAGGCTTCGCTGCCGCGTTTGGGGACGACGGCGTTGGCCGAACTGGTCAGCACCATCGAGGCGTCGAGATTCTGATCGCGCAGAATGCGCCCGGCTTCATCGGCCAAGAGATAGTTGGCGGTGACATTCACGTCCAGCGTGACTGCCCATTGTTCGTCGCTGATTTGGCCATCTTTTGAAGAAGGGAAGAGCGCAGCCGTGTTGATCAGCACATCCAGGCCGCCGTACGCCGCAATCAGTTCGCGCAAGCTCTGGCGGATTGCATCGCGCCGGCGAATGTCCACAGCCACGGCCAGGCCGCTTTCCTTTCCTGCCACCACCCTGGCTTCTTCTGCCACTTTTTTGGCCGCTTCGTGATCACGGTCCGCGACCACCACGTGTGCTCCGCGTTCCGCCGCCAGCAAAGCCACCTCGCGGCCAATTCCGCTGCCGCCCCCCACAATCAGCACTACCCGACGGCTCAACTCCTTTTCCGGCGGCTGGCGCCGAATTTTGGCCTCCTCCAACTTCCAGTATTCAATCCGGAAGGCCTCCGACGGGGGTAGAGCTACATAGTTTGAGTGAACGGTAAATGCGCTGGTGGGTGCGGCTGCGCCAGCCTGGGGCAGGGTCCCGGGTGTTTTCCCGGTGTCCAGCGAGGTCGCGCCCTCCATCACATGGATGGCATTGACGTAGAACTCGCCGGTGAGCCGGGCTTCGGTCTTGCTTTTTCCAAAACTGAACATGCCGATACCGGGAACCAGCACCACGGTGGGATTGGAGTCCCGCATGGCCGGTGAATCGGGTTGGGCAAACGAGTTGTAATATTCCGCGTACTCCTTGCGGTAGTTCTTCAGCGCGGAATCAATCTGCTCGCGCAGTCCGTCCACGCTCGCGCCCGGCTGCCACGGAACAAACAGCGGCCGAACCTTGGTGCGGATGAAGTGGTCAGGACAACTCGTACCCAAATGCGCCAACTGAGCGGCGTCTGCCGAATTCACGAAGCGCAGCACTTCCGGCAGATCGCTGAAGTTTCCGATCAGGCGCCGTGCGCCCGAAACCCGTCCGCGCAGAAACGGAAAAATATCCAGCGCAAGATCCTGCCGGTTTTCCAGTGCATGGTGTCGCGACCCGCCGAACAAGCTCGCGCCCTTCTTGTCCACGTGGTCCACCACAAATTGCCCAAGCTGATCGATGATGCCGATTGTGTTCTCGTAGCATTCCTGCTGCGTATCTCCCCAGGTGAACAGGCCGTGACCGCCCAGCACGACGCCGTCGCAGTTCGGACTCTCCTGCACCGCGCGCCGCAGCATCATGGCCAGTTCGAATCCCGGACGCTGCCACGGCACCCAGATGAGATGGTGATCAAACCGGCGATTGAACTCGTCCATCTTTTCGCGGCCGTTGGCGGAAGCAGCCAGGGCTATGCCCCAGTCCGGATGCAGATGATCGATGTGGGGGAAAGGAAGGAATCCCGTGGAGGGGAGTGTCAATCGAAGCCGCAACACTGTTCTTGCCGAAGGCGCACAGCGGATACATGTCCACCATCTCATCTTCGTGCTCGGCGCCTCGATATTTATGCTCCAGTCCTTGCAGTTTTTCGGAGTACAGTGCGGCCAATCCGCTCAGCTTGATGCTGCCCAGGTCGCCGCCGCTGCCCTTGATCCACAATACTTCTTCTTGTTTCCCGCTCAGCGGATCGGCTTGCTGGATTTTCGAACTGGTGTTTCCTCCGCCAAAATTCGTGATGCGAAGATCCGAACCCAACAGGTTCGAACGGTAGCGCAGCAATTCCGGTGGGTCGAGAGTGCGCGCGACCTGCTCGTCCCAACGGTCTTCCAAATAGCGCAAACTTGTTTTGACCTGCATGGAAATGCTCTCAGGGGGAAAGTATTTTGGAACGCGGTGACCACCTCATCATACCCAAGCTGCCCACCCGCGTCGAAAGCCGCAGTTATCATACTCCTCGAATGCAATAGGGCAACAGTTTCTATAAGAGAATTTGCAGCTGTGGGTCGGACAGAGCCTGCCCTGAGCGAAGTCGAAGGGACTGTCCGACCCACCCGCCCGGGATCAGGCCGTTTTGCTGTTCTCCGGCAGCCACGAGCCGGTCACCAGTTTGTGTTCGACATAATTGTAGGGTGCAACCCGGTGGCCGCTGAGTAATGAGAGGCCCAGATGGATCAGGCGGGGACCGTAGCTTTGGGCTTCGTGGGAGACCGAGCCGATCAGTGGGCTGTCAGGGCGGGAAATTTCTTTCACTGCTTCGGGAATGCAATCCTGTCCGACAATGGCAACATACTTCTCCCGCTTCAACTCGCGCACGGCTTGCACCGCACCCAGTGCGCTGGTATCAGTCGCGGCGGCGATCAGGATTCCACGGTCTTTCGGGTGACGCCGCAGGAAATCCAGCACCAACTGGCAGCTTTTGTCGCGCAAGCCGCGGGCGTCCATGCGCACCAGAAATTCGGCGGGGATTCCCGGCAGTCGGGAGCGGATCGCTTCAAACGCTCCGGTTACGCGGCTCTGCACCAGGGGGCCCGCCTCGTCGATGTCCAATCCCAGGGCCCAGCGCACTTTGCCATCCCAGAACTTCTTCGCATATTGGGCCAGGCATTCCCCGGCCTCGAAGCCCACCCGGTAGTTGTTTACCCCAAAGAAAGTGGCGTGGGGATGCGGTATGTCCACGGCAATCAAGGGGATGCCCGCCGCATCGATCTTGTCTGCGAGCACCGGAGCGACATGCTGGTCGATCTGAAATTCGATCACCAGGTCCACCCGGTTGCGCACGAATTCATCGGCGTTATGTAGAGCGGTGGAACCGTCGTAGCGATTGTCGAGCACGATCAGATCAACTCCGGCAGCCGAGGAGGCGGCCTTCAGACTGTCCGTCACCGCTTCCGAAAAAGGCATTTCCGCCGATTGACTGCCAAAGCCGAAACGCGCTTTCTTGGGACGCGCCACCAGGCGATACAGGCCGTCCTGCGACTGTGCCAGATAGCCGCGATGCACAAATGTTTTCAGAATGCGATAGACCGTGGTCTTGGAAATATTGGTCCGCTGGTAGATGGCTTCGAGCGCGAGCGGACCCTGCTCGTTCTGCAGCAGCTCAAGAATATCGAGCGCCTTCGATAGTACCGGGATCAGGTAAAGCCGCTTGGGTGTTGAGCGCGTCAATCGCGTGTGCCTCACTGACAGCGATGAAATGCCTAAAGACTATAACTTGGAGCGCCGCCTTTCGCCTATAGAGTCTGGATGCTTGCAGCATCGACCCGAAACATGGATGACTGTTTTTGCAGTCCGGTGAGAAAGATCCGCCGAGAGGTCGCCATGAAGGACAGCCCGCTACTCCATATAGAAGACTTCCTTCATCATAGCGAAGCGCTCGCCGGGCCGAAGGCCGGGCACGGGCTCAAAGTACTTGGCCATTTCCGCCTGCCAGCGCAGGTTTACCGGGTCGGTGGCCAGCGCCTCCCAGGCCGCATCGAAGTCCTTCACGCGCATGACCAGAATGAGGTCCTGATCGCGGCGAAAGATCGAATAATCCGAAATGCCGACCTCCTTCAGCTTGGCCAGCAATTCCGGCCAAACGTTGGCGTGATCTTTTTCGTATCCCTCGATAGCGTCGGCCTTGATTCGCAAGCGAAAGGCTACTCGCGGCATACGGGGATCTCCTCAAGTCAGGTTCTCGTAGCGCCGCCGTCCCGGCGGCTGTCGTGGGTCCGTCCTGCCCCCACTCCCGAGGGCAAGATGCCCCTCGAGACAGCCGGCGAGACGCTGGCGCTAACAGATTCAGGGCAGGGTCACTACCGCGACCCCCAGGCCATTCAGTGTGATTTTCTCGCTCGCCAGCTTGGCCGAGCCTGGAGGATCAAAGCCCGTGGTCTGGTCCACGAACTCTTCCTGGCCGCCGCTGGCGCCGGGCACGGTGATCTCGAACGGACGGTCCCGCTTGTTGATCAGCAGAATACGCCTCTTGCCATCCGGTTTCACCACCGCGAGAGAATAAAGGTACGAGTTCACCGACCGGTTGAAGGGCTCCGTTTCCACAATCTTGTCGCCGGGTCCGAAGTTTTCGCGGAGCAGACTTAACACCCGAATGCGCGAGTTGGGCTTGCCCGTGTTCCAGTCCACCATGGAGACCGAAGGAAATTGTGTCGGATATCCCACCAGTTGCGACTCGCCCGCCACATCGATTCCCATACGGGTCAACTCCCCGAAGATGTAGGCGTACATCGCGCAGGTCAGGTTCCAGTAGGAATTCGGGATCGGTTGGGTGACATGGCCGGGCTGGTCCTGCATAACGTCGTCCGCGGAAATGGCCCCGATCTCGTCAACGGTTGTTTTGGTCTCCGGAGAAAGCCGCTTCCGGATCGTCTCCACATAGCGCACCGTACTCAGGAAGCCGTCCGCATAGGCGAAGAAAGTGTACGGCTGAATCGCCGGGTCCTGATCGCCCGTAGGGACCGCATAAAAATGATAGGAGATGAAATCGAGGGGAATGCCCGGCTTGTGATTCTTGGGATTGAGAAAATATTCGAACTGCTCCGGATGCGTCGAGGGCTGGGCCAGCGCCAGGCCCACGAACTTGGTCTCGAGGCGCTACGCGGCGAATGGATTCGACGACCGCGTCATAGAGCTTTGGTGTAAGTCTCCGGGGTCATCTGGTGCTCGAACTCAATTTCGTTCAGCACTTCCCAGTAGGGAATGGAGTAGTGATATCCGGATTCGTGCCGCTTGCCGAATTCATCGGTAAATCCACCTTGCGTGTACCATGAAAAAAGGCGGCCGTAGTAGTCGCCGACTTCCTTCATTGTTGGGTCGCGGAACTCCGTGCCCTGGGTGTAATCCCACACCGGCTGATCGGGATCGGCCGGGTAGGTCACCGGTTTGTCGGTCTTGAACATCCAGGCCGGAATCGTGCTGAAATTGAGAATGACGGAATGGCCCTTGGTGGCCTCGAGGAAGTCGATGGTCATGGGATCGATCAGCGAAAAATCCCATGAAGTCTTTCCGTTTGCCGGGGGCTCGAGTTCGGCAATGCCCAATTTCGGATAGGGCAGCCAGGGAACGTAGCGCACGTAATCGGCCTGAATGTCGTGCAAGGATTTGAAGGCGTTGTCATGAATGGCCGACCCGCGGCGCAGCGGCGGGTTGACCACCACCTGCAGAGTTGCGGTGGTCTTGGAAATGCCTGTAACTTTGTCCCAATGGGCAGTCACGGCTGCGGGCTGGTCCTGGGCCGAAGACATGGATACTGCGATCACACCGAAAAATATGGCCAGCAACAGGGGTGGCCGATATCGATTCATGAGAGAACCCTCCGTCGGGAAGCACGCCGCATAGTGTGGAGATCTTGAGCTAAATTCAATAGGAAAATAAACTGGCTATTGACAACGACCGACGCAGAATACTACAGTTCAGCCGTTTGAAGCGAGTAGGATTTGTGCCGGCACAGATTCGCCAATGGACAAGCCCAGAGCATACGCCGAGCCGAAGATTGGGCTCTTCGGGATTGGCTTGGACGCCTATTGGCCGCAGTTTCCCGGCCTGGAAGAGCGCTTAAAGGGATACACCGGGCAGGTTGCCCGGAAGCTCGAAGGGGCTGGCGCCCAGGTGGTGAATCTGGGATTGATCGACACGCCGGAGAAGGCGCTTGCGGCCGGCCACGAGTTTCGACGCTCCGATGTTGATCTCATTTTTCTCCACGTTACTACCTACGCGCTCTCCTCGACCGTGCTCCCGGTGGTCCGGCGGGCCAAGGTTCCCGTCATCATTCTGAATCTCAGCCCGTCCGCGGCCATTGACTATGACTGGTTCAATGGCTTGGGCGACCGCACCAAGATGACCGGAGAATGGCTGGCCTACTGCCAGGCCTGTCCGGTGCCGGAAATCGCGAATGTCTTCAACCGCTGCCGTATTCCATTCTTTCAGGTCACCGGCACGCTCGAAGGCGACCCCGCAGCCTGGAATGAAATTACGGAATGGGTTGGGGCCGCCCGCGTCGCTCATACCATGGAACACAATCGCCTGGGGGTGATGGGCCATTACTACGGCGGAATGCTCGACATCTACTCCGACCTCACCCAGCAGTGCGCACACTTCGGCGGGCACATTGAAGTGGTGGAAGTGGATGAGCTGGCGGCGCTGCGGCGGCAGGTTTCGGAGGCTGAAATAAGGCGCCGGGAGGCGGACTTTCGCGCCAGCTTCGAGGTGCAGCCCGATTGCCCGCAGGAAGAGTTGGAACGCGCGGCGCGCACTTCGGTGGCGCTTGATCGGCTGGTGGAGGTCCACAATTTAGGCTCGCTCGCCTACTACTATCAGGGGACGGGCAATGCGGAGAACGAAGATGCGATCAGTTCGATCATTCTCGGCACCAGCCTGCTGACGGCCCGGGGAATTCCGGTAGCCGGCGAATACGAGATCAAGAACGCACAGGCCATGAAGATCATGGACAGTTTCGGCGCTGGCGGGTCTTTCACTGAGTATTACGCCGCGGATTTTACGGACGACATTCTGCTCATGGGACACGACGGCCCGGGACACATTGCCATCGCCCAAGGTAAGACCAAGGTTCGCCCGCTGCAGGTCTATCACGGTAAAGTGGGCCGGGGACTGTCGGTGGAAATGTCGGTGAAGCATGGTTCGGTAACGCTGTTGTCGGTGATTCAAAGCGTCGATGGAAAGCTGAAGCTGCTGGTGGCCGAGGGCGAGTCTGTTGCCGGCCCGATTCTGGAAATCGGAAACACCAACAGCCGCTACCGCTTTTCCATCGGTGCCAGAAATTTCATGAATGAATGGAACGTGCACGGCCCGGCCCATCACTGTGCCGTGGGAGTGGGGCACATTGCGAGCAAGCTCAAGAAATTCGGAGCTCTGCTCGGAATCGAATGCGTTCAAGTGTGCTGAGCAAACGCGGAGCCGGTGAACTCCAGCTCCCGAGGATGATATGAATCCAAATCCCGTAATTGGTGTGTTGTACCACTGGCTGGGCGGTCTGGCTTCCGGCAGCTTTTATGTGCCTTATCGCGGAGTAAAGCGATGGGCGTGGGAAACATTCTGGCTGGCCGGCGGCTTTTTCAGCTGGATCATCGCGCCCTGGTTCTTTGCCCTGCTCATGACCCGGGATCTTATGCCCGTGCTCCGCGAAACTCCGGGAACGGTTATTTTCTGGACATTCTTCTTCGGTCTTTTGTGGGGAGTCGGCGGCCTCACCTTCGGGCTGACCATGCGCTATCTGGGCCTGTCGCTTGGGATGGCGGTGGTGCTGGGCCTCTGTGCCGCCTTCGGCACGCTGATTCCGCCCATTTTCCGCGGCGAATTCATGACCCAGGTAGTGGGGACGTCCTCCGGGAGAATCATTCTGCTGGGAATTTTTGTTTGCCTGCTCGGCATTGCGGCGGCGGGGTTGGCGGGCATCTACAAAGAGCGGGCCATGTCGCCGGAACAGCAGAAAGAGACGATCAAGGAATTCGATTTGAAGAAGGGCGTTGGCGTCGCGGTTCTCTCCGGCGTGATGAGTGCCTGCTTCGCCTACGGCCTGGCCGCCGGAGATCCCATCAAGGCGCTCACCATCAAGCACGGGACCCCGGATTTGTGGCAAGGATTGCCGGTGCTGGTCGTGGTGTTGCTCGGAGGCTTCACCACGAATTTCATCTGGTGCGTCATTCTGAACGTTCGGAACAAGACCGGCTACCAGTACTTCACTTCGATTTCGCGCGAGCCCAGTGATCAGGGCCACGACGAGGTCACGATCGAGACTGCACTCGACGCTCCCAGCCGGGAAGTGGTTGAGCATATGCCGTCGGGCAAGCTGCGGGCGCAGTCTTCCGTGGCGGTACAAGAGGCTCCCGCGATTCGAAAGGCAGACGGGGCGCGAGTTCCAATGCTGGCCAACTATTTGTTCTGCGCGCTGGCCGGTACTACCTGGTATTTCCAGTTTTTCTTCTACTCGATGGGCGAGACGCAGATGGGCAAGTACAAATTTTCCAGCTGGACACTGCACATGGCCAGCATCATCATCTTCAGCAGCTTGTGGGGCATCGGATTGAAGGAATGGAAGGGCGCGGGAGTCCAGGCGGGACGGCTGCTCGCGTTGGCTCTCCTACTATTGGTGGGATCGACTGTGATCGTCGGCTACGGAAATTATGTCGGCCTGTCACATTAGGACTTGCGCAGAATCTTTGGTTTCGGGTGGAGCAGGGCCTCGGCCATGCCGCACGCAGCTTCAAATGACAGCGGCCTCAGCCGCGGAGGTTGTTGGATCGGGGTCGTGCACGCCTGTGACGCGCCGGTCGTCGTTCTGGAAGGCAGTGGCGAGGGGCACGGCATCGGGCTGCGCCAGGCGGGGCGCCAAAGCTATGGTCGTGTCCTTCCCAGCCTCGGGCAGAGTGCGACGTTGTTCTCGAGTGCCATGCCCCTGCGAAACCAATAGCCGCAGTGCGCTGTGGCGTATAGCTGCAATCGAACTTATCGCCGCCTGCGAATGTCCGAGGCTATGGTAAGGTGATCGCGGTCCAGCCCCGCGGTTCGCCGCGACGGCTTTGATTGCACGAGGCCAACGACAGGCTGATTTTGGAACCCGTCAAACCCCGGCAGCTGCTCGGAGTATTCGACGCCACCATGATCGTCATGGGCGGCATTGTCGGCTCCGGTATCTTTATCAATCCTTACGTCGTCGCCCTGCGCGTGCACACTCCGTTCTTGATTCTCGGGGTCTGGCTCCTGGGCGGAGGACTGGCCCTGCTCGGCGCCTTCATCTGGGCCGAGCTGGCGTCGCGCCTGCCAGGTGCGGGTGGCCAATATCTTTACTTGCGCGAGGCCTACCATCCGTCGGTGGCGTTCATCTATGGGTGGGTGCTTCTGCTTGTGACGCAGACCGGTGGGATGGCAGCGGTGGCGGTCACATTCGGCCGGTACTATCGCGAGATCAGCGGACTCTCCGCCGGCGATGGACCGATCGCAGCCGTGACCCTGCTGGGCTTGACTGCGATCAATTGTTTTGGCGTGCGCGCCGGCAGCAATGTGCAGAGCGTGCTCATGCTGCTGAAGGCCGCCGCCATCGCCGCCATGGTCGTGGTGGGAATGCTGTGGGGCGGCGGCAGCGTGCACGCCTTACCCTTGCTCGACCGTCCGGTTTCGCTGGGACTTGGAAGCGCGATCGGCGCCGCCATGATTCCTGTTGCCTTCGCCTACGGCGGATGGCAGACCGCAAGTTTCGTGGCCGGCGAGATGCGCAATCCCCGCCGCGATCTCTCCCGCGGATTGATCATCGGCGTGATAGGAGTGGTGGTCCTCTATCTGGCAGTCAACTTCGTTTGCCTGCGAGTGCTGGGCCCGGATGGCCTGGCTGCCACCCGCATCCCCGCTTCGGCGGTGATGCACGCTGCGCTGGGTGAACGTGGCGCGCACTGGATTGCCTTCGGCATTGCCATTTCTACCCTGGGTTTTCTCAGCCAGGGAATTCTGACCGCGCCGCGGGTTTACTTCGCCATGGCCCGCGATGGCCTCTTTTTCAAGAGCGTGGGCTGGCTCTCTCCCCGTACCGGAGTCCCGGTTGTGGCCATCGTACTGCAAGGCCTTACCGCGACTGTGATCGCCCTCTCCGGTCGCTACGAGCAGATCCTGAACTACGTGATCTCCGTGGATTTCATATCTTTCGGATTGACGGCCGCGTCGCTGTTTGTATTCCGGCGAAAGGTTGCGGATTCACCCGAGAAGCTATATCTGACCCCGGGCCATCCCTACACCACAGGACTCTTTGTGTTGGCCTGCGCCGCCATCGTGATCACCACCATCGCCACTTTCCCGGCGAATTCCGCCATCGGCCTGGTCATTCTGCTGGCCGGCTTCCCGGTATATTTGTACTGGAGCGGCAGGGCGCGGCAAAATCCTCCGGCACCAAATTTATGAGACATCGACATTCCGATTACATGCTGTGGGCAAAGACCCAGGGCGGTGCGAAGTATAATCTCGCGACCAGCGGCGTGGCTCCGTTTCCTCTGCGCGAGCTTCCGGTAAGCATCGATCAGCTGGAGATCAACGGCGACAGCACGTATGGCTTCGCTCCGCTGCAGCGTGCCATCGCGAAGAAATGCGGCGTCGATCCCGATTGCGTGGTGGCTGCGGCAGGTACCTCCATGGCCAATCATCTGGCCATGGCGGCGCTGCTCGATCCTGGTGACGAAGTCCTCATTGAACAGCCCACCTATGAGCTGCTCACTTCCACGCTCTTATATTTGGGTGCGGCGGTAAAGACGTTCGTCCGCGACGAAGACAACGGGTACGCTCTTGATCCCGCCGAAGTTCGTCGTGCGATTACGCCGAAGACCAAGTTAGTCGTGCTCACCAACCTGCATAATCCCAGCAGCGCTCTCGCTTCCGACTCCGTGCTGCGTGAAATTGGCGAACTGGCCCGCAGCGTGGGAGCGCGCGTTCTGGTGGATGAGGTTTATCTCGACGCTGTTTACAACAAAGCTCCGAAGACCGCCTGTCTTCTGGGACCAGAGTTCGTCATCACCAGCAGTCTGACCAAGATTTACGGTCTGAGCGGCCTGCGCTGTGGCTGGATCCTGGCAGAGCCAGGCCTGGCGCGCGCCATGTGGCGGCTGAATGACCTGTTTGCATCCATCCCGGCGCATCCCGCCGAACTGTTAAGCGTTGTGGCGCTGGAGCATCTTGACCAGATCCGCGACCGCGCGCGCAAAATTATAGAAGCCGACCGCGCGTTGCTGAGAGATTTCCTCGCGAGACAGAAAGGCATCTCCGCTCCCCGCACCGAATTTGGGACTACTGCCATTCTCCGACTGACGAAAGGCAACGTGGATGATTTCCTGGCCCGGCTGCGCACCGACTATGAACTTTCCGCCGTGCCCGGACATTTCTTCGGCTTGTCCAACCATTTCCGCATCGGCATGGGAGTGGACACACAAATGTTTCGCGAAGGATTGCAAAGAATAAGCCGGGCACTAGGTTCCCCGTAGCGCCGGCGTCTCGCCCGCCGCCGAAAGCAACCTTCGTGAGTAAAAAGAGATTCGTACGCGCCCTGTCCCGGTGAGGCGGCGGGACGCCGGCGCTACACGTCAATCGCGTTCGATGGGAGGCATGGACCGAGGCCCATCCGGCGGGGCCTTGACCGGCAATAGAATCTCGAGGGTGCCAATATGGCTGTCGGCCACGTCTTCCACTCCCAGTCGCAAGGCGACGCTCTTGAGTGGGACATCAATTTCCTGGTGCACGCGCACGC
>CAWCPY010000043.1:0-41473 GCA_963797385.1 Terriglobia bacterium
CCCACGTGTTTATTTTCCAACCAGCGTTTGGTTCGCACTCCGGACGGCGTTATAATTGCTACAAGTCGGCTCGGGGTGTCGTATGTACCCACGTTACGTTCCGGTTCTCTTGCCCATCGTACTGCTCTGTGTTGCCGTGGTCAGCGCCGACGATCACACCCCCCCTCATATTTCCAAGCAAACCCGGATGGACCTGATCCATACCTTCAACTTCGAGCTGGTTTATATCCGCTCGCCGTTTCCCATGGGCAAGACGGGTTTGACCTTGAAGGACGGGCAACTGTCTCCCAATGGAGAGCAGATACAGAACATGTTGGCCATGTGGGGTCCCGCGGCCAAGCCCGGCGACCAGGCCCGCATCAGCGAGATATTGATCAAGAAAGACCGCATCCACTTTGAGATCAACGGTGGTCCGGTCAAGAAGCTTAAATGGTATCAGCACATTCAGGTGGGCGCGGGTGGAGGCATGACTTCGCTGGGCCCCAGCGACGCCAGGGCCAATCCGCGGGGCTCGTATGTGGACCTGGTTTTCGATAACGGCTACGTGCCTGAGCTGAATCCGCAGGAGCTGAAAGATCTGCTCCGTCCTGTCTTTGACTTCAATGCCAAGTCCGCCGTTGAGGCCTACCTCGACACCCTCACCCCCAAGCTTAGAGAGGCCATCAAGGCGCACAAGGTCCTGGTGGGTATGAATCGTGAAATGGTGATGGCTTCCAAGGGCCGTCCGCCGAAGAAAATTCGGGAAAAAGATGGCGAGATCGAATATGAAGAGTGGATCTACGGTGAGCCCCCCGCCGACGTGGACTTTGTCCGGCTGGTGGGCGACGAAGTGGTACGCCTTGAGAGCATGAGAGTGGATGGCGAGAAAGTCGTGCGCACCGAAAAAGAAGTGGACCTCAGCTCGACCGTTGCCAAGAGCTCGGCGCCTGAGGAGCGTCCGCCGAATGCGCCGTCGCTGCGCCGCCCGGGCGAGGAACCCGATCCCAACTCTCCGGCCGGTGGTGCCGCGCCCCGGCCGTTGCCTCCTCCCGACCCGCTGGGTCAAGACGGTCCGGCCCAGCCCAACTGACGGATGATCGCAGGTTTCAGATTGCAGATTGCAGATTTTGAGATCCGGCTTTGGCCGCGTTTTAATCTGCAATCTGAAATCTGCAATCTGAAATCCGCCGCTGGACCGGAATCAAAGATATCCCCTTCCGAAGTCGCTTCGACGTAGCGCCGCCGTCCCGGCGGCTGTCCGGCGGGCGTCCCGCCCGCCGCGCAGAGGGCGAGACGCCCTCGGGACAGCCGGCAAGATGCCGGCGCTACTTGAACCTGACTTGGCTCCCGCCGCGCCGTCCCTTTACACTGGAAGGGTGAAGATCGCCCTGGGACAGATCAATCCTACAGTTGGAGATTTCTCCGGCAACGCTGGCAGGATGATCGACTTCGCCGCCAAGGCGAGGGCAGCCGGCGCCGGCCTGATTCTGTTTCCCGAATTGTCCGTCTGCGGCTACCCGCCACGCGATCTGGTCGAGCGGCCTTCCTTTGTGGCCCGCAATCGCGAGACCGCTGAGCGTATCGCCGCCGAGACTCGTGGCATCGACGTGATTTGCGGCCTGGCCACCCCGGCGCACGCCGAAACCGGCAAGTCGGTCATGAACTCCGCCGCCCTGCTGCAGGACGGGGCCATCGCCTTCCTGCAGTCCAAGATGCTGTTGCCTACCTACGACGTATTCGACGAGATGCGCAACTTTGCGCCGGCCCGTAGCCAGTCGCTGTTTCCTTTCTGCGGCAAGCAAATGGCGCTCACCATTTGCGAGGATGCCTGGAACGACAAGCACTTCTGGAACAAGCGCCTGTACACCGTCGATCCGGTGGAGGCGCTGGTTCACGCGGGCGGCAACTTCGTGCTCAACATTTCCGCTTCGCCGTTCTGGCTGGGCAAGCGCGAACTTCGCCGCGAGATGCTGGCCACCATCGCCCGGCAGGACAAAGTGCCAGTGGTCATGGTCAACCAGGTCGGAGGCAACGACAGCCTGGTGTTTGACGGCTCTAGCCTGGTGCTGAATTCCGCCGGAGAAGTAATCGCGCAAGGCAAGTCGTTCGAGGAGGATTTAATCTATTTCGATTCCGACAACCTGACCGGCGAAATGCACCCGCAGGTTCCGGGGGAAGAAGCCAGCGCTTACGCCGCGCTGGCGCTGGGTACGCGCGACTACGTGCGCAAGTGCGGCTTCGAGCGCGTGATCATTGGGTTGAGCGGCGGCATCGATTCAGCTCTCACTGCTTGCATCGCCGCCGAGGCGCTGGGCCCCGAAAACGTGATCGGCGTGGGCATGCCTGGACCGTACTCATCGTCGGGTTCGATCGACGACGCGCGGACGCTGGCAGGAAATCTCGGCATTCGGTTTGAGTTGCTCTGCATCACCGAAATTTTCGAGAGTTACCGGAAAACGCTGCAGAAAGTTTTCGCCGGGTGCAAGGAAGATACGACGGAAGAAAACATACAGGCCCGCACCCGGGGCGCGCTGCTCATGGCCCTCTCCAACAAGTTCGGCGCTATCGTTCTCAGCACCGGGAACAAGAGCGAACTGGGCGTGGGATACTGCACCCTGTACGGTGACATGGTCGGCGGCCTGGCGGTGATTTCAGATGTGCCCAAGACGCTGGTGTATCGCCTGAGCCATTATGTGAATTCGCGTCGCCCCGTAATTCCCCAGGCGACCCTCGAAAAACCGCCTTCGGCGGAATTGCGTCCCGATCAAAAGGACATCGATTCGTTGCCCCCGTACGACATTCTGGATGCCATTCTCGAAGACTACGTCGAGGACATGCACACCGCGGAACAGATCGCCGCCGATCACAACTTCGATCTGGCACTGGTGAAGAGAGTCATTCGCATGGTCGATGGCGCGGAATACAAGCGCCAGCAAGCCGCTCCCGGACTCAAAATTTCTTCCAAAGCCTTCGGCTCCGGCCGTCGCTTTCCCATCGCCGCCAAGATGAGCGGATGACGATGGTCCCGACTGATAGAACTCCACGCTTTCGAAAGGAACTCATGCGCCGTTCGCTACTCTGCTGCTTGTTCATCGTCCTTATGCTTTCGCTTGCCGTCGCGCAAGAGAAGTCGTCCGCCAAATCAAAGGACGCGCTTCCTCCGGCTCCCACTTTTAGCACCCGGCTTCCTTCTGAGGAAACCGTGAATGCTTTTATGAAGCAGATGTTTGGCTATGATCCAGCGGTATCGTGGAAGATCGCCGCGATCCGGCCGTCGCAGGCCGAAGGACTCACCGAAGTGCTGGTCGTGCTGAGCAATGCCCAGGGCCAGCAGAACAGCCGCCTCTACGTCACTGAAGATGGTCAGCATGCGGTGGTCGGCGATATCATTCCTTTCGGCCCGCATCCCTTTACGGCGGCGCAAGACGCGCTCAGCAAGGGGATCAACGGCCCTTCCCGCGGGCCTGCAGACGCTCCCGTCACCCTGGTTGAGTTCAGCGACCTGCAATGCCCGCATTGCAAGGAAGCCCAGCCCACCATCGACAAGCTCATGGCGGAGGAAAAGAATGCCCGACTGGTGTTCCAGAATTTCCCCTTGCCGGCGCACGACTGGGCCGCCAAGGCCGCCTACTACGGAGATTGCATTGGACGCAGTTCGTCTGACGCATTCTGGAAATTTGTGGAGAGCGTCTATGCCGCGCAAAGCGACATTACCGCCGCCACTGCCGATGAAAAGCTGACCGCCCTGGCCGAACAGGCCGGCGCCAAGGGGTCGGACACCGCGGCCTGCGCCGCCAAGCCCGAGACCATTGCCCGGGTGCAGCGCTCCGTCGCCCTGGGCGCGGCGCTCGAGGTTACTGGGACCCCGACGCTGTTCATCAACGGCAGAAAGATCAGCAACGTGGCCGGTTTGCCCTATGAGGTACTGAAAGGCCTCACTGAATTCGCCGCGAAAGAAGGGAACTAAGGTGATGGAGGATGGAGGACGGGCGTCTCGCCCGTCGGGCCGGGCGGGGACGCCCGGCCTCCACCCTTCGGCTTATTTTTGCAGCCAGACTTCGGCGTTCTGGGTTTGCTCGTGGCTGATGACCCGCGGCGTGATCACGATCAGCAATTCGTCCTCGCTCAATTGTTTGCTGTTGCTGGTCATCACCTGATTCAGACCCGGCACCGCCCCCAGGCCCGGGATTCCGTTCAGGCTGCGTTGCTCGGAATTCGTGACTGCCCCGGCCACGACGGCCGGTTCTCCATTCATCAGAGAGATGCTGCCCTTGTACTCCCGGTTCGAAATTACCGGGACGCCATTAATCGACTGCCCCGACAATGCGCGAAACTGTATTTCCAGGTCCAGGCTGACGTCAGAGTTCCCGTTCACCCGCGGCTTGGCCTTGACGCTCAGCCCAATGTCTTCGTAATTGAACGACGGAAAGGGGCTTTGGAACGAGTTGTTCTGGATCACGGACGAAATCGCCGGAGTATTGAAGACCGGCGCGAAACTGGCATTGAGGATGGGATACCTCGCGCCCACGCGAAACGTCGCACCCGTCCCCTGGGCAACTCGCAGCGAGGCATGCTCCAGCGTTTTTACCGAGCTCTCGTTGAGCGACAGCTGCGCTCCCGCTGTTCCGAGGCTTAGTCCCATGAGCGTGAGGCCGTTTCCAAATGTTGCCAGGGGCTGGCTGAACACCGAACTCTGTTGATTTTGAAGCTGGGCCAGCAGTCCGGAAAGGGCTGTCGAGTTGGCCTGGTTGATGCCGCCGCCGGAGATCAACTGGTTGATCAGGTCCTGTATGTTTTGTCCTGCCAGGGCCGCCAGCGCTCCCGCCGGAATGTTGAACAACTGGAAGTTGTTGGGAATCTGCAATCCCATGTTGCGGGTCAGGCTGTTCGTGATCTCGTACACATGCACGTCGAGCATGACCTGCGGACGAGAGTCTCCCAGCCCTTCGATAATTCGTGTGGCGGCGTCCAGCATCTTTCGCGGTGCCCGGACCACGATAGTGCTCTTGCTGGGCTGCGGAGTCACCAGGCGTATTTCAAAAAGATTGCGCAGAAGATTTACGATTTCAGTCAATTCCTGCGGAGAAGTGACGCCCGGCAGATAGAAAGTACGCAGGGCCATGCGATCGAACTGGCGGTGATTTTGCACCGATTCCGCCGCCAGCAGAATCTGCTTGCCGTCGAGCGGCGTCCAGAAGGTGTGGGTCATCTGGCAGGCGGCCGCCATCGCCGTGTAAAAATTTGCGCGGCCGATCTCGAAACGGACCTGGCGCGAGACCACGGACTCGTCGAAGGTAGCGGTCACGCCGAACGCCGAGGCCACCTGGGTAAGCAACCCCCGGCCATCTCCGCGGTAATGAAACTCGGCCTGCGTGGCGTCGGGCACCACGCGAATTTCATCGGAGGCGGCCACCACCTGGGGCGCAACTGAGGTCTTCGGCGCCCATTCTCCCATTGCGTCGGTCAAACGCTGCCGGGCAAATTCATTCTGCGGATCCAGATGCAGCGCGGTGCGGAACTCGGCCAGCGCTTCGATCTGGCGGCCCTGGCGCATTTCGTTATTGCCTCGCTCCAGGTGGTCGAAGACCAGTTGCTGACGGGTCAACTCGCGCGCCGTCACAAATTCGACGTCTTTGGGATCCAGGCGCGCCGCAATCTCGAACTGGTCGAAGGCTTCGTCCTGCCGCTTTTCCCGCTGCAGCTTCAGCCCCTTGGCGAAGGCCGCGCTGGCTTCTTTCAATTCTTTTTTGGATGGGTTGCAGGAGACGGCCCCAGGGGAGCCTTCAGGGCATGGCAAGAGTGGCGTCGTGGTGGGTTGGTCGCTGGCAGAGGCGGCGATTGCTACCGTAAGCAGTACAAACCCCAACCGAACGAACTTTCCCCCGCGCATGACGCGATTGTAACCGGGAACCGGGTTCCGACCGTGGGTTTCGCGAAGGGCACTGTACCTTCGTGTATTCGTCCGCCGCGAATCACGTGGGGACAGCTGCCCCAGCTGTCCGGCGGAGCAACGCTCCGCCAGCCTGCTTTCGAGAGAATGCGGTCGAGCCTCGCTCGACTGGACAGCTGAGGGCAGCTGTTCCCACGTGGTCCGCGGCGCCATCAAGACGGCCCAACCGGTGCCGAACCCGTCTTGGAAAGTTAACTCTTTTGGCGTATAAAAGTTAGTTGCGACAGCACGCGCCATTTTTCCTCCCCGTGCGGCCTCAACCAGGGTTCAAAATTTCGAGCGAGGGAACATGTCCAGCCTGACCGCCACGCACGCCCCCCGGGGCCTGGAAGGAATAGTCGCTACCAATTCCAGCATCTGTTACATCGACGGAGAGCAGGGCGTCCTCGCCTACCGCGGCATCGACATTCACGAACTAGCCGACCGCTCGAATTTCGAAGAGATCTGCTACCTGTTGTGGTATGGCAAGCTGCCCACGCAGAATGAACTGAAGGAATTCCGCCGGCAACTGGCGGAAGAGCGCAAGCTGGACCCTGCCATCATCGAACTGCTGCGTACCGCACCCAAACAGACGCAGCCTATGCACGTACTGCGCACTGCAGTGTCGGCGCTGTCTTTTTACGATCCCGAGGACAGGAAGAACGACCGCGACGCCAACCTGCACAAAGCCTTTCGCCTGACATCGCAGATTGCCATGATCGTGGCAGCCTATGATCGCGTACGCAAGGGAAAGAAAGTGGTTGAGCCGGATCCGTCGCTCTCGCACGCGGCCAACTTTCTGCTGCTGCTGAATGGCACCAAACCCTCGGAGACGGCCGAGCGGGCCCTGGATATGGCCCTCATCCTGCATGCCGACCACGAGCTCAACGCTTCCACCTTCGCGGCGCGAGTCGTGGCGGCGACGCTTTCCGATATCCATTCGGCGGTGACGGCCGCCATCGGTGCGCTGAAAGGGCCACTGCACGGTGGCGCCAACGAGGCCGTGTTCCACATTCTGCAGGCCATCGATAAGACGAAGGCTGACCCGCTGGATTACATCAAGGGCATGCTGGCGCAGAAAAAGAAAATTCCAGGCTTCGGCCATCGCGTCTATCACACCGAAGATCCGCGGGCCACGCATTTGCGCAAGATGTCCGAGGATTTGGGCAAGAGCAGCGGCCAGAGCAAATGGTTTGAGATGTCGCACAAGATCGAAGAATACGTAAAGGCCGAGAAAAAGCTCAACGCCAACGTGGACTTCTACTCCGCCTCCACCTACCAGACGCTGGGGATTGATGTCGATCTATTTACCCCGATATTCGCCGTCTCGCGAATCAGCGGCTGGGCCGCCCACGTCATCGAGCAACTCGATGACAACCGCCTGATCCGCCCCCGCGCGGATTACGTTGGGCCGGCGTATCCGCAGCGCTATTTGCCGATAGGGCAGCGCTAGGAGGATGTAGGCGCGAGCCTCCCGCTCGTGCTCAAGAGCCGCAGACCGGCCTTCCGTCCTGGCCTTCACTCGAAAAGCGTAAAATACGCACAGCCATGCGCCGCGTCTACCTCGACAACAACGCCACCACCCCTGTCCTGCCTGAGGTCATTGAGGCCATGCAGGCCTACTTCGGGGAGCGCTTCGGGAATGCGTCATCCATCCATCACCATGGACAGGAGACGCGGGCGGCGGTGGAGCGAGCGCGCGAGTCGGTAGCCACGCTGCTGGGATGCCAGACTTCAGAAATCGTCTTCACCAGCGGCGGCACCGAAGGGGACAATCTGGCAATTTTCGGCGTCACCAAGCCCGGACAGCACGTCATCAGCTCAACCGTCGAGCATCATGCGGTGTTGAACTCATGCAAGCATCTGGAAGAATCAGGCTGTGAAGTCACCTATGTTCCGGTGAACGACCAAGGCCAGGTCGATCCTGACGATGTCCGCCGGGCCCTCCGGCCGAATACCCGTCTCATCACCATCATGATGGCCAACAACGAAACTGGTGTGCTGCAGCCGGTCGAAGAGATCGGCAAAGTGGCTGCTGAGGCTGACGTTTACTTTCACACGGACGCGGTGCAGGCGGCAGGGAAGACTGGCATCAATGTAAAGCGCATGGGGTGCGATCTGCTTTCCATCTCCGGCCACAAGATGAACGCTCCGCAAGGCGTTGGAGCGCTCTACGTACGTAAGGGAACCACGCTGCGTCCGATGTTCTTCGGTGGAAGCCACGAGCGTTCGCGGCGGGCGGGCACGGAGAATGTGCCCGGCATCGTCGCTTTAGGCAGAGCTGCCGAACTTGCCCGCAAAGCCTCTACCCGCGGCGATCTCGAACAGATGTCACGCATGCGCGATCGACTGGAACAGACCATCCTGAGCGAGATCGAATCCACCGGCGTGAACGGCCTGGGTGCGCCGCGCGTGCCCAATACCAGCAGCATCCATTTCGATTGCATCGAGGGGGAAGCGCTGGTGATCGCTCTCGACCTGAAGGGCCTGGCGGTCTCGACCGGAGCCGCGTGCTCTTCCGGCGCGATTGAGCCGTCGCATGTGCTGACCGCGATGGGCATGCCGCGCGAGCGGGCGCGGGGCAGCCTGCGCTTCAGCCTGGGCAAACAGAACACGCCTGAGGACATCGAATTCGCCCTGAGCCTGATTCCACCCACTGTGGCCCGGCTGCGCGAGCTCTCGCCGGTTTACAATAAAGCAGCTACTAGCCACTAGCTTCTGGCTACTAGCCACTCGACTTTGGGTTTGGCTAGAAGCCAGGAGCTAGAAGCCAGCGGCTGATCCACGAACACCTGCAGTTTCCAATGTCCACAAGCAGAACCATCGCCGTCGCCATGTCGGGAGGAGTCGATTCTTCCACGGTTGCGGCCATGCTCCGCGCCGAAGGCCATAACGTGGTCGGGTTGACCATGCAGCTCTGGAACCAGCGCCGTCTGGCAGGCCACGAGGGGATGCCCGAGGCCGTGCAGGGGCGCTGCTGTTCGCTGGACGACGTTTACGACGCGCGCCGGGTCGCCGAGACCATCGGCATTCCGTACTACGTGGTCAATCACGAGGAGCGCTTCGAGCGCGATGTGGTGCGGCCATTCGTCGAGCAGTATCTTTCAGGACGCACTCCGATCCCTTGCAGCTTGTGCAACAATCACTTGAAGTTTGATCAGTTACTGATTGTGGCCCAGCAGATTGGCGCTGACGCGCTGGCCACCGGCCACTACGCCCGCGTGGAATTTGACGAGAAGCTTGGCCGCTGGTTGCTCAAGCGCCCCACCGACCGCTCCAAGGACCAGACTTACTTCCTGTTTGGCTTGACCCAGGCCCAGCTCAGCCGCACCCTCTTTCCCCTGGGCGGGATGCTGAAGCCTGAGGTGCGCCAGCTCGCCCAGCAGCACGGTCTGGCCCTGGCCCAGAAGCCCGACTCGCAGGAGATCTGCTTCGTTCCCGGCGGTGATTACAAGAAGTTTCTCGATGCCTACCTGGCGGAGCAGGGCGAGTCGCTGCCCGACACCGCTGGGGAACTGGTCACCACCAACGGCGAAGTCGTTGGCGAGCACGGCGGCATCCACAACTTCACCGTGGGCCAGCGCAAGGGCTTGGGCGTGGCTACCGGTTCGCCGCTCTACGTCATCCAGATCAAGGGAGATGCTCGCCAGGTGGTGGTCGGAAACCAGGAAGAGCTTTACACGCGCACCCTGCGGGTGCAGCGTACCAATCTCATCGCTGTGGAAGAGTTGCGTGAGCCAATGCGAGTTGTGGTGAAGATTCGCCATCGCCACGAGGGCGCGCCGGCGCTGATTGAGAAGTCTGGAGACGACGAGATTCTGGTTTCATTTGACGAGCCGCAGCGCGCCGTAACCCCCGGCCAAGCGGCGGTATTCTACGCTGACGATGTAGTGGTAGGTGGAGGCTGGATCGCCTGAAACTGACAACCGGGAACTGGTATCTGACAACCGGTTCTTTAGAAGGACAGGCGGAATCCTAGATAAACATTTCGTCCTGCGGAACCGAAACATCGTGCCGGCGGCGCCTCTCACCACCCAGCAGAAATTCCAGACCCGCAGTCAGACCCTGAATGATGCCGGAAAGCTGGCGCACCGGGGAAACCACGGTGCGATGGACCACGTCGCTGGTTTCTTCGATGCGGTCCATGGTGCGATTGAGCAACTCGTCGGCGCGAATCACCTGCAGCCGGGTACGGTCCACAATATCAGTGACGGTGGCGTCCAGCCGCTCGACCTGCCCGCGAACCACCGTAGTGGTCTCGCTGACGTTGCTCGCAATGGTGTCAATCCTCGGCCGCCACTCCACCAGCATGGACTGCGCCGTGTCCACCGTGGGCATGACCTTGGTTTTCACTTCGGTGGCGAGAGCTTCCATGCGGGAAGTGCTCTTTTTCACGGATACAAAAAGCGCCACCAGGATGCCGGCCTGGATGACGACCGCCGCCGCCGTTACACCGACAAAAATCGGTAGATAGTCCATAAGATTTTCCGCGTTGCTGCGCCGCCCGATCCAGCGCAGCGGAGAGGCGCAGAATTACAGGTTCTTCGATGCGCCGCCATCGGCCGCGGTGGCCTCGTGATAAGCCTGACGTCCAGCTTCATAAGCCGACTTGAACTGTTCTTTCTGCTGCTTGGCGACTTCGCGTCCCTTGTCCACCAGGTCAGAGGCCTGCTCCCGCGCCTTGCGGGCGCGCTGGGAGACGAACTCCCGGCCCTCATCCGCTTTAGAGCGCAGGGTTTCGCGCGTCTCACTGCCAGATCGCGGCGCATAAAGTACACCCACCGCTGCTCCCACACCAAGTCCTGCGAGGAACCACAGGATGCTGTTGCTATCGTCTGCCATGATCAAACCTCCATGCAACCAGTTGCATACACATCAGATCGTAGCACCCGTAGTGGGGAAATACAATTCGCGCTGCCAACCACTTGTCCTCGCGTCGGTGAAGCGAGACAATGTTCCCGCAGCAGCAAGGAGGGAACGCCTTGAAGTACCGGCAACACGGCTACCAGGATCGCGGCGAGGAAACCCGCAAAAAAGAATCGGTGGAGAGGCCGGTCAAGAAAGATACATTTGGTCCGCGGCCGATCCAGATGCCGGGCACGCGCGCCGTCTCCCGTTGTTCGCAGTGCGGTTCGCTTCTGCAGTCGCCCGGCGATCCCGTGGGCCAGTGTCCCAAGTGCGGCTTTGAATTGCACTCCTGCAAGCAGTGTACGTACTTTGATCCTTCCAGCCGCTTCGAGTGCACGCAACCCATTCTCGAACGCATCCCGCGCAAGGACCAGCGCAACGATTGCACTTTCTACTCCATGCGAGTGATGGTGGAGAAGGAGACATCCACACCCGCCGCCCAGCGCCCAAACGACGCTCGCCAGGCGTTCGAGAATCTATTCAAGAAGTGAAGTGTGATCGCGGCAGCGCGTCATCACCGGCCACGTGACGACGGAAAAGGGAAGGGCACGAGTTCACTCGTGCCGCTGAGTTTCTAAGAAAGGAGTGCGCTTCAGCGCCCGAGGTTAGCTCTTCGTGTGCGATATTAACGAGGAGAACATCCCTAGAGATTCTGCTTCGTCCACTGGTCAATCTGCACCAGCGCCTGCTTCAGGTTTTCCAGCGAATTGGCCACGCTAAAGCGCAAATAGCCTTCTCCGAAATCCCCGAAGGAAGCTCCCGAAAGGCAAGCCACGCCGGCCTGTTCCAGCAGCGCATCGGCCAGCATCTTCGAACTCCAACCTGTCTTCGTGATATTAGGGAAGGCGTAAAACGCGCCCTTCGGCAGGCGGCAGGAGAAGCCTCTGATTCGGTTCAGCCCGGCGACAAAAACGTCCCGCCGCTGCTGAAACTCCGTTCGCATTCGTTCCACTGAAGACTGCTCGCCGCGGACGGCCTCAACTCCGGCGATCTGGGTAAAGCTGGCGGTACAGGAGGTCGAATTGGTCATGAGCCGCGCGATGTGCGTCGCCAGGTCTGCCCGCATGACTCCATAGCCCAGCCGCCATCCGGTCATGGCATAGGTTTTGGAAAAGCCGTCGAGCAGGATTGTGCGTTCCTGAAATCCAGGCTCCGACATGATCGAGTAATGCTCGCCTTCGAACAGCAGCCGGCTGTAAATCTCATCCGAAAGCACCATGATATTGCGGTCGCCGATGACCTCGGCAATATCATGGACATCCTGTTTGCTCAGTACCCCGCCGGTGGGATTTTGCGGCGAATTCAGGATGATGAGCCGGGTGCGATCGCTGATCAGCGAGGCCAGTTCGTCCACGTCAAAACCAAAATCCTTTTCCTCTCGCAGGCGGATGGGCACCGGTCGCGCCCCGGCATAGTGAATCATCGACTCGTAAATCGGGAAGCCGGGATTAGGAAATATGACTTCATCCCCGGAGTCGGCCAATGCCAGCAGACTGAAAAAAATAATCGGCTTGCCTCCGGGAACCACCACGACCTCGTCGCTCGAGACCTGCACTCCGCGCGAACGGCTGACCTCTTCCGCAATGGCCTGGCGCAGCTCCGGGAGGCCGGCTGAGGGCCCATAGTGGGTCCAGCCCTGGCGCAGCGCGCCAATTCCAGCTTCAACCACGTTGGCCGGAGTGTCGAAGTCGGGTTCGCCAATTTCCAGATGGATAATCTTCTTGCCCAGGCGCTCCAGCGCCCGCGCCTTGTTCAGGACTTCAAAGGCAGTCTCAGTGCCGAGTCGCGACATGCGCTCAGCCAATCGAAGTTGGTACTGCGTAGCTTTCTCCATAGCGAAGAAAACGGCTATTATATCCCGCCGCCGGCGTGCGGCCCGTCGATTGGTGTGGCGCGGGCGCCCTCGCCCGCGGCTTTTGACGTTAAGGCCCAAACCGCGCGGGCGGGGGCGCCCGCGCCACACGGTCAAGCGTTATTTCTTCTGGTTGACCCACTCCCAGCCGAAGCGGCCCTTGATGCAGAGATGTCCCTCCGTAATTTCCTGATCGAGGGGCGAAGTTACTTTAACGATCTTCTCGTCCTGCACGTGCACGGTAAGAGTGCAGCCCACGCCGCAATAGGGACAGACGGTATCGGTGCGGGTTTGTCTGGATTCGTCCCAGGTGCCGGCCTGGCGCATTTCGTATTCGCTGCGGAACATGAGCGCGCCGGTGGGGCATACGCCGATGCAGTTGCCGCAGTAAACGCATGCCGAATCGGTCAGCGGCGCGTTGTACTCGGTCGAGATGCGGGCCTCGAAGCCGCGTCCGGCGACCGCGATGGCGAAGGTGTTTTGCGCGTCCACGCCGCAGGCCTCCACGCACTTGTAGCAGAGGATGCATTTGCCATAATCACGCACGTAGAGCTCGTTATCGATCTTGACCGGCTGGGCCACAGTGGCCGCGCCATTTTCCGGCGAGTCGTGATGGCCCGGTCTCGCGCAGTCACGCTCATCCTGTGCTGCCGGTGGTGCGGCTTCCCCGAAACGTTCCGGCTTGGCGCCATAGCGCCGCATGTATTCCTGAAACTGGGGCGCAGTAGAGACGTCCACCGACGAAGCCAGCAACTCCAGCACCAGCCGACGGCTCAGACGCACCCGCTCAGAATCGGTCTTGACGACCATGCCGGGCTCGACCAGGCGCGAGCACGCCGGAACCAGCGTGCGCGATCCCTCGACTTCGACCACGCATATCCGGCAAACGTTCACCGGCGTGAGATTTTCCAGGAAGCAGAGCGTGGGGGTATCGATGCCGATGCTGCGTGCCGCATCGAGGAGCGTGGAGCCCTCCGCAACGGAGATGGGTTTGCCGTCAATCGTAATCTCTACCACGCGGGCCGGGTGTGCGGCCGGCAGGATGGGCAGTGGGCCGCGGGGCACGGGAATCTTCGGGTCGGGCGCGCTTTGCGTGCTCATCGTTCAGGACCTCCCGACCCCGCCTGAAATTCTCCGTGCTGGAAAACCGGGAACCGGGCGAGCGCTGATTCAATCGCACTCGATGCGGTCTGGCCCAGCCCGCAGATGGAGGCGTCACGCATTGCCTGTCCGACTTCCTTCAACAGCACGAGTTCAGCCGCGCGTGACGCCAAAGGCTTGCCCGCAGCCAGCCGTTGCAGAAGTTCCTCCTGACGAACGGTGCCGACGCGGCAGGGAACACATTGTCCGCACGATTCGTCGCGAAAGAACGCAGCGATGCGAAGCAGGATCTCTCGCAAATCGACAGTGTCGTCGAACGCCATGACCACCGCCGAGCCCAGCGCGGCACCGGCCGCCCGCGTGCCCTCAAAAGTCATCGGCGTATCGAGATCTTTCGGACCCAGAAATGCGCCCGCCGCTCCGCCGATCAGAACGGCCTGCAACTTCCCGCTGCCAGCGATGCCTCCGGCCAAATCAAGCAACTGTCGCAGAGTTACGCCAAAGGGTACTTCATACACCCCGGGCCTGGCCACGTGGCCGGAGAGGCAGAAGAGTTTGGTTCCGGTGGAACGCGCAGTGCCCACTGCCGCAAAGGCCCTTCCGCCCTGCATGATGATGGGCAGTACATTCAAGAGCGTTTCCACGTTCTGGATAATCGTGGGCCTGCCGAACAACCCGACCTGGGTGGGAAATGGAGGCTTGTTCCGCGGCTCTCCACGTTTGCCCTCGATGGAATTCATCAGCGCCGTCTCTTCGCCGCAGATGTAGGCGCCAGCCCCAACCCGCAACTCGATGTCAAAACGCACTCCAGCGCCCAGAATGGTGATCGCCCAGGAAGGATTGCGCGCGGCACTCGCGAATGGCGTGTTCGAGACGGCGCCGGGCCAGCGGATACTCGCCGCGAATGTACAGGTAGCCCTGCTCGCATCCGGTGACGAAACCGGCGATAATCATGGATTCGATCAGCGCATACGGATCGCCTTCCATCAGCACGCGGTCCTTGAAGGTGCCGGGTTCCGATTCATCCCCGTTGCAGATCAGATATCGCGGCAACCCAGCGCTGAGGATCGATTGCCACTTCTGGCCGCAGGGGAAGGCGGCCCCGCCACGCCCCACCAGCTTCGATTCGATCATTTCGCGAACTACCGCGGCCGGTCCCATTTCGAAGGCCTTACGCAGAGCCACAAAACCGCCCGAGGCGATGTATTCGTCGAGGCTTTCCGGATTAATCTGTCCCACACGGCGCAGCAAAGTCAGTCCGGGCTGGCCCATCTGGGGAATGGAAGCACTCGAGGCCAGCCTGAGAAGCCCTGTCGCCTTGCAACGCGAACGTAATCTCCTCTGCGGTTCGCGGGAGCCAAAGCTTGCTCGTGGGGGCGCGCTCCGGCAACCAGCACGAGGGCAGCCGGTGCCCGTTCGCACAGCCCGAGGCAAGGGCTGCGATGCCATGTTATTTTTCCATCCGGGCTCGATCCCTCGGGACCGTGCGTTCTCTCCATCCCAGCACAGAGCTGGTCTGCACCTTTGACCTTGCAGGCAATGTCATCGCAGAGGTGAACTACAGCTGGGGGTTGTGGGCAAGTGGAAAGAAGGGCGTAGAAATCTGCGACACCAAAAGCTTCGGCCGGCGGGACCCCCAGTATCCGGCAGGCGTAGTTCAACGCACCCGGACTGATCCAGCCGACGCGATCCTGGATGGCATGAAGAACCGGCAGCAGGTAAGTGCGCTTCGAATCGGCAGCAGCAACGGCCACGCCGTCAACTGCCGCGATTTCTTCCGCCGTGGGTGTGGCTCCAGTGAAATGCAGGTCCATGATTCACGATGAGCGATTCACACTGAATTCCTAAGCTATGCGGTGACCGGCTCGACCTTCCCAAGTTTCTCAATGCGCACAGCCGTTGCTTTGAACTCCGAGGTCCCTGACTTCGGGTCCACGGCATCAATGGTCAACTCGTTCGTCGCCACCTGGTCGGGGAAGTGCAATGTCATGAACGCTAGGCCAGAGCGCAGTCCCGGATCCAATCGCACCGGGGCCTCAACTGCCCCGCGACGCGACACCACCCGCGCCATTTCGCCCTCCTCGAAGCCGTACTTCCTGCCGTCTTCCGGAGAGAGATCGAGCGTCTCGCCGTGGCGCAAAGGTGAAGCGTACCGCGAACTCTGCACCCCGGTGTTGTAGGAATCCAGCCGCCGTCCGGTCGTCAGACGGATGGGGAAGTCATCATCCAGCGCGTCCACCGGCGGCTCTTGTTCCACACAACTGAAGGGCGCCAGTGGCCCGACCACCGGCCGCGCCCACAAGCGCCCGTGCAAGTATTGCTCGCCGGGATGGCTCTCGTCGTAACACGGCCACTGCAAGCCGTGCACGGCTGCCAGACGCGCGTAACTCATACCAGCATGGATCGGACTGAGACTGCGCAACTCATTCCAGATTTCCTCGGATGTGGGATGGCCCAGGTCGCGGCCCATGCGGCGCGACAGATCGCAAAGAATTTCAATGTCGTCACGCACGCCGGCGGGAGGCGCCAGGGCGCGACGCACCCGCTGCACCCGGCGTTCGCTGTTAGTCACAGTGCCCTCGGATTCGCACCACCCGGCCGCGGCCGGGAAAACCACGTCGGCCAACTCCGCCGTCTTCGTCATCAACATGTCCTGCACCACCAGGAGGTCGAGACCCTGCAGCAGCTTCATAGTGCGGTGTGCGTCAGCTTCGGAGTTGGCCGGGTTCTCTCCGATCACGTACAGCGCCTTCAGTTCGCCGCGTTCCATGGCATCAAACATTCCACTCAGGTGCCAACCTCGGTTAGGCGGAATTTTCACTCTCCAAGCCTGCTCGAATTGCGCGCGCAGGTCGTTGTTCTCCACGTGCTGGAAGCCGGGCAACCGATCGGGCAGAGCGCCCATATCGCCGCCGCCCTGAACATTGTTCTGCCCGCGCAGCGGGTTCAACCCGGAGCCGTACCGTCCCACGTGACCGGTCAGCAGGCTCAGGTTGATCAGCGCGAGCACGTTGTCCACCGCGTTGTGGTGCTCGGTGATGCCCAGGGTCCAGCAAATCTGCGCCCGCCCGGCCCGGGCATAAGCGTGTGCCAGTTCCCGTATCAACTGCGCCGGCACGCCACAGATGTTCGCAGCATACTCGAGGGTGAACTTCTGCACATGCTTACGGAATTGCTCAAAGCCACTGGTGGCATTCTCGACAAATTCACGATTTTCCAGGCCTGCGGCGAGAATTTCCCGCGCCACCGCATTGGCCAGAGCGATGTCCGTTCCTACATGCAGCCCCAGCCACTTCTCGGTCCATTGCGCGGAACTGGTGCGCCGCGGGTCCACCACGAAAAGCTTGGCTCCGCTGTGTACGCCTTTAAGCAGGTGGTGGAAGAAGATGGGATGCGTTTCCCGGGCGTTCGATCCCCAGAGAACGATCAGGTCCGTCTCTTCCATTTCGCGATACGAACTGGTCCCGCCGCCCATCCCGAATACCGTCGCCAGACCGACGACGCTGGGGGCGTGTCAAGTCCGGTTGCAGCTGTCGATGTTGTTACTGCCCACTACCACCCGAGCGAATTTCTGGGCCAGAAAATTCATCTCATTGGTCGTCTTCGAGCAACTGAAAAGCCCAAAGCTTTGCGGACCACTTTTCTGCACGGCGCCGCGAAAGCCCTGAGCGGCACGCTCCAGCGCTTCGTCCCAGGTGGCGGGACGGAGCCGGCCGTCTTCCCGGACCATGGGTGTGGTGAGTCGTGAATTCTGTGTCGCCATGGCCCGATTCTAGCAGGACAGACTTGCCCTTGCGGTACCATGGTCGCTCATGTTTTCGCGCCGCACCGATTGGACACTCACTCCCAACCGCTTCACCGAAGCCCAGCGAGAACTTTCAGCGGCGGGCAGAGAAGTACTCGATCTGAGCGCCTCGAACCCGGTGGGCGCTGGCTTGCGCTACGACGCGGAAGCCATCCTCAACTCCCTGAAGAATCCGAAGGCGATGGATTACGATCCTCAGCCCAAGGGCTTGCGCAGCGCGCGCGAGGCGGTCGCGGCGTACTACCGGGAGCAGCACGGCGAGTTTCCTGATCCCGAGTCCCTTGTGCTAACCACCAGCACCAGCGAAGGTTACTCTTACGTTTTTCGCCTGCTGTGCAATCCCGGCGACGAAGTCCTGGTGCCCAAGCCCAGTTATCCCCTGTTTGAGTTCCTCGCCGACCTGCAGGATGTGCAGCTGGCGCCCTACCCGCTGCTTTACGATCACGGCTGGCAGATCGATTTCCCATCGCTGTCGCGGGCGGTGACCACTCGCACGCGCGCCGTGGTCGTCGTGCATCCCAACAATCCTACCGGCTCGTATGTGGACGCCGGCGAAAGGACGCAGTTGAATGCGTTCTGCAAAGAGCATGGCCTGGCCCTGCTTGTGGATGAAGTATTTTTGGATTATTCGCACGACGGCGCCCCCAGGCCGAGCTTCGTGCTCAACCCGGACGTGCTGACTTTCACCCTCAGTGGCCTCTCGAAAATTTCCGGCCTGCCGCAGATGAAACTGGCATGGGTAGCGACCAGCGGCCCGCCCCCCGCCGTCACCGCGGCCATGGGCCGCCTGGAGGTGATAGCCGACACGTATCTTTCCATGAATGCCCCGATCCAACTGGCCGCAACGGTTTTACTGGAGCAGCGCAAGAACATCCAGCCCCTGCTGCTCGACCGCTTGCGCCTAAATCTCTCCGAGCTCGATGGTCAACTGAAAGGGCAGAAGTCAACCCAGCGTTTGCAGGTTGATGGAGGATGGTATGCCGTGTTACGCGTAGCGGTGACCCAATCCGATGAGGACCTGGCGATTGCATTGCTCCGCCAAGCCTCCGTGCTGGTCCATCCCGGACACTTCTACGATTTCCCCAGCGATGGCTATCTGATCATCAGCCTGCTCACCCCGCCCAGTGAATTTCGCGAAGGCACACGGCGCATACTTCAGTTTCTGAGCCAGGAACCGTGAGTGTCATCACGGCGACTGAGAACTGAGAACTGAGATCCGAGATTTTCTTTCATGAAAATCACTGTCATTCCTGAACCTGGGCCTGGCACATGCCGCTGGTTTGCCGAGTCGTTCAAACCAATGTGACAATAGCTGCATGCATAAATCTTTCACCTCCCCAGTAAGTCTTTTGGCGATTGGGATCAGTGTTGGCCGGGAGCCACTATTCCCTGAGCCAGCAGACGCCGGCGCCAAAAACTCATGCGACTCCCACGGCCAGGGCCCGGCGAGCGCCGGCGGCAAAAACTCAGGCTGCTCCCCCGCTCATCACTCAAAAGGACAAATTCAGCTACGCCCTTGGCATGAATCTGGGAACGAACCTGCACAAGCAATCCGTTCCCGTGGATCCGAACATCCTGCTGCGCGGCTTGAAAGATGCTCTGGCCGGCGGCAAGACGGCGCTCACCGAGGATCAGGCGCGGGCCGCGCTCACGGAAGTGCAGAACGAAATGCGCAAGAAGCAACAAGAGCAGATGCAGGCGGCCGGAGAGGCCAGCAAGAAAGAGGGCGATGCGTTTCTGGCCGCCAACAAGGCCAAAGAGGGTGTCGTCACCCTGCCCAGCGGCCTGCAGTACAAGATTCTGACCCAAGGCGCCGGACCCAAGCCGACGGCGACCGATTCCGTTGTCTGCAACTACCGCGGCACTCTGATCAATGGCACCGAATTTGACAGCTCCTACAAGCGCGGCGAACCGGCGACCTTCCCGGTAAGCGGCGTTATCAAGGGATGGACCGAGGCCCTGCAATTGATGCCCGTGGGATCGAAGTGGCAACTCTTCGTGCCTTCTGACCTGGCCTACGGCGAACGCTCTCCCGGTCCGGAAATCGCTCCCGATTCCACTCTGATTTTTGAGGTGGAACTGCTCTCCATTGAGAAGAAAGGCGACGAGAAGGTTCCAAACAAGCCGTAGGGGGATCCAGGCGAACGCCTCTTCTAGCTCTTCACCAGAAACGGATTGCTCTCGCGCTCTTCGCCAATCGTGGTCAAGGGGCCATGACCGGGGATGACCACAGTCTCATCGGGCAGGGCCAGCACTTTTTCGTGCAGGGAGCGGATGATTTTCTGCATCGAGCCTCCCGGCAGATCGGTGCGGCCGATGCTGCCTGCAAACAGGGTGTCGCCGGCAATCAGCTTCTTCTCTGCTTCAAAGTAGAGACAGACGCTGCCCTCGGTGTGTCCTGGAGTATGGATCACGTTCGCGCTCAGCGGGCCCGCCTGCACCGTATCGGCTTGTCCGATGCTTTGGTCGATTTCAACCTTGCCCGGGTTCTCCACTCCGATCCAGGCCGCCTGCACATCCAGCATTTTCAGCAGGGCATAGTCGTTCTGGTTGAGCAGGATGGGCGCGCCGGTGGCCGCCCGCAACTTCATCGCTCCGCCCACATGATCGATGTGAGCATGCGTGATGACGATCTGCTTCACCTGTAGATTGTGCTTTTGAATGATGGCAAGGACATCTTCGATGTCGTCGCCAGGATCGATCACCATGGCGTCGCGGGTAGTCTCGTCCCCGATCACAGAGCAGTTGCACTGCAGGGGTCCGACGGGAAGGATTTCGTGAATCATGGCAGGGGATCAGTCGTCAGTCGTCGGTCTTCAGTCGTCAGCAAGTTGCGAAGCGCTTTGGCCAACGACCAACAACTATTTCTGCGCCGGTGGCGCCGGGGTTGGTGCGGGCGTTGCCGGCTGGCTCTTGGTCTGCGATGGCGTAATCCCCTGCAGGACGGAGTTCGTACCGCTGCCTCCGCGCGAGGCCATGATCGAGAGCGTAATCGAGGTGATCATGAAGATGATGGTTGACCAGGTGGTCGCCTTGGACAGGGCCGTGGCCGCGCCCCGTGGCCCAAAGGCAGTCTGGCTCCCCATCCCGCCAAAGGCAGCCGCAATGTCACCGGACTTACCGCTTTGCAGCAGCACTACGATGATCAGAAAGAAACAGACAATAACGTGAATCGTCGTAATCAGAATAATCATGCAGTTCCCAACAATCCCCTATCCCAGTAAGTAATCAGGTCTCCAAAATACCACAGGCAACGAAGAATCATGGTGCGGAAGGGGGGATTTGAACCCCCACGCCTTTCGGCGCCACCCCCTCAAGATGGTGTGTCTGCCAGTTCCACCACTTCCGCAGCAGCGTCGATTATAGCAAAGGGCGTTTCAGTACTTTACGATGGCCGCGAAGGATTTCGGGTCCAGGCTGGCACCGCCCACCAGCGCCCCATCGATTTCCTCTTCGGACATCAGCGCCTTGACGTTCTCCGGCTTGACCGAGCCGCCGTACAGGATACGGAGGTCGCCAGCGAACTCCTCGCCGAAGGCCTTGGCCGCCTCACCTCGAATCAGCAGGTGCGCGGCGGAGGCGAGTTGCGGAGTGGCAGTCTTTCCCGTCCCGATGGCCCACACCGGTTCGTAGGCCACCACCAGCTTGGCTGCCTTCTTCCCCGAAATAGCATGGAAGGCGCGGAGACACTGCCGTCGCAGCACGTCCTCGGTGAGATTGGCCTCGCGTTCTTCGAGGACTTCTCCTACGCACACGATCGGAGTAAGCCCGGCTTCGAGCGCCGCCTTCAGCTTGAAATTGACCATGTCGTCGGTTTCTCCGAAGTACTGCCGGCGCTCCGAGTGGCCGATGATGACATGTGTGCATCCGATATCGAGCAGCATGCTGGCGCAGATTTCGCCGGTGTAGGCGCCTTCTTTTTCCCAGTACAGGTCCTGCGCGCCGATGGCCACGGTCGATCCCCGGGCATCTTCGATGGCGACATAAAGATCAATGTAGGGCGGGCAGACGACAATTTCGTCCCGGGTATGGCCAGCCACCAGCGGGAGGAAGTCACGGAAGAAGGCCCGCGTTTGATCGGGATTCTTGTACATCTTCCAGTTGGCAGCCATCAACTTTTTTCTCGTCATTTGATTTCCCAGATTCCGATCTCGTATGGAGTACCCGGCAAAGGATTACGTTGGGCCATTGCAGCGGCAACGAAAGCGTTTAAAGTTGATTTGTCGAACATCATCATTGATATGTACACCAGCCACTTGGCAGTCCTGAGCTGTTCAATTGCGCAGGGGATTGCTACCCAGGCTGCCTTGTCCGCGGGATACCCAAAGATGCCGGTGGAAATTGCTGGGAACGCCATATTATGCAATCCCAACTCGTCGGCGACGCGGATCGACTCCCGGTAGCACGAGGAAAGTACTTCGGGTTCACCGTGGTCCCCCCCACGCCAAATCGGGCCAACCGTGTGGATCACGTATTTCGCCTTCAGCCTGCCCGCCGTGGTTGCCACCGCTTGACCGGGCGGAAGGGGCCCTCGTTCGCTACGAATGCGGCGGCACTCCTCTGTGACCGTAGGACCTCCAGCACGATGGATAGCTCCGCACACCCCGCCTCCGGGGAGCAAGTCAGAGTTAGCAGCGTTCACGATCGCGTCGTACCGGGATTCAGTGATATCGCCAAGCTCCACGCGAACCTCGCCTGGATCACCGACTCGCAGAGTCACTTCACAGCTCTTGTCTCCTGGCAGATCCATTTCAAGATGTTCCACAGGCCAAGGTGTTCATTTACTTCTTGTCGGTGAGCGCCTCTACGCCGGGGAGCTTCTTGCCTTCCAGGAATTCCAGCGAAGCTCCGCCGCCGGTGGAGATGTGCGTGATCTTGTCGGCCACGCCGGCTGCGTTCACCGCGGAGACTGAATCTCCTCCGCCGACGATTGAGGTAGCGCCGACATTCTCGGCGACGGCATGGGCAACCTTGAAAGTGCCCTTGGCGAAAGGCGCGACCTCGAAGACGCCCATGGGGCCATTCCAGACGATGGTCAGGGCGCGGGCGATTTCATCCGTAAAGGTCTCGATGGTTTTCGGTCCGATATCCAGGGCCATCAGGTTGGATGGAATACTGCTGACTGTCTGCACGATGGCATTGGGATCGATTTTTTCCGCCACCACATGATCTGTTGGCAGCAGGAACTTAAGCTTGTGGCTCTTCGCCTCTTTCAAAAGCTGGCGCGCCAGTTCGACTTTGTCTTCCTCCACCAGCGATTTGCCGACGGGCTCGCCCTGGGCCTTGAGGAAGGTGTAGGCCATGCCTCCACCGATGATGAGGACGTCAACTTTATCCAGAAGATTGCGGATGACTCCGATCTTGTCACTCACCTTGGCGCCGCCGAGAATGGCGATAAACGGCCGCTCCGGGTGGCGCAGCACCTTGCCCAGGTACTGCAGTTCTTTCTCCATGAGCAGTCCCGCCGCGGATTTCTGCACGAAGCGGGTGACGCCAACTGTGGAGGCATGGGCTCGATGCGCCGTTCCGAAAGCGTCGTTTACGTAATAGTCCGCCAGGCCGGCAAGCTGCTTGGCGAACTTGGGATCATTGGCTTCCTCTTCGGGATGGAAGCGCAGGTTCTCCAGCAGCAGGGTCTGGCCCTGTTCCAGCCTTCCCGCCATCTCCTCAGCTTCAGGGCCGACGCATTCAGGGCAGAAGCCCACGTTTTCACCGCGCGCCAGTTCCTTGTCCAGCAGCATGCGCAGACGCTCCGCCGCGGGTTTGAGGCTCAACGCAGGATTGGGCTTTCCCTTGGGCCGTCCGAGGTGAGAGACCAGAACCAGCCGTGCTCCGTGACGGAGAGCGTACTCAATGGTAGGCAGGGTCTCGCGGATGCGGGTGTCATCGACCACCCGGCCATCTTCGAGCGGGACATTGAAATCGACCCGCATGAGCACGCGGTGGTTGTTGAGCGATAGATCGCGGATGGAAAGCTTTAACATGACTTCCTCGGGGGCGTTGTTCTCACCGCCCCCGCGAGGGCAGGATGCCCTCGCGACAGCCGGCAAGATGCCGGCGCTACAAAGTTAGAGGCCCTTGCTTGCGATGTAATTGATCAGGTCGCGGACGCGGGACGAGTATCCCCATTCGTTGTCGTACCACGAAAGCACTTTTACGCAATTACCGCCGACGACCAGAGTCATGGGCGCATCCACGATGGAAGAGCGGCCGTCGCCCTTGAAATCGGCCGACACCAGTTCCTGCTCCTCGTAACCCAGGTATCCCTTGAGCGGACCGCTCTCGGATGCTTTTTTCAGCGTGGCGTTCACTTCTTCTTTGGTGGTCTTTTTTTCCACGAAAACCACCAGGTCAACCACCGAAACGTTGGGGGTGGGCACGCGCATCGAGAAACCGTCCACTTTGCCGGCCAGATCGGGGATTACCAGCTTCAACGCCTTGGCCGCGCCCGTCGAAGTGGGAATCATGTTGATCGCGGCAGCGCGGGCCCGCCGTAGGTCTCTATGCGGGAAGTCCAGAATGACCTGGTCGTTGGTGTAAGAGTGGATCGTGGTCATGGTGCCGCTGACGATTTTGAAATTGTCGTTGATCACTTTGGCGATCGGCGCCAGACAGTTGGTGGTGCAGGAAGCGTTCGAAATAATGTGATGCTTGGCGGGGTCGTAAACCCCTTCATTCACCCCGAGGACGACGGTGACATCTTCGTTCTTGGCGGGCGCTGAAATGATCACCTTCTTCACCGGCCCGCGCATGTGCTTTTTGGCGTCGTTGGCGTCGGTGAAGTGGCCGGTGGACTCAATCACAACCTGCGCGCCAACCGATTCCCAGGGCAGTTTTCCGGGGTCTCTCTCTTTGAATACCTTAAGAGTTTTGGTGCCGATCGTAATGCTGTCCTCGCCGGCGGTGATTTTGTGCGGCAGATTGCCCAGAATGGAATCGTATTTGAGCAGGTGGGCCAGGGTCTTGGGGTCGGTGAGATCGTTGACCGCCACGAATTCGATGTTGCTGTCATTGAGCGAAGCTCGGAGCACATTTCGCCCGATGCGTCCAAATCCGTTGATTCCTACCTTGATTGCCATTTCGCCTCCGAAAGTTTGACTTAACACACCTGGTGGAAATCCGTCTGATCTCTGTGGAATGAAAATGTTAACAGGGAAGGGAAGAATGCGGCAAATTGCGGACTGTCAGCACGGCAGTGCGATTGGAGCACTTTTGTCCGCACCAGGTGCAAAGTTGCCGCCCAGAGCGCCCGGTAAACGCCTAGGCTGCGACTTCTATTTCGAGATAGACGTTCAGCTTGCTCCAGAAGAAGGGAATGCGCGCCAGCCAGTATTTGCCCTTGATGGTTTTGCCGGCCCACGTCCAGTCATCGGGTGGAAGCACCCGGACTGTCGCCGCGAAGTCGGGGCCGGTAATCCTTCCGCGTATGGTGCAAGGGGCAATGCGGGCCGTGGAATTGTTCCGGATGCGCTTGTACTTACCCGAATCGCTGCGAGTCATTACGTAAAGCTTGTCATCTTTTTCGCCGAACCAGACCGGAGTGTGGACGGCACTGCCATCCTTGCGAAAAGTGGCCAAGTCCAGGTATTTCTGACCCTTGATTTCAGGGGGCACGGGCACGACCCTATTGTATGTGTGGATTTGTGTTTTGTGTGGCGCGGACCTGTCCTGAGCGAAGTTGAAGGAGCCCTCGCCCCCCGGCCTTTGACGTTGGGTGCTTGATGGCTCCCGCCAATCGGCGACGCTGCGGTAAGAGTTTTCGCGAAGAGCGACAGCCTTACCATCACTGCACACCGTCTTACGCGGGCGAGGGCTCCTTCGACTTCGCTCAGGACAGGTCCGCGCCACACAACCCCCACCCAGACTCCTTCTTGACAGCACCTTACGTTGAGTCGAAAATGTGCGCGTTGACAAACATAATCGAGGACTACGTTGACCTCTCCAACCCGGCGTGAGTTTATTGGCGGTGCCTTTGCTCTCGTGAGCGCGGCCAGCATGCGGCTTCCCATCTGGGCGCAGACGGTTGCAAGTCTTGCCGGCACCCCTGCAGCGGGACCTCTCCTGCTCGGGGTTGACTACTATCCCGACCAGACGCCGGAAGCGCTTTGGGAAGAAGACGCGCGCATGATGGCCGATTTCGGCTTTACCAACGTGCGCATTGCCGAATTTGCCTGGGCACTGATGGAACCGGCGGAGGCCAAATTCGATTTTGCCTGGCTGCGCCGCTCTATCGAGATATTGCACAAGCACAACATCGCCGTGATTCTGGGCACTCCGTCGGCGGCGCCTCCACCCTGGCTCACGGCCAAGTATCCCGACATCGTCGAAGTAAACGAAAAGGGCGAGCGGCTGCATCCCGGGGGACGGCGATTTACCTGTCCCACCAACCAGGTCTATCGGCGGTTGTCGTTGATCATCGCCAGCGAAATGGCCAGGACCTTTACGGAAACGCCGGGTGTGATCGGCTGGCAGATTGACAACGAATTTACCCTGGGCTCATCGCAGCGCTGCTACTGCAACTACTGTCAGGCCGGATTTCAGACCTGGCTTCGCTCCAAATACGGCACGCTGGACAACCTGAATCAGAGTTGGGGAACAGTCTTCTGGAGCCAGACCTACACCGACTTTAGCCAGATCCCGGTGCCGCTCCCGTCGGGCGGAGATCCCAATCCAGGACTCGCTCTCGACTACGACCGCTACCAGTCGTATGCCAACGTATCCTTCCAGCAAGAGCAGTTGGATATGCTGCGCAAGACCTGTCCACGACATTTTGTTACGACCAACAACGTCGGCCTGGTGGACACGATCAACATGCGCGACCTTTACGAGAAGCTGGATTTTACCGCCTTCGATAACTACCCCGGCTTTTTCGACATGCTGATGGCGCAGCAAGGCCGGGTGGGATCTTCCGCCTTTGTATCGGCTGCCATCCCCCTCGGACATGACCTCGCGCGCAGCGTGAAGGGCGGCAAGCCGTTCATGATCATGGAAGAGCAATCGGGAAAGGCGGGGCAGAAAACTTTTTCCCCGCAGCCGGAGAAAGGGCAAGTGCGGCTGTGGACGTATCAGGCCGTCGCGCACGGCGCCATGGGAGTGAATTACTTCCGCTGGGACACCGCGACTTTCGGAGCGGAAGAGTACTGGCACGGCATCCTGAACCACGATCGCTCGAAGAGTCCGGCTTATGACGAGATCAAGCAGGGAGTAAAAGAACTCAAGGCGCTGGGGCGGGAGGTTTTGTACTCCAACTATGTGGCGGACGCCGCACTGGTGTTTGACTACGATTGCAGCTGGGCGCTCGCGATTCAGCCGGGCCACTTCCGGCTGGCTTATCTGGACCAGATCATGTCGTGGTACGGTGCGATCTCACCGAGCCACTCAGGAATCGATGTGATCGGGCCGGAAATTGATCTTTCCGCATACAAGATTGTGTTCGCGCCGGTCGCCTATGTAATGTCCGAACGGCAGGCCGCCCGGATCCGAAGTTTTGTGCAGGGCGGCGGAATGTTTGTCACTAATTTCCGCCTGGGCGTGAAAACCGAGACCAGCCAGATTGTCCGCACTCCGCTCCCCGGGTTGCTGCGGGATGTGATGGGCGTGACGGTCGAGGACTACGTTCCGGTTTACTCGGCGAAGAACGGAGTGAAGTTCTCGCCCGCTCTGGCCGGTCCCGATTCAGAGTGCGTTTTGTGGACGGATATTCTCCAACCTTCGGGAGCCGAGGTGCTGGCTTCGTACACGGCAGGCTCACATGCCGGACAGGCAGCCATTACCATGAACAGCTTCGGCAAAGGAAAGGCCGTGTACATCGGCGCCGACCTGGATGAGGCCAGTCTGGCCCGGGTGCTGCGAACCCTTGCCGGGAGGGCGGGAGTCAAGCAGCCGCTCGAAGTGCCGGCCGGCGTCGAGCTGACCGTGCGCAAGGCAGGCGAAAAGCAATGGATATTCGTTCTGAACCACACTGCGGATTCGCAGAGCATGGCTTTACCCAAGGCGTTTGTCGATCTGCTCAGCGGGGAAAAGCTCACCGGAACAATCGACGTCAGTGCATACGGGGTCCGGGTGCTGCAGGCGTAACGCGGTTTGTGTGAGGGGGGTTGGGTGGCCGCGGGCGACCCCGCCCGCGTGACCGCATGCAGCATCGGTGCCGCATGGTTCAAGAGAAGGCGCGGGCGGGTCGCCCGCGGCCACAACACAACAGAGACCTAGGCTGGCAGCCTTGGTACGTTTTCCGTGAGCTGGATTGCCTGCGCTATGTAGCTGTGTTACAAACCAAACATGCGCAAGTGGATGCGCGATCGTCTCAAGCGCCCCAAAAAGAATGCGGAAGCCGGAAAAAGCGGGCCTGCACAGGCCCCGCTTCAGCCCGCCTATTACGATGCCCCGGATGCCGTCGCGCCGGCGGCTCCAACCCGTGTGACCGAAGCAGAAATTCAACCCCCCGTGCCGGAACCTCCAGGGATTCACGACGAAACTCCGGAGGCGCGCCCGTCGCAGCCACAACGCCCAGCGGGAAACGGCGACCCGCGCCGCCGCCGCCGTCGGGGAAGAGGCGGACGAGGCCGCGGCGGAGCGCAGGGGGCGAGAACTGCACCCGTCGCCCCGGCATCGCCCGAAGTGGTGGCCGAAGGTGAGCCCGTCGCCGGTGCTGCAATCGAAACCGCGGAGGGCGCCAATGTGACGCCGGCAACCGCCCCCCGACCTTCCAAAGGCACTGTGGTTCTTGCTATCGGATTGCCCGGATCCGGCAAGAGCTCCTGGTTCAAGCGGCACAACATCACGCCCCTTTCGAGCGACATGTTGCGCGCGCTGCTGTTTGACGATCCCACCGAGCAGCGCTTTCAGGACCTGATTTTCTCCAACCTGCGCTCCATGTTGAAGGCGCGTCTGATCGCTCGGCGCCCGCTCAATTACGTGGATGCCACCAACCTGACGCCGCACGAACGGCAAAGCTGGATCAAGCTGGGGCAGGACTACGGCTACGAAGTGCAAGCCGTGTTCTTCGACGTCCCTCTGGAAGTTTGCCTGGAACGCAATCACAAACGCGAGCGGACGGTGGCCGACGATGTGATGCGTCGCATGAGCGCAAAGCTGAAGGCCCCTACGTTTGAGGAGGGGTTCTCCAAGATCACCGTGGTCAGGGTGAAGCGTAAAGAATGACCTCGTGGCTGGCGGCCGCAAATCGCCGGTAGTGGCTCAGTTTGGAAACCCTGAACCACGAAGGGCACGAAGGAAACCCTGGGAAAAGCCTTCGTGATACTTCGTGTCCTTCGTGGTTTATGCACTTGCCGTCTCTCATCACGAAACTGACCCACTACCAAATCGCCGTCGATATTGACCCCAACGCCGCTCGCCCATAGAATCACAGGTAGCGGACGTCCACGTTTCTCGCCGAGAGTTGCCCCCTCGTTCAATGGTAGGACAGCAGATTCTGGATCTGCTTATCGGGGTTCGAATCCCTGGGGGGCAACCAAAATTCATTCCTCTATCCCTGGATCTCCACAGGCCCCGCCGCAATTTCTCAGCCCGCCGTGCCATGACATTGCCCTCCCCAAACTAGTGTGCTGTCCCGGAGATTCGTCTCCTTTCGCGAGTTCGTTTGTGATAGGGTGCCCCGTCCTCGTCTCTCCGTTCTTTGGAGAGACAGGGCGGGCTAGTGAGCCGATCAAAAACTGGAAATGAGGGCGGAGTCATGAGCGAAGCACAACCTAAGCGAAATATCGGTCGCAGCATCGGCGCGCTGCTTGCGGGCTTTGTCGTCGTGGTTGTTCTTTCCATTGCCACCGACCTGGCGCTGCACCGGGCTGGCATCTTCCCGGCGCTGGGCCGGAGCATGTCCAACGCGCTGTTTTTGCTGGCAACGGCTTATCGCACGCTTTACTCGGTCGTGGGCAGCTACATCACGGCGCGCCTCGCGCCGAATCGACCCATGCAGCACGCGCTGCTGGGCGGTGCCATCGGTCTTGTCTTGAGCGTCGTGGGCGCCGTGGTGACGTGGAACAAGGATCTTGGGCCGCACTGGTACCCCTTGGCCCTGGTCGCTACCGCGCTCCCCTGCGCCTGGGTCGGCGGCAAGATCCGCCTCATGCAATTGCGCGCCAGCCGAGCTTAGTCGAAAACTACTGTTTTGTTTCCGTAGGTCAGAACGCGGTGGCAAAGATGCAAGCGCACCGCTCGGCCCAGGACGGTGCGTTCGAGGTCGCGTCCCTTGCGGACCATGTCTTCGATGGAATCGCGGTGCGAGACGCGCGCCACTTCCTGTTCGATGATCGGTCCTTCATCCAGATTCATGGTGACGTAGTGTCCGGTGGCCCCGATCAGCTTCACTCCGCGCAGGAAGGCCTGGTGATAGGGCTTGGCGCCCACGAAGGCGGGAAGAAACGAGTGATGGATATTGATGATGCGATTGGGATAGCTGGCAATGAAATCTTCGCTGAGCACCTGCATGTAGCGCGCCAGCACAATCAGGTCGACGCCACGTGAGCGCAACTCGCGAAGCTCTTCAGCTTCCTGCTGCTTCTTGTTTTCCGGAGTGATGGGAAAATGCAGGAAGGGCACACCGTAGCGCCCGGCAATCGCGCCCGCGTCGGGATGATTGCTCACCACCACGGCGATTTCTGCCTTGAATTCGCCGGCCTGCTGGCGTTGCAGAAGATCTTCCAGGCAGTGCGGCAGGCGCGAGGCAAACATCGCTACCCTGGGAATGTGGTCGCTGAAGTGAAGTTCGAACTTCATGGCGAACTCCTGGGCCAGCGTGCGAAAGCGTGCGGCGATCTGATCGCCAGGAACCTGGAATCCGGTCAGATGAAATTCGAATCGGGCCAGGAAGACTTCGGCTTCAACGTCGGTATATTGATCGGACTGCAGAATATTGCCGCCGTTTTTGAAAATGAAGTTGGAGATTCCCGCGACCAGGCCTTTCTGGTCGGGGCAGGAAACTAGCAAGGTCGCGGTTTTGGACATAGGTCTAGTTCGGTGATTGGGTGCGGGTCGCACTTGCCGAGCTTCGCTTGGCCGGGCGGGTGAGGGCACCCGCCCCTACGTTACCTGTTTTTTGAATGGCTATCCAGGCGGTTACTTGTTTTTCCAACACTGTCAACGGGAGGGGACCATCCAGCAGCAGGACATCGTGGAAGGCGCGGATGTCGGACTTCGCTCCTAACCCCTTTCCCGTGCGCTGCCGCAGTTCCTTGATCTTGAGTTCGCCCACCTTATGGGCGAGTGCCTGTGCTGGCCATGAAATGTAGCGGTCGACCTCGCTGCTGGCGACAGTGGAGGGCACGGCATATTTTGCCAGGGGATTCTAAGAGCGAAAATACAACACCATCAACTCTTCATCCACGTATCCGTTGCCGATTTTCAGAGCGCGCCTTTCGCAACGTAAACCTCAAACCCCAGAGACTCGTACAGGGCCTTGGCTCCGGCATTCTCACGGCTGACCGCCAGTGCAACCTGTTCGATGCCAGGCAAGAGCTGCACCAGTCCGATCAGCTCCGCCAGCAAGGCCTGGCCGACGCCTTTTCCGCGACACTCTTGCGAGACATGTACTCCCCCAAACCCCGCCCCGGTGGCGGATCTTTTCTCCCCGGCGACGAAAGAATCCGGCCATCCCGATGAGCTGCCGATCGATAAAAGCCCCAAGGACAAAGTTGTCATCGGTGGAGACCAGACGATTTCTGATCGCCACTCAGCATCGAGCTCGGTGAGACGCCGAATTTCCATGGGCAGATGGTCACGATTATAGCGGCGCAACTGAGGACCCATCTGTGGCAAACCGAATCCTTTGACCTGCATCTCAAACCCTGTGATTCGCAAGCTAAAATCCGGGAAGTATCGACTCTACTCAAGAAAAAAGGATCCGAAGACTGGCCGGCGCCGGAATCTGGGGACCTTCTCCACTCGTGCTGCTGCAACAAAGCACGAGCGCGAAGTCCAATACTTCAAAAGAGGGTGAGCGCCCATCAGTCCATCCCCCCGCGTGTTTGCCCCAGATCGATAGGGAACTGAGGATCGCCAACGGGCAAGCTGTCCGCCGCCCCTCCGGAACGCCGACTTCAGCCCTCACCCTCTCCACGGGCAGGCTTACGAATCATTTCTTACCCTTTCGTGTTATTTCGATTCTGATGTACTATCTCCGGTATCACGAGCTGGTTGCCGAACTTCAGCCTCGCCGGAGAGCCCATGAATCGACGCAGCTTCCTGAAATCCGCCACCGCCACCGGACTCGCAGTCGGCCTTCTCAAGGACGGCGCCAACGCCGCCATCCCTGAACACAACTGGGACAAATACGATTGGGGATCCGGGCCCGCGGTTCCCGACCGACTTTATCAGGGGCCGTTCCCCCAGTACGGTCCTTGCGCGGTTGTTCCTGACAGCGATGTCTCGATGATTACTTCACCATCCCGGGAAATCGTCGCCAACTACGGCATGGGTCTAGTCGCTTATCTTTCCGACGACACGGGACCGCTCAATGTCCCCGGTCAGACCCAGGAACAAACTCTGGAAGATCTGGTCAAGCTGCCCTTCGTGCAGAAGCTTTACCTTCGCCCCAACTGGCGCGAAGTCCAGAAGCAGCCCGGCCGGCTCGACTTCGCGGAGTGGTGGAAGATTGCCTTCGATCTGTCTCACCGCTACGGCAAGCCCATCGGCTTCCGGGTGCAGTTGGAGAATCCCGACGTTCCCGAGCCGGGAATGCCGGACTTTCTTCTCAACAAGGTTCCCTACGTAAAGCTCAAAGGCGAGTGGAAGGGCAACCCCGCCGAAACGCGCTACAAGAAAGATAACCGCGTGCCCCGCTACGACCACCCGGCGTATCAGGCTGCGTTTCGCGAATTGAATGAGTTGCTGGCCGCCGAACTCAACGGCCATCCCCAAGTCGAGTTCATGGACACGATGATGTACGGCTTCTGGGGCGAAGGGCACACCTGGCCCTACGAGGGCAATCCCTTCCCCAGCCAGTTGGTCGCGGAGCAGACCTGGATGTCCATGTTCGAGACCCAACTTAAATGCTGGACCAAAGTCCCGCTGGCGACGAACACTCAGCCCGACTTCAGCAACGTGGGCAACGCCGACCTGCTGGATCGCACCATGCGCACCGGCAACTGGCTGCGTACGGACACGATCTTCATTGAGAACACTCAGATCGAGGCCCTGAGCTACCGTCCGCCCTGGGCCGCGGCCATCTGCGAAGTTGGTTTCACCACCGGGGATGCCAAACAACTTCAGATCGACGAAGACGGAATTACCTACAACGAGCAAATCATTTCTCACGCCGCCGATGTCGGCGTCAACTATCTATCGGTTTGGAGTTGGCACAACCAGTCGGCCCGCAGTATTACCAGCTACTACGAGAAGTTCCCGGGGCCAATCGATGAGATGGCCCGCAAGATTGGCTACCGCATCCGCCCGTCGTTTATCTGGACCTTCAAGCGCGACGGAGCCAACGGTCTGGTGATCGGCCTCGCCAACGATGGCATCACGCCCGTTCCCGGAGTGCTTCGCCTTACGGTGTTCAGTGAGGACAACAAGATCAACGTCTCAGGCTGCGTTGACCCCGGATATCCGAAGCCGATTGGCGTGCATCAAGCCATGCTGATGCTGCCGGCAGGGGTCCAATGGCAAGGCCTGCGCCTGAAAGCCGAGCTCGAAGTGAAGGGTGTGCGTCATCCCGTGCGATGGGCGAGCCGCCAGAAGGTCAATTCAGATGGCTCATTGACGCTGCGCCACAACTACAAACCTGATCAACCGCTGGTGTAGAAGCATGGGGCCCCAAAATCTGTCATCTTGAGCGCAGCGGTTTTTCGCGAAGGCGAAAAACCGCGGAGTCGAAAGACCCCTAGCGCAGGCACAATGTTTGTGCCAGAGATCACACATCGGAGGAATCTCTTGAATCTCGGACCTGAATCGCCGCGATTTCCTGAAGATCACTGCCGGGGCCAGCGCGGCCCTGGCCATGCCAACCACAGGACATGCCGCGTCCAACAAAATGATCGGCATCCAGGTCGGGGCCATTTCCTTTGTCGATGAAGGCACCGAGAGAGTCCTCGACATCCTTCAGGAACGTGCCAGCGTGAATACTCTGTTTCTGGCGGTATTCACCTACGGTCGCGGCATCGCCGGAAGACAGATTCCGGGCCAGCCGCTGCCCGATCACGGCAAGCAGGAGTACGACCTCAATTTTCACGGCGGGAATTTCGCCACTCCCCATCCCCAGTACTACAAGAATACGGTGATCAAGGACACTCGCGCTCCCGACCACGGCGACCTCGATATCCTGGCCGAGGTGCTCCCGGCGGCGAAAAAGCGCGGCATGAAGGTCATCTGCTGGCTCGAAGACGTCTTTCGCACCGACCTGCCGAACATCCAGAAAGTCCAGGAGCGCGACCTCTACGGACGGAATGCCGAGACCCTATGCGTCAATAATCCCGACTACCGGAATTTCTTCACCGGCCTGGTCGAGGATTACACCCGTTCCTACGAGATCGACGGAATCATGTGGGGATCCGAGCGTCAGGGCGCTCTTTCCGACAGTCTCGGCGCGACGCATGACACGCCTCCGATTGACCCCGGCAACGTGACCTGCTTCTGCGAGTTTTGTCAGAGCAAAGCGAAAGACCGTGGCATCAATGTCGAGCGCGCCCGGCAGGGGTTTCTCGAACTGGAAAAATTCGTTCGCTCGGCACGCAGCGGCAAGCGCCCCGTGGACGGCTACTACGTCCAATTCTGGCGCATCCTGCTACGCTATCCCGAACTGGCCGCCTGGGAAACGCTGTTCACCGATGGTCTGCGCGAAACCTATGCCGCTATCTACAAAACGGTAAAGACGGCAAAGCCGAATGTGCCGGTGGGCTGGCACATCTGGCACAACAATTCCTTCAATCCGATGTATCGCGCGGAACAGGACCTGCATGTGCTCTCGAATTATTCAGATTTCATAAAAGTCGTGATGTACAACAACTGCGGCGGCGAGCGCATGGCGCTGTACGTGGACAACATCGGTTCTACACTCTACGGAGATCTCTCGAAGCAGAGCTTGCTCGACTTGAACTATGCGCTGATGGGATTCAAGGAAGGCAGCTACGATCAGATTCCTCACACCGGCTTATCGTCCGACTACGTCTACCGCGAGACCAAACGCGCGCTCGAGGGCGTTGCCGGTACGAGGACCTTGATCTGGCCAGGCATCGATATCGATATTCCGACCGAGCCCAACAACAGCAAGTGCACGCCGCAAAGCGTAAAGCAGGCAGTCCTCGCCGCCTTCCGCGCCGGAGCGCCCGGCGTGCTCCTATCCAGAAAATATTCCGAGATGCGGCTCGCCAACCTCAGCGGCGCCGGGGAGGCGATTCGCGAGTTGAAGTCATAACCGGCGGTGTCCAGCTGGCCGCGATGGATAACTCCTCGTGGTCAACCCGGCCTGCGCGGACTTCAAAGGGTAATGGCGGAGAGGGAGGGATTTGAACCCCCGATACCCGTTAAGGTATGTCCGCTTTCGAGGCGGATCGTTTCAACCACTCACGCACCTCTCCGGAAAGCCGTCGTCAGTCGTCGGTCTTCAGTCGTCATTAGGAATATTCGTCGGTCTGCGACGACTGAGGACTGACGACCGACGACTGTTCTTCCCGCCGCTGGCGGAAGAAAGATTGCAACACTTCCGCACAGCGTCCCGCCAGAACGCCGCTGCGGACTTCCATGCGGTGGTTCAGGCTGGGATGGTTCAGGACCTGCATTACCGAGCTGATGGCGCCCGCTTTCGGGTCATCAGCCCCGTACACCAGGCGTTTCAGCCGGGCATGAACCAGTGCGCCGGCACACATGGCGCACGGCTCAATTGTAGCAAACAGTTCACAGCCTTCCAGGCGATGGTTACCGAGGGCGGCACCGGCTTCGCGCAGGGCGACAATCTCGGCGTGCGCGGTGGGATCGCGATCAGCCAGGTTGCGATTGCCGCCGCGTCCTACGATCTTGCCTTCGCAGACGACGACTGCGCCGACCGGAACTTCTCCAGCCTCGAGCGCGCGCTGCGCTGAGCGCAGAGCTTCCTCCATGAACAGTTCGTCGCTGTTGGCTTCGTCAGGCAGGGGAAGAGTGTCCGCGCAGCTCAACTGCTTACTCCTCCGGATGCCGCTTCAGAACGGATGCCAGCAGCGGAAGGTCCGGGCGCAGCGGCTGGTTCACGAAGATATATTTTCCGGCGCTCTCGGCCAGCAGGTAACTGGAATCCGGCGGCAGGCGGGACAGAGCATCCTTGCGAAATTCCTCGGGCACAAAAATGAATACGCGCTCCGGGCCCTTCCAGAAGGCTGGGAACTGCTTGTCGTCCAGAAACGTGGGCGGAACGTCGGGATAGTTCGAACCGATTTCAAGGTTGGTGCCAAAACGTCCGTTGTAAATCCACACGTGGCGATGTGTGTAGAAGGGAATGCTCGATCCAGAATTGAAGTCGCCATACTGCACGATCTGGTCCTGGGGACGCAGGTAGGGAAGGATGGCGTCGGCCAGCGCGCGCGATGACATGCGCGGTTCGAACCTTTTGAAGGCCCAGTTGGCGGCAAAGAAAAATAGTGCCATGGCGAACGCCAGCGTGAGCGTGGCGGCGAAGTTCTTCAAGCGTCGCCGCAACAACCATGCTCTGCCAAAACCAATAATAAAGATCAGGATGGCGAAGACTGCCGGACCGCGCAGCGCCGCGAAAGTCTGCGGCGTCAGGTCGAAGATATGCGCCATCGACAGCCGGTAGGTATCGAGCGGGTGATATTGGATGAGGTGCGAGATCCCGCCCTTGGACGAAACGTCGAGTGAACTCAGGACCAGGTAGCCGAGACAGACCGAGGCCAGAACTCCGATGACGGCGAGCCCCGCCTGCAAGCGCGGCAACCAGCGGTCGCGCGACTTCTTCGGCGTCGTTTAGCCCAATTCCCAGCAGGACGGCAATCGCGGGCCAGGCGCCGAAACTGTAGTACTCCATACGCGATCCCGAGGTCAGTGAAAAGAAAAACAGAATCAGTCCTGCCCAGATGAAAAGCAGCAGGCGTGCTTCCTGGACGTGTTCCATCTTCGGTCCCCAGGTCTTCGGCCGCGGAAACTCGCGCAGGGCATAGCCGATAAAAAAGCTCCAGGGAAAGAACCAGACCAGGTGCAGGGCCCACCACAACAGAAGCGGCACGGCTTCATAGTCGGGCGGATAGCGGGTGCCGAGGGCGCGCTTGAAGTGTTCGTTGATGAAGTAAGACCACAGAAATCCGGGCGAGCGTTCTTCCGCCAGCCAGTGCCAGGGCACGGCGATGACCAGAAAAATCAGAGTGCTGGAGAAAATTCGCAGCTCGCGCCAGCGTCCCCAGCTGCGCGTGAACAGGATGAAGAAAAACACCACGCCGAGAGGGAAGAGCACGCCAATCAGACCCAGCGTAAGAGCCGCCAGAGCCATGACGACCGCCGCGCCCCAATAAGCGACACGCGTGTCCAGGCTGCCCTGCCAGCCGCGCAGAAAAAGATAGAAAAGCGCGGTCAACTGCAGCGCAAAGATCGCCTCCGGCACCATCACGCGGGTAAACAGCCATGGTCCCACGCTGGTACATATGATCAGCCCGGAGTAAAACGCCGCCGTCTCGCCGAAAAAGCGCCGGGCAAAAAAATAGACCATCAGGACCAGTCCGGCGACGGAAAGCACCAGCGGCAGCCGGGTCTGAAATGCGCCCTGTCCGAAGAGTTTGTAGCTGACCGCCACCATCCAGTAATGCAGGGGCGCCTTTTCGAGATAGCGAATGCCGTCCTGATACATCACAACCCAGTCGCCGCGCTGCAGCATCTCGCGGGAGACCAGCGCGTGCGAGGCGTCGGCATCATCCAGCAGCGCCGGCTGGGCGGCGGTAGCGACGTAAATTCCGAGTGACAGCACGAGCAGGGTGAGGATGGAGAATCGGCGATTCATTGATTCATCAGAGGACGTGCTTTGTTCACCTTTCTATACGCGGGCCCGGAAGATGAGGGTCAGAATGCTTGGGACGAAGGGGTAATCATAGCATCTGGACAGGAATGTGCATTTCATAACCATGAAGGGGGTGCCTCGTCCAAGCTCCGCTGGGGTGGGGATTTTCCTGAGCGACTTTTGCGGCACTGAAGCGCCGCTCTGTGTGGGTTTCGGCGTGACACCCTAAAAATCCTGCCAAGCCTTGCTCGGCCTGGGCGGGTCGGAGACCCGTCCCCACGCGTGCACTACGTTCCGAACCTTCTGCGGTAGGCGCTGGGAGAGACGCCAGTGTGGCGCTGGAAGAGGCTGCGGAAATAGGCTGGATCCTGGTAGCCGACGGCGTCGCTGATTTCCTGCATGGTGCGATGGTCGGATTCCAGCAGGCGCTTGGCGGCGGCCACCCTCAGCTTCTGCAAATAGATCAGGGGGCTATCTCCCGTCGCTTGCTTGAAGCGGCGGACGAAATTGCGCAGGCTCATGCCCACGCGCCGGGCCGGCGCCTCCAGTGGGAAGGTCTGGTGAAAATTCTGGTGCAGCCACTCCTGCGCGCTGGAAATACTATTGTCGGAATGATCCGTCTTTAAGGGAACGATGGCGAACCCCGCCTGCCAGGCGCGCGAGGTTTCGATGAGCAGCGCCTTGGCGCTTTGCATGGCGACCTCATGGCCGCAGAATCGCTCCACCAGGTACAGGCTCAGATCGAGCGCGGCGTTTACTCCTCCACCGCAGTAGAAGCCGTGATCTTCGGTCACCATTAATTCCGGCATCCACTTCACGCTGGGATATTTTTCGCGGAAACGCTCAGCCAGTCCCCAGTGTGTGGTGGCGCGTTTGCCGTCTAGCATGCCGGTGGCTGCGACCAGCCCCACACCTGAGCACACACTGGCGATGGCAGCACCCCTTTTGTGCCAGCGCCGCAGCCAGGGCACCACCGCCGCATTGCGTTCGACCACGTCGTCCAGGCTTATTCCGGTGGACGGAATGAAGATCAGGTCGGTCCTGCGAATGTCCGCAAGCGCCGCGGAGGGCTGGATGCGGATTTCCCCGTCGCAATGGACGGCGCGTCCATCCGCCGAGGCGGTGGTCACGCGAAAGCCGGGAGCCTGCCGCCTGCCGGTGAGAACGTTCCACAGCGTTCCGCTATGACGGAAGACCTCCATGGGGCCGATCGCGGTAGAAGAAAAAGTTCCGTCGAGAAACAGAACGGTGACGTCGGTCATGGTGGCTATCTCCGGGGCTGAATTACGATGGCGTAACCGCCTATGTATAATGGCAAATCTGCCATCTTGTGGCAAGGCTCTTTTGCAATTAATCTCGCGGAGTAAGGAAGGCAGTCGTCACTTGTCGGTCGTCAGTTGTCAGTCTTGGTCGTCCTGTCTTCAGCCCCTCCCCCGGCGGCGACCGGGGTCGCGATGACTGATGACCGGCAACTGACGACTGTATCGAATAACGGAGGATACTATGAAGAAATACATGATCGAGCGCGAGATCCCGAAAATCGGCAGCCTGGAGCGGGAGCAGTTGCAGCAGGGAGCGGCCAAGTCGAACCAGGTGCTGCGTCAGCTGGGGCCGGATATTCAGTGGCTGGAGTCGTACGTTACCGCCAACAAGATGTACTGCATGTATCTGGCCAAGGATGAGGAACTGATCCGCCGCCATGCCGACCTGAGTGGCTTTCCGGCCACCAGGGTGACGGAAATCGGCACGACCATTGACCCCACGACCGCCGCGTAGGACGGATGGTCGGCGTCCCATGAAAATTCCCCGCCCAAGCGGAGCTTGGACGGGGTACCCTCGACCGTTTAAATCACCGTGGCGTGCACTTCGAGGTACTCTGCTTTTATTTCGGTGCGATTGGCGTCGCCCAGGTTATTTCTGCTCCAGTGTTGGGTGAGGTCCTCGGCCAGGGCGCGCTGCCCGGCGTCGTCGAGGCGTGCGAACGTAGTTTGGGTGGGGCCGAAATATTTGCGGAAGAAAGCAACCGCCTCGGACGGGGCAAAAGGATAATCGAAAAGCAGTTCCCGCCTGCTCATTTCGAGGCGCGCGTTTCCGCCCAGGCGTTCGGTGACGACCTTTTCAACTCCCCAGAGCGACGGCGGCAGCATGCCGGGAGGCGGCGGGGAGTGGCGCGCGGTGATCTGGAACATCTGGCCGACGAAGCCTTCCGGAGTCCAATTTCCCATGGCAATCAGGCCGCCAGGCCGGCAGACGCGGAGTAGTTCCGCGGCCACAACCTCGGGCCGCGGCGCAAACATGGCGCCGAACATGGACATCACCACGTCGAATCGGGCGCCGTCGTAGGGCAGCTTCTCCGCATCACCCTCGATGAATTCGATTTTCAGATTTTCAGCGGCGGCGCGTTTGCGGGCCTGTTCCAGAAGATTGGGGGCGAGGTCAAGGCCGATGACATCGGCGCCGGCGCGGGCGGCGGGAATGGATTGATTTCCGGTGCCGCAGGCCACGTCCAGGACTTTCACTCCGGGCTTCAGATTGATGCGTTGGATGAAGCCTTCTCCCTCGCGGACATTCAGTTTTGCAATTTCACCGAAGTCGCCAGCCATCCAACTGGCCCGCAGGCGCTGCTTCAACTCCCCAAAACTGTCCGGCCCACTGGCCATGATTCCTCCTGAGATGGTGTCGAGAAATTATACGGGAACCCGCTCGTGTGGGTCGGACACTCCTGTCCGACGCCTTTGATTTTGAGTTTGTATCGCACGACTCGTATAACTATGGAGATTGAGTAAAGCTGCCAATCGAACTCAAGATCGAATTCAAGGACAAGTCAATGTCAAAGGCGGTCGGACAAGAGTTCCCGACTCATACCTTCGCTATTGCGTCGCTCCTACGATTTTGGTTTGCACGTGGGTGTGCTCGAAGGCCTTGTTTTCCAGAGACACGGTCATGCTGCGATTGAAGAAGAAGAGGGCACGGATGCGAAATTCGCTGCCCAGGCTGACCGGAAACCAGACTCCATCTTCCTGTCTGCGGTAGTGCACGGCGAATCCGATGCCGGGAAGGTCGGTGCCGAGGAAAGTCCGCACCCCGAAGGGCAGGCGGCGCGCCAGCTTGGTAAATACGTAAATCGGCTGAAACTCCTGAGCGTCGATGTAGGCCTCGCCCGCCCAATCCGTGTCGTCGTCGTCCTTGGGAGTGAAAGCGATGTGGTAGGACGGGCGGCCTTCGAATGGTTCCTGATCCATGAGCCGAAATTTGTATTCTTTTTGCTGGTCGGTGGTCAGCGGGAAGAGGTCTCGGGCCATACCGTCCTTGGAGTCGTCGTTGGTCAGGTCGTCGCGGAACTCGTGAACCAATTCTCCATCGGTGCTATCGGCATCGGGCACAGGCTCGCCGCTGAAGGCCTCGTACTTGCCTTTGTGCCAGTAGCGGCCGGTGAGTTGCTGGAGCGTCTTGTCGCTATGGTCGGGTTTGGGGACGACCCGGTAATCGGCGCTCTCTTCGCGAAGGACCTTGCCGCTGGTTTTCCGAAGGATGATTTGGATGTGTTGCTGGTAGAGGTATTGGCTGCGCAGCTTTTCGCTGCTGTCCTGGTTAGTGGCTACCCGGGTCATGATGGCGTCGGCGGTCGGAGGTTCGTCCGCTTTCGCCAGCGGCATAGAAACGGCGAGGCAGAGGATCGAGAGCAGACGCAACTTCGCCATCCTCATATGTAACATGTACGGTGGTTCCGGGACGGGAGTTCAGTTTAGTTTAGCGGGATTGGTGAAGCTTGGCTCCGCTGGGCGGGTGAGGGTACCCGCCCCTACGCGGACGATACTAACTTCCCATCTGGACTTGCAAAGTCTCTCCGGGGAGGCGAACCATTCTTCCTCGGGCCAGGGCCTCGGCGGGATCGATGTGAACCGGCTTGCGAACCGGTTTTCCTGCCGGAATGTCATCGGCCTGCATTCTTTCCATGCGGATGCCCAGGGT
>CAWCPY010000044.1:0-98391 GCA_963797385.1 Terriglobia bacterium
CAGTTCGGGGAAAAAAGGGTTCGTGATGTCGGAGATGATGAGACCCAGCATCCGGCTTCTTCCCGAAACCAGCGTGCGGGCGTGGGTGTTGGGATAGAAGTTCAGCTCTTCGATGGCCTGGCGCACGCGCGCGGCAGTTCCGGGCCTGACCTTCTCGGAATCATTGATAGTGCGCGAAACCGTAGCGGTTGAGACCTTCGCTCGCTTCGCGACTTCTTTAATGTTCATGCATGTTCACTGGGAAGGAGGACGAGGAAGAAGTTCCTATTCTAGCAACGATTGCCGGACAATGGAATTTGGGGTTGGCTGGGTCGTGTGTGGGTCGGGCAAGTGTGGGTCGGACAGGAGTGTCCGACCCACACGACCGCCGACTTGTAAGCGTTTACAGGGACGGGGCCAATATTAGATAATGCACCCGCGATCATTCCCAGAAGGCACCTGGAAGGCAACCATGGACCGACGCAACTTTCTCAAGTCTACCGGCACGTTCATCGCGGGTGCGACCATCGCCCGCTCGGCATTAGCCACCAGCGCTGCGCAGGCCGACCCCGCCCCGGGACGCCTGGTTCTGCCCATGAATCGCAACTGGCGTTTCAGCCGTACCCTGGCGGAAGGCGCGCACGCCCGCGATTTCGACGACTCCGGATACGAGCGCGTCGTGATTCCTCATACTAATGTTCGCCTGCCCTGGCATAGCTTTGACGAAAAGAGCTATGAGTTCGTCTCCAGCTACCGGCGCCGCTTCAAACTTCCGCCCGAGGCCCGGGGCAAGCGCGTCTTTGTGGATTTTGAAGGGGCCATGACCGCTTCCACCGTCTGGATCAATGGCCAGCGGCTGGGTGAGTACAAGGGCGGGTACACGCCTTTTTCTTTTGACCTCACTCCGCACCTCGATTTCGATGGCGAGAATGTGCTGGCGGTGGACCTGGATTCCAGCGAGCGGCCGGACATTCCACCTTTCGGCTACCAGATTGACTACCTGACCTTCGGAGGCATTTACCGCGAGGTCTCTCTTCGCATCGTGCCGGCGACTTTTATCGAGAATGTTTTTGCCAAGCCGAAGGATGTTTTGACCGATCACCCCAGCCTGGATGTGGATTGCTACATTCAGCATGCCGAAGCCGCAGACAGTTCACTCCGACTGCAAGTTGTTCTGCGTGATGGCGATCGTGTAGTCGAAAAGAGGTTTCCGCACCTTTCCGCTACTCCGCCAAGCTCTGATCCGGTCGCCCACACTGTCAGCTTAGCGAAGCTAAGTTCAATCAAGCTGTGGGACCTTTCTCACCCGAATCTCTACACGGTAGATGTCCTTTTGTGGCGCGGGCCACGCTTGGTCGATCAGGTCTCGCGCACCATCGGTTTTCGCGAAGCGCAATTCACTGATCACGGTTTCGAACTCAATGGCAAAGTGATCAAGCTGCGCGGGCTGGACCGGCATCAGACATTTCCCTTCGTAGGACAGGCCATGCCCGGCCGCGCCCAACGCAGCGACGCGAAGATTCTGCGCAACAAGCTGAAGTGCAACATCGTGCGCACCTCGCACTATCCCCAGTCGCGCCACTTTCTCGATGCCTGCGACGAAATCGGACTGCTGGTGCTCGAGGAAATTCCCGGCTGGCAGCACATCGGCGACGAACCGTGGAAGCTGATATCCATCGACAACGTCGGCCGCATGATTCGCCGCGACTGGAACCATCCTTCCATCATCCTGTGGGGGGTCCGCATCAACGAGTCGAAAGACGATCACGATTTCTACGTTCGCACCAACGCACTGGCCCACAAGCTGGACCCGACCCGTCAGACCGGCGGCATCCGCTATTTTCAGGAATCCGAATTCCTCGAAGACGTTTTCACCATGAACGACTTCGGCTTTCCCCTGAAGCCGCCCAATCACTCACGCTACCTGAACACCGAGTTCGTGGGGCACACCTATCCCACCAAAACTATCGACCAGGTGGAACGGCTTACCGAGCATACGCTGCGCCATGCCCGCATCCACGATCAGTTGGCCTCGAACGCCCAATACGCCGGCGGCATTGGCTGGTGCGCCTTCGACTACAACACGCACGGCGACTTTGGTTCGGGCGATCGCATCTGCTACCACGGTGTCACCGACATTTTCCGTGAGCCCAAACCGGCGGCCGGTTTCTACAAGTCGCAATGCGATCCCGCCGAAGAGGTCGTGCTGGAACCGGCTTTTCACTGGGCGCGTGGCGATGCGTCGATAGGCTTCTCGAACGCAGTGATGTGCTCCAACTGCGACCAGGTGAAGCTCTACATCGCGGACGAACTGGTGGCCACGGTTGATCCCGACCGCAAACAATTTGCGCATCTTCGCTACGCTCCGTTTGTGGTGGAGCTGAGCGAGCTCTTTCACAAATGGGGGGACCTGCGTCTCGAGGGATACATTCAAGGCAAGCAAGTCATCGTGAAAAAATATTCGGGCAAAGGCATCGATCAGAAATTCACCCTTTTGCCCGACGACACCAGCCTGATTGCGGACGGGGCCGACACAACCCGGGTGGTGCTGCGCGTGACCGATGAGTTTGACGCCATCCGGCCATTTGCCAACGACCCGATCAAGTTTGAGCTGGAAGGCCCGGCGGAGCTGATCGGGGACAATCCCTTCGCATTGATCGGCGGGACCGGCGCAATCTGGATTCGCGCCAAAGAACAGGCCGGAAGCGTCCGGCTCACGGCCACGCATCCTGTGTTGGGGAAGCAGCAGGTAGAGTTTGAGCTGGCTGCGGCGCCTGCGGAAGTGGTATAGCGGGCCGGAGTGAAGCGCGCTTGGGGCTTGCTTTGGTTCCGCTCATGGTCTCGGCGCCCGCTCCCAGCCGCGCAGCGGCGCAAGAATGTAGCCCCGGGCGCAAGCCCGGGGTCAGCTAGGCGGAATGATGTCGAGCCCCAACGGGGCGAAAGAGCCGTTGGGGGATGAAACCGCGGAGCTGCGCTCCGCCGGACGGACGAGGCGTCCGTCCCTACGTGATCTTTTGTCGGATCAAATCTTCGACGTCGCCGATCTTTTCTCCCAGCAAATTCAGCTTGCGGGCCAGGCCTTGAATTTCGGACTCGGCGCGGCGGTTGACATCGTAATCGAGCTCGCCGCGTAAGCGGTCCTTGGTGTCCTGCCGGTTCTGGCTCATCATGATGACCGGCGCCTGGATGGCCGCCAGCATGGAAAGGAACAGGTTGAGCAGAATAAAGGGGTAAGGGTCCCAGGCCTTTCCCCGCAGCACGATATTTATCGCGGTATAGACGGTAATGGCGAAGGCAAAGGTAATGATGAAAGTCCACGAGCCGCCGAAGCTGGCCACCTGGTCGGCGATGCGTTCGCCGAAAGTCATATCTTCCTCGATGATGTCGTTAGGGTTGCGGCTGGCGCGCACCCGCACCAGTTGCTGGGAGGCATGAAACTGGCGGCCCAGCACGGTCAACATGTCCATCCCGGCGTGAGGTTTGCGCTGCAGCAGGTTGGCGATATCGTCGCGGTCCACTTCCAGGCACATAGCTTCTGTGAGGGCGACAGCCTCGGTTTGGTGGGGCGTTTGTTCGAGCATGGAAGCGAAGCCAAAGAACTCGCCTTCGGCTGGCTGATCGATCACGACTTCCTGATGGTCCTCATCCACGGTCGTCACTCGGACGGAGCCGGATATCATCACATACGCTCGCCCACCCGGGTCGCCGATCTTCCAGATGCGCTGGCGCGGAGTAAAGGTCTTGACTTCGACCTGTCCCGCCAAGACCGCGGTCTCGTCGTCATCCAGCAGGGCAAACAGGGGAACGCGTCTAAGTATTTCCGGGCTGCACGCCATTGATCACCTCGTCAGGTAGAGTGGTCCGCGCCTGATCCGTCCAGAAGGATGTCATAAAGTGCGAAAGGCGACAACTGGCGGGGATGATCTGGGAAACTTAAGTTGTGAGCTCGCCCGTCATCCGCCTTTTTGCGCCCTCCGCGGCTTTTCTTCGCGTCCTTTGCGGTTCATGGTCTTTGACCCTTCGGGCGAGGTCAAAAGCCTCTACCTTAAAGGACGCAAAGGAAAGCCGCAAAGGACGCAGAGCAGACTATGGCCGCGCAAACACCCGGGAGTGAAACTCCATGACCTCGTCCATGTGGGACAGGAAATAGGTCAAGCTGTGGTCGCCGGGATAGGAGTGATATTCGTGCTTGATGCCTTCTGCCTGCAATTGTCGGTGCAGGGCGGCGGCGCCGTCCTCGAAACCGAAGTCATCCTGCTGGCCGCAATTGAAGTAGATGGCAAGGTTTCTCAGTGCCAGCCGGTTCTTTCTGGCGAGCACGAAAATATTGTTCTGTTGCCAGTGGGGCATGTTGATGGGTTCGCCGAATGCCGGTCCCATGACCCGGCCCAGAGGCGTACCGGAACGCCCGGCCTTGGAGAGTTCCTGGGGAGTCTGCGTGATCAGGGCAGCGCTCTGCGCGCTGACGGCGGAAAACAGTTCAGGATGGGCGAAGGCAAAACGCAGCGCCCCGTAGCCTCCCATGGAGACGCCGGTGATGGCCCGACCCTTCCGTCCCGGGCGGACGCGATATTTGCCTTCGATGTAAGGCATGAACTCTTGCAGGAAGAAATCGCTGTAGCGAAGCCTGTTGCCCGGCGAGTTGATATAGAAACTGCGCTTGCCTTCCGGCGCCACCACCAGAAAGTCTGCGATCTTGTGCTGGCGCCGCAAGTCTTCGATAACGCTCCATCCCCCGGTGCTGAACAGCGTCTGCTCGTTTTGTCCCAGACCGTGGAGGAAGTAGAGCACCGGGTAGCGCCGTTGCCCGGAGACCTTTGGCGTCATACTCCGGCGGCAATTGCACACAGTAGTGAACCGCCTGTTTCAGAATGCGGCTGTTGATGACGTTGCAGTCGGTCCGGCTCTGCGCGTGGGCCACCAGCGGAAGAAGGATGGTTAGCGCTAGCAGGGGCCGGCGAAATCGAGGCATGGATTTCAGTTTACTCGTAGCGCAGCGCCTGTACGGGATCGAGACGGGCCGCACGCGCAGCCGGGTACAAGCCCGAAACCAGGCTGACTATAAAGGCAAAAACAATGGCCGCGCCCACCAGCCACCACGGTACCGACCAGAAGCTTTCCGGCGGGAGCGACTGGCGCTTCAGGTAAATATTCGTTCCCAGGTTGATGACGTGGCCGATGGCCCAACCCAGCGCCACCCCCACTATCCCGCCTAGCAGGCCCATGGCTCCGGCTTCGGCGAAGAAGAGTTTCTTAACGTCGCCATCACTGGCGCCGATGGCCTTCATGATTCCGATTTCGCGGCGCCGCTCCAGGATGGCCATAACCAGCGTGTTCACGATGCCAATCGACGCCACGGCCAGCGCCAGGCTGCCAAAGATTCCCAGAAACAGATCGAGCACGGCAAAGAATTGCCGCAGGCTGCGCGTGGCGTCCAGAATGGAAAAAGTGTTGAACCCTAATTTCTTGATGGCCTGCTCGACCGCTTCCACATTCTTCGGGTTCTTTACCCGCACGCTTACCGTGGAATAGCTGGGCTGCTTGCTGAAGCCGCGCATGCTGTCGCGCACGTCGGAAGGCTGCATGACGCGCAACTCTTGGGCCAGCTTCAAGGGCAGGAACACCCGCGCCCGGGCTGCGCCCCGCATGCTGTCAGGGTCGAGATCGGAGATGCCTACAATTTTCAGTGTCTGCTCGCGCGAGATTACGGAATAAGCCGCGTCGGATGCGGAGTCAGTCGATGCGTCGGATTTCGCGGGAGTGTTTTCAGCGGATTCTGGCGAGGAAACGCGCTGTGCATAGCGCATGGTTAACTCTTGCCCCAGGAGCGGTTTAGCCAAATCGCTGACCGGAATATCGTCTTCGTGCCCGGGCGGCGGCGTTTTGCCCAGCAACTCCAGGGCAAACGATTTTTGCAGAATGACCTCGGGCGCGGTTCCAGAAGAGAAAAAGCTGCCTGGAATTCCGGTGAAAGCGTCGTTTGACCGCGCCGAGTCCGGAATACCGGACACCATGGTCAGGTGGGGCTTGTCCTGATAGCTGAGTTCAGTAATGAAGCGGATATCGGGATAAGCTTCCAGCACGTCGGGCAGGCGTTCGATCTCCTGGCGGGCCGGTTCGTCCAGCGTGCGGCTCTCAGCGGCGGAGGCGGTGTTTCTTTCGTCGTTGCGATTGAAGCCCCGCAAATCGCGGCGCGAGGTCACGACCACGGTATCGAAAAGACCTGACTTGGCCAGGTGGCGTGTGGCCAGCTTTTGCAATCCGATGCCGAGGGACAACATTGCCACCAGCGAGGCCACCCCGACCGAGATGCCAATCGTAGTAAGCGAATTGCGCAGCGACGATTCACGCAGGTTGCGCAGCGCGAGCTCGGAGAGATCGTAAGTTTTCATCGGCGTTCTCTCTGTAGTTCCTGGTCATTCGGACGATCGTCAACCAGTTTGCCGTCGGCCAGCAGGATCATGCGCCTGGCGTAGCGCTCGGCCAGGGCGCGTTCGTGGGTGACCATAACAATCGTCATGCCCAGAGATTGGTTGAACTCGCGGATGAAATTCATGATCTCGGTGCCGGTGTGGCTGTCGAGATTGCCGGTGGGCTCATCCGCCAGCAGAAGCTTGGGCTGATTGATCAATGCGCGGGCCAGCGCTGCCCGCTGCTGCTCACCGCCGGAAAGTTCGCTGGGCCGGTGGGTCATGCGAGCGCTCAGGCCGACGCGCTCCAGGGCCTGCCGGGTAAGCGACTGGCGCTGGCCGCGGTCTACCTCGGCGAAGCGCAGCGGCAGATCGACATTCTCCGCCAGGGTCATCCGCGAAACCAGGTTGAACGATTGAAAGACCATGCCGACCGTGCGCAGGCGATGCTTGGCTAATTCTTCGCGCGAAAGTTGGGCCAAGTCGCGGTCTTCAACGACCACTGCTCCCGAAGTCGGCCGGTCAAGGCCGGCGATGAGGTTCAGCAGGGAAGACTTGCCCGACCCGGAGCTGCCGAGCAGCGCGACGAACTCTCCCGGCTGGATTTGCAGCGACACGCCGTCCACGGCGCGAATCAGCGCTTCGCCCATCTGGTAGTGGCGGCAAAGGTCGACTATGCGTATCGCAGGCGCGCCCTTCGGGCTGCTGGATTGGTCGGGGTTGATGGTCATCTATTGCGAGGTGTTTCTTTGCGTCCTTTGCGGTCTTTGCGGTCCAAGCTTTTTGTCGGATTGTCGAACTTTATGCTCTCCCACAACGAGGTGCGGAAGCAGGTCCCTCCACTGCGCTTCGCTCCGGTCGGGATGACAGAGTTAGTCACTAGCGGACCTCTCCTCTAATTAGACGCATGGCGTCGGCGGAACTGACGTCCCGCTCGCCATTTTTTGTGGGGAGGCCGTCTTCGGCGGGCACGGCAGCGTCACCCTCTCCCGGCGCCAGGAAGAGATTATTCTGTAGGCCCTGTTGCCTGGTATAGAGATCGAAGTAGCGGCCCTGCAAGGCATAAAGTTCTTCGTGAGTGCCGCGCTCGACGATCTGGCCCTGCTCGACCACCAGGATCTGGTCGGCCCGGCGGATAGTGGAGAGCCGGTGGGCAATCACAAACGTGGTCCGGCCCTGCATCAGATACGACAGCCCGTGCTGGATCATCTCTTCGGATTCGGAATCGAGACTGGAAGTCGCCTCATCAAGAATCAGGATGCGCGGCTCGGCCAGTATGGCGCGGGCGATCGAAATCCTCTGGCGTTGTCCTCCAGAAAGCTTTACACCGCGTTCGCCGACGATGGTGTCGTATTTTTCCGGGAAACTTTCCGCGAATTCGTCCACCCGCGCGATTTGGCAGGCCCGCATGATCTCTTCCTCTGTTGCCTGCGGACGTGAAAAAGCCACGTTCTCGCGAATGCTGCCGTCAAACAAAAACGACTCCTGCAGCACCACTCCCAGGCGAGTGCGATACGAATCGAGCCGTACCGTGCTGAGGTCGACTCCATCCACCAGCACGCGCCCTTCTGTGGGGACGTAAAACGCCGAGATCAGCCCGATCATCGTTGACTTGCCCGAACCCGACGAGCCCACCAGCGCCGTTACCGTCCCCGGTTCGGCCTGGAAATCTACATCGTGCAAAACCGTGCGGCTGCCGTCGTAGCTGAAGCTGACATGGTCGAATTCCACTTTGCCGAAAATGTCATCCAGGGTGACGGTCCGCTTTGGGTCCTGGTCCTCGGGGCGCTCACGCAGAATTTCCTGAGTACGCTCCAGACCCGCCAGAGCTTCCGTGATCTGTGTGCCGATATTCACAATCTGGACGATGGGGGCAACCAGGAAGCCCAGAAAAAGCGTGTAGGTAAAGAAACTTCCGATGGTGAGCGTTCCCGCCATGATCTGGTGCGCGCCCATGTACATGATGATCGCGCCCACCACGCCCATGAGCAGGCTGGCGGAAAGGCTCATGACGGAGGTGGCCGTCAGAGTTTTCATCACATTGTTCAGCAGACGCCGGACGCCGCCGGCGAAAACTTCTTCCTCGCGCTCTTCCGCGTGATATCCCTTGATCACTCGAACCCCGCCGAGGGACTCGGCCAGGCGGCCGGTCACTTCGGCATTGATTTTTCCGCGCTGCCGGAAAATCGGCCGAATGGTCCGGAACGCCTTGTTCAATGCGATGGCGAAGCAAAGCAGGAAACTGAATGCCAGGATCGTCATGATCGGGCTGATGCGAAAGAGCACGACCATCGCGATGCCGGAAGTGAGCAGTCCGCCGACCAGATCGACCAGTCCAGTCCCCAGCAGGTTCCGCACTCCCTCCACGTCGGTCATGATGCGCGAGACCAGGGTGCCGGTCTTGTTGGAATCGTAGAACGCGACCGGCAGATGCGAAATGTGCACCTGCACCCTCTGGCGAAGTTCCGCGATCAGGCGCTGCGCCGCTTTCGATAACAATTGAGTGAGCGCGAATGACGTGATCCCCTGAATGAACGTGGCCACCAGTACGACCGAGACCAGGCGCCGCAACAATTCGACGTGATGTTGGGCGATGACGCTGTCGATCAGGAACTTGGTCGAATATGGCAGCACCAGCCCCGACACCCGGTTGATGACCATCAGAACAAAACCCAGGGCCAGCAGGCCCCGGCGGGGACGCATCAGTTCCCAAACCGCGGGCAGGACGTTCCGCAGCCGTTCGGTCGTCATTGCCGGCTTGGGCTTCGGGGTGGAAGGCGCGCTCACTGCTGTGTTTAGACTTGCCGGGGGAGTGGAAGGGTTCATTTTTGCGGGATGCCAGGCACTGCGGAAAGTGAAAAAGCGCGGCCTGTAAGCCGCGCTTTTCATGCCTTTTGAATCAAAGATGCCCGGCTACTCTTCCAGGTGCGAATCCGGAAGTGCCATTTGTGCGGCCGCAGCTGCGAAATCTTCTTCCGAGAGTTCAAAAGAATCAGATCCGGTTGCCGGTTTCTCCAGCTTTCGCTGGACCTTGCGCTCGGCTTTTTCCCGTTGCTTTTCCTGCCGCGAGCGCTCTTTTTGACGCTTGGTGAAGCTGGAACGGCCTCGACCAGACATAGACACCTCCAAGGGACATTTTTTTGGCAAATCGTTTTGCAGGCAGACCGGTGTTCGTGCAACCTGCGACTGCTCTACCCGTGCTGCTCCTTACCAGCGCGGCTCTCGCGGCTGCCGCGCATGGCCCTGATAGTCGTCACGTCCACCGCCCCCACCGGATCGGCCACCGCCTCCGGGACGTCCACCCCCACCGCCGGGGCGTCCGCCTCCGCGGGGCGGGCCACCGCGATCGGTCTTGGGACGGGCTTCGTTAATGTTCAGTGCGCGCCCACCCAGTTCCTTGCCATTGAGCGCCGCAATCGCTTTCTCTGCCTCGGCGGAATCGGTCATTTCGACGAACGCAAAGCCGCGCGACCGGCCGGTGTCGCGATCGGTCACGATGCTGACTTGCTCGATGGCCCCGTGGGGTTCGAACAGCGCCCGCAACTCTGCTTCGGTGGTGCTGTGGGGGATGTTGCCAACAAACAGCTTCTTCATGGTAGTTCCTCAGTGTTGCAGGCTAAAGTGTAACTCAAATTTCAAGATGCGGATTTTTCCGCGACGCCGCGGGGCTTCTTGCCGGCCTCGGGTTTACTGACGCTGAGTCCGGCCGCTTGGAGCAGTTCGCGGGTGCGCTGCCGGCGGTGAATATTCTGTTTCCGTTCCCGGTTGAATCGGGCCTTGTCCCCGTTAAATCGCGACATTTTTTCCCCCTTAAGGGTACAGTCACAACCGCGCAGTCCGAGGCTTCCCTCGAGGCTGGTCCAACACTACCGAGCCACTACCGATCTGCGAAACGCTCCTGCATGCGGTCAAGGACTGGACTTTGGGGCAGCGTAACGGTGCGCCTACAGAGAAGCAGGTCCTCTCAATCGCGAAGGCGCAGGGTGATTTTAGCGATGTGTCTTCGTGGTTAAGTATCTTCTAGCCTTAGGATTATACCTGCTGGCGGCGGAAATGGAGGAAAATACTCAGGTCCGCCGTTTACCACGAACCACGTGGGGACAGCCGCCCTCGGCTGTCCAGTCGAGCGAAGCTCGACAAGGTCTTGCCCGCAAAGCACCTGCGGAGCGGGGCTCCGCCGGACAGCCGAGGGCGGCTGTCCCCACGTGTGGTTCGTGGCGGTTACCGAAGTCTAGGTTGCTTTGGCGACCATCAGCATTTTATCCCCCTAAACCCGGACCTTTCTGCTAAACTATCAGTGCGTTTGATTAGAATCGGTTGTTGAGCAGCTTCTCGCATACCAGCTTGAACCGCCCTTTAGTACCTCCGATCTCACAGCGTAAATCGATTGAAAAGGAAACAGTAACAAAATGGCAGAACAAGGAACAGTAAAGTGGTTTAACGACGCCAAGGGCTACGGCTTTATCAGCCGTCAGAGTGGCGAAGATGTATTTGTGCACTTCTCGGCGATCCAGGCAGGAGGCTTTCGCAGCCTGCAGGAGGGCCAGAGTGTAGAGTTCGATGTGACCAAGGGGCCAAAGGGCTGGCAAGCTGAGAACGTCCGTCCGCTGTAAGCAGAGCGGAAACTCTAGATAGAAGGCGTGCCCGCGGCGGAAACCAACGAGCGGGCACGCTCTTTCACCAACCAAACGCAGATTTTCCAACCAGCCAGGAACGGGGTGTCTCTGACACGCGACGAAACCAAGGCTTCATACGCCATAATTCGCCACAACATCCGGACCTACGAATCCGGGGGAGTTGTGCTGGTGGTCAAAGGCAAGGAAAACGCCGAACTTAAAGTAAAGCACTTCGAGACCGGGCAGAGCTCGGAAGATCGTCACGCCGGATGGCGCTATTTTGTAGAGAAATCCGACCTCAAGGCCGGAATGGACCCCGCCGAGGCCACCAACCTTCGCCAGATGAAGCTGGAAATCAGAGAATCACAGGCGCAACCCGACCCCATGTCGGCTGCCACCCCTCCACGCCAAAACTAAGATTGCCTGCGTAGGCCCGGACGCCCTCGTCCGGGGGGACGAGCGAAGCTCGTCTGGCTTTGCCAGGCCTCTTCCTCTAAGCTCGGAACACTAAGCTTGGAACACAACCTTGCCGAGCTGCGCTCGGGCCGGGCGGACGAGGCGTCCGCCCCTACGTGTTCCGTGCTAGTGCCGGCGCTCGGTTTCCTTCAGGACGACGGCGAAGCTGCGGCCTCCGAAACTGAATCCCTGCGAGATCGTTCCCCGAACCCCCACTCTGGCACCGTTGCTGGGCACGCCGTATCTCTGGCTGAATACCCACATCTGACCGGTACCGTCATCCACCTGAAAGACGCCGGAACCGAGCAGCCCGAATGAATTGGTCACTCGCCCCCCGATGGCAACTTCCCGCCCGGCGTAGCGCCCGGGGTCACGGTTAATCTTTTCGATGCTGGTCCGCGTAGGACAACCCGCCAAGATCAGTGTCCCTGCCACGAGCAGCAGGGCGAGTGAGAACCGGTTAAGCAGTCTGACCACGCCAACCTCCCCATCCATCAAGTTTGAAGTTCTAAGCGGCATCTTATCCGAACCGCCTTGCCCATGACCTGAACGGAGTGCATGGCCTCCCACTATGATGCACACAGAAATTGTATTGATGGCCGCTATTTTCCAGGAGTATATTTTCCTAGCCGGATTGCACACGAATTCACATTGAAGGGAGCGCCGCAGGGGCGCTCCCTTCGCGTTTTAAGGCTGGCTTAACAAAACGGTGTTTCGTTTATCAGGAGGAGCGCCATGCAGGAAACGCCTCAGCAGTACACGCAACGCATGCTCAATCACAGCCGCGGGAAGGAGCCGCTGCGACTGCAGCAGGCCACTCCGCGCAAGCTGACCGCCCTGACCAAGGGGCTCAGCAAGAAGCAATTGACCCGGCGTCCAGGACCGGGAAAATGGTCCATCGCCGAAATCCTCGCTCACCTGGCGGACGCCGAGCTGGTCATCGGCTTTCGGCTGCGTCTTATGCTGGCATCGAACGGCACCCCGATTCAGGCCTTCGATCAGGACGCCTGGGCTGAGACCTTCAGCTACAACCGCCGCGACCCGAAAACATCACTCGAAACGTTTCGCACCCTGCGGGAAAACAATCTTTGGCTGCTGGGCTCCGTGCCCCGCCGATTATGGCAAAACTACGGCCAGCATTCGGAGCGCGGAAAGGAAACCGTCGAACACGTGATGCGAATGATCGCAGGCCACGACCTCAACCACCTTCAGCAGATGGAAGCGATTGCCAATAGCTTTTCGTAGCGCCGGCGTCCCGCCGGCTGTCGGGTGGGCGTCCCGCCCACCTCATTGGCAACTATTCTCTCCGTCGGTATTCCCGGCGCCGTCAGTCAGGTGATGACACGCGGCGGGCGAGGACGCCGGCGCTACAAAGGATTTGCTGTTCCATGAGGGACTCTCCAGATGGAACGACAGCTCATGCAGCGAGTTCTTTGCGTTGGAACAGGCATCTCGAGGGTGCCCCGTCCAAGCTCCGCTTGGGCGGGTGTCGGCTGCGCCGCCCGCGATGTTTCACCGCATGGGAAATCCGCGCTCCGGCCTTTTGACTCGTCGCCTGACCAACGAAAATCCCCGCCCAAGCGGAGCTTGGACGGGGCACCCTCCAGAGTAATCCTCAATGTTTCTCCAAGCCCTGCGCCTGGGTCAAACCTTGTTGCGCCTCCGCATTGTTCGGCTGCAATAGCAATGCCGCTTCGAACTGATCTTCAGCGTTTTTGGGATCCTTGAGAGCAAGATAAATCTGGCCTAGCAGTAGTCGTGCGGGGAACTGGCTGGGAGCAAGTTTCAGGCTGGCTTCAAGCGCATCGCGCGCTCCCGCGAAGTCCCCCGTCTTTTCCCGCGCCTGGCCTTCGTAGAAAGCAGCGGTCGAGTCCTCGGGACGTACCTCCCTGGCCTGCTTCAAATGCTCGGCGGCCCGGGCAAAGTCTCCGGAGTGAAACTCCAGCTCTCCCAGTTGACGCAGCGCCGTGGGCGATTTGGGATCGAGTCGCAGCACTTTCTCCAGCGCCTGCCGGGCTTCGTCTGTCCGATTGTCATCCGTCGCCATCATCGCGGCGTGCAACAGATTCTGCTCGTCGATCTTGTCCTTGGGGTCGGGCAAGTTCAGGTCGGGCGCAGAGGTATTGGCCTTGATCTCGGTCAGCATCCCGCGAAATTTCTGTGCGGTGGCATCCGACGGCTGGTAGTGATTCGATAACTCTCCTGGATCGGCGTGCAGGTCGTACAACTCCGGCCGCGGCGCCTCGATGAGCTTGAATCCTCCGGCCCGCACCGAGCGCAGCGGGGCCCAGCCGAAGCGCAGGGGATAGTCGGTTTCGCCGATGGCGGTGCGGTCTTTGCTCTCGGTTCCAGCCAGGTATGGCTGCAGCGATTCGCCATCCAGGACCGCGGGCGGAGCGACACCCACCCGTCCGGTGACCGTGGGCAGGATGTCCGTGGTTCGCACCTGGGCGTCAACTATCTTCCCCGGATTGCCGCCGCCGGGCATCTTCACGATGATGGGCACGTGCGTGGTGGAGTCGTAGAGAAAGATTCCGTGCGTGTCCTCGTGATGCTCGCCCAAACCTTCGCCATGGTCCCCAACGACGACGATGAGAGCGTTGTCGTACCGGTCCGTCTTTTTCAGATACCCGACAAATCCAGCCAGCACGGAATCGGCATAGGCAATCTCGCCGTCATACAGACGGTCTTTGTAGGTCTGCGAATAAGGAGGAGGCGGCTCGTAGGGATCGTGGGGATCGTAGAGATGGACCCACACAAAATGGGGGCCGGCAGGATGCGCGCTCATCCATGCTTCCGCGTGCTGTATCACCTCGGAGCCGCGCCGTTCCACCCGGCCCCAGCGTGATTTCGTCTTGGGCTGCGCCGGGAAGTTGTCGTAGAAATCGAAGCCGCGGTCCAGACCCGGGGCGAGTGTGTTGCTGTCCAGAATGACCGCGCCGATGAACGCCGCGGTGTGGTAACCCCTCGTCTTCAGCAGGGTTGCCAGGGTAGGATGCGTCGGCGCCAGAGGCACGGCAAAATCGGTGACGCCATGGTTGCTGGGCAGCAGGCCGGTCAGGATGCTGGTGTGCGAAGTGTTCGTGATCGGGCTGGGCGTGAACGCCTGGGTGAACCGAATGCCGTCTTTTGCCAGACCATCGAGCGCCGGGGTCTGAATGTTTTCGTAACCGTAGCAGTGGACGTGGTCGGCGCGCAGGGTGTCGATGGTGACCAGGAAAACGTCAGGCTTGGCGGCCCTTTTCTGCGTCTGCCCAGCCCCGAGAGCGGCGGCGGCCAACAGGAAAACGACCAGAATTCGAGCGGCCTTCACGCATGTCAGACTAGCATAATCAGCCCCAGGCCATCGCGCTGGGTCGCGCTGTTGCTGGGATATAATTTCACCATCCGATGATTTCCTCCCGGTCCCTTGCAGTCTTCGTGACCGCCAGCCTGTTGCCCTGGTCATCTGCCGCTTTCGCGGCGCCGGCTGCGGCGCCGAATGTGGTGGTCATCACGATTGACACGCTGCGCGCCGACCATCTTGGATGCTACGGCTACAAGCAGATTCGCACTCCCAATATCGACGCGCTTGCGGCCCAGGGTGCGCGCTTTGAGCGCGCCTACACCGCGGTGCCGGTCACGTTGCCTTCGCACACCGTAATGTTTACCGGAACTTATCCCATGCGGAGCGGCATGCATGATTTTGCCGCCAACAAACTAGGCCCGGGCCAGCCCACTCTGGCTTCCGTGCTTAAGGAAAATGGATATGTGACCGGTGCAGTGATCGGCTCGGCGGTGCTCGATTCGCGCTTCGGTCTGAATCGCGGATTTGATTTCTACTACGACCACTTCGACTTCAATCGCCTGCAGGAATCAAACCTGGAAGAGATGGAGCGTCCCGGCAATCTGGTGGCCGATGTGGCCCTGGACTGGCTCAGCAAGAATGATCAGAAAAAATTCTTTCTCTGGATGCACTTGTACGATCCCCATTATCCCTATCATCCCCCGGCCCCATATGCAGCCGAATACAAAGACCGTCCCTACGACGGTGAGATCGCTTTCGCGGATTCGCAGGTCGGACGCCTCATTCATTTCCTGAAATCCAAAGGATTGTATGACAACACCATGATCGTTCTCAGCGGCGATCATGGCGAAAGTCTGGGCGAGCACGGCGAGAAAACCCACGGCTTCTTCATCTATAACGCCACGCTGCACGTTCCGTTCATCATTCATCTGCCGGGTGCGGCGTCTCCCCGGGTCGTGCCCGGCCTGGTGAATCTTGCCGACCTGATGCCAACCGTGCTTCAGGAATTGAAAATAGATGTTCCGGCTCAGGTGCAGGGTCAAAACCTGCTCCCTCTCATCCGGACAAAAGAGCCGGGCGAAGACCGCACTCTGTACGCCGAGACCTTTCTGCCCCGCCTGCACTTCAACTGGAGCGAACTGCGTGGAGTCGAGACCGAAAATTATCACTTCATTGACGCGCCCAAGCCCGAGCTTTACGACTTGACCAAAGATCCGGGCGAAACCCGCAATCTGTTTGCCGACAAGAAGGCTGTAGCAGAGGTCATGCGGGCCCGACTGGCCAAGCTCATTCAGATGTACAGTGCTGGACCAGGAGCTGGCGGAGAAGACTGGCCTCGATCCCGCCCTGATGGAGCGGCTGAAATCGCTCGGCTATGCCGGGTTTTCCGGCGGCGGCAGTCCGACCATAACCGACCGCGCCTTGCCCGATCCCAAAGACCGCATCCAGGTGTACGAGTTGATTTCCGACGCAATCGCCGAAAGCCAGCACGGCGACTACGCCGACTCCACGGAGAAGTTCAACCAGGCGCTCAAGAGCGATCCCGATTCCGTTCCCGTGCACTATCTCCTGGGATTGAACTACTATCGCATGCACGACTTTCCCAAGTCGGTGGAGCACCTGCAGCGCGTAATCGAACTCAGCCCGGATTATGCTCTGGCAAGTTTTCAGCTGGGTCTGGCGTTTGCCCGCGAGGGGGACTTTGATCACGCGATTGCTACACTGAAACGGACGCTGGAGCTTGATCCCAGCAATTTCTCCGCCGCTTACAACCTGGGAGCGGCGTATGTGCAGAAGCAGATGATGACCGAAGCAGCCGGCGCGTTCCGCTCCTCGGTTACGATCGCGCCCGAGTATGCTCCCGGGCACCGCGCGCTGGGGGAAATCCTGCTCTACCAGGGGCAGGTGGATGATGCGCTCAAGGAGCTTCGCCGTGCGGTGGAGCTGGCGCCGCAGGACCCAGGCAATCATGCGGCTTTGGCGAAAGCATTGTCGGCGAAGGGACTGACCGCCGAAGCCCAGGAAGAGATGCGCAAGGCGCAGCCGGGGCAATCGCAGTAATTCGATCGTAGCCAGAATTCATTGAAGCCCATTCTCCATCTTCCGACGCTTCTGCTCCTCGTGGCTGTCTTGCTTCCGAGCGACCCGGCGGCAGCCGCTCCGCCCCGGCGGTCGTCCCCAAACGTAATTCTGATCACCATTGACACAGTTCGCGCCGACCATCTCGGCTGTTACGGCGCGACGGACGTAAAGACCCCGACCCTGGACGGCCTGGCCCGCGACGGCATTCTCTTCGAGCGTGCCATCTCCCAGGTGCCGCTTACCTGGCCCTCGCATGCCGCGATCCTGACCGGTACTTATCCCTTTCAGAACGGTGTGCAGGACTTTACCGGGCAGCCTCTCGATCCGCGCTTCCGCTCGGTAGCCCAGGTTTTCAAGCAGCAGGGCTACGCCACCGGGGCGGTGGTGAGCGCATTTGTCCTCGACCGTAGCTGGGGTCTGGCCCGTGGTTTCGATTTCTACGATGACGCTTTCTCAGCTGAGACGTTCCGCCAGAAAGATATTGGCCTGGTGGATCGCAGAGCCGGCGAGAGCGTCACCCATGCGATTTCATGGCTTCAGAAACCCGCACGCCGCCCCTTTTTCTTTTGGCTGCACTTGTATGATCCGCACAGCCCGTACGATCCGCCGGAGCCGTTCCGGACGCAGTACCGCGCGCATCCCTATGACGGCGAAATCGCCTACGCCGACCACGAACTGGCGCGCCTGATCGCCTGGCTCAAACAGAACCGGCTTTATGACCACACCGCCATCGTCGTGCTCAGTGATCACGGAGAATCATTGGGTGAGCACGGCGAAAAAGAACATGGATTTTTCGTTTACAACTCGACCGTCCACATTCCGCTGATCGTGAAACCGCCCGCGGGAAACGGATTCCGGCCGGGCCGCGTGTCTGCGCCAGTGGAGACGGTGGCGGTGGCCCCGACCCTGACCCAGCTGGCCGGTATGAAGGACGAGATTCAAAAGCAGTTTCCGCACTTGGGGCTTCTGGGCGACAAGGCACAGAGCGAAGACTCAGCCTACAGCGAGAGTTTTTATGCCTTCAGTTCGTTCGGCTGGAGCCCGCTACATGCATTGCAGACCAGCCGCTACCACTACATCGAGGCCCCCACCCGTGAACTCTACGACGTGATCGCCGATCCTCAGGAGAAAAACAACCTGGCCCCGCAACAAACGGCGACGGTTGCGGTGCTGGAGGACAAGCTGCAGTCGTTGCTGCGGCAGAATCCATTCAAGCCAGGACAGGCCGGAGCCTCCGGGCTTAGCCCGGACGCCCTGGAAAAACTGCGAGCCCTGGGCTATGTAGCCTATCGATCGCCGGTCTCGCCAGAGGCATTGGCTGCGGGCCTCCCCGATCCCAAGAGTAAGTTGTGGGAGTTCAACGCCATCCTGGAGGCGGCGGATGCGTTTCAGGTGGGCGACATCGATCGCGGCAAAGGCCTGCTGGCGAAGGTTCGCGAGAGTGATCCGAAGATGTACGTCGTGTCTTTCATGCTGGGCGAGAATGCGCTGCGGCGGCAGGCCTGGGACGAGGCCGCAACCGAGCTGCAAAAGTGCCTGGACTTGAATCCGAACTTCGATCAAGCCATGGCCGCCCTGGCGCGCGCCTTGCTGAACCTGGGCCGAAGGGACGAGGCCAAGGCATGGCTGGACAAGGCGTTGAAGTTCAACCCGCAGAATTATCGCGCTTGGTATGAGCGTGGATTCATCGAATCGAAGACGGACAAGGCCGCGGCTATCGCCGACATGGAAAAGGCGGTCTCCATCCAGCCCAATTTTGCCTCGCTGCGGCGCGATCTGGGCATGCTGCAATTTCAGCAGCAAAACTATGCGGAAGCGGCTAAGCATCTCGCCAAAGCGGCTGAGTTGGGGGTGGACGATGCTCCGCTCTACAATTTTCTAGGCATCTCTTATGGCCACACCAACCGGCTGAGAAGGCGGTGGACAGCTACAAGCGAGCTATCAAGCTCGATCCCGGCTCTGGCCGAGGCCCATCTGAATCTCGGGCTTTGCGTTGCAGAGGCTGGGTGAGCCGGCGGGCGCGCGAAAGGAATATGAGCAGGCGTGCCGCTTGCAGGAAAAGAAGTTCTGCGAGTTGGTCCAGCCCAGCAGCTTAGGGAAAAAAAATGGTTCGGCCGCGGGTTGGCGAACCGCTTGAGTTTAGCCGGGCGGCCCAGGTCCATCTCGGCGTGGGATGGGAAGGGCACGACCTCGGTTGTGCCATCTAGCGGGGAAAGCGCGTGGCGTTTTAGCGCCTGGGGTTCGCTCCGTCCGCTGTAACCGAGTATTCCGCGCTGGCTGAGGAAATGTGTCCTCACTTGAAACTGGCGGGTCGCACCCTCTTGCCGAGATTCGCTCGGCCTGGACGGGTCGGAGACCCGTCCCACACTCAAACCGCTGCCGCGAGGGTTCGTGATCCACCCAACCTGGCCGGCCTTACTGGCTGCCTTGTCGTACTTCCCTGCACCTGTTAAATTGCCTTCGGCGCCAGGGGATCCTCGGGAACTCCTCGAGAAAGGCGCAGCTCGGACACGGCGTCCTCATTTCGCTGCTGTTGCATATACAGATTCACCAACGCGAGATGAGCCTTAGCCATGATTGGATCGAGTTCCAGACAACGCCGTAGCGCTGCTTCTGCCGCGCGCGGGTGGCCGGTGTGCCGAATAAAGCGAACCCTGAAGAAAGTTTCCGAAACCGGAGTCCGGTTCCTGTCTCAAACCCTGTATCACCCACTGTTGGGCCCTTGCGGAAAATGCCGCTGTAGCAGATAGGCATTGGCCAGGTTGAAATAAGCGGCGGCATCGCTGGGGTTCACCCGAATCACTTTCTCGAACTGCTCCTGCGCTTCTGGGAATCGGGACCTAGCCAGGAAGCGGATCCTAGGTTGTTGCGCGCGGCATAAAAGTCAGGGGCCAAATCAATTGCTTTGGCGTAGTGACGGATGGCGTCTTCGGCCTTGCCCTCGCGGTCCGCCTGCACTCCCTTGTCGAATTCGCGGCGTGCGGCTTTCGGAATCTGTTTGGTGTACTCGGCTGGGTTGGTGAGGTGGGGATTGCCGCCGCTGATCTCCGGCGAAGGCGCCGTCTTGCAGCTTCTCGCGGGACCAGCGTGATGCTCAACACCCGTACCGGGCTGGTGGGGTCGATGACCACAGTTTCTTCCACCTTCAATATTCCTTTTCTTCAATCACGACGTGGTAAACGTTGGGTTCGAGAAAGTTGAATCCGAAGCGGCCTTCATTGTCGGCATAGACGGAATTCACCAGCGCCCCGCGGGCCACCAGACTGACCATTACGGGACTCGACGGGAAATTGTTCCGCAAAACGTGGACTGCCATAATGCTGCCTTGCTTGATTTGGGCAAGACGAGTCGGTTGAAGAAACAAGGGCGAGTGCCGGACCAGCAGCGGCGAGATAGCGAGGCACAGGGTGTTGCGGACGCATCATGGCCGCCCAAGAGGTAAGGGTCTGCTCCGAGCGAGGGAACAGACCCTGACGTTTGAGCGGAGACCGGTTAGAAGGAAATCTTCAAACCGAATTGCAGGTTGCGCGGATTGAAAGTTCCGGCTGACTGCCCGAAGCTCCCTGAATTGGTCCGCATGTTGGTCGCTCCACCTGCGCCTGGGAGCTGGAAATTCGTGTGGTTGAGGACGTTGAAAGCCTCGGCACGAAATTCCGCGTTCACCCTCTCTGTGATCTTGATCTTCTTGAACACAGACGTCTCCCAGGATACATAGCTGGGGCCGACGAAGCTGTTGCGCGCCATGTTGCCGACGCACGCGAGGCACGGACGGCTGAAGAACCCGTTCGCGCTGGCGGGGTCGGACCCGGTAAATTTGAAGTCCGAGCCCCATCCGTTTGCCCATTGGTCGTGGGTCGGGGTGTAGTTAGCCGCAGCGACATTGGGCCGATCATTGCGGACGCCGTCCAGGTTGAAATCGCCGCCGGTGTTGACGCAAGCGCCAGCGTCAATATCCCCCTGCGTACATGCGCCTCCGGAAGCGTTGACAATGCTGCCCACAGGGTCGCCACCGTTGGTAAAGGTCCAAGGCTCCCAGTGTGCTCCGCTCTGCCAGGACACGATGCCGTTGTAGAGCCAGCCGCCCAGAATGTGTCCGATAATTCCATTCTGTGACCGGTACCAGGGCAGTTCCCAGATGTAATTCGCCACCAGCCGGTGACGGATGTCAAAGATGGAGTTGCCGCGATCCAGACCCGGCATTGTGACGTCGGTCGTATATCCTTCGCCTGCGCCTGCGCCGTTCGAACTGGTGGCTCCGCTGTGCCAAGTGGAACCATCGTCAATGGCATGGCTCAAGGTGTAGTTCACGTTAAAGGTCATGCCGCGACTGGCCTGCTTCTTCAACGAGAGCTGCAACGCGTTGTAGTTCGAATTGACCACATTTTGCCATACGCGCAGGGTGCCGAAGTTTGGATTCAAGCGCCCCACAGCGTTACCTGGCGTGTTCACCGAATCAATCTGGCTGCACAAACGGCGGCCAAAGTTATCGGTAGTGCACAGGCCCTCCGGCAGGCGTCCACCCGGAATGCGGTTCACGTTCTCGGCGCGGAACAGCTTGTGCCCGGTCGTGCCCACGTAGTTAGCTTCCGCGATCATCTTGGGCAGAATCTCTCGCTGCACCCCCAGGTAGTAGTTGTACACGTAAGGATCCCTTATGCCCTTGGGAAACACGATGCCAGTGAGATACCCCAGGTTGGGGTTGTTAGCATCCCAGCCCGTAAGGTTGCCGACCGCCTGAGCGCCCGTTCCCTGATTTGGATTGGTGGCCGCACCCAGGAACGTGGGGGTTACTGCCGAATCAGGGGCACAGGTTGGTGTGCAGGAGTAGGGCCCGTAGATTACCGTGTTTACATCGCCGACCAGCGAGTTGCTGGCGAAGTTGAACGAGTAATACGGCAGGTTCCAGCGGGAGTTGGACAACGGGTTGTACAGCGTCCCCTCATAGGAAACTCCGAAGCCGCCGCGCAGCGATGTCTTGGCGTCTCCGAACACGTCCCAGGCGAATCCGACGCGCGGACCCCAGTTGTTGTGGTCGCCTTTACCCAGGCTGTCTGCCGTAGTGAAACCACCCGGTCCACAAACCCCGGCTATCTGAGCTTGCGGGTCGGTGCAGGGCACGCTGGCGTCTTTGATCTGCCCGGCGCCGGTCGTCAGACTGTCGATGAAACTGCTGCCTGGCCCGACAAGGAACGTCGTAACCTGGTTGTTCAGTTCCGTGTGCCGCGTGTAAAGGTCGTAGCGAATTCCCAGGTTCAGGGTCAGGTTGCGGGTAACCTTCCAGTCATCCTGAAAGAACGCGCCCATCTCCAGGTTCCGCCAGTGGCGGAAGCTGCTGGCCAAGTGAGCGGACTGGCCGCTGATGATTCCCGGATCCACCCCGGCAGTTTGGGTGTATGGAGAGTCCGCAGCGAAGTACAACGCGTCGAAGAAATAGTACGACGGACGCGCCACGTTGAACTCGCTGTTCTCCAAGTTGCGTCGGAAGTCCACCCCCGCCTTCAGGTTGTGCTTGCCGTGCGAGATCGAGACCATGTCCGAATAGCTGTAAATATTCTCGTGGAAGGTCTGAGGATAGCCGGAATACGAGCCAAAGCCCATGCTGCCGTCGTCAAACCTGATGTCCGGCACACCCGGCAGTGCGGTGGTGACATCGCCGGTGATGTTCAGAGCATATCCTGCACGGAATTCGTTAAGCACCGTCGGGCTGAAGGTATGGGTGAAACTGATCTGTCCGTTCGGGCTCTTGGCGATGGCCGGATTGAGGAAGCCTGGTCCCCGGCCATTGCTGTTGCTGCTGGTGTTCGGGAAACCGAACTTGTCGGTCAGACGGTTCCAGCTGAGCTGCACAAACAGACGGTCTCTCGGGGTGAAGTTGTAGTCGAAGCGACCGGCGAGTTCCCAACCATTGAAAAGATTGCCCGAACCGGTGTAAGTCTGGTTCTGCGAGCCATTGATTGCAATCGTGTTCATCTGGAAAGGAACGCCGGAGCGCGCGAATGCGCCCGCCTGAGTTCCCGGCGTTGCCGAGCAGCCCTGGAAATTCATGATGGCTTGATCCTGGGCGGTTACGCCGACCAGGCCGGCAAGTTTGGCGGCAATCGTGGCGTTATTGTTGTCGGGGCACAAGTACCCGCCGTAAATAGGGGTTCCGAAGGGCGCCACGCCGGAAGGCACCGCGTTTCCCGACGCACAGGTGGGCAATGAAGGGTCGCAAGTTGCGGGGACGAAGCCATTCAGATCGGTTGCCGACGTCCCCGGAATCGTCGGAGCAAAGTTCTTATACAGCAGGGCGGCCGTTGAATTGGGTAGGTCGCTGATCACCGCTTGGCGAAATTCCGGAGACTCCGTTGTCACCGTGGTGGGCGGGGCGGACTCCGTGAACCGGTTGCCCTGGTAGGACAGGAAGAAGAACATTTTATCCTTAATCACTGGCCCGCCAAAAGTTCCGCCGAACTGGTTGAAGCGTAGGGCTTGCCGCGGCGTGCCTTGTTTGGTTCAGGAAGAACGAGTTGGCATCGAAATAGTCGTTGCGGTAGGAACTCCCAGGCGCTGCCATGATAAGCGTTGGTTCCCGCCTTAGTAACGACGTTGGTCATTGACCCGGCGCTATTCCCGTATTGCGCCGACATGTTCAGGGTCAATTGCTGGAACTCCTGGACTGTGTCCTCAATCGGCTGATTCACGACGCCGCCGCTAAGGCCCTTGTTCGAAGCTCCGTTGATCAGGAAACCATTGAAGTTTTCTCGCAGACCGTTCACTACAGTGCTTGCGCCATTTTCCGAAACCACGCCCCGGACGTTCACCGCTCCCGGCGCCATCTGGATCAGGTCATAGATGTTGCGACCATTCAGCGGAAGGTTGGCAACCTGGGCAGCGGTCACAGTGGTCCCAAGCCTGGAGTCTTCAGTATTCACCGCCGTGGCTTCGCCGGATACCTCGATGACTTCCCGGGTCTGACCCAACTGCATCTTGAAATCGACGCGTTGGATAGTTCCCGCGCTCAAAACGAGGTCGGTGTTGGTAAGCGTCTTGAAGCCTTGCGCCTCGGTGCTGATGCGGTAGGTTCCGGTGGGCAACTCGTTGAACTTGTAAAGACCGGTCTGGCCAGTGGTGGTGGTGACCGACAGGTTCGTTCCCACGTTGGTTACGGTCACCTTGGCAGCGGCGATGGCCGCACCCGAAGGGTCGGTAACGGTTCCGGTGAACTGGCCGTTCGTGATCTGCGCCATCGCGCCCAGGGACAATACCAATAAGGACAAAGACAGAAGGCTGAATTGCAGTTTCTTCATTGACCTACCCTCTCGCACCTTCAAGATGTTTTTTCTGACTGAAAACCAGGGCCCGAGCTGACCCGACTGGCACCTGGGACGTTGGGTGTGCCGGATAGCTTTTAACAACAGACTGTCATTGTCTGTTATGTGTATATTGCTGATTCAATTGAACTAAAATAACTGGTCACGGCAAAAACACGTAATCCCCGCAGACAAATACCTTCCAATGCTTCGGCACGTGGCTCTCCAAAGAGTCTGCCTAATGCTGTCAATGGTTTAGCAGGAAACGGGTCGGATTCAGCTATGGCGAACTATAGACAGGTCTTAACTGCACTACAAAATTTGGAAGATTTTCAGATAATCCAGCGTGATCGGACTTAAAGTGCTGTGAAATTGTGTTATGCCGCTTCGCGCTAGCGGACAGGCTTTCTGGTCTGTCCTCCTGCAGCCGGCTTTCTCACCGTTTCAGGCCCGCGACGGCCCACCACTCCGGTCCCCTCCTCAACCACCAGTTCCTGGTCGGCAGCTTCTTTGCCTATGCTATCCACCCGGCCCGAGGGCCAGTGGACGGTAACGGAATCGACATGGGTGGCGGTCCCCAGGCCGAAATGCAGCCGGGGGTCGCTGGCCGATTCGAAGCTGCTGTTGGCCCGCACCTCGGCGCTTTGCTTCAAGCCGCCAGCAGTCATTTCCACCCGGGCGCCAAACCCGTCGCGATTGGACTTCGTGCCCACCGTCTTGATGCGCAGCCAGTGTCCCTTTCTGGCGGACCGATTACGCAGGAGAACCGGAGAACCGTCAAGGACTGTAACCAGCAGATCTCCACTACCATCATTCAGGAAGTCGGCGGTGGCAGCGCCTCGGGCCACATAACGCCGGGATAGTGGCTGCCCTGAGTGGAGGCCGATCTCGGCAAACTTTCCCTCCCGCAGATTGCGAAACAACAGCGGCCGCTCGGCATAGGTCACGCCGAAGGAATGCTGGTCGACCTGGGGATTCACGTGGCCGTTGGCGACGAAAATGTCGGGCCAACCATCGTTGTCGAAGTCGAGAAATTTTACCCCGAAGCCCAGGAAGGGGACGCTGACCGGACCAAAGCCCGCGCTTCCCGCCCGGTCGGTGAACTGGCCGTCGCGATCATTGTGATAGAGGTTGTTGGTATCGTCGGAGAAATTGGCCTTGACGATGTCCGGCCAGCCGTCGTGATCGTAGTCGGCGGAGTCGATGCCCATGCCGGCTTGCTCGCGTCCGTCGGAGCTGTAGGCCACCCCAGACTCCGCTCCTACTTCGGTAAACCCGCCTTTGCAGTCGTTGTGGTAGAGCAGACTCGGGGACGAATCGTTGGCCACGTACAGATCGAGGCATCCGTCCCGGTCATAGTCCAGCCAGAGCACTCCCAGGCCGTAGTAGCTGTCCGGGTCGATATTCAGCTTCTCGGTTACATCGGTGAAGGTGCCGTCCCCGTTGTTGTGATAGAGGCGGTCCCGGCCGCCTTTCAGTCCGCGTGGACCGCAGGAAACCGGAATGCCACGATAGGTGCAGAAGGGGCCTTGCCCGAATTCCGGGAGATGATTGAGATCAAGGTCCACGTAGTCAGCTACGTAGAGGTCGAGGTTGCCGTCGCTGTCGTAATCGCCAAAGGCCGCGCTGGTGCCCCAGCGTCCGGCATTGCCGACTCCAGCTTTGGCGGTGACATCGCTGAACGATCCGTCGTGATTGTTGTGGTATAGCACCCCGCCATCGAGATAAGTGATGTACAGGTCTTCCCAGCCGTCGTTTTCGTAGTCGCCGACGGCGACGCCGAAGCCCCAGCCGCAGTGCGTGATCCCAGCCTGCACACTGACGTTGGTGAAAGTTCCGTCATGATTGTTGTGGTAGAGCTTGCCGGGATGGCACTTGCCCGAGCGCACATCTTCGAGCGTGGAACCGTTGACCAGAAAGATGTCCATCCAGCCATCATTGTCATAGTCCAGGACCGCCACCCCGCCGCACATGGATTCCATGATGTAGTGCTTTTCCGGGCCTCCGCAGGTGAGGTGGAAATCGATGCCGGAGGCGCGGGTGACGTCGGCAAAGGAAACGGCCGTGTGAGGCCACAGGCTTGCTGGCCCTTTTGATGGCGCCGACTGCTGGTCGAGCCTGTGCGCGGCGCTCAATTGCACTCAGAAAAAGGGCCGCTGCGATCCATGCGGTCGCGATGAACCCTGGGTGAAGAAATCGGCTAATCAGACTCACTGAGGTCGGCCCGTGGCCATGCCTCCCATTTCCGGCTGGGCTTTCTTCAGTTCGGCAAACCGTTGCCACTCCTGCTGGGCCTGATCTGTCTTGCCCAGTTTCTGCAGGGCGCGAGCCAGCTGGTAATGCGGGCTGGGATCGCCGGGCTTCAGCTCGATGCAGCGCTGCAAAGCCGCCACGGCGGCGTCGGTGTTGCCATCGAGAAGCAATGCCTTGCCCAGATCGTAAGCCGGCTCCGGATTGGCGGGATCGAGTTCAGTGGCGCGTTTCAAGTGAGGCAGCGCTTCCTTCACTTCTCCGGTTTCCAGCAGACAGTGTCCGAACTGGTAGAGAAGTTGGGGAGTTATCCGGAGACCGGAGGAGTTCCTTTCGGTATTCGGCGATAGCTTCCTGGTTACGTCCCAGGCTGGCATAAGCGAATCCCAGGTGATAGTGCCCAAGCGGCGTGTCGGAATCAATGCGCAGCGCGGTCTGGAACTGCTCGATCGCCCGCACCGTGCGGTTCGTGTTCTGGTAGGCGCGTCCCAATAGCACATGGGCAAGGGCATGGGAGGGTTGCAGCCTGACGGCCTTTTCCAGTTCGCCGGCTGCGGCCGCATATTGACTCTGCTGGAGCGAGACCAAAGCCAGGTCGAAGTGAATATCGAAATGGCCGCCATCGAGGGCTTCTGAATGCTGCAGAGTTTCCAGGGCCAGCGCGTTTTGCCCAGCCTTGAAGTAGGCGAGCCCGAGCCAATGCTGGAGTTGCGCGTCCTGTGGCCAGCGGGCGGCGGCTTCACGCCCGATCTGCGCGGCTTCACCCAGCCGGCCCAACTGGACAAGACTCAGCACCAGGCCGCGGTTGGCGGGAAGATTGTCCGGAGCGATTTGCCGGGCGCGTTCGAAGCTGGCGGCGGCGCGGGAGTAGTCCTCGGCATCCAGCGCCGCCTGACCGCTTCTCAGCAGCTCCTGAAGGCTGGGCGATTGCGCCCACGTCATGGTGCCGACGGCCAGCAACCACGAGAGGGCCAGCGAGATCGCGAGGCGCCGGTAGTTTGACCGCATGAGCACCACCGTTCTGAATCGTAACGGTTCACCCCGACGGGTGCAATTCGCGCCCGCGAAGCAAAAACGTAGCGCCGGCATCTTGCCGGCTGTCGCGAGGGCGTCTCGCCCTCGACGCGGCGGGCGGGACGCCCGCCGGACAGCCGCCGGGACGGCGGCGCTACCAAAACCAAGCTGCTAGAATCTCCTGCGATGCAAAAGCGATTCTGGATTTAGTCTGCTGATCCTTCATGACCGGGCTCCTGTTCGCAGAGGAGCCGGTGAAATTTGACCCGCTGCCGGTTCCGGTCACCAACAATGCTGTGACCAGCGTGAAGAGCCGGGGATCGTTGCTGCTCTACTCGCTGATGGGTATGGGAGCCAAGAAAACCTGGGACGCGGCCAGCAATGACGCGTACACGCTCGATCCCTATACCGGGAAGTGGGCCCAGATGCGTTCGGTCCCAGGGACGGTGGGGCGTCTGGCGGCGACGGCCGTCGGGGCCCGGGAGCACGTCTTCCTCTTCGGTGGCTACGTTGTCGATGGCCAGGGCGGGGAGACCACAGTGCCCGACGTCAACGCGTACGAACCTCTGACCGATCGCTGGTTCCGCGCCGAAGACCTGCCGGTTGCGGTGGACGATTCGGTCGCGGGCGTCTATCGCGACCGCTACATCTACATTGTGAGCGGATGGTCGAAGACGGATGCGGTGAACAACGTCCAGCTTTACGATGCCCAGAAAAATAAATGGTCGCAGGCCACGCCGATTCCGGGCACGCCTGTGTTTGGCCACGCCGGCGCCGTAGTGGGAGACACGATCGTGTACATCGACGGCGCCCACAAGAATGCGAACGGGGCCCAGCCCAAATACATCACCACGGATGAATGCTGGATGGGCAAGATCGATCATCACGACCTCACGAAAATTCAATGGACCAAGTTACCCAACCATCCGGGAACGGCGCGCTACCGGATCGCGGCGGGAGGTTCGGAGAAAGACCAGAAAATTTACTTTTCCGGTGGGACCGACAATCCCTACAACTACAACGGCATCGGTTACAACGGAGAGCCGGCAGAACCGTCTCCCGTGACCTTCGCCTTCAACCTGCGCACCAGCAAGTGGGAAACCATCAACCTGCATACCCCCCAGCCGACCATGGACCATCGCGGGCTGGTGGTTGTCCCCGAAGGACTGGTGATCATCGGCGGCATGGAGAAGGGACAGCAGGTAACATCGCGAGTGACCGTCCTGCCCAAGCCAGGAAAAACAAAATAGCCGTGTGGGGCGGACCTCCGCCTCACACACTTCTACTGGTTGACAGCGGACGCGGGAACGAGTAATTCTGGCTTTCAGGAAGAGTTGTTATTCATGAAGCGCTGGAAGTTTTCGGTCCTGATTTTCGAATTGGTATTGTTGGGCGCCATTCTGGTTTTGCCGCAGGTGGCATTGCCCGCCTTTGCCTTCCATGAGGGAACAGCGCCGGTAATGGCACACGCGCGGGTGTGTGGTCCTGCGCGCGCGACGGCGATTGCCATCGGGCAGCAGCTTCTGCCTCCGGAACCAACGGTACACGTGCGGATTGGAACCCTGGAGGTTTCTTCGCCGCCGGCGGTCCATTCCCGGCTTTCAAGGCTGTGCGTTCTGATCTGCTAGTCCGTTCCGTTTTTCAGTCCACTCGAATTTCCTTTCTGTGAAGCTTGCTCCGCGAGGGGGCGTGCCTGTGGTGTATTGCGGGTCCGCGGAGCTTCGGGGGCGGTGGCGCCGGTCTGCTGCCGGGCTCGAGGTAAGGGCTTTGGCGCGGCTGTGCCGCCGACTCCGAATATATTTTGCGTTGGCAACTTGCTGCTGGAGCACGAGCGGGACGCTCGCGCCCACATACAAGGATATCTACTGGCCTCGCGCCAGTACCAGGGTTATGTCGTCGGGCTGCTCGTTGGCGCCGATCCAGTCATCCACTGCGGCGGTCACGATTTCGCAGATGCGGGCCAGGGGCTGCGCGCGATGTTCCCACACCAGGTCAATCAGGCGCTGCTCGCCGAAATCGCCAAAATCATTTTCCGGTTCGGTCACTCCGTCGGAGTAGGCCAGGAAGAGCTCCCCTGGGCGCAGCGCGACCGTTGCCTCCTCATAAGTTCTGCGGTCGAACAGGCCGATGACCGTGCCGCCCTGCTCCAGTCGGCGCACCGACCCATCCTCGCCCAGAATAATGGGGGGCAGGTGGCCGCCGTTGCTGTAGGTAAGCTTGCGCTGGCGGCCGTCGTACACTCCGAGAAACAGAGTCGCGTATTTCTCTGCGGGGGTGCTCTGGTAAAGCTGATGGTTGAGCAAGGAGAGCATGGCGGCGGAGGACAACTCAGCGCCGTCCGAGCTGGAAGGCAATGCAAGACTGGCTCCGGCGGCGCCCGCACCCACCGGTTCACGCATACTGGGCGCGCCTTCCAGGCTGTAGGCGCGGACGGCAGAATGAATCGTGGCCATTAGCAGCGCGGCGGAAATGCCTTTTCCGCTGACGTCACCCACTGCCAGGATGACCCTGTCTGAGTTCAGCGTAAGGAAATCGTAATAGTCTCCACTCACCGTGCGCGCCGGACGGCAGAAGCCGTACACCTCCAGCGAAGCCAGCTGCGAAATATGCTGCGGGTAGAGCTGCTCCTGCACTTCCTGCGCGATGGTCAACTCGTTCTGCAGCCGCTGCTTCTCTTTTTGCTCCTCGATCAGGTTCTCGATCGACTCGGTCATCGAATTGAACGAATTCGCCAGGGTCGCCAGCTGATCATGCGACTTCACCGAAATGCGATGGCTGAAGTTTCCGCGATTGATGTATTCTGTGGCGTTGTAGAGCTGGGCGACCGCGCCCGTAATCGTGCGAGTCAGGCGTGTCCCGATGAAAAGCGCCAGCAGTTCGATGATGGCGAAAACCACCGCCGCGAACAACAACGCATACTCAACCCCAGTCGCAAAATCACCCAGGGTGGCGAAGAGGCGGGCGTAGAGCACCGACGGCCGGGTCAGGACCCGCAGCAGCGCACCTGTTTTTTTCTGCGCCCCGGTTGCCCAATCCACGACTGTAACCGGCGTGGCAAAGGCTATCTCGCGATCAAGAGTGCCACCTGCGGAGGGCAACGCGCCTGCGCTGAAGGCGAGACGAAGCTGTTCCCGTCCGCTGCCGGGAGTCACGCCACCCTTGCCGCTGCTGAAGGTGTCTTGCCTGTCTTGGCTCTCGAGTGAAATGAGAGGGGCTGATGTCGCTGCCGGAGCCGGTGCCGCGGCAACCGTCCGTGAGGTGTAGAGCGTGATCTCACCCAGGTCCTTCGCCAGTTTCTCCAGTAGCTCCCGGTCGAGCGCCTCACTCGAGACCACGGACAGCTTCTGCGGTCCGGCACCGATTTCAGTCCCCGCTCGCAAATACAGTTCCTCGTGGTCCCAGACAATGGCACCGAAAGTTGGACTGAGGAACGATGGAAATGTAAATGGAGTCTTTCCCAGCGTGTTCGTATCACACGCTGCGAGGGGCGTTCCACCTTTCCAGGCGCAAATCTGGCGGAACTTCCAGGAGGGATCGTTTCGCTTCAAGCCTTCGAGCGATTCAGCGATTGCGGGCTGACCATGTTCCAGTCTTGCCGCCAGCTCGTTGGCAATGGCTGCGTTGACCGACTGCAGGCTGCGCAGCCGGGAATCCAGCCCTGAAGTCACGATGAAGTTTGCGAACTGCCCAGCAAACAAATAGATGGTGATAGACGTATTGGCCACCAGCAGGACCACCGGAATCACGCCGATGAATATGTAGGTTACGATCAGCCGGTTGCGCAGGCGCCACAGCACTTTGGCTTTGAGCCAGCGGAAGGCGAGCACGGCAAAAAAGATGATCGCGAGAAAGCTGAGGATTCCGATCCATACACTAAGCGCCAGACCGAAGGAAACCTTGAACAGGCCGAAGAGTTTTTGCAGGGCGAACAGAAGCAGGTCCAGTCCCAGTAGATAACAGGCAGCACGGGCCAGCCGGGTGCGAGGCAGGACGCCGGCTGCCTGCAATCGAAAACGCAGTGTGCGGAGAGATGGCTGCATGGCGCAAAAGAGATTATAGAGCGGATCGTGGCCGTCGGACCTCGGGCGTCGGAGCTCGGACGTCGGCCCGAACGTAGCGCCGGCGTCCCGCCGGCTGTCCGGAGGGCGTCTCGCCCTCCGCCGCCCGCGATCAGGCCAGGAGCGCCGGAGTCTAAACTTGACGCCGGTCTTTAAATTTCGGGGTAGAAATCGAAGAAGGCTTCCAGGCTGGTTTTTAACTGCTTCTCGATCTCTTCTTTGCTGCCCTCGAGGACGTGCATGGTGACGTGGGCCTCGCGTCCATTTTTCAGCTTCAGGGTTGCATCCCCTACTTCCGCGACTTCTTCCGAGGGCAGTAGCCGCATCCCATAGACGAGTGTCAGGTTTGCCATAAGTTCGATTCTAAACCCCGCTCGGTTGGCGTGGCGCGGGCGCCCCCGCCCGCGGCCTTTGACGTTGGTTCGTGACTCTCGCGGGCGAGGCCGCCCGCGCCACGCCAATTCGCTGTCCCCGTTCCCAACGCCTGCTAAAATCCCTTGGTGATCCGAAACATCTTAAGTTTGGTGACCTGTTTTGGCCTGGTTTCGCTGGCGCTGGCGCAGCAGCCGGCGCAGCCCCAGGTCAAGGTAAACGTTTTGAATGTGTGTTCGCCTTCGGCGGCCGAGCAGCAGGAAATTGCGTCGGCCCTGGCGCGGGTGCCCAGGCAGCCGCTGTTTGGCGTGGATTTCGAGATCGATCGAGGGCGGTCGAGTCTTGACGTGGGGCCGGGATTTTTGCAGCCGGGATCGGGCGGCCAGATGTCGTCTGACCCGGGCACCGCGAGCTGGGTACGCATCCGGCGGGAGTTTTCCGTGCAGGCCCTGTTTTCAACGGTGCAGTATTCGTTCAGCGTCGATCCCAAAAATATGGTGGAGACGCTGGTGTTCCGGGTGCGCGAGCCCAAAGACTTGTTGCAGGTTGCAATCGAAGACAGCGCTTCGGCGGTCACGCCTGCAGCCACCATGCTGACCAGCAGCACGCCGGCCAGCCGCATCAAGCTGGAGCGCTTCGGCAAATCGTCAGTGGTGCTGGCGCGATGCACCGGATCGGAGGCAGGTCCGGCGCCGGACCAGAGCGCGTACGAGCCGTTGTTTCAGAGCGCGTCGGCAATCCTTTCAAATTATCGGGGCCTGCTGGGGGCACGAACTACCGTACCCGCTGAACTGGAGCGGATCGGCAGCGCGGCGGGGAAGAAGGCGGAGCGATCATCTGTGCCCAGGAAGCCGGTGACGAAGAAGAAATAAGCACAGCGGCGGAGGGCGGGACGCCCTCCGGACAGCCGGCGGGACGCCGGCGCTACGGAACCCCTTTGCATCCAAATTTGAACTCGGCCATCTAAACCTCACGCGAGCTTTTCACCCTTTTATGGAGAACATTCGCAACGTCGTCATCATCGGGTCTGGGTGCTCCGGCCACACGGCGGCGCTCTACACCGCTCGCGCCAATCTCAAGCCTCTGGTGATTGAAGGACATGAACCCGGAGGCCAGCTCTCGCTCACTACCCTGGTGGAAAATTTCCCCGGGTTTCCCGAGGGCATCCAGGGGCCCGAACTGATTGAGAACATGCGCAAGCAGGCGGGACGCTTTGGGGCGCAATATCAGCTGGGCCATGTGGCGAGCGTGGATCTGAGCCAGCGGCCTTTCGCGGTGAATTTTGGCAAGGAGACGATTCACGCCCGCACCCTGATCATCGCCAGCGGGGCCTCGGCGCGCTGGCTGGGATTGCCGGGGGAGAAGGCGTTGATCGGGCACGGAGTTTCTTCCTGCGCCACCTGCGACGGCTTCTTTTTCTCCGGAAAAGAAATCGCCGTGATCGGAGGCGGCGACTCGGCCATGGAGGAAGCCATCTTCCTCACTCGTTTCGCCACCAAAGTGACGCTGATTCATCGCCGCGACCAGTTCCGCGCTTCCAAGATCATGCTCGACCGGGCCCAGCAGAACAAAAAAATTGATTTCCTTACCGGCACCGTGGTCGAAGATGTGCTCGACCCTTCCAAGCAGGAAGTCACTGCCCTCAAGTTGCGCGATGTGAAAACGGACAAAGCCTGGGACTTCCCCACCAGCGCGATGTTCCTTGGCATCGGCCATATTCCGAATGCCGGCATGTTCGAGGGCCAGCTCGAAACCGATCAGGATGGATATCTGGTGACCACCAACAATGTCTTCACCCGGGTGCCGGGCGTTTACGCTTGCGGCGACGTGCAGGACCGGCGTTACCGGCAGGCCATCACCGCCGCCGGTTCGGGCTGCATGGCTGCCCTGGAAGCGGAGAAATTTCTGGAAGAGGCGGGAGAGTAGTCAGGGTTGAAGCAAGAAACCTTTGCGAAGGAATTCCAAATGGCGCGTTTAGCCTCGACCTGTTCCCACCAGGGAGAAATCCGGCAGGTCAAACCCAGCGGCCAAGGCTGCAAGGAATGCCTGGAGATGGGCGATACCTGGGTCCATCTGCGAGAGTGCCTAATTTGCGGCCATGTGGGCTGCTGCGATTCTTCGAAGAATAAACACGCCACCAAACACTTCCATCAGACCAAACACCCCATCGTGCAGTCGTTCGAACCGGGCGAGAACTGGCGCTGGTGTTACGTGGACGAAGTCTTTCTAGACTGACCTCGGCGGGCAACGACCGAGGTCGTCCCCTCCAAGACTGAGCCGGTTCTTGTAGCGCCGCCGTCCCGGCGGCTGTCCGGCGGGCGTCCCGCCCGCCGCCCCGAGGGCGAGACGCCCTCGGGACAGCCGGCAAGGTGCCGGCGCTACTCTCGAGGAATCTGCTGCAACTTACGTCCGTATGCGCGTTTGGTTACCGAGGTCATCTTTCCCCTATCGACAGAGGCGAATAAGCTGCAAACGGCTCTGGAACTCCTATGAATCGCTGCCTGACAGCTTTTCTCGTCGTGTTCTTCTCAGTCCTTATCCTGGATCAAGCTTCGTTTGCCCAGCAGGAGCATAGCGAGGGCGGTCGCAAGATCCTGACCCGCGTGATGCCTCAATATCCCGAGATGGCCCGCACCATGAATTTAAGAGGAAACGTGAAGGCGGAAGCCCTGGTGGAACCGAACGGCGTGGTCAAGTCCGTCGAAGTACGGGGCGGGCACCCGGTGCTGGTGAGGGCGGCGCAGGACGCAATCTATAAATGGAAATGGGCCCCGGCTGCACACGAGACCCATGAGCCCATCGAAGTCAGGTTCGATCCCCGGTAAGAACGTGTGGGTCGGACACTCCTGTCCGACGCCTTTGACTTTGATCTGATTTTGAACTGAGCTCTGGAAATTCTTGCTGCCCTCAACGTGAGCTGGCACAAAGGCAAGATCCTAACCCGAAAATCAACCTCAAAAGCGTCGGACAGGAGTGTCCGACCCACATAAAATCAAAATCCAGACCCCAAATGCTGATCAAGCCCCTTCTTCCACTGTGATACAAAATCCTGTGATCTTCATACGCTGTCAAGGCGCCTGCCATCCCCATCCGGGCCTGGAAGGAACACGGTGCTGAGAGCGCTTTTCATTTCTCTCTCAGAGAACCGCTGGCTGCGCGGGATGGCTGAACGGTCTGCGGTGGGGCAGCGTCTCTCCAGCCGTTTCGTGGCTGGCACTCAGGTCGAAGATGCTTTGCGGGTCGTACAAGCCGTCAATCGGGCCGGCCTAAGCGTTTCGGTCGATAACCTCGGCGAGAACGTCACCAACGCGGATGAAGCTCGCGCCAGCGCCCAACTCTACCATCAGATGCTGGACGAAGTTTCGAGCCGGCAGCTCAACGCCAACGTCAGTCTGAAGCTTACCCACATGGGCCTCGATGTGGACGAGCAACTTGCCCGCGATCTGGTTACCGGGCTGGTGGCGAAAGCCGCGGCCATGAAGCCGCCCAATTTCGTGCGAGTGGACATGGAAGGCTCACCCTACACCCAGCGCACCCTCGATTTCGTGCACGAACTGCACCGCATGCCCGGTCACGCCGGAGCGGTGGGCGCGGTGATCCAGTCTTATATGCGGCGTGCGGAGACTGATATTGAAGAGCTGCTGGCCGAGCGCATCCGCATCCGCCTTTGTAAAGGAGCGTACAAAGAGCCGGACGAAATCGCGTTTCAGAAAAAATCGGAAGTGGACGCGAACTACGTCAAGCTCATGAAGGTCCTGATGAAGAGCGGCGTGTACCACGGCCTGGCGACACACGACGAAAAAATCATCCGGCAAGCCAAGGCGTTTGCCACGCAGCAACAGGTTCCCCGCGACGCCTTTGAATTCCAGATGCTGTACGGCATCCGCCGCGACTTGCAGCGGAGTCTGGTGCGCGAAGGCTGGCGCATGCGGGTCTATGTCCCATTCGGCACGGAGTGGTATCCGTATTTCATGCGCCGCCTGGCGGAACGGCCGGCGAATGCGCTTTTCCTGGCCCGGAACCTGTTGCGCTAGCGAGTCGTGATCAGTGCGCCGCGATGACGTGTACAGGGTTGGGAAGGGCACGGCTTCAGCCGTGCCGCGATTCCGCTAAGATTTGCTGGCGCTTTAGCGCCTGAGGTTTGCTTCTCTCAACCGGAAAGCCCACCGCAGGCGCTAAGGGCTCCAGTTCCGTCGAAGAAAGCTGGCCGAAATGACGAAAAAGGCGCGTCTAATTTCCTGGGTGCTGTTTATCATTGCCGTGCTCGCTGGAATTGTCTGCTGGCAGATGTACAGGTTAGGCGAAGGCCTTAGAACGATCCGACTAGGTGGCCGTTAGGAAGAGATCTTTGGTTTTGCGTAAAGTGCATACTTCCGCTGGCGAATTAGCGGCGCTCCTGAAGCCGTGCCCTTCCCAAACCGGTGAATCTGGCGCCTCCTGGCACTTCTGCTCTACATGATCCACTGTATTGGAAGGTGTGAACAATACTGCAACAATCTCAATCTAAGGAATTTAAAGATGAGTAGCAGTAGCCCTTCGATGACTGCTTCGCTGGCCCCGCAAGCACAGTGGCACGACCACGATTCCCATGGTCATGTGGTCCAGTTTTATACCGAAGATGCGGCCCTTCTCCGCACCATCAGCCGCTTTCTCGGTACTGCCCTGGGGGCCGGAGATGCCGCGGTGGTGATCGCGACCAAAGCTCATCGCGACGGGCTCATTCACCAACTGAAGAGTCGCGGCTTGAACGTATCCGGCGCGGTTCGGCAGGGGCGGTTCATTGCGGTGGATGCGGCCGAGACTCTTTCCCGATTCATGCGCGACGGCTTGCCGGACCCGGAGCGCTTCGCTTCCACGGTGGGTGGCTTCTTCGATCAGATCGGCGCCGTCGCCGGTGCCGAGTGGTCCCGGGTGGTGGCCTTCGGAGAGATGGTTGCCCTGTTGTGGGCCGAAGGAAAGCACGAGGCGGCGATCCGGCTGGAAGAACTGTGGAACGATCTGGCCCAAAGCCACTCCTTCTCTCTGCATTGCGCTTATCCCATCATCAGCTTCAATCGGGACGAAGATGCTGAGCCCTTTCTGAAAATCTGTGCCGCGCATTCCGCGGTGATCCCGGATGAGAGCTATACCGCATTGTCCACCGACGCGGAACGCCTGCGCGGCATTTCTGAGTTGCAGCAGAAAGTGCAGGCGCTCGAAACCGCCAGGGCCGAGCGCATTGACGCCCAAAAGTCGCTGCGGCTCAAACAGTCGGAATTGGCCGATCTCCTCGAAAATGCGGTGGAAGGGGTGCAGCGGGTGGGCGCGGACCAGAAGATCGCGTGGGCCAATAAGGCGCTGTTGTGCCTGCTGGGATATTCCGCGGATGAGTACCTCGGCCATCCCTTCTCGGAATTCCACGTTGACCCGGAAGTCTTTGCCGGTTATTGGCGGAGGCTGATGCGGGGAGAGGACATTTACGATTGTCCCGCGGAGCTGCGCTGCAAAGACGGTTCGGTAAAGCAGGTGCACATGTACTCCAACGGACTGTGGGAAAACGGTGAGTTCGTCCACACCCGGTGCTTCGTGCGCGACGTCACCGAACAAAAGCTGGCGGAACAGGCGCTGCGCGAGAGTGAAGCCAATTTACGCCTGGCCAACGACAAGCTGGAATCACAGGTAGAACAGCGCACTGCCGCCTTGCGGCAGCTGTCCACCCGGGTGCTCACGTTGCGGGACGCGGAGCGGCGCCGCATTGCGCGCGAGTTGCACGATAGTCTGGGGCAGTACCTGGTGGGGTTGAAACTCAATCTCGACATGCTTCGACGGGCGCCGGAGCAGGTGGAATTGTGGACCCAATCGCAGCAGCTGATGGAGCGATGCGTCTCGGAAATTCGCACCCTCTCCTACCTGCTGCATCCGCCCATGATCGACGATGTGGGCCTGGCCTCCGCCGCCCGCTGGTTCGTCGAAGGCATCGCCGAGCGCAGCGGCATTCAGGTGACCCTGGATGCGGCCAGCGATATGGCGCGTTTGCCCGCCGAAGTCGAACTGGTTCTCTTCCGCATCCTGCAGGAGGGTCTGACCAACGTGCACCGCCATTCCGGTGCGTCAGCGGCGGACGTGATGATCCGGCACGACGCTGGGCAGATACTCCTGGAAATAAAAGACAACGGACGCGGCATCAGGCAGGAAGCGCTCAGCCGCTTTGACCAGACCGGCGCAGGCATGGGCGTCGGGCTCAGCGGGATGCGTGAACGCGTGCGCGAACTCGGGGGGCGGATGAAAGTGCAGGCAGACAGTCGCGGAACCTCGCTGCAAATCGCAATACCTCTGGCACCAGAGTGCGCTACCACCGCCTGAGAGCTGCCAGACTCGGCACCCTGTCATCCTGAGCGCAGCACCTGCATTTCGCTTTGCGAATGCAGATGCGGAGTCGAAGGACCCCTATCCGCGCCACAATCTATGTCCTTCCACACTTTTCCTTTCCGCAAGACTTCTGACGGGAACATTCCTGCTATAGGGGTCCTTCGACTGCGTGACTGCTTCGCTGCGCGAAGCAGTCATGCGCTCAGGATGACAACCCACGGAACCTCGTTGCAAATTGCAATACCTCTGGCACCAGAGTGCGCTACCACCGCCTGAGAGCTGCCTACCCAGCACCCTGTCATCCTGAGCGCAGCATCTGCATTCGCTTTGCGAATGGAGATGCGGAGTCGAAGGACCCCTATCCGCGCCACAATCTATGCCCGTCCACACTTTTCCGTTCCGCAAGACGTTCTGACGGGAACATTCCTGCTATAGGGGTCCTTCGACTGCGTGACTGCTTCGCTGCGCGAAGCAGTCACTGCGCTCAGGATGACAGGTTGTTTCTCCTCACGGAATGACGTTTCTCCGAACAAAAAGTGGAGCCTCGAAGCGGATCCCCGAATCGAAATTACTAAATCCCATCATGAACCGGAGGACGCATGGAACCACGCATTGACTACTACAAATTGTCACCTGAAGGCTACAAGGCCATGCTGGGCCTGGAACATTACCTCAACCACAGCAGCGTGGAGAAAAAACTGCTGCACCTGCTCAAGCTGCGGGTGTCGCAGATCAACGGCTGCGCCTTTTGCCTGGACATGCACTGGAAGGACCTGGAAGTGGAAGGCGAAAACGAACAGCGCATGTACTCGCTGGACGCCTGGCGCGAAACATCCTATTACACCGAGCGTGAGCGAGCAGCGCTGGCCTGGGCGGAAGCGGTCACCAACGTCAGGGAGGGACATGTGCCCGACTCCTTGTATGAGGAGACGCGCCGCCACTTCAACGAGCAGGAAATAGCTGACCTTACGCTTGCTGTCGTCGCCATCAACGGCTGGAACCGGATCAGCATCGCCTTCCGGGTTGTGCCCGGGACTTACCAGCCGCCGCCGAGGTTAAAGAAACCTGCGTGACCACTCGCTCACAGCGCGAGCTCCCAGATTTCCGACACCAGATCGTCGCGGCCCCAGTCGCGGTGCGGCTTTTCCTCCATAAGGCGGAAGCCGGCTTGCTGGTAGATGTGCCGGGCGGCAGGCAGCTCGCTTTGCGTCCATAAAACAAGTTTCCGGTAGCCCGCCTGGCGGGCGAAGCGTACACATTCAGCGACCAGGCGCTTGCCGATGCCCAGTCCGCGGGCTGACGGTTCCACCAGCAAAAGGCGCAGCTTGGCGACGGTCTTCGACTTCTTTACCAGGAAGACCGAGCCCACGATCTCGCCGTCTCTTTCCGCCATCCAGCAGCGCTCCCGCCGGGCATCGAAGTGCTGAATGAATTTAGCCGCAATCTCAGCCACCAGGGCCTCGAAGTGCTCATCGTATCCGTACTCTTGCGCATAGATCACGCCATGGCGATGGACCACCCAGCCCATGTCTCCAGGCTGGTGCGAGCGCAGAATGAACGGGGGCCTCGGTTCAGGGCTGGGATTGAGCAGGTCCTCAATGGAGCGCATGGCTTCGGCCAGTCGCGCCTGCTGAGCGGGCGACAGGGCCTGCAGCAAGGCGGCGACTTCCTGGTTCTGGCGTTCGTCCAGGGTGGCGAAGGTTTGCCGGCCGCGGGCGGTCATCCCCAGCAGGCTCTGGCGGCCATCCTTGGGGGATGGCGATTTGTTGACCAGTCCGCGCTTCTCCAGTCCGCGCAGGATGCGGCTGAGATAACCCGGATCGAGCCCCAATTCCTCACAGAGTTCGGTGGCGGAGGGTTGCCGGCGGTGGGCGATCTCGTAGAGGACGCGTACCTCGGCGAGAGAGAACGGGCTCTTGAGCAGGCCTTCGCGCAGCACGCCAATCTGCCGGGTGTAGAAACGGTTGAAGGCGCGCACGGCGTGAATGGCGGGGTTCATAATGTGACAGTGTCAAACATATATTTGACTATGTCAAACAATCTAGACTCACCGCGTTCCACGTAGGGGCGGGTGCCCTCACCCGCCCGGGCCGGGCAAGGCCCGGCCTCGTCTTTTTTCCGTCCCCCGTCAAATCCAGGCGAGCTTCGCTCGCCCACCCGGACGAGGCGTCCGGGCCTACGTGGACTCGGGGCGGGCGAATCCCTAAATTGCCCACACTCTGTCAAGGTCCTGATGCTCGCAGGCGGCGTCTAATCCTCTGGGCGCGTGGGAGATATAAAGTCCGCGAGGGTGTCCCATTTACCCCTTGCCGGTTGCTATGCTTGAAGTATGGGAATCAGCGGTGTTTCGGGCGCGACGGGCTGATCTGGGCGTAGCGGAAGCACTCCACGCTGTGATCGTTCACCATGCCCACGGCTTGCATGAAGGCGTAGCAGATGGTCGAACCCACGAAGTTGAAGCCGCGCTTCTTTAGATCTTTGCTCATGGCGTCAGACTCGGAGGTTCGGGCCGGAACGCGCTGGCCCGCGCGCCAGGCGTTCACCCGGGGCGTTCCTTCGACAAATTGCCAGATGTAGGTGTCGAAGGAACCAAACTCTTTCTGGAGGTCGAGAAAGGCTTTCGCATTTTTTACCGCCGATGCGATCTTGAGGCGGTTGCGAATGATGCCCGGATTGCGCAGCAGGCTCTGCTGTTTACGGCGATCGTAGCGGGCGATGCGCTGCGGGTTAAAGCCATCGAAGGCGGCGCGATAGTTCTCCCGTTTCAGCAAGACCGTGTCCCAACTCAAGCCAGCCTGGGCACCTTCGAGAATCAGGAATTCAAAGAGCACGCCATCATCGTGCTGGGGCACGCCCCATTCTTCATCGTGATAGCGGATGGAGAGCGGGTTGCTCGGCCACGAGCAGCGGGCCGGATTAGCGGATTTAGGCGTCATACAGTGCCATTTTACAAGCGGGCTGGTGTGGCGCGGGCGCCCTCGCCCGCGGCTTTTTAAGTTGATCCAGGGCGTCGCGGGCGGGGGCGCCCGCGCCACACGTCACACAAGTCCGTGACCTGCCGCGTGCTCCTTTTGTAACTTGGCGTTAGCCGGGCCGTCCCCTAGAGTTCAGACTGTAGTCTGAAGCAGGTGCCTTCGGCCCCATACGTGCATCTAATTGAAAGACGAAGCTGTTAGGGGCGGTATGGCATGAAAATTTGGGATGGGCTGGGAATGAACTACACGAACTGGTGCCGGGGACTGGTGGCAGCCGTTGTGCTCACGGCTGGGTTGCCGGTGCTGGCCCAGTCGCCATACGTGGCCGCATCCAGCATGGCCCTGCCTGAAGCTTCCCCATCCACGGGATCGGATGCGTCAGATCCCATCCTTACCATCAAGAAGCAAGTGAGCGAGGTCAATGTGCTGTTCATCGCCACTGACCATCGCGGCAAGTTTGTGCGCAACCTGAACCAGGGCGATTTCACCATCCTGGACGATCACAAGCCGCCCCAGGCGATCGTAAACTTCCGCCGCGAAACCGATTTGCCGCTCGAGTTGGGCCTGCTGGTGGACACCAGCGGATCGGTGCACAGCCGTTTTGATTTCGAGCAGGAAGCCGCAGTCAGCTTTCTGCAGCACACCCTGCGCGCGAATTTCGACAAAGCTTTTGTCATGGGCTTCAGCAGTCACAGTCAGGTCACGCAGGAGTTCACTGACAATGTTCAACTGCTCGAAACCGGAGTGAAAAGCCTGCGCAACGGTGGGGGGACGGCGATGTATGACGCCATCTACCGGGCTTGCCGCGAAAAGTTGGGCAAGGAGCGGGGCGACCATCCGGTGCGGCGGGCCATCATCGTGGTAAGCGACGGCGAAGATAACCAAAGCGAGGTCACCAGGGCGATGGCGCTCGAGATGGCACAGCGCGCCGAAGTGATCATCTACGCGATTTCCACCGACGACAGCGGACTGATTCTGCGCGGCGACAAGGCCATGCAACAGATTGCCGACGCTACCGGGGGCCGCGCTTTCTTTCCCTTCAAGATGAAGGACATCAAAAATTCGTTTGCTGCAATCGAAGACGAACTGCGGAGCCAGTACGTGGTTTCCTACAAGCCGGCTGATTTTGACGCCGACGGCCGTTACCGCTCGATTGAAATTACCGCGCTGAAGAAAGACCTGCAGGTGCGGGCCCGCAAGGGCTACTACGCGCCCCGGCAGTAGCGAAAGATTCAAACCAACAGTTTTATCCAATGAGATGATTTAGGGAAGGGCATGCCAGTACGTGTGGCGCGGGCGCCCCCGCCCGCGGCTTTTGACTTCGACTCTCGCGGGCGGGGGCGCCCGCGCCACACGGGTTACGATGCTACAATTTCAGCGGGGCTCCAGCCGGCATCCAACCTGGTGTAAGGCCGTAAAGCAGGTACCGTGGTTCTCTTAAAGTCACTCCCGCGCGCGCGAGTCTGGTTGGTTCTGGCGGCGACCCTGATTCCGATGTTGATGTTGAATGCGACGGCGCAGCAAGCGTTGCCGCATAAGCGTCCGGCGAAAGCGGCAAAGAAAGCTGCTCCCGAGCCTCCGCCCGCACCTGCGCCGCCTCTTCCGCCTCCCACGCCAGAGCAGATGCCCGCGGTCCCGCCCCAGGTCCACTACAGCCAGGGACAGCTTACGATTGTGGCCGAAAACTCGACCCTGGCTGACATTTTGCGGGCGGTGCGGGCCCAAACCGGCGCCGCAGTGGAGGTTCCTCCCAATGCCACCGAGCGGGTGGTGACGCATCTGGGTCCAGGGCCGGCGCGCGATGTCCTGGCAGCGCTGCTCAATGGATCGCACTTCAACTACGTGATGCTGGGTTCGGCAGCCCACCCGGACAGCGTGGACAAGCTCATCCTGACGTCGAAGGCTGGCGGCGTCCCGGAGCCCCCGCCACCTGTGCCGGTGGCCGAGAGTAACAATGAGGGTCAGATGGACGATCCCGGCCCCCAAGGCATGGATATCGCTGAACAGCCGGTGGATAATCCTGCCGAAGACTCCGGCAACGAAGACAACCCGGGGCAGGCCGCTGAGGGCCAGCAGCAGGTAAAGACTCCGGAGCAATTGTTGCGCGAACTACAGCAGCAGCAGTTGCTGCAGCAACAGTTGCAGCAGCAGCAACAACAACAGCAACAGGCGCCCGCGGCTCCTCCCAATCAGTAGCCCACTGTTCCAGACGGATGGCTTGGAGTGGTTCTGTAGCGCCGGCATCTTGCCGGCTGTCTCGAGGGCGTCTCGCCCTCGGGATTCCAAAAACGACGAAGAACCACGAAGAGAAAGGCTCGCTCTTACAGCGAATTTATTGGATCAATTATGGGGTACACGTGAGACGGGCGAGGGCGTCCGTCCTCCATCGAAGGATCGAACGAAAATCCCGAGGTCTGAAGTCGGAGGTCTGAAGTCTGACGCCCGCGCTCAGTCGCCGCCGGCCTGGCTCTGGCTGGGCACGAGGACTGGGGTGCCGGCGCTGCGCCGGCGCGAGCCGTAGGCAAAGGCATACAGAATGCCGGTTACAGCGGCGTAGGCCGCCAGAATTCCCACCACTACGACTGTGATGGCAGTAAAGGAGATAACGAAAGCAACCAGTAACCCGCCCAAGCTCGGCCTACTTTCCAGTTAAGTTCCGGACAAAGTGTTCCGGGACCCGTTTGGCGCAATCGATCACTTTACCCGCGTTGACGCTAGCCGCTGTTAGCAACTAAGATACGTGAGTAGAGTCGCGCAAACCCACTTTCCTTCATTTCTGTGGGGCCGTCCAATTACGGAAGGCCAGTCGCAACTTCCGCCAATTTCATGCCAATTACCAAGATCTCGGTGCGGGGGGCGCGGCAGCATAACCTCAAGAATATAAACGTCGAAATCCCCCGTAATACCCTGACCGTAATCACCGGATTGAGTGGCTCGGGGAAGTCCTCCCTGGCCTTTGACACCATCTACGCCGAGGGCCAGAGGCGGTACGTGGAGACGCTTTCGGCCTACGCCCGGCAGTTTCTGGACCAGATGGAGCGTCCGGACGTGGACGCTATTGACGGCCTGAGCCCGTCCATCTCGATCGAGCAGAAGACCACCAGCCGGAGCCCCCGGTCCACCGTGGGAACGATCACCGAAATCTACGATTATCTTCGTCTTTTATTTGCTTCGATAGGGGTACCGCATTGCCCTCAATGCGGGCGTGCGATTGCGCGCCAGTCGGCGGAGCAGATTGTGCAGCGCGTGATGGGCCTGACGCCCGAGGACCGGGTGATGGTGATGGCTCCCATCGTGCGCGGCCGCAAGGGCGAGTTCAAAAAAGAGATTGAGAAGCTGGTGCAGCACGGCTTCACCCGGGCGCGGATCGACGGGGAACTGCTCAATCTCGAAGATGACATTCCGCTGGACAAGCGAAAAAACCACACCATCGAAGTCGTAATCGACCGGCTGCTGGTGAAGCCCGGGATCGAACACCGGCTGGAATTGTCAGTGGGCCTGGCCATGAAGCTGGCGGGCGGGCTGGTGCAGGTTGCGGTGGTGGGCGGGGATGAACAGCTGTATTCCGCCAAGCTGGCGTGCCCGGATTGCGGCATCAGCGTGCCGCAACTGGAGCCGCGGTCGTTTTCCTTCAACAGCGCATATGGCGCCTGCCCGGAGTGCCACGGGTTGGGCAGCCGCTATGAGTTCGATCCCGCGCGGATCATCACCGACTGGTCGAAGCCGTTGCTCGAAGGCGGACTGGGGCCGGGGTCGGCTTCGCAAAACCTGATTCATCACCTGCAAATTACAGCTGCAGCGCACGGGTTCGACCTGGCCACGCCCTTCGAAAAATTTCCCGAGAAGATCCAGAACCTGCTGCTCTACGGCGAGTCTGGAAAGAATGGCGGCCAGGCCAGCAAGAACCGAAAGACCGGCTTCCGCGGGATTCTGGGATATCTCAAACAAGCCGTGGATGATTCCACCTCGGACACGTATCGCGAATTTCTGCTGGACTACATGTCGGCGACCAAGTGTCCGGCGTGCCAGGGCAAGCGTTTGCGGCCGGAGAGCCTGGCGGTGAAAGTGAACGGCATGTCGATTGCCGACTTTACGGCGTTGCCGGTGTCGCGGGCGCTGGAGACGGCGCGCAAGATCAAGCTCAACGGGCGTGAAGCGATCATTGCGGGGCGCATTGTGCATGAGATCGTGGAGCGGCTGCAATTTCTGGATGCGGTGGGCCTGGGCTACATCTCGCTGGAACGCTCGGCGGCAACCCTTTCCGGCGGCGAAGGCCAGCGCATCCGGCTGGCCACGCAGATCGGATCGAAGCTGCGGGGTGTGCTCTACGTGCTGGATGAGCCTTCGATCGGATTGCATCATCGCGACAACGGCCGGCTGCTGAAGGCGCTCGAGGAATTGCGCGATCTGGGAAACACCGTCCTGGTGGTGGAACACGACGAAGAAACCATCCGGCGGGCAGACTACGTGATCGATCTTGGTCCCGGAGCCGGCCGCCATGGCGGCGGCCTGGTGGCGCACGGAACTCCGCAGGAGATTGAGCGAGCGCCGGAGTCGCTTACCGGAGCTTACATCTCGGGACGGATGCAGATCGAAATGCGGCCGGAGCGGCGCGCACCGAACGGCGCCGCCATCACGCTGCTGGGGGCGCGGGAAAATAATCTCAAGAACCTTGATGTCGTTTTTCCGCTGGGCGTAATGACGGTCGTGACCGGGGTCTCGGGATCGGGCAAATCGACGCTGGTCAACGACATTCTCTATCGCGCCCTGGCGCAGAAACTTTACCGCTCGCGGGAGGAGCCCGGCACGCACAAGGCAATTTCCGGCACGGAGAATATCGACAAAGTCATTCGTATCGACCAGTCGCCGATCGGGCGCACCCCGCGCTCGAATCCGGCAACCTATACCGGAGTGTTTGCCCAGATCCGCGATCTTTACGCGATGCTGCCGGAATCCCGTGAGCGGGGCTACAAGCCGGGACGATTTTCTTTTAATGTCTCAGGAGGGCGCTGCGAAGCTTGTGGAGGCGAGGGGCAGCGGCGGATCGAGATGAATTTTCTGCCCGATGTTTACGTGCTCTGCGAACTTTGCGGCGGCAAACGCTACAACCAGGAAACACTGGCGGTGAAGTACAAAGGACAATCGATCGCCGATCTGCTGGAGATGCCGGTGTCCGATGCCTTGCCGATCCTGGAGAACATTCCGCAGGTCCGGCAGAAGCTGCAGACCCTGGTGGACGTGGGCCTGGGATACATCCATCTGGGCCAGTCCGCGGTCACGCTGTCCGGCGGAGAAGCGCAACGCATCAAACTGGCGCGGGAGTTAAGCAAGCGGCAGACCGGGAAGACGATGTATCTTCTGGACGAGCCGACCACCGGCCTGCACTTCGATGATGTGAAGAAATTGCTCGAAGTGCTGCACCGGCTGACCGACCTGGGAAATACGGTTATGATCATCGAGCACAATCTGGATGTGATCCGCAACGCGGACTGGATTATTGACCTTGGCCCGGAGGGCGGAGAAGAGGGCGGGCGGGTCGTGGCCCAGGGCACGCCCGAGCAGGTGGCGCGCAACAAGAAGTCATACACCGGGCAGGCGCTGGCAGGATATTTTGCCAACGGACAAAAGAGCTCGATCGCGTAGTTGTGTAGGGCGGGCGCCCCCGCCCGCCGCTTTTGCGGTTGATGTTGATTTCAAGATTTGTGCTGGAGTTTCAGTACTCAACGAAAGTCAAAGGCGGCGGGCGAGGGCGCCCGCCCCACACGGGTCCAATTGTCCTCACCAGATCAGCCTCTTTCCGAATTGCAGATAGAGCCGCCGGCGGAACCGGTTGCCCAAGATCAATCCGGGTGCCGAAAATCCACCCTGGAGTGGGCTCGACCTCCTGATCGTGGGGCTGGTCCTGGTGGCGGCGCTGTTCCTTTTCAGTTCGATATCGTTCGTCATCGTCCTGCATAGCTCAGCCGCGAACGGCATGTCTGCCGCCGAGCTGGGAAAAAATCCCGGGCCGCTGGTGATTGTCCCCAGCATGACCCTGGCCTACCTTGCCATGCTGGCGGCCATGTATGGGCTGGTGACGCGCCACGGGCAACGTCCTTTCTGGCAAACCGTGGGATGGCGGTGGCCGCGGAACCTGGGCTGGCTGGGGTTTCTGGCAGCCGGCGCTTTTCTGGCTGTGCTCCTGGGCCTGATTTCGCGGTTGTTGCCGATTCCGAAGTCGCTACCGATGGACAAGTTTTTCCAGAACCGCCAAGGCGCATATCTGATGATGATTTTCGGAGTGGCCATCGCTCCCCTGGCGGAAGAAATGCTTTTTCGCGGATTCCTGTACCCGGTGCTGGACCGGTGGCTGCAGACGCTGTTTATGACGCCGCGGCAACTTCGCCGGGGCTGCATCTGGGTCCTGATCATGGCCGCCTGGGGATACATTGAGCACCGCCTTCCGCTGGCGTGGTCGGTCCTGCTGGCAGTTGTGGTTTTTCTGGCGGTTGGCGGAATGGTGGTGGCGCAAAGCCTGAGATCGGGAGAGCGGCCGTCTGGCCTGTTGCTGTTGCCGGTCGCCACTACTGTGTCATGGGGCCTGGCAGCGGGAGCGATTTCCGATCATGCCTTCGGAATCGGCACGACGGTGCTGTTGGTCCTGGCCAGCCTGCTCGGAGCGATCAGTCTGGCACCGCCCCCGCAGACTTCGGTGGCCGGCCGTTGGGGCAGGTTCCTGGCCGTGCTGGCGACCAGCTTCGCTTTTGCCATGGTGCACAGCGAGCAGCTGGGACAAGCGTGGGGCCCGCTGCTGGTGCTGTTCATGGTCGGCCTGGTCCTGACCATTACCCGCGTGATCACGCGCTCGGTGACGCCCGGGCTTCTGATTCACGTGGGCTACAATCTGATGCTCTTCGGCGTGCTCTATATCGGGACGGACCATTTCCGGCATCTGGAGCGCATGACTCAATAGCAGGCCTTGAGCGTGGTATCGTAGGCTGCGATGGCTTCCACTCGTCAGGATCTGCTGCGCTTGCTGGCTGCCAAGTCATTCCGGCTGGGGCAGTTCAAGCTTTCGTCCGGGGGCACGAGCGACTACTACATCGACTGCCGCACCACCACCCTGACGGCCAAGGGCGCGCGCCTTACCGGGCAGTTGGTGCTCGACGAGATCCGGAACCGGGGATGGAAACCGAAAGCGGTTGGCGGCCTCACCATGGGTGCCGATCCCATCGTGGTGGCGGTTTCCATGGCCAGTGGTGAAGTGGACGGATTTCTGGTGCGCAAGGCCGAAAAGCAGCATGGCACGGGGAGGCGCATCGAAGGCTTCCAGGAAAAGGGCGCGCGGGTGGTGATCGTGGATGATGTCTGCACCACGGGAGGCTCGACGGTGCAGGCCATTGAAGCGGCGCGAGAGTTCGGCTTTCAGGTTGTAGGTGCGCTGTGCCTGGTGGAACGGGAGGAGGCAGGAGGGCGTCCCAACGTGGAGCAAGCCGCCGCCCCGGCCCCGTTTGTTTCCGTGTTTACCGCCAGCGAGGTCCGGCAAGAACACCTGCTGCAGAACGACGAGACCTCCCCGGGCATGCCCGTGGCAGGCTCCGGTTGCGAAATCTGCGGCAAGCCGGCGGTGGTGCATAACCCCAGAATCCGCTGCGAAGTGCATAAAAACTAAAATCGTCGTTGGTCATTGGTCGTTGGTCGTTGGCCAACTGTGGCTGGCGACATTTACGAACCTACGGGGCTGAAATCCGGCACATAGTTCCTGATTGCCGCTGCATCAAAGCTCAACGACCAACGACCAACGACCAAAGGCCAACGACTGCTCCTATGATTCAAACTCTCGAATGGACCGACTCCGGCGTACGCTTCATTGACCAGACCAAGCTGCCCATGGAAGAGACCTACGTCACCTGCAAGACTTATGTCCAGGTCGCCGACGTCATCCGCAACATGGTGGTGCGGGGCGCGCCGGCCATTGGCGTGGCTGCGGCCATGGGCATCGCGCTGGGGGTGAAAAACTCCAAGGCCGAAAATGGCGGGGACCTGAAGCATGACTTCGACCAGATCTGTGATGTCATCGGCAAGACCCGGCCCACCGCGGTGAATCTTTTCTGGGCGATCAAGCGCATGCGCGACAAATTTGAAATGCTGCGGGTGCGGCCGCTGCCGCAGATCAAGCAGGCGCTGGTGGAAGAAGCCCAGCGCATGCACGCCGAGGATATCGCGGCCAACCAGGCCATGGGCCGGCACGGCGCGACCTTGATGCCCGCCAGCGGAGGCGTGCTCACCCACTGCAACGCCGGCGCCCTGGCGACCTGTGGATATGGGACCGCTCTGGGAGTGATCCGGGCCGCCGTGGAGCAGGGAAAGAAAATCCACGTTTTTGCCGACGAGACGCGTCCTTTCCTGCAGGGCTCGCGATTGACCGCGTGGGAACTGATGAAAGATGGCATTCCCACCACGGTGATTTCCGACAACATGGCCGGCGCCATGATGAACCAGGGGAAAATCAACGCCATCGTGGTGGGTGCCGACCGCATTGCCGCCAATGGCGACGTGGCCAACAAGATTGGAACTTACTCGGTGGCGGTGCTGGCCAAGGAGCACGGCATCCCGTTTTATGTGGCCGCTCCGCTCTCGACGGTGGATTTCGAAACGCCCGATGGTAGCGGGATTCCTATCGAGCAGCGCGACGGGAAAGAAGTCTCGCATATCGCCGGCCGGCAGATGGTGCCCGATGGCGTCGAGGTAGAGAACCCGGCATTCGATGTTACCCCGGCAAAGTACGTTACCGCGATTGTGACCGAGAAAGGCATTGCGCGGGCGCCCTACGCCGAGTCGCTGCGCCGGTTGGCGCCGGATCGGGCGGCGGGCTGAAGCCTTAGCAGATAAGACCGGTTTGAAGACAAATGGTTTGAAGGTAAAAACCGATTAGGGTTCGCGGTAAATGTACGAAGCCAGCGCAAAATCTGAGAACTGACAACCTGAAACTGAGAACCGGTTTTATCTTCGAACCCGGTTTTATCCAGCGGAACTTTTCGGGGCTTTTCCTCGTAGAACTAAAGCAGGAGAGATACGCCCATGTTAGCTTTTCTTCTCTGGTGCATTCTTTTTGTGGTGTGCTGGCCTCTGGCGTTACTGGCGCTGGTGCTTTACCCGTTTGTCTGGGTGCTGCTGCTGCCGTTTCGTCTGGTGGGGATAGCGGTCCACGGCGCGCTGGCCCTGGTGTGGGCGATCGTCATGTTTCCGGCGCGTTTGCTGAGTGCGCCGTTCCGGGTATAGCCGAGCAAGGTCTCATCACTCCGCACCGGGCCCCTGCATGCCCGCTTTCAGTCCCTTTAAATCCAGGTTGCGGACCAGTCGCAGCAGCGAATTAGGATGCATCCCCAGTGCTTTCGCGGCTTCGATGTAATTGCCATTGGCCTGCTGCAGGGCTTGCAGGATCAATTGCTTCTTGGTCTCTTTGATGCTGCCATGGTATTTGTCGGTCGCTGCCCTAGTGGTGGAAGCAGCCTCGAGAACGGCCTCAGGCAGGTCGTCGGGGAGAATGGAATCGGTCGAGCCCAGCACCAGCGCCCGTTCCAGGGCATTCTCCAGTTCCCGAACATTCCCCGGCCAATCGTAATGCATCAGGCAAGCCAGGGCTTCAGAGGACAGCGGCTTTACCCGCGTCCGGCACTTGCGGCTGGCCTTGGCCAGAAAATGATCGGCGAGTACGGACATGTCCTCCCGGCGCTCGCGTAACGGCGGCATCTGGAGGCTGACCACGTTCAGCCGGTAGTACAGATCGTTGCGGAAGGTGCCGGACTTGACGGCCTCGGGCAGGCTTCGATTGGTGGCCGCGACCAGGCGAATATTCAGTTTGATGGGCCGGGTGCCGCCCAGGCGTTCGAATTCGCGCTCCTGCAGGACGCGTAGCAGTTTGGCTTGCAGGCCGGGGGCAAGTTCGCCGATCTCGTCGAGGAACAGCGTTCCCCCTTCAGCCACTTCCACCTTGCCTTTTTTTTGCCCGGCCGCGCCGGTGAAAGCACCTTTTTCGTGGCCGAACAACTCGCTCTCCAGCAGGGTGTCAGCGATGGCCGCACAGTTGATGGCCACGAACGGCCGCTCCGCGCGGGGGCTGTTGCGATGGATGGCATGGGCCACCAGCTCTTTCCCCGTCCCGCTTTCTCCCTGAATGAGGACAGTGGAATCGGTGGGCGCGACCCGGCGAATGAAGTCGAACACCTTCCGCATGGCGGGACTGCCGCCGACCATATTGTGTTCGAGATCGATTTCAGCGCGCAGTTCCTGGTTTTCCTGTTGTAGCTTTTCCCAGTGACGCACGTTGTCAAAGGCCAGGCTGGCGATGCCCGCCACCGCGGTCATGACCTGCAAGTGATCTTCGTCGAACTCCGTGGTGGGGCTGGTGCTGTCCAGGTAGATGGCGCCCAGGACCCTTTTCCTGACCACCAGTGGCACGCAGAGCAGGGAGCTCACTTTCAACTCCGTCAGGGTCTTGACCTGGCGCAGTGCCTCGTTGCCCAGGACGTCGCTGACCAGCAGACCGATGCGCTCTCTCAAAACACGCTGCACCACGGTGCGGCTGACCCGCACGGGATGGCCGGGCCCGCGCACCCGGTCCCAGGCGGCAGTCGAAGTGAACTCTTCCGGATGATCGCAGAGCAGAACCGCGCCGCGCTCGGCCGGGACCACGTCGAAGATGAAACCCAGAAGCTGCCATTGCAGCGAGTCCTGATCGCGAATGCCGCCAATCCCGGTCGCGATCTTCAGCAGGGAGTTCAGGTCGCGGGAGCGACGGGCGCTGGGCGGCAAATTGGCCACGATCTTGTCGGGCTGCAGGTAGAGCGAGTCTTCCGCCCGAAGCAGAAGCGGAGAGCCTTCGAAGCCCGCAGTCTCCAGGAATTCAACCGGATTCTTATCGAAGTGTTCTCCGTCTTCCTTGAGCAGGAAGACGAGCACGGAATCGCCGATATATATCTGGTCGCCATGTCGTATCTGCTGCTGCTCCACCGGCACACCGTTGACCAGCGTGCCGTTACGGCTTTTCAGGTCCCGGATGGAGAACTGTTCTTCGTGGGCCAGCACCAAACAATGCCGGCGCGACAATGCGGGATCAGCCGCCCAAAGCTGGTTCGACGAGTCGCGGCCGATGGACACTTCGCCGGCCGGCAGAGAGAACGCCGTGCCCTTCAAAGGCCCGCCGATACCGATCAGTCTGGGATTCTTCTCCGACATACTGCTTGCTGTTTAGCATATACCGGGCCGCCATGTACACGCGGAGATGTGGTTGGATCTTTTCTTTGATGGTGTGGGACCGGGTCTCTGACCCGGTCAGGCGGCCCGAAGGGCCGCAGCTCTACCAGCAATCTGAAACTCGCAGCGGTGCTGCGCACCGCCCGACCGGGTCAGAGACCCGGTCCCACACAACCAAGGTCCGCTTCCCATCGGTGGCCATTAACCCGAGGGTTGGCTGAACTAACACTTGGGTTAACGGAACCGTGTCTCGAAGCCGCGTATAAATTCATCCGGGCGCTGGCCATCCGGAGACAACATCAAATCGGTCAACCACTTGGGAACACCGAGCCGCATGGGCTTGCTGCGGTCGCAAGTCTGGCACGCCACCTGCAATCAACCGATGCAGCAACGGTTTTCAACCCGCTGCGAAAAGTCAGAGACGGCCGATAGCGAAACAAGGCAGTACGGCATTTGAAGACAGGCTGATCCTGCGTGGTTTCACCGTCTCAAACACGAGGAGGATTTATGAAAAACCAACTGTTTGCTTTAATCGGCCTGGGCCTGCTGCTGGCCACCGCATCTGCCTATGCTCAGACCGGATTGGTGAAGGCGAATGTTCCGTTCAACTTCATCGTAAACAAAACCGAGATGCCCGCCGGGCAATACAGGATTCAGCCTCTCGGCCTCACCGGAGTCGCGATGTCCATCCAGAGTACGGACAACAAGGTCATCAATACTGTGTTGCCGCACAGCTGTGAATCGGTAGAAGCGCAAAAGACCAGCAAGCTGGTTTTCCACCGCTACGGCTCCCAGTACTTCCTGGCCCAGATCTGGAGGGAAGGGGACAACCGGGGACAAGAACTGCCCAAGAGCGGGCGCGAGTCTGAAATTGCGATGGATTACCCGGTACAGAATGTTGTCGTAGTCGCGTCGCTGCGCTAGATATGCCCTCGGGGGATGGCGTACCTCTGGCACAGCGAAGCATAAAAGGGGCACATCCGGTGCCCCCTTTTTATTTCCTTCAGAATCCGAACCTGCCGCGCCGGGTCACCGGCAACCGGGATGCAACTGGCTAGCCCGGGCAGTGCCTGCTAACATCGCACCAAGATGGCCCGTACCAAGCGTAAGAAAAAAGTTCCAATTGAAACCAAGAAAGGCCGCCGCAAAAGCGATCGGGCGGCCCTGCGCCCGCCCGGCGAACTGGTCATCATCACCGGTATGAGCGGGTCGGGCAAAGCATCCGTGCTCAAGGCCTTCGAGGACCTGGGCTACTACTGCGTGGACAATCTGCCGGTGGAGTTGATTCCGCGCTTCGCGGAGTTGATCGGGCAGTCGCTCGAGATCAGCCGGACCGCGCTGGTGGTGGACGTTCGTGAAGGCACGCAACTGGAGTCGCTGCCTGCGATCGTCAACTCGGTCAGGCGCATGCTGCCGACCAAGGTGATTTTCCTCGAAGCCTCGGAATCCATCCTGCTGCGCCGCTTCAGCGAGACCCGCCGGCCTCATCCGCTGGGCACCGGCACGACAGTGAAGTCGTCGCTGGCCGCCGAGCGCCGGCATCTGCGCTATATCCGGGCCATGGCGGACCTGGTGATCGATACCTCCAGGTTCAATGTCCATGAGTTGCGGGCCCATATCACGCAACGCTTTCACAAGAAGGAGTCGGGCAAGAATATCCTGGTCTCCTGCGTGAGCTTTGGATTCAAACATGGCGTGCCCGACGACGCCGACCTGCTTTTCGACGTGCGCTTCCTGCCCAATCCGCACTTTGTGCCCGAGTTTCGTCCGCTGACCGGGCGGGACCCGAAGGTCGCAAAGTATATCCGTTCGTTTCCCCAGAGCCGGGAATTTATCCAGCGGATTTCAGGATTGCTGGTGTACCTGCTGCCGCACTACATTCGCGAAGGCAAGAGCTATTTGACTATCTCCTTCGGTTGCACCGGGGGACAGCACCGCTCGGTCATGATCGCGGAGGACGTAGGCAAGCGCCTGCGCAAGGCGGGATACCGGGTGAAGGTGGTGCATCGGGACAGTCCGGGGTAGCAGTCGTCGGTCGTCAGTCTTCGGTCGCCAGTCGTCAGTCATCAGTCGTCAGCGCACCGTAATTGATGTTGCTGACGACCGAGGACTGACGACCGAAGTCCAGGGTCGGGTCCGATCGGGTGACAGTCTGTCTTCAGATATCGGCAGGGCGTATTTGATTTTGCTGACGACCGACGACTGACGACTGACGACTGAAGTAGAATAAGACCTTGCTCAATATGCTGATTCCACCAGGCGCGGGCCTCGACGGCATGCGCAGCGAAAGCTCCAAATGCGGCAACTGACCCGCCTTTTGCGGTATGTTCTGCCCTTCGGGCTGCAATTGGTGCCGGGGGTGGTGCTGTTGGCCGCGGTCGGGTTCCTGGAAGCGTTTCGCCTGGTGCTGGTCAAGCCGATCTTTGACCGCGTCCTCAACCCATCGACGGGATCGGACAACATTCAACTCTTCACCATTCCCGGCAGTGGGCATGTGGTTTACCTGCAGCAGTTCGTTCCCACTCATTTTCATAACGCCTGGACCATTGTGGCGTATGCGCTGGTTGCCTCCACGGTCCTGAAAGGCATTTTCGACTATGCCGGCACTTACCTGGTGAATCATGCCGGGTTCGGCATGATCACTGACCTGCGCAACGATCTCTACAACTCGGTGCTGCGGCGCTCAGCGGCGTTTTTTCAGAAGCACACCACGGGGACGCTGATTTCAACTATCATCAACGACATCGAGCGGGTGCAATACGCCATGTCGAGCGTGCTGGCGGAGTTCCTGCAACAGTTCTTTACTTTCCTGTTCACGGCCGCCGCCGTGATTGTGCTGGGACGAAAACTGGCCTGGGTGCTCCTCCTGTTTATCCCTTTCATCATCTACTCGGCGATAAGGATCGGACGCCGGGTGCGCAGCACCACGCGCGGCGGCCAGGACAAGCTGGCTGACATTCAGAACATCCTGCAGGAAACCATCAGCGGCAACCGGATCGTAAAAGCCTTCAGCATGGAGTCCTGGGAGATGGCGCGCTTTCGCCAGGCCGCGCAAAGGCTCTTCAAGGCCAACTTGCGCTCGGTGGCGGCGGCGGCGATGAGTTCCCCACTGATGGATATTTTCGGCGCGATTGCGATCGCCATGCTCTTGTTGTTGGGCCGCGACCGCATTGCGCACAATGAATTTACCCTGGGAACGTTTGGCGCATTTATTACCGCGGTATTCAGCCTGTATAACCCGGTGCGGAAGTTTGCCCTCTTTAACAACAATTTCCAACAGGCGTTGGGCGCGTCCTCGGAGATTTTCAAGTTCATGGACACCGAGGACGACGTTAAGGAAAAGCCCGGGGTCAAGCCCCTGCCGCCTTTTGCCGATAGCATCCAGCTGGAAGGTGTGTGTTTCTCCTACGAAGCGGACGGAGACGAGTCGCGGGAAATTCTGTGCGACATCAATCTGTCAGTGCGGGCGGGGGAAGTGGCGGCAGTGGTGGGATCGAGTGGCGCGGGCAAGAGCACGCTGGTGCACCTGATCCCGCGTTTCTTCGACGTCACCGCTGGCCGCCTGCTGATCGATGGACGCGATGTGCGCGATACCACGCTGGCCTCGCTGCGGTCGCAAATCGGCGTAGTCACACAGGAGACGGTGCTGTTCAATGACACTTTGCGGAACAACATTGCGTATGGGCAGCCGTCGATTTCGCAGAAGCAGGTCGAGGCCGCGGCCCGTGCGGCTCTGGCGCATGACTTTATCATGGAGTTGCCGAACGGCTACGACACCATGATCGGTGAACGCGGGGTGCGGCTCTCCGGCGGCGAACGCCAGCGCATTGCCATTGCCCGGGCGTTGCTGAAGAATGCACCCATCCTGATTCTGGACGAAGCCACCTCGGCCCTCGACAGCGAGTCGGAGGCGCTGGTGCAGTCGGCATTGCATAATCTTATGACCGGACGGACCGTGTTTGTCATCGCCCACCGGCTTTCGACGGTGCGACGTGCGGACCGGATTGTGGTACTGGAAAACGGGACCATCGAGGACATCGGGCGGCATGAAGACCTTATGCGGAAGCCGGGGACCTACCGGCGGTTGTATGATCTTCAGTTCGCGGAAGGGGACCAGCCCAAGGCGAATGTAATGCGGTAGTACCAGGGTCCGAAGGCGAGACGAGGCCGTGTCCAGACTTGGGACGCGAGCAAAAAGGTGGAGTAGCGGAGTCACAAAAAGCCGCGGAGCAGCGCGAGAATAAAGCCCACGGCGCAAGCCGTGGGTAAATAGTGGCCCGCGAGCGAGCCCCGAAGGGGCGAAAGAAGGGTGGTGACACAGCCGGCGGGACGCCGGCGCTACGAAAATCATGCCTATCCGTTCCATGACCGGGTTTGCGCAGGTGAAAGGCCAGGTGGCTGATCCAGAGCACCCAAATGCTCAGATCAATGTGCCGGGCAAGAGTCCCATGGGTTTCACTTTGTCTTTGAAGTCGGTGAACCACCGGTTTCTGGATGTGCACTTCCGCATGCCGTCGGACAGCGACGCCCTGGAAATGAAGTTGCGCAGGGTGCTCAAAGAGAAGCTGGCGCGAGGGCACGTGGAACTCACACTCAACCTGGAGCGAGGCGGGAGCGAGAACTTCGCGCTCAACCGCCAGATCGCGGGTGGGTATATCCAGGCGTTTCGCGCGGCGGCGGCCGAGTTTGGCCTGGCCGCCGAGCCGGACTTGAACGCTGTCCTGCGGCTGCCCGGCGCGCTGGATGCGGCCGCGCTCCCTGCCGATGGTGCGCTCGAAGCCTCCGTCCTGGCGAAGGTGGAGGAACTGCTCAACCACCTCAACCAGATGCGCGAAGAAGAAGGGCGGGGTATCGACCGCGAGTTGCGGCAGCGCATGGCCCACGTGCAGAAGGCCGGTGAGGGTGTGGAGAAGCATCGCCAGACGGTTTTGCAGACCTACGTCGAAAGGCTGAAAACGCGCATGCAGGAACTGATTGGAAGCCAGGTGGAGCCGGAACGTCTGCTGCAGGAGGCGGCCCTGCTGGTCGATCGCAGCGATATCCAGGAGGAACTGGTTCGTCTGGATACCCATGTGAAGCACTTTCTGGGCCTGCTCGATCAGGGCGGGGAAGTGGGCAAGAAGCTGGATTTTCTGCTGCAGGAAATGAATCGCGAAGCCAACACGCTGCTCTCCAAGACCTCCGGCCTGGCCGGCGAGGCGCTGAAAATCACCGAGATGGGACTGGCGATCAAGACGGAGATCGAGAAGGCCCGGGAACAGGTGCAGAACGTCGAATGAGTGGCGTGTACATCATTTCAGCGCCGTCCGGTTCGGGCAAATCCACGCTGGTGGACGGGGTGCAGCAAATTGTGCCTGGCCTGAAATTTTCCATCTCCTACACCACCCGGGCGCACCGTGGCGACGAGCAGGACGGCAGGGAATATTTTTTCGTCTCGCGGGCGGAATTTGAAGAAATGATTCGCAAGGATGAATTTCTCGAGTACGCCAGCGTGTTTGGCAACTACTACGGCACGGCGCGCCGCTTCTTACGCGAGGCCAAGGAAGAGGGGAAGGACCTGTTGCTGGATATCGATGTGCAGGGCGCGGCCCAGATCAAGGGCAAGATTCCGGAGGCGGTGAGCATCTTCGTCCTGCCTCCCAACCGGCAGGAACTGGAGAAGCGGTTGCGCACCCGCAGTCTGGATGCGGAAGAGGTGATCCATCGCCGTTTGGTCACGGCCTCTCGGGAGATTGAGAATTACGAGAAATACGACTATATTTTGGTTAACGACCGCCTGGAAGAATCTATCGACGCGCTGAAGTCGATCCTGCTCGCGGAGAGACTGAAGCGATCAGGGGCCCAAGGACAGAAACAGCAATCCGCTGACGACACCGACCTGATGGCCATGGCAGAGCGCTGCCGGCTGAAAAACGTGCGGGAGCGGCTGCAGCCGATCCTGGCCTCGTTTGAGAAAGTAGCGGCGCCGGGTGGACGCTAGCGGCAAGGGGAGAACACGATGAAGTTGATGGATGGGTTTGACAGCAACTATCGGTACATCCTGGTGGCCGCGCGCCGAGCGCGACAATTGCAGGGTGGCGCGCCTCCGGTCATCGAAACACCTTCCCGCAAGCCGTGCCGGATTGCGCAGGACGAAATCAAGGCGGGCAAGGTGAAATGGGTGATCCCCGAAATGCCGCGCTCGGCGGCCGAGGTTGCCAGCGAGATGCTGGAGAAGGCGATCGCCAAGGACTTGTGAACTACGGATTGTAGATTTCAGATTTTTGATTCCAGATTTGTCACCCTCCGCAGCCAGCGTTGTGCGAAGGTCAATCCGAAATCTGCAATCTGGAATCTGCAATCGCTGTGATCTTCCCATGAAAGTTGCTCTCGGAGTCAGCGGCGGCATTGCGGCCTACAAGGCGGCAGAGGTTGTGCGCCTGCTGCAGGACCGCGGCATCCGGGTGCAGGTCATCATGACCCAGGGGGCGCAGCAGTTTGTTCGTCCCCTCACCTTTGCCGCGCTCTCCGGCGAAAAAGTAATTACCGGCATGTTTGCCGGGGGCGCCGACGAGAAGAGCGCTCAGCCCAACATCGACTCGGCCATCGAACATATTGCGGTGGCGCAATCGATCGACGCTCTGCTGGTGGTGCCCGCCACGGCCGACGTTCTCGCCAAATTCGCGCAAGGCATTGCCAATGATTTTCTGACAACCCTGTATCTGGCAACCACCGCGCCGGTGGTCGTCGCGCCCGCGATGAATGTCAACATGTGGAACCATCCCGCCACCCAGGCGAACCTGGAACTGCTGCGCCAGCGCGGAGTACGGATCGTCGAACCGGGCGAGGGTTATCTGGCCTGCGGTATGACCGGTCCGGGGCGGCTGGCGGAGAATGAATTGATTGTTGCGGCAACCATGGAAGCCTTGGGGGCCTCGCAGGAACTGGCCGGCGAAACCGTGCTGATCACGGCCGGTCCCACCCGCGAAAAGATCGATCCGGTGCGCTATCTCACCAACCGTTCCAGTGGACGCATGGGATACGCGCTGGCCGAAGCTGCGCTGCGGCGCGGAGCGCGTGTGCTGCTGGTGAGCGGGCCTACCGCGCTGACACCCCCGGGCGGCGCTGAAGTCACGCCAGTCGAATCTGCCGAGCAAATGCGCCAGGCGGTGCTGAAGCTGCTGCCGGAAGCGACCATTGTCATCAAGACTGCGGCGGTAGCGGACTACCGTCCCAGGAGCGCGGCCGAGCAGAAAATCAAGCGCAAGGGTTCGATGTCCCTGGAACTGGAGCCGACCAAGGACATTCTGGCGGAAGTGGCCCGCGCCAAAAGCTCGCAACTCATCATAGGGTTCGCCGCAGAAACCGAAAATGTCCTGGAAAACGCGCGCAAGAAGCTGCTATCGAAAGCGCTTGATGCTATCGTCGTGAATGATGTGTCGCGCGACGGCGTGGGCTTTGATTCCGATCGCAACGCGGTCACCATCATCACTCACAGCGAGGTGATCGAAGTGCCTGAAACCACCAAGTGGGAAGTCGCCCTGCGGGTGCTCGACCAGGCAGGGCGCCTGCGAAAAGTAGCACAGGCCAAGTAGCAGAACTCCTCAGGAGATTTCAGATTCTTGATTTTAGATTTAAGATTGAACACCAGCCCCTTGGCACGAGGAAGTTCAATCTGAAATCATCAATCTGAAATCTGCAATTGTTTTTGGAATCCCATGCCCCCAGTCCTGGACCCACAACTCAAGCGCGCCCTCGCCGACCGCATCCGCTACTACAATGAACTTGGCATCTATGATTTCTACCGCCGGGATATTTCCCCGCGCGAGACCGCTGTCCAAATTCAGCCAGAAGAGCGAGACCCATTGCCCAGAGTCAAAGCCGCAGTCGTATCTCCCGCAGAGGAATTGATCGAAATCTCGGCCACGCCCGACACCCTTTCGGATCCGGTGCTGGGATTGCGCGCCATCCGCGAAGACATTGGCGATTGCACCCGCTGCCGCCTGGCCAAACAGGGACGCAAGCAGATTGTCTTCGGCGTGGGCAATCCGCGGGCAGAGCTGATGTTCATCGGTGAAGCGCCGGGCGCCGACGAAGACCAGCAGGGCGAACCCTTCGTGGGGCGCGCTGGACAGCTGCTCAACAACATGATCAAGGCCATGGGCCTGCGCCGCGAAGATGTGTATATCGCCAACATCATCAAATGCCGGCCGCCAGGCAACCGCACTCCAGAGCGCGATGAATGCGAAACCTGTTCGCCTTTTCTGATGCGGCAGATTGCCACCATCAGGCCCAAGGCCCTGGTGGCATTGGGCGCAGTCGCGGCCAAGACGCTGCTGGCGATCAATGCTCCGATGACCGAGCTGCGCGGCAAGTGGTATGACTTCCGCGGCACCAGGCTTGCCGTCACTTACCATCCTGCATTCCTGTTGCGCGATCCGCGGCAGAAGAAAGAAGCCTGGAAGGATTTGCAGATGGTGATGAAGGACCTGGGAATGGTGGCTCCGCCCAAGAGCCCGGACTAGACTGCAGGCGCTCCTTACTGCCGCACGAGCGAGGACGCTCGCGCCTACATTTACCATGCCTGAATTCTGTGACGTAGCTCTGCCGGTGCCGCTCGACCTCGTCTTCACCTACGCGGTTCCGGATGGGATGGAGCCGGTTGTGGGTGGACGCGTCCTCGTGCCCTTTCGCCAGCGACGCATGTCGGGCATCGTCACCGCGCTACACGATCGCAAGCCGGAAGTTAAGACCAAAAACGTAATCAGTGCGCTCGATTCCGTGCCGGTGCTGGACGAGCAGTTAATCCGCCTGGGCCAGTGGATTGCCGATTACTATCTCGCTCCCGTTGGCGAAGTCTTCCGGACCATGCTGCCGCTGGGTGCGGAATTCAAGAAGGCAATCGGCTACCGCATCACCGAAGAGGGGCACCTGGCGCTGCATTTGGCCGGCCTGTCAGGGTCATCCGCGCGCTCCCAGAAAACTCCCGAAGACCAGTTGGCTGAGTTTCGTGTGCTCGATTACCTGGCCGAACGCGAGACGACGCGGGAACAAAGTTTGCGGGCCGCAACCCGTGTGTCCAGGCCGCTGCTAGCCGGAATGGCGCGGAAGAAGTGGATCGTTCGCGAAGATTTGTCCGAGGCCCGCGACGCAGCGCGCACAGTCAGGGTCGCGGTACTAAAGAATATCGACGGCAAGCTCAACGCCAATCAACAAACGCTGCTGGATACTCTCGCCGCCGCCGGAGGCAGGGCGCCTGTCGATATGCTGCAATCGCTTGAAGTCCCTAAGAGTACTCTGAATACGCTGGTGAGGCGGGGGCTGGTGGAAATTATTGAGGAGCCGGCTGACTTCACCGTATCGGTTCTGAAGGCGCGGCCCAGCCTCTTCGACTCGCAGTTCAGCTCGGCGCAATTGGCGGCGCTCAAGTTTATCCAGCAGAGTGTGAACGCGCGCAAATTTTCCGGCATGCTGCTGCACGGCGTCACCGGATCGGGCAAGACGGCAATCTATCTTTCGGCCATGCGGGCGGTGCTTGAAGCCGGGCGCTCGGCCATTCTCCTGGTTCCAGAGATCGGGTTGACTCCGGCAGTGGCTGCCGATTTGCATCAACTGTTCGGCGAAGGAGTTGCCATTCTGCATTCGGCTTTGTCGGACAAAGAGCGGGCCGAGCAATGGCACCGCATCAAGCGCGGAGGCGCGCGCATGGTAGTGGGCACGCGTTCGGCGGTGTTTGCTCCCGTCACCGATCTCGCCCTGGTGATCGTGGACGAGGAACAGGACCCGTCTTATAAGCAGGAGGAGATGCCGCGTTATCACGCCCGCGATGTCGCAGTGATGCGGGCCAAGATGGCCAACGCAGCCGTGGTGCTGGGATCGGCCACACCGTCGCTCGAGTCCTACTTCAATGCAAAAAAAGCCAAGTACAAGTTGCTCGAATTGCCCGACCGGGTGGAGCAGCGTCCTCTGCCCGAAGTCGAGATCATTGACATGCGGCAGGAATTTCAGGAGACCGGAAGCGAGCAGGTCATATCGCGCAAACTGGCCGAAGAAATCAAGGAACGACTGGAGCGCAAAGAGCAGGTCATGGTGCTGCTGAACCGGCGAGGGTATTCACCTGTGGTGCTGTGCCGCGCTTGCGGCAAGACGCTCGAGTGCAAGAACTGCGCCATCGCGATGACCCACCACAAGCGTTCCCGCCGCATGGAATGCCACTATTGCGGCTACACCGCAGCGGTGCCCAAGGCGTGTATTCATTGCGGCAGCGAGTATGTCTATTTCCTCGGCACGGGTTCCGAGAAGCTGGAGGAGCTGCTGCACGGAATGTTTCCGCAGGCGCGCATCGGGCGTCTCGATCGTGATACGGTGCGCGGCCGCGAGGATTTCGAACGCGCCCTCAACGCTCTCGACGAAGGCGAACTCGACCTGCTGGTAGGCACGCAGATGATCGCCAAGGGCCACGACATTCACGGGGTCACGCTGGTGGGCGTCGTGGGCGCCGACATGGCGCTCGGCTTCCCGGATTTTCGCGCGGCCGAGCGCACATTTCAATTGCTGACTCAGGTGGAAGGGCGAGCGGGGCGCGGACAGACACCGGGAAAAGTCGTGCTGCAAACGTATTTTCCGGACCACTATGCGGTGCAGTACGCGGCGAACCATGACTTTGTCGGTTTCTACGAAAAAGAGTTGCGCTTTCGCAGCTGGATGCACTATCCGCCCTACAACGCACTCGCCAACGTGCTGGTGCGCAGCGACAAGCTGGATGAGGCACTGCGATGGTCGGGGATACTCGGAAAGTGGTTTGACAGGACCCGCCACGAAGGCATTCGAGTCCTGGGGCCCGCGGCCGCGCCCATTGTGCGTTTGAAGCGCGATTACCGGTATCACTTCGTGCTGAAGTCCGCCAGCCGCCAGAAGCTGAACGCTTTGCTCAGAACCATGCTGGCCTACGCGGTGCAGCAGAAAATTCCACGTTCGCAGGTGGTCGTGGATGTGGATGCCGTGTGGTTGATGTAACGCAGCGCCGCCGTTCCGGCGGCTGGCCGGCGGGCCGCCGCCCGCCGGCGCTACGGTCAGAGTTCCTGGTGGCACAAGGATTCCCGTAGCACTTCCCTCGAGAATTCCACGTTCGCAGGGATCGTGGATGTCGATGCCGCGTGGTTGATGTAATGTAGCGCCGCCGTCCCGGCGGCTGTCCGGCGGGCGTCCCGCCCGCCGCCGAGGGCAGGATGCCCTCGGGACAGCCGGCGAGACGCCGGCGCTACGGTCAGAGTTCCTGGTGGCACAAGGATTCCCGTAGCACTTCCCTCGAGAATTCCACGTTCGCAGGTGATCGTGGATGTCGATGCCGTGCGGTTGATGTGATGTAGCGTCGCCGTCCCGGCAGCTGTCCGGCGAGACGCCGGCGCTACGATTAAAGTTCCTTCTGGCGCAGAAATTCCCTTACCACTTCCTTCACGTCGCGGTGTTGACCGTCCACCGCGTAGTTGAGCCGGCGCATGTCGTCATCGGAAATCTTTCCCGCAAGGTCATCGAGCGCTTTTCCCACCTCGGGATGGCGCGCCAGCATCTCTTGCCGGATGATGGGCACAGCCTCATAAGGCGGGAAGTAATGGCGGTCGTCTTCCAGAACGAACAGGTCCAGCGCGGGAATCAACCCGTCAGTGGTATTTCCCGCGGCGAGGTCGACCTGCTTGTCTTTGAGTGCGCGCGCCAGAAGACCCAGGTCCATGATGCGAGGGGATTCAGCGAAGTGCAGGCCATAGGTTGCGGCGAGGCCCTTGTAACCATCGGGACGTTCCATGAACTCGTAGCCGAAACCAGCGCGCCATTGCGGCGTATAAGCGGCAGCCTGGGAGATAGTCTTCAGACCGAGGCGGCGCGCGTCTTCGCCCCGGACCTCGATGGCGAAGGTGTCATTGAATCCAAGAGTCTGGCCGACCACGAGATTGAAACGTTTGGCGTAATCGGTCTTCACCTGATCGTAAACCTGTTGGGGATTGCTGGAAGGTTGTGCTTTCAGGATTGCAGTCAGTGCGGTGCCGGTATATTCGGGATAGATATCGATGCGACCGCCAAGGATCGCCTGGTGGCAGATGTAAGTTCCCGCCAGATAGAAGCGACGCTCGACCGGGAGATGGGTTTTGTTTTCGATCTGCTGGGCGATGATTTCCCCGAGGACGAGTTGTTCGGTGAAATTCTTGGAGCCAACCACAATGCGGTCGGCGCGCGGCGGGCCGCAGGATGCCAGGAGGATCAGCGCGGCCAGGGGGGCAGCAAGTTTTCGGATGGCGATGAACATGGACACGCGCATAGTTTCGGCGGCCAGAAGCAGAAATCGGGACAATGACGTTTTTCGCCCCGTTGGGGCTTACTCGGTTCTAGTTTCTTACCCACGGCTTACGCCGTGGGCTATTTTCTTGCGCCGCTGCGCGGTTCCTCGACGTTCATCACGCAGGAACAACGTTCATCACACAGGAACGATGTCCCTAGCGCGGGGCCAGGCGCTTCTCCAGCCATCCCAGGCTGGTGTCTGCGAGTATGGCCAGGGCTGCCGCGGGAATCGCGCCCGCCAGAATCACCTGATTATTGACCATGGCCAATCCGCGAAAAATATATTCGCCGAGGCCGCCTGCGCCGATGGCGGCAGCGATGGTGGCGACGCCGATTGAGAGCACGGTGGCCACGCGAATGCCCGCGATGATCACGCTCAACGCCAGCGGGAATTCCACTTGCCAGAGCACCTGGCGGTCCGTCATGCCCATGCCGCGTCCCGCCTCCACGATCGCGGGGTCCACACCTCTGATCCCGGTGTAGGTGTTGCGAATGAGGGGCAGGAGCGCGTACAGCGTCAGCGCCAGGATCGCGAGGCGGTCGGCGCGCGCGCCAATCCAGGGTGCGGGCAGGAGGAATCCGAACAGAGCCAGGCTGGGAATCGTTTGGATGATGTTTGCGCCGCCCAGCACAGGTTTGCTCAATGCTGGCCAGCGCGTGATCAGGATGCCCAGCGGGATTCCAATCAGCACCGCCAACGCGATGGAGGCCCCAACCAGCCAGAGGTGTTCGGCGGTGAGTTCCAGGACCTCGATGTGATTTTGAAGGATGAATTGCAGGACGTTCATGTTTGACCTCTGCGAAACCGTCCGTTTCCCGGGCGTACTTGGCAAGCATTTCGTTTGCGCAGCCGAGGGCAGGATGCCCTCGGGACAGCCGGCGGGACGCCGGCGCTACTTTGATTGGTCATCGTGGCTCCTTCGGCGACGAGAGCTCGGTCTTGAAAGCATCTACGTACGCGGCGACCATGGGGTCGGTGGAATCGAGAAATTCTTCGGCCGTGAGCGTAGCCACCAACTGGCCAGATTCCATGAGCGCTACGCGGGTGCCGAGCAACAGGGCCTCGCGCAGGTCATGAGTGACGAAGACTACGGTTTTCCCCAGGCGTTGCTGCAGGGCCAGGAATTCGCGTTGCAGTTCGGCGCGGGTGATGGGGTCGAGCGCGCCGAAAGGTTCGTCCATCAGGAGGAATGCCGGGTCGGCGGCCAGGGCGCGGGCCACGCCGACTCTCTGCCGCTGTCCGCCCGACAATTCACGTGGGTAGCGTGACGCCAGCTGAGGCTCAAGGCCAACCAGTTGAAGCAGCTCCGCAACCCGCTGCTGAATGCGATCGGCAGACCATCCCTCGATTTGCGGCACTACTCCGATGTTGCGGGCGACGGTGAAATGCGGAAACAGGCCGACTTCCTGGATGACGTATCCGATTACGCGGCGCAGGCGAATTACGTCCCATTGGTCGAGGGAGCGGCTGTCCACGTAAATCGCGCCCGCGCTCTGCGTGAGCAGGCGGTTGATGAGCTTCAGAGTGGTGGTCTTGCCGGAGCCGCTGCGGCCGAGGAGCACCAGGGTTTCGCCGCGCTGCACTTCAAGATTGAGGTCGCGAAGCAGAGTGCTTCCGTTACCCAGGCGGTAACCGACGTTGCGGAATTCGATGGCCGGGCCGGCTTGGAGAGAGTGGCTCATGCGCTGTTTATTGTCGTATCAGTGTGCGGTGGGGGCAAGGTACCCTCACCACAGCCGGCTGAGCCTGCCCTGAGCGTAGTCGAAGTGCCGGCGCCACGAAACCTATGCTTCGTATGCTTTTTCTGGCAGGCCGGTGATGCGAATGCCGGAGTGGCCTTTGTGCCGAATATTCAGGCCGATCAGGAGCGCGGTGATCTGTTCCAGGATGCGCGCGTTTTCCAGTTTGCCGCCATCGATGGCGCGAACGCCGGGGATTTTCGCCGCCAGCGTTCTTACTGTTTTCGAGGCGTCGGCGTCGTCGCTGCACACTATGACGTCGCAGTCGATGGCGGCATCGCCATTCAGGATTTCAGCGGAAGTGTTATGGAACGCGGCTACCACCGACACTCCCGGAGGCACGAGTTCAGCGGTTTGCTGTGCGGCGGAGCCTTCCCAGATGCCGAGAGTGCGGGTGGCGCGGCCACCCACGCTGGCTGCAAGGGGCACGGTGGTGTCAACCACAATGCTGCCTTCCGGGATTACCGTCTTGATTTGCTTGAGCAGGGCGCAGTGGCCTTCAAACGGGATGGTCAGCACCACCAGATCGGCGGCAGCGCAGGCGGTGCTGTTTTCCTCGCCGGAAATCGTCGCCTTGCTGCCGACCGCGGCGCGGATTTTTGCTGCAGCTTCGCGAGCGCGTGCAGCGTCGCGTGATCCGATGATCACGCTCTCGCCGGCTCGGGCCCAGCGCAGGGCGAGCCCAAAGCCTTCGGGACCGGTGCCGCCGAGGATAGCGATGACGCCCGCCATGATTACGTTGACTCCATCAGGCGAACTCCGGCTCGAGCGCTTCCTCGATTGCGACCTGGTCAGGCGGTAGTCTGAGGCTGATTCTGGTATAGACGGTGTTGCGCTCGGCTGGAATACGGCCGGTTTCAAGAATCAGGGACTGGAATTCCTCACCGCTGGTGTATTGTCCCGCCGTCGCTCCGGCTTCACGCGATATGTTTTCTTCCATCAACGTTCCGCCGTAGTCATTGGCGCCGGCATGCAGGCACAGTTGCGACAGGCGCCGGTTCAGCTTTACCCACGACACTTGAATATTGTTGATCGCTCCGGCCAGCATGACCCGCGCCAGGGCGTGAATCTTGAGATGCTCAGCCAGGGTGGGGCCGGGCCGCGCGATTCCCTGATGAAAGAGCAGCGTGTTCTGATGGACGAAGCCCAGCGGGACAAACTCGGTGAAGCCTCCGGTCTGCTGCTGGATGTCGCGAAGAAGCTCAAGCTGGTTCACCCAGTGCATCGGAGTTTCGACGTGCCCGTACATCAGCGTGGACGTGCTGCGGATGCCGCACTGGTGAGCGGTGCGGATCACCTGTTTCCATTGTTCAGTGGAGAGTTTGTTGCGGGAGAGCACGAAGCGGACGTCATCGTCGAGAATTTCAGCGGCCGTTCCCGGAAGAGTGTCGAGCCCGTTATCGCGCAGCATCGCGAGGTAGTCAGCCAGAGCCATGCCAGTGAGTTCGACGCCGTAAACGATCTCCATCGGGGAGAAGGCGTGGATATGCATGTCGGGCACGGCAGTTTTTATCGCGCGCAGGATGTCACGGTAGTAGAACGGAGGCAATCCGTGGGGCAGCCCACCCTGGATGCAGACTTCAGTCGCGCCCAGGGCCCGGGCTTCAATCGCTTTCTGCGCCATGGTTTCGAGACTGTGGAAGTAGCTGTCCTCCTCGCGCGGGCCGCGGCTGAAGGCGCAAAACTTGCATCCCACAAAACAAATGTTGGTGAAATTAATGTTGCGATTGACCACGTAGGTGACGATATTTCCCACCAGGTCGCGGCGCAGCATGTCGGCCGCCACCAGCAGGCCGAGAAGATCGTCGCCTTCGGCATGGGCGAGCAGCAGGCATTGTTCGCGGGAGAGGACGCTGCCATCCTGCGACGCCATAACCTGATCGAGCGCGTTGCGCGCCTCCGAGGACATGCTCTCTGCAACCGACGGCCACTCGAGAGCAGGAAACATTTCCAGTTCAGAATCGGGCAGGACTCGGGTCACGGCTCCTCCTCGGAAAACACGCCTCAGCGAACCCGCCTCAGCGAAAAAGATCGCTTGCGGCCGGGCGCATCAGGTCACGCGCGCTGCCCCGGCCCGGACGATAGGCGAACCCTCGAATGATACACGCCGGCGTACGAGCTAGCTTGCCGCAGACCAGGCCCGCGGCGCAAGCCAGCTGGTCGGCGTCCGCTTCAATACTAGCCTGCAGCGCGTATCCGTGCGAGTCACGCAACCCGCGATAGTCGTGGAGGGCCTGCATCCCGGCCACCCCGATGGCAACTTCGGTCAAGCCTTCGCGCCAGGGCCGACCGAAAGTATCTGTGATGATCACCGGGATCGAAAGGTGCAGGGCCTTTTTCAGCTCACGATGGATTCGCGCCGCGGAGCGGTCCGGATCGTCGGGCAGCAGGAGCGCATGGCGGCCTCCGTCCACGTTGGAGACGTCCACCGCGCTGTTGGCGCAGATCAGGCCATGGCGAGTTTCGGTGATCAGCACACCGCGCTTGCGCCGCACGATCCTTTGGGCCTGTTGGATTGCCAGTTCGATCACGCAAGCGTCGAGGTGATAGCGCTGCGCCCAGCGGCGGGAAGCAGGGGAGGGCTTGATGTTTTTCAGGTCCACCAATTGGCCTTCGGCCTTGGAAACAATCTTGTGCTTGATGATCAGGATGTCGCCCGGGCGCAGTTTGTGAGACTTCATAGCGCGGAGGAGGATCGCGGTAACAGAATCGCCGGGCTTGACCTCGGTTTTTAGGGGGAGCGGGATGATACGGAGTTCGGCAGCAGGCCGGTCTTTCTTTCGCCCCTGCGGGGCTCTTTCGTCGCGCTGCGGCCACCCACGGCTTACGCCGTGGGCTACATTCTGGCGCCCCTGCGGGGCTGGCTTATGCTGCGCGAGTTGCGACTTACTCATTAGCGGCTACAGGAAGCTCGTCAACCTGCCACTGCCTGACCAGCCGCTGGGCGCGGGTTTCGCCCGGGGCGGCGGCAAGATCGCGCAGGTCAGAGGGGTTGTCGATGTCGAGTGCGATGCCGGGCAGGGAAAGCACCACGCACGGTTTCCCCGTGGCCTGTGCGGCGGCGTGGTGAGGCGCGAAGCTGTCATTGCCGAATCGCGCGGGAAACAATCCGGCGGGGCGCCGCCAGATGGCATTTGTGCCGCGTCCGTCGGCGGCGCGCACCAGCACCGAGCCTTCGGCGGGCGCGGACTGCAGAATCTTTTCGAGTTCCGAACTCTGGATGAGAGGAATATCGCCGGGAATCACCAGCGTGCTGTCAACGCCCTGGTCCTCGCAGTAGCGGGTTGCCATTTCGATGGCATCGGTCTGGCTGCGATTGGCGTTGTCGGGAATCACGAAAAAGCAAAAATGCTTCGCCAGTTGAATGGCAAAGGGATCGCTGGTCACGATGCTGACCTCGGGACGGTCGATCCACGTGTCCAGAGTCTCGAGCACGTCGAACAGCATGGCTTGCGCGAGCTCGGTGCGGGTGGGTTGGTCGAACCAGGCGGCGAGGCGTTGCTTGGCGCCCGAGAGATCTTTCACTGGGACCAGGATCATGACAGGTCCGAGCCGGCGTGCGCCGCGTTTTCGTTCGAAGTCGGCGACTCGACCTGGGAAAGGATCTGCCTGGCCAGGTCAATCTTTTCCTGGGCTGTCCCCATGAACGTGTTGGCGCAGTGGACGCGCAGCCCAGGTCGTCTCAATTCCTCGGCTGCCTTGGCATCGCGGTGGTCAACCACCAGGAGGTCGAGAAACTCGCTGTAAGCCTGGGCCACGCCTGCGACAGAAACCGGCAAACCCTGCGCGGCCATCAGAATGCCGGCCGGCCCCGAGACTGCTGCGTTACCGACGATCGGGCTCACTGCCGCTACAAGGGCGGGAGTCTCCTTGAGCGCCTCAGCAATGCCGGGTACGGCCAGGATCGGGCCTATGCTGGTCACGGGATTGCTCGGCGCCAGCAGCACCACGGACGCCGACCTGATGGCATCAATGACGCCGGGAGCGGGTTGGGCGTTTTCTATGCCGGCGAAACGAATCGACTTTACTGGATCCTGATACCAGCGCTGCACAAAATATTCTTCGAAGCTGATCTCGCCGATGGGAGTGTCCACGCGGGTTTCGACGCGCGTATTACTCATGGGGAGGATGCGGGCCTGTACTCCCATCTTGGCCGAGATTTCGGCGGAGACTTCAGACAGCGTCTTGCCTTGCTTAAGCAATTTCGTGCGCAGCAGGTGAACCGCAAGATCGCGGTCGCCAGTGTGGAACCAGATGGGCTCTCCCAGGTCGCCCATGGCCTGCAGGCAAAAAAATGTGTCGCCCTTTACGCCCCAGCCGCGCTCCTTGCTCAGCAGTCCGGCCAGCACATAAGTGATGGAATCGAGGTCGGGAGAAACGTACAGTCCCCACCACTCCAGATCGTCTCCGGTGTTGACGATGATGGTGAGATCTTTGGACGGAACGACCTGGCGCAGGCCATCCACAAACTTTGCGCCACCCGTCCCGCCAGTAAGTACGACGATCATGCAGCTCTGGCCCTCCCTGCGTAGCCTTCGCGATCGGCGGCAGCCTGGACCTTTTCCGCCAGCAAGCCGGGCCGCGCGGTCAGCGATGTCAGGAATTCAGGATAAACCGGCAGACGCTGGCGCAAAATGTATCCTTTTGATTCCGTGCGAGACTTGAGCTGCTCCAGGTGTGGCCAGGGTCTTTCCGGGTTGATGAAATCAGGAGTCAAGGGTGACACTCCGCCCCAGTCGTTGATCCCGGCATCGAGCAGTTCGTCGTAATAAGGCGCGGAAAGATTGGGCGGCGCCTGAATATTGACCTCCGGCATCAGAAGTCTCGCCACCGCGACGGTCCGCAGCATCTCGCCCAGCGTCGGTTCCGGCCAGTCGCGCATCGGAATCCCGGGCTTCACCCGAAAATTCTGGATGATCACTTCCTGGATGTGGCCGTAGCGGCGATGCAGCTCGCGAATGGCGAGCAGCGTGTCCACGCGGTCTTCGAGCGTTTCACCGATTCCGATCAGCAGCCCGGTGGTGAAGGGCACGGACTGCTTGCCGGCTTCTTCAATGGTGCGCAATCGTTTTGCCGGAACCTTGTCGGGCGCGTTGTCATGCGCGGCGCCGGGCGCGAGCAGAGCAGAGTTCGTCGTCTCCAGCATCAGACCCATGCTGGGAGAAACTGCCGCCAGGCGGGTGATCCACTCGGCGCTCAACAGACCGGGATTGGGATGTGGCAGCAGGGTCGTCTCCCGCAGCACTCGTTCGCACATGGCCTCGAGATAATGCAGAGTCGAGTTGTATCCCAGGTGGCGCAGGGTAGCGCGCATTTCCGGGAAGGCCAGTTCCGGTTTGTCGCCCAGACTGAAGAGAGCTTCAGTGCAACCCATCTTCTCGCCGGCGCGCGCGACTTCCATCACTTCGTCCGGGGTCATGGTGTGCGCTCCCGGTTCGCCCGCGTCGCGGCGGAAAGTGCAGTAGCCGCAGTAGTCGCGGCACAGGTTCGTCAAGGGGATGAATACCTTGCGCGAATAAGTGATGACGCCGGGCTTGAATCGTTGCTTGAGTTCGAGCGCGACGGCGAGGAGAGCGGGAAGTTCATCCTCCGGGCAGCGCAGGAGCCGGCATGCTCCCTCGCGCGACAGCAGCAGGCCGTCGCGCACTTCGTCGAGATAGGCGGTGAGAGAATCTTCCTGTACCCGCATGTCTTCTCGTGCTCCCAGAGCCGGAACGATAGGCCTCACAGTCGAACAACCAGAATGATACATGAGAAGGATTCGGGACGCCGCGTGATCTCCGGCGCGACGGCGTTCGTGGTTGGGTGAATTGTCCAACTCCACGCATTTAGTGATAAAACTCTTAGGGCGGAATCGGTAATGGTGCGGTTCCGCAAGAAATTCTACGAAACATCAGGGTCCCAATCTGCACATGGCCGTCACGCAAACCGAATTCCGCAGCGCGCTCGGCAGCTTTGCCACTGGCGTGACCGTGATCACGGTGGACTACGAGGGTGAAGTTCACGGCATGACCGCCAACGCCTTCAGTTCGGTGTCGCTCGATCCGCCGCTGGTGCTGGTCTGCGTTGACCATCGCGCCCGCACCCACGCTCACCTCCATGCCCGGAAGCGTTTTGGGGTAAACGTGCTGGCCCAGGACCAGCAGATCATCTCCGAATATTATGCCCGCCCGGCGCAGGACCATCGCCATGCCGAACAGGAGGCCGGGGCGCACTTTGATCGCACGGGGCACGGCACCCCGGTGCTCAACGGCGCCTTGGCCTATCTAGAGTGCCGCCTGCATAGCGCTCAGGACGCGGGTGACCACACTATTTTTATCGCTGAAGTCGAGGAAGTCGTGGTGCGCGGAGGCGATCCCCTGCTCTATCACCGCGGGGAATACCGTACCATCGGAGGCTCTGGGGCCTAGTCGTCAGGTTCTCGTGTGGCGCGGGCGCCCTCGCCCGCGTTTTGCAGGCGGCGGGACGCCGGCGCTACGAAAGGCTCTTAGGGGGATTGTTCTCTGGGTGGCGAGCCCAGTCGCTTTGGGGCCGTAGGCTTCCTCCCAGGAAATTGTGTAGGCCTGAAGGCCCGCTCCAACCAGAATTCCGAACCGATACCTCCTGATTGTCCACGGTCGAGCCGGGACGCGCCCAGGTAAGCTAAGATGAGTCGCTCAAAATTCCAGGACCTTGTTCCGGACGGAGGCTCCATGCCGAATCGAAGACAATTTATGCGCACGCTCTCCGGCGTGGCCGCGCTCAACATTACCACCGATGTGAGCAAACTTGGTCGAATGCACTTCCTCCGCATGGCCACCACCATCCCGGATCCTGGCCCGCACGACCGGCTGGAACCGGACTGGTACCGGCGCAAGGTCACGCAAGTGCAGCAGAAGATGAAAGAGCGCAAGCTGAACGCACTCCTCCTGCTGGATGCCACCAACATCATTTACACCGTGGGGTATTTCCATCTCTCGACCGAGCGCCCTCTGGCGGCGCTGATTCCGGAGTCCGGCGATCCGGTAATGTTCGTTCCCGGGCTGGAGGTTGACCAGGTCAAAACCTGGTGGGTAAAAGACTACGAGTCGTACTTTGATTTTCCCGGCCCGGTGAACCGGGTGCGCTGGATTTTCGAGCGCGTAGCCAAGCGTGGATTCGACCGGGCACGCATTGGCGTGGAAGAACCGCGGCCCAGCCGGATGCATCAAATAAAGCTGGGCGCTCCCAAGGCCGATATCGTGGTGGCCGGAGACCTGGTCGATGACCTTCGCCTGGTCAAGGACGAAGACGAAGTACGAATCATGCGCCGGGCCATGACCTACGCTGACTTCAAGGTGCAGGCCGGCCGCGAGTTCGTGCAACACAACGGCAGCGTGACCGAGGACGAGATCCTGAAAGTGACCGCCGACGCGGTTGCCGACCGGATGTCGAAAGAATTGCGTGATGTAGTCGGCGTGGGTATTGATCCTCCCTTCGGAGGTCTGGTGCCCTTCGGCAAACGGTCGGCGTTCCCGCACGCGGTCCCGAGCAAGGACCGGCTGAAAACTGGAGACGCTTTGATCCTCAGCTTTGGCGCCCAGGTCGGAGGATACAATGTGGAGTGTGAGCGCTCCTTCTGCGTGGGCAAGCCGACCGATTACGCCAAACGCCTGTTCGAGGCCATGCTCTCGGCCCACGATACCGGTATTGAAAATTTGAAAGAAGGCGCGGTGGCGGAAGAAGTGGACCAGAAGAGCCTGGACCAGATTCGCAAGGCCGGCTTTGAGAAGTTTCTGAAACATCGCACTGGACACGGTATTGGGCTTGAAGGCCACGAAGCTCCCTGGATCGCCGAGGGAGACAAGACCGTCCTGCAGCAGGGAATGGCTTTCAGTTGCGAGCCCGGAGTTTACGACCCGGACTGGGGCGGCTTCCGGCACTCCGACACGGTCATCGTGCGGAAAGAGAAGGGCGAGGTGCTGAACAGCTATCCCACCCGCCTGGAGGATATCGTCATCGAGATTTGATGATAGATCGTCTCGGCAAAGTAAACGGCGCCGGGAGCAAAGATCAACCAAAACAACGATTCGGAGAAACGGAATGCCAGAGAAAATTGACAAGCCGGAAGCAGAGTGGCAAAAGCAGCTGTCCCCGGAGCAGTACTACGTGACCCGCAAGGCGGGGACCGAGCCGGCGTTTAGCGGCAAGTACTGGAAGACAAAAGATGCTGGCACCTATACCTGTGTCTGCTGTGGGCAGCCACTGTTCAGTTCAGACACCAAGTTCGAGTCGGGCACGGGCTGGCCCAGTTTTTTCAAACCGGTGGACGAAGCGGCGGTAGTCAACCACACCGACAAAACCTATGGCATGGTCCGCACCGAGACCCGATGCGCGCGTTGCGATGCCCACCTGGGGCATGTCTTTGAAGACGGCCCGGCACCGACTGGCCTACGCTATTGTATGAATTCCGCGGCGCTCGATTTGAAGCCGGAAGAAAAGAAATAGATAGACAAAAGTGTGGGTCGGACACTCCCTTCGACTCGACGGGAGGGTCCGACCTACACCCTTGAACTAGACGCCAGCGACCGCGGCTACCGCTTTGGGCTGCTCGCTTGCGGCGGGCTTGCTCTCCGCTTGTGCCTGCTTCTGCGCCTGTGACTTGTCCTGTTTGCTCTCGACCGCGCGCACCTGCACGCTGCCCTTCAGGACGGCCCCATCCTCAACGCTGATGCGCTGGGTAATGACGTCGCCGGTCAGCGCGCCTTCACTGCGGATGTCCAGCCGGTCGGTGCACTGGATGTTGCCCTGCACCTTGCCCAGGATCACAACTTCGCGGGCCGTGATGTTGGCGGCCACGCTGCCGTTGCGTCCCACGGTAATGCGGTGATCGGCAAAATTGACGGTGCCCTCGATTCGCCCATCGATATAGAGCGATTCCGTTCCGCTGACTTCGCCCTTGATGACCACGGAACGGCCGATCGTAGCCTGCTCCACGGGCACGCTGACGCTTTTGCTGGGGCTGAAGGATTGGTTTGAGGGTAACTGCGATTTTTGAGAATCTGATGGCTGCAGCATCGGTTGCGGCGCTCCTTTAGTGTTCCGCGCGGCGCGCACCAGGGGCGTTACCGCATGCGGCGAGTCTGCTTGTCTCTGCTTATCTATGGCCGATTGGCCACCCTGAATATCGCACGGGAGCCAGCATTAAGGCAGGTTACGGAAGAACGTTGTACGGGTTCGAAAATCAGGTAACTGCAAGGGGTAGCGCCCTGAAACCTAGGTCTGAAGGGCCTGGCCCAACTCCTCCCACTCTGCCAGGCGGCTCTGCAATTCGGCGCGCCCTTTCCCCAATTCCTGCGTAACCCGCTGTGTTTCCTCGGCGCTGACGAAGGTCTGCAGGGCCGCTTCACACTCGGCGATGGTATCTTCCAGACGATTGATCTCAGATTCGAGCTCGTGGACGCGATCCTCCATCTGCTTGCGTTTGATGGGATTCAGGCGCCGTGCCGCGGCATCCTCGGATTTTGCCGGCTGCCCGTTGACGTTTCCATTCGCAGGCGGCGAATGGGCTGGTGACGTAACCGCCTTTTGCAACGCTGCGGCGCCGCCCTCCTTCCGCCAGCGGTAGTCCTCGTAGTTGCCGGGATAGACCTCGACCCGGCCGTCCCCGACCTCCAGGACTCGCGTAGCCAGCTTGTCGATGAAATAGCGGTCGTGCGAGACGAAGACGACGGTGCCGTTGTAGTCGGTCAGCGCCTTCAGCAGAACGTCTTTGGCCCGCATGTCGAGGTGGTTGGTGGGCTCGTCGAGGAGCAGAAAATTTGCCGGATGCAATAGCATCCGCAGCAGCGCGTAGCGGTTGCGCTCCCCGCCCGAGAGCACCCCAATGCGCTTGAAAACGTCATCGGCCGAGAACAGAAAGCATCCCAGCAGGCTGCGCAACTCGGTTTGCGTGGAGCGCGGAGACATCTCGCCCAGATCGTCGAGGATGCGTGCATCGGGATCGAGTTCCTTGTACTGGTCCTGCGCGAAATAATCCGGATCGACGTTGTGCCCCAGACGGTAGTCGCCCTCAGTTAGGGGTTCGGTCTGCGCCAGCAGCTTGATCAGCGTGGATTTCCCGGCTCCGTTCACTCCCACCAGGGCAATCCGGTCGCCACGCTCGATCATGAAATTGACGTCGCGAAATACCTCCTTATCGCCATAAGACTTCGCCACCCCAACGAACTCGGCTACGATCCGCCCCGCGGGCTTGGGTTGCGGAAAGGAAAAGTGGATGGTCTTCTCTTCTTCCGGCAGCTCGATGCGTTCGATCTTCTCCAGTTCCTTGATGCGGCTTTGCACCTGCTTGGCCTTGGTCGCCTGGTAGCGGAAGCGGTTGATGAAGACTTCGAGTTGCTCGATGCGCTCACGCTGGTTGCGGTAGGCGGCTTCGAGCTGCTCCAGCCGCTCCGTCTTCGCGTTCAGATACTTTGCGTAATTGCCGTGGTAAAGATAAATGCGCTTGTTCCAGATTTCGACAATCTTGTTGATGGTTACGTCGAGAAAATAGCGGTCGTGCGAGATCAGCACAAAAGCGTAGGGATAGTTGCCGAGATACTCTTCCAGCCAGTTGCGGGCTTCGAGGTCAAGATGGTTGGTAGGTTCGTCCAGCAACAGCAGGTTGGGCTGCTGCAGCAGCAGCTTCACCAGCGCAATGCGCATCTGCCAGCCGCCGGAAAATTCTTCGGTCTGCCGGGTCCAGTCTTCCTTGCGAAAACCCAAGCCCTGAAAGCACAGTGCCGACTTGCGCCTCGATGGCGTATCCGTCTCGAGTGGTAAATTCGTGCTCAATCCGCTGGTACCGTTCTGCCACCTGCGCGTACTCGGCGGACGCGTGGTCGAGTTCGGACATGCGTCCGGTCAACTCCTCCATCTCCGCTTCCATGCGCCGCAGATGCGCAAACACCGACATACACTCGGCGAACACAGTCCGCCCGGAGAGCGCCAGTCCGTCTTGCGGCAAGTACCCCGCACTGATGCCCTTGGCCCGGCTGACCGAGCCGTAGTCAAGGCTTTCGGTCCCCGCCAGGATTTTCAGCAGCGTGGATTTACCGGTGCCATTCGCGCCCACCAGGCCCACCCGGTCGCGAGGCGTGATCATCCAGTCCGCTCCTTCGAACAGGAGCTTGTGACCATAGCGTTTGCCGGCGGAGGAAAGCTGGAGCATTCCCTCAATCGTCTCATGAGAGAGCTCGTTTGAAGAAGAACCTGTCATCCTGAGCGGAGTAGGAAGTCCGTGTACGGGCTTCCTACGCAGTCGAAGGACCCCTATAGCATGAGCGAATTCTGGGCTTTCGGGATGGTGTCCGAGTGTGAACCGGGGACGGAATAGGGATGCTTCGACTGCGTCTGGCCGTCCGCAAAGCGGCCGTCCATTCTCCGCTCAGCATGACAGCACAGTGGGGGCGGCACGCCCCCACGACAGCCGCCGGGACGGCTGCGCTACTTTCCTGGAAGGCTTAGCGTGCGGTCGCCGTCTGGGCAGCGCCGATCTTCTCCAACGCCCGATCGACCACGGCCTGCAGTTCGCGCGCGTATTTCACTTCGCGACCCTTGGTCAGGATCTTCTTGGTTTCCTCGGGGCTGAACCAGGTGGGGTTGCGGCTGTCCTCGTGCGGCTCTTCCGTGCGCTCCACCTCGAGCAGAAATGCCTTGATCACGTATTCCCGCACTCCGGGTGGCTTCCAGAAAACCCCCTTGGAATGGATGTAGAGGCAGAAGTGTCTGGACTCAATGCGCCCGCTAACGCCGGCTTCTTCCCGCGCCTCGCGTTCCGCCGCCTGGCCATGGGAGAGGCCAGACTCAGGATCGCCCTTGGGAAACGTCCACTTGCCGCCGCCGTTGGTATTTACCAGGAGGAACTCGATCGAGGGGCCGCGCCGCCGGTAGCAGACGGCCGCCACCTGCAGAGGAAGCGCGTGTTGTGGAATCCGGGCCGCTCCCATTTTCGAAGCCTCCGCAGAACTTTCCCCGCCTCAATCCTAATCCAGAAGATATTTCAGTAGTGTTAAAGTGCAACGGAAAAGGTGCAGCCAAGTATTACCAAAGGGGGCAATAAATTACTTGACTCATCCACGCCCTGAGGCGGAGGATGTGCCTAGTGGTTTGATTGCCGGGAAAGAATAGGTGATTCCCGGTGGTATTGCCCAAGATAGTACTGAGCCCAAGCACGTTTGGCTTGGGTCAGTGGATTTCCTTGCCCCGTAGAAACGGTCTTATGGACGAAATCAATTTGGCCTATTTCTTTTTGCTAGGCCAGCTCCTGGGCCAACTCAAGCAGGCCAATCTCGCCCTGGTCAACCGTTCCGCTCTTGATCATGGTGAATGGATCGCCTTCGTCAATGTCGACAATCTACTTAAGCCAGACGAGTTCGCGGGGATTTTACCGGACACCGCCCGGATAGCAAAAGAAGTGCGGAAATTAATAGAACCAACAGCTAGGAATCCAACCAAGGAAAACGGTATAGGCTACAGCGCACGAGTTGCCGCCCTCAGTCAGCAGATTGCAAAGTTTGAAAATGTTCTTGAGAGCGAATGTCGCAGACTCTTTACTTATCATGTCCCCGACGTAGGGGCCTATTCTACGGCGAGTCTTATAGAGAAGTCTGAATCTCACCTATCAAAACAAGCACAGGGGATTTTGACAAAGGAGGAATTGAAAGATTTCAAGCAGGCGGGAGAATGTCTGGCTTTTGGCCTGTATACGGCATGTGGCTTCCATGCCATGAGAGCGCTTGAGGCTGAAGCTAGACGCTATCACATGGTGGTAATTGGTGCATCGTCTCAGGTCGATTGGACGCTAGACAGGCTAATTAATGGCAATAGGGGACAACAACAATTTGGGCTGAGGGATCAATGGAAGAAGGAAGGCAGGAGAGATGATAGTCCGTTAGTGTTGGTGATGTCTCTGCTATCGACAATAACGCACATCTACCGTAATCCGATCATGCATCAAGAAATGACTCTCGACCCCGAGCAGGCAAAGCAAGTTTTTAACGTCTCATCCATCGCAATTAACGCTATGGTGTCGGACAGAATCCAGCGAGGCCCAAATGGCAGGAAAGTACAACCCTGAATTTGAAACATTCGACGGTGCTATACGGAAAATTCTCTTGGTGTCGCATAAGGAGTTGCAACGTCGCGAGGCGGAGTGGAAAGGAAACCGCGCAAAGAAAAAGCGGGCTAAGACTTCGCCCGCTTCCCGCGCTTCAAGCGATAAGGATTAGTTGACCGTACCGGCCCCCTCCTTGCCGGTCAGTTGTGCAAAAGTGAGGCGTTTGCCAACGATCTGGGAGATGGCAAGACTGAAACGCTGACGATCATTCAGGTCTTTGCGGTTGTTGAAGCGAAACATTTGTTCGTCAAGGTAACGAAACAAATGAAACGGCTCCACGCTAACGTAGGTTCCAGAAATCCCGCGCTTGAGGAGACTCCAGAAGTTCTCAATTCCATTGGTATGAACCTTGCCATCTACGTATTGCTCGGCGTGGTCGATGATCTTATGTACGTAGTCATCCTTCAGCGCTTTGTAGGCGTTGTATTCGTCGCTGATAAGAAGCGAGTCAAGAGCGACGTGCTTATTGATCTTTTCGCGCAGAGTCGAAGTCTCGCGATTGTTGATGATCTCAGTACGCACGCGGCCCCCCCGCTCTACCATTCCGAGAACTATGGTCTTTGCGCCAATTCCGCGGCCCGGACTTGCAAGGCGTCGTGCCTTGACGCTCTTGTGCATATTGCGAGCTTTCCCGCCGATGAAAGTCTCGTCAACTTCCACTTCGCCTCCGAGCTTGGAACCAAAGAAATCATCTTGCAAAGCGAGACGAATGCGGTGAAGCATGAACCACGCGGTCTTTTGGGTAACCCTCAGATCGCGGGCGACTTCGTAGCTGCTGACACCGTTTTTGCAATTGGTCAGCATCCAAGTTGCCGCCATCCATTTGTCGAGCGCAATGGGAGAATCTTCGTAAATGGTGCCGACCTTGACGGAGAACTGCCGCTTCGCGTGATGAGTGCTGCACTGCCACACGTGTCGCTTGGCGTTAAATTTCACCTTGTCCGACCCGCACGAAGGGCAGGTAACGCCGTTCGGCCAGCGTCGCACTGCAAGGTAGTCGATGCAGTTGTTGAGGTCGGAAAAGTAAAGAATTGCTTCCTGCAAACTTTTTGGCTCGGAGATTCCCATGTCTAGTTCACCTTCTTGGTTGGAACAGCTTTTAATAGCTCTCGAATCACCTTTTCCGAATCAAGTCCTGCGCGAATTTGATCGCGCAATGGCGCTAATCTGGCTTGAACATGTGCCCGAATGGCGGGATCATTTTTTGCTTTCTCAACCACCTTAGCAACCTTGCCCTTCGCTTCCGGCAAAAAACCTTCAAGAACCCTGACTGATGACTGAAGGGCGGTGTTCTCAATGAGCAAGTCTTCAAGAGCGTCTAGCAATTGGATCAGGCTGTTGGTTACGGCCATGGGATAAAGATAGCCTGGGTGAATGGATGTGTCAAGTATATTATTACCCCGTTACGGGCACTTTTCAAGCTGGGACGCTGTCTCTCCGGGGGGCACCGGTTGTTCCAGCAGCCGCATGGTATCGAGGACAGTTGAAATGACGACTTCATCCCCGACCGCCGTGTTGATCATCATGTGGTAGAGGCAGCGGGTGGGCCAATCGGCGCCGAAGTAGTGTTTCACAAATTCGATGCGGTCGCGGTCCACGGTATCGACCAGTTCTTCCGCTTCCTTGTCGCTGTGCCCGATCAGCCGCAGGCGCCGCAGCTTTTCTGACCGTGGCGCATAGAGAAAAACGTGGAACGCATCCGGGATCTCGCGCAGAAAGTAGGGAGCGCCTCGTCCGACGATTACGCAGTTTCCAGCCGTCGCTACCCGGGTCATCACTTCGTGCCCGATCGCCACAAAGCGATCGGTGTCGAAGGGTTCGGTGCCCTTCAGGGGCATGCTGCGTTCGTAGCTGCCCCGCCAGAATATTTTGGCCAGGCGGTGGAAGGTGCTATCCAGGCGCTCGTCGCAGTACATCACGGCCGAGCGGTCAACATGGGCTTCGCGGGCAATCTCATCGGTCAGGGCCTGGTCCCACAGCTTCCAGCCCAGGCGACTGGCAATTTCGCGTGCGATCTCCGCGGCGCCGCTACCGAATTCCCGTTCGACCGTAATCACCCGAAACACGGTGCCTCCTGGCCTCGCCGACTCGTCACGGGAAGGGCACGGCTTCAGCCGTGCCATCAAGCCCGTTCCTGATCGGGCTTCAGCCCCTGGGGCTGGCTTTCCCGCTGATGCGATAACTTCCGTATGAAAAGTGGACAGCGACCCTCAGCGGCTATAGCCGCGAGATACGATGTCCGTGTGGCACGGCTGAAGCCGTGTCCTTCCGACCAATCTTCCCCTCCACAAGCTCACGAAACGGATCGCCTAGTGGACCGCCATCTCGCCGCCTGTGGGCGGGCGTTTCATCAGAAAGACCAACGGAACCATCACTAGAATAGCTACTCCCAGGAGCCAGAAGTTGTCAATGTAGGCCAGCATGCCCGCTTGTCGAAAGACGTTCTGCTGCAACAACCCGTAAGCCTTGTGCATTGCGTCCGAAGGGGAAAACCCCTTGGCTTCGAGCGCGCTCGCCATGCCCTGGAGAGTGGACTGCACTTGCGGATTGGCGGGCGAAAGATGGCTCGACAACCGCGCTATGTGATGTTGCGACCGGCGGTCGAGCATGGTGGTCACAATTGAAATACCCACGCTGCCGCCGATGTTTCGGGCCAGGTTCATCAGCCCCGAGGCTGCATTGTTCTTCTCCTTGGGCAGGAAGGCATAAGCCGCGGTGTTGATCGGGATAAAAAGGAAGGCCAGTCCCATGGTCTGGATCATCCGGGCGTACACCACGGTCCGGAAATCAACTCCCAGAGTGAAGTTGGTCATGTGAAACAGTGAAAAGGAAAGCACCACCAGGCCATACGTCATCATCTTGCGTGCATCGAAGCGGGAGAGCATGAGGCCCACAAGCGGCATCAGCAGCATCAGGCTGAAGCCACCCGGCAAGAGCGCCAGTCCGGACTGTTCGGCGGTGTAGCCCAGCAGGGTCTGCATGAAGAGCGGCAGCAGCACCGTGCTGCCGAGCAGGGCAAACCCCAGCATAAACATCAGCAGATTGGAAGCGGCGAATGTCCGGTTGGCGAACAGATGCAGGTCGATGACTGGGTCCTTGCGCGTCCACTCCCAATAAATAAGAAACAGCAGGGAAGCCGCCGCGATGACCGCGAGTACCACGATGAAGTGCGATTCGAACCAGTCTTCACGCTGGCCTTTATCCAGGACAATCTGCAGCGTGCCCAAACCCAGCGTCACCAGCCCGAGACCGATGTAATCGATTTTGGTTTCCGAAAGCTTCTTGCGCTGCATGTGGGGTGGGTCCTGGATAAGGCGCGAGGTCAACACCAGGGAAAGAATGCCCACCGGAATATTCAGAAAAAAGATCCAGCGCCAGGTGAAATTATCAGTGATCCATCCTCCCAGAGTGGGGCCGATCGCCGGCGCCAGCACCACCGCGAGGCCATACACCGCGAAGGCCATGCCACGTTTCGCGGGAGGAAACGTATCCGCCAGGATGGCTTGTTCGCTGGGCTGCAGGCCGCCGCCGCCGGCGCCTTGCAGGATGCGAAAGAAAATCAGCATGCCCAGGTTCGGCGCCAGCCCGCACAGAAAGGAACTGATGGTGAAAATGGCGACGCAACTCATGTAGAAACGCTTGCGTCCGATGATGGAAGAGATCCAGCCACTCAGAGGCAGGACGATGGCGTTTGAAACCAGGTAGGAAGTCAGGACCCATGTGCTTTCGTCGGTCCCGGCGGAGAGGTTGCCGGCAATGTGCGGTAGGGCTACGTTGGCGATGCTGGTGTCCAGCACCTCCATGAACGTGGCCAGCGTGACCGCCAGCGCGATGACCCAGGGATTGATGGCCGGACGCGGGAAGGCCGAACTGTCCGCGGTCAGAGCGGACGAACTCATCTGACCCAGACCTTGGGCTCGACCGACATTCCCGGCCGCAGAATATGTTCCTTGGTCTCTCCCGGATCAAAAGTGATCTTCACCGGAATGCGCTGTACCACTTTGACGTAGTTGCCGGTGGCATTTTCGGGTGGAAGCAGGCTGAACAGCGCCCCGCTCGCTCCGGCAATGCTCTGCACGTGTCCGTTGTACTTCTTTCCGTAAGCGTCCACCGAGATGGTCGCCCGTTGTCCCGGCCGCATGTTGCGTAGCTGGTTTTCTTTGAAGTTGGCGGTTACCCAGATGTCGTCCAGGTTGATGATCTTCATCAGTTCCTGGCCGATCTGCACATTCTGGCCAACTTCGACCGTCCGGTTGCTCACGATGCCGCTGACCGGAGCGACCACGCGGGTGTATTGCAGGTTCAGCGTGGCTTGTTCCAGTTCAGCTTTCTTCTGCTGGGCCTGGGCCAGGGCGGATTGGGCGCGGGCGCGAATCGCGGACATTTGTTGCGGCGCGGTTCCCGCGGAGCGCAAATTGGCCTCCGCCTGTTCGCGCTTGGCCTGGGCCTGTGAAACCATCTGTTCGGCGGCAATGGCGGATGCCCGGGCGGCGGCCACTCCTGCCGCGCTGGAGCGGGCCGCGGCGACTGCCTGGTCATACTGTTGGTGCGAAATCTCCTGCTTGTCCACCAGCTGTTTGTAGCGGCCGACATCGTTCTGTGCCTTGATGTCATTGGCGATAGCTTGTTCCAACTGGGCCCGCGCCGCCTCCAGCTGCTGGCGCGCTACCGAGACTCCAGCCCGGGCGCCCTCGACATCCGCCTGCGACGCCGACAACTGGCTGTCGGTGTTCACCGACGTGATCGGAACATTGATCTGCAAAGATTCCGCGGTTGCCTGAGCATCGCGGTAGGCAGCGCTCGCCTTGGCCACTGCCACTTGGTAATCCCTGGGGTCGATCTCAACCAGCGGCGTGCCCGCCTCCACAAACTGGTTGTCGTTGACCAGAAGCTTGATCACGTGACCGGACACGCGAGTGCTGATCGAGTTCAGGTGGCCGTCGATCTGCGCGTCGTCAGTGGATTCGTAGCTGCCCAGGTAGCGCCACAGAAAGAAGCCTGCCACCAGCAACACAATTCCGCCCACGATCAGGGCCAGGCGGAAGCGGGGATTGCTGGAGGCTTGCTTCCAGCGGAGATCCCTCTCCGAAGCCGGCAAGGGAGGATGTTCCCGGGTTTCAACCGCAGGCTTGTCATGCGCGGTTGTCGTTGTAGTTTGTTCCATAATTACTTGCCGCTCAGATATTGCCTTACGCCCTGTTCCGCGTATCCCATGGCCCGTACCAGTTCAAGCTTGGCCAGGTTGTGAGCGTACAGGCTCGAAATATAGCTTTCATGGGCCAAAGCTACAGTCTGCTGGGCCTGGACCACCTCCAGATTGTCGCTGACCCCTGCGGAAAACCGGTCGCGGGCCTGGATCAGCGTCTGTTCTGCCAGATCCACTGAACTGCGCGCAACTTCCACTTGGTCGTTGGCGGCGGCAATGTCCAGCAAGGCGGTGCGCACCTCATATTCAATCTGGCCGCGCAAATTGTCCAACTGGGCGCGGGCCTGGCGCAGGGTCGCGTCGGCCTGCAGCACGTCGGCGTGGGTCTTGCCCCCTTGAAAGATGGGGATGTTCAGCCGTCCGCTGACGCTGTACGTTCCATGCGAGTTCCCGAAGTTGATTCCCAGATCGCCATAGTCGGCCAGCAGGTCCAGCGTGGGATAATGTTCCGCGGTGGCCCCTTTGCGATAGTGTTCCGCAGCCCTCACCTGTTGCATCGCCGCGAGATAATCCGAGCGGGAAGCATACGCGCGCTGCACGCTGGCCTCAATACCCTCCGTGGCCATGGGGTCGTACGGGGCCTTCGAGGTCAGCGCAATTTCCTGCCCTGTGGGCAGCCCGATGGCGCGCACCAGGGCCAGTTTCTGTTTGGCGTAGTCGTTGCGCGCCACGATCAACTGTTGTTGCCGGTTCTGGAATTCCACTCGGGCGCGAAGCGTGTCGATGGCCGGGCTGAGGCCTGCATTCTGCTGGTCGGTGGCCTTGCCATACAACGCCTGCGCGGTTTCCATTTGCGCCGCGGCGGTTTCTACCCGCGCCGCGCCGGCGAGCGCCTGCAGATAGGCATTGCCGGTCGCCAGCACCACCAGTTCGCGGGCATCCTTGTAGCTGTATTGCGCGGCCTTCTCGTCTTCGGCCGCTCCACGCTCGCGGTTGAGAGCTTTAAGGTTCAGGATCGACTGGGTAAGGTACACCCGCGCGTCGGTAAATCCGTAAGGCCCCACCACGGTAGGAAATCCGGGGAAGCGCAGCCCGCGGGCCGCCAGGTTGTCCTGCGCCACATTTACGCTGATCCCTCCGCGCACGTTAGGGAGGAGTTCGCTCAGTTCCTTCCACTTCGCTCCCCGGGCGGCGATGGAGTTGTAACTCTGCAGCAGCACCCCAAGGTTGTTTTTCAGGCCAAGGTCAATCGCATCCTGGAAGGTAAGTGACATGACTTCCGGCTTGACCGTTCCCTGGGCGACGCTGCCGCCGAACGGGTTCTGGTTCGAGGGCGCCGTGATTTTTATGGAAGCCGCGGGGGTAGAATCCGAGCTTGTTCCGGAGTATCCACTGCTGCCCTGTCCCTGTGCGTTTCCTGGGCACAGCGCGAACAGGCAGGCAACGACACCTGTGGAAACAACAATTCTCTGTAGGGATAACGATCTTTCAGGGTTCAGGTCTTCCATATCGAACAGGGACGGAACGCAGCCAAACGGAATAGGCTATGTTGATTCCAAGTGCCGCATTATAGATGCAAACCATTGCTGGCAGGGACCCGGGCTGCCGGCATTTTTGATGATGCCGGCCGAATGGCTGTTCGATTACAAAACTTTTCACTTTCTCCCGGCCAGCCCGTTGCATCTAAAGTCTATATCGTTCCGGAGGGTCACTTGAGACAGCTCAGTTTACTAGCGCTTCTGGTTCTTTCATTCCTCATACCAGGCACGGTTCATGCGCAACAGTTTGATGTCGCCTTTGGCGTGGGCACGCTCACGGCGCCCTCGGCGTCGAGCGCCTCGGGAAATCACAACCCGGTGTCACTGACCGGCGGCGCCTACCCGGTCTTCAGCGCGGACCTGCTCTTGAAGGGACCACTGGGCGTCAGCGGTGAACTGGCCTGGAGGAGTAGTCGGAACCTCTATGCAGGCTTCCAGCCTTACCGCCCCCTCTTCTATGACTTTAACGGGATCTACGCCCCCAAACTGGGCAGCCACGCGGCGGCCGAAATGATGGCCGGCATCGGCTGGGAGAGTCTGCGTTTTTACACTGGCACCCTCAATTGCGGCGCCATCACCTGCACCGACTTCATCAGCAGCAACCACTTCATGGGCCACATCGGCGGCGGCTTCCGCTACTACTTCCACGGCCATTTCTTTGTGCGCCCGGAAGCCCACCTGTACATGATTCACAACAATCAGGAGTTCAGTTCTCCCTATGCGAGCCGCTTTGGGGTGTCGCTGGGCTACACCTTTGCTCCGGGATTCTGAGCGTGGCGCCCCTAAGTTCGTGGTGCTTTGATACGGTGTTCTTGGCGCTCTTTGCGGGTTTCTTTGCGAACTTTGCGGTTAAGCGTCTTGAATGACTCGGGCGAGATAAAACCCTTTACCGCAAAGGGCGCGAAGAAGGCCGCAGAGTTCGCAAAGCTAAGATTGCGCACTCTGGGTGATCTGGCAAATTAGGACACTACCCCTGAGTTTTCGATGGGAATCCCAAGCTGCTACGGGTTAAGATTTCGACCGCTGCCTGTACCACCATGGCCCGCAAACGGAAAATCATCGTCTGGATCGCCACCAGCGCCGACGGCTTTATTGGCCGCTCCGATGGCTCCGTCGACTGGCTCGACCGTCCACTTCCCAAGGGCAACTACGGCATGAATGCGTTCTATAAATCGATCGACACCATCTTGTGGGGCCGGAAGACATGCGATATGGCGCTCGACTTTCAAAAGAAGGGCGTGAGCGGAAGCGCCTTCGATACAAAAGTCAAAAATTATGTGTTCACTCGCGGTCGCCCGCCATCGCCAGCCCCTGCGGGCGTGGAGTTCGTGAACGAACCCATCAAAGCGTTCGCAACCCGTCTGCGGAAGAAAAAGGGAAAAGACATCTGGATGATGGGTGGCGCCGGCATCATTGCATCCTTTCTCGACCAAGGAGAGATCGACGAGTTCCTGATTCATGTGATTCCCACGTTCATAAGCGAAGGCATTCCATTGATCGCGCCGGGCCGCCGCACCGTGCCCCTGAAGCTGATCTCCAGCAAGAAGTTCACAGACGGCGTGGTCGAACTGCACTATGCCGTCTCTAAGTAATCTTCCCGGACGCTACTGTGAGGAACGCGGCAGGAACCGCCGTATGCCGAAGTCATAAACCGCGGCGCCGATCACTCCGCCCACCAGCGGCGCCACAATGGGCACCCACCAGGCCTGGCTCCCGTCGGTAATGCCGTTGTTGCGAAAGCCGGCCAGCACCGTGAACAGCCGGGGACCAAAATCGCGCGCCGGATTGATCGCATATCCATGCATCGCCCCAAAACTCATGCCGATCGCCACCACTACCAGACCGATCATCAACGGCGCCATATTGGCGCCGGGTGGCATGTTGAATTCGTCAATGATAGCGAAGATCATAAGCAGCAGCAGCGCCGTACCGATTACCTGGTCCAGGAATCCTGCCTGCGGCAAGTTGGGAAAGGCCGGAAACGTGGTGAAGATCCCCGCCGTTTTCTCCAGCAGCGGGTCCACCCGGTGGAAGGCAGGCAGGTAATTTCGATACACCAGCGCGGCGGCCACGAATGCTCCGGCGGTTTGCGCGATCGAGTAAGGCAGGACCTTCCGCCAGGGAAATCCTCTGAAAACTGCCAACGCCAGAGTGACGGCAGGATTCAGGTGCGCCCCCGAGACTTTCCCGGCGACGTAAATCCCCATGGTCACTCCCAATCCCCAGCCCAAAGTGATATTGGTGTAACCGCCGTGAATCACCTCGCCCGGCGTCTGGCTGGGAAACAGCACGACCATCGCGACCACCCCCGTTCCGAACATGATCAAGACAAAAGTTCCGAGGAACTCGGCCATCAACTCCGCCAGCAGCGAGAACTTGGGATTCATCAGGACGCTCCAGTCACGATCCAGCGCGACGTAGTCTAACAACGATTGGTGCGTGCGGAGTATATCTTCTTGAGCGCAGGGTGATGAGGAGAGTGAGCCGCCGCGAGCCGCTGTCTGGGAAAGATCTCTTCTGCTCCTGAAACCCTGTCATCCTGAGCGCAGCAGGAAGCCCGCACGCGGGCTTCCTGCGGAGTCGAAGGACCCCTATTGCGTATCAGAACCATTCAGCCCCGGGAGGGGCACGAAGAGCAATAGGGGTGCTTCGGCTCCGCCCGGCCGGCCGCAAGCGACCGCCCGGACTCCGCTCAGCATGACAGTTTCGCTGGGGAGTATGGGGCCTCCTGAGCGCAGGGTGCCTCGCCCTCTTCGCGTTTTTTTTGCGAAAGGGTAGATGATGGGGGTTATAGATATGCTATTGAGTGCTTCCGGCGTGCACCGTCAGAATCACGCGCCGGTAAGATGTCAGCCGCGGTGATCCCTCGTCGGTTACGGCCAGGATGATGTGCGCCGTCCCAGTCCCCGAGCATTCCCCCCTGGGCAGCCACTGCGGACGGCAGACCGCGGTTGCCGTCACCGTGGCCTTTGCCGTGCTGGCGCCGCTGATAGTGACGGCGGCCAGGTTCGCGTCGGTGCTGCCAGCTTCGCGGTAGAAAAACCAGTTGTAATGCAGGCCCTGGCCGTCAGGATCGCGGCTCTGGCTCGCGTCCAGCAGAACTGGCTTGCCGACTTCGGCATCGATCATGATGGGGGCCGTTCCAGCTTGGCCATTCACCTCCACCAGCGGATTGTGATTGGCATGACTGTAATCCTTGATTGTCCAGTCCATCCGCGCCGCGAAATCGTTCTGATAAGCTTCGCGCCAGCGCCAGATCGTTGCCTGGTCAGAGGTGTACTCCCTGCCGTCCACGCCAATCACTGTGTCCTGCGACGTGACCCGCGAAAACGTGTTGCCACCCTGGGTCCAGATGGCATGCGTCTCGCCATACGGTTGCCGGTAAATATAGCGGCCTCCCCACCCGCCCCAGTCGGGCCGGCGATAAGAGTTCAACCCGTTGTCGATCAGACCCAGAAAAGAGGGCGTGTCCCCTTCCATAATGAAGGTAAACCTGGGATACAGTTTTCCCAGCGGCCCCTTGCTGCGGATGTTCGCGTCCAGCCACTCGTTGGTGACGATCGAGGAGTCCGCGCCCGCCCCATTGCGGTAGTAAACGTCGCCGCTGATTCCGGTCCAGGTCGCGTAGTAGTAGTCGTCTCCCTTCTGGGTTGAGGGCTGGACAATGTAGAACAGGTTGGGAAATTCACGCCGGATCCATGGTCCGGTATCGTCCTGGTCGGTGATGGAATAAACCCGCATCTTGCCGACGAATTTGTCCACCTCGACCGCCGGTCGCATGGCGCGCACGTGTAAGAGCGCCTCCGCCAGGGTGTTGGCCCCGCCCCAGATACAAATCCAGAGCGGGCGCGGGTCGTCGCGGTCAACCGCCCGAATGATTGCCTCCGCGCCTGCCGACATCTTGTCGGCGCCAGTGGCCGCGAGGCCGTACCCCGGCTGCCCGCTGAAAACTCGGCCATCAAGATCCTCTGCGGTCGGCCAGCCCTTGGCGTGGAGCAGAAGATTGGACCGCACCTTCCCATAGGCTTCAATCAGGGCGTGCATGGTTTCGGGATGCAGCGCACTCTTCTGCCAGGTGGAGGTGGTGGCAATGAGCCCTTCAATTTCAAATTCATTCGAGTACAAGAGCAGACGCACGAACGACATCTGATCATCCGGCTCGTTGCCGATGTCGCTCATGATGATTACGCGCGGACGACCAGTGAAGTCGTCAACGTGAGTGGAGGGAAGGCCTTCAGCCGCGATTGAGAAGCACGCCACGCTGGAGACGAACGTCCATAGGACAAACCAGAAGCTCCACCGCAGACTCCGATTGCTCATCTGAAATCTCAATGCCTCGCCGGCACAGTGTATGCCATCAGTGAAAGTGCGAGATAAGCCGAAACAAAAGTTAAGTGCCGTGGTTGGAGGTATCCTTCAGTTCCACCCGCACACGGTCGAGAGCCACCAGAGTGCTCACCCAAAGCGACGCTGCCAGGTATCCGGCGATCACGTCGCTGGGATAGTGCACCCCCAGGTAAACCCGCGACAGACCGATGGCCGCGACCAGAACAGCAGCCAGCGTCCAGATCAAGACGCGCCCCATCCGGGATCGGATCCTCCTGGTCAGCAATCCCGCCAGCACCCCATAGAAGCAGAATGAAAACAGGGAGTGCCCGCTGGGAAAGCTGTAGGTGTAGGGCACGGGCACAAAAAACGGGACAGGGCGAGGCCGATGGAAGGCATATTTCAGGCTCAAGTCCAGCACCAGCGCCCCCAGAATAGTGACCACCATCCACAGCGCCTCCCGCTTCCAGCGGAAGACGAGGAATGCAATCACCGAGAGGATGGCGGCCGCAGTCAGCCCATCCCCGCCCAGAAACGAAATGAAGATCATCGCCCTGGTGAGAGGGGGAGAGGCGTAGGCATGAACCTGGTTCCGTATCGCAAGATCGAAGCCGGCGGTGCGGTCGTGCGCAACACCATCCCCGATCCACGCGAAGAGAAAGAGCGAAAGCACCGCAACCATCAGGCTGGTGAACGCTGCAGCTTGAAAGATGATGTTTGACCTGGGGGGCCGGCTTCGGAGGTAGGGATTCATTGTCCGTTGTCACCTTCGCCTCCGTCCCGCCATGGCGGCGCGCTTTGATGTGTACTGCGCGATCAGGTTGCACAGTTTATCCAGCAGCGCCGCGTTCCCGCGGCGAGGATACCCACTCAACCGTTCGCGGTAGCCCGGCAGATTGTAGAGAAACGACTCGATCCGTTCCTTGTTCAATTCCTCCCAGTAGGTGCCGTATCCCATCTTGTCGATCCAGTAGGCGTTAAAAATCTGTTCAAACTGATGTTCGATGGGAATCGCCAGGTACGGTTTCCCCAGGTGAAGCGCCTCGGTCATCAGGGAAAATCCGGCATTGGCGATGACCGCCTTCGCGCTGATCAAGTCTTCCAGAAATTGATCCATGCCGGGCTTTCTGTAGAGCACGTTGCCACTCCGTCCTTCACGCCCGAAGCCGTAAGCCACGAACGGGCAGCGCACCGAACTCAACAGCTTCGCTACCGCCGGCGCGGGGGACGTTACATACACCAGAACATGCTCGCCGGTCGTAGGAACCGCTTGCAGCACCTGCTGGCGCAGAATCGGTGGAAACAGGAATGTTCGCGGCTGCTTGACCCGCGCCTCGAAGAATGAAGTCACCAGATACGCATCCGCCCGCGGAGTCATGATCCGCGTCACCAGCTTCGCGACCGCGGCATCGCGCCGGTACTTTCTGGGATAGGTCACGTCCGTGTTAGTGAGGCAATGCTGGTTGTCGATGGCGATCACCGGCAACCGCAGGTGATGGCCCACGTGGGAGGTAAGCGGCTCAAAATCGGTGATCACCAACTGTATCTTCCATTCTTCAACCCGCTCGGACAGGAGCGCAATGCTCTTGGCGCGTTGACGGACCGAAAGCAGGTTCCTGGTCAGCGTGCGTCCGTACCGGACCTGGTTGTTCACGTACGCCAGGCGCAGACCGTAGATTTCGGTCACTTCAAAGTGTTCACCCAGATTGCGCAGCCCGCGATCGAAAGAAGCCACATGGACGCCATGCCCCTGAGCGATCAGATGAGAGATGACTTCCTGCGCCCGGGTGGAGTGGCCTGAGCCCTCGCCATTGACCCCGTAAAGAATGTTGGCCATGAGGATGCCGCAGTATACCGTGCACTTCGGATGCACTTTGCTGGACGGCCAGAACAGATCGGATACGCCTGCTTATCCTCGTAAACCGTTAAATCTGTGCCGGTTAGCAGAGATGTGGCCGTCAAACGATATTCCATTTAAGGAATATTCCATATATGGCATACTCTCTTTGTGCCTTGGAAGGAATAGGTTGCGGGTCTTGTATGCGTTTGATCCGATCCGCACTGCGTTACTTTTGATTGGTGGAGATAAGACTGGCGATCCGAAGTGGTATCAGAAGTTTGTACCGGTGGCCGATGATTTGTTCGATCGGCATCTAAGGCAACTCGAAGGGAGCGCAAGAAGTAGAGCACCAAAAAACAACGGCCCATATTGGCCGGCCCAGGAGAATGATATGGCTAAGAATTTCAAGACTCTTCGAGAGAAGATGTCTCCCGAGGCGCGAGCACAATCCTCACGTCTGGCCGCGAAGTATCGGTCCCAGATGCCTCTTGACGAACTGCGAGCAGCGCGGGACATGACCCAACAGCATCTGGCTCGGATTCTGAAGGTCAATCAAGCCGCCGTGTCAAAGATGGAAAGGCGCACGGATATGTATGTAAGCACCCTCCAGGATTTCGTCCGAGCCATGGGAGGAGAACTCAAAATCACTGCGAGTTTTCCTGAGGGCACGGTTGAGATTCGGCAATTCCAAACTAAGGGAGATACTCAGAAGAATGTATAGGCCCCTGCGTTGTTCGAAGGCGGATCGAGGTATTCGATGGCTTGTGTGGCGATGGGGTGGGAGACGGGGATTGAACCCGCAACGTCCGGAGCCACAGTCCGGTGCTCTACCAATTGAGCTACTCCCACCGTTTCTCTTCGATTATAGCAACTGGGGTGAGAGCTGTCAGAGATGGGAGGAGGGCTGTGCGGACGACTGCAAAAGCTCTTAATGCCGGCCGACGCCGACGTACTGGAATCCCATGGCGCGCAAGCGCACCGAGTCAAGCAGGTTCTTGGTGTCCACGATCACCGGACGTTTCAGCAGGTGCTTGATGCGATCGAAATCCAGACTGCGAAACTCGGGCCAGCCCGTGCCCACCACCAGCGCATCCATGCCCTCGGCCGCAGCATAAGGCGTTTCGCAATAGTGGACGGTACCGTTCAGTTCGATGCGCGCGTCTGGAATGGCCACCGGATCGTAGGCCCGGACCCGCGCGCCCCGCGCCACCAGGTTCTGCGCCAGCCGCAGCGACGATGAGCCGGCCACCGAGTTGGTATTGGGCTTGAACGCCAGGCCGAGAATTCCCACGTCTTTGTTCTGCACCGATTGCACGATGGTTGAAATCTTGTCCACGATGCGGTCGGCCAGGCTCAAATTCACTTCCCGCGCCGCGCTCAGTATCTTGAGCGAGACTCCTTTGGCCCGCGCCAGTTCGGCCAGCGCTTCCATGTCCGACTCGGCGAAGATTCCGCCCATGCCCGCTCCCGGCTGCAGGCAGCGCGGTGCGATTTTCTTGTCCAGCCCCAGCGCCATCGCCAGGCTGACTGCATCGGCATTCACCTTCTCGCACAAACTCGAAAGCTCGTTGATGAAAGAAATCTTGGTGGCGACAAACGCCGTGGCCGATTCCCGCACCAGTTCCGCGGTTTCGTGATTGGTCACGATCACGGGAACGCCCCGCATCACCAGGGGATGGAGAATCTGCTTCAACGCCAGCACAGCATCATTGGCCGACGTGCCCAGAATGATCCGGTCCGGCCAGTTGAAATCTTCGACAGCGCAGCCCGGAGTAAGAAATACCGGCTGCGACACGATGGTGGCCTTCAGCCCGGCGTCCTTCAGTCGCTTCTCGACGCTGGTCGCGGTCCCCACCGATACCGGCGTCATGATGGTCAGAATGGGAGGCTTTGGCGCCAGGCGCGCGATTCGAACTGCCAGGTCGGCCAGATGCTGCGGCGTGTCCTCGGCCAGAAAAATCACCTGGGCCTTTCTGGCGAAGGATTCCATGTCGGTGGAATACGCCAGCCGCCCGGAACGGACGTTACGCTTGATGACTTCTGTAAGGTTTTTCTCGAAGAAGGGCACATTGCCCTGGGCCATCTCGACCATGCGGGTACTATCGGGGTGGCAACAGGTTACTGGAGTTCCAAAGTCCGCCAGACAGGCTGAAACCACGGTCCCGAGATAGCCTGACCCGTAAACGCCTGTCTGCATAAGCCTCCTGGCCGTAGTGTCTGAAACCCGCGCGGGCAGCGGCTTTACGCAGCAACCCCACATCCTATGTACGCCCTGAAAGCGACCTTGGCAATAGACGGGAAGGCCATGTACTTCGGAGGTCGGAAGTGGCCGTCGGGCGTCGGACTTCGGCCCTCGGACCTTTTCCGCATGCATCCGTGGAGATCCGTGGCGGCGTGAAAATCCGTCGCTTGATTTTCCCGAGGTCTGAGGTCCGGGGTCCCGACGCCGGCCTACGACACCAACTGGCGGCCCAGCGGGACTCCGGCGAGATCGACCCAGCAGTTCTGTTCGTCTTCGCGCACGAACGTCAGTTCGCTGACCTGGATGTCGCGGCTGCACTCGAAGTGACTCCAGCGCTCATAAGCCACCCGGTAGGCTTGCTGCGCCTGCGCTTCGACGCTCATTTTCACGATGGTCAGGTGGGGCATATAGGGCCACTCTTCCTGGGCGGCGAGGGCCTTAATGTTGAGCTGTTCGTGCAGTTCACGCATGCGGTAGGAGCCATCGCCCACGCGGATAAAGACCGTCGGCGTGCGTGGGATGAAAGTCTCGACCTCGCCCAGCGTTACCGTAAACGGCGCGACCCGGCTGCAGGTCTCTTCCAGCATCTCCACTGCCGAGCGCTCCGTTCCCTGCAGCAGGCGAGGCGGTAGCACGGTCAGATGGGCTGCCAGATGGGGGAGTTCGGGGTGTAACTGGCGGCGCAGGCGCTCGACAAATTCCCCGACCGGATTTCTTACGTAGGCCACCAGGGCATAACGCGGGGTCAGCATGATCCAGAGCGAATTATACGCCGTGAACGTAAACGGAGCACCGGATTTGCCCTTAAAGCCTGACCGGGGAGATCGTCAGCGAAATCAAGAGGTTGGCTATAATCAAGCTGGGGATCTCTTTACAGTCGGGGCGTAGCGCAGTGCTGGTAGCGCACCTGCTTTGGGCGCCCGTCCGCCGGCTCTAAACGCTCTTCTCGCTCTGACGACTTCTCGAAAAAACAATAACTTGGGGGGTCTGTTCTTCGCTCAAGCATATCTCCTGAGCCTTAGACAGAAGGGCTTTTGACACAGTTTTGACACAGCCGTCGAGCGAAGATCCTTCCAACCCACCGGCACTAGGTTTCTAATTATTTGTGTGCCAGACGGTCACGCTGTGCTCCACGGTCGGCGAGTTGCCGTAGTTCGTGTCCCGTGTACACCTGGCGCGGACGGGCGATCTTCTGTTCAGGATCGGTAAGCATCTCCTGCCACTGGGCCAGCCATCCCGCCGTGCGCGGGATGGCAAACAGCACGGTAAACATTTCCGGCTTGAAGCCCATGGCCTGGTAAATGATCCCCGAGTAGAAGTCCACGTTGGGATAGAGCTTGCGTGTGACAAAGTATTCATCCTCGAGGGCAATTCGCTCCAATTCCAGCGCGATATCGAGTTTCGGGTTGGGGCCCGTGACCTCGAAGACCTGCTGTGCCGTCGACTTGATGATCTGGGCACGGGGATCGTAGTTCTTGTATATGCGATGGCCAAAACCCATGAGCCTGCCGTGTCCTTCTTTTATCTTCTTGACGTAGGCGTGGACATTTTTCTTAGAGCCGATTTCGTCGAGCATCTCCAGAACCGCTTCATTGGCTCCGCCGTGCAGCGGTCCGGCCAAGGCGGCGGCCGCGGCCGCCGTTGCCAGATACGGATCGGTGTGGGCGCTGCCCACCGACCGCATAGCATTGGCGCTGCAGTTCTGCTCGTGGTCGGCATGCAGGATGAACAGAATGTCCAGGGCGTGGGCTATGACAGGATTCGCCACGTACTTCGGCTCGACCATCTTCCACAGCATGTTCATGAAATTCTCCGGATAACTGAGATCGTTGTCCGGGTAAACGTAAGGAAGCCCAAGACTGTGTCGGTATGACATGGCCGCGATGGATGGCATCTTGCCAATCAGCCGCTTAATCTGCAGCAACCGGTTGGCAGGATCGTGAATCTCTCGCGCCTCGGGGTACATGGTGGACAAGGCTGCTACCGTGCTCACCAGCATCGCCATGGGATGGGCATCGTAGTGAAATCCTTCCATGAACTTCTTCGTGCTTTCATGCAGCATGGTGTGATACGTGATCTCGCTAACCCAGTTCTTCAAGTCATCTGAAGTGGCCAGGTCGCCGAACAGAAGCAGATATGCCACCTCGAGAAAACTGCAGTTTTGGGCCAGCATCTCGATGGGGTAACCGCGATAGCGCAGAATGCCGCGTTCGCCGTCGATAAAGGTGATGCCGCTGCGGCAAGACGCAGTATTCATGAATGCCGGGTCATAAGTCATCAACCCGAAGTCGTCAGCGTCGGTCTTGATCTTTCTCAGGTCCATAGCCCGGATCGTTCCGTTTTGAATGGGCAAATCATATTTTGTGGCAGTGCGATTATCGATAATGGTGAGGGTATTCGACGATGCCATGGCAATCCTTCCTTGGTCGATGCCTTCTGGATTATTGATCTCAGCCGAGCTGAACACAACGTCGACTTGCCTCATCAGCATAAAGACCTACTCAGTTGCAATCTGCCATTGTTTGCCAACCCTTGCCAAGGTCAGTGTCGTACTGGCCGGCGCAGCATGATAGAAATTAACGCCGTACTTTTGGATCAGGGCCCCGCGTTCCCAGGTATTGAAGCTCTTGACCAGCGGGCCGGACGCATCAAAAATCTCGCCTAGCGGATTGGGCTCCCACTTCCAGGTGAAGTCCACGATCGCACGGTTCGGACTGATCATGGTGATGTGGGAGATCTCGATCAGCTTGCGGTCGGCAATTGGCACTGTGTAGCTCTCCGTACCGTCTTCTTCTTTCGTCTTCCCCACGTCAGCGATGCCCTGCAATTGCTTCTCACCCTCAGAAGTAAGCGTGACCGGAGTAGTACGACCCTGGTCCCGCCCCAATTTCAGCAAGCCAGCCTTCTCCAGCAGACGGTAATTTGGGTCGTGCGGTTTCACATCCACACTAGCGGTTACTCTCCCCACGTGAAAATGAATCATGGCCGCCCTCTGTGCCTCTATAGCACTGACTACCGTAGCAGCCTCATCCGGCGTGAGAACTTGACGGCTCTGCCAGAGAAAATATCCAGTCACACCCACCATCGCCAGGATGAGGGCGGCAATCAGCAATAACGGGATTGAAGAAGCTTCCCGTTCTTCCATTTCGAGTTCCTGTTCAAACATTTGAAACCACCTCCCCTCTGCCAACTTTCTTGCCTTAATAGGCATCACCGTTTGCGATACACAACCAGTTCCGGGTGTTCCTTACGGGGCGCCTCGGTGGCATGGCAGCCCCAGCAGACGGGCCTACAGGTCGAAAATAATTCCGGAAGCTGCTCGGGTCGGAAGTGGTTCCACTCCACCGTCTTGCGATCAGGTCCCAGAAGGGCTGGGGTATGATCGAAGCGCTGGAGGGGGCCAAAGGACTTGTGGCAATACACGCACCTCTGCCCTTCATACCAGTTAGAGACAATGTTCCATACCAGGCAGTTTTCCGGATCGGCCTCAATCTGTTGCAGACACTCCTGACCGCAGTCGCGGCGCTCCGGCCAGCGCGAGCATTGGTCCACGCGCAGATCGAACTCACCGGCAAAGGCCCACGCGGCTGCCTTCTTCGCCGCTACATCCACAGCTTCTTTTGTGAGAGTCTCCGGGCAGGTGATGAGGCGCTTGCCACGATATGTAAAGTAGGTTTGCACAGCCGGGATGGTGCGAAAGAGAATCAGGCCAACCACTACAGCCAGGAGGGCAATAGCAAGAAGAGTCAGTGTAGTCATG
>CAWCPY010000045.1:0-45061 GCA_963797385.1 Terriglobia bacterium
CATTCAGGGCTTCGCCCGATACCCAGTCCAGGACGCGGACCCGATCGCTCTGATGCGTGCGCAGGCGCTTCACGTACGCGTCAGAATGGCTCGATCCGCCGGCGAGTACAAGTTTTACTGGAGTATCCATCTGTTCATAGGCCTGAATCAGCAGATCGCAGTTCTTCTCCGGAGAGAAGCGACCGAGGAATAGAATGTAGGCCCCGGACTCGAAACCCCATTCGCGCAGCCGCCCGCCCGCGCGTCGCTGCCGCAAGGAAGTCCCCTTAGGCACATAGACAGGTTCCGCTCGATAGTGCGAGCGGTAATACTCCTGCAGGGTCCGCGAGACCACCATGGTCAAGTCAGGCAGTTTGACGGCTGCGCGCTCTCCCAGGCGCAGAATGGCGGACGCGATCCGGCCCCACTTTCGCCGCTGCCAGTCCAGCCCCTGGACGGTGACCACCGTCTTCTTTCCGAACCAGCGGGGCAGGAAAGAAAACAACGCCGGCCCCAGGCACTGATAGTGCACGATATCGCAATCACTGAACAGCGCATGGATGGTGCTGAGTAAAGTATGTACCACGGTTTCCAGGTGTTTCGAGCGAATGGTGGGCAGCCGGACCAATTGCATCCCGTGGTACGACGCTTGCGCGGGGCTGAAGTAGGAGCGGCAGTACACGGTGACGTCTTGACCCATCTCGGCCAGGCGCTGGCCAATCTCCTCGTAGTAGGTTTCTACTCCGCTGTATTTTGAAATCACGCCGCGGCCGCCGATGAACGCAACTCGCAACGCCGGTTTCGCGACCGATTTGAGCCCCCGGCTGTCCACCTTCTTTGGCCGTGGCGCCAATTGCTCATACAAATGTGTCATGGCAACGTAATGACTCTCAGGCGAGTGCTGGATGGCTACCAGTGCACGCCCGGCGACGCCCATCTGCACTGCCAGTTCAGGTCGGTCGATGAGAAACGAGATCGCCGCCGTCAGTTGGGCCACGTCGCCCGCCCGGAACAGGACGCCGGTTTCACCCTCGTGCACCAATTCCCTTCTCGAACCCAGGTCCGAGGCCACAACCGCACGTCCCCACGCGTAGGATTCCAGAATGGTTTTGCCCAGGGTCTCGTACGCCCGCGAAGGCAGGACGGTAAAGCGAGATGCGGAGATGAGCCGGTTGACTTGAGGTCTCGCGACCTGGCCCAGAAATTCAATATTAGCCAGACCCAGGTCTGCGGCCAGCCGTTCCAGTATCGGCCGCTGCGGCCCCTCGCCGGCGATCAGCAGGCGAACGTTGGGAACGTGTTGCATGGCGCGCAGAAGATCGGTCAGCCCTTTCTCCGCTGAAAGCCGGCCAAAATAGAGGATGGGAGCGTTCGGCGATGGGTCAGATAACATCTGTGCCGGCAGGTTTTGGAAGTGGGGAAGGACATCAATTTTTCCGGCGTCCCAACCGTTTTCCACCAGCTTCGTCTTCACGAACCGGCTGGGCACGAGAAAGCGGTCCACGCAGCTCTCATAGCTTCGCAGCCACTTGTGCAGGTACGCCTCCGCCGCCAGCACGAGTGCAGCGCCGGGAGGTCCCGAATAACATCCTTCCGTGACGACATGCCAGAACTTCCCGCTATGGCAGCGTTCACAGGCGCGGCCCTGTGCCACCATGTTGTAACTGGGGCAGAGCAGCTTGAAATCATTAAGGTGATAGACCACGGGAACGCCGAGCGCCTTGAGTTCCCACAGGATCGACGGTGAAAGATGGTGGTAAATGTTGCGCAGGTGGGCAACGTCCGGCCGAAAGGCCTTTACCATGTCGCGCAATTTGTGCCGCGCCTGGCGCGAGTAGAGCGCATGGGCCGCCTGCCGCGCGCCGCCTAGTGGACCGGATCTCGAGCCTTTGAAATCGATGGCTGGAACGAAGTGCTGGTCGTACTTCGTCGGTTCGCCGCGCGGGTCCGCCATGGAGAACAGCGCGGCCTCGTGTCCGTGCGCCCGCATCAGTTCCATGAGTTCGAAGAGGTAAACCTCGGTGCCGCTGAAGGCAAAGTTATATTTGTTGCAATACAGGATTCTCATGTAGGTCTTGCCTTACCTTTCTGGTGATGCGGAAGACCATCAGGTCGGCCAGGGCGGCCAGGTTTTTCTCCCGGTCGAAGTGCTCCAGGACGTGTTGACGGGCAGCGCGGCGCAAGCCGGGTAGTGCCGATGGTGAATTGCGAATGACCTCGATTTGGGCGACGAAATTGTCCAGCGAGCCGGCCTGATACAGGAAGCCGGTCTCGCCATGCTTGACCAGTTCAGGAATCCCGGTGATTGCGGGCGCGAGCACGGTTTTGCCGTGCGCCATCGCCTCCATAAGGACCAGTGGGATGCCCTCGCTACGGCTGGTGAGTACGACCAGGTCGCACAACCGGTAGCAGGCATCGACCTCCTGCCGGCAAAGATGGCCCAGAAGTTTCACCTGGGCTTCGAGCCCGAGGTTTCGAATCAAGTGCTCGAGCCATGGACGCTGTGGTCCTTCACCCGCGATCAGGCAAAGAAAATCGGTGCCGCAGCTCTTCAGTTCGTGGCAGGCGTGCAACAGGAAGGCATGATCTTTCACCGGGTGCAGCCTGCCTACTGCCAGCATGGTCAGGCGGGGCAGTTCCCGGTCGGGGCGCGAGGCTGTGCTGACGGTGCAAGGCAAGCTCACTCCCAGCCGTCGAACCATGATTTTCGCCGGCTCGACGTCCGGATTGCGCTCCAGAACGAAGTTGCGGTTGAACTCTGAAACGGTCACACAGAAAGCGCAGTGTTTCAGCTTTGTATCCAGGTAGGCGCCGTGCAGCAGCAGATCGGAACCGTGCAGCGTCAAGCTGTAGTCGATGTGCAGCAGGCGGGCCGCGACCATGGCAATCCAGGAGGCGAAATATCCGTGGTGCACATGGATGTGCGTCACTCCGCGTCCCTGCAGCTTCAGCGCGTAGCAGGCGCCCAGCAGGGTGTGGAGCAACGCGCGTGTCCGCCTTGCCGGTGTCTCGCTCCCTTGCGCCAGCACGCGCACCAGAATGTCGGCGAGCATGATGCATCTGCGCAGACACAGCCAGGCCGCGCGCATGAGAAGGGAAAGACCAAGCGGTTGCAGGTACAGCGTCTCAGCCGCGAATGATTGCAGTTCGCCTTGCTGCCCGGCGTCAACGCGACGGGCGCTACACGGGACCACTTGCACTCCACGGCGGCGCAACTCTGCGATCTCCTCGAACACGTAGGGTTCCACCGGAGAAGGAAACTGGTTGGCGAGATAGGCGACGGTAGGCACTTTCACACGAAGACAAACAGCTGCGGATCAGACGGGAAGAGCTTGCGAAGAGGCCTCAGCCTGGTGATTCTGTGCCGCCAGTATGCCCGCGATGGTAAACAGCAATCCGTTCACGAACTGGTAATTCATCACCACGAAACTGCCGTTAAACAGATACACCGCCACCAGGACCGGCCAGATTGAACGGAAGTGGTCATCCAGGAGCGTGCCGTCGCGGGCGGCGGTGTGAGAGCGCCGCCTTGCTCCCACCCGAAACAGGTCAATCACAATCCATAGATACAAGATCAGTCCCAGCATTCCGTGCTGTACGGCAATCTCCAGGTAAGTGTTGTGAAAGAAGAAGGCGGATTGGCGAAAGTCGTGGACCCGCTTCGCTAATTCGGATTGCAGATCGCTCGTTCCCCAGCCGGTGAGCGGCCTTTCCATAAACATTTCCAGGCCGGTCTGGTACATCACAACCCGGAATTCCACCGGGCTGCGTTCTTCCAGACGGTCGAAGAACGAAGTGTTGGTGTCATCGAAACTGAGAACAGTCAGCAGCCCCACTCCTCCGGCCAAAATCAAAAGGAGGCAGGCCCGGCGAACCCGCTTGCTCGACGAGAAAAAGATCAATGCAGGGATGCATCCGGCAAAGGACAGCCATACCGCTCTGGTCTGGGTCGCCAGAACCGCCAGCGGCACCGCAATCAGAAACAAGACGGCGCAGAATCCTTTCAACCTTCCGCGGCGAAATGAGTCCAGTGCGATCAGTCCCAGCAGGTTCAAGGTGACACCATTCGCCACTGCCTGCAGAAACGGCCCGCGGGCGCGATCGGCGTGAATGCCGAGGCTCTCGTCAAGAATGTAGCGCGGAAAGATCAGTTCTTTGGCCCCGCACAGGAACAGGACCGCAATCACACACAAATAGCCCAGCGCCACCAACGCGAAGGTCTCGAAGCGGCGCAGCGAGGCAGCGTCGTCAAAAGCCGATCCAGCCAGGTGATAAAGCGCAAAGGGCACGACCCACTTGGCGGCAAACACGCTCCAACTCTGGGCGTCATACGACTGGGCGAGAAGGCTGCCTAGCGCCAGCAACAACAATCCCGCCATGGGCCACATGGCGGGAGCGGCGATGGTCAACCGCCGGCGCAGCACCAGCGCCCGCAGCAGCACCACCACCAGCAGAAGCAGAAAAGCAATGCGGTCCAGCCAGTAAAACTGCAGGTCTGGAGGACGAAAGAGCATCACCGTGAGGGTTGCCAGAAACAACATCGCGGGCGCCGCCATCAGGGCATGCAGGGGGCGGAAGGCGGTGACTACCGTCCAGTGCGCGAGGGCGGGTACCGGATTTCGCAGCGTGATTTGTCCGTTCGAGGCCAATCTAGGCGCCGCTTCCATGCAGGATCACGAACACTGTCTTCCATAGAATCCAGAGGTCCATCCCCAGACTCCAGTGTTCGATGTATTCCAGGTCGAGCGCCATGTTGCGCTGAAACGAAGGGTCGCGCCGGGCGGTGACTTGCCACAGTCCGGTAATCCCCGGGGTAACGTCGAGGCGACGCAGATGTTCCAGCCGATAGCGTTCGAAGTCGTCGAGAGGATGCGGTCTGGGACCAACCATGCTCATCTCGCCCCGCAACACGTTCCACAACTGCGGCAGTTCATCCAGGCTATAGCGCCGCAGAAACTGGCCGACGCGGGTGATGCGAGGATCGGCGGCAATCTTGAAACACGGACCCCGGCGCTCGTTCTCTGCGCGCAAAGCGTCCTTCAACCGGTCCGCGTCGGAGACCATGGTGCGAAATTTGTAGCAAATAAATCTTCTGCCCTTGAGTCCGACGCGTTTGGCGCGGTACAGCACTTGTCCAGGCGAGGCCACCTTGATCGCCACGGCAACGGCGGCCAGCAGTGGCGCAGCCGCCAGCAAGGCAAGTGCAGAGAGGGTGACATCGAGCACACGCTTGCAGAGCAGGCCTGACGCTGGAGCTTTCTCTTCGTGCAGGGTCAGGATGGGCACGTCCCCGAAGTACTGCAGCTTCAGCGGCCCGGGTTCATGGATCTGTTCATGGGGCAGTTCGCAGTCAAAATCATACAGATCGGGAATGACCCGGATGTTGAGCCGATTGCGACGCGCTTCGCGGACCACCCACTTCGCCAGATCATGTCGATCGGGAATCGCCAGGATAACTTCGTCCACGAATTCGCGGCGCGCAATCCGGGCAAGATTCTTCACGCGGCCGAGCACATCACCCGCCACCAGTTCGCTTTCGTCCAGAAAGCCCACGACTTCGCGGCCATCGATGTGCTCCCGCTCCAGGATTGCGGCCAGCTTGCGTCCCATGGGACCTGCTCCGACGATCAGGACATTCCGCCCTTGTCCCCGCTCGACGCGTCGAGTCGCAGCCTGCCCCTGCCACCCTAACCGTTCGAATCCGGCGTGAGGCGCGCCCACCGCCCGGTCCCATGTGAGCGACTGCAAATTTTTGGTCGGAACGGGCCGAGGCCGGCCGCGAAAGCCTTCGGGATTGAATGCGGCGGGGAAAGGCACGCTAGACCGGCTCCAGTTCGTATCCTTCAATGGTGACCGCCACAGACCGCTCAATGCATTCAATCGAAATGAGCAGGGTCTTCTGGTTGCTTTGCGCCAGAATGCCTTCCAGACCGTCGAGGCATCCGCCTCGAATTCGGACACGTTGCCCTATTCTCAGAAATGCGTGCAGCGCGCACGGCAGCTTGTGCGTCAGCAGGCGGCGCAAGTCGTCAATCTGCCGGGCAGGAATCGGACTCGCATCTCCGTGGACCTGCACAAACCCCATAACACCTTCAGTGCGCAAGACCCTGGCGCGCGACGGTACTGACGGCTGCAGTCGCACGAAGACGTATCCAGAGAACAAGGGAAGAGAGATGATTTTTTGACGGTCACTCCAGCGATGAGTTTCGTTTAAGAGAGGAAGAAAAACCTCCACGCCTTTGCCTTGCAACTGGGATGCAACCTTGTTTTCGAAGCGGTATCGAGTCTGCACCACGTACCAGGGCCCGGTTGAGGAAGGTTCTTCCTCCAGGGTTTCCGGCATCAACCGGTTGGGGTAGGTTGTCATGGGACGTGAGTGGGTATCGGACGAAGCTCTGCTACCTGAGTCCCATTCGGCTTGGCTTTCTGTTTTCCACAAAATGACTTCAACACTTAAGAGTGCCTGGAACAATTGCTTGACCCGGATGCCGTTGCCAAAGGCGCCGGAAATCCGGGCCATCAGATATTGATTCGAGAAGGCGCCCCTCGTCTCTCCGTCTTGGGGAGAGACCGGGCGGGGGCTCTTCACTGAATCATTGCCTTGTGTAACCGCCCGCGCCAACCAGATCCATCCCTACAACTTCCGGTAAATTCCTTCCGGAATAGGAAATGTTCGCCCACTTAAAACCGATCCCAACAGTCGTGCATTGGTGGCCTGCAGCACCTGGAGTGCTCTCTGGGCCGCGGCCCGCCGGGTCGAATTCGCCTCCACCACCAGAACGACTCCGTCGCTCAGGTAGCCCAGCAACGCGGCGTCGCTGCACAGTGCGGCCGGGGGACCGTGAACTATGGTGTAGTCAAATTCGAGCCGCAGTTCCCTCAGTCTTCCGGGTAACCATTCCACCGAGAGGCCGGCTTCGTTTTCACCCATGAACATTTCGCGGGGCACACGCCACAAGTGGCTCGAAACGCGCTGCGCGGTGTCGCGCAGGGGCCTGAACCCGGCCGGACGAAACACCTGCCCCGGAGTTCCATAGCCGTCGTTTTCTTCCGCAGACTGGAGGTGGGCCTCGACCAGCGCCACATTTCCAGGAATCTGGGCCGCCAGCACTTGCGCGACCCGCAAACAGATTCCGGCAACATCGCCATCCTCGACGGCAGAGAAGACGACTTGCCGGGCCGGCTTGGGCCATCCAGGAAGAAAGACCTGCCGCACCAGGCTGCGGAGCTGTTCCTCGCCGAAGCGATCGGGATTCCACGCAATCGACTCGCGCCCCGATGACGTTTGCGGCTGGGTTGCTTCCGTCTCGAAAATGTCGCCCGCCAGTGCGTGTTCCAGCAGATCCGGCCGTGTGCTCATCGATCTCTCCTTCTTCACCCGCTCATCGAGGCAGCGATGCCAGAACCGGTATGCCCAGGTACGCCACCACCTCATCCGGCGTCCTGAACCCTGGCGTCAGATAGTCAGCGGTAAAGGCCAGGCCCGTGCTCAGCGTGCCTCCGAGCATTATGCCGATCAGTCCGAACACCCACGCTGCCCGGGCCGGCAATGCCGGGACCCTCGGTTCCTCGGCAATGGTCACGTTCAGAATTCCTCCCTGGTCGAGCGCGTCTTCGATCCTCGCCTCTTCGCGTTTGTTCACATACAGAAGATATTTCTCCTCCGCCGCTTTTAATTCCGCCAGCAACTGGCCTTGCCGCAGAGCGTTCCCGCCGAGCCGCTGCGCGACTTCGCGATCGCCCGCCACCTGGATGCGCACCGCTTGTCCATGGGCTTCGAGCGTGCCCAGTTCCACCTGCGCCTTGATCAATTCGGACTTGGCCCATTCATGATTGGGCTCCTGGTTGGTAGTCTCGTCGCGCAGGGGCGAATGCTCCTCGCCCTGAATACTGCTCTGGGTCTCCGCGATTTGCTGATCGATTTCCTGGACCAGCCGGTACGAGGGCTGGAATTTGGTCAGCAGCTCCGTCCGCTTCAGCTGCAATTCCAGGAGTTTTGACTTCATCTTTTCCGTCAGTTGAGGGTTGTCGGAGTTCCGAATCACGGTCAAGGTGCGTTCCGGCAGCGACTTCAGCTTGGATTCCAGGTCCCGGATGCGCTGCCGGGTCTCAATGATCGTCACCTGAGTCTGGCGGTCGTTGGCTTCGGCGTCACTGAGCTTCTGCAATGCCATATCGCGCTCCTGCGCTGCCGAAACCACGCCCTGATCGCTGCTGAAGTCCATCAGGCGGAACTCTGCATCCAGCAACCCACGGCGGGATTGGGTGACCTGCTGTTCGAAGAATTCGTACTCCCCCGAAGGACGCCGCACCCGCTGCTGTCTTTCCAGATAGGCGTGCGCCAGGGAGTGCAGGACCGCCGCCGCTCGTGCCGGATCCGATGACGAGTACTCCACCTGGATAATGTTGGTCTTTCTTATGGGTACGACCGTCAGCCGACGCTTCATCCGCCGTACCGATCGGGCCAGCCGAACTTCCTCGCTGCCCCCAAGGTAGCGCTCGTACCAGGGGGCCGTGGGCCCGGAAGCCTGCACCACGGCGCGCAGAATTTCGTCGTCGCGCAGCAGTTCCACTTGTGAATTCAATTCTTCTTCCGTGACTTCGTCGCGCTGAAACATGGGCGAAGGAGTGGGCGCGGGCGTGACCAGGGGGTCCACTCGTCCCCGCCGCACCAGCACGTTCATGTGGGCCTGGTAGGAGGGCGCCAACACGCCGTATCCGAGGACCGCCAGGAAGATCGCCATAAAAGTGATCAGTGCCAGCCGGCGCTGCCGGAAGAGCACCGCCAACAGGTCGCGCATCGTGGGAGAGATGGGGGGTACGGGCTTGCGAATGATGGTGAGCTCTTCCGCCATGCGGAGTTCTCCGGCCCGGTGGCCTGCTATCTACAGGTTGTTGGTATCGGGCAGCGGCTGAGTCCGCTTGAGGGCACGGTAAGCCCGAGAGGCTTGTTGCAATCGATCTTCGAGAAGTGTTGCTTTCCGCGCCTCTTCTTTAAAATTGGGTTGGATTTACGTATGTGCTGAGACTGGAAGTCGGCAAGTAGCGCCGGATCTTCGAAATCAGGTTCTGCGGGACGTATAGCAAATCTCCCGCCCGCAGATGGAAATCCTCAGCCAGGTTACGCGCCTTCAGCATCTGTTTTATGTTAAGCACTCGGGCCTCGGTCTGTTCCCCGGAGATCCTCCGGAACAGCACCACCTGGGAGTGTTTGGCCTGCTCGGTGAATCCACCGGCCAGGGCCACGCCTTCGGTTACCGTAGCGTCGCCGCGCAATTCGTACTTTCCCGGATGAGCCACGGCTCCGGTGGCGATGAAATAGGGCTTCTCGAAGTCCTTAAGCGTGATTGTGACTTCCGGATCGTGCAGCGTCGTGAGATAGGCCTGGTGGACCGCGCTGCGCAATTCGGCGACGGTAAGGCCCTCCGCATACAGCTCATCCGTGTCCCGAAGGGCGATGAAGCCATCCGGCTGCACACTGAGGGTCTGGTCGAATTCGGAGACGAAATTGAACTTGATCTCAATCACGTCGCTTTTTCGTATCCGGTAGGGCGGACGGCGGTTCCCCATCTCGTCTGGACTCGATGCACCGTCCGCAATTCCGGATTTCGTGGCCTCCGCCGCCCCTCGGCTGGTGCTTGTCACTTTCGTCTGCTCCTGAGCCACGGCGGCCATCGAACCTGCCTGCACGGCGAAACCAGCCAGCACAACCACCGTACAGATCGGAACTCGTTTCATCTTTATCTTTCCCTGCTACGCTGCCACCGCCTCGGGCGCGGCAACTTTGGTATTTGCAAGTTATGCCGGTGGACAAAAAGCGGCAAGACATGGGAAGTATTGTCCACAAAGGTAGGCATGTAACGGCGATGCGCCCAATGATGTAGCGCCGGCATCTTGCCGGCTGTCCCGAGGGCGTCTCGCCCTCGGCGGTGTGAGGGCGGGACGCCCTCACGACAGCCGCCGGGACGGCGGCGCTACCAACCCCTGGTTCAATTCCTCTCGTCTACCTTGGTGGTACCCACGAAAGTAGAGTGGCAAACCCCGCCCCGTTAATCGAGGCCAGGTCAAAATCTAAGACCGTCAGCTATCTATATTAAATACATAGGGTTAGAGACCGGTACGCGGGCGCCACACATCTCCCGACCAACTTCGCTCCGGCTTTCCCACAGGTCATATGACCATTTGCGATGTTGACATGTCACAGAAGCGTCCCCGGTCAATCCTGTAGGCTGGCAGCAATTTGGTAAGCACGGGATTGGATCGGAGGACACAGACTGCGCGCCGAAAGGATTTGTGACACCTATATCCGTTGGAAGTTCGACTTCGATTGGAGTGCTGGTCGCCGACTCTAATCAGATGCAATGCCAGCTTCTGGTCAGCGCCCTTCGTCGCCGTCCCGAGCTTCAGGTCACTTCATGCGTTCTTGATCCCGACGTGATCCTGCATGCGATCGACTCCCTGCCGGTACAGGTCGCCGTGCTCAATGCGGACAGCCCCCGGGATGGCTGGCCGGACATGACGGTCATCCGCCGGATGCACCTGGCCCATCCCGAGGTCGCAAAAATCATTCTGCTCGACAGCTATGATCGCGAGGTCGTGGTCAACGCGTTTCGCTCCGGCGCCCGCGGCCTGTTTTGTTTTTCCCAATACCCTTTTCGACTGCTCTGCAAATGCATCCAGAGCGTGCATCAGGGGCAGGTGTGGGCCAACAGCGAACAGATGCAATACCTGGTCGAGGCCCTGAGTCAGGTGCCTTCGCTGCACATGGTCAATGCGCGGGGGATCCGTTTGCTGACCCCTCGCGAAGAGCAGATGGTGGCCCTGGTCGCGGACGGTCTGAGCAACCGCGAGGTGGCACGTGAACTCTGCCTCAGCGAGCACACCATCAAGAAGTATCTGTTCCGCATCTTCGACAAGCTGGGTATATCGAGCCGGGTGGAACTGGTGCTGTACGCACTCAGTCACGGGGGGCCGCGCCAGGCGGAATGGGTGGCTGGCTTCGGCGCTTGACGGATGCAGGACTCAGGGGGCGGTGGTCACCGGGTCTCGGGCATCTTCTTGCAAACGATGACGGTGTGCCCGGTCTTGGAGTCGATGCGCGTGGTCACGGGCACGCAGCGGCACGATACTGTGTTGGCGTTTTCCCGCTTGGTCACCACGCAGTGCTCAATCACCTCCGCGGTGGGCGGCGGCATCTGGCTGCGCACTGGAGGCGGTGGCGGCGGCTGAGCCGGCGCGACCGTCTTCTTCTTGGCGGAGCAGCCAATCAGAAACACAAGCAGGATGAGCCCCAGGTTTTTCATGAATCGATTCGCCCACTATAAAGCACCGCCTTTCCCGTGGATATACACTCGAGGGTGCCCCGTCCAAGCTCCGCTTGGGCGGGGATTTCGTCTGGAGACAAAAGAGAACGCTCTCTTCCACCCGGGAGCGCGGGGATTTCCTCCGACGGTGAATTGCAACATCCGCAGAAGAATCCCCGCCCAAGCGGAGCTTGGACGGGGCACCCTCGAACATTAGGATCAGGGACAGGACTTACATCAACGCGTACAGGTAGCCATCCGTGCTGCCCACGTAGATCACGTCGTTCACGACCACTGGCGACGACATGATCGTGCCCACACTCAGCATCTTCTGGACGCCGATCACCATGCTGTCATAGAAATTGTCGGCGAATGCGGCTTCGTACTTGGGCGTTCCGTCCGGCTTGGTGAGCGCTGGGCCATTCTGTCGCGAAGCGTCAGTCTCAAATGTCCACGCGGTTTTCTGGCTGGCGAGATCTATTGCGATGAGCTTCCCCTGGTGTGATCCGATGTAGAGCATGCCGCCGGCGAGGGCCGGCGAGGAAAACAGCGGCCAATGATTGAAGTTGAGGGAGAAAATCGGCGTACCTGTTTTGGCATCCAGGGCATAGACCGTGGCTGTGTCTGACGTGCCAAAGTACACCTTGCCATCCCGCACGGCCGGCGAGCCGATGACCCATGAGCCTTTGTTGTTGAAGGCCCATTTCTTGTCGCCGGTGTGGGCGTCGAGGGCGTACAGGTTCGAATCGCGGCAGCCAAAGTACACGATGCCGTCCATGACGGCCGCGGAGGATTGAATGCCGACCTGGTTATAGATGTCGTGGTCTTCGCCGGTCTTGAAGCGCCATTTCTCTTTTCCACTGGCGGCATCGAGGGCGTAGAAGTAGCTGTCCCAACTGCCGATGAACAAGGTCCCGTCGGAGATCGCAGGAGACGCGTGGACCACATCGCCGGTGTGAAATTTCCACTTCAGCGTTCCCGTTGCTGCATCCAGCGCATAGATGTTGCCGTCGCCGCTTCCGAAATACACAGCCCCGTTCCACAACGCGGGCGACGATAAGTAAAAATCGAAGGGGTCGGGCATGGTTTCCGCGGCCGGTTCAGATCCGTGCAGGTGCTTGCCTGCGAACCGCCTTTCACCCTCGGTCTGAAATTTCCATTTCAGTTTTCCGCTGGCGGCATCGACCGCGTAAAACCTGCCGCTATAGCTTCCGAAGTAAACCACTCCGTTCTCGACCGCGGGCGACGATGTTACACGCACTCCGGTGAAGAGCTTCCATTTTTGGGTGCCGGATGCGAGATCAACGGCGTACAGGTTCCCGTCCGTACTCCCCACGAAGACCATGCCGCCTGCCACCGCGGGCGACGAAATCACCTGGCCGTCAGTGTGAAACTTCCATTTGACCTGGCTGAACTTCGGGACGCCGGACGCGTTATAGACGCCGGTGTGGGCCAGGTTCCCGCGAAACATAGCAGCGTCCTGGCTGAGAGCAGTGAGGCAGAGCAGGATCGTGGCGAGCAAAGAACGGCGAGCCAGTTTCATTTGGAATAGACGCGGGAACCTGGATAAGGTCACCTAAACAAACCACGTGGGGACAGCCGCCCTCGGCTGTCTCGCGGAGCGAAGCTCCGCCAGGCTTGTCTCTTAGGAAGCGAGTCGAGCTTCGCTCGACCGGACAGCCGAGGGCGGCTGTCCCCACGTGGTTTGCTTAGAAAAAAAGGGAAGCCGAAGCTTCCCTTCTGTGGGACATCTTGTTCTACTAAGACTACAGCGCGGCGCACACCGACTTTACCTCTGTGTAAAGCTCCAGCACATCGTGCCCCATTTCGCGGCCCCAACCCGATTGCTTGTAGCCGCCAAATGGGAGCGCTGCGTCGAACACGTTGTAGCAGTTGACCCATACCGTGCCGGCGCGCAGTTGCGAAGCCAGGCGATGTGCCTTGCCGATATCGCGCGTCCAGATGCCTGCCGCCAGCCCGTACACGGTGTTGTTGGCTTGTTTGAGGACGTCATCGTAGTCGGTGAATGGGATTGCGGAAACGACCGGACCGAAGATCTCCTCGCGCACGACTTTCATATTTTCGTTGGTGTCGACCAGCACCGTGGGTTCGACAAAGTATCCTTTGTCACCATGCCGACCTCCGCCTACCACGGCCTTGGCGCCCTCGGAACGTCCCGATTCGAGGAAGCCGCAAACCCGGTTGAGTTGTTCCTCCGAAACCAGAGGCCCCATATCGCTCGACTCCTCCCAACCCGGGCCGACTTTGATCTTTTTTGCCTTTGCCGACACGCCTTCGACCACTTCGTCGAAGATGCTCTTCTCTACATACAGCCGGGAGCCGGCGCAGCAACATTGGCCATGGTTAAAGAAGATGGCACTGGCCGAGCCTGAGATCGCCGTCTTCAAGTCTCCGTCATTGAAAACGACGTTGGGAGATTTGCCGCCCAACTCCAGCGACACTTTCTTCAGATTGCCCGCGGCCGCCTGAAGAATAAGCTTGCCTACCTCCGTGGAGCCGGTGAAGGCGATCTTGTCCACATCCGGATGCGCCGCCAGGGCAGCGCCTGCGGTTTCGCCATAGCCCGGGACGATGTTCACTACTCCGTCGGGAATCCCTGCTTCCTGAACCAACTCGCCCAGGCGCAGGCACGAAAGCGGTGTCTGCTCCGCCGGTTTGATCACTACGCAGCATCCCGTAGCCAAAGCCGGTCCCAGCTTCCAGGCCGCCATCAGCAGAGGGAAATTCCATGGGATGATCTGGCCGACCACTCCCACCGGCTGGCGCAAGGTGTAAGCCAGGAATTTCGTTCCGGCGGAAATCGGGATGGTGTTGCCTTCAATCTTGGTCGCCCAACCTGCCATGTAGCGGAACAGGTCCACGGCCAGCGGCACGTCCGCCACCCGCGCTACTTTCAGAGGCTTGCCATTGTCCAGCATTTCCAGTTCGGCAAATTCCTCCAGGTTCTGCTCCAGCAAATCTCCCAGTTTCCAGATCAGGCGCCCGCGCTCGGAGGGCGTCATCTTTGACCAGGGGCCGGTTTCGAAGGCGGCGCGAGCTGCCTTGACCGCACGGTCGATGTCCTCACGATCTCCCTCGGCGATGCGAGCCAGCACCTCGCCCGTGGCCGGATTGTAGGTGGGGAAGGTCTTGCCGGAAGCGGCTTCGACCCACTGTCCGTTAATCAGCATCTTGCGGTTTTTGGAGATATAAGTTGTGACTTTGTCGTCCATTTGAACGTTGGATAGTACAGTTGCCATGATTTCCCTCCTCTAGTTGCGGATTCTCACAATGGCGTGCGTCGAAGTGCCGCCCCGCACGGACGATAGCAGAGTGCCTCCCACTTTATCGATAAAGGACCGATCTCGGACGGCCTGAAAGAACAAAAGACGGACACCCGGCCAATTCACCGGCGCATTCACCGCCGATTGTAGCTCATTCCGATGTAACGGTGCTGGTGCATCGGTTTTGCATTGAGCAAAACTCTGTCTACAATGGGCTTTCCCGAGATGAAATGAAAAAGCTCGGCTACAGTTCGCGCCGTTGGACTGTGATCGCCTCCGGACTGCTCTGCGGGGCGCTGGCCCTGGTCGTGCTGTTCACCAACCGGGGCGCGTTCTTCAGCCCGCTGGCGGTGGTGGTGATGGGCGCCGTCGGATTGGCGGCCGTCCTGCTGCAGCTCCGCTTGCAGAATAAGGAACAGGCGCAATCCTCCAGTTCGCCTGCCTGGTTGAATGTCATGGGTATCCTTTTCGCCCTGGCGGCGTTCTTTGTGGACCTGTTCCACGTCAATTCACAGGTGACAGAGGCGCTGGCCCTGGGAGCGGTGGCCAGCTTCGGCGTCAGCGGGGTCATTATCCTGCGCAGCTTCCGCAAACGCGCCACTTCCAAATGAGCTGGGGAAAATGATTCCCGGCGCGCCCATTCTGCTTCCCGACCAGTTCAACGCCGCCACTTACTTCATCGACCGCCATGTTCCCGAAGGCCGGGGAGAAAAAATTGCCATTGAAGCGGGCGAGGTCCGCGTCAGCTACCGTCAGCTTGGGGAGAACGTAAACCGCTTCGGAAACGCCCTGCGCCAGCTTGGGGTGCGGATCGAGGAACGCGTCCTCCTGCTTCTGCTCGACACGCCCGAGTTCGCCATCAGCTTCTTTGGAGCGATCAAGATCGGGGCGGTCCCCGTTCCGGTCAACACTCTGCTCAAGACATCGGACTATCACTACATCCTGAACAATTCGCGGGCGCGGGTGGCGGTGGTCAGCGAAGCGCTCTATCCCCAGATACAAGAATGGGAGAAGCTGCGTTATCTCGAACACGTCATCGTCGTGGGCGTGGCGCCAAACAACCCGGTTGCAAAACACACGCATCGTTTCTCCGAGCTGATCGAGCAGGGTTCGTCGCAACTTGAAGCCGAGCCCACCAGCAAGGATGATGCCGCTTTCTGGCTCTATTCGTCGGGTTCGACCGGGTTTCCCAAGGCCTGCGTCCACCTGCAGCATGACATGGTAGTCTGCGTCGAACGCTATGCCAGAGGCATTCTCGGCATGAGCGAAAATGATCGCTGCTTCAGCGTGGCCAAGCTCTTCTTCGCTTACGGTCTGGGCAATGCGCTCTATTTTCCGCTGGCGGTTGGCGCTACCAGCATCCTGTGGCCGGGACCGCCCAAGCCCCAGCAGGTTTTCGAGATCATCGAGCGTCACCGCCCAACCCTATTTTTCTCGGTCCCGTCCAACTACGCGGCACTGCTGGCCCACAAGAAAGACCACGTGGGGACAGCCGCCCCCGGCTGTCCAGGCGCGTCAAGCGCGCCCGACTTTGACCTTTCTTCAGTACGTTACGGCGTCTCCGCCGGCGAGGCCCTGCCCGCCGCCCTCTTCCATCGCTTCAAAGAACGCTTCGGCGTGGAAATCCTCGACGCCATCGGCTCCACCGAAGTCCTGCACATGTTTATCGCCAACCGACCGGGCGCGGTCCGCCCCGGCTCCAGCGGCCAGATCATCCCAGGCTATGACGCAAGGATTGTGGACGAAAACAACGAAGCAGCGAAGCCGGATGAGATCGGCAACCTGCTGATCAAATCCGACTCCACCTGCTCCCACTACTGGAACCAACACGAGAAGTCGAAGAGCACCATCGAAGGCCACTGGATCCACACGGGAGACAAGTATTACCAAGACGCCGACGGGTATTTCTGGTACGCCGGACGCTCCGACGACATGCTGAAATGCAGCGGGGTGTGGATCAGCCCCATCGAGATCGAGGGCGTGCTGATCGAACATCCCGCCGTTCAGGAAGCCGCAGTAGTTGGCCGTGAAGATCACGACCAGTTGCCGAAACCTGCCGCCTACGTGGTTTTGAAAAGTGGGAGACCGGGTACGCCCGAGCTCGCGCGCGAACTGCAGGAATTCGTAGTCAAGGGCCTGCCTGTCTTCAAGCGCCCGCGCTGGGTGGAATTTGTCGATGAACTGCCCAAGACCGCCACCGGGAAGCTGCAGAGATACAAGCTGCGGGAAATCAGCAAATGACCGTCAAAAGCGGACAATCCCGTTCCGGATGTCTTTCCAGAGTTCTTCCGAGAATGAGCCGGCTTCCGATTGCCTGGACTTTCCGCGCCGGGACGTATCGCGTGGATCTGATCTGGTTCGACTCGTGACGCTTGCGTCGGGTTGCGGAGATCGCCTGATTTGCAACACGGATTGGATGGTCTCCGACAGGTAGTAGAGCCCGTCGGACTTGGCTACCAGCGCATCCACCGACTTCAGGCTGTCCACGGGTAATTCCAGGTGGTCAGCCACCATGACGATGGGCAACTGCGGTTTCACCTGCTTGATTTCATCCGCCACAACCGCGCCGTCAAGCAGGCCCAGGTAATACTCGATGACCACCGCATCCACCGGGTTCAGCATCAGGACCCGCAAACCATCGCTTCCATTGGTGGCGGTGATCAGCTCGTATCCGTCGCCTCTTAACGGGCTCAGTTGGCGTGGATCACGGTGAATGCACAGTAGCGTGCCGTTGGCAGCCATACTCTGCTTGTAAGGGAGGGGCCTCCCGTCATGCTGTCCACAATTGCTCACAACGGAACAAAGAGTGCGGTTAACGCCCATCGGGGAACCGCCGCCAATTCCGGCTGGCGAGGACGAGCGGGAACGTCGGGCCCGAGAATATGCCATCAATCCCAGATGAGGAATTGCCGGTAGTGGTTCCGTTTTGAATTTATCCTTACCCGGAGGCGTCATCCTGGACGGCCTTCAGGCCGTGAAGGATCTGGCGTGAACTCGATACACCCTTTGCCCCTGCGTTGCTGCCGATGCCCGCCGGATCCTTCGGGACTGAACTCCCTCAGGGTGAAGCCGCTGGAAAGGGACGGTGTCGAATTGAGCCACTACCGAATTGCCTTTTGATTCGCTCGAGCTGCCCGGTATTCGTATAATTCCAGTGCTTATGATTGCCCGCTCCTGAAATCCAGGGTGATGACGGCAGCAGCGCGGATTGGCCTATGGCGACGCGGCACGTAGAACCCAGCATCGACGAGTACCTTCGCAAGAGACTGATGCCGGTCGAGGGTGCGATTCCGCATCTGGCCGGAATCGATATGTATGGCAACTCGATTCCTGCCAGCACCGTGGGCGGCGATATCTTTGAGTACATCAATTTTCAGCAGCGTTACAACATCGATGCGCGTATCGCGCGTGCGATCAGGTTGTCGCACGAATATCTGGAGCCGCTGCCGGAAGGCCAGACACCACGAAACACGGTAGATTCCCATGTACAGTGGCTCAAGTCCCGCCCGGGCTACAAACCTTCAGTCGCAGCCGAATACCGCCGGGCGAAGAGTTCCGAGCAGGTGAGGATCTCCGAAGATTTGCAGGAACTCTACACCACGGCGGGAGTTCTGCTTGTGGATGCGCAAGGGCACGGAATCATCTCGGCCAAGATCGCTTCCACCGTGCATGACACGTTCCATGCCTTCATGCTTTCGGAGCTCGACCACAGCGGCAAAACCACCCCGGGGTTCTTTGAGAAGATTAACCTCAGGCTGGCGCAGTCCGTAACCGCCCGCAACGCTCTGGGACGCGATCCGAATGAAAACCCGCGCGAAATCGCCACCATGCTGTACGGTGAGATACGCCCCAGCGGGCATTTTCGCTTTGTCAATTTCGGACACCCTCCACCGCTGGTGTTTTCCGCCGAATACGAAAAATTCATGGAGATTGACAATGCCCGCATGGCGCAATTCCTGGCGCTCGGACTGGAGATTCCCGAAGACCATCCTGACCGGAACAAATACCGGTCGATGGCACTCAGGCCCCGGCAGATAAACTCCTCGGACGTCGCGGAAATCACGCTCATGAGCCCGGGAGACACGCTCTTTCTCTACACCGACGGGGTCTATGACGGCAGCGACGAGGAGGAGCGGCGACAGATTGAACAGGTGATCCGCGCCCACAAAGGTGAACCGGCGAGGGGAATCTGTAACGCGATCCTGGAATACGCGGTCAAACAGGATCAGTATCTGCAAGAGCAGGACGAAAATGACCGCATCGACGACAAGACCGTGTTCATCATCAAGCGCGGATAAAACCCGCAGCTCCAGCCTGAGTACTTCTACTTCTTCACCTGTATTCCCAACTCCTTCAACTGCGCTTCGCTGACCGGAGTGGGGGCATCCACCATCAGATCGACCGCCCGGGCCGTCTTGGGGAAAGGGATCACTTCGCGCAGGCTATCCGCGCCGGCCAGAATCATCACGATGCGATCCAGTCCGAGCGCGATGCCGCCGTGCGGCGGCGTGCCATATTCCAGCGCCTCCAGAAAGAATCCGAAGCGCGAGCGCGCCTCTTCTTCGGTCATCCCCAACGCCCGGAATATCTTGCTCTGAATGTCCTGGCGATGAATACGGATTGAACCCGAACCCAATTCGGTGCCGTTCAACACAACGTCATAGGCCAGCGCCCGGATCTCTCCCAAAGCAGACTTGGGATCGCCCGTCGTGTCATAGCTGGTCTCGAGCTTGGCCATGTCCTCGTCATGCAGCGAGGTGAAGGGATGATGGGCTGCGTTCCATCGACCCGACTCGCGGTCCCACTCGAACATGGGGAAGTCGGTGACCCATAAGAATCGATAATCTTTTGCAGGATCGCCGGTCTTGGCAAAAGCCCCATGCTTGGCTGCGAACTTCTGCGCAAGATCAAGCCGGAGTTGTCCGCAGGTCTGATAGAACTGGTTGACGCTCTGCTTCGACTCCGCCTTGCGCACCGCCAGCACCCACAAATCTCCCGCCTCTACCCCTGCGGCCTTAAGAACCGGTTCGAGAGAATTGGGATAGTCCCGGGCAAAGCGGTTGGGGTCGCTCATCAAACTGACGTAGGACGTCCCCTGCGCATGCGCGAAGGCCCCGTAGGTTCCGATGGTTCGCCGTTCGGTCCCGGAAATTTCTCCCGCCTTCGGAATTCGAATCAGCAGCGAAGTAAAATCCAGGCTGACCTTGAACGCCGCCGCGAATTTCTCCACCTCCTCGGGCGTGAACGCGGAACGCACGTCCGTCATCGCCGGCAACCGCAGGTCCGGCTTGTCGCTGCCGTAAAGGCGCATGGCCTGGTCATAACTCATGCGCGGGAACGGCGTCTTGATTTCGTGTCCGGCAGCTTTGAACGCGGCGGTGAGAAAGCCTTCGACCACCTCCCAAACCCGCTCCGGCTGGGGATACGACATCTCCAGATCGATCTGGGTAAACTCCGGCTGGCGGTCAGCACGCAGGTCCTCGTCGCGAAAGCAGCGCACGATCTGAAAATACTTGTCGAAGCCCGAAATCATCAGAATCTGCTTGAACATCTGCGGCGACTGCGGCAGCGCATAGAAACTCCCCGGCTGCACCCGGCTGGGTACCAGGTAATCGCGAGCGCCCTCCGGCGTCGAGCGGGTCATGAACGGGGTTTCGATCTCGAAAAATCCCTGCGCAGAAAGATAGTCGCGAATGGCCAGCGCAACTTTATGCCGCAACTCAATGTTGCACTGCATGGCGTCGCGGCGCAGATCGATGTAGCGATACTTAAGGCGCATTTCCTCATTGGGCAAAACGGTCTCGCTGGGCAGGAAGGGCGGCTGTTTCGATTCGTTGAGGATGCGCAGTTCTTCCGCGATCAGTTCCACCTCGCCGGTGGCGATGTTCTTGTTCACCGTATCGGGCACGCGCTGCTTGGCCGTGCCTACTACGGCGATGACGTACTCGTTGCGCAGGGCCTCCGCTTTCTGGTGGATGGCGGGATCGCGCTCCTTGTTGAACACCACCTGGGTGACGCCGCTGCGGTCGCGAATATCAATAAAGATCAGGTTGCCCAGATCGCGCCGCCGGTTGACCCAGCCCATGAGTACTGCTTTTTTGCCGGAATCAACCGGACGCAAAGCGCCGCACATATGGGTACGCCGTAGATCGCCAAGAAAATCGAGCAAGTTGTGCCCTTCAGTGAAGAATGGAGTTGTAAGCCGAATGAAAGATTATAAATGTAGGCGCGAGCGTCCCGCTCGTGCGGGGCTAACGGAGACCTATCCCTCGGGTTGTTGCTCAGTCAATCGGCCGTGCCGCGGTGGCCTGCTGGAACCTGAGCCGCCACTGGTCATTCTGCTTCATCCAGAGATCGGAGATGTGCTGATAGCGCGGCGCCATACCGGGGGCATCGCCTTCCGGCATATGAATGATGCAGTCGTAAGTGACCACGGCCACCTCATCGTTGACCGGCAAAACCCGCAGATTGTAGGTGTAATAATCCTGCAACTCGCCCTCGCTCGCGCTCCCCACAATTTCCTGCTTGTCATGCAGCTTGCCTTCACTGCCCACGAAGACAAAATCGTCGGTCAACACTCGTTTCAGGAAATCCACGTTTCTGCTCTTTTGCGCTTCGGGGACCGCGTTGGTGTTTGCGATCAGAGTCTGCTCCAGCGGGCTGAGGGGCTTGGGCGCACTCGCCGGGCCCTGCGCAAATCCAGCCAGCGAGAAAGAAAAGCAGAGCAGACCGGCAATCAAACCTGAGTTTCTCAAACCTGGGTTTCTCATTAGTCCTCCCTTTAGCAAGTGTTCCGCTACTTCGCCTGGATCCTGGCCGCCAGAGCGGCGCGCGGGACCGAAACCTGCTCGCCGGTTTCCAGATTCTTGAGGGCGAAGGAATCAGCCTTGATTTCATTTTCGCCCACGATCAGGGCAAAACGCACACCCAGCTTGTCGGCGGTCTCGAACGATTTTTTCAGCCGGAAATTCTCGTCCCCCAATTCAACCACCAGGTCGTGACGGCGCAGCTCGCGCGCCAGGCGCGCCGCCTCGCGGTCCATGCCACCACCCAGAGGCGCGATGTAAACATCCGGCTTATACTGCACCGCCTCGGCCGATTCCTGCAACGCCAGCACCAGCCGGTCTTCGCCAATCGCAAAACCGATTCCGGGAGCGCTGGGGCCGCCGAGCGACTCTGAAAGCCCATCGTAGCGCCCGCCGCCAAGGATTGCGTTCTGCGCGCCCAGAGCGCCGTGCGTGAATTCAAACGCGGTGCGAGTGTAGTAGTCGAGCCCGCGCACTAACCGGTCATTTTCCTGAAACTCGACCCCGACGGCATTCAGAATACTCTTCACCTGTTCGAAGTGCTTGCGGCAGGCCTCATCGAGAAACGCGCTGATACGCGGCAGCTTTTCGATGATGGGCTGGTCTTCGGAAACTTTGCAATCGAACACGCGCAAGGGATTGGTAACAGCCCGGCGCTTGCAATCCTCGCACATGCCGCCCACGACTGGCTCCAGGGCTTTGCGTAGAGCCTCGTTGTAGGCCACGCGGTCATTTGCGCATCCCACTGAATTTAGTTGCAATATCCAGTCCCGGATGCCAAGCCGGTCGAGCAGCGTGGCCAACAGCTCGAGCACTTCGGCATCGCGCGCCGGAGACTCGCTGCCCGCGCTGGCCGGCCCGATGACCTCCGCCCCGATCTGATAAAACTGCCGATAGCGTCCTTTCTGCGGCCGCTCTCGCCGAAACTGCGGCCCGATGTAGTAAAGCTTGTTCAGCCCGCGATCCCAGAGTTTGTGTTCGATGTACGCGCGCACCACGCTGGCAGTGTTTTCGGGGCGGAGAGTCAGTGACTGGCCTTTGTCGCTCTGGGCCCGCCCGCGGTCCTCCCAGGTGTACATCTCCTTCGCGACCACATCGGTTTCCTCGCCCACTCCGCGGGCAAAGAGTTCAGTCGATTCAAAAATCGGCGTGCGTATTTCGTGGAAGTTGTAAGCGCGGAAGACGTCGCGCACCGCGGCCTCGACAAAGTTCCACAACGCCGTTTCCGGCGGCAGAAGGTCGCGCGTTCCTCGGACCGCTTTGATCATGAAAGTCGCTTCTGGTTGCTGGCCCCGCCCTCGTGCTTCATGAGTAGGGGATCTCAGCTCTCAGTTTCAAGTTCCCAGTCCTCAGCTTGGAAAGAATACCTTAAACCTGCATCGGGCGATTTTACGCCGCGAAGTCTTCATCTTGCGGTACGGGCATGGGCGGTGGCACACGGTCAGTCACTTCAGCGAGGGCTGCCAGCTTTTCCGCCAGCACGCGGGTCAACGAGCCGGCCTGATAACGCCAGCGGAAATTCCCCTCGGAGACGCTGGGAGTATTGAGCCGGGCTTCGCTGCCCAGTCCCAGCACATCTTGCAGCGGGACCACGGCCAGGTTCGCGACTGACTCCTGTGCCAGACGGATGAAAGCCCAGTGAATGCCGTCTTCGCAAGGTCCGACATACGATTCAATCGCTCGCCGCTCGTTCTCCGACACGCCCGACTTCCACCAGCCCTGTGTGGTGTCGTTGTCGTGCGTGCCGGTATAGACGACGCGATCGGAGGTGAGGCGATGCGGCAGATACACATGGGCGCCAGCGTCCGCGAAACCAAACTGCAGTACGGACATCCCCGGAATCTGGTGACGCTCGCGCAGCGCGTACACTGCGGGCGTGATGTGGCCCAGGTCTTCGGCGAAAAAAGGCAGCCCGCCCAGCGCATCACGAAGCTTGTTGAAGAGCTCGTCCTTGGGACCGTCCACCCAGCGGCCATTTACGGCGGTAGGATCGTTGGCGGGGATCTCCCAGAACTGATCGAATCCGCGGAAGTGATCGAGACGGATGTAGTCGCAAGTCTGTGTGCCCCAGCGCAGGCGGTCGATCCACCAGTCATATCCACGCGCCCGGATCGCATCCCAGTCATAGAGAGGAGTGCCCCAGCGCTGGCCGGTGGCGCTGAAGGCGTCAGGTGGGACGCCCGAAACCGCCTCTGGTTCGAGATCATCCTTTAGGCGAAAAAGATCGCTGTGCGCCCACACGTCAGCGCTGTCATAGGCCACAAAAATAGCGATGTCGCCCACTACCCGGATGGAGCGTTGGGCGCAGTAACGCCGCAAGGCACGCCACTGTTCGAAGAAGAAGAACTGAATCGCGCAGCGAAGGTCCATCTCAGCGGTCAGATCTTCGCGGACCGTGGCCAAGGCTGCAGCCTCTCGGCGGGCCAGGGGGCGCGGCCACTCCTTCCAGCATCGCCTATCGTTGCGTTCGCGCAGGGCGTCGAACAGTACAAAGTCTTCCAGCCACCAGGCATTTCCATCACAAAAGCGCTCAAAGCGGGTGCGGGCACTGCCCCGGGCGTTCTTCAGGAAGGTCCGGGCAGCTTCCTCAAGCAAAGGTGATTTGTGCTGAAAAACCTCTTCGTAGTCGATGGCGCCAGCTTCGTGCGGAAGGCCGGCCACTTCCGACGAACCAAGCCAACCGCGCTCGGCCAGGCGCTCCAGGCTGATCAGCAAGGGATTGCCGGCAAATGCGGAAGTCGAAGAGTAGGGAGAGTTCCCGGTGGCGGGCGGTCCCAGTGGCAGCACCTGCCATAGACCTTGCCGCGCGGAGGCAAGAAAGTCGACAAACTCGTAGCCGGCCGGACCGAAATCGCCAATCCCGCCGCGCGCCGGGAAAGATGTGGGGTGCAGCAGGATACCGGTGGCGCGGGGGAATGACGTCATCTGAACTCTCCCGATGCTACCAGCAATCGTGGAAGCGGTGGGTGCCCGCGCTTTACTCTCCCTGTTCCCCGCCCTGGGCGCGGGTCAGGCTCTTCATCTCGTCGGCATTGATCTGGATCTTGCCCGATTTTTCCATCTGGGCCCGCAGATTGGTGAGGAACAAGCCAAACATTTCCTGCTGCTTGTTCTGGATCAACGCATCGCGGACCTGGTCTTTCTTGGCCTCGAAATCCTGGGCGGTCGGTTCCTGGCGGTCGAGAACCGACAAGACCACACCGGTAGTGCCGTTGCTGATGGGACCGCTGATCTCGCTGGGCTTCAGGCTGAATGCCACCGAGGCGCCGCCCGACATGGAACCGATGTCCGGCACCTGGCCGTCCGGCAGCACGAAGTCACTGGTCTTGATAATCGCTCCAGCCTCTTTGGCCGCTTTCTTCAAGTCATGTTCGGCTTTGGCGCGATCAGCCAGTTCTTGGGTTTTCTGGTTGAGCAAGGCAGCGACACGCTCGTTCCTGAATTCGTCTTCGACGCGACTGCGGATCTCCTCAAATGTCGGAGTGGCTGCCAGCTTGATGGCCACGACCTGGAACACGGCGTAGCCCTGCGCCGTCTGCACCTGGTCGGGCGGGGCCTTCTCGGCCTGGCCAAACACCGCGCTCATGAACTGCGGTGAGCTGCCAATGCCCGGCAAACTGTCGGTACGGCTGACAAAGTCGGTGTTGATAAGGTTCAGGCCCTTGGCCGCGGCCGCCTTTTCCAGGCCCGCGCTGCGCGCCTGCGCCAGCAACGCATTTACCTGGTTGGTAGCGGCCTGGGCGGATTTCTGCTGCTTGATGGCCTCCTCGATCTGGTCCTTGACCTCATCCAGCGGCTTCACATGGGCCGCCTGCTTGTCGTCGAGACGGATGATGTGGAAGCCGTAGCTGCTCTGCACCAGGCCGCTGGTCGCGCCCTTGGCCAGGGAGAATGCGGTCTGTTCGAATTCCGGCACGGTGCGACCCCGGCCAATCCAGCCCAGGGAGCCGCCGTTCTTGCCGCTGCCCGGATCTTCCGAATACTTCTTCGCCAGGTCGGAAAAGTTAGCTCCCGCCTTTAGCTGCTTCAGGACGTCTTCCGCCTTCTTGCGCGCCTCTTCGACCCCTTTGGGGTCAACTTTTCCATCCGGGCCGGGCAGAGGAGTCTTGATCAGGATATGGCTTACATTGACTTGCTCGGGCACCCGGTACTCGTCGCGATGTTGATCGTAGTAGGCCTGCAGATCTTCGCGAGACACGCTGACTCCGGCTTCGATCTTAGCCGTGTCGAGGACCACATACTGGACTTTGCGCTTCTCCGGGATCGAATTGTTGTAGGTGGCTTTGTTGCGCTCGTAGAAGGCCTTGAGCTCGGCTTCCGTGGGCTTGATCTGTTTTGCCAGATCATCTTTGCGGAGTACGGCGTACTCGAACTTGACCTTGGTATTTTGCTTCTCAAACTCCCGGCGGACATCGCTGTCCGTGACCAGAGCGCTGCCCGCGATCAGGTTGCGCAGCTTGCCTAGCAGGATATCGTCCTTCGCGCCCTGCTCGAACTGGGGAACGCTCAGGTCAGCGTTTTGCAGAATGTTCTCGTACTGCTGCTGGCCCACAAATTTCCCGCCCGGAAAGAAGGTGGCTGAATAGCGCCCGTGCTGCAATTCGTCGCGCAGCTCTTCATCGGTGACCCGCAAGCCCAGTCGTTCGGCTTCGGCAACCAGGGCCCTGCGGCTGATCAGGTTCTGGGCGGCGCGCTCGGCAAAGTAGGGCAGCAACATGGCGGTCTGCTCGCCCCCGCGGGGGAACTGCTGGCGCAGCATCTGCCGGGCTTCGCGTTGTACCTCGAGGGTGAACACCGGCTCGCCGGCCACTTTGGCCACGACGCCCTGTCCTGGACCGCCGAGGCCGATGCTGTCGCCAATGCCGCCCGGAATCAGTGTGATTGCCATGGCGGCGCAAATAATCGTCAACAATCCGCCCAGAATAATTTTCTTGATCGGGCCCGGGGTCTGCAGAAATCGGATCATTTTGTCGTCACTCCAAAGTTTGAAGCGGAAAGTAAATTATAGACTAATGGCGCCGGGATGGAGGACGGGCGTCCCCGCCCGTCCCGCTGGACGGAAAAAAGACGGGCGAGGACGCCCGTCCTCCATCACAACCGAGCACTTTAAGAAATCAGCCATTGAAACGTGTTAATACCAGGCGCTGTTAAGCTAGAATCGTTTTCGAGCGCGTCGTTGAATACTAACTTCTCGGCAAATAAGGATCTCTTGATGAAGATGAACAAGAGCAGCCTGTTGTGCATCGTGGTGCTGTCTTTCTCCGGTCTGATGGTTGCGCAGGACTCCCGTCCCGACGCGACCCTCTCGCTTCGCGACGGCTGGGCCCTGCAGTCCTCGTGCAAGGTGGACCAGAAGGGCGAGACCGTTTCCACTCCGGCGTTTCGTCCCAAGGATTGGTACGAAGTATCCGTCCCCACCACCGTGGTCGCGGCCCTGGTCAAGCACAAAGTCTATCCCGATCCGTTTTTCGGCACCAATCTGCGAACTTTTCCCGGGGTCACTTATCCCATTGGGTCAAATTTCTCCAACCTCCCCATGCAGCCGGACAGCCCTTTCATCGTCCCCTGGTGGTATCGCAAGGAATTCGTGCTGCCCGCCAGCTTCAAGGGCAAAAGTATCTGGCTGAACTTCGGCGGGATCAACTACCGTGCCAACATCTTCCTCAATGGCAAGCAACTGGCCAAGTCTGACGACGTAGCCGGCGCGTGGCGAACCTACGAGTTCAACATCACCGACGCCGCGCTAATTGGAAAGTCGAATGTGCTCGCGGTGCAAGTCTTCTCTCCCACCGATACCGACCTGGCCATCACTTTCGTGGACTGGAATCCCGCGCCCCCGGACAAGAACATGGGCCTGTTTCGCGACGTGGACATCACCACGAGCGGGCCTGTAGCCGTGCGCTATCCTGCCGTGGTTTCGAAAGTCGATTCACCGGCCAATGACCAGGCGCACCTCACGGTCACGGCCCTGCTGAAGAACGCGTCCAACCATCCGGTCAAGGGAACGCTCAAAGGCCAGATCGAAAAGGTCGAATTCTCCGAGGACGTCGAACTCGGGCCAGGCGAATCCAAAGACGTGGCCTTCACCTCCGAGCAGTTCCCCCAGCTTAATATCGACCATCCGCGGCTGTGGTGGCCGGCGCAGATGGGCAAGCCCGAACGCTACAACCTCGCTCTGGAATTCAATCTCGATGGCAAGACTTCCGACCGGGCGGAAACCAAGTTTGGCATTCGCGAGGTAAAGTCCGAAGTGCTCGCAGCCAACCGGCGCCTCTTTTCCATCAATGGCAAAAACATCCTGATCCGCGGCGGCGGCTGGTCTCCCGACATGATGCTGCGCGAAGATCCGCAGCGCCTGCGCGACCAGTTCCGCTATGTGCAGGACATGGGATTGAACACCATCCGCCTGGAAGGCAAGCTGGAACCCAAGGAGTTCTTCGATCTGGCCGACGAGCGCGGCATTCTGCTCATCGCCGGCTGGTGCTGCTGCGATCACTGGGAGCATTGGGCAAACTGGAAGGCGCAGGATTTCGCCATCGCGGAACAATCGTTGCGCGACCAGATGTACCGCCTGCGCGGCCACCCCAGCCTGATCGCGTGGCTGAACGGCAGTGACAACCCGCCTCCGCCCGACGTAGAACAGACCTATCTGAAAGTGGAGAAAGAACTGTTGTGGACGAATCCGACCGTATCTTCTGCGACCGCGAAACTCGCGGGCTTCTCCGGCGAGAGCGGTGTAAAGATGTCAGGGCCGTATGAATACGTCGCGCCCTCCTATTGGCAGACCGACAAAGTCGATTCAACCCATCCCCAGCAGTGCAACCAGGGCGGCTGCGGCGGGGCTTACGGCTTCAACAGCGAAACCAGCATGGGCCCGGCGGTCCCACCCATTGAAAGCATTCGGGCCATGGTAGGCAAGGACCACGTGTGGCCCATTGACAGTGTCTGGGACTACCACGCCGGCGGCGGGGCCTTCAAGGATCTCCACGTTTTCAGCGACGCTTTGAATGCGCGCTTCGGTCCAGCCACCAGCGCGGAGGATTACGCCGTCAAGGCGCAGATGCAGACTTACGAAGGCGTGCGCGCCATGTACGAGGCCTACAGCCGCAACAAGTACACCTCGACCGGCGTGATCCAGTGGATGCTGAACAATGCCTGGCCCTCGATGATCTGGCACCTCTACGATTTCTACCTGCGCCCCGGGCGGCGGCTACTTCGGCGCCAAGCGGGCCATGGAGTCGCTGCATCCGGTGTATGGCTATGACGACCATTCCGTCTGGCTGGTCAGCAGCCAGTACGTGGATGCCAGGGGACTGAAGCTTACGGCCAAGATCCTTAACCTGGATATGACCGAGAAGTTTTCGAAAGAGGTCTCGCTTGATGCCGCCGCCGACAGCACCAACAAAATCCTGACCCTGCCCGACATTGACGGCCTGAGCCCGACGTATTTCCTGGTGCTTCGGCTGCAGGATTCTGCCGGCAAACTGGCAGGTTCAAATTTCTACTGGCTCTCCACCAAGCCGGAAACCCTGGATTGGGAGAAATCGAACTGGTACACCACGCCAACCTCTTCCTACGCCGATTACACCGCTTTGGCTCAACTTCCCAAGGTAAGACTGAAAGTCGCAGACCATACCGAGCGTAAGGGGGAAGAGGCCATCACTCGCGTCACCCTGGAAAATCCCAGCAAGAGCCTGGCATTCTTTGTGCGTTTGAAAGTAAACAAGGGCAAGGGCGGAGACGAGATTCTTCCCGTGATCTGGCAGGACAACTATATTTCGCTCCTGCCCGGCGAAAAGCGCGAGGTCACGGCGAGCTATCGAGCCCAGGAACTGGGAGCGGCCCAGCCGACGGTGGAAGTCAGCGGCTGGAACCTGGAATAACCACGTAGGGGCGGACGCCCTCGTCCGCCCAGCCGAGCAAAGCTCGGCCAGCCGTTCCAAAACACAATGGCAGGGGATGGTAAAGCGCTGCCGAGCTTTGCTCGGCCGGACAGCCGAGGGCGGCTGTCCCCACGCAGGTCGATCGCAAATTCGAGGATTTCCTGCGAATTCACCGGACGCCTCACTCTTCTTCCGGAGGCACATCGAAATTCACCAGGTTGCTCTGGAAGCCCCTGGTCTTCCACGCTCCGTAGGCGATCCCCGCGACCATCCAGATGGATCCCGCGATCAGCGCCAGGTTTGACAGGTGGATCCAGATGAACAGGCAAATGGCGAAGCCCAGTATCGGCGGAAGCAGTTGCCCCATGGAGCGGTCCGCGCCCCGAATGTAATAGTGAGTGAGCGCTGCCAGGTTAACGCCCATGAAAGCGATCAACGCTCCGAAGTTGAGCAACTGCGCGCCGTTGTCATAGGTGATGAGGAACGCTCCCAGCAGGGCAATCACGCCCACGAAGATCACGTTGTTGGCCGGAATCCGCGTCCGGGGATGGATGGCGCCAAAGAATTTTTTCGGAATGGCGTTGCTGCGTCCCATGCCATAAAGCAAACGCGCCGCGCCGAGCTGCGATCCCATGCCGGAGCCCACGGTCGCAATCAGCAGCGTAATGCTGATCGCCTTGGTCATCAGATGGCCCCCGGCGATCGCCGCCACGTGGCTGAATGCATTCTCCACTTCCGCGGCGGAGAACATGTACTGGGAGCTGAGCAGTTGCGCGCCATAGACTTCTGCCGCCGCCAGAAACCCCGTAATCACGCAGACCAGGACGGTCGCCAGGAAAATGTTCCGCTTGGGATTGTCCACTTCTTCCGACAAAGTCGAAATGCCGTCGAACCCGATGTAGGTAAGGACCGCAACCGAAGTACCGTGAAACACCCGGTTGATGGTAAAAGTTTCCGGATTGTAAAACGGTCGCAGGAAATAGGCCTCGGGATACTGCGGCAGATGGAAGATGTAGCGGATGGTGTACCAGAAGAAAGCCAGGATCACGGCACCCATAATGGCGCACAGGGTTTGATTGATCCGGGCGGAAGTCTTGACCCCGCGCAGATTCAACCCGGTAAACAAACAGGCAAATATGATGGGCCACAGCAGGCCAGGATACGGAATCTGGTAGCGGGTCCCGGTCAACAGATCGGCCATCGCCTTGGAGCACCAGATGGTGCAGATCAAGGGATTGAGCATGTAGTCCATGGTCATGCTCCAGCCGGTGACGTAACCCAATGACGGATGGATCTCGCGACCCACGTAAGTGTAGGCCGAACCCGCGCTGGGATAGACGCGCGCCATGCGCCCGTAGCTCATGGCGGTGAACACCATGGCGACCATGGCGATCAGAATTGACGTCACCACATGGCCACCCCCGGCGTTGCTGAAAACACCGTACGCCGGCATGGGCGCGGTGGGCTGGATCACGATGATTCCGTAAAGAATCAGGTCCCAAAGGGTGAGCGTTCGACGAAGCCGCAGTCCGGAAGAGGCAGTAGTACTGTCAGGAGTGGTTGCCATTCCCGCGTATTGGATTATGGGGAGGCAGGCAATGTCAACGATTAAAACGATTCCGCACCGATGATCGTGTCATCCTGAGCGGAGACAGTTCATTCGCTTGCGAATGAACTGTTGGAGTCGAAGGACCCCTACCTGATCGAACTCACTCGGCCACTATGAGACTTTTCTGCTCTTCCGGTACAACGACAACCCGTGCTTCCCCACGTCATTCCGCTCATAGGGGTTCTTCGACTGCGTAGCTGCTTCGCTTCGCGAAGCGGCCACTCCGCTCAGGATGACAGGTCCAAGGAGGATGAGTCAGCGCGGATAGTCGAAGCGGTATCCCTTGGGCTCGTTGCCGGAGAGATGGCGCGTGTTGTAATCCAAAAAGTAATCTACGTGCGCATCATCCAGCGGGAACGACCGGCCCTTGGGATACGGATACGTGCCCATGGTCCTGAAGGGCAGCGGTTGCACGGTGTTGGCCTCAGCCGCGTAGAAATCCATGTCTTTTTCGTAGCCATTGGCCAGGAAAAAGTAATCGCGCACCCAGCCCTTGGGCAAAGAAGGAAGCTTCGCAGGATCGAAGTCGAGGACGACTTCATCGCCGGAGCCGAAGACGGCCAGCCGGTCGTCGTATCCGGTCAGCAGGGGACGCACGTCGCCGTAGCGGGTGTAGGCGCCCGCGGGCCGCGTGTAGGGCCCGGTAGGACTGGTCTTCTCATACACGTACAAGACGTTGCCGGGCGGCCGGTTTTCTATCTTCAGCGGAAAGCCATGGAAACGCAGATCGGCACGAGCCAGCGGAACCGAAGTCAAGCGGGCTTTCCCGTTCTGTTCGGCACGATTTACCAGGATGCTGTCCCAATAAATTTGCAGGTTCGTGGTGATGCGGATGCGTTGCGTTCCCTGCGGCAGCTTGCCGGTCAGGTCGGCCGTCATGGTGCGCGGGCCGCCCGCTGGAAAACCCATGTCGTCCATTACGCGGACCCATTTCCCACTGGCGTCCTGCGCTTCCACGTAGGGCGCGACCGCCTCGACCCCAGCCTGGTACGCGGCAAACATGCTGGTGGCGGAGAAGTACTCAACCTCGCCGTGCATGAGCAACCAGAGCGGGCCGCCGCGATAGGCTTCGCCCAGGTCAAGCTCGAGAGTGTGGCCCTTGGTGAAGCCCTGGAACTTCAGGACATCGAAATCGCCGAAGTAACGATGGGCCAGCAAGTCAGGCAGAACGTTGTGGCCATGCTCGTCCCACGCGCCTGCCGGCGGCCGGGCATCGCGGCTATAGACAACTTTGAACGGCGCATACGGCGGGTTGCTGGCGAAATATTCATTGGGGAAAACATCGTCAGCCGCAGGATGATCCACGGCCAGCAACTTCACCTGATCGAGATACACTGCCTCTTCGAGCGGTTCCATGAAACGGAAACTGAGCTTACCGTCCTTCTCGCGCACCGACTTGCGGGGGACCTTGATGTATTCCGTGGGCCGGGGAATGTCGCGCTGTCCGGGCCCAATCCAGTGCCCGACCACGCCTGCGCCCAGCATGTCTCCCACCAGTTCGTAGCGGGAGCCATCCCAAACGAACAGCGTGGGGCAGGAACTGCCGCGGCGGTCCATTTCGAGGAAGCTGTGGTCTTTCATTCCGGCAATCTGGATTTCATCCTGTATGACTCCGGAGGGCCACAGCATGCGCACCACATCGGCCTCTTTGGACTGGCCCAGCCCGACCACGAAGTCGGTTGAGTTCTGTCCCAGGTAACCGGAAGATCCGGCAATCTCAAATTTCTGGCGATTCGCTCCGGAGAAGACTTCGACCTTGGTGCCGATTGCACTCTTGTTGTCGGCCAGTCCCTTGAAGGAAAGCCGCAGCCAGTTGTTCTTGTTGCCGCCTTCATTGCGCAGCAGCACAGCCGGGCCGTGGTTCTGCGTGATCAGCAAATCGGTGGCGCCGTCGCCATCGTAGTCAGCAGTGACAATGGCTCGCGGGTCTTTGAGTTGAATCTTGTCCAGACCGACGTCGGCGGTAACGTCTTTGAATCCATACGGCCCGAGATTGCGGAAGAGGCGGACTTCGCCTTTGCCGTCGGCCGTTTCGCCTACAGCCACCAGGTCAATCCAGCCGTCATTGTCGTAGTCGAAACCGGCCACGCCCCAGCCGCGAACCCAATTCGTCCTGGGGAGATCAACTCGCTCGAAGCTCTTGCCATGATCGTTGCGCCAGAAGGTCAGGCCAGTACCCCAATTGGTGAAAATAACGTCCATCCAGCCATCGTGATTGAGATCGGCAATGGCGATACCAAGCGTCGGGGAAGGGACAGGCGTTGACCATGGATGCCGGGCGGGAAACTTGCCTTCGCGCGGGTTCTGGAAAATCGTCGGCAGTTCTTTTCCGCTTACGACGAGATCGATGGCGCGGTCATTGTCATAGTCGGTACCGACGGCGGCGAAGCTCGGGCCTTCTCCTGCCAGACCGACCGAGTCCGTAACGTTGGTAAAGGTGGAGTCGCCGTTGTTGCGCCACATCACGCACGAAAATTGGTGCGGTGAGAAGGGCAGGGACTGAGAACCCCCAATGCTGACCGGTCCGGGCGTGTTTGCAGTCTGCGTTACATACAGGTCCAGGTCTCCGTCGTGGTCGTAGTCAATGAAGGTGACGTTGAGCTGCAAACCGTCAACAATGAATGCCATTGAGCGAGACTCGGGGGAATCCTTGATATGTGTGGCTTCACCCTGGATGCCCGCCGCTTCCGTCACGTCCTTGAACGTGCCGTTCTTCTCGTTGTGCAACAGAAGCACGCGACCATTGACACTCACCGCCAGATCGGTGGCACCATCATTGTCGTAGTCGCCCGCCGTGCAACCGATCGCATGCATTGAAGAATCCAGCCCGGCTCTTTTCGTGACATCTTCAAATTTGCCGTTGCCCAGATTGTGATACAGAGCCATCCCGCCCTGCGGACCGTTGTCGGGCAGAAAAATGTCAGGCTTGCCGTCGCCGTCATAGTCCAGAAAGCATGCGCCCGGCCCTAAGAACGATGCCAGATCGGTCGCCGATCCCGATACGGGTTTCGAGGCCAACCCCGCGCTCTCAGTCACTGCGACAAAACGCACCGGAATCGGCGGTAGTGCTTTCTCCGCTGCTCCCACCGCTTCCTCCACTGTCGAATATCTTCCCTGGTCGCCATACGCCAACCCGATCGGCGAGCCCAGCTTGTTTTGCGTGATGTGCTGGAAGCGCGTCAGGTGTTCGCGGGCATGGGCCGCATCGCCGGACTGCTGGTAGGCGCGTGCAATGCCGAATTCGGCCGAAGCGTGCAGCGGGTTCAACCTGAGCGCGTGCTGGAAGGCGTCGATGGCCTGCGGATAAAGCTTAAGCTGCGCCGACGCGGCGCCCAGAAAATACCAGCTGTCGGCGTCGTTGGGATCAATCTCGGTGACGTGGCGAAACGCCGCCACCGATCCCTGCGGATTGTCGGAATTCTTGTACAGCAATCCCAGGTTGAACCAGGCGTGGGGATCATTGGGGGCATTCTTGCCCGCAGCCTCCAGAAGCGCCTTCGCGGGTTCAATGCGGGCCAGGTTCAGCAGCGCGATGCCCTGATTCAGAAATGCTATTTGCAGCTTGGGATCGCGGGCACCTGCTTCCTGAAAGGCTTTGAGGCCCTTCTCGAAAAGCTGCTGGTTCATGTAGGCCGCGCCCAGGTTGTTCAGGCGTGCCGCTTCCGCCGAGGGGTCGGGCTGGGAATGGGAATCATCCGGAGCGGCAGCTAGAATCGCCACCGCAGCCAGGGCTACGCAGGCGCAGAGCAAGAGGCTTCGCTTATTCATCCAGAAATAAGTAAACCACAAAACGAATGCGTAGGGGCAGGTGTCTCACCTGCCCAGCCGAGCAAAGCTCGGCCAGCAGGCTGGCGGGCCGCCGGCGAGACGCCTACGCTACTTTGGCGAGCTTCGCTCGCCCGCCCAGATGGGGACATCTGGGCCTACGTATTCGGGTGCCCGTAGCAGCCGATCTGCTCTTCCAACGACTTCGCCACCGAAATCACCAGCTCTTCCTGCCACGGACGCGCCACAATCTGCACTCCGATGGGCAGGCCTTCCGGCGACGTCCCCACCGGTACAACGACGGCAGGCGTGCCCAGCAGATTGAACCATTCGGTATAGCTCCACGCATCGAGATACTTCACGGTTTTTCCCTCGACCTGCCAGCTGCGTTCGCCATGCCGGAATGCGGGAATCGCAGCCACCGGACAGAGCAGCACGGGATAGTCCCGCATCTGGGCAAACACCTGCATGCGTACTACGTCGCGGTCGATCCAGGTTTCGAGCAGTGACTGCCCGGTATGCGAAGGCTCCGCTGCCGCCCAACTGGAAAATTCCTTGAGGATCGGACTCAGCTCGGCTTCACGCCCCTGTGTGATAGGACCGAGGACCATGCCACCGGCGATGCCAAACAACTTCCACCATAGCTGGCGGGCCCGTTCAAGCCCGTCCGGACGGAAAGGCTCTACCTGAAAACCCGCGCGCCGCAGAGCCTCGGCTGCGGTTCGCACCGCGGCGCGCGTTTCCGCAGTGACCGGCGTGCGGCCGTCGTCCTCGAAGTAGCCAATGCGCACGCTCTTCAGCTCATCATTTCCGGGCCAGCGCAGCGGCACTGGGGCCGCCGAGGGATCGCCATCGTCGGGACCCTGCATGACTTCAAACAGAACTTTCAAGTCACCCATGTTTCGCGCCATCGGTCCGACCACGCCCAAAAGCGCGAACGGTCCGGCCGAAACCGGAAAGTGTCCAGTCGCGGGGATGCGTCCGGGAGTGGGTTTCAGTCCACAGATTCCGCTGAAGTGCGCCGGCTCGCGAATCGATCCGCCGCCGTCGCTGCCCATTCCTCCCGCGGACATGCCGGACGCGATCGCCGCCGCTTCCCCGCCACTCGATCCGCCCGGCGTGCGCCCGAGGTCCCAGGGATTACTGGTCCGTCCATAGAGAAGATTGTCCGTCTCCCAGGCCATGAGCAGCTCAGGCGCATTCGTAACGCCCAGGATGATGGCGCCGGCCTGGCGCAGACGGGCCACCAGCGGGGCATCCCCCTCGCCCACCACGCCCTCCCGTAATTTTGTGCCGGCCTCCCAAGGAAGACCCGCGACCTCCATCGAACTCTTGATGCTGAGCGGGACCCCGTGCAACACTCCGAGTTTTTCGCCCTGGCGCACCGCCGCCTCTGCCACCCGGGCTTGTCGTCGCGCCCCTTCTGCATCAACCTGTGCGAATGCGTTCAGCCTGGGATTCAACTTTTCAATCCGGGCAAGATGCCCTTCCACCAGTTCAACCGGTGACAGCTTTTTTTGCCGGATTTGCTCAGCCATGGATACAGCAGAAAGGAAAGTCAGTTCGCGCATGCGGTCTCTGTGAGAAAGCTGAGTCTAGCACGCCGCATCGTGCGGGTCAGAGACTCCCTTCGACTTCCCTCAGGGCAGTATCTGTCCGAAGCCGGTAGCGGGTCAGTTTGGAGACCATAAACCACGAAGGGCACAAAGGTACACGAAGGAAACCATGGAAAGAGCCTTCGTGATACTTCGTGTCCTTCGTGGTTTATGCGCTTGCCGTCTCTTGATCACGAAACTGACCGGCTACCCCGACGCCTTTGACTTTGGCTTGTACTTGGACTTTGACCTGGTAAGCGGCGCTGGGTAAGCACAATCCGCAGAGGCAGGTTCAGTGAGATGCAAGGGTGGAAAGTTTAGTGGGAACCAGCCGCCGCGCCGCGAGCCTTGACGGCCCGGACCTTTTCGATTCGCGCAGCCGGACGCGAGGCCGCTTTTTTCCTGGCGTCTCGTTTCACAAACCACTGCTTCAGATATTTTCGCGAAGCCGGGGTCAGGCGTGAGAACAGCATGCCGGCGCGTCCGCCATCGTCGGCCCAGACCACCTCGCCCATGCCTTCAACCATGTGACTGGTGCCGGGCAAAACGAAACGCATGGGCACCTGCTGCACCGGTGGCAGAGGTTCGGGAGCCTGCAACGCCAGGCCGTCCCGATTCAAATCGAGCACCATGGCGGGAAGCGCCGCGATGCCGAACTGGAGATAGACCAGTGATTCCAGGCTCTGCCGCTGCGACTTTCTTCGGTCCGGCCGCATGAAGCCGCGGCCTGCGCGCAGGCAGCGGACAATCTGTTCCAGCCCGAGCGGCTTGTAAAAGATAAAGTTGGCGCCAGCCTGAAAGACCTCGGAGATTTCAGTGAGTGCCCCGATCATGGCGAAGATGACCGGCCGCCGGCGCGCGGGCGCCAGGCGCGCCATTCGGGCCACCGTGGCCGCACCAGGCAAGTCGAAGTCGATGACCAGCGCCGAGTAGTGCCGCTGCACGGTCAAGTCCAGGGCCTCGGGCGCTGAAAGACAGACTTCCTGCTCCATCGTCACTTCGTCCAGGGCCTTCCCAAGGATACGCAGCGCATGTTCCTCGCGGCACATCAGCAGGGCATTGAATGCCATAAGGTCGCAGCTTACGGCGGCGACCGCCCGCGGTAAAGTAACCCCGGTAATCGCCAGATGCTTACCACGAACCCAGTTGGGGACTGCCGTTCCTCCACGCCTAAAGGCGAATACAAGGCGAATAAGATTTATCGCGTTGGGACGAAGGCCGCACTCTTTCGTAATCTGCCATTTTGCGGTTTCTAATGGCATATTAAGAATGACTATGTCCCAATCCAAAAAAGCAGGCGAGGCGCGCCGCGCCCCACGGGTAAAACTCTCCGGAACGATTCTGGCCCTGGTCCGGCTGGAGAGCGGGCGAGAGATACGGGCCCGCTTACACCAGCTCTCCGTTACTGGCGGTCTGCTCCATCTCGAGACCCCGCTGGATGAGGGCATCAAGGCCGAAGTGATGTTTCACGTGGGTGGCAGCACCATACGCAGCAAAGCAGCGGTGCTGTTCCCGATGTGGGCCACCCAGGGCTGCCTGCAGCCCTTCGAGTTTGCCGACCTCAGCGAGGAAGACCGCGCCAAACTGAAAGCTGACCTGGATAGATTCCTGAGTTCTCCACCCGATGCTCCCCACCCTGATGAACAGGCCTCCGAGGCCGCTGCCGGCTCCGGCGAGTAGCGCAACCGCGATTTCCACTAAAATACTGCTTGCACATCACCCCCGGACGGAACCTCATGGCGCACCAGCATTCCGCTCGTTTCCTGCAAATTGTCGAAGATGCGAAGAAGCGGGTCCGCGAGACCAGCATCGACGATATCAAAGCCAGACTTGACCGCGGCGATCGCTTCCTGCTGATCGACGTCCGGGAAGAGAGCGAGTACGCCAAAGACCATTTGCCGAATGCGATTCATCTGGGCAAGGGCATCATCGAGCGCGATATCGAAGAGCGCGTGCCAGAGCTGAGCACGCCACTCGTTCTCTACTGCGGCGGCGGATATCGCTCCGCCCTGGCGGCTGACAACCTGCAGAAGATGGGCTACACCAACGTCCTCTCCATGGACGGAGGTATTCGCGGCTGGCGCGAGAAACATTTTCCCCTCACGTCAAAATAACGCTCCTGGTTTTGCCGGCCGGCGCACTTCGCTGCCCGAGTACCGCGTGAGCGAACAGTCGCACGATGGAACCGCCAGAACGCAGGTGGGTTTCCTCTGTGGTCCGTATCGGGTCCCTCACACAGATATTGCCAGGAGCCGGTCTCCGGCCCCAACGGGGTCCCTCATGAGGGAGCCCCCCGTGGCGGGTTCACAACCTTCTTAGTGCCGGTCGTGGTCATGGTCATGGTCATGGTCACGATCATGGTCGTGGTTGTGGCGCCATTCCCAATATGCTCTTTGCTGATCGCGGTCGAGTCTGCGATAGTCGCGGCCATCGCGGTGATTCTCGACAACCCACTGGTGATAGTAAATTCTCTCGTGATTGTCCCACTGATGATAGTGGTTTCGATACGGGTCATAGACACGATAGCTTCGGGTTGCACAACCAGTGGTCAGTGCCGGCGCAAGAAAGGCAACTGCCAGTAGCATCGAACTGAGGTACTGGTATCGACCATGCATAGCGTCATGCCTCCTTATGGCTTGAATTGGTTCCGGAAACTTGGGTGCGGCACAGAACGGCCAAGTTGCTCGGAGCGCCTCAAAATACAGGTTTTACCCGGTGCGCCCAGTGGAATCCTTATAGGTTGTACGTTTCTGATTCGGGAAGATTTAGGTCAGTTACGGTAGTCACAGTACCCCCTACCGTTCCTCCGTAACTTGATGTTGGCACGACATAACGTCAGCATGGCGTAGCGGAGGACCATCTCCGCGTTGGGTGAGGCATGCCGCGAGACAAACGAGATTCGGGTCCGGGTGGGTCAGCAGCGGCAGCGCCCGCGCGCGACCTGGCCGCGCTGGAGCGCCAACTGGCTCAGGCGGGCACTCCCGATCAATGTTGCGTCGAACTCGGAAAGCTCTTTGGGGTACGGCCGAATGAAGTGGCCCTGCTGCGGCTGGAGAACGGACTTCTGAAGTTTCTCTGCCCTTTTGAGCTTACGACCGCGGGATCCATCCCTATTTCCAGTTCTACGGCGGTTGCGGCCCACACCGCAGTCACCAAAAAAACTGAGTTGTTCAACAACTTCACCCGGATCAAGCACGCCAGTATCTTTGAGAGCGTAAAGCCCAGTTCGGAAGAGGGTGAAGAACTTCACCCCGCCACAATTCACAAGTTGATGACCGCCCCCGTCCTCGACAAGAGCAACCAGGTTCTGGGCGTAGTTCAGGTCTGCCACAAGGGTTTTGACCTGATCTCCGCCGGGCCCGACTTCACCCTCGACGACCTGCAACAGCTCGAACTGGCTGCCAAAGCCTTGAGCACCTGCGCCTTCATGCGCGCAGGTTCCTAGCTTCCCTGAAACGCCTCGGCGCCTGATTGGAAACTGCTTTCTGATTTGCGCGCGATGGCCCGCACCATGCCGCGGAAGATGAGCACGTGAACTGGATAAAGCAATCCCCAGTAGAGTTCGCCCGCCAGCCCGCGAGGTTCGAACCATGCACAGCACCTGAGAAGCGTGCGCTCCCTCGACTCGGCCATGAGACTGAATTGCAACCAGGCCCGTCCGGGTAATTTCATTTCGGCGAAAAGCGAAATTTCTTCTCCGGGGACCACTTCCTCGACGCGCCAGAAATCCACGCCGTCCCCCACCTGCAACTGCGCTCCACCCGTGCGACCGAGCGACATTCCCACGCCACCCAGCAAGTGATCGAGCCATCCTCGCATTTGCCACAGGAGGTTGCCGTACAACCAGCCTGACTTTCCGCCGAGGCCCTGCAAAACAGCGAACACCTGCGCAGCTGGCGCATGGATCAGGGCCTGCCGAACATCGCAAATGGAACCGCGACGCCGAAGAGTAACGTGCGAGTCGCCACGGCGAATCATTTTAGGGACAGATTTATCGGGGCCACTCTCCCCCACGGCCGCTCCCACCGCCGCCCGGTAACGCATCGGGATTATTTCAGGGAAGAGTCTTGCGGCATGGTCGCTGCTACAGACCACTTCGGTCTTCAGGCCTTCAATCAAGGGGCGCGTGATCGCGGCAGGAAAAGGGGTCACCAGGTTGAGCCAGTAGGACGACAGCCGTGGAGTGAGCACCGGGACCCGCAGCAGCCATCGCTTCAATCCCCGAATTTGCGCGTAGGTCAGCATCATGCTGCGATAGGTCTCGATGCTGGCGCCTCCGATTTCGACGATCTGGCCAATCGAACCCGGCGCGTCGAGGGTGGCGACCAGGTAGTCGAGTACGTCGCCGATAGCGATCGGCTGCGTCCGTGTCATGACCCAGCGGGGACAGATCATGACGGGCAACCGTTCCGTCAGACAACGCATGATCTCGAATGACATGCTTCCGTTCCCCACGATAATGCCTGCGCGGAACTCGGTCAGGGCAGGCCCGAATTCACGCAGCACAGCTCCGGTCTCCTGGCGGCTCTTCAAGTGAAGCGAGACGGGTGAACTTTCAGAGGTCAGTCCGCCCAGATAGAGGATCCGCTGTACCCCTGCCCGCCTGGCCGCCGACGCGAAATTTTGCGCGGCGCGGCGGTCGCGCTCCTCAAACCCGGCCTGGCCGCCACCCATGGAATGAATCAGGTAATACGCCACTTCGATTCCCTGCAGCGCGGGAGGCAGACTCTCGGGGTGAAGAGCATCGGCCTCGACAGTTCTTGCCCCCTGCGGGCCGTCGCCAAGGCGCGAAAGGTTCCGCACCATGCAGGTTACTTCGTGCCCAGCCTCGATCAATCTTGGAAGCAGTTGCCCGCCCACATATCCGGTCGCACCCGTGATCAGGATTCTCATGAGAGCCTCAATTCAATCGCCAGATTTCGAAATTGAGCAGGCTGGCAAACATGACCCACAGCGCGTAGGGAACCATAAGCCAGAACGCAGCTTCCGAAAATGCGTGGAAGACGATGGCGGTCGCCACCACCGCACCCAACAACGCGAGGATGTCAATGAACGCCAGTCCGGGACGGTGAAGGCCGAAAAATAGGCCGGACCATGCCAGGTTCAGTCCCAATTGGATAAAGAAGAGTATGAAGGCGGCCCGGGGTGCGCTCCACCCCGCATTCCGCCACACTAGCCAGGCGCTCAGGGCCATCATGAAGTACAGCGCCGACCATACCGGCCCGAACACCCAACTGGGCGGATTGAACGAAGGCTTCTGCAACTGCACATACCAGGTCCGCACGGATGTCGAGGTCCACACCGATCCCATGGCGGCCACGGAGAAGCACAGGCCGAGGAAGAGCGCGAACGTGAGCCACGGGTTATTGGACATGCGCCCTTTCTTCCAGACGTGCGATCTGTTCGATGTAGCGCCTGGAATCGAACTTCCGCTCAGTGCTGGCCAGCGACATGTAACGGATTTTTCCGTACACCGGACGCTCCGCCCAGGCCCGGTCGTGCTTGCCCACAATCGCCCATGCGATTCCCGCATAGCCGTTGGGATCACGCCCATCGAGTTCGTATCGGTCGTTCAACCGGACCGCGCGCTGGTAGGCCACAGCCACTGACGGACTCCACTCCAGAATTTTCTTTGCCCAGTACATGCGCAGATAGTTATGCATCCAGCCCGTCAGCACCATCTGCTTCTGGGCCGCGTTCCATAGCGGATCGTGGGTCAGGCCCTGCTCCAATTGCTCTTCGCTGTAGATGACGCTCCTCTGGTCGCGGGCGTGCTCGGACAGAGAGCGCCGCGCCCATGCCTCCAGACTCTCCATGGAGTCGTAGGCCGGGTTGAAGCGCACGAAATTGATGGCCAGCTCGCGCCTCACAATCACCTGTTCGAGAAACGCCTCCTTCGCCCTGGCGGGAGCGTCACTGCGCTGTACCGCGAGCGCTACCGTGAGCGGACCCAGGTGCCCGAAGTGCAGATACGGAGAAAGCTGGCTCGTGCCACGTTGCTCGGGGCGGTTGCGCGACTCAGGATACTCCGCCAGTCGCCTGCCCACGAATTCTCGGAGCACCCGCACGCCGCGCTTGCTTCCACCGCGCCAGCCCGGAGCCAGCTGCACCGAGCCGTCAAGTTTCCATCCGGACATGAAGTCGTCATGGGGCAGGAGCGAATACGGACGCGCCTGGGGAGTCCAACGGACCTGGGCTTTCAGATTCTGCGGCCGCTCCAGAAACTGTGGCAAGAGGGCGTGAATGCGCGGCCGGATGGTGCGTGCCGCGAATTGTTCCTTCAACAACAGCTTCGTAGGCACAACCACGTCCGCGTCCACCGTCCACAGGGGCACGCGAATCCTGGATGCGGCTTTGACTCGCCATTGCTCCGGCTCCCGCATGGGATTCTCATCGCCAATCACGATCGCCGGCCGCACTTCCACGCAAAACTTCAGCAGGCTGTGGTCGGGATAAGTACGCAGAACGAACCCGACGCCCCGTGCTGCCAGCTCTTCAGCAATATCCGGAATGCCTTCCGCCAAAAAACGGTAGTGACGAAGGTTGGCGCGAGGATAAAAAGGTACAGGCGCAAGAAACACCACAACTGGTTTCTTCAGTTCATTGCCGGCGCGGATCGCCACATCCAGGGCAGGATTGTCCCTGGCGCGTTGCGCCCGCTGCATCCAGTAGATGACGCAGCTCCCTTCCGGATCCGGAGCACCGCCTCTTCGCACCGTGATGCGGTCATCCTGGCTGAGCTTTTCGATTGGGTCCATAAATCGTGATCCACGGTGCGAAACGGGAAGATACCGGATGGCGTCTTCCCGTTGCCTGCACCCCAATGCTTTTTGTTCTCTTACCATATCTGACCAGTCTCTATCTGGCCATCACGGACTCATGTCCCCAGCGGCGTTGAATCGCCTTAAACCCAACCGCCTGATACAACGCCGCCAGGCCAACCAGCAGGTAAACCGCCGCACTCAGCACTGAAGCTTCGCCGAAATGCATGCCGAAGATGGCTGCAACCAGGTCGAAGCGGGCAATGCCCACCAATCCCCAGTTCAAGCCTCCCACTACGAGAAGTATCGCCGCTACCACGTCCAATGTTTTCATGTTGTTCTCCGAATCTTTTATTTGATTTTGCTTACTTTGCTCTTGCGCGGGTTTGCGCTTGCGATGTATTAACTGTAATGCACAATTATTATCTTGCGGTGAAAACCAGCGAGCGCGACGAAACCGGTTGCCTGGCAGTCAAAAAAGGCCTGAAATGTTTCCAGCAGAGAAAACGGGGCCGGCCTCGATGAACAACACCATCGTTGAGGGTCTTAAACCCTATGCTCTCGGAGAGAAGCTCCGGAACCTCAGGCTCAAGAAGAGCATGGGACTAGTGGAACTGGGCCGGCACACCGGCTTGTCTGCGGCCATGTTGTCGAAACTGGAGCGCGGAAAGTTATTTCCCACGCTGCCGACCCTGTTGCGGATTGCCATGGTGTTCGGAGTCGGCCTGGACTTCTTCTTCACCGATGAACGCAAGCGTCATGTGGTCTCGATCGTACGCAGGCAGGAGCGCCTCAAGTTTCCGGAGAATGCCGGTTCGAGCGTGATTGCCTACAACTTCGAGAGTCTGGACTTCAAGGCCAGTGAACGAAAATTGAACGCGTTCTACGCTGAGTTTGAGCCAGTACCGGCGGAAAAAGTCCGTCCCCACCAGCATGCCGGAGTGGAGTTGCTGTACCTGATCAGCGGCAAGCTGGAATTGACCATAAGTTCGGACCGGCACGTTCTCGAGGAAGGCGATGCCGTCTATTTTGATTCGGCCGTTCGCCACAGTTACCGCCGCGTGAGCAAGAATCGCTGCAGCGCCGTGATTGTCACAGTCTGACCCAAGGGGAACCCGGCTGGCGGGATTGCCGGTGAGACCTGGCGCGCATTGGCCGCATTCCGCCAGCGCCGGAATGGCTGCACAAAGCTTTATCGATGGCTTGCTTCTCTTCGCCAGTCAGCGCACGCACTCCGCCTTTGGGCAGTTCCCCAAGGGGAAGAGGGCCGATGGCAACCCGCACCAGTCGCAGCACTGCCATGCCCAGCGATTCCAGCATTCGCCGGATGTGACGATTCCTACCCTCGTCTAAAACTATTTCGAGCCAGCTATTGCGCCTGCCGCTGCGCAGAATGCGAACGCGCACAACCCGCAGGAACTCGCCCTCTTCGGTCCTGATGCCCCGGCGCAGTGATTCCAGTAACGTAGTGTCCGCGATCCGGTCGATCTGAACGTGGTAGGTTTTGTTCAGGTGCCATTCGGGCGCCTGCACTTGCGCCGCCCACTCCGAGTCGTTGGTCAACAGGAGCAGGCCTTCACTGGCCTTGTCCAGCCGCCCGGCGGGTGCTACCCAGGGCAGCGCGGAATCCAGAAACGCATAAACGGTTTGCCGGCCCTTCTCATCAGAGGCAGTGGTCACCACTCCACGCGGCTTGTTGAAGATGAGATAAATCTTGCCGGTGGCAGCAACCGGCTCGCCGTCCACCGCTATGCGATCCCTTTCCAGGTGGACGTGCGCCTCGGGATCGCTACGGATTGCGCCGTTCAGCCACACCCGCCCCGCTCGGATCAAATCCGAGGCCTCGGAGCGGGAGCAGTATCCCAGCTTTGAAAGCGCGCGCGCCAATCCCACTTGCCGGGAGGTTTTCGTCTCAGCCACGTTTCTATGCTAAACGAGTATGCGTAGACCCGGACACTCTCGTCCGGGCGGACGAGCGCAGCTCCACGGGCGTGGACCGAGCGCGGCTACAACCTTCAGCACTGGACCGAAATGCCCCGTGGGGCGCATTTTGCGGCGGCCGAAGAGCCTGAACTG
>CAWCPY010000046.1:0-75275 GCA_963797385.1 Terriglobia bacterium
TGGTTTTTGGTGGGCCTGGGTAGAGTTGAACTACCGACCTCACCCTTATCAGGGGTGCGCTCTAGCCACCTGAGCTACAGGCCCGGTCTTGCTTGCACAAAATCATCCGGAGCCTGAATTTTATCACCGGCTCCAGCCACTAGCCGCTAGCTTCCAGCCAAATCTTTTCGTCTTTGATCGAGACGCCAAGGGATTTAGCCAGGAGCTAGAAGCTAGTAGCCAGAAGCTCAATATTTTTTCGAGGACAAGGTTGAACGTACATCCCAGCTAAGCCGGGACTGACCATCATGCGGATAGGACTCGAGCAAGAGAGGTCCGAACGGGTTTCCTATTCCACTTCACAGGTTTTCCCTTGCGGGTTATCAAGAAGTGAGAACAGGGTACACGGCAACGTCCTCCGTATATTTAATTTCCACCGTTTCTCAGCCGAAGCCTTGAAAGGGTGGAACCGCGGAAGTGCCGTGACGTTCTCTCTAGAAAGGAGGTGATCCAGCCGCAGGTTCTCCTACGGCTACCTTGTTACGACTTCACCCCAATCATGAACCATACCTTGGACGGCTGCCCCCTTGCGGTTGGCTCACCGGCTTCTAGTGCAGTCCACTTTCGTGATGTGACGGGCGGTGTGTACAAGGCCCGGGAACGTATTCACCGCGGCGTGCTGATCCGCGATTACTAGCGATTCCAGCTTCATGGAGTCGAGTTGCAGACTCCAATCCGAACTGAGGCCGGCTTTTTCCGATTAGCTCCCCTTCGCAGGTTTGCGACGGTTTGTACCGACCATTGTAGCACGTGTGTAGCCCTGGACATAAAGGCCATGAGGACTTGACGTCATCCCCACCTTCCTCCCCGTTATCCGGGGCGGTTTCGCTAGAGTGCCCGACTTGACTCGCTGGCAACTAACGATAAGGGTTGCGCTCGTTGCGGGACTTAACCCAACATCTCACGACACGAGCTGACGACAGCCATGCAGCACCTCCACAGCAGTTCTTGCGAAAAGGGATATTTCTACCCCGGTCCACTGTGCTTCGAGCCCAGGTAAGGTTCTTCGCGTTGCGTCGAATTGAACCACATGCTCCACCGCTTGTGCGGGCCCCCGTCAATTCCTTTGAGTTTCAGCCTTGCGACCGTACTCCCCAGGCGGGATGCTTATCGCGTTAGCTTCGGCACAGCCGGATTGGGTACCGGCCACACCAAGCATCCATCGTTTAGGGCTAGGACTACCAGGGTATCTAATCCTGTTTGCTCCCCTAGCTTTCGCGCCTCAGCGTCAGATGTGGTCCAGTGCGCCGCTTTCGCCACAGGTGTTCCTCCCGATATCTACGCATTTCACCGCTACACCGGGAATTCCACGCACCTCTCCCACCCTCAAGCACGGCAGTTTCGCCTGCAGGCTCTAGGTTGAGCCTAGAGGTTTCACAGGTGACTTACCGCACCGCCTACGCGCCCTTTACGCCCAATAATTCCGAACAACGCTTGCCCCCCTCGTATTACCGCGGCTGCTGGCACGAAGTTAGCCGGGGCTTCTTCCACCCGTACCGTCATTATCGTCCGGGTCGAAAGGAGTTTACGTCCCAAGGGACTTCATCCTCCACGCGGCGTTGCTGCGTCAGGGTTTCCCCCATTGCGCAAAATTCCCCACTGCTGCCTCCCGTAGGAGTCTGGACCGTGTTTCAGTTCCAGTGTGTCCGTGCGCCCTCTCAGGCCGGATACCGATCTAAGCCTTGGTGGGCCGTTACCCCGCCAACTAGCTAATCAGCCGCGACCCCCTCTTCCAGCGAATTGCTCCTTTGATCTCCAGAATTTCCACTCCAAAGATGTTATGCGGTATTAGCCCCGGTTTCCCGAGGTTATCCCCCACTCGAAGGTAGGTTAGTCACGTGTTACTCACCCGGTCGCCACTTTACTCATGGATTGCTCCACTTTCTCGTTCGACTTGCATGTGTTAGGCACGCCGCCAGCGTTGATTCTGAGCCAGGATCAAACTCTCATTTGAAACCTGTCGTCTGCCGACGGGTAGTTGGCAGACTGCCACCACACCCTCGAAGAGGCATGGCGGATCTATCTTGTGAGATCGCTCGGATTTCAACCCGAGCCTTCCTCTCACGACTGGCACGTTCAACCTAGTTGTCAAAGAACCGATCCGCTACCGCCTGAGCGGGCGCTTTCAGTTCAGAGCAGAGACACACAAGTGCGACTCTGCCTGTCCTCGAAACTTGTACAAACTACGCGCCTTGCGCGGTCACTGTCAACCCACGGCTGGCACAGGACATCCACCTGTTTTCCACAGCCAGGAAGTTCGCGGCATTCCGTTTGGGCAGTGCCCATGTGGGACCGGGTCTCTGACCCGGTCAGGTCGAGCGCAGCTCGACTTTGCCGGAAGCTGCAGACACGCAGCAAAACGCTTCTTCCTCTCGGCAGGCAGCACAAAGCGCCTATGCCATTTTCGGCACAGGCCGAGGCGGAAGAGCATCAGTTTGAAAAAAGATCACTTGGAGGTTTCTGCGAACAACGCATTCAACCCTTCGAGGAACCTTGTCCCCGAATGTAGCCCCGTGGCCGGGACTGATTTGCAGGAATTACCTGTATTTAGTTAGATGCCGGACGAGCGACGAGAGTTTCACAAAATTCGTCCGACTAGCCACACCACTGCTCTCGGTGAATTGTTTATATCAGATGAATGCCGCGGAACGCAAGGGGGTGTTTACGAAGTTGAGGCGGAAACAGCAAAAACGACGTGGGGACAGCCGCCCTCGGCTGTCCGGTCGGTCGCAGCCCGACAGTTTTTCGAACATCACCAGGTCGTGTTGCAGAAAGCGAACAAGAAGCCCCCTCGCAAACCATTGTCTGAAACTTTGTTGTAATATGTTCGCCTTCTCCCTTTCTAGCAAGCATGGCCGAACTCATCTGGGACGGCAAGTACGACGAGCACGGCAACAAGCGCGCGCCGGTTCGTATTGAACTGCCTTTTCAAACCGTCGAGACCGTTAACGAGAGCGCCCAGGATCGCCAGCGCACGCTCGAGATGTCTTCTTCCGGCCATGATCCGGAATGGCGCAACCGCCTCATCTGGGGCGATAAGAAGTACGTCTTGCCTTCGCTTCTCCCCGAGTTCGCCGGCAAAGTGGATTTGATCTACATTGATCCGCCGTTTGATACCGGCGCGGATTTCTCATTTACGGCAATGATTCCGGATCTTGGCGACGACGAGGCGGAAGAGGTCACATTTGCAAAGGAGCCTTCATTTCTTGAGCAGAAGGCATACAGGGACACTTGGGGGGTTAGCCGCGACGATTCGGAGCGGGGAGTCACCACGTTCGACAGATATGCCCGTTGGTTTTATGACGCTGCCGTGGTGCTTCGCGACCTCCTGGCAGATCACGGGTCAATTTATGTCCACATAGGCCCCAACATGAGCCATTATGTGAAGACGGTGCTGGACGAAGTTTTTGGAGGGGTAAACTACGCGAACGAAATAGTCTGGCGTCGCGCATTCGCCCATAGCGATTCCGGTCGCTGCGGCGTCATTCACGACAATATTCTGCTCTACGGCAAAACGCAAAGCCGGAAATGGAACAGGGTGCTCCAGGCTCCAAGCAAGGACTATGTCGAACAGTTCTTTGACCAGTATGACGAACAGAGAAAAGAGCGCTACGCGAGAATCACGCTTACAGGCCCCGGCGTCACGAAGGACGGAGAATCGGGTAAACCTTGGCGGGGTATCAATCCCTCCGCCATCGGCAGGCATTGGGCGGCAAGTCACGCAGAATTAGACCGGCTCGACCAAGAGGGCCGAATACACTGGCCCAAAAGGGGAGTACCCCGTCTCAAGCGCTTTGAAAGCGAATATGAAGGGATGGTATTGCAAGACATTTGGACTGACATTAACAAGATTCACAATCAGTCTCCCGAGCTATTGAACTATCCGACTCAGAAGCCCGAGGCCCTTCTGGACCGCATCATTAAGGCTTCCTCCAACGATGGCGACATCGTACTCGATTGCTTCTGCGGCTCCGGCACCACCGCCGCCGTCGCCGAAAAGCTCAACCGCCGCTGGATCGCGTGCGACCTCGGACGCTTCGCCATCCACACCACCCGCAAGCGTCTGCTCGGCATCCCCGGCGTGAAACCATTCGTTGTGCAAAATCTCGGTAAGTACGAGCGGCAGCAATGGCAGGTGGCCGAGTTCCCCTCCAACGGCAAGAACAAACTCGAAGAGCAGAGAGAACGCGAGGCCGCCTACCGCAAGTTCATCATGGAGCTTTACCACGCTACGCCGGTCAGCGGCCACGCCTGGCTGCACGGCGTCAAAGGCGGGCGCATGGTGCATGTGGGTGCGGTCGATGCACCAGTGACCCTGTACTCGTCCAGTAGATAGGTGACACATTTCAGTCCTTTCGTTGGGATGAGAGGTGGAGCAAAAACTGTTGCGGAGTAAGGTAGCCCAGAGCCTGATGCGGACGCACCGGGTTGTAGATTTTTTCCCAGTGCCGCAGCTCGCGGTTGAGCTTTTTCATCTCCAGCGAGCAGGCAGTGACTTGGTAGAACTCCTCGGGGTGAGTGCGGTTGGCGCGTTCGACAGCGCCGTTCAGTTTCGGGGAACGCGGCGGCAGGACGAACAGGTGCAGACCGCGCTGCTGGCAGGCCAGTTCGAACTCGGCGGCAAACTCCGAGCCGCCATCGACCTGCACGGCGCGGATGGGAAACGGCATGCGCAGTTGCAGGGTGTCGAGAAAGGCAGTGGCGCTTTGGGCTGTCGCGCGACCGTGGGCCTGAATGACGTCCCAGCGCGAAACCACGTCGCGGGCGGTGAACTGTTTGAAGACCACGCCGGGCACGGGGCGAACGTCGACGGTATCGACCTGCACCAGATCACCAGGCTGGGAGACCGCGTATTGCTTGGGTTTACGCACGGCATAGGGACGAGGCCGCAGAGCACGTCGCGATCCCGGAACCCCAGTGCGCGGCGGTTCCACCAGGCGTCCGTGTTTCTTCAGACGGGTGAGAATCCGTCCTACCATGGAGGCCGACACCACCAACTGCTGGCGGCGCAGCAGAACCGCCAGCTTGTCCTTACCCCAGCGAGGAAACTGCAACCGCAAAGTCAAAACCTTCTCCTCTAAGGAAAAAGACCAAGTCGGCTGGCGGCGTCGCCGGGGACAATGACTGCGCTCTTCCAAGCTCGATAAATCCAGTGGCTCATAGCGCTTGAGCCAGCGGTAAAAGCTCTGACGCGAGATCCCGAAATGACGGCAGCTCAGGGCGACATTCCCGTTCTTGCGGTAGAAATCCATCCACCCCAGGCGGACCTGTGCCGACCGGCTCAACTCCACCCCGGTCGTCGCTAAGCGCGCCGACCGGGCTGGCTTTCCGCTTTTAACTTGCATGCCAACACTCTACTTGAGAGTGTCATTAATCATTCTGGACGAGAACAGGGGCATTCGGAAGCGGTATCCAGTTCGACGCTGCCCCATTCAATTCGCGTCTTTTGCGAAATGGGTGGGGGATTCACATTCAAAGGCGAGCGGGCTGTGGACCCAGGACAACAACGGCGACTCATCCCTGGCAGTTGATGACGAGTGACCTATCCCACTCAATTCGCAAAAGACGCGAATTGAATGGGGCACCGTCCGTTTGGCGGGAGCCGACGATAACCAGAAACCGGAAACTGCCTCAAGTGCTAAACTATGCCATCTGTATGGCTGAAAACGGACGTTCGCGCACATTTCTCTGGATCGTGATTGGAGGAGGGGTCTTCTTCCTCTTCGTGCTGGCCGTGTTTACCCTGGTCTATCTCGCTCTGCATGCCGGAGGAGAGAACGCCTCGTTCCGCGCCAGTTTTGGGGACAAGATCGGGGTGGTCGAACTGGAAGGCGTGATCCTCGATCCCAGCACCGTGGTGCAGCAGATCAAGAAGTTTGGCGACGACGATTCCATCAAAGCCATCATTATTCACGTCAACTCGCCGGGTGGCGGCGTGGCTGCGTCGGAAGAGATCTATCGCGAAGTCAAACGGGTTCGCGACGAGAAGAAAAAGCACATCGTGGCTTCCATCGAAACCGTGGGTGCCAGCGGCGCCTACTACGTGTCTTCTGCCACCAACAAGATCTATGCCGATAACGGCAGCGTAGTGGGATCGATCGGCGTCATTTCCGAGTGGGTCAACTATGGCGATCTGCTGCGCTGGGCCAAGCTGAAGCCGGAAGTGCTGACGGTCGGGGAATACAAGAGCACCGGCGATCCTACGCGCGATATGACTCCCAAGGAGCGGGCCTACCTGCAGTCGCTGATCGACAACATGTATGGCCAGTTCGTCAAGGCCGTGGCCGAGGGACGCCACGCCAAGGTGGATGACATCAAAGCCGTGGCCGATGGCCGGGTGTGGACCGGTGAGCAGGCCCTCTCCATGCACATGATCGACCAGATTGCTGACTTCGAAGCGGCGGTGGACGATACCGCCAAGGCGGTCGGCATCACCGGCAAACCAGTCCTGGTGCACCCCGAGAAGGACCGGAAAACTGCCCTCGATCTGCTGTTCGGGGATGTCTCCCAGTGGCTGCCCACCCGGGAAAAGCTGATGGACCAGCACACCGGGTTCTACTACTTGTGGAAGTAGAAGCTGCGCCCCGGGCAAGCCTGCGGCAGTTTAGCCGCGAAGCGGCGCAAGAATGTAGCCCAGGGCGCAAGCCCTGGGTAAGCTCCGTACATGATCGAGCTCCGAAGGAGCGATAGAAATTTAAGTCCGGGAACCCGGCCAGCCATGCTTGCCCAGAAAAGCCGCTTGCATAGAACCCCTGAAATTTGAGAAGTTTATACAGGATTGCGGCTCCCAACGATGTCGCTATCCCGTATAATCCAGACGGATTGAGGAGCGTATGACAAAAGCTGATCTGATCGACGAAGTCTCCAAGCTGGCGGAATTAACGCGCAAAGACAGTGAAGTGATCGTGGAGACCATCTTTGACAGCATCGTGCGTTCGCTCCGCGTGGGCGACAAGATCGAGATTCGCGGCTTTGGCAGCTTCCGCACCCGCCAGCGCAAACCCCGCGTCGGCCGCAATCCCAAGACCGGCGAGCGGGTCGAAGTCCCCGCCAAAAAGATCCCGTTCTTCAAGCCCAGCAAAGAGTTGAAAGACCTGGTCAACACCGGAGGCGGCCAGGCGCCAGCGCCGCCGGCTCCGCCCGCACCACCGACTCCGCCTCCCGCGTAGGGGCTGCATCGCCAGCGCACACGTAGGGGCGGACGCCTCGTCCGCCCAGCCAAGCAAAGCTCGGCTATTCAGCCCCCGGGCAAAATCTCGACAATTTCCGCGGAAGCTTTGCCGTACTTCACACATAGCCGTCCAACGGTCACCGGCAGCCGAAATCTCCGCGGCCCCGCACTGCCGGGATTGAAGTAGAGCACACCATTCTTCATTTCTGCCTTGGACACATGCGTGTGCCCTGAGACAACGACGCCAAATCCCGCAGCCTCAGGTTTCAAGTCGAGGTCGTTCAGGTTGTGGAGCACATAGATAGAAACACCGCCCACTTCCAGCACATTCGTGCTGGGAATTTCCCGCGCCCAACGGTCACGGTCCACATTGCCGCGGATTGGCGTAACTGGCGCAATCTCAGCCAGCTTCGTAAGGATGTCAGGATCGCCGATGTCGCCGGCATGAATGATGTAGTCAGAACCGCGCAGTGCGGCAAGTGCCTCAGGACGAAGCAGGCCATGGGTATCGGAGATGACGCCGATGATCACAGGCTATATTTGAACTGGGAATCGGAGATTGGCAAGACCAACAATGTTCTTGACTGTTCGCCTGGGACTGAGAGGAACCTAACCTTTCGTAACTTTTCGGTCTAAATAATGGGTGGGTAATATTTGATTTTGCATCGCCTATGAGACATCTGGCTGCATTCATTGTCCTAGGTTTGCTGGCTGCGCAGGCTTCTTCCCAGCAACCGGATCAGAAGCCACAGGGTACTCAGTCCAAGGACGGCGGTGGTGCCATCGTCTATTCGGAAGGTGGAGCTTTCCTAATCGAAGGGCCAAAAGGCTGGACGACGGATCACGAGGTTGGACAAGAGCTGGGCGTCTGTTGTGTTTTCTATCCTGAAGGTACCACCTGGGATAACGCCCAAACCGTGATGTACCCCAATGTCGTGACGAAAGGTCCAGGGCAGAAGACCCTCAAGGAATTCATGGATCACGATGTGGCCGATTTTCGCGAACACAATCCAGGTATGACGTATGTTGACGGGGAAGACGTCCCATTGAACCGCAGCCGAACGGCAAAGGTGCGATACTTTTATGGGGTCAACAAGAATTCAGCCGAGGCGGTTGCTTACGTGGATGAAGATAAAATTATCGCAGTAGTTGTCGCGAGTTCGAGGACAACAAAGGCGCTAAATGACTCCATCCCATTGCTACGGACAGTGTTGCGGACATACGCCTATATGGACGTGAAATTCACAAAACGTGCGGAGCCCGCTGCTGGGCGATCGTTCAAATTACCGAACGACTAGCGTCGGGCTCTCACACCATGGCATGTCCTGAGCGAGCCGAACGACAGTACTCGCGCGGCTGCTACAACGCCGGGCTCTTCTCCGCAATCAGCTTCCTGATCTTCGCCACGAACTCCGCCGCCGGCATGTCTTCGGTTTTTTCTTTCCCACGCGCGCGGACATTTACCTTGCCGGCCTCCGCCTCCTTATCGCCGACTACCAGCAAAAATGGCACCTTCTGCATGGCGTGCTCGCGGATTTTGGCATTCATTTTTTCGTTGCGGGCATCCACGTGCACGCGCACGCCAACCGCTTTGAGCTGGTCAGCAACTTTGTTGGCATACTCCGCGTGACGCTCGCTGATCGGAATCATCACCGCCTGTACCGGCGACAGCCACACGGGGAATGCTCCGGCATAGTGCTCGATCAGTACGCCAAAGAAACGTTCGACCGATCCGTACAAGGCCCGGTGCACCATCACCGGCTGCTTGCGCGATCCGTCTTCGGCAACGTATTCCAGGCCGAAGCGCTGCGGCAGGTTGAAATCAAACTGAACGGTAGAGAGCTGCCACAGGCGTCCGATCGCATCCACCAGCTTTATGTCAATCTTCGGCCCGTAGAAGGCGGCCTCTCCGGGGATGGTGGTGTATTCGATGTCAAGATCCTTGAGAACTTTTTCAAGGGAATGCGTAGCCCCGTTCCATTGCTCGTCGCTGCCCACGAAATTTCTGCGGTCGGCAGGGTTCCAGGTGGAAAGCTCGGTCTGGAATTTGTCAAAGCCGAAGTCTTTGAGCACGTCGCGGGCAAACTCGACGCAATCGGCAATCTCTTTTTCAATCTGCTCCGGCGTGCAAAAAATATGCGCGTCGTCCTGGGTGAAGCCCCGCACCCGCAGCAGGCCATGCATCACGCCCGAACGCTCGTAGCGATAGACCGTGCCCAGTTCGCCCAGGCGCACCGGCAGGTCGCGATACGATTTCAGCGAGTCCTTATAAATCAGGATGTGGAACGGGCAGTTCATCGGCTTCAGGCGATACTCGGCGTCATCCAGCTCCATGACGTCGAACATGTTTGACGAGTAGTAGCCTTCGTGTCCCGAGGTCTGCCACAGCTGCCGCCGCGCCACGTGCGGCGTGTACACCAGCGAGTAGCCGCGCTTCAGATACTCGGAGCGCATCCAGTCTTCCATCTCCTTGCGGATGATTCCGCCCTTGGGATGCCAGAAAATCAGCCCCGGCCCCGCCAGTTCCTGGATGGAAAACAGATCGAGCTGCTGACCCAGCACGCGATGGTCGCGCTTCTTGGCCTCTTCCTGCTTGTTGAGAAAATCGTCGAGGTCTTTTTTTGAGAAAAACGACGTGCCGTAAATGCGCTGTAACTGCGGGTTCTTCTCATCGCCCAGCCAGTAAGCTCCGGCAATATTCAACAGCTTAAAAGCTTTGATCTTTCCGGTCGAAGGGAGGTGCGGGCCGCGGCAGAAATCCAGAAACTTGCCGGTCTTGTAGATCGAGATCTTTTCATCGGGCTTGGTGAACTGCTCGATGAAGTGGCACTTCATGAAGTCGCCTTCACCCTTGAACTTCGCCAGCCCCTCGTTGCGCGGCAGAAATTCGCGCGCGTAAGGGATGTCCTGCTGCACCAGTTCCTGCATTTTCTTCTCGATCTTCTGCAGATCGTCAGGCGTGAACGGCGTGGGACGATAAAAATCGTAAAAGAATCCCGTGTCAGTCGGCGGCCCGTGGCCCAGCTTGGTCTCGGGAAATAATTCCAGCACGGCCGCGGCCAGCAGGTGCGCGGAGGAATGCCGGTAAACTTCGAGCGCCTCAGGATCGCGATCGGTCAGCAAGCGAAGGTCGGTGTCTTTTTCCAGTGGCCGGGTGACGTCAATGAGATCGCCGTTGGAGCTTTGTTCTGACGGCGCGAAGGGTCGCGCCTTGGCCACCAGCGTGGCATCGGCCAGACGCTGGCCGATTGATTTCGCGATATCAAGCGCGGTCGTCCCCTTGGGAACTTCTTTCACACTTCCGTCGGGAAGCTTGACTTGGATGCTGTCTGCCATAGTTGGGTTCGATGTGGAGTGTTTTCAGTTTATTGGAGGGTGCAGGGCGGGTCAAACCCAAGGCGGGCAAAACATAAGGCGGCGTACTTAGCGCTGGCGAGGAGCCAGGGCGGTCAATAAGGGCAACGGCGATTGATCGTCAGCTGAGAAGCCACGTAGTAACGGTTCGAAACTGGCCGTCGGTTTAGTCCGCGTTGCGGCCAGAGAGAGCGGCTTTCCACGGAACGTTTGAGCCCTTAGGACGTATATCGCTGTGGGGGTTTCCAGCGTGCTCAACAAGACAGTCGCAACAATCGTTTCGTTTTTCATTTGTGTCTCTTTCGCTACGGCTGCCGATCGTAGCGTGGTGGTCGGGGACGTTCGTATCCACATCTCGGAGTCTGGCACGGGTCCGACCGTGGTCTTCGAATCGGGCATGGGAGAGGACACGAGCACGTGGAACGATGTGTGCCCTGAAATTGCGGGATTTGCGCGTACCGTCGCGTACGACCGCCCCGGACTCGGCCAATCAGAACCGACATCCCTACCACGCACCGTTGTGCAAATGGCAGCCGATCTTCATGCTGTTCTGGAAGCGGCAAAGCTCGCCCCTCCCTATGTCCTCGTGGGGCACTCGCTCGGCGGAGCTATTGTCCAGGTCTTCGCGCATCGTTACCCGAACGAGGTTGCCGGACTGGTCCTTGTCGATCCCGAGGATGGACGCCTTATTAAACTGTTACATTCGCGGATGAGTGCCACAGAATGGACGGCCCGGCAGAGGGCCCTGGATGAAGCCATTCCGAACATGCCGCCAACAATGCGAGCAGAACTCAGGGCTGCTGATGATGGTGGGGAAGATGTCGCCCGGGCAGTTCCTCTTCCCCTCGTGCCCGTCGTCGTGCTGACCGGCACGAAGAAGAATCCAGAGTTCCCTGCCAACCCGCTCGAACAGGATCTGAAACTGGAGCTTCACAACGCGCTGGTCGCCAGCACTCCTGGTGCGCAACACGTCCTCGTGCCCAATTCACGGCACTATATTCAGAACGACGCTCCGAAATTGGTAGTCCAGGCTGTCCGGGAAATGCTGACAGAGCAGGTAGGGAAACCAGCTAACAAGAAGAAATAAGGGGCGGTGCACGCGTCAACGTTGTGGAGATTGAAGGCTAGCGCATTGATTCACGGGATGTTCAATTTTCACCGCCAGCTCGAGGCCGGAATGAGGCAGAGCCTGGGAGCAGCCTGATTCCGACTGGACTCACCCCCAGGGTTGACGTGACCAGTCTTGATGGCGGTGATAGGCTAGATCGACCCACGAGGGATTTGTCCCGAAGGGGACGATAACATGGCGGTTCAAGTTGGCGACGCAATCCGGCAGCGGATTCAGCTCCAGCGATGGCTGAGAATCGATCCACGAAACAAGCCCAAGGTCTATGCTCAGATCTATGCCGCGGCTGACGTCTCGAACGTTAACTATTGGCTGGAGATCTTTTTTTCGGCAGGCATCGCCGCTTTTGGGCTGGTCTTAAATAGCCCGGCCGTGATCATCGGCGCGATGCTGATTTCCCCGCTGATGGGTCCGATCATGGCCACAGGATTGGCCCTCGCCGCCGGCGATCTTTACCTGGCGATCAAAGCAATCACCAACCTGGTTGCCAGTATTTCTCTGGCCATCGCGCTCTCCGCTTTTATCGTCTGGCTTCTGCCCTTTCATTCACCCACCGGCGAAATCCTGGCACGAATCAACCCCAATCTCCTCGATCTTGGGGTTGCCCTGTTCTCCGGGTTAGCCGGTTCGGTAGCGGTCAGCCGGGCTGGGGGCGGGAGCGGGGTCACGACGTTGCCGGGCGTAGCGATTGCGGTGGCGTTGATGCCGCCTCTGTGCACCATCGGTTTCGGGTTGGGAAGTGCGGTGAACACGCGCATCATGGGCGGCGCAGGTCTGCTCTTCCTCACCAACCTGGTCGCGATTGTGAGCAGTGCCTTTGTGGTTTTCCTGTTGATCGGAATGAATTCGCAGGATATCCGCTCCGAGATGGCGCATTTCCGCGAGAGCGAACAATTCGCCCAGAGGCTGGCCCGCGGCCCCTTTTCACGAGTGCTGGCTAATGGAGGGCAACTGCCCTGGCGCATTTTGATGCTGGCGGTCCTGCTGGGTGCGGTAGCCGTCCCCCTGAGAACGGCACTCATGCAGGTGGCGAGTGAGACGGTGGCAAGGGGGGCCGTGCAGGAAGTCCTGGCGGGACTTCTGCCTCGGGGCGCACTGGTGTCTCAACAGGTTGAAGTGGGGCGGGAAAACATCGCGATCCAGCTGATCTCGACGAAAGACGTCCCTGCCGACGACCTGAGACAAGCGGAGCGCGAGATCGAAAGACGTTCAGGACGGAGAACAGAGATATCGCTGGCCAGCGTGGCGAGCCAGAGCGAGCTGGCTCAACTCATGCAGCGGCTGTCCGCGCCCCCGCCGCCCCCGCCGCCCAAGCCCGCCGAAGAGAATCTGGAAGAACTCCACCGCAAGTTAATTGAGCGCCTCCAGCCGATTATCACCGGCATATGGCCCCCCGCGGCGCCTCTCCAGGACTTCGACTTGGCCTTTGGAGGTTCGACCGGCATCGCCCTTAATGCCCGCTACCAAAGTGCGCAGGCACTTGGGCAGATTCCACTAGACATGATCGAGCGGAGCCTCCGGGAAAAGTTGGGCACGCCTGATCTTTCCCTAAACGCCCAACGAATTCCTCCACCCCGCAAGACGGCCAGACAGGCAAAGAAGAAGCCGCAATAGCTTTCGGGTATTGGCCGCCCTTTTACTCCCCTACGACCATCTTTCCCTTCTCGTCCTTCACCACATAAGCCCAGGGCAAGCTTGCGTCGTGAGTAAACATGGTCAGCCACTTCTCGGGGAGGGCTTGCGCGTAATAACGCTTGCGGCTTTCGATGGTTTCGAGCGGGTAAAGGTCGTAGGACATCACCCAGTTCAGATCAAGATGCGCGCTGGTCGGAATCAGGTCGGATATGTAACACGCCGTCTGCCCACCGCTTTCGACCAGAATCGCCTGCATGGCGCGGGTGTGTCCGGGATAGACGCGGACCGATATGCCGGGAAAAATCTCCGCGTCGCCGCGCAGCAGCGTCATCTGTCCGCTTTCGACCAGCGGATCGTAATTCTCCGTGATGTAGCTGACTCCGTCGCGCTGATTTTCGTGGGCGTGTTTCCACTCGCCTTCCTGCACGTAATACTTCGCCTTGGGGAAAGTGGCGGCAATCCTGTCGCCCTGCCGGACAGTGTTCCATCCGCAATGATCGAAGTGCAGATGGCTGTTGATGACGATGTCCACGTCTTCCGGCGCGACTCCGGCCGCGGCGAGCTTGTCCAGCAACTCAGCGGGCTGGCCGTAGATCTTGACCATTCTTTCGGAGAGCTTGTTGCCTACGCCGGTTTCGATCAGCACCGTCTGCGATCCGGTGCGAACCACGACGGAATTCAGTCCCAGGGGAACGAGATTGTTACCCTCTGGCTTCACTTTGCGTTCCCACAGGCTTCTGGGAACCACACCGAACATGCCGCCGCCATCGAGGTGGTAGGTCCCGTCAGAAAGGGCGGTAAGTTCGAAATCGCCCAAGGTCATACGTTGCATGGAATTGGCCCCTCCCTAAAAGCCTATCACTGCTTGCGTAGGGGCGGACGCCCTCGTCCGCCTGGCCGAGCGAAGCTCGGCTTTTCCTCGAAAGTATGGATGGCGCCCGCGAAAGCAGGTCCCCATTCGACTACCCCTCGTTTGCACTCGGAGTTCGCTCAGGGCAGGCTCTCCACTTCGCCCGCTGCGCTCCGCTCCGGTCGGGATGACAGTCAGAATCAAAGGGGGTTACGCCAGCGCTCCGCTCAGGCTATAATGGAGCAGGAATGTTGACCGATGCGCCATCAGAAGCCCAATTCGCACCTGCCCGTATGCTGGCTGCACTTCTTAGTGTGCCCGCGCCGATATCTGGCAGTGTTGCCCTCGCAGGCGCGTCCCAGCTTGTTCGGTAGCGACTAGTTTCCCCATCCTCCCAAATGATGTGGCTTAAGGGCTGAATCCGCCTTTTTCGGCGCGACCGCCCGGCCGACGACTGATGACCGACGACTGATGACTGCTTTTCCGGAGGATCCAATGACCACAAAGACTCTTGCAGGACCCAAAATCAAGACCGCTCTGCCCGGCCCTAATGCCAGGCGCGTTCTCGCGGGCGATGAAAAATACCTTTCGCCTTCTTACACCCGCTCCTACCCGCTGGTGGCCAAACAGGGCCGCGGCATCGTGGTAACGGACGTGGACGGCAACGAGTTCTTCGATTTCTCCGCCGGCATCGCCGTGACCTCGACCGGACACTGCCATCCCGATGTAGTGGCCGCCATCCAGAAGCAGGCGGGCGAACTGATCCACATGTCGGGTACGGATTTTTACTACGAGAGCATGATCACGCTGGCGGAGCGTCTCTCGAAAATCGCGCCCATGCCGGGCCCGCATCGGGTGTACTACGGCAATTCCGGCGCGGAAGCGGTTGAAGCCGCGCTCAAACTGGCGCGCTATCACACCAAGCGGCAGAACGTGATTGCTTTCTTCGGCGCTTTCCATGGACGTACCATGGGCGCGCTCTCGCTGACCGCGTCGAAGCCGCAGCAGAAGCGGCGCTTCGGCCCCGGAGTTCCGGGCGTCACGCACGTGCGCTATCCCGACGTTTACCGTGGTTGCGAAGGCGGCGCACAGGACGCCGAGGCTTTCGCGCTCGGCTGTGCCCGCTTCATCGAAGACAAGCTGTTCAAGACGACGCTGGCCCCGGAAGAAGTCGCGGCCATTTTTGTCGAGCCAGTGCAGGGCGAGGGCGGCTACGTAGTTGCGCCCACCGTCTTCATGAAAGAGCTGCGACGCATTTGCGACAAGTACGGCATTCTGCTGGTGGCGGACGAAGTCCAGAGCGGCGCCGGACGCACCGGCAAGTGGTGGGCCATCGAACATACCGGAGTACAGCCCGACATCGTCTGCATGGCGAAGGGGATCGCATCGGGTATGCCGCTGGGCGTCATGATGAGCCGCGCCGACATCATGGACTGGGTGCCGGGTTCGCACGCCTCCACTTTTGGCGGTAATCCCGTCTGTATCGCGGCTGCGCTGGCCACGCTCGACGTTATCGAGAAAGAAGGATTGCTGGCGAACTCCACCGAGGTCGGTAACCACATGCTGAAGCGCATGGCGGAGTGGCCGCGCAAGCACAAATTAGTGGGCGACGTGCGGGGCCGCGGGTTGATGGTCGGCGTTGAAATCGTCAAGGACAAGAAGACCAGGGAATACGCTGCCGAAGAACGCGACCGCATTATCGAGTTGGCTTTCGAACGCGGCTTGCTGTTCCTGGGCTGCGGTCCGAGCACGATCCGCATCGCGCCGCCGCTGGTGGTCAGCAAGGACGAAGCCGACGTCGCAGTCGACGTGCTCGACGAATGCATCACCCTGGCCGGGAAATAAGTCTGTGTGGCGCGGGCGCCCTCGCCCGCGGCCTTTGACGTTGGTGTTTGGCGGCTCTCGCCAATCGGCGTAACCCCTGGCGAGAGCCAAATATCTTGCGGGAAGTGTTGTCGGTAAAGAGCGCTTGACCGGTGCTGGACGCAGTCTCGCGGGCGAGGGCGCCCGCGCCACACTCTTCGTACTCGGGAATTGTCCATGAACTCAGGAACCGTCGAACTCATCTACATCGCCCCTGCCGCCACTGCGCCCACGCTGTCGGTGAAGCAAGCCGTTGCCATTCCAGGTTCGGGCCTCGAAGGCGACCGCTATGCTCTGGGACATCCATGATAAGTAAAAGTCAAGAGGAGACGGAGGTCTCCGGTCCCTTAGAGGATTAGACTCTCGAAGCGGGTGTGTAGCGGTCAAGTTAGCGAACGGCCTGCGATCCTGCAGAGTGGCCAAAGCAGCAGCTTGGCCAGACATCCATTTGCGGGAAACGGGGGTAAGCCTGGTCCACGAAGTATGAGTTAGGGTTGACCGGCCGGCCTCGATACAGACGGTAAGGAGCATCGGGAGTGGTGACTCCTCTGCCCAGTCCCCGAGGTGGCGAGGAACGGCCGGTGGATCGCCGCTGGGTTCGAAGGTTCTACTTCTCAGGCAGCTTTTTGTGTCGGCCCTTCCGAGGGGGCGCGCACTTGGAAGGGCTGACCACTCTTGTCGACGGCCAGCAGATAGGCGACGAGTTTGCGCGCCACTGCCAGAGTGGCGCGGTTGCGATGTCCGCGCTCCAACTCGCGGGCCTGCAGCGCGGCCAGCTGCGGATTCCAGCGCGGGGCCAGTTTGGCGGCCTCGATCAGTGTGGTTTGCAGCCAGCGATTGCGCTGTTTGGAGATCGGTCCGCGTTGCTGCTTGCCCGCCGAAGACTTCAAGGCAGCGGTCAGTCCGCAATAGCTCATGGCATCGGAGCTGGAATGGAAGCGCTGCGGATCGCCGACCTCCAGGGCCCAGGTCAGAGCGGTAATTTCTCCGACGGCGGGAATGGTCATCAACCGCTCGACGCGTTCGGCCAGTTCGGGATAGGCGAGTAACTCGCGGACCAGCCGCTTCTGCGTGCTCTCGAACATTTCCAGCGCGCCGCGGCTCAAGCGCAGCAGATCGATTACCGACTCCGGCACCTCTTCGAGTTCTTCCAGCAGGCTGGCAAAGTATTTCTTGCGGTGCAATTTCTCTTTCACGTAGAGGGCGCCGGTTTCCATCAGCAGCCCGGCCATCTTGTTTTTCATGCGCACCGCTTCGCTCACCACTAGGCTGCGATAGCGCAGCAACCGGCGCAGTTCGCGAATCTGCGGCGCGGCCACATAGCAGGCCGGTAAAAGGTTGCAGCGCACCAGGTCGGCAATGGTGCGGGCGTCGATGGTATCGCTTTTCTTTTTGCCCGCGCTGATGGCTTTCATCTTGGCGGGATGCGCCATCTCCAACTGCTCGCCGTAGGGCTGTAGCGTGTCGTAGATCCAGTGGCTGAACAGGGTCGCCTCCAGCGCTCCCCGCCAGGGTTGCGGCCGTGCCGAAGCCCATCGCCGCAAGACCGCGCGTTGCGCCAACAGGCTGCCTTCTTCCACAATCTCGCCAGCCGCAGTCTTGACACAAAAACTGATGGTTTTCTTGTGTACGTCGAATCCGATATAGTGAAGGGCATTCATGGGGTTCTCCTGGTGAGCTTTCTGAGCCGGCGCTTTCCTCGCCGGTCTCAGCATGGTAGCCGCTCGGAGAACCCTTCTTCATTTCACTTATGCATTCATACAGGGAACATTCTCCAAGCCTCAACCCGACTTCGAACTGACCCTGATCGAGGCCGAAGCGATCGAGGCCCTCAAACGCGATTACAAGGTGGATCTCGCTCCCGGCGAGAGCCGTCGCAATCTGGTGACCCGCGGCATCGCGCTCAACCATCTGGTGGGGCGGGATTTCCAGATTGGCGAGGTGAAGGCGCACGGCATCCGTCTGTGCGAACCTTGCGACCACCTGCAACGGCTGGCAGGACGCGAGGTCATCAAGGGCTTGCGTCATCGCGGCGGCTTGCGAGCGCAAATTCTGACGCGGGGAGCGATCCGGGTTGGCGATTCAGTCACTGCCCATAAGGACTAGCACTTGTGGGTTTCTCCTTGACACCACAACTTGGTGGAGCGAAACTCCGAATTAGAGAAGCTCTCTAAACTTTTTGCATGGATTATTTCTCCATCCTGGACAATAACCAGGCAGGGCTGGACGCTGCCCCGCCGAATCTCGTCTCCGCCCATCTTGCTCCTGCAAACATGCCGCCGAAAACCCCGACGGCGCCACTCGGATCGTCGGTGCGCGAGGCTTTGCGCTTTCCCGGCGAGGATGGCGGCAAGTCTCTTAGCGAGATGGCGCAGCGCGATCTGGATGCCACGCTGCAGTTGCTGGCGGAACGGGCGCAATACATTACGGGAGCGTCGGGAGCCGCGATCGCGTTGCGGCAGGGCGAAAGCATGGTGTGCTGCGCCAGTGCCGGCCCTTCGGCACCGGAAATGGGAGCCCACCTGCAGATCGATTCTGGGCTCTCAGCCGAGAGCGTGCGCAGCCGGAAAATCCTTATTTGCGAAGACGCGGAAAACGATCCGCGAGTCAACCGCGAGAGTTGCCGGACCTTCGGCATTGCCTCGGTGGTGGTGATGCCACTGGTGCACGAAGAAGAAGTGTATGGGGTCTTCGAACTGCTCTCCGGCCGGCCGCGCGCATTTGAAGAGCGGGACTACATCGCCCTCAACCGCCTGGCCGAAATGATTCAGACCGCAGTGGAACATGCCGAAGCCGCGCGCCGCGCCGAAACAGAGCTGGGACAGGCGGGGAATGCGCAACCGGTAATTGCGGGCTCGATCAGCAAACATACTCGGGAGCCAGAACTGGTGGCCGGAGCGCGTAGCCATATTCTCAAAACAAATTCTGAAGTGCCGGAGCCTGAGACCGAGGCCAAGGCCGGCCCCGCGACGGTGACGGTGGAGCATGACGCGGCCCCGGCACTTGCGGTAAGTTCGACGGTGATCGAGATGCCTGCGCTGGTGACGAACTCCCACCAGCATCCGGCAGACGAAGATGTATCCAGTCCGATTAGCACCATCGCCTTCGGAAATCTTCGCAGATGTGAAGCTTGCGGCTTTCCTGTGTCCGAGGGCCGGAGGCTATGCCTCGATTGCGAAGCCGCCACTCCGGACGCGGTCGCGATTGCCGACACTCAAGACATGTTCAGCGAACTGTCCGACTCCAACACCAGTTGGGTACGGTCGCATGCGTATCTGATCGCGACCGCGCTGGTGGCGGTCGCTACGATTGCTTTGCTGGCCTGGCGCCTGTAGGACGCAGGATCATGTGGCGCGGGCGCCCCCGCCCGCGTAGGCCGTGGGAAAGTCAAAATTCAAAATCAAAGTCAAAAGTCAAAGGCCACGGGCGAGGGCTCCTTCGACTTCGCTCAGGACAGGTCCGCGCCACATAAACACACTACCCTACCTCTACTAAACCGTACGTTTTCTGCCAGTGGGTGCGCATGTGGCGCAGGGCGCGATCGATTTCTTCTTTTGAAACCTCTTCACTAGGACCGGCAAGCACGGCTGCGGCTTCGCGCTTGGCGGTTTCCAGCAGCTGGCGATCGCGGACCAGGCTGGCGACCTGGAAGCTCGGCATGCCGGCCTGGCGGGTGCCGAAGAACTCACCCGGGCCGCGCAGTTCCAGATCGAGTTCGGCAATCTGAAAACCGTCGGTGGTGCGGACCATGGCATCGAGGCGGCGGTCGCCATCTTCTGAAACTTTCCCCCCGGTCATGAGAATGCAGAACGATTTCGCAGCGCCGCGGCCGATGCGCCCGCGCAGCTGGTGTAACTGAGAGAGGCCGAAGCGCTCGGCGTGCTCGATCACCATCACGGTAGCGTTGGCCACATCGACGCCGACTTCGATCACGGTGGTCGAAACCAGAACATCCACCTCGCCTTTCTGGAACCTCCGCATGACGTCTTCCTTCTGGTCCGGGTGCAGGCGGCCATGTAAAAGCTCTACTCGCAGGTTCGGGAAAAATCTTCTTGCTGAGCTCTTTGTGCATCTTGAGCGCGGCCTTAAGTTCGCTCTCCTCGTTCTCTTCGATCACGGGATACACCACATAGGCCTGGTGTCCGGCGGCAACCTGTTTGCCCACGAATTGCCAGACTTCATCGGCCCGGTCATCGGAGACGCGGCGGGTGACGATGGGCGTCCGCCCGGGCGGCATTTCATCGAGGATGCTGATGTCGAGATCGCCGTAGAGCGTCAGTGCGAGAGTGCGCGGGATGGGAGTGGCGGTCATGACCAGGACGTCGGGCTCGCCCGAATTTGATGCGCTTAGATCCGAGCTTTGATTGGCCGAGCTTTGCTCGGCTGGGCGGACGGGGGCGTCCGCCCCTACGTGGTTCGCGTTACTGCCCTCGTCTCCGGATTTCTTCATCAGCTTGAAGCGTTGCATTACTCCGAAGCGGTGTTGCTCGTCAACGATGACCAGCCCTAGTTTGGCGAATTCGACTTTCTGTTCGATCAGCGCGTGGGTCCCGATGATCAGCTGGGCGTTCCCCTGGGCCATGTGGCGACGGATCTCGCGCTTGCGATCTTCTTCCAGCGAGCCGGTCAGGAGGACGATCCGGTATCCGGCGTTTTCCAGGATGCGGCGCGCGGAAAAATAATGCTGCTGGGCCAGGATTTCGGTGGGCGCCATGAGCGCAACCTGGAATCCATTTTCCATCGCAATGATGGCCGCTTCGAAGGCCACGATAGTCTTGCCCGATCCGACATCGCCTTGCAGCAGGCGGCGCATGGGGACAGGTTTTTCCATGTCGGCCGCAATTTCCTTGAGCACGCGCTTCTGCGCGGCGGTGGGATGGAAAGGCAGGATCTTCTTGATCGCTTCGCGGGCACGATTGTCCAGGCTGAACGCGATTCCGGTCTGCGCCTTCTGTTGCCGCCGTTTGAGCTCGAGGCCCAGCTCGAGAAAGAAAAGCTCTTCAAAAATCAGCCGGATGTGGGCTGGAGTACGGAAGGCCTGCAAGTCCTGAAAGCTTTCGCCGGGATCGGGCCAGTGGACCTGGCGCAGCGCGTCCTGCGGCGAGATCAGGCTCAGGTGGCGGCGTACGGCAGCCGGGATCGGGTCTGTGAGTTGCGGTGGAAGTTTCTCCAGAACGCCATGAATGACGCGGCGGAACCAGCGCGGCGTCAGGCGGCCCTGGCCGGTGGACTCGTAAATGGGGACAATGCGGCCGACTTCGAGCGATGAGGCAGCCTTCTGCTCCTCCGCTTCGGCCTCGTCAGAAGAGTCGCCAAGAATTTCAAACTGCGGCTGCACCAGCTGCAATTCGCCGCCGCCGCGCTCTTCTTCCACCTTGCCGTAAAGGGCCACCAGTTGTCCGGGCTTGAAACGGTCGCGCAGATACGTGGCATTGAACCAGATGCACTTCAGGCGGCTTCGGCCCTGCCCGGCCGTCATCTGAAAAATGGGCATGCGCCGGGTGCGGAATAACCCGGAGGTGCGAACTTCCGCGATCACCGTGGCCATTTCCCCTGGCCTCAGTTCGGAAATTCCACGCGGATTCAGGCGGTCTTCGTAGCGAAAGGGCAAGTAGTGAAGCAGATCATCGACCGTATGAATGCCTTTGGCCCCGAGCACCTCGGCCAGGCGAGGCCCGATGCCCTTTACGTATTGCACCGAGGTAGAAAGCTCCAGCATCTCAGGAATGTTAGCAGGAGGCAGCACTTAGCATTTGGCTTTGGGTGGATCAGGGTCTTCGCCCCAGACCACGTCGGGACAGCTGCCCTCACCTGTCCAGTCGAGCGAAGCTCGACAGGGTTTTGCCAGGGCGGGCAAAGTCAAGGGAAGCCACCACGCCGAAAAGACAAAGTGGGTGCCGTGCTTTTACCGGTGTCTAACCAAAGTTGAGAAACTTCGTCCACTCCCTGATCGCAGTACTGGCCGGAAATGCGGCCTATTTTCTGCTGATGCCGCTGGTGCCGCCACCAGCCCGGCACGTGCCATTCCGCATCGATCTGGGGCTGGCAGTGGATGCCTGGTTCTGCCTGGTTGCTTTTGGCGTCGTCAAGATTGTCAGTAGGCGAAAGCACCAGTCCGGGCAGAACAAACAGTAAAGTTCGAGCTGCCTCACGTTACTTTCGGAACCTCCGCCCGGGCCTCGATGCGAGTTACAATCCGGCTGGTCCCATGCAGAAAATCGCCATCCTTTACGACGCCAGCCAGGCGGTGTTGTCCACCTTCGATCTGGACGAGGTGCTGCAGCGGATCCTGGTCATCGCGCGGGACTACTTTCATCTGCAGAACGTCGCTATCTTGTTGCTGGATAAGGAGACAAACCAGCTTTGCATCCGGTCACAGATCGGCGGCGAGCCGGGATTTGACAGCGTCCGGATGAACATCGGGACGGGTTTAATCGGCACCGCGGCCCAGAAGAAGCGCCCTTTGTACGTACCCGACTTTGCCAGGGAAACGCGTTACCAGCCGTGGGGAAAAAAGACCCGTTCGGAACTGGCGATACCGCTCATGGTCCGGGACGAAATGGTGGGAGTGCTGGATTGTCAGAGCGAAAATGCTGACCACTTTGATTCCGAAACGGTGGACCTGTTGACCCTGTTTTCCACCCAGGCCTCGATGGCTTTGCAAAATGCAAAGCTGTATTCCCTGGAGCGCCGGAGGGCCTCCCAGTTGGAAGCGATCAACACGGTCGCCCGGGAAACTACCGTCGTGCTGGATGTGAAGGAACTGCTGGCGAAAGCCTGCCGGAAGATCCGGGAAGCGTTCGACGTCTCGCACGTCTCGATGCTGGTCAAGGAAGACGAAGACCTGAAGCTGCAGGCCCACCACGGCAACCTGAGCTTGCGTATCCCGGAAGGCGGAAAAGTGCCGGCGGGGGCGGGCTTGTGGGGGCGCGCCCTGCGGGAGAGCAAGACCGTGATCGAGAACGAGGCCGAGGCGGACCCGGATTGCGTCGGCATCTATATCGAGTCGGCTGCGCGGATGTGTATTCCACTGGTGTCCTTTGGGCAGACACTCGGGGTCCTGGTGCTGGACAGCACCCAGCCGGGTTCCTTTCTCGCCAGCGATATCCAGTCGCTGGAATCGGTCGCCGACATTTGTGCCACCGCGATCCAGAATGCTCACTACGTGGAGCGGGTCAAGCAGCTGGCATATCTGGACGGGCTCACCGGGATCTTCAACCGCCGTTACTTTGAACTCCGAATTCAGGAGGAGTTGGAACGCGCCCGGCGCTTCGACAGCGGGATGGCCGTGATCATGGTGGATATCGACCAGTTCAAGAGCCTGAACGATGAATTCGGGCACTTGCTGGGTGATGAAGTGCTGCGCCAGGTTTCCTCGATCTTTTCCCAGCAGCTGAGGAAGATCGATGTGGTTTGCCGCTATGGCGGAGAAGAGTTCGCCATCCTGCTTTCGCAAACCAGCCAGCAACAAGCCCTGGCCGTGGCCGAGAAGCTGAGGCGGTTGGTCGATAGCTGGCAATTTCCCGGAGTATCGCGATCGGTCACCATCAGCGCCGGAGTGGCGACCTGCCCCGATCATGGCAACACGCGTGAAGACCTGGTGAGAGCGGCTGATGCCGGTCTGTATGCCGCCAAACAAGCGGGCAGAAACCGGGTGTGCGAAGCGTCAGCGGTCCTGTGTGGGTCGGACACTCTTGTCCGACGCTTTTGACGTTGCTTTTGTTTTTGCGCTTGAGCAGTCCGAAGCAAAAGCACCAGGAAAAATCACAAACAACGGCAACTTCAAAGGCGTCAGACAAGAGTGTCCGCCCACCCTCTGTGGCGCTAGATATCTGCCTCGGGCTGCCAGGAGTTACGGTTCTCCTGAATTTCGCGTTCCTGGTCTTTGAGCTCTTGTTCCAGTTCGCGCATTTCCCGCCTCAGCTCCTCTTCGTGGTCGCGTAATTCTTGAGTGGCTTCTTCCACGCTGGGCCTTATGACACGGATGGCATGCTCGATTTCGGGCTTCAGGTGGGCGATTTCAGATTGGACCTCGCTCAGGTCGATCACGGTTTCGGCGTCAGTGTCAGGGGCTTCAAGACTCTCGTCCATATCGAGAACCTTCGACTGGTTGCGGTCGGGGACGGTCAAGGTGAGGTTCTGCTCCTTCCGTTCCCGAATGATGCTTACGGTGACGGCGTTGCCCTTGCGGCCGCGGATGGCATGGGTAAAATCGCCGCTGTCGCTGATCGATTCTCCATTGACTTTCACGATCACGTCGCCGGCCCGGAAGCCGGCCTGCTCGGCGCGGCTGCCCTTTTCCACCGAGCGCACCAGCACTCCCCTGCCATTTTTGGCGCCGAAGAAGTCTCCCAGCTGAGGCGTAAGATTTTCCACCATCAATCCGCTGCGCGCGGAAGAATGCACGACTACGACGGAAACCGGCATATCCATCTCGGGGGCAAAAGGCGCGACAGGGACGGCGGGCATAGCCGGCACGGCCGGAATTGCTGGCATGGCGAAAGTGATGGTCTTGCCCGGTCTAGCCAGTGCGAAAGTCTGTCTGCGGTCCGCCAACTGGGTCTTGAGGGTTATCAACTGGCCGGCGCGACTGATTCCGAGGTTCACCGTGCGTCCGGGAGGAATCTCGCGGATCATGCGGCGCAACTGCTCCACGCTTTCCACCTGGTTGCCGTTAAGGGTGAGAATTACGTCGTGCTCTTTGAGCCCAGCCTTGCCGGCGGGAGCATCCTGATCGACCAGCGTGACTTCAACACCGTGTTCTTCCTTCAGCTTCAGATCGGCCAGACGGTCTGAGGTTACATCGCGAGTGTCAACCCCCAGATAGGATCCGCCTCCAAAGTCTTCGCTGGAGTATCCGAAGGACTCACTGAAGGGCTCCTGCGAACAAAGCTGCCCGCCATTCGCGACGGCTGCGAACATCGGCAAAATCATCAGTGCAAGGACCGATCTACGCATATCGTCCCCCCTTTTCTCTCCATCTATGAAATGGGTGGCCGGGCGTCCCCGCCCGGCTGGACGGGCGAGATGCCCGTCCTCCCTCCCAGCGTCAACGGCTGGCCAGAAAGGTGATATCTCCGGTGGTGGTGCGCACTTTCAGCGTCGGACCGCCTCCGTTCAAACTACCCTCGGCGGTGGCGGTCCCGGGACCCCACTCGCCGCCCTCGGTTGTAACTCGAATCTCGGAAAAATCGGAGCGGATGCGATGGCCGTTCGCCAGGTCGATGGACGCCCGGATAGTAATGCCCAGTGTGGGCGCCAGATAAACCGTAATGTCTCCGGCGGAAGTTTCCAGCACCGAATCCGTGCGATCAGAGCCGGAGACGAACTTGGCCACGATACCGCCAGCCCCGGTTTCGGCCCGGGCCGCGGGCACGCCGTTCAGGGTGATGCTGCCGCCTCCGGTTTCAGCGCGGACCGCCCCGGTGGCCGAGTTCAGACGGATACTGCCACCACCGGTTTCAATCTCCGCCGGACCGGCGATCTCGCCCAACTCGATGCTTCCGCCGCCGGTCGTGACTTTCAGAGGCCCGGAGCAGCGTTGTACCTCAATGCTGCCGCCACCCGTTTCAAGCACGGCGCCTTTCATGCCGGAGACCACCACCACGCTTCCCCCGCCGGTCTCGGCGTTGATCTTGCCCTTGGCGGATGTCACCTTGATGCTTCCACCGCCGGTGCGCAGCGTCAGTTCACCGCCGACTGTGCCTACGTCAATGCTGCCGCCGCCGGTCTCGACATTGACCGCGCCGCCAATATCATCAAGATGGATACTTCCGCCGCCGGTTTCTCCCTCGACCCGGCCGCCCACTCCGGTAGCGGTAAGGTCACCGCCTTCAGTCTCAACTTTCACAAGATCAATATTGCGCGGGACGTTGATCATGAATTCGCTGGAGCTGCGGTGGGGCTTGCTGCCTTCCCATTCCGCCACCACCCAGGCCGTGTCTCCATGGACGTAAGTGCTGATCTTGTAGGATTCGAATTCGCGGCGAGCTTTCTCTTCCGACGAAGCGTAGGAGCGATTCTTGATGACGTAGTTGATAGCCTGCTGCGGGCCGCCCACAACTTTCACTATGCCTGAATCGACCTTAACGCGCAGATTCTTCGCCGCCGCCATCGAACCGGTGATCTGGCGCGACCATCTGCCATTGTCCTGATAGACCTTGGTCTGCTCGTCCGGACGAGCTTCCTGGGCCGCCGCCACGGACACGAGCAAAAGAAACAGCGCTGCGATTTTTGGAAACTTGTTCAACTGTCACCTTCCGATTTCTAATCTCCCCGCGCGCCTATGACGGCTTTAATACTGCGGGTCAAGCGCCGTTCCACAAAAGTACTAGTCGATCTCCGACATCTGGGCCAGCATATTGCGGGCCTGCGAGCGGATGTACAGGTTCTGATCGTTCTCCGCCAGTTTTTGCAGCACCACCCGCACGCTGCTGTCGGCTCGCACCGGTTCGAGCAGATGCAATGCCTGGGTCCGCAAGCCGGGGTTGGAATCGTTCACCAGCGCCTCGAGTACTGCATTCCGCACCCTGACGTCGTCCTTTACATAAGACCCCAGCCCCTCGATCGCTTTCAGCCGCACTCCCGGATTTGAGTCATAGCGCAAGGCGTACAACAGGGCCTCGCGTACGCGGGTATCGTTCGGCGTCTGGGTCAGCAGGTCCACGGAATCCATACGCACGCCCGAGTTGTAGTTGTTGCGGGTGGCGAACAGCAGCAACTGCTGGATACGCTGGTCGTTGAGCGATCCCTGCGCTTCCTGTGTGGAAACTGTGTTGTAGCGAATGCTGATCTGGGAAGACCCGGGCTGCTGCGAGATGGATTGAATGCCGGTGATGGATGATTCTGTGGGAGTCGCGCTGCTGAGATCGACCGAGCTGCGGCCATTCATCACTTGATAAGTAGCGCCAATTCCGCCGGCGAAGCCTACGATCAATATGGCCGCGGCCAGCGCCGGAGCCAGCTTGATGGGGCGAAGCCATGCACCCGGATCGAACACCAGGCGCTGCCAGAAGCCGCCCTGTTCGGTAGTTTCGAGCTCTTCCTGCAACCGCATCCGCGAGGCCGTCACCAGATTCGGAGAGGGCTCCTCCACCGGGAACTGGGAGAGTGCGGTATGAAGCTGGCGGGCTGATTTCAGCTCAGCCGCGCAATCCGTGCAGCGCGCCACGTGCTGCTCCAGTTCGTACCGAGCGTCGTCCGGCAGTTCGTTGTAGATATGCAGCAGAATATTTTCCCGGACCCATTCGCATTTCATAGTTTCACCCCCAATGGCTCCAACGTTCCAGCACCACTGCCTAGCCTGGCTCGGCTGGACAGCCGGGGGCGGCCGTCCCCACGTGATTGGTTGCAACTCATCGCATGTCCGCCAGGGAGCCGCGCAGCTTTTGCGTGGCCCGGAATAAAGTGTTCTTCGCCGTTTCTTCAGTGGTATTCAAAATTTCGCCCACCGTCCTCAACTTCAGTCCCTGATAGTGCTTCAGCTCGAAAACCATGCGCTCGCGTGGCGTCAGCTTGTCCAGGGCATGGTTGATGCGTTTTCCCAACTCGCGGCGCATCAGGTCGCGTTCAGGATTGGCGCCAGCCCGGCCGTCGGGCACCTGGGCCAGAACGTCATACGCTTCGCCCTGCGCATCCACCGCGACCGGCGCGTCTTCTTTCCGCACCTGCTTCTTCCGCAAGTGGTCCAGACAAAGATTCGTCACGATGCGGTAGATCCAGGTGTAGAACGAGCACTCGAAGCGAAAATTGCCGACGCTCTTATACGCCTTCAAAAAGGCGTCCTGATAAATGTCCTGGGCTTCGTGCTCCGAGCCGGTCAGGTGCATGGCCAGCCGGAGGACAGCCTGGTCGTAGTGCCGCACCAGTTCCTCGAAGGCGGCGCGGTTGCCGCGTTGCGCTTCGCGGACCAGCAACGTGTCGTCGATACGAACTGAACTGTGCCCAGCCATTTGGCCCCGAATAAGGGGGTCCTGGGAATCGTTGCCTGGTTCCACCCCGCGACTCGCGTCCGCATGCGAAGACCCGCGAACCGCTAGTTGTACAGCCCATGCATCGGCCGGCATCTCTCTTTGTCCTCGACTAAGCCGGGTGCCCTGCCGTTCTTCCCGGTTGCATAGCTATGGACGTGGCAGCAAGAGAACCGTGAGCAGGGATTATAGGAGTTTGGCCCTGTCCGTGCATGGGGTTGGGGGTAGAAGCGTTAGCGGACTTCCAAACTCGAAGGGCTCCCGATTCTGGGCTTATTGGTCTCACCCTAGGGGTTGAGCCATTCCTTGTCGGGCCGGGTGATCAGGCGTGCCGCGAAATAGGCTTGATCCATATCAAGTATAGTTTTGATTTTGTAAACTCGATTCTCGTCGTCCCGTTCCACAAGGAAACAGGAAATGTCGCGTCCGTTCGTCGAGTAAAACGGAAGGAGAAGCTGCATGCGTTTCTCTTCGATGAAGTACATAGGGATGGCAGTCTTGTAGTTGCGCCGTATTTTGGGAATGAGATTCTCGATTGCCCCTTTGAGATAGTTGCGGACGGATTCATCTGAGGCCGATTCGGGTAATCCTGACCGATCCTTAGCCCGCATTATTCGTGAAGACATCGCAAGCGCCCAGTTATTGGTGCGCAGTGGGTTGTAAATCCCGATAGTTGGGTTTGGTCGAGCAAAGGAGCAAAGGAATCGAAGAGTTCCAAGATCGGGATGTTCAAGTTGCCGGATGGAGAGACAGGGGCGCCGTGACCGTCGTCGGTGTGGAATTCGGTTGAGCTAGTAAACCGGAAAAGGGATTTAGCCGGTTGCCGCGCCGAGCGCCAGAGCCACACGACGGAAGGCGGGTAGAAACGGGAAGGAAGCGGGCAGATGGACGACGACGCGTCGTACCGAGACCAAGACCCGAGCGCCTAGCTTCAGCAATCGTTCGCGCAGCGTGCCAACTTGGGCGCGGGCACAAGCGGTGCCGGCAGCGCGCAAGCGCAATTCCTGCATTAGCACGTACGCCGCGGCGGTGAGTAGGACGCGAAACTGGTTGGCCCAGAAGCTGCTGCAACTGGTGCGGTCGATGTCGAGCTCGTGCAATTCTTTTATGCGATTTTCGATGTCCCCGCGCTGGCAGTAGACCCGTTCGTAAATCCATTGCGGGCTCTGTTTCATGTTGGTGATGACAAACCGGGGATTGTCTTTGGGGTCCTTAGCGGCAGCGCGGACGAACTCGGCTTTTGAAATGAAACGGCGTAGGCCTGGCCACTTCCCGGCCTTGTAGCGGACTTCCCCGTAAATATGTTCGGTCTTTCCGCTGCGCCGCGAGAGCTTGCGCGCTCGCTGCATTCCGCTTTCGACCACGCGCTTCAACAATGTATTCTTGGCCATCGCGACTACATATTCCAGTTTCGGCTGGGCGTCCAGAAACTCCAGCACAGCAGGATGCGCAAAACCGCCATCCAGGCGTACCCGAATCTGTACTCCAGAAAGATGGTGACGAATCATCCTCACCAAACGCCGCAGGATGCCAACTGCTCCCGCCGCTGCGCTCACGTTGCCGGGCCGTAACACCGCGGCGCAGAGATACTGTTCGGCTTCGTCGTTGAAGCTGACAAAACCCATCACCGGCAGGTAGCACCAGGTGTCGTAATGTCCGTTGAAGAACGACAACTGCTGCGCGCCGTGCGTGGGATCGTCGGTCGGGTCCAGATCGATGGTGACGCGATAAGTGCGATGACGCAGCCGCTTGGCGTGACGCCGGATCACACTCTCGGCCATGAACTCGCCCGAACGATAAAGTTCCTTTACCCCAACTCCGTTCTCGAAACGCGACAACTTCGCTGCGAAGCCAGGCTCCGCCCCTACGATAAAATCGCGATCCAGAAGTAGTTTGTGAATCGGATCCTCGGACAGGCGGGCTGAATCGTTGGTGTCCGGGTAGCCGCAGGCGATCGCAAACACTCGCTGCGCCACCAACTCGCACAACGAATGATCGACCTTGCCCGCTTGCCGATCATCTCGAAGGCAGGAACTCAGTCCAGCCACCAACCCATAGTGTCGATCCGCGGCCTTCAGCAGCAGAGCCCCGCCGTCGGAACTCCCCTCGCGCTGATCGAACTGGGCAACGATTGGCTTGCGAAAAATTCCTGGGAACAACAAACACTGTGTTGTGCTATCGTCTGACATTAAGGAAGCCTTTTTTGTTGCTCAAACATTGTCTAGTCAACATGTTTGTAACAGAGGAGGCTTCTTTTGTCTTCCGATCTCTTCACATTCATGAATAATGCGGGTTAGCACGTTCAAACATATGATCGAAGACATCGGTATCGATGGTGTATTCGGTATTGAAGATGTAATCCCGACTGTCATTTGAGTACCAAGCCAACCCAGGAAGGCTTGTACCGAAATGACTGCGATATGCAGTCTCACGGGCGGTGGCTGTTCCACGATAGACCCAATCTGCTACCGGTTTTGTTGGAGTCGAATTCACACGCGGGACGTACCTTTGAAAAATGCAGTAGAGATCGGCTGCGTGCCGATCTTGTAGCCCTGTGTTGAAACAGAGCCAGCCGCCATCGTCGGAGGATATAAAATACTTCCCCGGGTCAGAAACCTCCAGATCCCTCAGCCTAATAAAAGTGTACAGCAGGTAATTTCTGAGTTTCGGAGGCTTGCTGGTATGAGTGTTTTGAAACTTCGTTTGAGTGAAATCCCATGCGGACGCGCCTTCGAGAGTCTTTGCTGCAATCTTCTTAAATGGCGCATCGAAGTCGAGACTTCGAGTGAGAGGATCAGTCTCGGGATGGAAATGCGCAAACACCTCACTCGCTGGTTGATCCTTATACCTCTTATAAAGGCTCTTGTAGCGTGCAACATCCATAGCGCCTCAAAGTAAAAACCCCCGCTCTTGGCGGGGGGCTCTTTAGATCGTCTCTTGTAAATAGAAGCCTAGATGTACCTTTTGTAAACACAACCGTTCGAAATGAACGGTGATTTTCCTCCGCGAGATTCTGCGGATGTTTATAACTTAGCACGTCCGGAAACAGAACGCAACCCTATACGTAGCCAAAATGTGAAGGCGTATGTTATTGTAATTACAGATAGTTATCCGCTTTCGCAGTATCTCCACGGCGCGGCCTTGCCAAACCTTTTCGCAGCGACCACTTGCGGCGCGCAATCCCTTACTCAGCCGCTTCCTTCTCGATGACGACTTTCAGGTGCGTGGTCACGTCCTTGTGCAGCTTGATAGGGACGGAGAACTCGCCCACGGTCTTGAGCGGTTCATGGATCTGAATCTTGCGGCGGTCCACGTCAAAACCCTTCTTGGCCAGGGCATCCGCGATATCGCCGGAGGTGACTGAGCCAAAGAGTTGGTCGTGTTCGCCGGAGCGCCGCTGTGAAAGAAACCGACACGCCTTCGAACTGCTTGGCCAAAGCTTCGGCGCTGGTCTTCTCCTTGGCGGAGCGCCGCACCGCCGCGGCCTTCATCTGCTCGATGACCGCCTTGTTGCCCTTCGAGGCTTCGATGGCGAGCTTGTGCGGCAGCAGATAATTGCGTCCAAAACCCTCGGCGACCTTTACCACGTCGCCGCGCGAGCCCAGCTTGGGCACATCTTCCTTCAGAATGACTTCCATGGATGACTCCCTTAGAAATTCTTTTTGCCACGGATTCACACGGATATTCACGGATTTTCGATCACGAAAACAAAAAAATCCGTGAAGATCCGTGCAAATCCGTGGCCGATTTTCTTACGAGGCGCGCCCGGCAAATGGCAACAGGGCAATGTTTCGCGCCTGCTTGATGGCCAGGGACAGACGCCGCTGGTGCGGGGTGCAAACCCCGGTCAGGCGCCGCGGGACGATCTTGCCGCTTTCCGCCACGAACTGGGCGAGCAGACGCACGTCTTTGTAGTTGATGGCCTCAATTTTCTCCACGCAGAACTTGCAAACTTTCTTGCGGCGAAAATATTTGCGTCCACCTTCGCGGCCGCCACCCGGTCCGCCCGGACGGGGAGGACGGCGCTCCCGATCACCAAATGAGGGCCGGTCGCCGGAAGGGCGATCTCCGCCCGCCGGACGCTCTCCACCAGAACTTGTTGCTGTTGCTCTAATTTCTTCAGCCATGATGCTCCTTAAAGAAATCGTCAAAGAAATCGTCGTTGGTCGTTGGCCTTTGGCCGCTAGATGTCGGCCTGCGCTCGGGGCGTTGGTTCGTTCTGCACGGCCAACGGCCGACGACCAATGGCCGACGACGGGTTTTACGCTGTGACTTCCGCCGCTTCTCCGCCGGTTTCCGTAACCGGGGCGGGTGGCGGGGTCTTGCGCTTGGCGTCGCGGATAGCCTTGATCTTGTCCAGGCGCTTTTGCTCCTCATCGATGCGCACGGTGATGAACTTGATCACAGGTTCGGTGACGCGCAGGCGGCGCTCCAGTTCGTGAATCAGTCCGCCTCCGCCCTCCACCGTAAGCAGCACATAGATGCCGTCATGAAACCTGCGCACTATGTAAGCCAGGCGGCGCTTGCCCATCTTCTCCACGCTCTTCACGTTGCCGCCTGACGAAGTCACCGCGGTTTCCAGCGTGGAAATCAGTTTGTCCTGCTCCTCTTCCACCATGTCGGGGCGGACGATAAACATCAACTCATAAGTACGATTCATTTTCTCTCCATCCACCACGTTCGATTTCCCATGTAGGCGCGAGCGTCCTCGCTCGTGCTACTGCCTGCACGAGCGAGGACGCTCGCGCCTACATGGGCTCGGCCTTCCGGTTGAAGCGGTTCATCGCCACAGCCGGACCTTCCTTCAAAACTACGTTCACCGCCTCGGCGGCGCTCTCCAGCACTTCGTCCACTTTCTTGAGCTGCGACTTGCGAAAGGGAGTCAGTACGAACTTGACACCATCCGCTATTTTCCGCTCCGGCGAAATGCCCAACCGGATGCGCAAAAATTCCTGCGTGCCCAACGCCGCAATGATCGACTTCATGCCATTGTGCCCCGCCGAACTGCCCCGCTGGCGAATGCGAATCGTGCCCAGCGGCAAATCCAGTTCGTCGTAAATCACGATCAGGTCGGTCTCCGGCCTGATCTCGTGCCTGGCCACCAGTTCACGAACCGACATCCCGCTCAGGTTCATGAAGGTCTCCGGCTTGGCCAGCAGGACCCGCTCGTCGCCGATTTCTGCCCGCGCCGTGAGCGCATGACACTGGCGATTTCGTACTTCCACGCCGCAATCGTTGGCGATGCGGTCAACCGTGAGGAAGCCCAGATTGTGCGGCGTGAACTGGTACGCAATGCCCGGATTGCCCAACCCGACAATCAGCTTCACGCCCGATCATTTCTCCCCACAGTGCCTGCGTGGGGACAGCCGCCCTCGGCTGTCCGGCCGAGCAACGCTCGGCAAGTTCGTCACCCGAACCCGAAACCCAAAAACCAGTCGAGCTGCGCTCGACCCGGACGGGTCGGAGACCCGTCCCCACACGGTTCGCGCGGCTACTTCTTCTCTTTCTTTTCGGGCTTCTCCGCCTTCTCGGGAGCGCCTTCTGCTCCTTCTTCGCCCTCCACTTCCTGCTTGCCCTTCTTGATCACCTCGGGTTCGGCCGGGGCAGCGGCTTCCGCGGCAACTGCATCGGCGGCTGGCGCCACTTCTTCCTTGACCGTGGTGATGTGGGCCACGGGTTGGTTGGCGTCGGTGATGAACTCGATCTTCTTCTCGTCATGGATCAGATCCGAAACCCGCAGAACTTTGCCGAAGACCAGTTCGCTGACATCGGCTTCGATGGCGCTCGGAATGTCGCCAGGCAAGCACTCGACTTCCACTTCGCGCAGTATCTGCTCCATGATGCCGCCCTGCTGTTTCACTCCGGCTGCCTCTCCCTTGAGCACGATGGGAACGCTGACCGTGAGTTTCTGGTCCATGGCGATGCGCTTCAGATCGATATGCAGAAGCGAGCTCTTGATGGGCTCGTACTGCCAGTCCACGATCATGGCCTTGGTGCTCTCGCCACCTTCGACCGCGAGATCAAAAATGGTGTTGTGGCCGGTGGCGGAATGGAGAATACGCGTGACCTGGCGGGGGTCGAGCGTAACGCTCAAGGAGTCTTTGCCGGCTCCGTAGAGCACGCCAGGAATCTTGCCGCCCATACGCACCCGGCGGGCGACGTTCTTGTTGCCCGGGGTCCGTGGTTGCGCTTCTAAGACGTTGCTGTCAGTTGCGATTGCCATAAAGTTTTGGTTCCTATAAGAACAGTCTGCTGACCGACGTTTCTTCGTGAATCGACTGGATCGCGCGTCCGATCAAGCCAGCGATGGTGAGCACCTTGATTTTCGGCTCCCGCTGGGCGGCTTCGCTCAACGGGATGGTGTTGGTTACAACCACTTCGTTAATACAAGACTGCGAAAGGTTCTGCACCGCCGGACCTGACAGCACCGGATGCGAGGCGCAGGCGTAAATTTTACTGGCGCCGTTTTCCATGAGCGCGGTTGCGGTCTTCACCAGCGTTCCCGCGGTGTCGATCAAATCGTCGATGATCAAACACGTGCGGCCGTTGACATCGCCGATGACGTTCATGACTTCGGCCACGTTCATCTCGGAGCGGCGTTTATCGACGATGGCCAGGGCCGAATCCATTTTCTTGGCAAAAAACCGGGCCCGTTCCACACCGCCCGCGTCGGGAGAAACCACCGTCAAGTTGGGCAAGTTCAGCCGCTTGAAGTAGTCCACCAGCACCGGGGACGCAAACAGATGGTCCACCGGAATATTAAAAAATCCCTGTAACTGGGGCGCATGCAAATCCACGATCAAGGCCCGATCGGCACCCGCGGTGGTGAGCAGATCGGCCACCAGCTTGGACGAAATCGGTACCCGAGGCTTGTCCTTGCGGTCCTGCCGGGCATAACCGAAATACGGAATCACCGAGGTGATACGCCGCGCCGACGCCCGCTTGAGCGCATCGATCATCAACAGCAACTCCATGAGGTGCTCGTCCACCGGATGGCAGGTCGGCTGCAACACAAAAACGTCCGCGCCCCGGACGTTCTCCTGAATCTGGACATACGCCTCGCCATCACTGAAGCGCGTGACCTGCGCCTGGCCCCGCGTCAACCCGAGAAAAGCGCAGACCTCGTCGCACAGCGGTTCGTTGGCCGTGCCACAGAAGATCTTGAACTTATCGTCCACCCGGCTGCGCTGGGGCTTGCGCTCAGGTTTCTCGTCGGCGTTCATCTGGGCCTTCTTTTCGGTCGCTGTCGCAAGAGTTGCCATAGGGGCTTCTGGCTCCTAGCTACTAGCTTCTAGCCGTCAACCGCCGCATCGTCCTGGCTAGAAGCCAGGAGCTAGAAGCTGGTTTTCTGGCTGGGCCGCTAGGATTCGAACCTAGACAAAGTGCTCCAAAGGCACTTGACCTACCATTAGTCGACGGCCCAGTAAATCAGTGTCAAGTTTCCAGTTTCGGGTAAGACCTGTGCCCGCATTATCCTCTGGAAACTAGAAACCGGAAACCAGAAACTTTCTCCAGTACTGTTGCCGGGTCATCGTCGTCGTGGCCACTGCCGGAACGCCGTTGCGCCTTAGCGTGGCCACAGCTTTCAGGCCCGCCGCCCGCGAGCGAAACAGCCCAAAAAGCGCGGAACCAGAGCCCGAGAGCGAGGCATAAAACGCCCCGGCACGTTCGAGCACACGCTTGACCTCGCGCAATTCGGGATACTTAGGAAAGACGACCTGTTCGAAGTCGTTTTCGATCCCGGTACGGACAAGGTCGAGAAGCGAGGTCTCGGCCCGGCCCCTGCCTTTACTCACAGGGACACCGGATAAAGGTTGACCACCCAGCCACGCAGAAAGCGCGCGACCGAACTCAATCATTCTATCGGAGGGTGAAGAGGGCGTCAATTTGGAGCGGGCGTCGGTACGATCCACGTGGGGACGGCCGCCCTCGGCCGTCCTGGCCGAGCGCAGTTCGGCAGTGTTTTTGTCCGGGCCACCAAACATTTCATCCCAATCCGCGAATGCCCTGGGTGTCGAGACCCCAATTTCCGGAGTCGCCACCACGCAGCAGACGGACGGCAAATCCGGCAGCGGATAGACCTCTTCCCCGTGTCCCACCCCAAGCACCGTCCCGCCCACCAGAAAAAGCGGCAGGTCCGAACCTACTTCCGCCGCAATGCGCAGCCTTTCCGACCCCGGCAATTTTTTCTTCAGCGCCCGCTCGAGTGCCAGGAGCGTCGCTACGGCATTTCCGGAACCTGCACCCAGGCCGCCTTGCACAGGCAACCGCTTCTCGATGGTGATGGTTACGCGCCCACGGGCTTGAAGCGCGGCCATGGCGCGTTCAGCGATGCGGTAGCAGGTGTTCGTCTGGTCCCTGGGAGCACGCGGATCGTGGCAACGAATCTCAATGCCGCTTCCGCGCTCAACCTGCAACCGGATGATGTCGTGCACGGCAATCGTCTGATAGACGGTGCGCAGATCATGAAAGCGGTCCGGGCGCAGGGCGCCGATGCACAGGCCGAGGTTGATCTTGGCGAAGGAACGGACCGTGACGGTCATGGAGGATGATTTAACCACAGAGGACACGGAGGACGCGGAGGGCCGGCTCGCCGAAGTTTTATATGCGAGCCGTGCAAATCCGTGGCTACGTCCTTCTCTTATGGTAAATCGTGAACTCAAATCCCGGATTCGCCGGAAACAGTTCCGCCACTTTCTTCAACCGCTCCGCCATCTGTGCCGGGGCCAGCAGCGGGTAGTCGCGCTCGCGCAGGTCATGGTAATCCACGTCGATAAATAGCGACAGCAGGTAGATGGAGATGGCGTCGGAAAAGCTGGCGGCAAAATACTCGTTCTTGTACTTTTCGGCATCCGGACCGGGTTCGGCTGCCAGCTTGCGCGACTCCCAGGCATCGAGCGAAGTCTCGCCGCGAGCTTTGTTCTGAACCTGCTTCCACACCAGGTCGGCGAAGGCCTGCGATACTCCGGCCCTTTCCACCACGGCGTGGCCTACGTTGATGTAGAACTCGAAGGCGACCGAGAATTTATCATCCATCAGGCGGGTGGAAATGAAAACGCACTGCGAATCGCCCAGGTCGAGATTGCGATGGCAGACCGCGTTGTCGCTGAGGGCCACGTCGTAGCGGTCGGCAATCACCGTCTCATCACCCTGGTTTACGGTGAGTGGAACGAAGTAGTAAGCCTTGCGGTTCAGGGCAGCCGCGGCGGCATCAGGCACGGCGGACACCATGCGTCGCAGGTCGGCCTCAGGGACGGTGATCTCGCCCGAAGCGGCATAACAGATGCCATTGGGAGCTTGTGTGACGGGGGTCAGGCGGACGACCTCCGCCGGGGGACGCGTAATCGGCGGTGCAGCTTGCGGCATGGGATGTATTCTAGCCCAGCCGTCAGTCTGTCAGCCATCAGCTGTCAGAGACTACCCAATAACAGAAAACCTCAAACCGCTACAATCGAGAAGGAATGCCCCCTGCCAAAGCACCGTCCCGATTGGTTCGCTGGCTGCTGGTCCCGGCGCGGGTGCTGCTGGTGGCCTTTCTGCTGGCCCTGCTCAGCTTCGCCATATGCCTGTTTTTGGGGATCTTCGGACTCATGATTAGTGCCGGCGTGCGGGGCGTTCATCCCAATATGACCGCTGCCTACCGGGAGATCGCGTTCCCCGCCGCTCTCGTCGCCGGAGCGATAGCCTTGCTGGTGGCGATTGTCCTGGAGTTCCGGCACCGGCGGCGCGAGAGCGATGAATAGTGTTCCGATGTCACACCGCGAACCGCGTGGGGACAGCCGCCCCGGCTGTCTGGGCGAGCTTGCTCGCCCGGGTTTCGTTCCGCTGCCAGGTAAATACTCCTCCTTCGCGGCGCCACTTGCCCGGCAATTCCGGGCCGTCCGACGGGTCTCCACTTCTCCCAAGCCCAGCGGAGCTTTGCTCCGCCGGACAGCCGAGGGCGGCTGTCCCCACGCGGGCAGTGGCAGCTGCAGTCAGTGAGGTGCTAACTTACTTGCGCATGATTGTCGGCACCGGCATCGACATTGCGGAGGTCCCGCGCATCGCGCAAGCCCTGGCCCGCCACGGCGACCGCTTCCTCCACCGCGTGTTCACCGAGGGCGAGATCCGCTATTGCGATGCCAAGGCCAATCGGGTGGAGCGCTACGCCGCGCGCTTCGCCGCCAAGGAAGCGGGCATGAAGGCGCTCGGCACCGGCTGGAATCATGGCGTGCGCTGGCGCGACATCGAAGTCTCCCGCCAGCCCGGAGGCCGGCCCACCCTCACCTTCCACGGCAAGGCGGCTGAGTTTGCCGCGCGGCTGGGCGCGGCCCACGTCGCGCTTTCGCTCACACACACGGCCGAGCAGGCGATCGCGCAGGTGATTCTGGAGAGTTGATAGGGCAGGAGCTGACTCTGTCTTCTGTTAGACTGGCCGCGTTCCGGGCGAACCTTGCGCGATGAGCGAGACATCCCTCCTGACTCCAATCACCAGCACGGACCGGGTTCCGAATCGCGCCCTGCTCTCCGGCATCGCGCTCTGCAGCTTTGCCGCACTGCTGCTTGAACTGGCACTCACACGGCTGTTTTCCGTGGTGCTGTTCTACCACTTCGCATTTCTGGCGATTTCGATTGCCCTGCTCGGCCTCGGCGCCGGAGGCGTGTTTGCCCACTTGCGGAAGGAACGCCTGGCGCGATTCGAGACCCGCGCGCTGATCTCGAGGCTATGCTCGGTCAACGCACTGGTTGTGCCGGTCGTGCTGATCATCGTGCTGCGCACTCCGGTCTCGCTGGAAATCTCGACCGCCAACTTTCTGCGCCTCACCGCGATTTACCTGGCTTCCGCCGTTCCGTTCTTTATCACCGGCCTGGAATTCTCCGTTGTCTTTGCGCGCGAGGCCAAACACGTTTCCCCGCTTTACGCCGCCGATCTGGCGGGAGGCGCGCTGGCTTGCCTGGCCATTGTCCCGCTGCTCAACTGGCTGGGTGGACCGAATACCGTGTTTTTCACGGGAGTTTGTATGGCGGCAGCGGGAATAGTCTGGGCCGTGGATCGCAAGGCACGAAGATCCGCCGCCGGGCGGGCCCTGTTCATTCTGCTCCTGATCGCGGTCAACTACTCCTTCAACCTCTTCGACATCGTTTACGCCAAGGGAGGGTTTCGAGACTCCGCCTGGGTGGAATTCGCGCGCTGGAATGCCATATCGCGGGTAGAAGTGGATTCTCAGGGAAAGGGTAAGGCAATCGTGATCGATGCCGACGCCTCCACTTACCTGATGAACGTCGATCCCAAGCACTGGCAGGGCGGCTGGGAGAGGGACCTGATGTCAGCGCCTCCCGCTCTCGCTAATGTGCTGCGCCCGCATGGCGATTTCGCCATCATCGGACCCGGCGGCGGCGTGGACGTGCTGCGCGCCCTGGGCAGCGGCAGTCCCAGCGTTACGGGAATCGAGATCAATCCCATCATCGCCAACACCATCATGCGCGGCCGCTACGCGGACTACACCTTCCATCTTTACCAGCAGCCTGAAGTTCAAATCCACGTGACCGATGGCCGTTCGTTTGTACGTAATGCCACGCAGAAGTTTGACGTGGTGCAAATGACGCTGGTGGATACCTGGGCCTCCACTGCGGCCGGCGCCTTTGCCCTCAGCGAAAACAGTCTGTACACGGTCGAAGCTTTCCGCGAATATTTCGAGCACCTGAAGCCGGACGGAATGATCGCCATCACGCGCTGGGAGTTTCAACAGCCCCGCGAAGCTCTGCGCGTGGTTTCGGTCGCTATGCAGGCCCTGCATGAAATGGGAGTGCCAAATCCCGCCGGCAACTTCATCGTGGTTTCGGAAGGGCACCTGGATGCGGATGGCATTCCCGTGGTGGTATTGGCCAAGCGCAGCGCGTTCACCGCTGAGGAGGTGGACCAGGTTAAGCAACACCTGGCGGTCTATCCCAAACTATTTCTGCTTTATGCTCCGTCCGGTCCTCCGTTGGCTGCAGGTACTGTGCAAGAGCACTACTCCGCCGGCGCGGAATCTTTCACTCAACTGATCCAGGCGAATGATCCCCAAAAGTTTGCGGCGCGCTACCCCTACGAGGTGTCTCCCGTAACGGACAATGCCCCGTTTTTCTTTTTCACTTTGAAGCTCGACCAGATCCTCCATCCCAAGGCGCTGCAGCAAGGCATTGACTGGAAGAATAATCTGGGCGTGGCTGTGCTGGGGATGGTGCTGGCCATCTCGCTTCTGGCTGTGGTGGCGTTTCTGGTGCTTCCGCTGGCGATAGGGGCGCGGGGACAGCAGCCGCGTCCACTGCGCCTGCTTTACTTCATCGCGGTCGGACTGGGGTACATTCTGGTCGAGATTGCCTTCATCCAGCGCTTCGTCCTGTTCCTGGGCCATCCGGTCTATGCCCTGACGGTGGTAGTGTTTCTGCTGCTGCTTTCGAGCGGAGCAGGCAGCATGGTTTCGCGCTGGTGGCTGGCGGAAACCAGCCGGGTATGGCTGCCCCTGGTGCTCATTGCCGCGGCCCTGGTGTTGTATGTAGGCGTGCTGCCCGGCCTGCTGGGACGGTTGGTAGGCTGGCCCTTCATGGTTAAGCTGGCGGTCAGTGCCGGGCTTCTGGTCCCCCTGGGCTTCGCCATGGGCATGCCTTTCCCCACCGGGTTGCGGGCTCTGGCAGAGGCCGGAGGCAGTGAGTTGCCAGGTGGGCGAACCGTCCCAGCCAACGGGAATATGGTGGAGTGGGCCTGGGCCATGAATGCGGCTTCGAGCGTCCTGGGCTCGGTGCTGGCCATCATCATCGCCATCCAGTTTGGCTTGAATGTCACGTTGGGGTCGGGAGCCGCTGCCTATCTGGGGGCGCTCCTGTTGGCGACAACGTTGCGTCCCACCCACCGGATGGCGTGATACTGCCGCCCAGTCTGCTATTATTCTGGGCTAACCCGTGCCGGTGCCACGGAGAACAAGGTTTGCTCGGGAGAATGCGTGCCTAGCCAGAAGCAGTTGAAGTGGTCTCAACTGAAGGTGGGGCTTACGGTGCTGGCTGCCAGCGTCACGCTGGGACTCTTGATCTTCCTCATGAGCGGTACCGGCGGCCTGTTCACCCGCAAGATCCAGCTGAAATCGTATGTGGACAATGCCAACGGCTTGCGGGAAGGCGCGCCTGTGCGCCTGGCGGGAGTGGACATCGGCAACGTGACCAAAATCAGGGTGGTGCGGGACCCGGCCAGGCAACTTACTCCGGTAGAAGTTACGATGAAGGTCAGCACCCGCTATCTGTTCAATTTGCACAAGGATTCGCTGACTTTGCTCTCCACCGCTGGCGTGCTTGGCGAAACTTATATCGACATCGACAGTTCGCAAGCCAAAGGGGCGCAATTGCAGGATGGAGATGTCCTGCGTAGTCGCGAAGTGCCAGACTTTAGCGATATGGTGCGCGCCGGCCAGGGCACGCTGCAGAACATGGACGCGCTGCTCAAACGCCTGGATCGCATTGTCGCTTTCGTCGAGAGCGGCCAGGGTTCGGTGGGCAAGCTGCTCTACGATGCCACGCTTTACAACCGCTTGAACTCGACAGTGAGTGAATTTCAGGGACTGGTGAACCAGGTGGCCCAGGGCAAGGGCACGCTGGGCAAGCTATTTTCCGATGAGGAGTTGTACCGCAAGGCCAACGCCACGGTTGACAAGTTGAATGTGGTGATCGACGACCTCAATGCGGGCAAGGGCAGCGCCGGAAAATTCCTCAAGGACCCGGTCCTTTATGACAACGCCAACGCCACCATCGCCAACGTGAAGAAACTTACCGACGACGTGAATGCCGGCAAGGGCCCGATCGGCATGCTGGCGAAAGACGAAGAATTTGCCCGCAAGCTGCGAAATACGATGGACAAGCTCTCCGCTATCTCCGACCGCCTGGAGGCCGGCGAAGGCTCAGCCGGCAAGCTACTGCGTGATCCATCTCTTTACAACAACGCCGATCAGATGCTGGTCGAAACCCGGGGACTGGTGAAGTCCATTCGCGAGAACCCGAAAAAGTATCTGACCATTCACTTCAAAATCTTCTAATGCCGCAAATCACGTGGGGACAGCCGCCCCGGCTGTCCGGTCGAGCGCAGCTCGACCAAACATTTGCCGTGTCGGAAAGCAGCGGAGCTCTCTCCGCCGGACAGCCGGGGCGGCTGTCCCCACGTAGTTCGTCGTCCTACACCGTTCTGGTGGATTCCGCCTGCTCGTGTGCGTGGTAGCTGGAACGTACCAGGGGGCCGGATTCCACGTGGCGGAAGCCGAAGCGCAGCGCTTCTTCTTTTAGATTGGTGAACTCTTCCGGAGTGTAGAAGCGGGAAATGGGGAGATGATCGCGTGAAGGCCGCAGGTACTGCCCGACCGTAAGAATGTCCACGCCGCGCGAACCCAGGTCGCGGAAGACTTCCACCAGTTCGTCCGTGCTTTCGCCCAGGCCCACCATCACGCCGGACTTGGTCACCGTCGTCGGGGAAAATGTCTTGGCCTTCTCCAGCAAACCCAGGGTGCGATCGTAGCGCGCCCCCGAGCGCACGGAGCGATACAGCCGCGGCACCGTCTCGGTGTTGTGGTTTAGGACATCAGGCTGCGCGTCGAGCACAATCTTCAGGGCCTCATCGAGACCCTGGAAGTCAGGAATCAGGACTTCCACCCGGCAATCCGGCACGAGTTGGCGAATCTGGCGGATGGTTTCGGCAAAAATTCGCGCGCCGCCCAGGTTGTCGTCGTCGCGATTCACGCTGGTGACGACGGTGTGCTTCAGGCCGAGAGTGGCGACGGCCTCAGCCACGCGGCGGGGTTCGTCCCATTCAATAGGGCCGGGTTTGCCCTTGGGCACAGCGCAGAAGCCGCAGCGCCGGGTGCAGATATCGCCCAGCAGCATGAAGGTTGCGGTGCGATGCTCCCAGCACTCGCCGATGTTTGGACACTGCGCCGACTCGCACACCGTGTGCAGGCCCAGGCCGCGGGCCAGCTTCTTGAGATTGTGAAAGTTTTCGCCAACCGGGGCCTTGGCCCGGAGCCACTCCGGCTTGGGTTGCCGGACGGGAGGACTCACTTCGATCTGCACCAGTTGGGAAGAGGCTGCCATCGGCTGCATTCGATTTTACATGCAGGAACGGCGATTTCCCAAGGTGGCCGGCCGGGCGAGGTCCCTTTGCGAACTTTGCGGGTTTCTTTTGCGTCCTTTGCGGGAAAGGGTTTGACGTCGCCCTGCATCACGGAAAAATCTTGAACCGCAAAGGACGCAAAACAAAGGCCGCGAAGTACGCAAAGAGTGTTTAGTGAAGGGCGCGGTTGCCGGCTAGTTTTCCAGGTAGGCTTCGATCCATTCCTTGATGCGCATGCGGCGTTCATCCTTGACGTCGAAGCGAACGCCAAAGGTCTTGTCGGGCTTGCGCCAGCTGACGGTGGCGCGCACCCAGATGCGGGGCAGAGTCAGCAAGGCGAATGAAACTTCGAGCGCCATGCCGACCTGGACATCCTCGGGGCTTTTGACCGACATCCCTCCCGTACTGAGTTCCTGGCTGGTGGCCGTAAAGCGGCGGCTGTCGGCTGACACCATGGAAATTTCGGTAATGATAGGGATGCGTATGTAGCGGCGAAATTCGTGCAGCACCAGCATCTGGGTGGCCCGCACCAGTTTGAGCGCCGCCTGACGTTCGAGCGGTTCATGGAAGACAGCGTTTACGCCGTAGCGGGAAAACTTCATCGCCTCCTGGGCGCTGCCCCCGAGGCCGTAGATCACCATGCGGTTGTTCGACGCCGAGGTCCGCGCCGATTCCATCACCGGCACGGCTTCCGGCGTCAGGTGCACCACGCAGGCCTCAAGCTTTTCCCGTTGCAGCCGCTCCGGCACGTTTCCGGTCATAACCACGGCTTCGATGCCGAATTGTTTGAAACAGTCCGCCAGCAGGGAGCGGGCGGGTTCCGTGATGTCAACCAGGGCGACCCGGGCAGAGGCTTTCCTGCTGCGAGGAGGCGGCGCGAGAACCAGTCCTGACGATTTTTGCATGGTCTTTGGGGGATGCCTTGAAACTCCATTCTGGCCTGCCTTTCGCCGCTTGGCAAAGGGATAGAAGGCCAATACGCAGGTACCAAGGTGCCATTACCCAAAATGGACTGACGGAACCAATCTGGGCCTTGCAAAGCTAAAGTTTTGTGGGAGTTAGCGGACGGGAGAAAGAAAATGTGGGCGCGAGCGTCCACGCTCGTGCAGGGCCAGGAAAACCGCCAGGTTTCGGAAAGACGTGCCCGGCGGCACCCATTCTTTCGCCCCGTTGGGGCTCCGTTGTCGCGCTCGCCTTAACCCACGGCTTACGCCGTGGGCTACATTCTTGGCGCCGCTTCGCGGCTAGTGGAATTCAGCTGACAACCCAGGTCTGAGGGCCGAGGTCTGAGGTCCGAAGGCTGAGGTCTGACGACCGACGACCGACGACTGATCTACTCGCTCCAGCGCCGGAACAGCAGCGCCCCGTTTGTCCCGCCGAAGCCGAACGAATTCGACATCGCGTATTCGACTTCCGCCTTGCGAGCGATATTGGGTACGTAGTCCAGATCGCAGTCCGGTTCCGGGCTTTCCAGATTTATGGTTGGCGGCAGGATCTGGTCGCGCAGGGCCAGCAGCGTAATGCCGGCTTCCAGCCCACCTGCTCCGCCCAGCAAATGTCCGGTCATGGATTTGGTCGAGCTTACCGCCAGCTTGTAAGCGTGGTCGCCAAAAGCCCGTTTGATGGCGACGGTTTCGAGCTTGTCGCCAATGTCGGTCGAAGTCCCGTGGGCATTGATGTATTGGACCTGCTCGGGTTGTACCTTGGCGTCACGCATCGTGTTCATCATGACGCGGTAGGCGCCGTCGCCATTCTCGGCTGGTTGGGTGATGTGGTAGGCGTCTCCGCTCATGCCGTAGCCCATGACCTCCGCCATGATGTGGGCCCCGCGGCGGCGGGCAAACTCCAATTCCTCCAGCACCAGGATGCCGGCGCCCTCGCCGATCACGAATCCGTCGCGTCCCGAATCCCAGGGCCGGCTGGCTTTCTCGGGGTCGTCATTCCGGGTGGAGAGAGCGCGCATGGCAGCGAATCCGCCGACTCCCATAGGAGTGATTGCAGCTTCCGTGCCCCCGGCAATCATTACATCGGCGTCGCAGCGCGCGATGATTTTGAAAGCGTCTCCAATGGAATGGGCGCTCGAGGTGCAGGCGGTGCAGGTAGCTTCGTTCGGCCCCCGGGCGTGATAGCGGATGCTGACGTGCCCGGCGGCCAGGTTGACGATGGCTGCAGGAATAAAAAATGGAGAGATTTTGCGCGGCCCGCCACTCAGCAAGCTGATGTGCTCACGCTCGATCACGTCGAACCCGCCGATTCCAGATCCGATGTGCACGCCGACGCGCTCGGAAATCTCGGGCGTGACCTGCAAGCCCGAAGCCTTCATGGCCTCATCCGCGGCCGCCATGGCCAGGTGGATGAAACGCCCCATCTTCTTCAGTTCTTTTTTCTCGATGAATTGCAGGGGATCGAAATTCTTGACTTCGGCGGCAATCTGGCAGGCAAACTTCGGCAGGTCTTCTTCCTTGAACGAGCCCTGCTTGATCGCCTCCGTGATGCGGGCCACGCCGCTTTTTCCCGCGAGCAGGTTCTTCCACACCTCTGGCGCGGTGTTGCCCACTCCACAGATCAGGCCGATCCCGGTGACTACGACCCTACGTCCCAACTACTTCCCGCCTTTCGCGTGCTTGCCGATGTAATCGACGGCGTCCTGCACGGTACGGATTTTCTCCGCGTCTTCATCGGGGATTTCGATCTCGAAGGCCTCTTCAAAGGCCATGACCAGTTCGACTGTGTCCAGCGAGTCCGCGCCCAGGTCGTCCACGAACGAGGCGTTGGAGGTGACCTCGCCTTCGTCCACACCCAGCTGTTCCACGATAATCTGTTTCACTTTGTCGTCAACGGCTGCCATTGGCTCTCCTCACATGCAGTCTTTTTTTCGCTACGGGCGTCGTATGGATGGGAACTCTGGCCCGGTTCGCGGAACCGCTTCTAGCTTCTGGCTGCTAGCGTCTCACTCCACTCTTCCCTCACCGTTGTCATCCTGAGCGCAGTCGGTTCATTCGCTTGCGAATGAACCGATGGAGTCGAAGGACCCCTATAGCGGCTAAAACGCCAGTACGCTCGATCGCCGGGCGGTGCGAATACCGGCTGACCTACTTGCTTACCTTGGCGTGCTTGTCGATATAGGCAATGGCGTCCTGCACGGTGCGGAGTTTCTCCGCGTCCTCGTCCGGGATCTCCACCCCAAAGTGTTCTTCCAGGGCCATGACCAGTTCGACCTGGTCCAGCGAGTCGGCGCCCAGATCATCGACGAACGACGCGCTGGGAGTGACTTCGTTTTCATCCACGCCCAATTGCTCGGAGATGATCTGCTTCACCTTCTCCACAATCTCTTTTTTTTCTTCGGCAGCCATGAATCCTACCTCCTGAATTTAGGGGAACGAATAGTGTACTGGCCCGTACGAATTGCTGTAAAGGAAGAGCGGGAAGAAACAACTTAGCCGCCTGGTCGCCCCAAGGGAATCCTACTTCCGCCAGCCCATGGGGTCAACGCCGTTGCCAGTGGGGTTGGTGTGGGTCGGACACTCCTGTCCGACGCCTTTGACTTTGTCTTTGGTTTTGACTTATCGCGTCCAATCTTTGGTCCCGGCCTTGAAATTTCTCATCTCAGCCTTCGTTGTCGGCCCAAGTCCGTATTGTTCTGGATCCTTCAACATCCAAGTCAAAGGCGTCGGACAAGAGTGTCCGACGCACACTACACAAAGCGCTACCGGGAATATCTGTCTCGCAGTTCGGTCTGGCGGCTCTTCATCGGCACCTCCTGCCCGCCAATGAAAACCCTCTTCACGTCGGTCTTGACGTCGAGCGGATCTCCATCCGCCACCACTACGTTGGCCGTCTTGCCGACATCGAGCGAGCCCAGTTGGTCCGCCACGCCCCAGATTTCCGCCGGATTCAGGGTGATGGCCTTCAGAGCTTCGTCGTGGGGCAGGCCGAATGCAGTCGCGTAGCCTGCCGCATACGGCAGGTTGCGCACGGCGTGCGCATCGTAGGACGCAAATGCGATTTTCACTCCGCGCTTGTACAACTCGCCAGGCAGCTTATACACCGCGTCGTAACGTTCGTAGTCTTTGGGATCTTCATAAATGGGCCCTACGATCACCGGAACCTTCAAGCCGGCAACATAGTCGAGCACGGGTTGCGAGTGGCTGATGTGGTTGAGCACGAATTTCAGCTTGAATTGCCGGGCCAGACCGACGGCCGTCTCCAGATCGCTGGGCGCCTGCGCCGCCAGCACAATCGCCTTCTTGCCCTGTAGATAAGGCAGCAACGCTTCGAGTTTTAGATCGTGCTTGGGCGGCGATGGCGGGCCCTTCTTGTCGTCGGGCTTGTCGGCAGCGGCTGACTTCTTCTTTTCGTAGTCGGCCCAGCGCTCGGAATAATCCTGAGCGTCCATGAAGGCCTGCCGCAGTTGCGCCGCCAGGCCCATGCGGGTTTGCGGAAACTTCCGCTTCTCCCAGGACTCATTCCGCCGCTGCTCGCCGGTAAAGTTCAGGGGCATGGCGATGTCCCGCACCAGCAGCATGTCGTTGGCCGATTTGCCGTCGAGTTGAATGAACGAGTCCTGGCCGGGCAGAGTGTCCTGGCTCTGCGGCGCCACGATGGCGTTGGTGATCCGTTGAGACGCGCCACGGGGATTAGTGCCGGACTCGGCATGGAAGGCGTCATACACGTGCATGTGGGGCATGATCTCATCGCTGGTCTCGATCAGATCGTTGGTGCTGCTCTCGGCCGAAATCTCGGTCAGTCCGAGGTAGCTCTCGGAATCGATCAGTCCGGGATACACCGTCATTCCGGTCACATCGATCACTTCCGCATCTTTCGGAATCGTGACCGACTTCGCGGTTCCCAGCGCGGTGATCTTGCCCCCAGACATCACCAGTACACCGTTCTCGATCGTGCCATGCGAAATGGTGAGCAACGTGCCCCCCTTCAGCACGAGTGCTTTCTGTTGGGCAGAACCCGCCATTGACCAGAAGCAAACGGCCAGAACAAGGAGGGCTTGGCCAACGACTACCGACCAACGACCAACGACTACCTGGCCAACGACGGCCCCTGACGACTGGCGACCGACGACTGATGACTGAATCATTCTCCCTCCCGGTAGTGCGGCATGCCGAAACCCGGCAGCGAGCGGTCAAAATAAACGTCGCCATCGATCAGCACTTTGTTGGGTACGCCGAAGCTGGAAAGAGGATAGCCATCCCAGACCACCAGGTCGGCGTCCTTTCCCACCTCAATCGATCCCACGCGATCGTCAACGCCGATGATCCACGCCGGATTGAGCGTAATCATTTTCAGGGCCTCTTCCTCGGTGGCGCCACCGTAGCGCATGGTCTTGGCCGCCTCCTGGTTCAGGCGCCGGGCAAAATCTTCCGAATCGCTCTTGATCGCCACCCGCACTCCCTTGCGCATCGAGATGACCGCGTTCCACGGAATCGCATCCCAGGCTTCCTGTTTGTAGCCCCACCAGTCGGAAAAAGTGGCGATGGCCACGCCCTGGGCAGCCAGCTGGTCCGCGACCTTGTAAGCCTCGAGGGCATGATGGAAGGCGCGCACCTTGTAGCCGAATTCCTTTGCGATGGCCATTTCGGTGAGCAATTCATCGGCGCGATAGCAGTGGATCTGCACCATCAGCTTGCCTCGCAAGACATCGGCCAGGGCTTCCAGTTTCAGATCGTGCTTGGGAGCTTTGGCATCCTTGTCGCCGCGTTTGACTTTAGCGTTGTAGTCATCCCACTCGCGCATGTAATCCTGCGCTTCCACCAGCGCCGCGCGCTGCACCGCGAAATTTCCCATGCGGGTCGAAGGCAGCTGGTCCCTGCTGCCATATACGCGCTTGGGGTTTTCTCCGCTGGCGAACTTGATGGAACGCGGCGCGCCGGGAAACAGCATGGCGTCCCGGCTGGCCCCGTATTTGTGTTTGATCACAATCGCCTGGCCGCCGATCATGTTAGCCGACCCGTGCAGCAGCAGCGACGTGGTGACGCCGCCGGCCAGGCCGCGATAGATGGCCTTGTCCTGGTAGTCGAAGGCGTCCATCATCATCATCTGCGGCGTGACCGGGCTCGTGGCCTCGTTCACATCGTCGTCGAGGGCGATGTGCGAGTGGGAATCGATGATGCCCGGCGTAAGATATTTGCCCCCGGCATCGATCACAGTGGCGCTTGCGGGGGCGCTCACATCTTTTCCCACCGCGGCGATCTTTCCGTCCTTGATGTAAACGCTGCCGTTCTGAATATCGCCATGGGTGACGGTCATCACCACGGCATTCCTGATCAGAACTTCATTATGCGATGGCGGCGCTGGTTGCTGGGCCGAGGCCTGCAAGGACGGCAGTCCGAAAACCGCAAGCGCAACTAAGCTGGTAATCCGGCTCATGCTGACGAACTCCCACACATATTTTCTGGAAACACAGAACTCGGGATTCTATGAGTCGCGGCGGCAGGCGTCAATCCGGGACGGGCGGGACGCTCGTCCTCCATGTACGCGGCAGGCGCGGTATCATTCGTCCAGAGGAACCAACGTGAAAGCCTGGCCTGCTCCTCGCCCTGTGCGCGACGCTGCCCGTGTGGGTCGGACACTCCTGTCCGACGCTTTTGACCTTGATGTTCGCGGCCAATTGCCCAACCCATCAAGCCAAAGACGGCAATGCCCTGATCCAGATCGAGCAATCCTGGGCCCAGGCGCTCGAAGCGCGCGATGCCGATGCCGTCGGCTGCATTCTGGCCGACGAATTTCAGGATGCCGATCCCAGCGGCCAGCTTCATGACCGGGCGGAAACCCTGGCGCAGATTCCCCACCGCCGTCCCGGAAAGAACATCCTGAGCGAACTCACGCCGCATGTGTTTGGCGATTCCGGCTACATTCGCGGCCTGGCTACGCTGGTGGACGCGCAGGGCAAGACCGTGGCCCGGGTCCGCTTCACCGACATCTATGTCTATCGCGGCACAGCGCTGGCTCGCGGTCGCCGGCCAGGAAACCCTGCTGCCGGAAGCGGCGAAGTAGCCATGCGCGCCGTGGTGCAGCGAGTCACTCGGGCCCGGGTCACCGTCGGCAACGACCTTGCCGGCGAGATTGCCGGTGGATTGCTGGTCCTGCTGGGGGTCTCGAAGAACGACGCCGAAGCCGACGCGGACTATCTGGCTGACAAAGTCATCGGCCTGCGAGTTTTCGAAGATGCCGGCGGCAAGATGAACCACGCCGTGCGGGAAGCTGAAGCAAGCCTGCTGGTGGTCTCCCAGTTCACGCTCTACGGCGACGTGCGGTACGGCAAACGGCCATCGTTCGATGCTGCCGCTCCGCCGGAAAAAGCGCGCTCGCTCTACGAATATTTTGTCGAACGCATACGCGCCGCGGGACTGCGCTGCGAAACTGGCAGGTTTCAGGAGATGATGCAGGTGGAACTGGTCAACGAAGGGCCGGTGACTATCCTGCTGGATTCATCGAAAGCGTTCTAGAAAGCTGTTCGCCGCCGGCCGATTCAGGCCGCCCGCCTTGCAGGATCTGCATCACATCGCTCCAATTGTCAGCGCGCAAATCCGCAGTCTCTACAGCATTGTGTGGGGCGGTAAACAGAATTCCGGTGCCGCGGAATCCCTTGAAATGCCGCGACCGGTCATCGATCAGCACATCGGCATGGATGATGTTCTTGTCGCCGCAGAACACAATCCGGCTAGGGCGGAATGAAAGGAAAATTTCGTTCCATCCACTGGAACTTGTCCGCGAACGACGAAGGAACTTCCATGGCGGCGCTGGTGATGTAGATGTCATGATGGCGCGACAATTCCAACAGCGCCTCCTGGCTGCCGGCAATGACCTCGAGGTCAGCGAAGAATCCAGGCGCATGCGGGATGGCGTTGAAGTCGGCGCGGCTCTCGCCAGGGAGCAGTTCGGCCAGCCCTCTGTTCCTGACCATCTCCGCGGTGAGGTTTGCGCCCGCTCGCTGGTTGTACTGGCTCAGATGCTTGCCGAAAGCGTCGGCGATGACTTCGTCCATATCAACCGCGATGCGCAGGCGGCGCGAGGCCGGGTTCAGTTGGTGCGCCGGCGGATTGGCCTTCAGCACAATGGATATCAACACCAGTACCGCCGCCACCCCGTTGGCCCACATCATGGCCACCGCGTGGATGCGAATGCCGTAGGCCAGCCACAGCAGCACTCCAGTGAGATAAAGGAAGAGCATGGCGTAGGACAAGCCGCGGCCACCCTGCTTGCGCAGTTTGACAATCTGCGGGACAAACGCCACCGTAGTGCAGAAGGCTGCCACCGTCCCTACCCAGGCTGTTAACGACATCACCGGTTACCTCTCGATCTTCGTCCTTCTATAGTAGATGGCCGCAACGGACGATTCGTCCAATGAAATGTTTGGAAGCCTGTGATAACTTCTGTTTATGGCACTGGAAACCCAGGAACTGGCTTCTTTTGCCGTGCTCGCCGAACAACTGCACTTCGGCCGGGCGGCGGCGCGCCTTCATATTTCCCAGCCCGCGTTGAGCAAGCGCATCCGGAGCCTGGAAGAAAAAATCCGCGGGCCCCTGCTCGTGCGCAACCGGCGCGGGGTTGCGCTCACCCCGGCCGGCGCCATGTTCTACAAGGAAGCGCGCAGGATTATCCACGACCTGGAGATAGCATTCGAGGCTGTCCGGGGGGCCAGCAGCGGCGAACGGGGTAGGCTGCGTCTCGGCGTGGGCATGTCCACCGTGCACAGTCTGGTTCCCCGCGCCCTGGTGAAGTTCCGCGAAAGCGCTCCCGGTGTCGAAATTGAGATCGCGGACATGCCCACGCTCCGCCAGATCGAGGCCCTGATCGCGGGCCGCCTTGATGTCGGCTTCGTGCGCCTGCCGGTGAAGCATCCGCTGGTCGCGGTGCGGAAGGTAATCACCGAGCGTCTTACCATTGCCACTTCGGCGAAATTCACCGGGTCCCTGACCATGAAGGGGATTCAGGAGCAGCCGTTCATTCTGATCGATCGCGGAGTCTCCGCCACCTATCACGATCATTGCATCAGCCTGTGCGACCGCTCCGGATTCACTCCGAGAATCGTTTACGAACCGAACGACATGTTTACCATCCTCAATCTGGTGAGCGCCGGCATCGGCGTGTCGCTCGTGCCCAGGGCGGCGCGCGCGATGCATGTCAGCGGCGTAAAGTTCGCTCCCGTTCAGAGCGGTTTTGCAGAGTGGGACATAGGAATGGCGTGGAACCGGAAACTGGAATCTGAAATCATTCGCAAGTTCGCCGATGCCTGCCGGCCCGACTAGCGGCAGTTTCAGGCCTGGCTGGCCAGGTCGGCAATCCGCACCGCATCGGCGCAGGCGCGCACATCATGGGTGCGGATGATGTGGGCGCCCTTCATGATGGCCACAGTCTCCGCCGCCAGCGTTCCGAAGAGCCGGTCGGTCACTGCCGCGTCGATCCCATTACGCGCAAGGGCCCGGCCGATGAAAGATTTTCGCGAAACGCCCACCAGCAGCGGAAAGCGAAGCTGATGAAATTCCTCGAGTTGCCTTAACAGCGGATAATTCTCTTCCCGGTTCTTGCCAAAGCCGAAACCGGGATCGATCACAATGCGCTCCCGCTTCATGCCCGCAACCACCGCGGCCTCGGATCGCTCCCGCAGTTCGCGCTTGACCAGGGTCACCGCGTCCGGGAGCGGCGGCAGCGTTTTCCATTCCTGGGGACGCCCGCGCATGTGCATCAGCACCGCCCCGCACTTCAGTTCCGCCAGTGTCTTCCTCATTTGCGCGTCCCAGAGAAATCCGCTGACATCGTTGACGATCTCCGCGCCGGCTTTTACCGCGGCACGGGCCACGCCGGCCTTGTACGTATCGACTGAGATGATCGCCTGAGGATTTTTCTTCTTCACACCCGAAATCACCGGGAGGACCCGGTCCAACTCTTCCTTCTCGCTCACGCCGGGTTCGGTCGCAGATGCTACTTTCGCTCCTGGACGCGTGGACTCTCCGCCTACGTCGATGATGTCGGCGCCGTCCTGCAGCAGCTTGAGCGCGTACTCCACGGCGCGGTCGCGATCGAAGTTGGCACCGCCGTCGGAAAATGAATCGGGAGTGACGTTGACCACGCCCATGATCAGCGTGCGCTTTCCCAGTTGCACACCGCGGGACCCAATTTGCCACTCGAAGACGGGACGCATGCCAGCGATTCTAACCCCAGACGAAATATGGGTGGGATTTGTGTGTGTGGGTCGGACACTCCCTTCGACCTCGCTCGCCTCCGACTTTGACTTTGACTCTGGTGCCAGCAATGGGGGCATTGCCACTGGGAGCATGAACCTGCGTGGAGACAGCCGCCCTCGGCTGTCTGGCCGAGCCAGGCTCGGCTGGTTTTTCGGCTCTGCAGGAACAGAAAAGCCTGTCGAGCTGCGCTCGACCAGACAGCCGGGGGCGGCTGTCTCCACGTGTTATGAGCCCAATCCGCGGTGCTACAATCAGCTTGCAATGCGCCGTATGCGCCTTTTTCCGCAGCTTGCGGTGTGCCTTTTGTTGTGCACACAACTGCACGCCGCCTCGCACAAAGCGCTCGACAAACGTATTGCCGCCATTCTCGAACCCGCCGACCTGGCGCGTGGCTTCTGGGGCATCGAAGTCGTTTCACTCTCCACCGGCAAAGTGCTCTACGCCCGCGATGCGGACAAGCTGTTCACGCCCGCTTCCAACACCAAGCTGTTCACCACCGCGGCGGCCATGGCCCTGATCGGCCCGGACTACACCTTTAAAACCACGGTCGAAACCAACGGCACCCTCGACACTCATGGCCGTCTCACTGGAGACCTGGTGCTGGTGGGACGCGGTGATCCCAATCTTTCGGGACGAGAGTTGCCCTACGCCCTGCATACGGAGCGCAACGGGCATCCCATCCGCGTGCTCGAGCAATTGGCCGACACGCTGGCGCAAAAAGGCGTGAAGTATGTGGACGGCGACATCATCGCCGACGATTCCTATTTCGCCTTCGAGCGTTACGGCGAAGGCTGGAGTCAGGACGATCTGGTCTGGGCGGACGGCGCCCCGGTTTCCGCGCTCACCATCAACGACAATGTAATTTTCGTAAACATCCTGCCCGCCGACCGCGCCGGCGACCGCGCCTTCGTCAGCATTACGCCTTTTGCCGATTACTACCGCATCGATAATCGCATCATGACCACGCCCGCGGGCACGGGCCGGAAAATCTTTATCAATCGCGAGCCCGGCGCCACCACGTTGACCCTTTGGGGCAACATGCCGCTGGGCGACGCCGGGGCCAACGAGGCCCTCGCCATTGAAGATCCGGCGGAGTTTGCGGCGGAATTGTTTCGCCATCTGCTGGAGGTGCGCGGCATCGCCGTGTACGGCAAGCAGAAGACGCGGCACACCGAGCTGTCCAGCCTGTCCACTTTCACCATCACGGCTTCTGCGGCTGCGCGGGGTGGTGACGAACCCTCACGCTCGTTGCAGAACCAGCCCCTGGTGCTGGCCAGGTATCAGTCCCGGCCGCTGATTGAAGATGTGCGGGTGATCAACAAAGTCAGCCAGAATTTGCATGCGGAAATCCTGCTGCGCCTGCTGGGCCGGGAAAAGGGGACTGCGGGCACGGTCGAAGGTGGACTCGAAGTGCTTCGCGGATTCCTTAACCAGGCCGGCATCACCGGCGATCAGTACGCGTTTTACGATGGCTCCGGACTCTCGCGGCAAAACCTGGTGACGCCGCACACGGTGGTCCAGCTGCTGCGCTACGCTGATTCGCAGCCCTGGGGCGCCAGCTTCCGCGATACCCTGCCTCTCTCCGGCACCGACGGCTCTCTCTCGAATCGTTTCAAGAGCGTGGAAGTCCAAGGGCGGGTGCAGGCCAAAACCGGTTCGCTGGGCGGGGTCAAGACGCTGTCCGGTTACGCCACCACCAATCGCGGCGAACGGGTGGCATTTTCCATCTTGTCGAACAACTTCAACCTCCCGGACAAACGCATCAACGAAACCATCGATGACATCGTCGACCAGATTCTGGACGACGGCAAACCCAGGAAATGAAGGCGCTGGTGGTGTGGGTCGGACACTCTTGTCCGACAGCCGTTGACTTGGACTGACTCAAAATTCAAGGAAAGATCAAAAGCGTCGGACAGGAGTGTCCGACCCACACCAGCACATCTAACGCGGCATGCGCTTGGCCTGGCGATGGCGCAGCCCGCGCACCGCGCCGGGGCCGGTGCCGGTCGGGGGCTTGCGCATCCCGTCCAGCAGGTCTTTCAGGACCACGGCATTGTTGCGCTGTTCATTTTTAGACGCGAACAGAAGTGTAAGGTTCTTCTTCCGATGGGCCAGTCGGTAAAGTTCGTCGAGAGCCTCCGCGGCCTCAGGCAACGCCAGTTCCTTGAGATAGCGCTTGCGGAAAGTGAGCCAGGCTTCGGGATGGGCGTGAAACCATCGGCGAAGTTGATCGGAAGGGGAGAGGTCGCGCAACCAGCTATGCAGAGCGGCCCGGTTTTTGCTTAACCCGCGGGGCCAGAGCCGGTCCACCAGAACGCGATGGCCGTCGCCGCGAGCGGGCTTCTCATAAACTCGTTTCACCGTAACACGTTTGACGGCAGCGGGCATGGGATTGCTCTACTATTGTACTTCCGCGCCGCGCTGCGTCAGATGCACAAGGAATGAATGGCATCAATTTCCCGAAATTGGCAGGCACTTGCTATCGTTGCTGTCGCCCTGGTCCTGTGTAGCGGTTGCGATGTGCAGCGTCGGAAGAGCGACGCTGAACTGGGGCTGAACCCGCAACAGGCGGCCGGACGGCGACTTTACGACCAGTACTGCGATCGCTGCCACGAGCCATACTCCTCCCGCGACAAGAAAGCGCGCAGCCTGAAGGGAGTCTTCAAGAAGCAGTTTCTGTCGGAAAGCGGAATGCCGGCGAATGACGAACGCGTCGGCGAAATCATCGTGACCGGCCGCAACATGATGCCAGCCTTCGGCCAGACTTTGTCGCAGTCGCAGATCCAGGATTTGCTGGCATACCTGCACACGCTCTGACCTCATCGGGGCTCCATCTCTCTCACGCGACGCAACCCGTGATCGGCGGGCCGGGTCCTAGATCTCGCGTACCTGCCCGTAGTTCAGTACGCTCACGATCACCACCCCGCCGACAATGTTTCCCGAGGTCGCGAGCAGTAACCATTGCAGGTACGTTCCCAGGGTTACCGGTCCCATCAGAATGGCGGAAATGATTTCGCCGCTGGTGACGATACAGTGCGAGAACCTGCCCACGCCCACTACGAAGGTGAGAAGCCAGACCATGGCCAGTTGACCGATGGTCCATTGACTGGCGGTGACGACCCATGCGACCAGGGCGATCAGCCATCCCCCAATTACGCCGCTCCAGAAAATGTGCGCGGCCGGGCCCTGCACCGAGTCGCGGCCCAGTTCTACCAGTTGCTGCGCGATCCCAGGACGAAGCGCACCTGACTTCACGGCGAGCAGGGCGAAGAGCGTCGCGCCCAACAGGTTCGATACGAATACCACTCCCCACAGGCGCAGCGTGTCCCACAAGTGGCGACGTTCGTCGAGAACCAGAATCACAGGATAGAGAGTATTTTCGGTGAAGAGCTGGGCGCGTCCGATGATGACCGCGATAAAGCCAATGGGATAGGCGAGGTAGGACACCAGGTTCTGCCAGCCGCCTGGTCCCAGCAAGTCGCGGACCGCAGCCACGGACAAACCGGTAAGACCGAGCGTTAGTCCACCCGCCAACCCGGAGAATGCCAGGGTCGAGTTGGAACGCTTCAGTTCGGCGCGAGCATTTTCAGCCACGTGGTGAAAAATCTCCGGGGCCGTGAGCCGGCGAGTCTCATCGCCGAGTTCTTCGTCGCGTTTCGCTGCGGGTCTGGGCATCGGCGCTTAGATTCCCCCCTCCCTCCCGGGTTGTATGAAAGTAATGTCCGCCATCGGGCACCGTTCTGGGCAAGGGTTGTGAAGTTTGACTTCATCGCGGCCAGCGAGTAGATTTTCCAAACCATATTCGTTTGCTCTTTCACAACTTCTTTGGTTCGCGCAATCCTCGTCACCCGACGAGGAGGGAAGCGGGTGAAAATCCCGCGCTGCCGCGCAACTGTAAGCGAGGAAATCGCAGCCGGTCACTGGGGGAACCCGGGAAGGCCGGTTGTATTTTCATCGGACGTTAGTAAAGCCGAGCTGCGCTCGGCCGGGCAGGTGAGGACACCTGCCCCTACGTGGACTGGGAGGATCGCAGTCCGCATTTCGTCCTTACTCGTAAGCCAGGAGACCGGCGTGAACCGTCCACACCAACCCCTTTCGCGTGACAAAGGAGGAGTGCATGCGGTTCTTCAAGATTTTCGTTTCTGTCTTTATCCTGCTGGCAGCGGCGTCGGCTGCCGAGTTCAAGATCAAGGTGGTTGATCCCCAATCAGCGGCAGTCGCCGGGGCACAGGTTGAATTGTTTCTTGCCGGCTCTTCGACCCCGGCTGCCATTCAGACTACTTCCGCGGAGGGCGTGGCGGCGTTTCGCGGAACGGCCGCGGTTTCCTACCGGGCACGCATCCTGGCTGCAGGTTTCGCGGTCGAGACGGCCGATATTTCCGCGGCCAGCTCAGAAACAATTACGGTCAGCCTCCGACTCGCCCCGGCCACCGAAACCGTAACCGTAAGCGCTACCCGTACTCTGGTTCCCGGCAGCACGGCCGGGGCAGACGTGGAAGTCCTGAACGCCGGGCAACTGGAAGTCATGCGCCCGGTGGCGGCCGACGATGCTTTGCATTTTCTTCCCGGCGCGGTAGTGAGTACATCCGGACAGCGCGGCGGGCTCTCGTCCTTGTTCGTGCGTGGCGGCGAATCTACCTACAACAAAGTGATTGTGGACGGAGTGCCGGCCAATGACCCGGGCGGAATCTTCGACTTCGGCGTGCTTCCCCTGACTGGCGCGGACCGCCTGGAGTTCGTTCGTGGCTCCCAGAGCACGCTCTACGGCTCCGACGCCATGACCAGCGTGGTGCAGGTTTTCACCCGCACGGGGAGCACAACCGTGCCCGAACTGCGTTTCGGCGCGGACGGCGGAAACCTGGGCACGGCAAATGGATATGCATCGCTGGCAGGTGCGAATGGCCGCTTCGATTACAACCTCTTCGGCGACCAGTTCAACACCATGGGGCAGGGTCCGAACGACGATTACTCAAACTCATTGCAGGGCGGGAACGTCGGCGTGAAGCTGACGGACTGGGCGGCCCTGCGCCTGCGCGCGCGCCATTCCAACAGCGCTACCGGGGTGCAGAGCTACTGGAATTTCAACGGCGATCCCATCCTGCCGCCGGACTTCGACCAGCGAGCTCGGCAGAACAACCTGCTGGCCAGCGGGGAGTTAACGATCGCAGGGCCGTCACGCTGGCAGCATCGCTTTACCGGCTTCGAGTACTCGCTGCACCGCACCAATATCCAGACGGTCAACCAACCCGGCCGCGTGGACCCCTTCGGCAACCAGATCGATACTCCTTTCCACGCCATCACCAACATCAACCGCGCCGGCTTCGATTATCAGGGCGACTACACGGAACGAAGCTGGGCCCAGACCACGGTGGGATATGAGTTCGAAGATGAGAACGGGACCACCGGCACCCTCCCCGACTCCCTGAGTCACGGCGTACGCCTGAACCATGGAGTTTACGGGCAGCAGCTTTTGAGTCTGGGACGGCTTTCCGTGGTGGCCGGGGCGCGCTTTGTGCACAACCAGAGTTTCGGAAACAAAGTTGTGCCGCGAGTTGCTTTGGGTTTTACGGCGCTGCGCGGCGGGAATTTCTTTTCCGGGACGCGCTTGCGCTTCAGCTATGCCACCGGCATCAAGGAGCCCAGTTTTGCCCAGTCATTCGGGAATGGCGGCGGCTTTCCCATCATTGCCAATCCTGATCTCCAGCCGGAGAAGGCGCGCTCGTTCGAGGCCGGCGTAGAGCAGAGATTTTCCCGGAACTACTCTTTCACGGCCACCTACTTCAACGGCCTGTTTCGCGACAAGATTGATTTCAACTTCCTGACCGGGACGGCTTGTCCGCCGCCCAGCGCTTTCTGTGGCCAGTACATCAATGTCAATGAGGCATTGGCGCACGGCGCCGAAGTGGAGTTTCACGGACGGCCGCTGGAGAAGCTGTCGCTCGACGGCTCTTACACCTACACTTCGACCCAGATTCTGCAGCAGCCGTTTGCCTTTGATCCGCTGCTCGAGCCCGGGCAACCGCTGATCCGGCGTCCCAAGCATTCGGGAAGTCTGTTGCTCACTTACCTGGGCACCCGGTGGGGAGCAAATCTAGGCGGAAGTTTCATCGGGAGACGCGCCGATTCCGATTTCCTGGGTTACGGCATCAATCACGCCGCCGGGTACGCTCGCGTGGATCTGGGCGGATGGTACGCGATCACTCCCCGGATCACGGCCTATGTGAATCTCGAGAATGCCCTCGACAAGGCCTACCAGGAAGTCGTGGGATATCCAGCCCTGGGAGCCAATGTCCGCGCAGGAATGCGCTTCCGAATCGGCGGAGAGTGACGGTTCACTCGTGTGGGGCGGGCGCCCTCGCCCGCCGCTTTTGAGTTTGAGAATCCCGGCTGATGCGCTCGCCCCGGCGAAAACCACGCGGGCGGTGGCGCCCGCGCCACACAGACTCAGCGATGACGAACTCGCCGCGAAGGTCGGGCTACCGGCTGCGGGCGTTCCTCAGTATCATCGGTGTAGGGGACGGCTAGGGGCAGAGACGCGGCGGACCTGGACCCCTGATACTTGCTTCGCGCCGCCATCAACTTCCCCAGTTCCTCGCTGCCCAGGGGTTGCTGGCGCCCGAGCAGATGGGTGACCAGCGCGATCTGGGCAAAGTGCTCGACGGTTTCCATCTTCATGTAGGCATGATGCAGGTCGGCGCCGTACGCGACCACGCCGTGGTTCGACATGAGAATGGCATCGTACTGGGGCACCAGGGGTTCGAGCGCGGCTGTAAGCTCGGGCGTTCCCGGCGTGCCATATTTGGCCAGCGGGATGGAGCCCAATCCGATCACCACCTCGCATACCAGGGGTTGGTTGAGCGCCATGCCGGCGGCGGCGAAGCCGGTGGCGGTAGGCGGGTGGGCGTGCACCACCCCCTGCACATCCGGCCGCAATTTGTAAATCAACAGGTGCATGGCGATTTCGCTCGAAACGTCGCGGCGCCCCTCCAGACGGCGGCCCTCCATGTCCACAATGACCAGGTCCGAAGGCTTCATCATGCTCTTGCACATGGAAGTCGGAGTGGCCAGGATGCGGTGCTGGTCCAGGCGTACCGAAAGATTGCCATCCATCGCGGCGACATAGCCCCGCTCGTGCAGGGCCCTGCCAAAGAGGACAATTTCGCGCCGATTTTGACGTTCGCTGGTCATCGTTTTCGGGAAGGTGGATCGCAAGCCCCGGCTGTTTCCGCGTATGTTAACCCATACCAGTTGATGGTTACAACGCCGTTTACACACTATTACATTTTTGAATGGGCTGTCCCCGGCATCCCATGAGATGAAGGCAGAGAAGAAAATCCTATAATCAGACTGCGTGCTGATCTCCGATTTCAATTATTTACTGCCTGAAGAACTCATCGCCCAGGAACCCCTGTCCGACCGGGCGTCGTCGCGGCTACTGCATCTGAAGCGCGGCTCTGACGAGATGCGGGACGCACAATTCCGGGACTTTCCCGGTCTGCTGCGAGCGGACGACCTGATCGTGTTCAACAACACGCGCGTCTTCCCCGCGCGCCTGTATGGCAGGAGAAGCGGCGCAAAGGCGCAGCCCCTCAGTTCGAGGAATCCAGCTACGCGGGACTTTCGGCGGGGCAGAATCGAAGTCCTCCTGACGCGGCAAGTTTCGAGCGAGCCCAACGAGTGGGAGTGCCTGGTGCGTCCCGGGAGGAAGATCGGTGTGGGAGAGACCTTGTTCTTCGGCGAGCAGGACGAACTGCAGGCGGAAGTCGTGGCACGAGGCAGTTTCGGAGAGCGCCGCATCCGCTTCGCTCCGGTGCAGGACTTCTTTGCCGTGGTCGAAAGGATCGGTCACGTCCCCCTTCCGCCGTATATCAGCCGGCCTGACGACATCCGGGACCGGGAGCGCTATCAGACCATCTATGCCCGGGAAAAGGGCTCGGTGGCCGCGCCTACCGCAGGTCTGCACTTCACGCCGGAAATTTTGGCCCAGATACAAGAGCGAGGCATTGAAACCGCCGAAGTCACGCTACATGTGGGTTTAGGTACGTTTCAACCGGTGCGCGAAGAGCGGGTGGAAGACCACAAACTGCACCGCGAATCGTATTCCATCTCCCCAGACGCGGCAGCGGCTATCAATCGCGCCCTGGATTCCGGGCGGCGGGTCGTGGCGGTCGGGACTACTACGGTCAGGACGCTGGAATATTCCGCGCTGGAATCGCGCCGCATACAGGCAGGAAGTGGCGAGGCCGATATCTTTATCTACCCCGGGTATGAATTCCGGGTTGTGGGCGCGCTGCTCACCAATTTTCACCTGCCGCAATCCACGCTGCTGATGCTGGTGTGTGCGTTCGCAGGCCGGCAGCGTGTGCTCGAGGCATATCGCCATGCCGTGTCTGAACGCTACCGCTTTTATTCTTACGGAGATTGCATGTTTCTGGAGTGACCACTCTCAGGAATATAATGGGCCTTGCAGGAGTGAAATATGGGAACACAAGCAATATCAAAACCGGTTCCAATCCAGGATTTTGTCGCAGAGCTGAGAAAATTTCCCGAGCCGGCCTTCAGCCGGATCGACGAGATCGTCCGCTTTCTCGAGAGCACTCCGGTTGCATCCGACACCCTGACGCCCTACCTGACCTGGGACCGTCAGCACTATACCCGCAACCTGATTGACAAGACGCCGCTCTACGAACTGGTGGCCATCTGCTGGGAAGTGGGTCAGGCGAGTTCGGTGCACAACCATCGCGAGCAGAATTGCTGGATGGCCGTCCCCATCGGGCGCTTGCGGGTCGAGAACTATCGCACGATTGCGCAGGACCTCGACCAGGGCACTTGCAAGCTGGAGACCACCGACACGGTCGAAATGAATCCGCGCCAGCCTTGCGCCGTGGATCCGCGGGAGCCCGTACACCGGGTTTACAACCCCCGGGAATTCAACCAGCGCGCCGTCAGCCTGCACGTTTACTCCCGCCCCTTCGATACCTGTGTGGTGTATTCGCAAGAGCAGGGCACATGCGGCGTGATCAAGCTGCACTATCAAACCGAGTACGGCAAGCCGGTGAAAAACTGACATCCGAGAACTGCTAACTAACAACTGGCGTCCTGCTAAACTTAAGTCTTGCCCCCCAGAAGAAAATCTTCGACTGCCCAGGCGGAAAGCACGCCCGCGCCTGCCCCGCCCAAGCTGACTGCCACGGATGGCCGCCGCATCTTTCTCATGGATGCGATGTCTTTCATCTTTCGCGCTTACCACGCCATGGCGCGACAGCGCGGCATGACGACCAAGACCGGCCTGCCCACCGCGGCCACTTACGTTTTCGTGAACATGCTGCGCAAATTGCGCGAGGACTTCTCGCCTGAATACCTGGCCGCGGTGTTCGACGTCGCCGCTCCCACCTTCCGCGACACCGAGGCGGAAGCCGTCACCAAGGTGCGCAGGTTCGACCTGAAGACCCAAACCTTCCAGGAAGTCGAATATCACGGCTACAAGGCCAACCGCAGCGAGATGCCGGCGGAACTGGTGCAGCAGGTGCCCTACATCCGGCGCGCGCTCGAGGCTTACCGCATTCCCATCCTCGAACTCGCGGGCTACGAAGCCGACGACGTGATCGGCACCCTGGCCCGCAAAGCGGTCACGCAGTCGTATCGGGTGTATGTGGTCTCGAGCGACAAGGACATGCTGCAACTGGTCAACGATCGCGTCCTGGTGCTGAATCCGCCCAAGGACAACCTGATCTGTGACGCGAAAAAGGTAGAAGAGATTCTCGGCGTGCCACCGGAGCGGGTCATTGATGTCATGGCCCTGCGTGGTGACTCCGTGGACAATATTCCCGGTGCCCCAGGAATCGGCGACAAGGGTTCGGTCGAACTCATCCGGCGTTTTGGCACGGTGGAGCAGGCGCTCGATCGCGCTGCCGAAGTCGAGAAAAAGTCCTACCGCGAATCGCTCCAGAACAATCGCGACAATGTCCTTTTCAGCAAGCGCATGGTGACCATCGACTGCAATGTTCCGGTCGATCTTGATGTGAATGCAATGCGCGCCGGAGAGCCCGACCTCGAAGCCCTGCGTGGACTGTTTACTGAGCTGGAATTCACCTCCCTGCTGAAAGAGCTGCTGCCAGTGGTGGAAGTAACCGAAGCGCACTACATCGAGGCGAAGTCCGCCGCTGACGTAGAAGCCGTGCTGGGGGTGGTTTCCGCCGGGAGTGTCCTGGCCGTGGCCGTCGAAGCCGAATCCAGCGACATCGCGGAGGAGGACGAAGAAGAAGCGGACGAACCCCAGGAGCGCATGTTGCCCCTGACCGCGGTGCCCGTGGAAGCTGTCCCCGCGCGCATGGTTGCAATCTCCGCAGCCGCAGGCACTGCGGTAACGGTTTCGATGCAGGAAGGTGCAGGCGCGCGGCTGCGGTCTTCTCTGGAAGATGAAGACGTGCCCAAGGCGATCCACGACTATAAGGCGGCCATCCACGCTTTTGAGCCGCAGGGCGTCAATCTGCGCGGTGTGGTGCATGATCCCATGCTCTACTCCTACCTGCTCGATCCCACGTACTCCTCGCACCGATTGGCCGAGGTGGCGCTGCGCCGCTTCAATCTGAAGCTGAGTGGAACGCTGGCGGAATCAGCGGACGTCACGGGACGCTTTGCCATCTCTCTCCGCCAGCAAATCGAACAGAGCGGGTTGTTGAAGCTATACGAAGAAGTTGATTTGCCTCTGGTACCGGTCCTCGCGCGCATGGAACAGGCCGGAGTCAAGATCGACCGCGAAGTTCTCGCGGAAATGTCGTCGCGTCTGGAACGCGAAGTCGAGGCCAAGGCCCGCGAAATCTGGCAACTCTCCGGGTCTGATTTCAACATCAATTCGCCGAAGCAACTGGGTGACGTGCTCTTCAACAAGATGAATCTGCCCAAGCCGGTGAAGTACGGCAAGGGCAAGACCATTTCGACTGCCGTCGATGTGCTGGAAAATCTGGCGGAAACTCACGAGGTTGCCCGCAAGGTACTGGAATACCGCCAGCTCTCCAAACTCAAATCAACCTACGTAGATGCCCTGCCCGCGCTGCTGAATCCGTCCACCGGCCGCCTGCACACCACGTTCGGCCAGACGGGTACGGCGACGGGAAGACTGTCGTCAGCCAATCCCAACCTGCAAAATATTCCCATCCGCACCGAACTGGGCCGCGAAATTCGGGCCGCGTTTACGGTCGAGCCCGGCCACGTCCTGCTCGCTGCCGATTACTCCCAGATCGAACTCCGCCTGCTGGCCCACTTCTCGAAAGATCCGTTGCTGGTGGAAGCCTATCGTCGCGGCGACGACATTCATACTCTTACCGCATCGCAGGTCTTCGGCGTTCCGCCTCTGATGGTCACCGCCGATCATCGCCGCCAGGCCAAGGTCGTGAACTTCGGGATCGTTTACGGGCTGTCGGCCTTTGGCCTGTCGCAGACCCTTGGGATTGAGCCCAGGGAAGCCAAACAGTTCATCGACGCCTATTTCGAGAAGTACAAAGGCGTGCGCGCGTTCATCGACAAGACGCTGGAGGAGGCCCGGCATGAACAGAAAGTCACGACCCTGTTCGGACGGGTGAGGCCGATCCCCGACATTAACAGCAAAAACACGAACCAGCGCGGCTTCGCTGAACGCACCGCGGTCAACACGCCGTTGCAGGGCACGGCGGCTGACTTGATCAAGATTGCGATGATCCGCATCGATGCCGCTCTCCGCGAACGCGAATTTAAATCACGCATGACGCTGCAGGTGCACGATGAACTGGTGTTTGAAGTGCCTGAGAACGAAGTGGAAACCATGCGCAGCCTGGTGCGTGATCAGATGGAAAATGTCCATCCCCTGACGGTGCCGCTGCTGGTAGAGGTTGGGGTGGGGCACAACTGGCGGGACTTGAATTAGATGCCAGATTTGGAAACACGTGGAGACAGCCGCCCCCGGCTGTCTGGTCGAGCGCAGCTCGACAAGCCTTTTCTGTTTCTTGCAGAGCCAAAAACCAGCCGAGCCTGGCTCGGCCGGACAGCCGGGGGCGGCTGTCCCCACGTAGGTATCACGTCCCCAGCGCGTGTTTGATCGCGCCCGCGATGTTCTGCGCCAGCACTTTCATCTTCTCTTCCGATTCCGCTTCGATCATCACCCGCGCCAGCGCCTCTGTCCCTGAATAGCGCACCACCACGCGTCCATTGCCGTTCAGTTCGTGCTCAGCGTCGGCGATAGCCTGCTGAATCTCCGGCACCTTGGTAAAAGGGACTTTTTCGCGCACCCGGACGTTCTGGATGATCTGAGGAAAGACCTTGAGATCGCTTACCAGATCCGCCAGCGGCTTTCCAATTCGCGCCATGGTTTCCATCACGCGCAGCGCGGTGAGCAGTCCATCGCCGGTAGTAGCCTCGCCGTCGCGGAAGATAATGTGACCCGATTGTTCTCCGCCCAGGACGGCGCCGCTCTTCCGCATCTCTTCCAGTACGTATTTGTCGCCGACATTGGCGCGCAGCAGGCGAATGCCGGAATTACGCAGCGCGATCTCCAGGCCCATGTTGGACATGGTGGTCGCGACCACAGTCTCGCCCGGCAACGCCCCGCCCGATTTCATGTCGCGCGCCGCCAGCAGAAGCACGGCATCACCATTCACTACCCGGCCGTTCGCATCGCAAAAAAGCGCGCGGTCCGCGTCTCCATCGAAGGTCACGCCCAGGTCGAATTGTCCTGGCGTCTGCCGCCACCGCCCCGGCCACGGTTTCGGGATGCAATGCGCCGCAGCTTTCATTGATGTTCTTGCCGTCCGGGGCCGCGCTTAGAAACGTCGCCTGGATGCGGCACAGGCGGAACAACTCGGGGGCCTCGGCGGTGGCGGCGCCATTGGCGCAATCCACCAGCACGCGCAATCGGGTTAGATCAGTGCTGACATTCTGCGCCAGCCACACGATGTAGGCGTGCCGGAGTTCGCCCTGCCCGGGGAGACTGGGCGTGAGTTGGAACGACGAATCCACGTGCGCTTCGGGGTTTTGCAGAAGGGCAAAGATTTCCTGCTCGATGGCGATCTCGTGCGCGTCCGGCAATTTGTAGCCGTCGCCGGAAAAAACCTTTATGCCGTTGTCGGTCCAGGGATTGTGCGATGCCGAAATGACCACTCCCGCCGCGTACCGGCGCGAGCGCGCGAGATAGGCAACCCCCGGCGTGGTGATCACGCCGGCGCTGTGGACCTCAATCCCGCTGCTGGTCAGCCCATGCGTCACGCGGTCGGCAATCCACGCGCTTGATTCCCGTGTGTCCTGCCCAATGACTACACGTCCGGATCCACCCGAGCGCTTCAGATCATGGCCCAGCGCGCGGCCAATCATGTAGGTGCTGTCCTGGGTCAGGGGAAATTCGCCGGCGACGCCACGAATCCCATCGGTGCCGAAGAGTTGTCGCGTTTGGGTTGTCATGCTGAGTTGAGAATGCCTTAGTGCCCGGCCGCGGCCGGCGCGTGTTCCATGATAACCGTGACCCGCACCGGATTGGGGGTCATCACCTGGACCAGGGGATCAGAGACGTAAGCATGACGCACAAACGTGGCCCGGTCCATGGTTCCGCTCGCGTCAATCGGGTCGGTGATGGCAGCCTCGACGGCCTCCACCCGCTGGCGTGGTCCGCTGATTGTGATCGAGGGCGGCTCCACGTCCACGCGCCCAATCTGGTAGCCGGTGGCGAAGTTGCCGACGGCCCGCGGATGCACCGGAACCTGACGGGTAAGGCGGGTGTCAAACATGAGGTGAAACTGGTTGGGGACGACTTGTACGACCTCAAGCTCCCTGGGTTGATGGATCTGTTGCGCCGTCAAATCGAAGGTGTGCTCACCCGCCTTCATCCCGCTGAGATCGATCTCTGTGTAAATGTCGGCAGGCTGCAGCCGGCGCACGGCGCGCTGCGGACCTCGTATCCTGATCTGGGCCCGGGGCACATTCTCGCTGCTGATTTCCAGATTCCCGGGAATGTTGCGGAACACAATTGGCACATCCACTGCAACTTCCGCTGGCGGATCGCCAGCCACCGCCAGCCACAAGCCTACAGCCAGCGCCAGCGAGAGCAGCTTTATGCCGAAATTGTGCAGCACCTGCCGGTGAAAGAAATCCTTCATGGCTAGCGGTCGCCTCCCGGAGTGACTCGCGAATCGGCCGGGCGCGGAAGCGAAATCCTCGGACTGTCGTCGTCCGAAGCCGCAGCTTCTTCGCTGCCGTTCGTAATGGGAGTGGGTAGCGTCGAGGGGGGCACATAAAGGCGCAGCAGCTCTCCGATGCGCTCGCGAAGTTGCTCCACGGTTAGGTCGCGCTCGATCTTCCCGCCCACCGCCAGACTGATAGCTCCGGTTTCCTCGGAAACCACGACGGCAATGGCATCAGTCTCCTCGGTCACGCCGATACCGGCACGATGCCGGGTGCCCAGTTGCGTCGAGAGCACCGGGTTCATCGAAAGTGGCAGGAAGCAGGCGGCAGCCGCGATCCGGTCTTTCTGCACGATCACGGCGCCGTCGTGCAGAGGTGCGCTGGGACGGAAGATCGTGGCCAGCAGGTCGTAGGAAAGATGCGCGTCCAGGGGGACGCCGCTCTCGATGTAGGTACGCAAGCCGATTTCCCGCTCGATCACAATCAGGGCGCCGGTCTGGTTCTGGGAAAACAAGTTGGCCGCCAGCACGATGTCGTCGTACGCGTCCGCCTCCGACGACGCCGTCCGGCTGAGTAGAAGCCGTCGTCCCAAACGCGCCAAAGCCTGTCGTATCTCACCCGCAAAAATCACGATCAGCGCGAACACCGCGTACGGCAAGAGCGTGCTGAGCAGCCAGTTCAGGGTAGTAAGTTCGCCGACCCGGGAAAAATAAAACGCCAGCGCCAGCGCCGCCACGCCCACCAGCATGTAGGCGGCACGCGTCCCTTTGATGAGCGCCAGCAGTTCGTAAATGACGAGAGCGACCAGCAGGACGTCGACGACCGAAATCACCGACAAGTGCGGCCACGGCGGTGCCAGGAACTTCACCTGCGAACTCCCTTCCAAAAATCGACAGCCTTGAGCGGGGACAAACAATTGTAATCCAGGCGGGTAAGCTATGTTGATCGAAATAAAGGCTTTGTAAAGTTGTGTCGGGTCGGACAGTGCCTGGCCTGAGCGAAGTCGAAGGGAGTGTCCGACCCACACAGGCGCGGCTACTTATGTCTTGGCCGCTTCACCGTAGCACTCAGCGAACCCTTCGCCAGGCGGGCAGAGATCTCATCTCCCGCCTTCACCAGCCCCGCATCTTTCAGCAGTGCTCCGGAAGGATCGAAGACCAAAGCATACCCGCGATCGAGAATCGCCAGTGGAGAAAGCGCCTCCAGCTGTCCCGTGAGCTGATTCAGTCTGCCGCTTTGCCGGAGCAGCGAAGTTCGCGCAGCGGCAGCGAGGGCCGCGACGCCAGAGTCGAGTTGCTTGCGAATACCGGCGAGCATGCGGCGGACATCATAATGCCTGACCGCCGCCGCCGCCGTTTCCAGGCGCCGCCGATGCTGCTCCAGAATCTGGTGTTCGGCCCGGTCCAGCCGGTTCTTCAAGTCGTCAAGCTTTTGTTGACGCCGGTTGATGAGATCCGCCATGCGTCCAAACGCGCCGTGTTGCGCCAGTTCAGTCAGGGCCTGCCGCCCCATCAGCAACCGGTAACGTACAGCGCGAAACAGGCGCTGCCGCAGCCCCTCCGCCTGGTCCTCCACTTCCTGCCGGGAACGAATTACCAGTTCGGCGGCGGCCGAAGGAGTGGGGGCCCGTAAGTCGGCTACAAAATCAATAATCGTGAAGTCGGTCTCATGGCCCACGGCCGAAATTACAGGAATTTCGGACGCGGCCACTATTCGCGCCAGCGCCTCGCTATTGAACGCGGCCAGATCCTCGGCCGAACCTCCGCCACGGGCCACGATGATGACGTCCACGCTGCGGGTTTTGTTGAAGTAACGGATTCCCGCGCTGACTTCGACGCTCGACGCGTCGCCCTGCACCTGTGCCGGGAAAATAAGGACGCCGGCGGTGTGATGACGCCGCAGCAGAATGTTAAGAATGTCGCGTAGCGCGGCGGCCTGCGGAGAGGTCACAATCCCGATGCGCCGGGGCAATGTCGGGATCGCCTTCTTGCGGGCATCGTCGAACAATCCTTCAGCTTCGAGCTTCGCCTTCAGTTGCTCGAATGCAACCAGCAGGGCGCCCGCACCTTTGGGCTCAAGGTATTCGGCGGAAATCTGCAGCTCGCCCCGGTCTTCATAAATCGTGACTCGCCCGCGCAGCACCACCTGCATACCATTTTCCGGACGAAAGCGCAGCAACCGCGCCTGCGAGCGGAACATCACGGCGCGAATCTGAGCGTTCTGGTCCTTCAAAGTGAAGTACATGTGCCCCGAGTCATGCGCCCGGAAGTTCGAGATTTCTCCTTCCACCCAAGTGTCGCCGTACTCGCGCTCAATATGCGTGCGCACCGCCGCCACCAGATCGCGCACCGTCCAGACGCGGCGATCGGGCGGCTTGAAACTGAATCCGAGCTGGTCTGTGGAACTCATAAGCGACTCGTGTGTCAGACACTCCCGTGGGGGTCGGACACTCCTATCCGACGCCTTTGACCTTGACCGCGGCTCAAACGCCGTCCTACCCGAACCCAACGCCTCCGCTCAATAGTCGACGATTTCCTAATGCCGGAAGCGCCCAATGAAATAGAGCACCAACGAAAGCACCACGCTCACCAGAAGAGAGGTCGCCAGCGGAAAATAAAACGTACTGTTCTTCCCGCGATACACGATGTCCCCGGGCAGCCGCCCCAGAGGGATGTGGGCCCGCCCCGCAAGCATGAGCAGCACTCCCGCGAGCATGGCAATCGCCCCGACCAACACCAGCAATTTTCCCAGATCGCTCATGCAGACCCAGTCTAAACCGGTTGAGACTCCTCCGTGCTCTCTGTGTCCTCCGTGGTTGAATTCGGGTGTTGAAGCAAAATGTTAGAATCGCGCCTCATGCGTAATCGTCTGGCTCTATGCATTACCTTGCTGTTCGCTCTTACTCTCACCGCCCAAACTCCACCTGAGGTCGAGATCACCGTCGAGCCTGGGCATCATCTCGCCCTGGAGAATAAATACGTCCGGGTGTTCAAGGTGGAGGTCACGCCCCACGCCGCGACGCTCATGCACCGTCATCGCCACGACTATATCTACATCACGCTGGGAGCTGCGTATGTAGAGAACGACGTCGCGGGCAAGCCCCCAGTCACCATCACTCTGCAGGATGGAGAGACCCACTTTCTCCCAGGAGGCTTCGCCCACCTCGCGAAGAATCTTTCCGACCAGCCCCTGCGCAACATCAACATCGAACTCCTGCAGGACGAAAAAGGCCACCGCTCGCCGCCGCCCAAGTGGGACGAAGAAAGAGGCCTGCACATCCTGAACGGCGGCACCGAGGACATCCTTTTCGTCAAGGACGGCGCCCGCGCCTCCGAGCTTCAGTTGCAGCCGGGCGGAGTCCTGCCCAAACACCATCACGCCGGCCCCTACCTGGTGGTAGCCGTGACCGACCTCGATTTGCGCAGCGAAGTCGAAGGCAAAGCCGCATCCGAGATGCAACTCGAAGCCGGAGACGTGGCCTGGGAGAAGGGCGGCGTCACCCACACGCTGACCAACGCAGGCAAACAAAACGCCAAGCTGATCACCGTAGAGTTTCAGTAGCCAGCACAGCCGGTGTGGGGACGGGTCGCAGCCTGTCCTGAGCGCAGTCGAAGGGACCCGTCCAGGCCGAGCAAAGCTCGGCAAGCTTTGGGGGTGCAGGTAGTGTGGTGGTGGCGTGGCGGCAGGCGACCCGCCCGCCGGAATCCTCCGCCCGCACGATACAATTGCCCGCCATATGGCTGCATGGACAACCCGCCTGGGCCTCACCCGCGAAGCCCTCTTCCACTCGCTGCGCACTGCCATCGCCGCGGTTGTCTCCATGCTGCTGGCGCGGATGCTGAAGCTCCCGGAATTTTACTGGGCCCCCATTTCCACCATTGTGATCCTGCTTTCGGTCACCGATCCCCTGGCGCTCGCCTGGCAGCGTTTCGTGGGGACCGCCCTGGGGGCGGTGGTGGGCGCGCTGATCGCCACCTTCTTCAATGCCAACTGGATGGTGTACGGAGCCGGCATCCTGGTGTGCGGACATGCTCTCCGCCCTGCTGCGCCTGGGCAGCGCCTATCGCTTTGCCGCCATCACCCTGACCATCGTCCTGCTGATCACCCACGGACGCCCGCCCTGGATCGTCGCCTCTCACCGCTTCGTGGAAGTGTCGCTGGGAATCGCGGTGGCGCTGCTGGTCACGGTGATGTGGCGGCTGCCGCCGCCAAAGTAGTGAATTATTTCGTAAGTGTGTTGCCAGGATGTTTCTTGAGGGCCGATCCGCTTCCCACAAACCACGTAGGGACGGGTGCCCTCACCCGTCCAGCCGAGCAAAGCTCGGCAGGGTTGGCATAAAAATGAAAACGGCCTCGAATTGAGGCCGTTTACGATTGCTAGCACCCCGTCAAGGTCAATTTAATTATCGTCTCTGAGTGGCGCCGAATCAGGGATTTTCCAAAAGGCGTGGCGGCTGCCGCCGCCAAAGTAGCCGAAACGCAGGCACTTCCCAAACCCTGCCATCCCGAGCGCAGTCGAGGGACCTTGCGTTTCAGGAAGTCTACACACAGAAGTTGTGACATCCATCACAGACCCCTCGCCCCCGAAAGCGCACAATTCTGGCGCGAGAACACAAGGTCCCTCGACTGCGCTCGGGATGACAGTCTGTTGGTAGCTCATGCTCCGTGAACATATCTATTACGTGGACATCATGCAAAGCAGCTCCCGCCGCGCCGTCTACATCGGCATGACCAACAACCTCCACCGTCGCGTTTTCCAGCACAAGACCCAGGAATTCGAGGGATTCACCGACAGCTATGACGCCGTCCGCCTGGTCTATTGGGAAAGCTTCGACGACGTGCACAAAGCCATCGCTCGCGAGAAACAGGTCAAAAATTGGCGGAGAGAGAAAAAGCTATGGCTAATCGCAAGAATGAACCCAGAGTTCAGAGATCTGGCCGCCGAGTGGTATGGAAACGAACTCCGGAACGCACGCCGAGCCTAAACCTCCCACTCCAACTCTGTTATCCCGAGCGCAGTCGAGAGCCCGCCCTGAGCGAGCCCCGAGTGCAAGCGAGGGGAAGTCGAACGGGGACCTTGTGTTTTTCCTGCAGTGTGAATCCAGCCGCCGGATGACAAAACAGATTCCCCCTTGCGCTCTCCCATATTCATCTGATATAAACAATTTCACCGAGAGCAGTGGTGTGGCTAGCTGGGCGAATTTTGTGAAACTCTCGTCGCTCGTCCGGCATCTAACTAAATACAGGTAATTCCTGCAAATCAGTCCCGGCCACGGGGCTACATTCGGGGACAAGGTTCCTCGAAGGGTTGAATGCGTTGTTCGCAGAAACCTCCAAGTGATCTTTTTTCAAACTGATGCTCTTCCGCCTCGGCTTGTGCCGAAAATGGCAAGGCGCTTTGTGCTGCCTGCCGAGAGGAAGATGCGTTTTGCTGCGTGTCTGCAGCTTCCGGCAAAGTCGAGCTGCGCTCGACCTGACCGGGTCAGAGACCCTGTCTCACATGGGCACTGCCCAAACGGAATGCCGCGAACTTCCTGGCTGTGGAAAACAGGTGGATATCCTGTGCCAGCCATGGGTTGACAGTGACCGCGCAAGACGCGTAGTTTGTACAAGTTTCGAGGACAGGCAGAGTCGCACTTGTGTGTCTCTGCTCTGAACTGAAAGCGCCCGCTCAGGCGGTAGCGGATCGGTTCTTTGACAACTAGGTTGAACGTGCCAGTCGTGAGAGGAAGGCTCGGGTTGAAATCCGAGCGATCTCACAAGATAGATCCACCATGCCTCTTCGAGGGCGTGGTGGCAGTCTGCCAACTACCCGTCGGCAGACGACAGGTTTCAAATGAGAGTTTGATCCTGGCTCAGAATCAACGCTGGCGGCGTGCCTAACACATGCAAGTCGAACGAGAAAGTGGAGCAATCCATGAGTAAAGTGGCGACCGGGTGAGTAACACGTGACTAACCTACCTTCGAGTGGGGGATAACCTCGGGAAACCGGGGCTAATACCGCATAACATCTTTGGAGTGGAAATTCCGGAGATCAAAGGAGCAATTCGCTGGAAGAGGGGGTCGCGGCTGATTAGCTAGTTGGCGGGGTAACGGCCCACCAAGGCAAAGATCGGTATCCGGCCTGAGAGGGCGCACGGACACACTGGAACTGAAACACGGTCCAGACTCCTACGGGAGGCAGCAGTGGGGAATTTTGCGCAATGGGGGAAACCCTGACGCAGCAACGCCGCGTGGAGGATGAAGTCCCTTGGGACGTAAACTCCTTTCGACCCGGACGATAATGACGGTACGGGTGGAAGAAGCCCCGGCTAACTTCGTGCCAGCAGCCGCGGTAATACGAGGGGGGCAAGCGTTGTTCGGAATTATTGGGCGTAAAGGGCGCGTAGGCGGTGCGGTAAGTCACCTGTGAAACCTCTAGGCTCAACCTAGAGCCTGCAGGCGAAACTGCCGTGCTTGAGGGTGGGAGAGGTGCGTGGAATTCCCGGTGTAGCGGTGAAATGCGTAGATATCGGGAGGAACACCTGTGGCGAAAGCGGCGCACTGGACCACATCTGACGCTGAGGCGCGAAAGCTAGGGGAGCAAACAGGATTAGATACCCTGGTAGTCCTAGCCCTAAACGATGGATGCTTGGTGTGGCCGGTACCCAATCCGGCTGTGCCGAAGCTAACGCGATAAGCATCCCGCCTGGGGAGTACGGTCGCAAGGCTGAAACTCAAAGGAATTGACGGGGGCCCGCACAAGCGGTGGAGCATGTGGTTCAATTCGACGCAACGCGAAGAACCTTACCTGGGCTCGAAGCACAGTGGACCGGGGTAGAAATATCCCTTTTCGCAAGAACTGCTGTGGAGGTGCTGCATGGCTGTCGTCAGCTCGTGTCGTGAGATGTTGGGTTAAGTCCCGCAACGAGCGCAACCCTCATCGTTAGTTGCCAGCGAGTCAAGTCGGGCACTCTAGCGAAACCGCCCCGGATAACGGGGAGGAAGGTGGGGATGACGTCAAGTCCTCATGGCCTTTATGTCCAGGGCTACACACGTGCTACAATGGTCGGTACAAACCGTCGCAAACCTGCGAAGGGGAGCTAATCGGAAAAAGCCGGCCTCAGTTCGGATTGGAGTCTGCAACTCGACTCCATGAAGCTGGAATCGCTAGTAATCGCGGATCAGCACGCCGCGGTGAATACGTTCCCGGGCCTTGTACACACCGCCCGTCACATCACGAAAGTGGACTGCACTAGAAGCCGGTGAGCCAACCGCAAGGGGGCAGCCGTCCAAGGTATGGTTCATGATTGGGGTGAAGTCGTAACAAGGTAGCCGTAGGAGAACCTGCGGCTGGATCACCTCCTTTCTAGAGAGAACGTCACAGCACTTCCGCGCTTCCACCCTTCAGAAGCTTCGGCTTAGAAACGGTGAAAATTAAACATACGGAAGACGTTGCCGTGTACCCTGTCCTACTTCTTGATAACCCGTAAGGGAAAACCTGTGAAGTGGAATAGGAAACCCGTTCGGACCTCTCTTGCTCGAGTCCTATCCGCATGATGGTCAGTCCCGGCTTAGCTGGGATGTACGTTCAACCTTGTCCTCGAAAAAATATTGAGCTTCTGGCTACTAGCTTCTAGCTCCTGGCTAAATTCCTTGGCGTCTCGATCAAAGACGAAAAGATTTGGCTGGAAGCTAGCGGCTAGTGGCTGGAGCCGGTGATAAAATTCAGGCTCCGGATGATTTGTGCATGCAAGACCGGGCCTGTAGCTCAGGTGGCTAGAGCGCACCCCTGATAAGGGTGAGGTCGGTAGTTCAACTCTACCCAGGCCCACCAAA
>CAWCPY010000047.1:0-47730 GCA_963797385.1 Terriglobia bacterium
ACGGCGTGCCCAGCAACGGTGCCAGAGTGGGGGTTCGGGGAACGATCTCGCAGGGATTCAGTTTCGGAGGCCGCAGCTTCGCCGTCGTCCTGAAGGAAACCGAGCGCCGGCACTAGCACGGAACACGTAGGGGCGGACGCCTCGTCCGCCCGGCCCGAGCGCAGCTCGGCAAGGTCGTGTTCCAAGCTTAGTGTTCCGAGCTTTGAGGAAGAGGCCTGGCAAAGCCAGACGAGCTTCGCTCGTCCCCCCGGACGAGGGCGTCCGGGCCTACGCAGGCAATCTTAGTTTTGGCGTGGAGGGGTGGCAGCCGACATGGGGTCGGGTTGCGCCTGTGATTCTCTGATTTCCAGCTTCATCTGGCGAAGGTTGGTGGCCTCGGCGGGGTCCATTCCGGCCTTGAGGTCGGATTTCTCTACAAAATAGCGCCATCCGGCGTGACGATCTTCCGAGCTCTGCCCGGTCTCGAAGTGCTTTACTTTAAGTTCGGCGTTTTCCTTGCCTTTGACCACCAGCACAACTCCCCCGGATTCGTAGGTCCGGATGTTGTGGCGAATTATGGCGTATGAAGCCTTGGTTTCGTCGCGTGTCAGAGACACCCCGTTCCTGGCTGGTTGGAAAATCTGCGTTTGGTTGGTGAAAGAGCGTGCCCGCTCGTTGGTTTCCGCCGCGGGCACGCCTTCTATCTAGAGTTTCCGCTCTGCTTACAGCGGACGGACGTTCTCAGCTTGCCAGCCCTTTGGCCCCTTGGTCACATCGAACTCTACACTCTGGCCCTCCTGCAGGCTGCGAAAGCCTCCTGCCTGGATCGCCGAGAAGTGCACAAATACATCTTCGCCACTCTGACGGCTGATAAAGCCGTAGCCCTTGGCGTCGTTAAACCACTTTACTGTTCCTTGTTCTGCCATTTTGTTACTGTTTCCTTTTCAATCGATTTACGCTGTGAGATCGGAGGTACTAAAGGGCGGTTCAAGCTGGTATGCGAGAAGCTGCTCAACAACCGATTCTAATCAAACGCACTGTTAGTTTAGCAGAAAGGTCCGGGTTTAGGGGGATAAAATGCTGATGGTCGCCAAAGCAACCTAGACTTCGGTAACCGCCACGAACCACGTGGGGACAGCCGCCCTCGGCTGTCCGGCGGAGCCCCGCTCCGCAGGTGCTTTGCGGGCAAGACCTTGTCGAGCTTCGCTCGACTGGACAGCCGAGGGCGGCTGTCCCCACGTGGTTCGTGGTAAACGGCGGACCCCAGTATTTTCCTCCATTTCCGCCGCCAGCAGGTATAATCCTAAGGCTAGAAGATACTTAACCACGAAGACACATCGCTAAAATCACCCTGCGCCTTCGCGATTGAGAGGACCTGCTTCTCTGTAGGCGCACCGTTACGCTGCCCCAAAGTCCAGTCCTTGACCGCATGCAGGAGCGTTTCGCAGATCGGTAGTGGCTCGGTAGTGTTGGACCAGCCTCGAGGGAAGCCTCGGACTGCGCGGTTGTGACTGTACCCTTAAGGGGGAAAAAATGTCGCGATTTAACGGGGACAAGGCCCGATTCAACCGGGAACGGAAACAGAATATTCACCGCCGGCAGCGCACCCGCGAACTGCTCCAAGCGGCCGGACTCAGCGTCAGTAAACCCGAGGCCGGCAAGAAGCCCCGCGGCGTCGCGGAAAAATCCGCATCTTGAAATTTGAGTTACACTTTAGCCTGCAACACTGAGGAACTACCATGAAGAAGCTGTTTGTTGGCAACATCCCCCACAGCACCACCGAAGCAGAGTTGCGGGCGCTGTTCGAACCCCACGGGGCCATCGAGCAAGTCAGCATCGTGACCGATCGCGACACCGGCCGGTCGCGCGGCTTTGCGTTCGTCGAAATGACCGATTCCGCCGAGGCAGAGAAAGCGATTGCGGCGCTCAATGGCAAGGAACTGGGTGGGCGCGCACTGAACATTAACGAAGCCCGTCCCAAGACCGATCGCGGTGGCCCGCCCCGCGGAGGCGGACGCCCCGGCGGTGGGGGTGGACGTCCCGGAGGCGGTGGCCGATCCGGTGGGGGCGGTGGACGTGACGACTATCAGGGCCATGCGCGGCAGCCGCGAGAGCCGCGCTGGTAAGGAGCAGCACGGGTAGAGCAGTCGCAGGTTGCACGAACACCGGTCTGCCTGCAAAACGATTTGCCAAAAAAATGTCCCTTGGAGGTGTCTATGTCTGGTCGAGGCCGTTCCAGCTTCACCAAGCGTCAAAAAGAGCGCTCGCGGCAGGAAAAGCAACGGGAAAAAGCCGAGCGCAAGGTCCAGCGAAAGCTGGAGAAACCGGCAACCGGATCTGATTCTTTTGAACTCTCGGAAGAAGATTTCGCAGCTGCGGCCGCACAAATGGCACTTCCGGATTCGCACCTGGAAGAGTAGCCGGGCATCTTTGATTCAAAAGGCATGAAAAGCGCGGCTTACAGGCCGCGCTTTTTCACTTTCCGCAGTGCCTGGCATCCCGCAAAAATGAACCCTTCCACTCCCCCGGCAAGTCTAAACACAGCAGTGAGCGCGCCTTCCACCCCGAAGCCCAAGCCGGCAATGACGACCGAACGGCTGCGGAACGTCCTGCCCGCGGTTTGGGAACTGATGCGTCCCCGCCGGGGCCTGCTGGCCCTGGGTTTTGTTCTGATGGTCATCAACCGGGTGTCGGGGCTGGTGCTGCCATATTCGACCAAGTTCCTGATCGACAGCGTCATCGCCCAACATCACGTCGAATTGTTGCGGCGCCTGGTCTCGGTCGTACTGGTGGCCACGTTCATTCAGGGGATCACGTCATTCGCGCTCACTCAATTGTTATCGAAAGCGGCGCAGCGCCTGATCGCGGAACTTCGCCAGAGGGTGCAGGTGCACATTTCGCATCTGCCGGTCGCGTTCTACGATTCCAACAAGACCGGCACCCTGGTCTCGCGCATCATGACCGACGTGGAGGGAGTGCGGAACCTGCTGGGGACTGGACTGGTCGATCTGGTCGGCGGACTGCTCACTTCCGGCATCGCGATGGTCGTGCTCTTTCGCATCAGCCCGATCATGACGATCCTGGCATTCAGTTTCCTGCTTTGCTTCGCCATCGCATTGAACAAGGCGTTCCGGACCATTCGGCCGATTTTCCGGCAGCGCGGAAAAATCAATGCCGAAGTGACCGGCCGCCTGGCCGAGTCCCTCGGCGGGGTTCGAGTGATCAAGGGATATCACGCGGAAGAGCGCGAGGAAGAAGTTTTCGCCGGCGGCGTCCGGCGTCTGCTGAACAATGTGATGAAAACTCTGACGGCCACCTCCGTCATGAGCCTTTCCGCCAGCCTGCTCATGGGCGTGGTGGGCGCGATCATCATGTACATGGGCGCGCACCAGATCATGGCGGGAACGCTCACCATCGGAAGTTTCTTTACCTACACGCTTTTTCTGGGCTTCCTGGTTGCCCCCATCGTCCAGATTGTGAATATCGGCACACAGATCACGGAAGCTCTGGCGGGTCTGGAGCGTACTCAGGAAATTCTGCGTGAGCGCCCCGAGGACCAGGACCCAAAGCGGACCGTCACCCTGGATGACATTTTCGGCAAAGTGGAATTCGACCATGTCAGCTTCAGCTACGACGGCAGCCGCACGGTTTTGCACGATGTAGATTTCCAGGCCGAACCGGGGACGGTAACGGCGCTGGTGGGCTCGTCGGGTTCGGGCAAGTCAACGATGATCGGGCTGATCTCGGCGTTTTACGTCCCCACAGAAGGGCGCGTGCTGGTGGATGGGGTTGACCTCAGCACGGTGCGGCTCGATTCGTATCGCACTCGCCTGGGAGTGGTGCTGCAGGAGTCGTTTTTGTTTGACGGCAGCATTCGCGAGAACGTGGCTTTTTCACGTCCGCAGGCAACAGAGGAAGAGATCATGCGGGCCTGCCAAATCGCGCGGGTGGACGAATTCGCGGAAAGTTTCCCGGAAAAATACGACACCATTGTCGGCGAACGCGGTGTAAAGCTTTCTGGAGGACAACGCCAGAGGATTTCGATCGCCCGCGCCATACTGGCCGAGCCGCGCATCCTGATTCTTGATGAGGCGACTTCCAGTCTCGATTCCGAATCCGAAGAGATGATCCAGCACGGGCTGTCGTATCTGATGCAGGGCCGGACCACGTTTGTGATTGCCCACCGGCTCTCCACTATCCGCCGGGCCGACCAGATCCTGGTGGTCGAGCAGGGCCAGATCGTCGAGCGCGGCACTCACGAAGAACTTTATGCCTTGCAGGGCCGCTACTTCGATCTCTATACCAGGCAACAGGGCCTACAGAATAATCTCTTCCTGGCGCCGGGAGAGGGTGACGCTGCCGTGCCCGCCGAAGACGGCCTCCCCACAAAAAATGGCGAGCGGGACGTCAGTTCCGCCGACGCCATGCGTCTAATTAGAGGAGAGGTCCGCTAGTGACTAACTCTGTCATCCCGACCGGAGCGAAGCGCAGTGGAGGGACCTGCTTCCGCACCTCGTTGTGGGAGAGCATAAAGTTCGACAATCCGACAAAAAGCTTGGACCGCAAAGACCGCAAAGGACGCAAAGAAACACCTCGCAATAGATGACCATCAACCCCGACCAATCCAGCAGCCCGAAGGGCGCGCCTGCGATACGCATAGTCGACCTTTGCCGCCACTACCAGATGGGCGAAGCGCTGATTCGCGCCGTGGACGGCGTGTCGCTGCAAATCCAGCCGGGAGAGTTCGTCGCGCTGCTCGGCAGCTCCGGGTCGGGCAAGTCTTCCCTGCTGAACCTCATCGCCGGCCTTGACCGGCCGACTTCGGGAGCAGTGGTCGTTGAAGACCGCGACTTGGCTCAACTTTCGCGCGAAGAATTAGCCAAGCATCGCCTGCGCACGGTCGGCATGGTCTTTCAATCGTTCAACCTGGTTTCGCGGATGACCCTGGCGGAGAATGTCGATCTGCCGCTGCGCTTCGCCGAGGTAGACCGCGGCCAGCGCCAGTCGCTTACCCGGCAGGCCCTGGAGCGCGTCGGCCTGAGCGCTCGCATGACCCACCGGCCCAGCGAACTTTCCGGCGGTGAGCAGCAGCGGGCAGCGCTGGCCCGCGCATTGATCAATCAGCCCAAGCTTCTGCTGGCGGATGAGCCCACCGGCAATCTCGACAGCCACACCGGCACCGAGATCATGAATTTCATCCGCGAGTTCAACCAATCTCTGGGCATGACGATTGTTATGGTCACCCACGAACGCGCCCTGGCCGAGCGCTACGCCAGGCGCATGATCCTGCTGGCCGACGGCAAACTGGTTGACGATCGTCCGAATATGGCGATCACAGCCAGCGTGCAGGGAGAATAGCGATGAAAACCTACGACCTTTCGGAACTCGCCCTGCGCAACCTGCGTGAATCGTCGTTGCGCAACTCGCTGACTACGATTGGTATCTCGGTCGGAGTGGCATCGTTGGTGGCAATGTTGTCCCTCGGCATCGGATTGCAAAAGCTGGCCACACGCCACCTGGCCAAGTCAGGTCTTTTCGATACCGTGGTCGTGACCTCGCGCCGCGATTTGCGGGGCTTCAATCGCAACGCCGAAAGAAACACCGCCTCCGCCGCTGAGAGCCGCACGCTGGACGAACCGGCCCGCCAGGAGATCGAACGCCTGCCCGACGTGCTGGAAGCTTATCCCGATATCCGCTTCATTACTGAACTCAGCTATCAGGACAAGCCCCACCTGACCATGGTGTCCGGTATTCCGGACTCGGCGCGGTCAAACGATGCTTTCACCGGAATTCCAGGCAGCTTTTTCTCTTCTGGAACCGCGCCCGAGGTCATTCTGCAAAAATCGTTTGCCCTGGAGTTGCTGGGCAAAACGCCGCCGCCCGGGCACGAAGACGATATTCCGGTCAGCGATTTGGCTAAACCGCTCCTGGGGCAAGAGTTAACCATGCGCTATGCACAGCGCGTTTCCTCGCCAGAATCCGCTGAAAACACTCCCGCGAAATCCGACGCATCGACTGACTCCGCATCCGACGCGGCTTATTCCGTAATCTCGCGCGAGCAGACGCTGAAAATTGTAGGCATCTCCGATCTCGACCCTGACAGCATGCGGGGCGCCGCCCGGGCGCGGGTGTTCCTGCCCTTGAAGCTGGCCCAAGAGTTGCGCGTCATGCAGCCTTCCGACGTGCGCGACAGCATGCGCGGCTTCAGCAAGCAGCCCAGCTATTCCACGGTAAGCGTGCGAGTAAAGAACCCCAAGAATGTGGAAGCGGTCGAGCAGGCCATCAAGAAATTAGGGTTCAACACGTTTTCCATTCTGGACGCCACGCGCAGCCTGCGGCAATTCTTTGCCGTGCTGGATCTGTTTCTGGGAATCTTTGGCAGCCTGGCGCTGGCCGTGGCGTCGATTGGCATCGTGAACACGCTGGTTATGGCCATCCTGGAGCGGCGCCGCGAAATCGGAATCATGAAGGCCATCGGCGCCAGTGATGGCGACGTTAAGAAACTCTTCTTCGCCGAAGCCGGGGCCATGGGCCTGCTAGGCGGGATAGTGGGGGTGGCGCTGGGTTGGGCCATCGGCCACGTCATCAACCTGGGAACGAATATTTACCTGAAGCGCCAGTCGCTCCCGCCGGAAAGCTTCTGGTCGGTACCATGGTGGCTGGTGGGCGCGGCCATTCTTTTTGCCTTTATAGTCAGCCTGGTTTCGGGCTTGTACCCGGCTGCGCGTGCGGCCCGTCTCGATCCCGTACAGGCGCTGCGCTACGAGTAAACTGAGATCCATGCCTCGATTTCGCCGGCCCCTGCTAGCGCTAACCATCCTGCTTCCGCTGGTGGCCCACTCGCAGAGCCGGACCGACTGCAACGTCATCAACAGCCGCATTCTGAAACAGGCGGTTCACTACTGTGTGCAATTGCCGCCGGAGTATGACGCCAAGGTCTCCGGGCAACGGCGCTACCCGGTGCTCTACTTCCTCCACGGTCTGGGACAAAACGAGCAGACGCTGTTCAGCACCGGGGGATGGAGCGTTATCGAAGACTTGCGGCGCCAGCACAAGATCGCAGACTTTCTGGTGGTGGCGCCGGAAGGCAAGCGCAGTTTCTATATCAACTCGCCGGGCAACAGGCTTCGCTACAGCGATTTCTTCCTGCAAGAGTTCATGCCTTACATCGAAGGCAAATATCGCGTCCGCCCGGGACGGAAGGGTCGGGCCATCACCGGCGTCTCCATGGGCGGCTACGGGGCGCTGCGTTTTGCCTTCGCCCATCCTGAACTGTTTTCCGCCGTCAGCGCGCAGAGCGCTGCCCTGATCACGCAGACTCCCCAGGAACTCTCCAAGGCCGGGCGTTCCGGTACGCCTCTGGGCCGGGTCATGGGACCGGCATTCGGCGAACCCATCAACATGCCCCACTGGCAACAGAACAATATTTTCGTGCTCGCCAGAAAGAACCGGCTGGCACTGAGAAACCTTGCCATCTACTTCAATTGCGGCCAGCAGGATGACTTCGGTTTCGAGGACGGCGCCGCCGCCCTGCACCGACAATTGCAGGCAGAAGGCATCAAGCACGAATATCACTCCTATCCCGGCGACCACAGCTTGACCTATTTCCTGTCCCACATGGACGAGGTCATGGAGTTTCACTCCCGGGTGTTTGCGCGGCCATAGTCTGCTCTGCGTCCTTTGCGGCTTTCCTTTGCGTCCTTTAAGGTAGAGGCTTTTGACCTCGCCCGAAGGGTCAAAGACCATGAACCGCAAAGGACGCGAAGAAAAGCCGCGGAGGGCGCAAAAAGGCGGATGACGGGCGAGCTCACAACTTAAGTTTCCCAGATCATCCCCGCCAGTTGTCGCCTTTCGCACTTTATGACATCCTTCTGGACGGACCAGGCGCGGACCACTCTACCTGACGAGGTGATCAATGGCGTGCAGCCCGGAAATACTTAGACGCGTTCCCCTGTTTGCCCTGCTGGATGACGACGAAACCGCGGTCTTGGCGGGACAGGTCGAAGTCAAGACCTTTACTCCGCGCCAGCGCATCTGGAAGATCGGCGACCCGGGTGGGCGAGCGTATGTGATGATATCCGGCTCCGTCCGCGTGACGACCGTGGATGAGGACCATCAGGAAGTCGTGATCGATCAGCCAGCCGAAGGCGAGTTCTTTGGCTTCGCTTCCATGCTCGAACAAACGCCCCACCAAACCGAGGCTGTCGCCCTCACAGAAGCTATGTGCCTGGAAGTGGACCGCGACGATATCGCCAACCTGCTGCAGCGCAAACCTCACGCCGGGATGGACATGTTGACCGTGCTGGGCCGCCAGTTTCATGCCTCCCAGCAACTGGTGCGGGTGCGCGCCAGCCGCAACCCTAACGACATCATTGAGGAAGATATGACTTTCGGCGAACGCATCGCCGACCAGGTGGCCAGCTTCGGCGGCTCGTGGACTTTCATCATTACCTTTGCCTTCGCCATTACCGTCTATACCGCGATAAATATCGTGCTGCGGGGAAAGGCCTGGGACCCTTACCCCTTTATTCTGCTCAACCTGTTCCTTTCCATGCTGGCGGCCATCCAGGCGCCGGTCATCATGATGAGCCAGAACCGGCAGGACACCAAGGACCGCTTACGCGGCGAGCTCGATTACGATGTCAACCGCCGCGCCGAGTCCGAAATTCAAGGCCTGGCCCGCAAGCTGAATTTGCTGGGAGAAAAGATCGGCGACGTCGAAGATTTGATCCGACAAAAGATCACGTAGGGACGGACGCCTCGTCCGTCCGGCGGAGCGCAGCTCCGCGGTTTCATCCCCCAACGGCTCTTTCGCCCCGTTGGGGCTCGACATCATTCCGCCTGCAGCCCCAGGGCTTGCGCCCTGGGATACATTCTTATGGCGCTCCGCGGCTGGGAGCGGGCGCCGAGACCATGAGCGGAAGCCAGAGCAAGCCCCAAGCGCGCTTCACTCCGGCCCGCTATACCACTTCCGCAGGCGCCGCAGCCAGCTCAAACTCTACCTGCTGCTTCCCCAATACAGGATGCGTGGCCGTGAGCCGGACGCTTCCGGCCTGTTCTTTGGCGCGAATCCAGATTGCGCCGGTCCCGCCGATCAATGCGAAGGGATTGTCCCCGATAAGCTCCGCCGGGCCTTCCAGCTCAAACTTGATCGGGTCGTTGGCAAATGGCCGGATGGCGTCAAACTCATCGGTCACGCGCAGCACCACCCGGGTTGTGTCGGCCCCGTCCGCAATCAGGCTGGTGTCGTCGGGCAAAAGGGTGAATTTCTGATCGATGCCTTTGCCCGAATATTTTTTCACGATGACTTGCTTGCCTTGAATGTATCCCTCGAGACGCAGGTCCCCCCATTTGTGAAAGAGCTCGCTCAGCTCCACCACAAACGGAGCGTAGCGAAGATGCGCAAATTGTTTGCGGTCGGGATCAACCGTGGCCACCAGTTCGTCGGCGATGTAGAGCTTCACCTGGTCGCAGTTGGAGCACATCACTGCGTTCGAGAAGCCTACCGACGCATCGCCACGCGCCCAGTGAAAAGCCGGTTCCAGCACGACCTCTTCGGCGGGATCGCATTGCGACTTGTAGAAACCGGCCGCCGGTTTGGGCTCACGGAAAATGTCGGTGACACCGTGGTAGCAGATGCGATCGCCCGAACCAAAGTCGCCGTGCGTGTTGTAGTCGAAGGCGCACCAGCCAATGCCGCCGGCGTATTGGGCGTTCGAGGCCAACTGGTCGTGGATGCGGGCATGGCGCAGCGTATGCTCGGTAAGCCGTTCCACCTGGTCGATAGTTTTGGTGGGATAGGTGTGCCCCACGAACTCGGTGTTCAGGTAGCGTGAGTGATTGGGCGGCTTCAGGGGAAAGCCGAAGTCGTTCATGGTGAAAACGTCTTCGAGGAATTCGGATTCCTGAAAATAGCGGATTCCGCCGGTCTGACGGGTCGGGTCCAGCTTGTGGGCCAGTGCGTTGGTGCGAACGTAGAAATCGTGATCGTCTTTCGACTCGTTGATGCGGACCCCCCACAGGATGATGGAAGGATGGTTCCAGTCGCGGCGAATCATGCGGCCGACGTTGTCGATGGATATCAGCTTCCACGGTTCGTCGCCGATGTGCTGCCAGCCGGGAATTTCCTCGAGCACCAATAATCCGATTTCGTCGCAGGCATCGAGAAAGTGGCGGGATTGCGGATAGTGCGAGGTGCGCACGATGTTGCACTTCAGCTTGTTGCGCAGAATCTTCGCGTCGCTGCGTTGGGCGCGGCCGGGCATGGCCTGTCCTACGAAGGGAAAGGTCTGATGCCGGTCCAGCCCGCGCAGCTTGATCACTTTGCCGTTGAGTTCGAAAGCCGTGATCAGTGAATTGCGCTTCGCGAAAACCGATGGTGCGTGAGACTGATCGTCCACTGCCTGCGTCCCGCGCAGCAGACGGACACTGCACGTTATAGAGATTCGGATGCGTGAGGTCCCACAGCTTGATTGCGCCAAGCTTGTCCAGGCGGACGGTGTACGCGGCGGGTTCGCTTCCGGCTGGAGCGGCGGGAAGCTGCTGGGTGCCCTTGGCCAGACACGCGATCGCCCTCCGCAGAAGACTTGACTCGAGAGTCAGCGCGTCTCGCGATGCCTCCATGCGCTGAATGTAGCAATCCACATCCAGGCTGGGGTGATCGGTCAAAACATCCTTCGGCTTGGCAAAAACATTCTCGATAAAAGTCGCCGGCACGATGCGAAGAGAGACCTCGCGGTAAATGCCTCCGAAGGTCAGGTAGTCAATCTCATAGCCGAAGGGTGGAATGTCCGGCCGCTCGCTGGAATCAAGGTCCACCGCCAGCACATTCTCGCCATCGAAATCGAGGTGCGGAGTGAGGTCAAAAGAAAAAGGCGTGTACCCGCCCTTGTACTCACCCAGCCGATGGCCATTGATCCAGACGGTGGAAGCGGTCATGGCCCCTTCAAAATCCACGAAGACGCGCTTGCCCCGGGCCTCGGGCGGAAGTTTGAAGCGGCGGCGGTAGCTGGAGACGAACTCATAGCTCTTTTCGTCAAAGCTATGCCAGGGCAGGCGAACATTGGTATGGGGAATCACGACGCGCTCGTATCCGGAGTCGTCGAAATCGCGGGCGTGCGCGCCTTCCGCCACGGTACGGCTGAAACGCCAGTTGCGATTCATGGGCAGAACCAGGCGTCCCGGGGCGGCGTCGGCCTCCGCAGCGCTAGTGGCTAATGCCGAGCGGGCGATGGTCGCACCCGCGATGAACGTGCCGGTAGACTTGAGAAAGTTGCGTCGGTCCATGGTTGCCCTCAAGGTGCCTTGTGGGAATGATCGCGGGTGCATTATCTAATATTGTCCCCGTCCCTGTAAACGCTTACACGCGGAGAGTCGTGTGGGTCGGACACTCCTGTCCGACCCACACTTGCCCGACCCACACACGACCCAGCCAACCCCAAATTCCATTGTCCGGCAATCGTTGCTAGAATAGGAACTTTTCCTCTCCTCGCCTTCCCCGTGGACATGCATGAACATTAAAGAAGTCGCGAAGCGAGCGAAAGTCTCAACCGCTACGGTTTCGCGCACTATCAACGATTCCGAGAAGGTCAGGCCCGGAACCGCCGCGCGCGTGCGCCAGGCCATCGAAGAGCTGAACTTCTATCCCAACACCCACGCTCGCACGCTGGTTTCGGGAAGAAGCCGGATGCTGGGTCTCATCATCTCCGACATCACGAACCCTTTTTTCCCCGAACTGGTGAAAAGTTTTGAAGATCAGGCGGTCGAGCGCGGTCAGGAAGTCATCATCGGGAATACGGATTACAATCCCAAGCGCATGGCGGGATGCATCCGTCGCATGGTGGAGCGCAAAGTCGATGGCGTGGCCATCATGACGTCGGAAGCCGACCCTGCCATGGTGACCGAACTGACCCGCCGCAACATTCCCACTGTGTTCATGGACACCGGAAAAACTGGCCCCCACAGCACCAACATTCGCATCGATTATGCCCAGGGCATTCACGAGGCGCTGCAGCATCTGTTTTCCCTGAACCATCGACGCATTGCCTTTATCGCTGGTCCCATGAATCTGGAATCAGCCCGCATGCGGCGCGACGCGTATCTCTCCGGCCTGAAGTCCAGGGGCCTCTCCGACAAAGCGATGATCGAAAAGGGAGACCATCGCATCGAAGGCGGCGCCATGGCCATGAGAAGCCTGCTGAGACTGCCTCAGCGCCCCACCGCAGTCATCACCTCGAACGACCTTACCGCGATCGGAGCGCTGGGCGCGATTCTGCACGCTGGATTGAAAGTTCCGGAAGACATATCGCTGATTGGCTTCGACGATATTTCGTTCGCGCATCTCACCCAACCGCCGCTGACCACCGTGATCCTGTCGCGCACCCAGCTTGCCGTCACCGCTTTTGCCGCGCTCGAGGCCCTCATCCGAAAAGACGAGGGGCCGCACGTCGATTACTCAATTCCGACTCACCTGGTGATGCGCGGTTCCACTCGCGCCATTTAGGATTCCATTGTCATCCTGAGCGAAGTAGCTGCTTCGCTTGGCGAAGCAGCCACGCAGTCGAAGGACCCCTATGGCCAAGCAGCGGCCTGTGGGTGGTACATTTTTGAAAACCGGTGATCGAGATTACTTTGAGCAGGTAGGAGTGTAGCTTTAAACCGCGCTCGCGCCATCGGCCGCGGAACACACATAAACATCAGGCTTGATCCCGGTGGCGGCCTGATACCGTTCCGAGATTTGCGCGGCAAATCTGGAGGCGTCGGCGCTCTTCACCAGGTTCACGGTGCAGCCGCCGAAGCCGCCGCCGGTCATGCGTCCGCCGCAATAGCCCTCCAGGGACTCTGCAATTTCCACCATGATGTCGAGTTCCCGGCAACTGACTTCAAAGAGGTCGCGGAGGCTGCGATGCGATTCGCGCATCAGGCCTCCAAACCGGCTTACATCGCCGGCCGCCAGGTAGCTCAGCGCCTTCCAGCACCCGCCGGTTCTCCGAGACTACGTGCAGACAGCGCTTGTAGATGGTGGGCGGCATCTCGGCAATGTGCTGCTCGAGCTGCTCTACGGAAATGTCTCTCAGGGCGCGAGCATTGGGATACCACTCGCCCAGGATCTGCACTCCTTCATCGCATTCGTCACGGCGGCGATTGTAGGCACCGCTGGCGTGTTCATGCTTCACCATGGTGTTGCAGATGACCAGGCGCACGTTCTCCGGGATGGGAATCAACTTGTATTCCAGGGAGCGGCAGTCCAGCAACAAGGCGTGTCCGGCGCGGCCAAGACAGGAGACAAACTGGTCCATGATACCGACGCGCGCGCCGATAAATACGTTCTCCGCCCGCTGACACAACTTTGCGACTTCCGGCAGTGTAAGCTGCGCGCCATTGAGGCTCATCAGGGCAAGCGCGCTGGCCACTTCAATCGCAGCCGAGGAACTGAGGCCGGCTCCGATGGGCACTTCACCCCGGACCAGCAAGCTGGCGCCCGCGGTCGGATGCCCGATCTCAGCCAGCATCACCGCAATGCCCAGAACATAGTCTGACCAAACGCCCTTGCCATGGCTGGGCAGGTTATCCAGATCGAATTCAAATTGTTCGGAAAATTCATGCGATCGGATTACCAGTTTGCGGTCCGACCGGGGAAAAATGGCCACTCGTGTGGAAAAGCCGATGGCACAGGGCATGACGAAACCGTCATTGTAATCGGTGTGTTCGCCCAACAGATTGACTCGTCCTGGGGCGCAGAAGATGCGAGGCGGCGACCCAAATGCGTTCTCAAAATGTTGAGCCAATTCTGCCGACTTCATATGGTTCCGAATGAAACCAGAGCGAAGCACAAAACAGGGCGTGAAATCCGGGTTGAGAGTATGAAATACTGCATTTGTAAGCGATTACAAGATGCCACAATAGGCGGCTGAAGGCTACCTGTCAAACGCCTTTTATCTATTGTTTTTCTAGTGACATCAGGCTTTCCGGTACATTGTAACTCAAGGTTCGGAGGCACGTTATTGAAGCTTACCGAGGACCCACATCGCAGATTCAACCCCCTCACCGGCGAGTGGTTACTGGTCTCCCCGCACCGCGCCGGCCGCCCCTGGCAGGGGCAACTGGAGAAGGTTTCGAGCCAGGGTGAACCCGAATATGACCCCACCTGCTACCTGTGTCCGGGCAACGCCCGGGTAGGGGGGGTGCTCAATCCGCGCTACACCGGCACCTTCGTCTTTGACAACGACTTCGCCGCCCTCAAGCCCACGGTTCGCGACGATCGCCTGGACATCGAGAACCGGGGGTTGCTGGTGGCGGAAGGCGAGCCGGGACTATGCCGGGTAATCTGCTTCTCCCCCCGTCATAACCTTACTCTCGCCACCATGTCGCCCAAGGACATCGAAGGCGTGATCCACACCTGGACGGCCCAATTCCGGGAACTGGGGGAAATGCCGTAGATCAATCACGTGCAGATCTTCGAGAATCGCGGCGCCATGATGGGCGCCAGTAACCCCCATCCCCACTGCCAGATATGGGCCACGCATTCGGTTCCGGACATTCCCGGAAAAGAACTGGCCTGCCAGGCCAGCTACTACGAAGAGACATAACACTTGTTTACTGTGTGATTACGTCGAACTCGAGGACCAGCAGAAAGTTCGCCTGGTTTGCCAGAACGAGGGCTTCGTTGCCCTAGTGCCCTTCTGGGCGGTCTGGCCCTTCGAAGTCATGGTGTGCAGCCGCCGCCATTTGGGAACGTTCCGGGATTTTACCGAGAGAGAAGTCGTCCTGCTGGCCGAGTTGCTGCAGCAGGTGACGTCGGCCTACGACAAGGTTTTTGACGTGCCCTTCCCGTATTCGATGGGATTTCATCAATCTCCCACTGACGGCGGCCCGCATCATGAATGGCACTTCCACGCCCATTTCTATCCGCCTCTTCTGCGCTCCGCGACCATTCGAAAGTTCATGGTGGGATTTGAAATGCTGGGCATGCCGCAACGCGACATCACGCCAGAAAGCGCGGCGGCGCATTTGAAATCACTGTGCTCGAGGCAGTGACGATCGACGCAATGTGTCATCCTGAGCGGAGTGGCTGCTTCGCTGTTGCGAAGCAGCTGCGAAGTCGAAGGACCCCTATGAGCGCCAAATCTGCCGGACATCGCCGCAGCGTACGGCAACTGTTAGTACGCGGAGACGGGTGATTGCCAGAGGTAGGGGTCCTTCGACTCCATTCATCCGTTCGCAAGGCGAACGGATGAACTGCGCTCAGGATGACATTTGGATTGCGGGCAATTTGAAGCAGGTGAAACTCGTTGACAAAGACACAGCAAGCCTGCAATCGTTTACACCGTTTGCCGGAAGTACGGATTTTCATTTCAGCTCACGATTCACGAGGGAGAACTACGCATGTTGAGGACCATCGATTGGACCATCATGATCGTGTATTTCGTCTTCGTGCTCGGAATCGGAGCGATCCTCAAGCGCTACGTCAAAACCAGCACGGACTTCTTTCTCGCCGGGCGCTCCATTCCCGCATGGGTGGCCGGGCTGGCCTTTCTTTCCGCCAACCTGGGCGCACAGGAAGTGATTGGCATGGGCGCATCGGGCGCGAAGTACGGCATCGCCACCAGCCATTTTTACTGGATTGGCGCCATTCCCGCGATGGTGTTCGTCGGCGTCTTCATGATGCCCTTCTATTACGGCTCGCGGGCGCGCTCCGTGCCCGAATATCTTCGCCTGCGCTTTGACGAGAAGACTCGTGGGCTCAACGCGGTTTCGTTCGCCATCATGACCCTGTTTTCTTCGGGCATTTCCATGTATGCCATGGCGAAGCTGATTCAGATCCTGCACATTTTCGACGCGCCTTTCGCCTGGCTGGGTCTGCCGCAGGCCTGGATATTTCACTTCTCCCTGGTGATTTCCGCGCTGGTGGTGCTGGGATACATCCTGCTGGGGGGACTGACCAGCGCCATCTACAACGAAGTGGTCCAGTTTTTTCTGATCGTCGCCGGATTCCTTCCGCTGGTCTGGCTGGGCCTGAAGAATATCGGGGGCTGGCAAGGGCTGAAGGCCAATCTTGATCCCTCTTACACCCATTCCTGGCTGGGCATGAGCAATCCGCACACCAACCGCCTGGGCGTGGAATGGTTCGGCCTGAGCATGGGGCTTGGTTTCGTGCTGTCGTTTGGATACTGGTGCACGGATTTTCTCGTCATCCAGCGCGCCATGGCGGCCAACTCCATGAATTCCGCGCGCTGTACTCCGCTGATTGCGGCCTTTCCCAAGATGCTTTTCCCTTTCCTGGTCATCCTCCCGGGATTGATCGCAATTGCTCTGCCCACTCAGAATCTCGCGAATCTGGCGGGCACACATGCGGCCACCACCATCGAAGGACGAGGCTTGATTCCGGCAAAGATGGATGCGTCAGGTCAAGTTATCCGAGACAAGGACGGAACGGTCGAACTGGATTACGATCTGGCCACACCCAACATGCTTTTGCACTACTTTCCCACCGGAATCCTGGGTCTTGGCTTGACCGCACTGCTGGCCAGCTTCATGTCCGGTATGGCGGGAAACGTAACTGCGTTCAACACCGTGTGGACGTACGACATCTACCAGTCGTACATAAATAAGAAGGCCAGCGACGAACACTACCTATGGATGGGACGCATGGCCACCATCTTCGGTATAGCTCTGTCCATTGCGACCGCCTACATGGCAACGCGCTTCAACAACATCATGGACATGCTGCAACTGGTGTTCGCCTTCGTGAATGCCCCGCTGTTCGCGACCTTCCTGCTGGGCATGTTCTGGAAGCGGACCACCGGCCATGGCGCATTCACCGGATTGCTGAGCGGCACGATGGCGGCGGCACTCCACCATGGGCTGACCCTGCCTCAGGGAGGCGTCCCGGGCGTGAAGGGGGGATGGATTGCCGCCATGCACATTTACCCCAGCGAGATGGCGCAGAACTTCTGGACCGCTATTTATGCCTGGACCACCTGCTTCGTGATCACGATCGCGGTCAGCCTGCTGACCCGGGCGCACGACGAGAAAGAACTCACGGGCCTGGTGTACTCGCTTACTGAACGCCCGACGCAGCACGGCTTGAGCTGGTATCAGCGGCCCGTGGTGTTGGCCGTGGTCGTGCTGGCGGCCACGGGCTTGCTGAATATCATTTTCCGATAGGAGAAGAGATGGGACTCGACATCCGGCTGCCAATTGGTTTCCTGTTCTCCATTTTCGGAGTGCTGTTAATCGCCTTCGGCGCGCTGAGCGACAAAGCTATTTATGAACGCTCGCTCGGCATCAACATCAACCTGGAGTGGGGAGTCGTCATGCTGCTGTTCGGCGCTCTCATGCTCTTCCTGGGCAGGCGCGGCACCAAAGTCTAAAGAAGCGCGGACGTCGGACCTCGAACGTCAGACCTCAGTTTTCAGCAAGAATCAGGAGTCACTATGCGCACGATTCGATTGTCACAGGGTATAGAATTCGCACTCTTTTGGGCTGTTGCTGCCATTCTTCTGTTGGCGCCCACCGTCAGCGCCCAGACGCCCCCTCCGCCGCCCATCATGCTGGGGACGGCCTGGTATCCAGAACAGTGGCCGGAGTCGCGATGGGACGCTGACCTGACGTTAATGCAGCAAGCCGGAATCCACATGGTGCGCGTGGGCGAGTTTGCCTGGAGCCGAATGGAGCCCAGCGAGGGCAACTACGACCTGGACTGGCTGGATCGCGCCGTCACCGCCGCCGCGAAGCATGGGATCTACACCGTGGTGGGCACTCCAACCGCGGCTCCGCCCGCCTGGCTTACGCAGAAATATCCCGAGACCTTGCGTGTCGATGAAGAAGGCCACCGCATCGAGCATGGCAATCGCCAGCAGTTCAACTTCGCCAATGCGAAGTACCGCGAACTGGCGCGCAAAATTGCCGAACAGCTCGCGAAGCGCTTTGGCCACAACCCTTACGTGCTGGGCTGGCAGATTGATAACGAGTACTCCGACATCTCGTTTGATCCCGATACCAAGGCACAATTCCAGCAATGGCTCAAGGCGCGTTACAGTCACGCTGGACAATCTGAACGCGCGCTGGACCACTTCCTACTGGAGCGAAACCATTTTCGACTGGAGCCAGATTCCGATTCAGACGCAATACGGCAATCCCGGATTGTTGCTGGCCTGGAAGCGATTTGTCAGCGATACCTGGCGCAGTTATCAGAAAAACCAGTTGGAGGTTATCCGCGCGAATTCCGACCCCAAACAGTTCATCACCACAAACACGATGGGCTGGTACGACGGCTTCGATCACTACGTGGTCGAGAAAGATCTCGACCTCGCAGCCTGGGACGACTACGTCGGGACAGGGACATCTCGATCCCGCCAGGAACGGCTTTGCCCACGACCTGACGCGCGGATTCAAAGGCAAGAATTTCTGGGTCATGGAAACCCAGCCGGGCTCGGTAAACTGGGCGCCGATCAATAACTCGCTCGATAAAGGAGAAGTCCGGGCGATGGCCTGGCACGCCGTCGGACATGGCGCCGACGTGGTCAGCTACTGGCAGTGGCGCAGTGCGTTGAATGGTCAGGAGGAATATCACGGAACGCTGGTGGGAGCGGACGGAACGCCCGTACCCTTATATGCGGAAGCCCAGCAGATTGGCCGGGAGTTCGCCAAGGCTGGTCCGGCATTGGCCGGAACGTCGGTCAAGTCCGAAGTTGCGATGCTGCATTCTTACGACAGCCGCTGGGCCATCGATTGGCAGCGCCACAACAAGAACTATGACCCAGCGGCGGAATTAGTCAGCTATTACGGGCCACTGCGCGCGGTAAGTCAGTCCATCGACGTCGTCGAAGCGGTTGCCCCACTCAGCCAATACAAACTGGTGGTGGCTCCCGGACTGAACGTTCTCTCAGATGCTGCGGCGAAGAACCTCATCGCCTATGTGCGCGGTGGCGGGCACCTGGTGCTGGGCCAGCGCTCTGCAATGAAAGATGAAGACAATGGGCTCCAGCCTGAACGTCAGCCCGGACCGCTGGCAGATCTGCTGGGTGGGCGGGTTGAGCAGTATTACGCGCTGGTCGATCCGGTGGCGATCGAAGGAAAATTCGGCTCCGGGCAAAGCAAGTTATGGGCTGAGCTTTTGAGTGCGAATGACAATGATAAAGACACCGAGGTGCTCGAGACCTACGGCAAGAGCAACGGCTGGCTCGATGGCAAGCCTGCGGCCATCACTCGCAAAGTCGGGAAAGGCCGGATCACTTACATCGGCGCCTGGCTGGAGGGCTCCGCCATGACTGCGGCGGCGAAGTGGATGACAGACGTGAGCGGCGTGAAACCCGCGCTGGGCAAGGTTCCCGACGGGGTAGAAGTTTATCCCCGCTACGGCGAACACGGGGTCGTTTACATACTGGTCAACCTCTCGAAGGCAGAGCAGACCGTGTCACTGCCGTCAGTCATGACGGATGTGCTCGAAGGCGGATCAAAACAATCGGTCAGACTTCCCGTCTATGGCGTAGCCGTGCTGTCGAAATAACAATAAATGTGTGGGTCAGACACTCTTGTCCGACGCCTTTGACTTTGAGCAAGGAAGCTTCTGGCTTCTGGCTTCTGGCTTCTGGCTCCTAGCTTCTAGCTCCTAGCTTCTAGCTCCTAGCTTCTAGCTTCTAGCTTCTAGCCAAACCCGACCGAAGAGCCAGGAGCTAGGAGCTATCAGGAGTGTCCGACCCACACTGCACTGCCTGAGCTAGCTGGCCCAGGTGAGCAGTTGTTTTAGGTCGGTGGGAGTGGACGATGTGGTCCCACGCGGCAACGCCGGACCGATGGCTAGGGCTTCATTGTGGCCTTCGAACCACACCAGGAAGGAAGACTTCTCCGCCCCGGTCAGGCGCTGCTGATTCAGATAGGTGTAGTACGAGCCCATGTCCGCATCCACCAGCGAACCCGGAGGATCAAGTTCGGCATCGGACCGGATTCCAGACAGCAGTTCGTTCATCGGTTGCTGCCGCACTCGTGGGGCAAAGCGTACAAGTAAGGTGAGAGGCTGGGCCCGGCGGAGGGTTTCGCGCGCCGCCCACTGCGCGAACGTGGTGCTGAAAATCTGGGTTCCCGAACCTTCCGTCAGCAGCTTGACCTGAAAGCGGTCCAGCACGGCGTCCCCTGACGGACCCATGCCTGCTTTCTCCATGCCCAGGTCCGCGGGACGCATCTGCGCCAGCAACGTACGCAGAGTCTCCGGTCCCATGCCGGGTTTTTGGATTTGGCCGTGCATCTTACGCAGCAGGATCTCGCGCGCGGGTTCCAGGGCTTTGTAGGACACACAGGTAAGCGCAGAATCGTGGGCCGCTTCCTGACCGCCATCAATGTACCAGTGCGCGTAGGGAGCGGGATGCGCTTTAGCCCTGGCCGCGACCGCGTTGAGCAGCGTCTCCAGGCCGTGCTCGGGATTGACCTGGCTGAAGTATCCGCCATGAGCGCGCAGCTTGCGAAACAAAGGCTCGGCATGCCCAGCCGCTCCCTGGCCGATGACGGCAATGCCCAGCCGCGGGGCCGCGGGCGGCTCTGGCGGCGCCACCGCTTGCAGACGGCTGGCATAATCCATCGCTGCCTTCCGAAATGCGTCCAGTTGATGGGTGCTCCACAGATGCGCCGAGAGTTGCTCGACGAACTGGGCAGGCGAGTTGACCCAATCGAATGATTCAAGCTTGGGGGACTCGGTTATCTGGGCGAATCCCTGAAACCATTCTTTTACCTGGTCCGCGGAAAGGGAGTTCAGGTTCGCGAGTTCCTTCTCGATGGCCTTGCGTTCTGGAGGAAACTTGAAATCGTACTCAATGACCTCTCGCAGCAGGCTGGCCACGAAGTTCAGGGGCAGCCGTTGCAAAGCCCCCACATAGTCCGTGACCAGTTTTCTGGCCTCGGGCGGATACTCCTTGAACTGCTCCGGCTTGAGATCGCGTGGCAGCATAGGCGCTACAGCAGTTCCGGTATCGGCTTGCCCTGCGCGAGCGAGGCCGAGAAATCGAGCATGGAGCCGAGAGTCGGCACCAGATCGGTGGACTCCATGGCGCGGTCGTACACCACGCCCGGGCGCACGCCGGCGCCCAGCGCCATCATCCAGGTGGTGCGGGAGAGCGTATCGCCGGTGCGATGATGCTGAAAGCCGTTGCCCCCGGAATCCTCGTCTGAATCCCGCCCAAAGTCGGGCAGGATAAAGAGCGTCGTGTTGCCGGCATATTCCGGCTCGGCCTGGATCGCCTGCCAAATCTCGGCGCACAGGCGGTCGGTGCGCCGGATGCCGTCAATGTAAAGCGAGTAAGCTCCGGCGTGCGCGATATCAATGTCGTGCATGGTGATCCACAGCAGGCTGGGCGCCACCTGGCGCATCAGCTGACGCGCGATATAGACCGAGAGCTCGTCCGGGCTGGACAAGGTCCGGGCATGGGACCTGAAGTCATCGACGGAAAGCTTGAGCAGCATCTCCAGTTGCTGCAACTCGAACTCGCGGCCACCAAGCTCGGGCGCGTAGAACGGGGTCTCGTAGTTGTCGCGCAGCAGGTGCTCGTAGTCGCCGCTGGCGCCCGACAAGGCTGCAGTCAGCAGATGCTTGGGGAGAATTACCGTTGCACCCGTCCCCACGCCGTAGGAAGGATGGTTGCTCTCTCCAATCCGGTTGAAACCATTGCTGGGAGCCACGACCCAGGCGTCCGAGCGGGGACGCTTCAAGTCTTTGCGGAAGTACTCGAAGACGGTCGGGTTGGCCGGAGGGACAGCGGCAAAGTTGTTGAAGGTTTCGTACACACCGGTGACGAGGCTAGCGGTGGCCACATAATGGCCGAGGATTCCCCGGTTGACCACCTGGGTGAAGAAGGCCGACTGAGGAATAAGTTCGCGCATCAGGTGCGGGATGTTTTCCTGCCCCTCGGGCGCAAACGTCTCCTGGTCGCGCGCGCCCCCACCAAACGTGATGACCACTACCTTTCTCTTCTTGCGAGTGGACGCGGCCCGGGCCATCGCGCTTGGGCCCAGCAATGCGCTTCCCATCGCCAGCCCGGCCGCGGTACGCAGGAATTCGCGGCGGCTGCAGGCCAACTGGAGTGCCAGTTCTTGAGGATTGCACGCCGCAGCAGCCGCCCGGCCCTTCGCAGTCAGCGATGAAAAGTTGTATGCCATAGTCCAGTTCTGAATTCTCATATGTAGGCGCGAGCGTCCCGCTCGTGCAAGCCAGCACGAGCGAGGACGCTCGCGCCTACACCCGATCACTTCGCTGTCTGCCCGTCCTTCGCCGAATAAACGAACTGCCGGATGTCCGCCCTCTGCTTGTCGACCTCCGCCAGATGCTCGGCCCGAAGGCGTTGATACACCTGCAACTCCTCCTGGGCAAGTTCATTCTGTTTGGTGTGCACGTAAGCCTGTCCCAGCCGGTAGTGCACGTCCGCCAGGTCCGGACTCAATTCTCGGGCTCGCACGTATTCCGGGATGGCCTCTGCATACCTGGCCTGGTCGGAATAGAGGTTCCCCAGTTGCAGGTGGGCCTCGGCGAGCTTGTCATCGAGGGCGATTGACTTCTTCAGCAGCCCTTCAATCTGCTGCAAATCCACCCCGGCATCCTGTGCCCGCTTTCCCTTCCATAGGCTCATCGCGTAGTAGTAGGATGCGCGGGCATTTTTCGGCTGAAGTTCGGCGAAGCGGCGGAAGCGCTGGATGACCTCATCCGCCTGCCCCGGCGAGCTGTCGTAGGCCTTGGACAGAAAAAGATAGCAGCTGGGGTCGGAGGGGTCGAGGTCAGCCCCGTGCAGCAAGGCCTTCACCGCCTCGTCGTAATTGCCGCGTGAGTACAGGGCCATGCCCAGGCCGATGACCAGCCGGGGCGACTTGGGGTAGCGTTCCGTGGCGTGCTGGAAGACTTCAATCGCGGGCCCCAGCGTGCGGTGAATCAGCAGTTCGCTTCCCCAGTCGAAGAGGTTGCTCTCGCTCGGATCCATGTGGGCGGCGGTTTCGTATTCATTGGCCGCCTCGACGAATTTTCCGTCTTTCTCTTCGATCTCGCCCAGCAGGTTGTGTAGTTCCGCCGTGTTCTTCTTTTTCAACAGATCCTGCACCAATTGCCGGGCATCCGTGAGCCGCCCGGTCAGGACGTAGGCCAAGGAGAGATCGTAGCCATTGTCGTAGGAAGACGGATCAATTTTCTGGGCCTGACCGAGATAGCGCGCTGCCTCGGCAACTTTTCCAGAATGGACGTAAAACTCGCCCAGGTTGTGGTTGGTGTCGAAGTTTTTCGGATCGAGCTCAACCGCCTTGCGGAATTCCACGCCTGCGAGTTCCGCCTTTCCCAGGCGCATCAGGTTGGCCGCCAGGTTCGTCCGGGCGGAGACAGAATCTGGTTTCAGGCGCACTGCCTTCTGCAGATGCGGGCTGGCTTTGGCGTCCTGCGACTTCGCGGAATAGACCAGGCCCAGGAGTTCGTGGACCTCGAAGCTTTCAGGGACCTCGCGCAGCAGGCCTTCCAGTTCTGCTGCGGCCTCTGCGAAGCGGCCGGATTCGTATTGAGCTACAGCCGACTGGAATTTGCGTTCGAGGTGTTGGCTGGGCTGACTTCCGGCTGCCGCCATGGGCACGCACACCAGAAGAGCCAGGACAGCAGACCAAATCGACGGGCGTCTCATGGTCACGTCTTCGTATGTTACCACCGCGCTGGGCAGGCGGGAGGGCTGGATTTGGAAAGTGTTCCCCCCCCGGCAGAGCGCCATGAGCGCCTTGCCGGGGGAGGTAAGTTCTAGCCTAGAAGTACAGCTTCAGAGCGAACTGGATCTGCCTCGGATCGTACGGAGCATCACGAGTAGAGCCGATGGCTCCAAAGTGCGAACTGGTGTAGTTGGTGGCGCCGCCGATGGCTACAACGCCGTTGCCGCCGAATCCCGGGGCGTTGAAGTTCGGGTGATTGAGAATGTTGAAGAACTCCGAGCGGAATTGCAGCTTGAAACGCTCCGTGAGCTGGAAGTCTTTGAAGACCGAGAAGTCCAGCCGACGGAAAGGAGGCCCCTCAATTGTTGCTCGAGGACCGCCCAGGACGCCCAGGCCGGTTAACGGCGAGCAACCGGGTACCGAGGTGGGATCCGGCGCACCGCTGACCAACTTGCAGGGCTGGCTGAATGCGGCCGGGTTCGCAATCCAGCTTAACTCTCCGTTCGCGTTGGTGTGCAGTCCCAGCTTCGGGCTTTGTCCCTCGACCAGGAGATCATAACAACCCGTGCCATTGGCCGTGCCCGAGGGGCAATTAAGAGTAATCGGTTGGCCGCCCTGAATCGTAGCGCTCCAGTTGACGCTCCACCCGCTGGCCAGTGCGTTACCGACTCCAGAGGATGAAGCCATGTAGCGCTTGCCCTTACCGAAGGGTAATTCGTATCCACCGCTGAAGTGGAATACGTGCCGGATATCGAAGGAAGCCAAGCCGTAGTCAAAGTGGATTCCAGCTCCAGGAACGTCCGGAGCACGGAAGCCTCCCAAGCTTCCTCCGTTGAGCAGGTCGCCGGCGTCCGTCTCCGTCTTGGAGAAAGTATAGGTCGCCAGGAAGTTCAGTCCGTTAGCAAACTGCTTTTCCACCTTGGTCTGCAAAGAGTGATACCAGCTGTTGCCGTTGGTGGTGGCGTAACTCGATCCGTGCCCGAAGTCCGGGAATGGCACGTGGAGACCGGTATCCCCGTCGGTATCCACGATGCTGGTAACGTTGTTCGAGTTCGGGAACACCTCCAGATGACGGGCCAGGGAAGTCACGTAACCGGCCTGGACCGACATAGAAGGAGTCAATTGATACTGCACGGTGAAGTTTCCGCCCATGGAGTACGGAGTCTGGTATTTGAACTGAATTCCGCGCAAGGCCAGGCCGCTGGCGTTGACCAGGGTGGGGTCAAGAGGAGTGCAGGAGAATCCAGTCTCCAAGGTTGCGCTTCCAATCGGAGTCGCGTCTGGGCTGGTGCATCCCTGATACGTGATTGGCGTATTGTCGCTCGGTGATGTGTAAGAGAAGTTAAACTGGAAGGGATAGTTCTCTCCCAGGTTCGGCGAGAACCCCCGGTTTTCAAACCCGTTGTAGAAGAGGCCAAAGCCGCCCCGGGCAACCAGCTTCGGAGTTACTTGATAGGCAAAACCGACACGCGGGGCAAAATTCGTTTTCTCGGACCGCCCAAGGCCCTTGCCGTACTTGTTACCGATCACAGGGGTTATGCCATCCTGTGCCAGCAGGTCAGTGAAGCAGGTTGGGCAACCGGAGGAGAAGCTCGCAGCATTGGTTCCTTCCGGGAACAAGAAGAGCGGGCTACCGGTCGGAGGTCCGCCGGGAACGAAGTTAGCCTGGGCTCCGTGGTGCTCGAACACCAGACCAAAGAAGTCCCACCGCAAACCGAGGTTAACGGTCAATTTGGGCGTAACTTTCCAGTCGTCATTGATGTAGCTACCGTAGTAATTTTTTCCGTTGTCCGTCAGCGAAATATTGGAGACGAACACTGCCGTACCCTGGCCTTGTGCGCCGGGGCCACCGACGTAATCCGGCCCTCCCACGCTCGAAAGAGTCGGAGTCAACAGGAGTTGCGCGATGCCCGTGTTATTCGAAGAGACGCTGGCACCCGGGATATTGGTATAGACGCCATCGAAATTGAATTGTCCGCGCGACCACGGTGGTTGCAGGGTCGAGAATTTCACGTGTTGCCACTCAAACCCCATTTTGAAGGTGTGCTTGCCGTAGATCTTCGTCAAGTCGTCGGTGATCTGGAAGGTAGAGCTGACCTCATCCGACGGGAGGAAAGCGTTGCTGCCCAGGGTCTGCAATCCCTGGATGCCGAACGCGGGGAGTCCGCCATTCTCGTGTTCCTGAGGAATACCCGCGATGCCGTACTGCCCCGGCAGATCGCTCAAATCGTTTGCCGCCGGTGAAACGCGGGTGGTGTGAAGGTAATTGAGTCCCGCTCGCGCTACGTTGACCAGCGACGGTGAAAACACATGGGTCCAAGCCAAGGCGCTCTGCTGCGCTAGTGCGGTCTGGGGACCTTCCTGGAAACCGCCGCCATCGGCCACGCCCCCGAAGATGCCAGGGATGAACTGCGGATCGTCCACGTAGCTAAAGCGGTAGAAAATCTGGTTCTTATCGCTCAGGTTGAGGTCCAGCCGGGTGTCAAAGGCGTTGCGGTTTTCGCTGATCGCTGGCGATACTATGTAGTTGGACGATATGCCGCCAGAGTTCGGGGTGGGATACAGATTTAATAACTTGATGGCATTCGGATCCAAACGCCCGGTCGGCCCGCCCGGCAGGATGTTCAGGTTGCACGCAGCAGCCGTGTAGTTAGCCGTACTGGCCGGACAAGTGCCAAAAGGATCGCGCACGAATCCCGAGGTCAACGCGGTAAAGCCTGATACGGGGTCAACCACACCCGCTGTTACCGCACGGGTTGTGGAAGGATCCAGGATGGTGCCGATTGGGAGCGTGCGGTGTGGGGCGTTCTGGTCGCAGGGTAGCGAGGTGCACAACAGGTCCGTTTGTGTGGTGGATTGCAGCAGTTCGGTAAAGTTGGTGTAGCCGCTGCTTCGCTCCAGGTTCGTCGGTACGCTCCCGGTGTGGGGTGCACCCTGTCGGCGGCGCAAGCCTTCATAGTCTCCGAAGATGAAGACCTTGTTCTTGATCACCGGTCCGCCGATGGCCACGCCGAACTGGTTGAGCCGCAGTTCGCCCTTCCTCGTAGTGTTGCCGACGCGCTCGAAGTAGTCGGCTGCATCCAGTTTGTCATTGCGGAAAAATTCCCAGCCGGCGCCGTGCCATGCGTTCGTGCCGGACTTGATCGTGGCATTGAGCACCGCAGCGCCAGAGCGTCCATACTCGGCACTGAAGTTCGTGGTTTGCACTTTGAATTCCTGAATTGCATCCACTGGAGGAAGCACGACAAAATTCGTGCCATTGAGGAAGTCGACGGTGTCCGAGTTGTTGTCAATTCCATCCAGCAGGTAATTGTTCTGCGCCGGCCGCGAACCGTTGGCGGAAAAAGCTCCACTCGCCGCGTTGCCCCGCGTGTCGGCCTGAGGCGAATTCACTCCGGCGGACAACTGGGCCAGGAAGGTGAAGTTTCGGCCGTTCAGTGGAAGATTGTTCACGTTGCGGGAGTTGACCACCTGGCCAACTGAAGCGTCCTGGGTCTCAAGTACGGGAGTGCTGGTGGTCACTTCCACCGTCTCTGTTACCGCACCGGGCTTGAGCGCAAAATTAACCAGGACAGACGACCCCACGTTGACCACGATGTTCTTCTGTTCTGTGGTCTGGAACCCCTGGGAGGAAGCGCTGACCTTGTAGCTGCCGATTCGAACCGGGGTGAACTTGTATGATCCGTCCGATTCCACGGTGGTGGAGAGTGTGGCATTCGTGCCTTCGTTGGTCAGGGTCACGGTGGCCCCGCCGATCACTGCTCCCGATGGATCCGTGATCGTTCCCAGGATGCTGCCGGTATCCACTTGGGCCAATAGCGGTCGCGGGATAAACAGCATTGCGCCGACTGCGATAGCCAGCGATGTTCTCAGCATCCGAGTGAAAAGGGCCTGTAGTTTCATGACCTTTCCTCCTAAACCTTCGTGGGTGGCAACTGGATTGCTTAATGTAAACGTGTACATCAGCGAAGCCGGGACAACCTTAGAACAGGTTCTGAGAGCTTGTCAAGAATAAAACTAGTACCTTTGTACTATCCTCTGTGGGTCGTGCGATCCGTGCTTCCACAAGTGTTTTCCCCCAACAATCAGCCAGACCCCTGAACCGCAAAGCTCGCAAAGGAAGTGCCGCAAAGAGCGGAAAAGGAGACATTGCCGGCGGCCATGTGGGTTGGATTAACTTCACCTGGGTGCTAACATGCGCTTCGGTGGGCCATCATGACGGGAGCACTTTGAGGATGGCGCGTCCCAAAGACGAAGACCACATTGTTTTCACGTCGAACCTTCTTAAAAGGAATACGGTGGGCGCCTGTACTCTTTCTTCCCGCGCCTTTTCAGGGTGCGCCGTTCCGGCTGCCGCTCTTTGAAACGTCCCGGGGCCAAGCCGCTTCATTCCCCTTCGCTGATTTCCGTCTGACTCCTCACTATCCCGCGAAGTCCGCGCTCGATGATGTTCTGCTGAAGGTTGTTCCCGGGGCGGACGAATACCTCACCGAAAAATATGCCTTTGAAATCATGCCGCTGCTCAACCAATGGAGCGCGGCACTCAAGACGGCGCCACCCGCGCTCGCCGCGTTGACGAAATTGCTCGACGCTTCTATCGCGGCCGCTACGCTACTTCCAACCCGCGAAGTGGCGCGGCGTTCGGAAAAAGGCATCGAGGTCTTACAAAGACGGTTCGCGAGGGATGTCATCCCGGGCCGCGAGCGATTTCTGCGCGAGATGGAAAACTATCTGTCCCCGCTGTCGCGCGTGGAGACAGCGGAATTCGCAATCGTCGGCATCAGGGAAATCGCGGGCCCTGGGTCTGCGTTCGATATCGTTATTCGTTATGACCTGGTCGGCACGCGGAAGGACGCCGGACGCGAGCAGCGCGTGGGACACTGGCTGACCCAATGGTCGCGCGACGAAACCCGGGGCTGGCGCGTCCTGCGCTGGCAGGCAACCGAGGAAACTCTCGCCCGCGCCGGTGAGCCCGTGTTCATTGACATCACCGCCCAGGCCCTGGGCCAGACTGCGTCCTACAGAAATCAGATGCTTCACGGAGTGGACCACTGGCGAACCGTGCTTGACGGAGCCTGCGGGATCGACGTTTATGGCAACAACGGCCTGGCCGTGGGAGATATCGATAATGACGGATTTGATGATCTATACGTGTGCCAGCCCGCGGGACTTCCCAACCGCCTTTATCGCAATCGCGGCGATGGCAGCTTCGAGGATGTGACGGAAGCATCGGGCGTCGCGGTGCTCGATGACACGGCCTGCGCCCTGTTCGCCGATTTCGAAAACAAGGGAGTTCAGGACCTTCTGGTAGTCTGCGGCGGCGGCCCGCTGTTGTTCCTGAATCAGGGGAACGGAAAATTTTCGCTTAAGCCCGACGCCTTCAAGTTTGCCCAGCCTCCGCAGGGAACTTTCACCCACGCCGCCATCGCGGACTACGATCGCGACGGGCGTCTCGATATCTATTTTTGTCTGTACAGTTACTACGCTGGCCTGGACCAATACCGCTATCCCGTACCTTACTTCGACGCGCGCAATGGGCCGCCGAACTTCCTACTGCACAACGAAGGCAACGCAACCTTCACCGACCGTACTCAGGCTGCGGGACTGCACGTGGACAACAATCGCTACAGCTTTGCCTGCGCCTGGGGCGATCTCAATTCCGACGGGGCACCCGACCTCTACGTGGCCAACGACTTCGGGCGCAGCAATCTGTATCGCAACAACGGCGATGGAACCTTCGCGGCCGTCTCGTCGGAAGCGGGCGTCGAGGACGCGGGCGCGGGCATGAGCGCATGCTGGTTCGATTTCGACAACGACGGGAACCAGGACATCTACGTGGCCAATATGTGGTCCGCCGCTGGCCAGCGGGTTTCGGAACAAGAGATTTTCCACGAGAAGGATCCTGAAAACATCCGCGCCCTTTACCGCAAACACGCTCGTGGCAATTCTCTCTATCGCAATCAGGGCAGCGGCAGGTTTCAAAACATAAGTGAGCAGGCCGGGGCCGGGATGGGCCGCTGGGCCTGGTCTTCCGACGCCTGGGATTTCGACCACGATGGCTACTCCGACCTGTACATCGCCAATGGCTATATTTCCGGCCCCGATCCTCGCAATCTCTCCAGCTTTTTCTGGCGGCAGGTGGTGGGAAAATCGCCGCAGAATTCGAACCCCTCGTCCAGCTACGAGCAGGGATGGAACGCAATCAACGAACTGATCCGTTCGGATTCTTCCTGGGCCGGCCCCGAGAGAAACGTTTTCTACGCCAACAACCGCGATGGAACGTTTTCTGAGGTCTCCGGCGCGGTTGGCATGGACTTCCCCGACGACAGCCGGTCTTTTGTCCTGGCGGACCTCGACCACGACGGGCGATTGGAAGTGATCCTCAAAAACCGGAACGCGCCACAACTGCGGGTCCTGCGCAACGCGATGAAGGACATCGGCCATTCCATCGCATTCCGCCTGCGCGGACAAAAGAGCAATCGCGATGCCATCGGCACTGCGGTCACCGTGCAGGCAGGGACGCTCCGCCAGACCAAATACCTCCAGGCCGGCTCCGGGTTTCTGTCCCAGCACACCAAGGAGCTTTTCTTTGGATTGGGGAAAGGCGAAGGCTCCGTCCGCGCCACGGTTCGCTGGCCCAGCGGCCTTACCCAGACCTTCGAGAAGCTGCCAAGAGACCGCCGCATCGAAATTCAGGAAGGTGCAAACGACTTTCAGGCCAAGCCCTTTGCGAGCGCGCCTCCTTCTCATGCGCGCGCCGGAGATGCCGAAAAGTTGGAGCCACTGCCATCGTCGGTCGAGACCTGGCTGATCGAACCTTTGAGCGCGCCCGATTTCTCGTTGCCTGATCTCGCGGGCAAGCCATGGGATCTGCCATCGTTCCGGGGCAGCTTTCTCGCTGCTTACCTTCTGGTCGACAGCTTCGCCGTCCTGCAGGGAGCAGATGCGGCTGCTCGGCCAGCGCAGATCGCCCCTTGCGCAGAGCGGTCTTCACATCGTTGGCATTAACGTGGACGATCCCCGCGATGCGCGAGCAGTGCAAACATTCGTGGCCCGGGAAGGCTTCCCCTTCCCCACTTTGCTCGCCACCCAGGATGTCGCCGGCGTCTACAACATTATTTACCGCTATCTCTTCGACCGTCGCCGCGACCTCGGCCTGCCGACATCGTTTCTCCTTAATAAGGAGGGGATGATCGTCAAGGTGTATCAGGGGCCGGTGGCTGCCGAGCGACTTCTGGAAGATGTGAAATCGGTGCCGAGCAATCCGGCCGATCGCATGCGGAGGGCCCTGCCCTTTGCCGGGACACTTTTCCAGGGCACGTTCCAGCGCAACGACTTTACCTATGGCGTGTCCTTTTTTCAGCACGGGTACCTGGAGCAGGCGGAAGCATCTTTCAAGCAGGTCATAGCCGCCAAGCCCGACAATCCCGAAGCGTTTTACAACCTGGGAACGCTGTATCTCAGGAGGAACGCCTTTCCCGAAGCACGCCAATATCTGGAAGAGGCGGTGAAGCTGCGTCCGGAGTATCCCGAAGCCTGGAACAATCTCGGAATGATTGCCGCCCATGAAAATCAACCCGACGCGGCGGTTCGCGACTTCCAGCAATCGTTGCAGCAGCGGCCAACCTACACCATCGCGCTGCTGAATCTTGGAAACCTGTACCGGCGGCAGGGAAATCTGGGGGAAGCGGAACGGGTTTTGAACCGCGCCCACGAAATCGAACCGGATGATCCCGAGGTCAACTACAACCTGGGAATGCTGTACGCCCGGCAAAACCAGACCCGGGACGCCGAGCAGTATCTTGAAAGAGCGGTAAGCGTGCGCCCCGACTATCCCGACGCCCTCAACAATCTGGGCGTGCTCTTCGTTCGTGAACAGCGTTACCCGGAAGCGGAGCAAAGATTCAAGACGTGCATCCAGGTAGCCCCGAATTTTGACCAGGCCTACATGAATCTGGCCCGCCTTTACGTCATTTTGAATGACAAGGAAAAAGCCCGCGAAATATTGCTTGCCCTGCTGCGCCAACAACCGCAGCACAAGATGGCCCAGCAGGCGCTGGAAATGCTACATTGAGCCTTTGATGCTTGTAATCAAAGTGCCCGCGGAGATATACCGGGAGATGGTCATCGGCGCCTCATTTCAGCATTCACCCAGGAACGCGCGCCGCATGCCTGGGCTGCGCCGCACCTTGGCGTTCGCGGTCATTCTCGTCGCGGCCATCTTCAGTTTTGCTGTAGGGTCCTCGGCGCAGCAATCCCCTCCCGTCCGGAGCGCCTCACAGCCAGTTTCGAAAGCCCCATCGCCTTTCCTCGAGGCTGAGGCCCTGCTGCGCCAAGGATCGATCGCTGAAGCAAAAATTAAGATCGAGGAGCAACTCAAGCTGAATCCGTCCAGCGTGGAGGGTTACAACCTGCTGGGGATCGCATACGGGAACGAGAAAGACTATGACAATGCGCTGGAAGCGTTTCAGCATGCGCACAAGCTCGATCCCAATTCCGCTCGAACTCATAACAATCTGGGGAACGTTTACGTCGCCCAGGAGAAATTCGATCTCGCCGAAAAAGAGTTTCGCCAGGTCTTGCGCTTTGATCCCAGCAACCGCGAGGCTAACTATAATCTTGGCCTCGTCCTGATGGCCCGGCGTTTGCCGGCCGAGGCCATTCCCCATCTTCAACGGGTGCACCCAGCGGACATCGCGACGCGATTCAACCTGGTTCGCGCCTACTTTCAGGCGGGACGGACGGCTGAAGGTCTGAAGCTGGCCCGGGAACTCTCCGCCCAGAAGAAAGATGACGTTCAACTGCACTTCACTCTGGGCGTGTTGCTGGCGGGAGCAAGGCAGTTCCCGATGGCCCAACTGGAACTGGAGAAGGCCAGCGCGCTGCAGCCGGAAGCTTTCGAAATTCTATTCAATCTGGGCCAGGTCTATCTGCAGAGCGGCGAGTACAAGAAAGCCGAACTGGTTTTGAGCCGGGCGCTGAAACTGAAGCCCGACTCGCCTGAAACTCTTTACCTGATGGCGCGGGTCTATTCCGAACAGACCAAAGTGGTGGATGCCCTGGATCTCCTGGTCCGCGCCCACAAGCTGGCGCCGGAAAATACCGACGTCATCTTTCTGCTGGCCCGGGTCAGCATGATGCAAAATTATTTTGAAGACGCAATCCCGCTGCTCGAATCTGGCGTGAAAATTGCCCCCAAGCGGGCCGACCTGCACGCCGCCCTGGGCGAAAGCTATTTCATGTCGGGAAAGACGGAAAAGGCCATCGACGAGTTCAAGGCCCTGATTGACCTGGATCCGTCGGCGCGCTCTTACGTCTTCATGGGGCTCTCTTACCGGCACCTGGGACGCTTCGATGAAGCTACAAAATATTTCGAGCAGGGCCTGAAACTGGACCCGCACAACGCTTCCTGCCTGTTCAACCTGGGCTACATCGAAGGCCGGCAGGGAAATCAGGCGGCCGCGGAACGACTTTTCCAGGCCGCGCTCCGCTCCAATCCCGACCTCGCCGACGCGCTGCTGGAACTGGCGAACCTGCGCATCGCCGATAAGAAATTTGAGGAGGCAGCGACCCTGCTGCGAAGATACGTGAAGGTGAGCCGCAATCCCGCGGCCGGATACTACAAGCTGGCCATGGTCGAGAGAAGCCTCCACCAAATGGAGGCGGCGCAACGGGACTTGAATGTGTTTCAAACTCTTTCGAAAGACGCGTCAGCGGGTCCGTATCCCTACCAGCATCTTTTCGATTATCTGGATAATCGCTCCAACCTTGCCCCCCAGGAGCGGACGCAACTCGATTTGACCGAACTGACGGCGCAGATCCAGAAGCACCCGGATCGCCCGCAGGACCTCTACCTGCTGGCGGAGGCGTATCTGAAACTGGGAAAGGTCGATGATGCCCGAATCACGATCGTGCAGCTTGACCAGCTAAGTTCGGGCGACTATCGCACCCAGACTGGCGTGGGTGTTTTACTCGCGCGCTTCCATCTGTATGATGACGCCATCCAGCATTTCCAAACGGCTTTGCGCGCCAGCCCCGGCTCCGACGACATAAAATTCGACCTGGCCGATGCTTACTTCCGCAAAGGCGCCTATCCTCAGGCACTCGAAGCTGCTCAGCAAGTTTCAGCCACGGGTCAGCAGGACGCGGCTTTCCTGGCCCTTCTGGGAGACATTCACGCTCATCTTGGCGAGACGGCCCGGGCCGCGGAAATTTTCCGCGATGCGATTGCCAGAAATCCTGACAACGATCAGTATTACCTCTCGCTCACGCTGGTCCAGTTGCGCGAAAAGGATGTCGCGGGCGCGAAAGCGACGCTGCAGAAAGGTCTGAATCGAATTCCAGGCTCCGGCAAGATCCTCTGGGGCATGGGAATTGTTTCCGTGCTCGAAGGCAACACCGCACAAGCTGCCGCACGACTGGAACGCGCCGTGGATCTTCTACCCGAGTGGCCCGGAAGTTATTCCACGCTCGGCGTTTTTTATTATCAGACTGGACAAATCGCCAAGGCCCGCGAAGTGCTGAACCGTTTTAAGGGCAGCAGCGCCGGCGGCCTGGATGTGAATCGGATTGAAGAAGTGCTGTCCCGGGCCCCGGCCAAGTCTTCTTCCGCGCAGGAACCCATGTCGATGGCTGCCCGGCAGCAGTTGCTTCAGCTGGCGCTGTCATTGGCTGACCGGACCCTCTAGGGTCCCGACGGAACCAAACACGAGAATGCGGAAGAAATCGAAAACGAGTAAGGTGCCGGGTTTCGCGACGCGTGGGCGCGCAATTCTGACGCTGATGGTGATAGCCGGAGCGGCCTTCACCATGATGGCCTTCGCAGGCCAGCCTCCGAAGACGCCAGATGACCGCGTAACCGTCCGCTACACCGACGTTCGACAAACCGCCGGAATCACTTTCCTTCAGGATGGCACTGCCACCGACGAAAAGTATTATCTGGAAACCATGGGCACCGGCGTTGCCTGGCTTGACTACGATCAGGACGGGTTGATGGACCTGTATTTCGTGCAGTCGGCCGCCACTGATGTTTACAAACCGCCTCAACCTCTGCGCAGCGCGCTCTATCACAACAACGGCGACGGAACTTTTACTGACGTCACCGAGAAAGCCGGCGTTGCAGGTGCGGGACACTACGGCCAAGGGGTTGCCGTCGGAGATTTCGACAACGATGGCTATCCCGACCTCTACGTGACCGGCTACGGCAGCGCTATCCTTTATCACAACAACGGCGATGGAACTTTTACTGACGTCACCGCCAAGGCTGGCGTGGCGGACAAAGACGGATGGTCCGCCAGCGCCGGATGGTTTGATTACGACAAGGACGGATGGCTCGACCTGCTGGTCACCAACTACATCGAGTGGTCGCCCAAGAACAACCTGTGGTGCGGCGAACGCCGCCCCGGCTATCGCTCCTACTGCCATCCCGGCAACTACAAAGGGCAGAAGACCAAGCTCTACCACAACAACCATGACGGCACGTTCACCGATGTGAGCGACAAGTCCGGAGTGGGCAAGCCCGAATCCAAGGGCATGGGCGTGGTCCTGGCCGACTTCAACAACGACGGCTGGACCGACATCGCTATCGCCAATGACACCTGGCCCAATTTTCTATTCATCAACAAACACGACGGAACTTTTGAGGACGTGTCGTTGATCTCCGGCATGGCGGCGAGCGAGGACGGACGTTACGAGGCCGGCATGGGCATCGACGCCGCCGATGTTGACGGCGACGGCTGGCAGGACGTCTATATTACCCACCTCGACTTTGAACTGAATCGCCTCTATCACAATAACCACGACGGGACTTTTGTGGACGAGACCTTCCGCTCCGGCATTGGCAACAAAGCCGTCCTGCTGAGCGGCGTGGCCATGAAATTTCTGGATTATGACAACGATGGCTGGCCCGACATCCTGCAATTGAACGGCGCCATGCTGGACAACATCAATCTTTATCACGGCGAGGTGTCCTACAAGGAACCGCTGTTGATGTTTCGGAACCTGGGCAAAGGCCAGTTCGAAAAAGCGTCGGAGTCGCTGGGCCCTGATTTCATGCGCCCCATCGCCGGGCGCGGCCTTGCCACCGCTGACTTCGACAACGACGGCGACATCGATATCGTGACCAACAACCGCGGCGACTATCCCTCGCTGCTGCGCAACGATGGAGGAAACGCCAACCACTGGCTGGAAGTGCTGTTGATCGGGACCCGCTCCAACCGCGACGGCATCGGCGCCTCGCTGAAGTTGACCGCGGAAGGATCCGTCCACGTGGAACAGGCCAAGGGAGGCATGAGTTACATGTCGGCCAGCGATCCGCGAATCCAGTTCGGCCTGGGCAAACGGACCAAAATCGATTCTCTGGAAATCACCTGGCCCAGCGGACAGGTTGACCGCCTGACCAGTGTTCCTATCGATCAGATCGTCGCGGTCAAAGAAGGCACGGGAATCGTACCGCGCAAATTTCCGAAGGTGCCGAGCAAGTGAGAGAGGCGTCAGTTATGGGTCTTCAGTCGTCTTGGAGACCGGTTTTTCTGACAACTGGCAACTGCAGAGTGGTAACTGATAATCCATGAGACTTCCCCGACGCCAATTTCTGTGCGCCTCCGCCATCGTCCTCGGCAGCACGCTGCTGGACGCGCTCACCACGCCACTCTGGCGGTGGAGGAATTCCCTTCAGGCCGTCGCCGCAACTCCGCCGGCAGCTTCCCCGGTCACATTCGTTGACGTAGCCCGCGAAGCCGGACTGAATGCTCCCAACGTCTGGGGCGCGGTCGATCACAAGCGCTACATCATCGAGGCCAAAGGCAGCGGCCTGGCCTTCTTCGACTACGACAACGACGGATGGCTCGATATCTATTTCACCAACGGCACGCGCCTCGACGCCAACTGGCCGCCCGGCAAGGCCCCCACTTCGCATCTCTACAAAAACAATCGCGACGGAACCTTCACCGACGTCACCGAAAAATCCGGCCTGGGGCGCACCGGTTGGCAGACCGGCATCTGTGTCGGCGATTATGATAACGATGGATGGGACGACCTGTTCTGCTGTTTCTGGGGACACAACATCCTGTTCCACAACAACGGCGACGGAACTTTTACCGACGTCACTCACAAGGCCGGAGTTTACGACGAGCAATTCCGATGGGGTGCCGGCTGCACCTGGCTCGATTACGATCGCGACGGGCACCTCGATCTCTTCGTCTGTAACTACATAAGACTCGATCCCGCGAAAGCGCCTTCCGACAAGGATCCGCTTTGCCAGTGGAAGGGCATCCCCGTGATGTGCGGTCCGCGCGGCCTGCCCGGCGACACCAACGTGCTGTATCACAACAATGGTGACGGAACTTTTACCGACGTTTCGGAAAAGTCGGGCATCCTGAAGCCCGGGCCCCGCTATTCCATCACCGCCGTCTCCTATGATTTTGACAACGACGGCTGGCCGGATATTTACGTCGCGGTGGACTCGCAGCCCAGCATGCTTTTCCGCAACAACCACGATGGCACTTTCACCGATATCGCCGTGCTCGCGGGATGCGCCTACAGCGATAACGGTCACGAGCAGGCCGGCATGGGCGTGGCAGTCGGCGACTACGACTGTGACGGCTGGTTCGATATTTTCAAAACCAACTTTGCCGACGACACTTGCAACCTTTATCACAACAACGGCGACGGCACCTTCACCGACGTGACGTTCTCATCCGGCATCGGAATCAACAACCGCTATGTCGCCTGGGGTTGCGGCTTCCTCGACTACGACAACGATGGCTGGCCCGATCTCATGCAGATCAACGGACACGTGTATCCCGAGATTGAAGGCCACGACATCGGACAGACTTTCAAGAACCCGCGCCTGCTGTACAAGAATCTCGGTAATGGGCGGTTCAAAGATGTCTCGGCTGAATCCGGGCCAGGCATAAACGAACTTTTCTCCAGCCGCGGCGCCGCCTTCGGCGACTACGACAACGATGGCGACATCGACGCAGTCATCCTGAACATGAACGATTTGCCGTCGTTGCTGCGCAACGATGGCGGCAACCGGCAGAACTGGATCAAGATCAAGCTGATCGGCACAAAATGCAATCGCACCGCCATCGGCGCCCGGGTGCGGGTGGTGACGGGTAACCATGCCCAGATGGATGAAGTCCACAGCGGCTCGAGCGTGATGTCGCAATGCGACCTGCGCCTGCACTTCGGCCTAGGCAAGTCGCAGACCGCGGATGTCATTGAGGTCAAGTGGCCGACTACGCAGAAGATCGAGCGCTTCACCCAGGTCAAAGCCAATCAGATACTCACCCTCCGCGAAGGCAGCGGCATCGTTGGAATGGTCAAACCTAAAGGCAAATAGCGGCTCAACAAACCATCAACCACCAAGGACACGAAGGACCACGAAGGAAGTCCTTTGTGAACCTTCGTGTCCTTTGTGGTTCAAGCTTTTTGGGCTGCTCCCAGCAAAAGAGCGCCGACCCTACCCGGTGTACAATTCCGACCGCGGATTACCGACGACCATCTGCGCGACATCAATTTCATGAGGTCGGTAATGAAATCTCTGTCGATCACTTGTCTTACTCTTGTTTTTGCCTGCACTCTCGCGGCTGCCCAGTCTTCGGGCCCGGAGACGCGCCAGATCACCAACGCGAAAGCGATCGTTTCGGCTTCCAATTCAGATGCCCGACCCATTCCGATCGACGACCTCTATTTCACGCGCTCGGTGTCCAGCGCATCCTGGTCTCCCGACGGCAACGAGATCGTCTTCACCACCGACATTTCCGGTCGATCAAATTTGTGGGAGGTGAAGGCGAACGGAGGATGGCCGATTCAGCTGGCACAATCGGATGACAGGCAATACGGCGAAACCTGGTCTCCCGACGGCAATTGGATCCTGTTTCAGCAGGATTCGGGTGGCAATGAACTCTGGGACATCTTCGCCATTCCGAGCGAAGGCGGTGAAGCCATCAACCTGACCAACACTCCGGAGATTCGTGAAGAGAACCCGCGCTGGTCTCCTGACGGCAAGACCATTGCCCTGAACCACAAACCCAAGGAAGCCACGGTTTACAACATTGCGCTGATGAATTGGGCCACGCACAAGGCGACGCTGCTGACGCACGAAGCTACCGCGGACCACCTGTGGCAATCGGTGGCCTGGAGTCCTGATGGAAAAACACTCTACGCCGACCGTCTGGAAGTGAGCTTCACCGATGCCGACATTTACGCGATTGATGTCGCGAGCGGAAACGCCACGAATCTGACCCCGCATCAGGGAAAATCTCTCAACACGGCATCTTCACTATCCAGAGACGGGCGGACGCTCTTGGTCACGTCCAATGCCAGGAGCGGCTACCAGAACGTGGCACTCCTGGACATCGCAAGCAGAAAGCTCACCTGGGTCACGGAAACCAGGTGGGAAGCCAGTGCGGGTGACTTCTCGCCCGACGGCAAGCGCTTCACCTACGCGGTCAATGCCGACGGCCGCTCGGACGTATTTCTCGGAGATACAGCCACCACCAAGTCGGAGAGAATCAATATCGCCGGCGGACTGAACGGCTTTGCCGCCTACCCAAGCTCGTTTTCTTCTTCCGGAGACCGCCTGCTCCTGTCACACGAAAGTTCTGTCGAGCCTGCGGACTTCTGGGTCTATGATCTGGTTTCGCGAAAACCACGGCAGCTTACTTATTCCGCGATTGCCAGCCTCAACTCGGCCCCGCGGCCGCCTTCGCAGATCGTAAGCTACAAATCTTTCGACGGAAAAACCATCAGCGCACTGTTGTGGGTCCCGTTTAACCTCAAACGCGACGCCTCGAATCCTGCACTGGTCCTGCCCCACGGCGGCCCCACGGGACAATCCCAGGATTACTGGAGCCCGCGCATCGCCGCCTACGTCTCCCGGGGATACGTCTGCATCGCTCCCAACGTGCGCGGCTCGACCGGCTACGGCATCGACTTTCAAAAAGCCAACTACAAGGACCTGGGCGGCGGAGATCTGCAGGATGAGGTTTACGCGGTAAAATTTCTGGAAGCCACCGGTTACGTCAGTCCGACAAAAATCGGCATCACCGGCGGATCCTACGGCGGATTCATGACTTTGATGGCCATCGGCCGCTCTCCCGAGGTGTGGGCGGCGGGCGTCGAACTCTACGGCATCATTAACTGGATGACCATGCTGCAACACGAGGACGCGATGCTGCAGGAGTATGAGAAGAGCCTGCTGGGCGATCCCGTGAAAGATCGCAACATCTACGACGCGGCTTCCCCCATCACTTACATCCACAATGTGAAGGCGCCATTGCTGGTGCTGCAAGGTGAAAATGATCCCCGCGTTCCCAAGGAGGAGGCGGAACAGGTTGTGGAACTACTGAGGAAAGACGGGAAAATCGTGGACGCGCACTACTATCCCAACGAAGGCCATGGCTTCGAAAAGCGTGAGAACCAGATTGACTCGATCCGGCGGTCGATTGCATGGTTCGATAAATATCTGAAAGGGAGTAACTGACCAACCGGAACCGCGTAGGGGCGGGTGCCCCCACCCGCCCGGCCAGGCAAAGCCCGGCTGGCGTTTGCCCTGCCGCGCAGAAACTCAGGCGAGCTTCGCTCGCCCGCCCGGACGAGGGCGTCCGGGCCTACGTGGCGCCCGGGTTAAAGCGGAATGTAGTTCTTGAGCAGCGGACTGACCAGTCCGGCAAAGGAAAGCAGCCGCCGCTCCGCGTCCGCCGGCTTTTCTCCGGGCTGCAACTCGGTGTTCATTCGAACCAGCGCGTTGTCGGTGCGGTTCCAGCGAAGCGAATCAAAGGCCAGGTAAACATTCATCCAGTCTTCGCTGGCTACACGGCGGCCGCGGGCCGAATACCAGAAGAGGACGAGCTGGCGATCGTCTCCTTTGGCAATCAGGTACCGATTGGCCGCGAAAGGGACCTCGCCGGGAAACGCGAGCGTGGTTGTTCCTGACTCCACCGGCGACCAGCCTGAGCCTTCCAGACAATCCTGCGGCAGGTGGTGGAACAGCGCGTGCTGGTTCTGGAGATAGGCCACATATAGATCGACGTAAGCTGTGCCGCCGTTCTCGTTTCTGTACGTTCGCTGCAGAAAATCTCCCGGGCGAAGAGTCTTCAGACTCTCGTCGTCAAGGAAAACGTCAGTCCCCACCCAGTTCTGCAATTGCATCGGAAACGTGGCCAGCGCAGTCCGCGGCAAAACAAACTCACCGCGGGACCGGGCCTGCAGGAACAGCCCCGTCCCGGCCAATAGCAGAGCTACAATCGCGACTCGTGCGTTCCAGGAGTTCATGCGTATTCCTCCCGTGCTCCAGCCTCATCCCGGCTAAAGAACAGCGCCTGGGATAAGCGATGAATAAGGAAGACAAGCGCCAGCGAACCGGCGAAGATAAGCCATCCCGAAAGCAGGTGAATTGTCCCTTGCGCGCCCTCGATGCCCCAGTATTCCACCACCACCCCGGTAACCGCGATGCGCAGAGCATTGGCCAGGATCGAAATCGGTACGGCAATCAAGACCAGCAGCACCCGCAGAGTGATTTTCGTTTCCGCCAGGTACCCGTAAATAACGGTAAGAGTAATCAGGGAGAACAGCGACCGGATCCCACTGCAGGCCTCCGCCACCTCCAGCCGCGCCGTAGGCAGAAGAATGATGTTGCCCTCCCGCACCGCCGGAACTCCCACCAGCATCAGCAGGAAGTTGGCTGTCTTGGACGCAACAATCTGGAGTGGAAGGGTGATCTGAGTCAGCAATGTGGAGGAAGGAATCATCAGGACGAGAAACGCCAGCGGAAACGAGACCGCGACCAGGTGGTTCCACCCAGCCAGAAAGACCACCATGCCTACGATAAAGAGCAGAAATGATATGCGGTACAGAAAAAATCCTGAGGTGATGGTGCTCAACACCAGCGCCAGCAAGGCAAACAAGAGAATCACCAGACCGAACCACGCGGGCTGGCTTCGCAGTGCCGCCAGTTTTGCCCGCCTCTCCCAAAGCAGAAAAAGGGAAAACACCGGGACAAAGAAACCATGGGTGTAATTCGGGTCGTGCCACCATTGACTCGCCAGGCTAATGGCGAGTGGGCCATACAGCCAAGCGGCCAGCAGAAAAAGCACCGCAGCCTGACCGTAAGCCAGAAACCTCGGTTTGAGAAAACCGATTTTTAGAAAACCGGTTTCCCCACGGGTGGGATTGGAAAAATCAAGCATGGCCGACCCGGGAGTTCGCATTTATGGCTTGCGCCTCGACTTCCGGGCTTTCCAGTACACTCCCACCAGCCCGGAGGACAGCAGCAGCATGGTGCCGGGTTCAGGAGTGACCGCCAGTGGAGTGTGGGACGAAACCGCGCCGCCGGGCAATCCGAAGAACGGCAGCAGGAAAAACGGGAGCTTGCGGCTGTGCTTAGCAGGTAGCAGTGAATTGGCCTGTTCCGGCACGGCCGCCGCGTAGGTCTCGAGCTGAGGATCGGCCTCGTGGGTCACCATGTCATTGGAAAACAGTGGCTCATTGAAATCTGCATCTACCGGTTCCACCATCGCCGGCGGTCCGAGCGCAGCCATCGCGATGCGATTTCCGCAGCGTGTGCGGGCCACAATTTTCCCGTCGCTGATCAGCGTTTCGCCCGGATGTAGCATCACCTTCTTCCGGGTCCAGTACACCTTGTCGCCCATGCGGTAGGCGACATGCATCGCCTGCTTTTCGGAAACCTGAACCAGGTGGGCCCGTTGAAAATCAAATCCCTGGAATTCCCGCGCCACGACTGGATCGTGTTCCATGGCCTGCCGCAGTTCTTCGACGCTAGCTACTCCTCCCGGAATCACTGAATACAGGTATGCCGGACGCCCCGGACGGCCCGCGATGAAGGCAGCTTCTTCCTGGCTCGCCAAATCAGAGGGGACAGCCTGGTTCAGGCCAATGGGAGTGGGCTTCAACGATGGGTACGACGAACTGGAAACCGGTTGCCGGGCAAACTGCCAGGTTATCGCTGCCGTTGCAGTAAACAGGAGCGCCACCAGGAATTTGGCCCTGGCGTGCCTCCGGCTGCGGCGGGGATGACGATGGCGAACCACGCTGACGCTGGTGTTTTTCAAGTGCTCCTCAATGGAATCTGTGATTTCAAGCTCGAGGGGAGGAAAACCGCATTGGCGAGTCTCTAAAGTGCACGCCAGCTTCCAAACCAGTAACGTTATGGAATCATGGGACCGGACCGTCCTGAAGGGTCGGATGTGAAGAGATTTGCACAAAAATGCACTTGTCATTGCACCGCCCCCCCGGCCCCGAGGACCGACAAGGCGGTCCCCGGACCAGCCGGAATCACCTAATTGTCATAAACCTGCAACCTGGAGGGAATGGTGCGCAAAGAGATTGTCGGGACCGCCGCCCGCGCCCTGGAACCTGATGCATCACTATCAACACTAATGCCGCGAAGACCGGGTGGCTGACCTTCGACGTATGATCGACCGGAGCTGCCCGTCGCGGCGTTTCCTCAAGACCGCCGCCGACGATGGAGGGACGGTTCGAGTGGAACGGCGTGATTTCTTTAGGGGAGCTGTCGCCGCAGGTTTGTTGGGCGCGCCGCAGTTACCGGCCCAGGCTGCGCCCGCCGCGGATATCGTGATCGAGCGTGCCGTGTCTGGGACGCCGCACCAAGGCAAGGTGCTGGCCCTGATCACGCCTCACCTGGATGACGGGCCTTTTTTTGCCTGCGGCACCGTGGCCAAACTGCTGCAGGAGGGCTACACCGGATACTTCATCCGCACCAGCAACGACGAGAAGGACTCCTACGACCTCACTCTGGGTGAAACCGTGCTCGGCAACGAACGTGATGCCAGGGCTTTCCTGCAGGCGTCCGGCCTGAAGCAGTTGTTCGACCTCAGCTATCGCAACCACCGCATGGACGACGTGGCGCGCACTGAAATTCGCGCCCGCCTCATCTTCCTGTTTCGTCTGCTCAAGGTTGATACCATCTTCAGCTACGATCCCTGGGGACATTACGAGGAAAACCCGGACCACTACGTGACGGCCCAGGCGGTGGAAGCGGCCTGCTGGATGTCGGGCGGCCACCTGGATATGCCGGAACACTTCGCCGCCGGTTTAAAACCGCACAGCGTATCCGAAAAATACTACTTCGCCAGAGGCCCGCAGTTAGTAAATCGTGCGGTGGACATTGCCCCGACTTTCTCTACCAAGCTCGCCTGCCTGAGATCATGCCGGACCATGATCACTCACATGATCAAGGACGTGAATGCTGCTCTGGTCGAACGAAAACTTCGCGTGCCAACGTTGTCCGGCGCCGACAACGCCACCGCCATCGATGAGTTTACAAAAGTGGCGCTCGAGACCCGCGACCGCGCCGCCGGCCAGAAATACGGCCTCGACTACGCCGAAGCCTTTCACTATATCGGACCCGACCGCTCCCTGGATGAGTATCTCGCCCGGAACGCCGTGCCTGGGTAGGCAGAGTGGGAACGTCGGTCGTAGGTTGAAAAGGGGAACGTGTCGCAGCTGCAGCAGGGCTAACGAAGCGTTCCGAAAGTTTCCTTGACGGGTGTCAGTTTTAGCCAGCCTTGTCGGGCGAGGACCCAAAAGTCGGGTGCGGCTCAGGTTGAGCACGCTTCCTCATGAGGGTGCCACCTGGATTCTGCCGTTCCAACCACGAAGCTATGTTCATTCGCAGAACTCTAAGACCGCTCATGGCATTGACGAGAGCTGCCCTTTCCTCATCGGTGCCACCATGGTCTTGAGAAAGCACCAGCCGCCTCTGGTGTATTTCAGACTCGGCTGTCTGAACGCGCTCCTGCACCTTCGTCCAATCGCTTTCGACCAGGGCCGCTTGATATGACTCTTGCCAGCTATAGCTGGTCGGCACTCTGATCTTCCGGTAAGGGTCAACTAGCCTTTGACTGATAGCCATTTTGACGCTCCGTAATTCTGCGCAGACTGTCCAGCGTGGTTAAAGCATCTCGCAAATCGTACTGTTCGCCATTCAGCGGTTTCGTATGACCGTCTTCGATGCGATCCAGAACAGCATTACGAGCGTGGGCGATCCGTTCAAGCAATTTCACGGGGTTGGTTTCGAACAAAGCAGCCTGGCAAAGCTGTCGCCAGTCTGCAAGGACGTGAGTTTGTTTATTGCTCATCTGTCCGTTTTATAAGCGGACGCAGGGTCGGCGTCAACTCCTTTGTTTGTAAGCGATTACATAATTCACAAGCCGCTCTGGACGGGGCTTGCTGCCGACCTGCCCCAGCTTTCGTTGGTCACGACGGAAAGGTCCCCAACCGAGGGAGGCCGGAGAAGGTACCATGCCAAGAGAGGGGCCGACGCCAGTCTTCGCCAAACCAACCTCCAAGATCTTGATAGACGCTGCTGAACGACGCAGAAAGGAGCTTTTCAACAACGAGCCCTCGGTCTCACAGGCGGTTGATGGATTTCACCAGGGATTTGTGGCGTGAAATTCAGGACGACCACGTACTCGACCGTGCGGCCATTCTTGCGTTCTACTTTTTGCTCGCGGTTTTCCCGGCGGTGATCCTTGTCCTTTCACTGCTTCCTTCTCTCTCCATCCCCCACCTGCAGCAGGCCATACTGGATCTTCTCCACCAGGTTTTGCCGGAACAATCCGCAAACCTTTTCGAGGAAACCGTCCGGTACGTCGCGTCCGGACGCACCGACGGACTGTTGACATTCGGACTGATCTTTACGCTCTGGTCGGCATCCACCGGCGTCTATGCGATCGTCGAGCAACTCAATGTGGTCTACGGGGTCAAGGACCGGAGACCCTTCTGGAAAGCGCGGGGGACCGCGATTCTTCTGCTGGTGTTCTTTGTTCTGCTGGAGATCGGTTCTCTCTCGCTGGTGATCTTCGGAGGGGTGGTTCAATCGTGGCTGGCGTCGATCGTCGGATGGAGCCGGCCGTTACTCGTCTTCTTCGCGACACTCCGCTGGATCATCATTGCCGTCGCGTTGCTGCTGGCTCTCGCCGTGACTTACCGGTTTGGGTCCGATGTAAACCTTAAGTTCCGGTTTATTTCGCCCGGCAATGTGGTTGCCGCTACTCTGATCGCTATCGCCTCGATTGGATTACGATTCTACGTCTCCAAGTTCGGCAACTACAGCGCCACGTACGGCAATCTTGCCGCCATGATCATCCTGATGCTGTGGATGTATACCGCTGGCATCGCCCTTCTGGTGGGTTGCGAAATTAACGCGATCTTGCACCCGCACAAGTCTGAGCAATCCGAATTGGATGATTCCAGGCCTTAGCTTCAGAATTCAGCCTTCGCGCCGTCGCTTGCCTTGCGGTGTGCTTGATGAATGAACAGAGCCGCGATTCCTCCCGTTTGGTCGACAATCCGGGAGCTATTTCCTTTTGCCTCAACCTAGAATTCCAGTCTAAGATTGCCAGATGATGGACTCTTCAAGCGAGGCGCTGAAGCCGGACAACCGTGAACTTGGGGATGCGCCTGCCAAGTTTCAAGGAAAGTTAGCGCTGGCTCTGGGAGTGATCGCAATCGCGCTCAGCCTGGTTCTTGGGTTTGTTTATCTGACCACGGTCCGTCGTCTGGAGCGCGAGGTGACGCGACTCAGCCAGCAGACGGAAGGTCTCAGCCAGCAGGTCGTGAGCGCACAGGAGCAATCGCAGACGTTGGCTCAGCAGGCCTCGCAGGCGGCTGCGAACGCGCAGGCAGCCGCTCAACAGCGTGACTTGGCAAAGCAGGATCAATCGAATTCAGAGGCGCAGGCGCAACTTGCGCGGCAGCAGGCCGCCGCGGCGCAGCAAACCGCAGATCAAGCCACCCAGCAGGCTGAGGCATATCGGCAAGAGCGAGAGGCGCAACTTGCACAGCTGCAAGACGCTCTCGGGCAAATTGCCGATACACGTCGCACCGCCATGGGCCTGGTGATGACGCTGGACAGCAAGTCGATTCGCTTCGACTTTGATAAGGCAAACATTAAACCGGAATATCGCGACATCCTCAATCGCATCGCCGGGATCCTGATGACGCTTAAGGGATATACGATTGCTGTCTACGGATATACGGACGACGTCGGTACGCAGACGTACAACTTGCAACTCTCACAGCGTCGCGCCGAAGCTGTCCGCGACTTCTTGATGCAGACTGGAATTTCTCCAACCATCATGAGCACCAGGGGCTTTGGCAAATCCGACCCGCGCGTTCCGGGTGACAGCGAACAGGCGCGTGCTGCCAACCGCCGGGTCGAGATCGGCATAGTGGATTCGAAGCTTGTCACGCACGGCCCTCTCGTCGTGCCAAAGTGAATCAGGCGGTGCAGGCCCGGTGCATCGGCCTGGCCCCATCGATGCTCGACAGAACCGGAACTGAGAAATTCGGCGATTGCCCCTCGCCGGTCACCAGCCGAGGGCGAGACGCCCTCGGGACAGCCGGCAAGATGCCGGCGCTACTTTTACTTCTACTTCTCGCCAGGGTTGAACCAGGAAAAGCTCGACCATGCGCATCAGCGATTCATCGATCCAGTGGCCGTAGAAGCCGGAGATGGTGCCGAGCAGCAAACCCAGGGAAAGCGAAATTGCCGTAGCTAGCAAGCCTGCAGCCAGCGAGATCCGGCCGCCGTACAGGATCCTCGAAAACTGGTCGCGACCGTAGTTGTCGGTTCCGGCAAGGAAAATCTGCCCCGGCCTTCCACCCGGAACAGGTAGATGCGGGACGAGAAAACGCCAACAATACCCTATTTGGGTCCTTCCACAAAAAAATGCAGCGGAAATTCCCGGTCGCGGGACTCTTCGTACTCATAGAGACTCTGGGGTTTCGAAATCCAGGCGTAAACGAACGGACGCAAGTGGAAGTGTCCGCGGGCATCCGCGAAATGCAGGCGGGAAGGAGACACAAACGGGAGATCACGGTGTTTCAGGGCGAGTGGGGTTTCTCTTTCGCTTACAACGCCCCGGTCAGCGGTCTGCTGACGGTGCGGGCGCGCAACACGCTGCTGCTGACCGCCTCGGCGACTTTCCTGGCATGGCTGATTGCGGTGCCTTCAACCGGCACGAGGACGACCGGAAGCGACACCACTGATTGATAGCACGAGAGGTTTGGTAGCGCTAACGGGAATCGAACCCGTGTTTGAAG
>CAWCPY010000048.1:0-22991 GCA_963797385.1 Terriglobia bacterium
TCTTTCCGCTTCGATCCACCGCCACTAGAGAACGTGATGGCGTGCGCGCTGTGCCTGGAGCATACGCCAGCGTCCCCGCCTGCGAGACGCTAAAGTAGGCGGCGCCGATGCCCAACTCCATCAACACTCCCTGCACCACCTGGACCGGTCGTCCCGTGACTCTGAGCCCCTTCAGGTCAAATGGGGCAACAAACAAAGTGTCGCCGCGCAGGTAAAGCAAGTGTCCGCCGGGGTCGTAGCGAGCAAAGGATCCGCCCTCAAGCAATGTCTGCCATTTGCCCGTATCCAACGATAGGATTGCAATGCGTGACTGGTCCCAGTTGGTGCTGCCGTTCCAAATCGTAAACAGAATATGCTTTCCATCCGGCAGGAAGTCGGGCCAGAGGTGCGCTGCCTCGCCTTGACTCGAATCAGGCGTGGTCAGCCGGCGAGGTTTGCCCCCGCGGGCGGAGATGGCGAACAGTCCGCCGGTGTACAGGGGGGTAAACACGATGGTATCGTCCGCTCCCCAGGTGGCGCCGCCGGGAAAGAGCACATCACACAGCACCTGGGGACTTCCACCGCTTACCGGAACCTTCACCAGCTTGCCCGCGGCCTCGAACCCGATCCATTCGCCGTCAGGCGAAAAGAACGGGCTGCTGGCCCTCGCCGTGCCGGGCACCCGGACGCTCTCCAGAGAATCCAGGGAGCGGATGTAGATCGATTGTTCGCTACCCCGGCTGGCCACGTATGCGAGTCGCTTGCCATCCGGGGAAAGAGCCACCGAATAGCCAATGGATTCATCCAGCGATTGGTCGCTCGGCAAAGTGATCGAGAAGCGCACGAGCGATTGTGGGGCCGCAGCCGGGGGCATTCCCCGCCGCCAGATTGAGTTCGCCAGCGCTACGGCCAGCACAGCGCTCAGGACTGCCAGCCCCCAAAACGAACTCCGTCCGACCGCGGACCTCACGGGTGCCGCTGCCGCCGGCGATTGCTGAATCCATTGCAACTCTTTGCGGAGATCGCGCGCACTCTGCCAGCGTTCTTCCGGATCTTTCGCCAGGCATTGTTGCAGAGCACGATCAAGCGCGGCCGGTACCTTCTTATCGATGGTAGTGGCCGGCGCTGGACCTGCTCCCACGATGGCCGCGACTACCTCCATGGCATTGGCGCCGGCGAAGGCAGGGCGCCCTGTGACCATTTCATAGAGGAGGCACCCAAAAGCGAAGATGTCCGAGCGCGGATCGGGTTCCTTGCCGTCAAATTGTTCCGGCGCCATGTATTGCAGCGTGCCGAGGAGCAGGTTCTGGGTATGGAGCGCCGTGGTGCGACCTTCTGGCGTCCCATCGGCAACGGGTTGGGGAGGTCGCCACAGCCGCGCGATTCCGAAATCCAGAAGCTTCGCTCCGTCACGAGTCAACATGACGTTGCCAGGCTTAAGATCGCAGTGAATGATCCCCTGCCGGTGCGCCTTGTCCAACGCGTCAGCCACCTCGACTCCGATCCGTAATGCCTGGTCCAGTGGCAGCGGCCCTCTCAGCAACCGGTCAGCCACGGTTTCGCCTTCCAGGTACTCCATCACCAGGTAATCGGTGCCGGTTTCGTGACCGACGTCATGCAAAGTGCAAATGTGGGGATGGTTGAGGCTGGAGATGACACGAGCTTCGCGCTCGAAGCGCCGCCTCAGGTCAGGATCGCCGGAAAGCCGATCAGTCAGGACCTTGATCGCAACCGTGCGCTCCAGGCGGGTGTCGCGGGCTTTATAGACCTCGCCCATGCCCCCGGCCCCGAGAGGGCTTACGATTTCATACGGGCCCAGTCTGACTCCGGCGGTAAGCGCCATCGGGCCATTACTCCTCGGTTTATCTGCGCATTCTAGTGAGAAAGCCGGAGCTTTGGAAGCCAGACGCTATAATTTCCCCATGAGCCTCAGCGAGCAGATCCAACAAGACATCACCGCCGCCATGAAGGCGCGCGACGAGCACCGCCTGTCCACATTGCGCATGGTCAAGACCGCGCTCAAGAACCGTGAGATCGAGAAGATGGCGCCGCTCGACGACAAGGAATCGCAGCAGGTTCTCACCACCCTGATCAAACAGCGCAAGGATTCCGTCGAGCAGTTCACCAAGGGCGGCCGCCAGGAAATGGCCGACAAGGAAGCCGCCGAAATCGTGTTGATTGAAGCCTACATGCCCAAGGCCGCCAGCGAAGACCAGATCGTGGCCGGGGTCAGGGCGGTCATCGCCGAGATGGGTTCGCCTACCATGAAGGAGATGGGCACAGTGATGAAGAATGTGATGGCGCGATTCTCCGGCGCAGGAATCCGCGTGGATGGAAAAGTGGTCAGCGATGCGGTGAAGCGGGAGCTGACAGGGAAATAAGGCGAACCCATTTCACGAACCAAGGCTAGAGTTCGTAAAAGCTCATCCTCTCCCCCCTCTTATGCCACTCCTCCACTTCGGATGAGCCCGCCGGAGTTCCCAGCAGAGAATTTGCGTAAGCGACTTGCACCGCGGCGGCGATCTCCGGATCAGTAACAGAGAAACCCACCTGTTCGACCAACTCCGGCGAAATGCGCCCCGCAAGCTGCATACATTCAAACCAGAGGGCGGCTGAAGGCCACTTGCCTTTAAGAGCCTGATTCGGATCGTCGGCGTTGGTGTCCACAGCGTAAACGCGCTCCGCGCTCTTCACCAACTCCTGCAACGCCTTGCGCGCGCTGTCGATCTCATTGAGCTTGAGGTAGAGGCGTGTCGCCTCCACGAGTTGAAGCCCTTGCTGAAAAGGATGAGTGCCATCCATGTTCCGGCGAAGCTCATCCAGTGCTGCGCGAGTAACGATGGGATCTCGCTCCACCGTCGCCTTGGCCACAGCGGCCAGAGCCGTGAGCCTGGGTGAATCAGCTCCGCCGTTCACCGGGTTTTCTTGCGGGAGGTTCATGGCGTCGGTCAGGGCCTGCCTGGGGTCTTTCGAAGACTCTGACGAAATCGAGTTCATTCTGCGGTCAAGATCATTTTGCAGTTGCTCCTTCACGGCCCGGGTTGGATCGGAAGCTGCGTCTCCTACGCTGTATTCGACGGTATAAATTCCACTCTGTCGTTTCTCCGGATTCGCTTCGCGGTAGTTTCCGGGGTCGAGTGATCGCATGCCCTGGGGATACTGCTTCAGGGTCGCCTGCGTTTCGCTGTTTTCGCGCAGCAGGCTCTCGGCCCGGTCCTTGTCGAGCTCTTGCAGGACGGGGAGCATCTGAAAGAGGCGCAGTTGGTACACCGAAGTGAAGCCGACGGGACCCTGACGAGTTGAGAAAGAGATTCGGAATTTCCCTTGCTCTTCGTCAACGTCCTTCGCTTGTTGTAAGACCACATCAACCGCGGACAAAGCAGTGGCAGGAGGCAGACGATGCCAGAATCGGACCAGCATCGTGGGAAAGTCCTCGAGTTGTGGCGTTGCATTGTGCTTGTGCTGCTGAAAGTTCTCCAACGCTTGCGAGAACACGGGCAAGAGTTCCGGAGAGTCCTTGGGCATTGCAAGGAGAAGATTCGTCGCCACCCCAAAGGGATAGTTGTCCTCTTCGGCCAGCCTGGTCAGCAGCGCCTCGGCACGCACAAAGTTCCTTCTGTGTATATATAGACCGGCGAGAACCGCGGTGACGTGCTTACGCGGCAATGGGTCGGCGCTGGCCAGGAGTTGCTCTCCCTGCTCCGGCGCACGCGCGATGATCTCCTGAAGCAGCGTGGTCTGCAGCCAGTTCTTCGAACGACAGACCGGAGAGCTTTGACATGCAAACTCATCGTCCGGCCCATGCTCCATTGACTCAGTCGTCAGAAATGCCCGATTCAACATCTGGTCAGCTTTGCTTCTGTCGATCCTTGCGTAACCAGTTGCAACTCTCCATAAGACGAATGCAGCCATATCCGGCTGCAGGGATAGCGCTTCGCTTTCGGCGGCGCTAAGCATGCGCAGGCCACGCTCTTGTTCGGGTGTGAGCTTCACCGGCCGAATGGGATGTTTTGCTCTGGAGTCTGGAACCTTACTGTCGGCGGGAGCCGGGCTCTGGGCAAGCAAGTTCGCGACGCCCAGAACCATGATCAGGCAGGAACCGTGAGAGACGTTCCACCGTAGCATACGAATCCTTCCCCTATCCCTCGACGACCTGCGGAATTATGTCACGGCTGCTTCTGCACGGGACAAATTTATGAGGATGCTAGACTCGTGAACGATGCCGTGATGCGGCCTGACAGGGAAATAATCTGAACTCATCGGTACGAATCGACAAATGGCTCTGGGCAGCCCGCTTCTTCAAGACGCGGGCCCTGGCGGCCAAGGCCTGTGACCTGGGCAGGATTCAGTCCGCGGGGCAGCCCATCAAGCCGGCGCGCCCGGTCCGAATTGGAGACGTGCTGCGAGTGACCAATGAGGGCGGCGAATTTCATGTGGAAGTCCTGCTGCTCAGCGAGGTGCGCGGCCCGGCATCGGTTGCGCAAACGCTCTACCGCGAGACCGAAGCGAGCAAGGAACAGCGATTGAAGGTAGCCGCGGAACGTAAAGCGATGCGGCAGTTCGAGGAGTTGCCCGCTGGCCGCCCGTCAAAGCGCGATCGCCGCCGGATCATCCAGTTCCGGGGGCGAGTCTGAGTAAGGAAGCCGCGCGTAGGGGCGGACGCCTCGTCCGCCCAGTCGAGCAGGGCTCGACTGGAATTGCGCGTAACCCGGCACGAACCTGAATCTGCTGCGCTCTCAAAACCTCTGCCGAGCTGCGCTTGGCCGCCCGGACGGGGGCGTCCGGGCCTACGTGTTTGTAGGTTGCGATTGCCTTACTTGCTCCGCTGCAACTCCCGGTAGGCCTCGCTTTTTGAAACACCCATCTCTTTGGCAATTCTCTTGAGCGCCGCTTTCTCATCCAGCTTTTCTGCCGCCATGATCTGCTCTACACGCTGTCGCACATTCACACCGGCCGCAGATTTCTGCTGCCCCTCTTCCGCTTTACCGATCAGCAGCGTGATCTCGCCCTTGATATCACCTCGAGCGTTCAATACTTGCAGAATCTCGCCGGCCCGGCCACGCAGGAACTCTTCATGGATCTTGGTCACCTCACGGGCGATAACGACCTGACGCTCTGCCCCCAGGATTGCGACAATGTCTTCCATCGCTTCTTTCACCCGATGAGGCGCTTCGTAAAAGACCTGCGTGCGTGGCGAGGACATGACGCCTTCCAGCGTCTGCCGCCGCTGCCCGCTCTTCGGAGGAAGAAAGCCGTTGAAACGAAACGAATCCGTCGGCAGGCCGCCGGCCACCAGCGCCGCCAGAAATGCCGACGCTCCGGGAATCGGCACCACCGGAATATGGTGCCGGATGGCCAATGAAATCAAGCGAAAGCCGGGGTCGGAGATGCCCGGCATGCCGGCGTCCGTGACCAGGGCCACCCGTGCGCCGGCTTCCAGATCGAGCACCAGCTCCGGGGCGCGGGTCAGTTCATTGTGTTCGTGATAGCTGACGGTGCGGGTTGCGACCCCGTAGTGGTGCAGCAGCTTTTGCGTCTGCCGGGTGTCTTCACAGGCAATCTGGTCGGCCTCCTTGAGCACGCGCACGGCGCGCAACGTGATGTCCTCCAGGTTGCCGATGGGCGTGGCCACCAGGTAGAGTCCCGGGGCCATCGTGCCTTTCGGGTTCGCCAGCGCGTCGCCGCCCGCCTTCATGAGGGCGAGTCTACCATTGGGTACGACGCATGGTCCTGTGACGGGAAGGGCCTGGCCTCGTACTGCAAACCTAAAGCCTTCCAACCGTCAAAGGGTTCCAGGAGTCCTGCATGAAGAACCGCAGTGAGATGTATGTGCAGGACGCCGGTTCATTGACGAGGCCGGGCACAAACCCTAGAATCAGGAAGGGCAGATATCAGTTGTTAGTTCTCGGTTTTCAGTTTGGATGCTTGGTTTGAGGAACGTCTCAGGAAGTCCATGCCACTTTACGAATACGAGTGCAAGAAGTGCCACCACCGCTTCGAGCGCATCCAGAAATTCTCCGATCCTCATGTCAAGAAATGCCCCAAGTGCGGGGGGCCGATCGAGCAGGTGATCTCGGCTCCAGCCGTGCAGTTCAAGGGCTCGGGATGGTACGTCACCGATTACGCCAAGAAGTCCTCGACCGGCTCAGCTTCGTCTTCTTCGAACGGAGACTCCGGCAAGGACTCTAAATCCAAAGCGGAAGGTTCGTCGAAGTCTGAAAGTTCTGCGAAGTCCGATACCTCGAAGTCTGAGGACCCAAAGAAATCCGAAAGCTCTTCCAAAAAGAAGTAATGCAGACGCGAGCATCCTCGCTCGTGCTCCCCCACCGACGCTATCGCCACCTTAAGCTGTAGCCCAGCGCCGCCAGAATCTGGTTTTCAAACTCATACTCCACCACAAAAGTGAAGCTGTCGCCTTGTTCTTCCCATGAGGCCGCGTATCGGGTAAGGTCCCGGCTGTAAAACGAATAAGCAGCGGCATAGCCGACGTTACAGGGCTTCGGACATGCGATCATTCCGGTTGGATCGGGCCGCTCCAGGCCAGTCGCGGCCAGCAGATCGCTTGAGCTCACATCAGGCTCGGCACCCACCCGAAGCTGGTGAGGCATGATCTCGAGCGCACGCCGGTCCCCGGGACGGATGTCCGCCGGCGCTCCGAGAGATGACCTTTGCAGGGGATTCAGATCCACCTGTTGCGAGATGCTGTCCTGTGCCGCCTGCCAGATCATCCACAGGTCCGCCTCAGAATGTTTGGTGTGGTTAACGAACCCTATCGCAGGCCCGGCGGGCTGCCCGCCACATCCCAGTAAAACCAATCCCAGCAAAAGCTTCCAAGGGTTTCGCCGCATAGGCCCGTCCCAACTGGTGGTAAGAAGGCCATCGGCCACAAGGCGGTTTATCTCCAGTGGCGATGCCCAGGTGAATCGTTTCGGGAGCGATGACATCTAAATAGTCGTTATAACGAGGATTACCAACATGATCAATATCAGACGCAGTGCAGAGCGCGGCGGAGGCGACTTCGGCTGGCTCAAAACGCAACACTCATTTTCCTTTGACACTTATCATGACCCGCGCTTTATGGGATTCCGTTCCCTGCGCGTTATCAACGAGGACTGGGTGCAGGCTGGGCATGGCTTCCCGATGCACCCGCATCGCGACATGGAGATCATTACCTACGTCCTCGACGGCGCCCTGGAGCACAAGGACAGCATGGGCAACGGCTCCACCATTCGCCCCGGCGATGGACAGCGCATGAGCGCGGGAACCGGAGTACGGCACAGCGAGGCCAACGCCTCCAAGACCGACGCGGCACACCTGCTGCAAATCTGGATTTTGCCCGACCGTCGCGGGCACGAGCCGGGCTACGAGCAGAAGGCGTTCCCGGAGGCCGAAAAGAGGGGCAAGCTGCGCCTGATCGCCAGCCCGAATGGAAGTGACGGCTCTGTGACCATCCACCAGGACGCCAAGCTGTATGCGTCCCTGCTCCAACCCGGACAGGAAGTAAGACACGAGCTGGGCCAGGGCCGCCATGCCTGGCTGCAAGTCGCGAAGGGCGCCGTAGAACTCAACGGCCAGAGCCTCAACCAGGGCGACGGCGCCGCTATAGGCGACGAGCCGCAGCTGACGGTCAAGGCCAGAGAAGACGCGGAAGTACTGCTCTTCGACCTGCAGTAAAAATGTGTGAGGCGGGCGCCCTCGCCCGCCGCCTTTGATCTTGATTTTGTTTTTGATCCTGTTTCGTTTTTGATCCTGATTCTGCCGCTGACCTTGATTTTGACCTGAATGTCGCCTTGCTTTGGATTTTTGAGAGTCTTGCTCAAACTGCAACCTTACCAGCGGCCGCAAGTCCTAAATTCACATCAACGTCAAAGGTGGCGGGCGAGGGCGCCCGCCCCACATTTGGGGTGCGGCTGGTCGTTGCCCTCGCCTTGCTTCTGTGCTAACGTCACCGATCAATTGATCGATGCGCTTCCTCTTTAATCACGAGAAATCATCCCGCTCGGCGCCTCAGGGGACGGTCCAGGCCGAGGTTCCGGAGCTTCATTCCGCCCAGCTGGCCGCCGCGTATTACGGTGAGCGTCAGGGCGGGGACCTTCACGATTTTGTTCGGGTCACTCCCAACCGCGTGCTGTTTGGCCTGCTGGACATGGCCGGGCGCCTGGAACAAAACGCTGCCATCGTCTCCGCCGCCCAGCAAGCTTTCCGCACCCGCTCACAGGAGTTGTTCTCCGCCGAGGATGTCAACGAAGCCGACGCCATGGCGGAGCTCTGCCTCGAACTCAACCGGTCCATCATGGCGGCCGAAGGAGGCATCCGCTCCTGTCCTGCCTTTGCCGGCTGTTACAACGAAGACCTGGGCACGGTCTGTTATTTCAACGCCGGACACACCCCCGGGTTGCTCCGCGATCTCACCGGCATCACCGAACTGCGCGCCACCGGTCTGCCTCTTGGACTTTTTTCTCATGCCACCTGCGAGGCTCCCCTGGTCGCCTTGCCCCCCGGCGCCGCCCTGCTGCTGGTTTCCCGAGGTCTGCTGGAGGGCAGGCGCAGGCGGGAGGAATTTGGGCTGGAACGGGTCAAGACTGGGTTGCAAAAGGCCACTAACGAAACCGCAGAAGAGCTTTGCGCATCGACGATTGAGGGCGTGCAAGAGTTCATGCGCAAGCCTCCCGTCCACAATGACGTGACCGCCCTGGCATTGGTGCGGACGGCAAACAGTCAAGGGAAAACACGGAGTTGAAAGCGGCCCCTGTCCTGCATTATTTCTGGCTGAAGAAGAATTCATCTACCGCTGCCGCAATGTCCTGCGATGCCATCAGGATCGCGGAATGGTCGCGGCCTTCCAACACGCGATACCGCGCATGCGGAAGGGACGCGACCAGCGTCTTAGCGCCGGTATGAAAGAATGTCTCGCTCCTGCCACCTACCATCACCAGAGTCGGTGCCTGAACCGACGCCCAGCGGCCGGCGGGCAAGGGCTTGCCACTCTGTGTTCCTGCCAGGATTGCCAGATCGTATGGGATGGTGTGAGCCATGCCGGCCATTTTTGACCAGCCAGGCATAAGCAGACGCATCATGGTCACGAACCCGGATGGTATCCCCATTCCTCGGGTAAAGAAAAGTTTGACCGCATCACTGCGCCGCCCCGCGGCCACCAGTTGGTCAATTTGCGAGGAAAGGTCATCCGGCATTGGTGGATGGCCGTCATCTATGATGAAGGGCGGCTCGTACATTGAGAGGCCCTTGACCTTGCTACCGAGTTTGTCGGCCGCCTCAAGAGCCAGAACTGAACCCGAAGAGCTGCCAAAAAGATAGGCAGAACCGCCTGCGGCATCAATAAGGGCATCGATATCTTCGACCTCACGTTCGACCGCGTAAGGATGAGTGTCGGAGCTTTTGCCGCGACCGCGGCGGTCATAGTTGATGACCGTGAATTTTCCGGCTAAGTGGTGCGCCAGTTTGGCGGCGCCGTCGCGATCCGCCAGAGCGGCGGCTACGACAACAATCGCCGGCCCAGTGCCTGACCGCTCAAACGCGATGCTCGTGCCATCTTTGGAAGTTACAGTTCCTTGCGCTGCATCCCCATGACTCCCGCCAACGAAAGGAAGAACGAAGAGGGCGAACCAGATGGCGAGCAGACCAAGGAGCCCGACGCCGAATACAAGCATGCGGCGGGGATGACGAATTCCAATCATAACCTTACTCACCTCTCTCATCCAGCTGGCCTATTCCGACGCCAACAGCTCCGCAAGCCGGTCGTAGCTCTCCGCGGCGCCGTGCTCCATGCCGGATTTGACCACGGCATCGCGAACCTCCTGCGACGGATAGAGCACCGTCGCCGTGAGCGTTGTCTTCCCGCCCTGCTCCACCAGGACGGTGGTGACTTGCGACTCCCCCGGGAACTGGTCGAACGACTCCATGTGGACGGAGCGTTCAGGCGGGACGAGCTCGCGGTAAACTCCGCGCATTCCCATTTCAGCTCCGTCAGGGCCGCGTAGCACGAAGCGAAAAGTGCCTCCCACCTTCAGATCGACCTCGCAGACCACCAGCGACCAGCCCCGCGGTCCGAACCAGCGCTTGAGCAGTTCGGGCTTGGTGAAAGCGGCGAAAACCAGGGGGCGCGGTGCATCGAACACGCGGGTCATGACAATTTCGCGGTCGCCGGCTGTGGTTACTTTCAATGTTCCAACGTTCCTCATAGGAGATTCCTTTATCGCCTGGTGCGGCGAGGTTGCTTGTGTTTGAATTTGCTCTCTTCGGTCTTCAGTTCTTCGAGCAAAGCATCGAGGCGCTGAAAGCTGCCCTCCCAGAACTGCCGATAGCCCTCCAGCCATTCGTTGGCCGCCGCGAGGGGGCGGGCCTGGAGCCGCCGGGGCCGCCTTTGGGCGTCGCGGCCACGCGAAATCAGGCCTGCCCGCTCCAGCACCTTCAGGTGTTTGGATATCGCCGGCTGGGTCATCGCGAAGGGCTCGGCCAGTTCCGTAACCGACGCCTCACCCGCTGCCAGCCGGGACAGGATCGCCCGCCGCGTCGGGTCGGCGAGCGCCGCGAAAGTGACATCGAGTGATGGGAGGTTCGCCTGTTGATAACTCATTGCTTGTATAACCAGACGGTAATATACAACGGGGGGAGTTACGCGTCAAGCAGTCTTCTGCGGCGATTATTATCTGCAACAAGTTCGGGAGTGGGTCGTCCCGATTCGCCGGAAGAGTAGGGTCCTTTGAAGTTTAAGATTCTGTTTTTGCGTTCAATCGAAGGCGGGTCCGCGCGGCCACTGACCATGCCGGCAGGTCGCGGCCGTAGGAAAGTTCATTTTTGCTGGCCGGAGAAAAAGCCTTCACCGCCATGATCGCAAAGGGTGCGCCAAGGTCGCGAAGAAGTGCCGCGGACTATTTCCTTCGCGAGCTTCTTGCCGGTGACTTCGCTACCCCCGCGGCCGTTTCCGGTGCCAGTTCATCCGCGGTTACAAAGATGGGTTCGATATCCGTAGGAATCCCTTGCAGGCGGTCGAGCGATTTTTGCAAGGCGGGGCGCACTACTCCCATTTCGTCCTGCAGCTTCTTCGCTCCCGCGTAGTCTCCCTGCGCTTCGAGGGTCAGCAGATCATGATCGAGATCGCGCACTCCCTGTTTGAATTTTTCCAGATCCAGCGCGAAGGTCTGGTTCGAGCGCTGGGTGAAGGCGCCCTTGTCCAGGAGGTAGTTGAACTGGATCGCCATGCCTTTACCGTGAGCGTCATTCAGTCCGAAGCGGAGGCTGCGGAACATGGACGCCAGGTAGGTCGTATAGAGCTGCCGTTGCGCCGCTTGGTCGGAGGGCAGGACACCGGCCAACTTCATCTCCTCGGCATGATCCATCATGTACTGCAGCGCGAACAGGCCGGTGATATCGGCTTTAGCTTCTTCAATGGCGCTGTAGAGTTCCTTTAGTTCGGCACGCGGAGTGGTGTCCCGTCCGTTCACCGTGATCTGATGCGGTCCCAGACCGTGCATCAGTTCATGGGCCACGATGTGAGTAAAGAATGATTCGAAATTCACGTCCCGGGCGGCGGGGGGAAGCATCTTGCGCGCGATGGGAAGAAGGACGCTGCGAAATTTTGCCTCCTGCACATTCTTGAGCATCACCCGCTTGCTGCCCTTCTGATTTACTACCCGCTCGTCATTGGGCAGATTGTAGGCGGCGGTAGCCACGCCGTGGTTGCCGTCTCCGGAACACAGAATCTCGTCCACCACGCGGATGGGGGCCGCCGCCCCCAGCTTGGGATTTCGGTACTGCGGGTCGATGGGGAGGTTGTCCTCGATCTCCTGCAGATGGGAGCTGAGGGCGGAAAACTTTGCGCTCTCCTCATCGTCGCGCAGGTTCAGGAACGTTTCGAATGCCGCCTTGTAGCCAAAGAGTTCATCGTTGTAGGTCTCGTAGGGGCCGATGGTGATGTCGATAGGAGCGTCCAGGTCCATCCAGGCCAGATCGCTGGCGTAATAATCGTTGGAGAGAAACGCATCCGCGCGCAGGTTGAGGAAGGTTTTCAGGGAGGCGTTGTCGGTAAGGCTGGCGGCTTCCTTCAGCAGGCTCGCGGCCCGGGTCAGGTCGTCCTTGTACGCTTCACTGTAGGGAATACTTACCAGGGTTTTTGAATCCGCGTCGGTGCTTCGGCGAATGACGGTGAAAAATCCCGTCGCCTGTTCTTTTTGCTCCTTGGGCAAGGATGCAACCCAGGTTTCGAACTCCTCCTTGGTCATGTCCTCGGGATAGAAGTTTGCCCCCTTGGGCTTCTCCGGGGGAACGCCGGGCAGAAAGGCCTGAAAATTATCGAGGGCGGACCAGGGACTCTTGTTGATCCAGAAATACTGCAATCGGGCCTTGCCCAGACGCGTGGTGTCCTTCTGCAGGCGCGCATACAGGGCCGAATTGCCGCTCCAATACTGGACCAGGAAGATGTCGTTCATGATCCGGCCAGCCTCAATCAGTTTGACCAGGGCCTCTCGGTCTCCGGTAGAGAGCTTCGAGGTATCCACCCGCTGGGACGTGGGCGCGTAGCGCGCCGTCATCTTCTTCAACTGGGCGAGTCCGGGGGCTGAGGAACTGGTCTTCCGGGTCTTCGTCTTTTTGGCTGCCGCAGGCAGGGTGGAAATCGCCAGGAGAACAATCAGTGCGAAAGATGAAGCGAGTCTCATTCAGGTTTCCTCACAACGCACATCGGGATTGAATGCAAAAGGAATCTTAAACCGCAAAGAACGCAAAGGCATAACGCAAAGGACGCAAAAGCAATCCGGGCTTCTTTTTGCGAACTTTTGCGGCCAGGCTTTAGCTACCCCGTGCCGGCAACGCAGGTGGCCGGGGACCTGCCTGCAGAGGTACAATTTGCGAAGGCCGTCGGCACATTCAAGATACGGCCGCCCATATGGCTATGCGAAAACTACTTCCCTGCTGGTTGCTGATTTGTCTTACCGCCCTGCCTCCGCTTTTGTTTGCCGACACGGTGGTCGAGGAGATTATAGCCCGCGTTAATAATCAGATCATTACGCGAGCCGAATATCTGCGCAGCAAAGAGCAGCTGAAACAGGAAGCGCAGCAGCAGGACCCGGCCAATGCCGACAAGATCGTCGCTGAGAAGGACAAGGACGTCCTGCGCGACTTGATTGACCAGCAATTGCTGCTCGAAAAGGGCAAAGACCTGGGCATTACCGCCGATACCGAAGTGATCAAACGGCTCGACGAAATGCGCAAGGAAATGAAGCTGGAATCGATGGAAGACCTGGAAAAGGCCGCCCAGGCTCAGGGTATCGCCTTCGAGGATTTCAAGCAGAACCTGAAGAACCAGATCATTACCCAGCAGGTGATCTCCAAGGAAGTCGGCTCCCGGATGTCCATCGGCAAGGAAGAATTGCAGCAATTCTACGACGCGCATAAGAGCCAGATGGAGCAGCCGGAACAGATCCGGTTGAGTGAACTTCTGATTTCGACAGAGAAGAAGGACCCGGCTACAGATGAAGCCCAGCAACTCGCCGCGGCGCAAGCCAAGGCGGATGACATGCTGGCCCAGATTCGCAAAGGAGCGGCCTTCGACGAAACCGCCAAGAAGAACTCGGACGGACCCACCGCGGCTCAGGGTGGCGATCTCGGTTACTTCAAGCGCGGCACGCTGGCCAAGGAGCTTGAGGACAAGACCTTTGCCATGAAGCCCGGCGATGTTTCTGACGTCATCCGCACCAAGCAGGGCTTTGTCATCCTCAAGGTCACCGAACACCAGCAGCCCGGCGTGCCTCCGCTCAGCCAGATTGAGGGCAGAGTTCAGGATGCAATCTATATGCAGAAGCTGCAGCCCGCCCTGCGAGCATACTTGCAGAAGTTGCGCGAGGACGCTTACATCAAGATCGCCGGCGGTTACGTGGACACCGGCGCCAGTCCCAACCAGACCGCACCCGTCGAAACCACGGCCAAGGACGCGGGCTCCAAGGAACTAAAGAAAAAGAAGAAAAAGCTGGGCATCCTTTAGGAAATCCGGGGCCTCCGGAAGCGAGAGACAGACCGTATTATGAAGGAATTTTTCGTTTCCGACTGCGTCCGCTTCGAGAACAAGATCATCACTTCCACTTTTGTGGTGGTTTCCCGCCAGGTCAAACCCAAGAAAAGCGGTGAGCCCTACCTGGCCCTGACCGTGGGCGACCGCAGCGGCCAACTCGAGGCCAAGATGTGGGACAACGTCGAGGACGCCATCGACGCCTGCGATCAGGACGACTTCATCAAGGTCAAGGGGCTGATCAACAAGTACAAGAACCGCTTCCAGTTGACCATCCACAAGCTGCGCCGCATGGGAGAATCTGAGGTCGATTTTTCCGACTATCTCCCCAAGACCAGCAAGGATATTGGTGAGTTATGGCAGACCCTGGCGGGCTACGTCGCCACTTTCAAAGATCCGCATCTCAAGGCCCTGGTTGAGGCTTTTATGGCGGACCCGGAAATCGCGGAAGCCTACCGCAACGCTCCCGCGGCCAAGACGCTGCACCACGCTTTCATTGGCGGTTTGCTGGAACACGTGGTCTCGCTTTTCAATTCCTGCGAGCTGATGTGCCGCAACTATCCCCAGGTTAACCGCGACCTGCTGCTTACCGGCGCCTTCTTTCACGATATCGGCAAGATCCACGAACTGACCTACAACCGCTCGTTTTCCTACAGCACGCGCGGCCAGTTGCTGGGACACATGATCATCGAACTGGAGATGCTGCAGGCCAAGGCGCCGCTGGTGCCGGGGTTCCCGGAGTCGTTGAAGATCCTGGTCGAACACCTCATCATCAGCCACCATGGCCAGTATGATTTCGGCTCGCCCAAGCTGCCCATGTTCCCCGAAGCGCTCATGCTGCACTATCTGGACGATCTCGATTCCAAGATGGAAGCCATGCGGGCCCAGCTTGAGCGCGGTGGGGAATCGGAAGGCGCCTGGACTGGTTACAATCCGTCGCTGGGGCGTCCCCTGTTGAACACTGCTAAATTCCTGGCGGGGAAGGCCTCGGAAGCAGAGAGCAAAACTGCCCCCGAGCCCCCGGTTCCGGTTTCCGAGAAGCTGGCCGAGACGGAAGAAAAGACTGGGGACGCCATGACTTCTGCGGCGCATGAGGATAAAATCTAGGCACTTGTCAGGGGCCCCTCGTCAGCATCCGGTTGAAGGTTATTGCGCACAATCCACTTTCTGATCGACCATCCCGTCCTTGGAGAAAATCATGAGAATCCGTTTGACAGCACTCACCCTCGGTCTCTGCTTATCTTTTGCAGTGCTGGGCTGCAACAAGCCCGCCGCTCCGGCAGACTCAGACTCTTCCACCGCGTCACCGTCTTCTGACAACGGTTCGTCGGCTCCGGGTGGTTCGGCCATGTCCAATACCATGAAGCCCGAGCCTTTGGTGGTTCCGGCAGGCACGGTGTTGACGGTCCGGCTGGGACAGACGGTCGGCTCCAAGATCAGTTCGCCGGGCCAGACTTTTACTGCGACACTGGCCAGCCCGGTTGTGATTGATGGCAAGACCGCGATCCCTTCCGGAGCCGCAGCTTCCGGGACCGTGGTTGACGCGAAGCCCCTGGGCCGCTTCAAAGGTGGCGCATCCCTGCAGCTGCGCCTGACTTCGATCACGATTGAGGGGGCGGAGCAGTCCATTTCCACATCTTCGGTGGTTCGGACGCAAAAGGGTAAAGGAAAGCGCACGGCAGTGATGGCGGGCGGCGGCGCGGGGCTGGGAGCGCTCATCGGCGGTCTGGCTGGAGGCGGCAAAGGCGCTGCCATCGGCGCGGTCGCAGGTGCCGGCGCTGGCACGGGCGGCGCTGCCTTCACCGGCAACAAGGACGTTGTCCTGCCCGCCGAATCCGCCCTCAGCTTCAAGCTGGAACAAGCGCTCGAAGTGAAGTAGTCGTTCATCTCAAATGCCGGCTCAGGGCGCGAAGCCCTGGGTCCGCTTTTTTGAGCGCCGCATGTTGAACTTCGATCAATTCCGCCTTCTGACCTTCGACTGTTACGGCACCCTCATTGACTGGGAGACGGGGATTTTCTCCGCGCTGCGCCCGATTCTCGCCCACCACGACAAGACCATCTCCGACTCAGAACTTCTGCGCCTTTACTCTGAATTCGAATCGGAGGCCGAACAGGGAGAGTTTCGCCCTTATCGCCAGGTGCTTGAGTCGGTGGTCCACGGCTTCGGTAAGCGCCTGGGATTTACGCCGACTGAATCCGAGATACGTTCCTTGCCGGACTCGCTGCCCTACTGGCTGCCTTTCCCGGATACCATCGCCGCCCTCGGCAAACTCAAGGCACACTACCAGCTTGCGATGATCTCCAACGTGGATGACGACTTTTTTGCAGCCACTGCTCGCCGCCTCCAAGTAACCTTCGACTACGTGATTACCGCGCAGCAGGCGCGGGCTTACAAACCGTCGTTGCAGATATTCAAACTGGCTCAGCAACGCACCGGAGTACTCCCCAGCCAGTGGCTGCACGTCGGCCAAAGTCTCTATCACGACGTACTCCCCGCCCAATCTCTCGGAATAAAAACCGTCTGGGTAAACCGCCCATCGCCCCGTCCCGGGGCTGGCGCCGCCAAAACCGCCTCCGCCCAACCAGACCTCGAAGTACCCAATCTTGAATCTCTGGCTCAACTGACATCTGAGAACCGCCAACTGCAAACTGGTTCCTGAATCCCCAACCGGTATTAGACTGGTAGCAACCAGCAGCAATCGGAGAAATCCAGATGGCAACCAGCACGGCCCGTTCCAACCCGCTTTCTTACCTGAGCGATCAACTCAACGATCTCAAAGCCAAGGGCACGCACTTCCGCCTGCGCGTGCTCGATGACGAGCAAGCTGCGGTATGCACCTTCGACGGCAAGAAGGTCATCAACCTGGCCTCGAATAATTACCTCGGCCTGACCACGCACCCCAAGCTGCGCGAGGCCGCGCTCGAGGCCACCCGCAAATACGGCGTGGGATCAGGGGCGGTGCGCACCATCGCCGGCACCATGAAAATTCACATGGAGCTGGAAGAAAGAGATCGCCCGTTTCAAGAACGTCGAAGCCTGCGTGGTCTTCCAGTCCGGGTTCGCGGCCAATGCCGGCACCGTGTCGGCAGTGCTGGGTAAAGAGGACTTCATCATCTCCGACCAGTTGAATCATGCATCGATCATCGACGGTGCTCGTCTCTCACGCGCCAAGATTCTGGTCTTCGAACACAAGAACATCGCCCAGGCGGAAGAGCGGTTAGCCAGCATCAAGGACCAGCCCGGCAAGCGCCTGCTGATCACCGACGGCGTCTTCTCCATGGACGGCGATATCGGCCCGCTGCCCGCGTTGTGCGACCTGGCGGAAAAGTACGGCGCCATCATGATGGTCGACGACGCGCACGCCTCCGGCGTGCTGGGCCGCAACGGCCGGGGGACAGTCGATCATTTCAAAGTCCACGGCCGCGTGGATATCCAGGTCGGAACGCTATCCAAAGCGATCGGCGCGCTCGGGGGCTACGTCTGCGGCACTCGCGACCTGATCGATTTTCTCTACCACCGCGCCCGGCCGTTTTTGTTTTCGACGTCGCATCCGCCCTCGGTGGCCGCCACCTGCATCGCCGCTTTCAACGTCCTCGAAAACGAGCCTGAGCGCATCGAGAAACTCTGGGAGAACACCCGTTTCTGGAAGAGGGAACTGGGCCTGCTTGGCTTCGATATCGGAGGCAAGACCACACCCGCCAGCGAAACGCCCATCACTCCAATCATCATCGGCGACGGCAAACTCACCATGGATTTTTCCCGCGAGCTGTTCAAGGAAGGTGTGTTGGGTACGGGCATTGCCTTTCCGACAGTGCCCGAAGGCAAGGCCCGCATCAGAACGATCATGGCGGCGACTCATACCCAAGATGAACTGCAGCAGGCGCTGGAGGTGCTGAAGCGGGTGGGGAAGAGGATGGGGATTTTAGTGTAGGCGCGAGGTCCTCGCTCGTGCGCGGCCACCACCGTGTGGTGCATGACCTGTCCACTCCGGTGATCGCAATCTGGGCGTGAGCCGACCTGTTTCGGACATGACAGCGTCGATACTGCCGTTCAACACTCAAGCAGGAATCTCGACTCATTGCGGCTGGTCGCGCACTACCGTCTCATGCGCCGCCATCAGCCATCTGCCATTCACCTTCTTCAGTACTATCAAAACGCGCCCATCGACCGTCACAGCGGCGTTGGTGGCCTGATAGGTGCCGGCAAAATAGCCAAGGTCTCCAGCGTAGTAGAGCGTCAACAGCTTTACGAAGTCGATGTGCCCGCCCGCTTTGATACCGCGCTCCCAATAAACCTGGATCGCCTGCGTCCCCTGGGCCAGAATGTGTGCCGAAAGGTAGTAGCCGTCATCGGTGTACAACGCTGCAACCTTCGCCGGTTCCCCAGCGTTATAGAACCTGATCCAGTCTTCCGATATCTGCCGGATCGCTGCCTCGTCGGTGCTCATCTGCCGCTCGCTCACCTCAGACTCTGGTGAAATCGTCTGCGGTCGGGCAAAAGGCGATGCCATACATATTGCGGCAAAGAATACGAAAGCTCTTTTCATGGCAGGACGATAGCGCACAAACTCAGGAGTGTCACTAGGTTGTTCACTCAATAGTGAGGCGCAGTGATGAATAGTTCCGCGCGAGCGCGACGCTCGCGCCCACATCGCTTATTCGGCCCGGTACACAATCCGCGCGCCCACGATTGTCGCCACCACTTTCCCCGTCAGTTGCGCACCACCAAACGGAGAATTGTGCGACCGAGAGTGTGACTTGGCCGCGTCAAACGTCCAGCGCTTTTGAGGATCGAAGATAGTTACATCAGCATGGCTGCCGCGAACCAGAGTTCCCCGCCCCCTCAAGCTGAAGACGCGCGCCGGGCCGGAAGTGAAGAGCTCAATAATCCTGCTAAGAGGAATCTTGTGTCCGCGGTGAAGATGAGTGATGGCGAGGCCGAGGGCGGTCTCGAGGCCAGTGATGCCGAAAGCCGCGCGTTCGAACTCGATGATTTTTTCGTGGGGCGCGTGAGGAGCGTGATCGGTGGCGATCGCATCGACCGTGCCATCGGCCAGCGCCACCAGGATGGCTTCGCGGTCGGAATCTGACCGCAGCGGCGGATTCATCTTGAAGTTGGTGTCGTACTCGCCGACGTCCACGTCGGTCAGCGCGAAGTGATGCGGCGTCACTTCGCAAGTAACATTCGACTTGCTGCGCTTTCCCCGGCGCACCGCCTTCAGCGCGTCCGCGGTCGAAAGATGGGCCACGTGCAGGCGTGCTCCGGTGAACTGCTGCGCCAGTTGCACATCCCGTTCCACCACCGAAGCCTCCGCCGCCGCCTTCATCCCACGCAGGCCCAGGCGAAACGAGGTCGGGCCTTCGTTCATGGAGCAGCGATCGGTCATGCGGGTATCTTCGGCGTGTTGAATGACCGGAAGATTGATTTCGGAAGAGAGGCGCATGGTCTCGCGCATGACGCTGTCGTTGAGAATGGGCTTGCCATCATCGCTGACGCCCACCGCGCCGGCCCGTTGCAGAGCCCGGAAGTCGGTCAGCACCGCTCCCTTGCTGGCATGAGTCGCGGCAGCGATGGGAAACACGTTCACCACCGCGCCGCGCTCCGGTTGTTGCAGCCAGGTGACCCACTCCGGCGAGTCGATGACGGGCTGCGTGTTGGGCATGCAACACACGGATGTGAATCCGCCGGCAGCGGCGGCTGCCGTGCCGGTCGCAATAGTTTCCTTGTAACTCTGGCCGGGTTCGCGCAAGTGAACATGCAGATCGATGAAGCCGGGAGCGACGACCAGCCCGCGCGCATCGAACTTATCGTGGGCGGTGCCGCGCGTTTTGCCCGGCGGCGCGATCTCAGCCACCTGTCCGTCGCGCAGCAGAACGTCCATGGGCGCATCGATCTTCGCAGCTGGATCAATAAGCCGTCCGCCTCTGATCAGCAGGCTGTAATTTTCTCTCTTTGAACTCAAATCGCCCTTCCAGACAACGGTCTTTTACCACTACCACGGAGACACAAAGCCACGGAGAAAAGCAAACCAACTGGACGAAAACCAAAAGAATTTCTCTGTGTCTCTGTGCCTCCGTGGCGGAATTAGGTCCTCATCGCGCTCTGCCCAACGCCCTCGCTAGGATCGCCATGCGCACGGGGACTCCATTCCGCACTTCTTCCACAATCGCCGACTGCGGACAGTCCGCTACTTCCCAGGTCAACTCTAGCCCGCGAATAATCGGTCCAGGATGCATGAGCATGGCGTCCTTTTTGGCCAGCTTCAGCCGTGCCATGGTCATCTGGTAGCGGGCCACGTAATCTTGCAAACTGATCTTCGTTCCCGCCAGACGCTCCTTCTGCACTCGCAGGGTCATGATCACGTCGGCGCCGTGGACCGCATCCTCCACCGTATGCGCGATGCGCAGCCCCGGCGCCAGGCTGGTCGCGGTTTCGGGCAGGAACTCCGGCGGCCCACAGAGAGCAATGCGAACTCCAAATTTGCTGAGCAGGTGAATGGCGGAGCGGGCCACGCGGCTGTGATAGACATCGCCGACAATCGCCACCTGCAATCCCTTCAGCGCTTTCTTGTGGCGCAGGATGGTGTAGGCATCGAGCAGCGCCTGCGAAGGATGCTCATGCATGCCATCGCCGGCGTTGATCACCGGAATGTCGAGATACCGTGCCATCAGCGCCGCCGCGCCGGCCTGGGGATGCCGGACGACGATTACGTCCGCGCCCACCGCCCGCAGGGTGTAGCCGGTATCCAGCAGCGACTCGCCCTTTTCGATGCTCGAACCACTGGAGAGCACCAGCGTGGTCATGGCGCCCAGCGACTTGGCGGCGATTTCAAAGGAGCTGCGGGTGCGGGTGGAGGCTTCGTAGAACAGCAGCAGGACGCGTTTGCCCCGCAGCAAAGGGCGCGGCTTGAGCGGATTCATCCGCCGGGCCAGCTTGAGCAGGCCCAGGATGTTCTCTGCTCCGAGATGTTCGATGCCCAGCAGGGAGCCGCGAGCAGCTTGGTTCATGTTTGCCAGAATATGACTCGCCAGAATTGTCGTGGATGACCAACGGGTGAATGAGATATCCCGTCGAGTCGATCAGTCTTGACGTTCGACCAGCAGAACTTTCTCCGCGTCATCCACCTCGCGCAGTTTTACTTCGATAATTTCCCGGTCCGAGGTCTGCACCTTGCGTCCGATAAACCTGGCCTCAATGGGCAATTCGCGGTGGCCACGATCAATCAGCACACACAACTGCACCCGCTTGGGGCGCCCTTCGCGGAACAACGCGTCCAGCGCGGCGCGAATGGTGCGGCCGGTGTAGAGAACGTCATCCACCAGGATGATGTTTTTGCCGCCAATGGGAAATCCGATCTCGGTTTTCTGCACCACTGGCTTCGGCCCCAGGGTGGACAGGTCGTCGCGATACAGAGTGATGTCCAGAGTGCCGACGGGAACCGGGGTCTTCTCAATGCGTGTAATCATCTGGCCCAGGCGTTGCGCCAGGGGCACGCCGCGCCGGCGAATTCCCACCAGGCCAAGGTCCTCGGCGCCATTGTTTTTCTCGATGATCTCATGCACCAGGCGAACCAGGGTACGCTCAATTTCCGAGGCCGACATCAGTTGCGACTTTTCGTGCAGAGTCGATGGACGTGGAGATATTTTGGCAGTCATAAACGCTGCATCATACTCGGGCAACGCAACCCGGAGCAAGATGGCCGGGGGCCAGACTCGACATAACTCTTCCCGAATCAGGAACGTACAACCCAACAAACATTCGACAGCTGTTTCCGGATAACACCTGTCGAAGGGCCCTGTTGCCTGATGGCAGGTGGCGGGACCAAAGTTTCGAACCGGAATGCTTCAACCGGTTTCCCGGCGCGGGACAACTTTCAAAAGATGTTTGCCCGTCACAGACGGCGTCCCCCGCGCGTGATATACCCAGCAAGTCCCTTTCTCCAGTCCGGATTCGTCCACCATTCGATTCACGCGGGGGCGAGTCAATGTCGAGCGCCAGGAGTTATTTCTCATTTCTTTCCATCTTATTTCTGGCCACGGCAGTGATGGCCCAGGATACTTCCACGGGAGCGATCCGCGGGACCGTGAGTGACAGCGCCGGGGACCGGATCGGCGCCGCCGCGGTTGTGTTGGTGAACGCCGCCACCAACTTCCGCTACTCCACCACCAGCGACATCAATGGCCGCTTTGCCTTCGACCTGCTCCCGCCGGGAGAATATTCCGCGCGCGCCGACTCGCCCGGAATGTCGCCGCAGACAACTCCTCGACTGTCGGTGGACGTGGGCGGCACCACCGAGCTAACGTTCAAACTGTCCGTTGCCGGGGCCAGCGAAACAGTTACGGTTTCAGGGGAGCCGCCGATGGTCGAAAGCCAGCCCAGCGGCATTTCGACCTTGATCGACGAACAGGCGATCAACGAACTTCCCCTCAACGGACGGCGTTACACCGATCTCGCGCTGCTCACTCCGGGAGTGACGCGCGATCCGCGCGGGCTCACCTCGGGCGCGAACGGCGACCTCGCCTTTGGCGGCATCCGCGGCTACCAGTCCAGCTATCTGGTGGACGGCGGCGACAACAACAATGCCTTTTTCGGACAGGCCCGCGGCCGCTATCGCGCACCCTACCAGTTCTCCAACGAAGTGGTCCAGGAGTTCCGCGTCTCCTCCAACACCTATGGCGCCGACCTGGGGCGCGCCGGAGGTGCAGTGGTGAATGTGGTCACAAAATCGGGCTCAAACCGCCTGCACGGAACCGATTTCTATTTCTTCAAGGACAGCGCCATGGCGGCCCAGCATCCTTTCATGGACTTCAAGCCCCACGATCAACAACAGCAGTTCGGTTTTACCCTGGGCGGCCCCATCAAACGCAACCGTGCATTTTTCTTTGCCGGTTTCGATCAGCACGTCTTCCATGTGCCCGCCGTAGTGCGATTTCTTGATGGAAGTTCAGTCGTGGTTCCTCAGGCCGCCGCCGGACCCGCCACTCCGGGTGA
>CAWCPY010000049.1:0-22303 GCA_963797385.1 Terriglobia bacterium
AGACAAGGGTGGGCCTCGGTAGAGATTCATCAGGATACAAAAAGAAAGCCGAGCTTGCGCTCGGCCCAGACGGGTCGAAGACCCGTCCCCACACTGTCTCTGTTGGGCTATTTGTTGTCTGAGTCTTCCTTGGCCAGCTTCATCTTGGCGGATTCCAGTTTTTTCTGCACCCGGGCCAGGTCGTTCTGGTCAACTTCAGCGGCCACAGTCTTGTTCCACTCCGCAATCGCGCGCTCCCAATGGGCTGCGGCAAGCTTGAGGCGGCCGGTCTTCTGATAAAGGTCACCGAGATGGTCCTGCACCGTGGGATCGGTCCCGATGCGCTGCGATGCCTTGATCAGCGTATCTTCCGCGGACTCATATTTGCCCAGTTTGAAGTAGGCCCAGCCCAGCGAATCGAGGTATGCGCCGTTCGCGGGATCGAGATCGACTGCTTTCTTGATCAATCCGAGAGCCTCGTCCAGCTTGACCCCGCGGTCGGCCAGCATGTAGCCGAGATAGTTAAGCGCAGTCGCGTTCTGGGGGTCGCCCGCCAGGACTTTGCGGAACATTTCTTCCGCTGGATCATATTTCTTCTCGCGTTCGTAGGTCGAACCGCGCAGGAAGTACACATACTGCTTGTCTTCGTCCTTGCTCGAGAGCTGTTCAGCCTTGTCCAGGGCTGCCTCGGCCTCGGGCCAGCGCTTCAGGCGGCTGTACATCTGGGAGAGCGTAATGTAAACGTCGCGGTCCTCCGGCGTGCCCTTGAGCAGAGCTTTGACCTGCTGCAATCCGGCATCTGCCTGGCCCATGTCGGAGAGCTGGGCCGCATACACCATCTTCAGGCTGCGATTATTGGGCAGCTTCTGCACCGCTTCCTTGGCGGTGTCCGTTGCCTGCTGCCATTGCTTGGCTTCACGGTAGGTATCGATGATCTGCTGGTAGCCGCGTTCGGCATTTTCGTCGCCCAGCGCCAGCATCTTTCTGAAAGTCTCAATGGCCTGGGAATCGTTCTTGTTGTCGCGATAGATCGTCCCCAGCCGTTCCAGAAAGACGGATCGGTTATTTTTCTCGGCCTGGGTGTAACTATTGTCGGTCTTTTCCGTCTTCTTGAGCAGTTCCTGCAATACCTGGATGGCCTCGTCGTAGCGGCCCTGGGCCTGGTACACCGCGGCTATGTTGTAAGGGACCTCGATCGAGTCCTGCACCATCGATCCGGCCTTCTTCAGGCTGTCCAGCGCGAGGTCGAATTTGCCGCTCTTGCGGTAGATTTCGGCCATCCGGAGGTAGGTCTGCGCGTCCTCTGGATTCGCGTCGGCGATGATCTTGTACTGCTCCAGCGCGGCGTCTGTCTGGCCGTCATTCATCAGGTTCTGGGCCAGGCCGCGGATGGCGTCCAGATAGTCGTGGTCGAGCTCAATCGCCTTGCGGTAGGCGGCGATCGAGTTCTTGTACTGTTTCTGTTGTTCGTAGGTGTATCCGAGAGCCGCGTAGAGTTTGGCGGAGCGAGACGCATCCGGGATGGAACTCAGCACTTCGCCGGCGCGAGCCGTATCGCCTTCTTCGTTGTAGAGGTAAGCCAGCGTGGTCACCGCTTCTTCCGAATCCGGATTCAGCTTGACCGCGGTCTTGAACTCCCCCTCGGCCTTCTGCAGGTCATTGTTCAGCCGGTAGAGGCGCCCCAGCAGAAGATGATCGTCAACATTCTCGGGTTCGATCTTGATGATCTGTTCGTACTGGTCAATGGCCAGCTTGAGAACGTTCTGGGAACCCTGCCCTGCCTGAACGTCGCCCAGAGAGCGCAGGTAAATCCGGCCCAGAAGCTTGTGGGCCTCTAGATTGTTGGGGTCGCGCTTGAGGATGTCCTGGGCTTCGAGGACAGCATCCCGAATGCGGCCGGTCTTGGCATAGAGCTCAGCCAGCGCCGAAGTCAGATACTCGGAAGTAGGATCGGCATCGATCGCCAGCCGGTATTCCTCGATGGCTTTGTTGGCCAGCTCGCTGCGGCCGTACACCGCCACCTGCTCCTCGTACATATGAGCCAGGGTGTAGTGGTAATACGCCGCCGCCTTATCGAGCTTGCGGGGCGCGGACGCGGGGGCTGATTTGGAATCCGCAGCCGGAGTCTGCTCCGCGGAAATGGCAGGGACGGCCAGCAAGAGAATAAGAGCGCAATAAATACTTTTCATCGAGAACCTTCGGCCTCCCGAAGCATAGCGATTGGATGCCGAACCGCTGCCGGCGGGTGCTTTTCATATTGTAAACCGTGCTGGCGCAAGGGGGTGAAAAAGGACGGCACGGAACCGGGCCGGTAATGATCGGAAGTACAGGGACTAGCAGGATTGCCGAATTGTAGGACGTCCGAATTGACGGATTGTAAAGAACTGTTTAGCCCTGTCATCCTGAGCGAAGTAGCGGCTTCGCGCAGCGAAGGCGCTACGGAGTCGAAGGACCCCTATGAGCACCACAAACGCGCTGCCGACCTCTCACGCACGACGTCCCCCACGTTCCATTCATAACAGCAGTACCGCCAGCTGCTAGGGGTCCTTCGACTGCAGCATCGCATTCGCAAGCGAATGCGACGCCTCCGCTCAGGATGACACTTGCTAAAAGCACAATCAAAAATACTAGTGCCGGAAGTGCCTGACACCGGTAAAGATCATGGCCAGTCCCAGCCGGTCGGCGGCTTCGATGACCTCCTGGTCGCGCACCGACCCGCCGGGCTGAATGATCGCCGTCGCGCCGACCTTGGCGATTTCCTCTACTCCGTCGGGAAAAGGGAAGAACGCGTCGGACGCGGCCACCGTTCCCTGCAGCGGCAGCACCGCCTTCATGGCGCCGATCTTGCAGGCATCCACCCGGCTCATCTGGCCCGCTCCAACGCCTACGGTCTGCCCGTCGCGGGCGTAAAGGATGGCGTTCGACTTCACATGCTTGGAAACCTTCCAGGCAAATAGCAGGGCGCGCTTCTCCTCCGGCGTGGGCTGTCGTTTGGTAACTACCTTGAGATCGGATTCCTGGAGCACCCGAGCGTCGGCGTCCTGCATAAGTATGCCGCCGGACACATTCTTCAGCACCCATTTCTGCGGCGAGTGGCTGATTTCCACCAGGCGCAGGTTCTTCTTGGCGGCGAATTTGGCTTTGGCGGCATCGTCGAAGCCGGGAGCCGCGATGACCTCGAGGAAGAGCTTGGCCATCTCCGCCGCGGCCTCGCCATCCACCACACGATTCACTCCGATCACGCCGCCGAAGGCCGAAACGGGATCGCACTCCAACGCTTTCCGGTACGCCTCAGCCAGGCTCTTGCCGGTGGCAGTGCCGCACGGATTGGTGTGCTTGATAATGGCGCACACGGTCTCATCAAATTCCTGGGCCAGGTCCCAGGCCGCCTGCAAATCCACGATGTTGTTGTAGGAAAGTTCCTTGCCCTGGATCTGGCGGCCGTTGGCCACGCCGCTCCCCGAACCATCGCTGTACATGGCAGCTTTCTGGTGAGGATTTTCGCCGTAGCGCAGGTCCATGATCTTGCTGAAGGAGAGGAGAAGATTCTGGGGAAAGCCAGCCTCAGGATGAAACTCGAAATGGCCGTTGGCGCTGACCCGCTCCAGGGTGGAAGCGATGGCCGAATCATAGGCGGCCGTGGTAGCGAATGCCTTCTGGGCGAGTCGCCACTTGGTAGCCGCGGAGAGCGCTCCGCCCGACGCGGCCATCTCTTCAGCCAGCGCGTTGTAATCAGCGTGCGAGGTGACGACCGCAACATCCTGAAAATTCTTGGCCGCGGAGCGGATCATCGACGGTCCGCCAATATCGATATTTTCGATCAGGTCTTCAAAGGGTACGCCCGGCTTGGCCGCGGTTTTCTCGAAGGCATAAAGATTGACCACCACCATGTCGATTGGCTGAATGCCGTGTTCGGCGACGGCGCTGCGGTGAGAAGCCATCTCGCGCCGGTGCAGGATGCCTCCGTGCACCTTGGGATGCAGCGTCTTGACCCGCCCGTCGAGCATCTCGGGAAATCCAGTCAACTCGGAAATGTCCTTCACGCCGATCCCGGAGTCGCGCAACAACTTCGCCGTGCCTCCGGTTGAAATGAGTTCCACGCCCATGCCGGCAAGTTTGCGGGCAAACTCCACCAGCCCCGTCTTGTCGGTCACGCTGAGGATGGCACGCTGGATCTTGGTCTGGGTCGCGGACATGGCAGCCCTCGAATGAAATGGGAATGTGCCTGGAAACGGCAGGGAGAAATTCTAACAGCAGTCGTTGGCCCTTGGTCGTTGGTCGTTGGACTAGACGGAAATTTTCAGCATGCCCGAGGCCATGTGGAACCTAGATAGAACTCAGGGGACGCAGCCTGGCAGGAAGCCGTGCAGGCAGGGCCAACGACCACCGGCCAATGATCAATGGCCAACGACTAAGTCTTCGCCTTGGCTTTCAGCTTTACCTGGCCGCTCTGCATTTCGACCGTGTATTCGACCAGCTCGCAGCCGTACTGCTTGCGAATCTGTTCGGTCTTCTTCTGTACGAACGAAGCAAAACTGTCGAGGTTGCCGGAGACGGCTTCGCCTGATCTCTTCTTGGCATCGGTGAGTGCCTGGTAGAGTTTCTGCACCTTATCGCGTTCGGCGCGGGCGTCGCCGCACTGCATGCTGAAAGGCTTGGCTTCGGCCGCCTCGGTCGCCGCGGCGGCCGCAGCTGCGTGGCCTACCCCGTAAACTTTGTGTTCCGGCTCATGCTCCTCCACACGAACGCCCTGGACCGAAAGCAGCGCGTCCTGGGGGCGGCGGTAGCCTTCCTCACGAATACGATTCTTCTTGCGCCACAGATCGCTGTAAATGGCATAGCGTTGCGCGATTTCGTTGTAGCGGAAGCGCTGCGAAAAGCTCATGCGCCCGCCGTCGCTGAATTTGCGCAGCAGGGAGAGCACTTTCCATTCCACGTCGGTAGGGGGGCGCTTGGCCGGATTGCTGAAATAAATCTCGTACTCAATCTTCAGCCGGCGCAGCTGCGTATCGAGCACGGTCAGTTCTTCGTCGATGGTCACCCGGGATTCTCCACAGACAGTCTAGGGGCAGGCCCGCCCCGGAACGAGATTCCCGTTGGCCACAAAAGGGATAGAACGAAAGTACCCAAAGGCGGCTTCTAGCTTCTGGCTGCTAGCTTCTGGCTGGTAAACCAAAATGCCAATCTTTCCACGGTGGACAGCGGTTACGCGGCAGGAATTGAGCGATAATTCTTTGAAAAATCCTGAAATTCCAGGCCAAGAGCTAGAAGCCAGGAGCTAGCAGCTAGCAGCTGCCTTTACTTCGCCGCCATCTTCCTGACCATGGCCAGCACCAGCTTGCGGTCGCTGTCGTTGAGGCTCACGGCGTAGCGGCGAATCTGGCTCAGGAAGCGGACTTCATCATCGGACAATTGCGGAAGGTTCTTGGAGCCGTTGCTGTGTCCGGACTCGGAAAAGAACTGGGACAGCGCGATTTCCATGGCCCCGGCAATCTTGGCCAGGGTATCGAGCGACGGAATGGTATGGCCGTTCTCCACCCGCGACAGGTAGCAGCGCAGCAGGCCGGTGCGCTTTTCAATGTCCCCCTGGGACATACCTTTTTGCAGCCGGTAGTTTCGGATGGTCTCGCCGATATTCATAGAGAAAGCAACCAAAGCAGACCCCCAAGGATGACGTGCATAGTAACCAGAGTAGTACCTGTTGGCAAGAGGAATTTCGTTGCACCACAACTGGTGATGGAGTACACAGCGATTTCCGCCCGGCGGCAGTCGCCATTACCGCGGAATGGTAATGCATTACTGCAGCCCACCATTTTTTGGCTGGTCCTGATCACCTTTTCAGCGTGCCGGCCAGGAATCTGGTGGTGTGCTTCCATGCGTCGGCAGCATCGGCAGCGCGGTAGCCGGTCTTGTTGTTGGGATTCTCAAAGGCATGCCCGGCATCAGGATAAATCACAATTTCCACTTTGTTCCCCTGTTGTTTGAGCGCCTGCTCGAACTTCTTTACGTCATCCACCGGGATACCGCGGTCCTGTGCGCCAAAGATGCCCAGTACTGAAGCGTTAATCTTCTTGAGGGAGGCCGCATCCGCAGCCAGGTGGCCGTAGTTGATGACGGCTGCGGCCAATGTGGGCTCCTGCAGAGCTACATCAAGCGAGTATCCGCCGCCCATGCACCAGCCGATGGAGCCAATCCGGTCCGGCTTCACGTTCGATTGCGACTTCAGAAATTCAACTGCCGCATGCAGGTCGCGCGCCGCCCGGTCTTCCGGAACGCCGCGCATGATTTCATGAGCTTCGTCCGGCGTCGTCGCCACTTTTCCCCGGTAGAGATCGATCGCCAGAGCCACATAACCTTGATCGGCCAGTCGAGAGGCCTGTTCCTTGACCCAGTCATTCAGCCCCCACCACTCGTGAATGACTACCAGCGCCGGAAACGGGCCTTTCCCCTCCGGCGTGTACAGGATGCCCTGCACGGTGTCATCGCCACTCTTGTAGGAGACGTTCTTACTGGTAGCTGCAAAGCTCGAAATCGAAAATACGAGAGAGAGAAATAAGCAGGCCACTTTCATGTTGAGGTTCCTCGTAGCGCCGGCATATCGCCGGCTGTCGCGCGGGCGTCCCGCCTCGCTTTCTAAAGGGCCAATTCCATATACAGCGCCCCTTCAATCGGATTAGGGCGATAGGGTTCGATCTCCACGAATCCCAGCCGACGATACATGGCTACGGCGTTCGGCATCACGGGCGCGACTGTATCTAGCCGCATCTTACGGTATCCGATGGTCCGCGCTTCGGCGATCACGGCTTCGGCCAGTGCGCGTCCCACGCCCCGGCCCCGAAGTTGCGGGCGAAGGTAAAGCCGCTTCATCTCGCAGATTCCGGATTCGAGTTTGTGCAGCGCGACGCAACCGGCCAGGTCGCCTCGGTATTCAGCCAGCAGCAAGCGGCCGTCCGGAGGAGCGTAATCTCCAGGAAGGCCCGCAAGTTCCTGGTCAAAACTTTGAAAGCACAGGCTGAAGCCGAGCGATTCAGCATACTCCAGAAAAAGCTCGCGAGCCTGAGAGATATGGGCAGGCGATTCCGCCTGCTTCAGGGTGAGTCTGGGATTGGCCACGCCATCATTCCTTGAACTTCTTATGTGGCGAGCGAGCCAAAAGCAGTCCCTCCACTGCGCTCGCTCGCGCTCCGCTCCGGTCGGGGACTCTTCTCTCTTCTCTCTTCGAGTCTCTTCTAGCCCATCAACATGCCGCCGTTCACGTTCAGCACGTGTCCGGTAATATACGCAGCTTCTTCCGACGCCAGAAACGCCACCGCGCTCGCCACTTCTTCGGGCGTACCCACACGGCCAAGTGGGATCATCTTCACCGCATTCTGCTTGAACTCGTCGCCCAGTCCGGAAGTCATCGCGGTCTCGATAAAACCCGGAGCGACGGCGTTGCAGGTGATGTTTCGCGAGCTGACTTCTCGGGCGATGGCCATGGTCAGTCCGATCAGCCCGGCCTTTGACGCTGAGTAGTTGGCCTGGCCGGCTTGCCCGGTCTGGCCGAAAATCGAAGTGATGTTGATGATCCTGCCCCAGCGTTGCTTGAGCATCGAAGTGATCGCCTGCTGGGTGCAGAGATAGGCCGAGGTCAGGTTGGTATTGAGGACGGCATCCCAGTCGGCGCGCTTCATCCGCATGACAAGTTGGTCGCGGGTAATGCCGGCATTGTTCACCAGAATGTCAATCTTGCCTAACTGGGCGATCACGGACTTGAATGTGGCCTTGATCTGCTCTTCATCGCTGACGTCCAGGGGGAAAGCCGTAGCGGCGCCTCCCGCGGCGGTGATTTCACTTGCCAGTTCCTGCAGCTTTTCCTGGTTACGCGCGGCCAGCGCAAGAGTGGACCCGGAGTGGGCGAGCCTCAGGGCGCAAGCCCGGCCGATGCCTTGCGACGCACCCGTCACCAGCGCAACCCGGCCTGCAAGAGTCATGAAATCTCCTCACGAACGGAACGGAGAATTATAACCGGAGACCGCGTGGGGACAGCCGCCCTCGGCTGTCCGGCGGAGCGAAGCTCCGCTATCTCTCGAATCGGAAAAACGATGTCGAGCCCGGCTCGACCGGACAGCCGAGGGCGGCTGTCCCCACGTGGACCTACGCTGCTTTCATCTCGCCGCGAAACAGATAGCGCAACACGGGTGGCGCCAGGATCGTGGTCACCGCAGTCATGAACACGACAATTGCATACGTGGAGGGCAGCACGATCTGCGATTGCAATCCCACCAGCGCGACGATCAACGCGACTTCCCCACGCGGCATCATGCCCACGCCCACCTGCAGCGCTCCCCGCCATCCCTCGCGCCAAAGCGGCAGCCCGCATCCGGCCACCTTGGAAACGATGGCCAGCAACGAAATTACAATCGCAGTCATCAAGATATTTCCCGTGAAGAGGTGCACGTTGAGGCGCGCGCCGATGGTGAAAAAGAAGAACGGCGCCAGAAACTCCGTGATGCCTCCCACCCGCGGCCGCAGGTTCCAGCCAGGAGCGTAGTCGGCAAACATCAGGCCGGCGAAGAAAGCGCCAATGATGGCAGCCATGCCGATTTTCGCCGAGAGCCACGAAAGCGCCAGGCAGAGACCCAGGGCAACAATCAGTGGAGCATGCTGGGTGGACAACCGGTCCATCTTCGGCTGGATTTTGCGCACAATATGCGGCGCCACGAAGATCATGAACAGGGCGAAGGTCGCTGCCTCGGCAACCAGGACGCCCAGATGCACCCACTCCAGTCCGCCACTGGACGCGAGACCAGCCACAACCGCCAGAAGCACCATGCCCAGAATGTCATCGAAGACGGCCGCCCCCAGAATGATCTTCGCGGTGCGCGTCGCCATCACATGCAGGTCCCCCAGCACGCGAGCGGTGATTCCCACACTGGTGGCCACCATGGCCGCACCCACGAAAACAGCCTCGCTGGAAGCGTCGCCGCGCCATTTCATGTAAGCGAATCCGAGAGCGAAGGGAACAACGATGCCGGCTACGGCCACCAGCAGCGCCTTGCGGCCCACCCGGATCAGGTCCTGCGGACTGGTTTCGAGGCCGGCGCTGAACAGCACAAAAATTGCGCCAATCTCCGCCACGGAATTGATGGTGTCACTGGGGTTGATCCAGCCCATGGCAAAGGGGCCAAGAACAGCTCCGGCCAGGATCTCGCCCAGGACCGACGGCAGCTTGACTCGTTCGAACAACTCTCCCACCACCTTCGCAGAAACAAAGATGGCGAGAAGCTGCAGCAGAAGTTGGTCGGGACCGTGGGACATGACTGCACCGCAGCATATGGGAATGTATCGATGCCTGCAAGAGAACCTGGATGTCTGACGTGGGCCGGGGGTGCCCCGCCCTGGTCTCTCCGTTGGTGGAGAGACGGGGCGGGGTCTTCCTATCAGCTACTTGATGTGGCAGGTCGCGAGTCCGCGCTTTTCCAGATACTGCTGGTGATAGTCCTCGGCGGCATTGAACGTCACCGCCGGCACGATCTGGGTCACAATCGGCTTCTTGAAGCGGCCCGACTTCTCCAGTTGCTCTTTGGATAACCGGGCTTCGTTTTCCTGCTCCGGAGTGTGAAAGAAGATGGCGGAGCGGTATTGCGATCCATAGTCGGGACCCTGGCGGTTGAGCTGGGTGGGATCGTGGTTCTCCCAGAAAACTTCCAGCAACTTCTCGTAGGAAAGCTTGGCGGGATCGTACTCCACTTCGACCGCCTCGGCGTGGCCGGTGCGATCGCTGCAAACATCCTTGTAGGTCGGATTGGCGAAGTGCCCGCCAGTATAGCCAACGCGGGTTCCCGTAACCCCCGGCAATTGGCGGAAGGCGGCTTCAACTCCCCAGAAACAGCCCGCGGCAAAGGTGGCTTTGGCCATGGAATTTTCAGACTCCTCCCCTGATTATATCGACACCCATTAGATGACTTGGTCGGCGAAAAGTAGCAGCGGCGCGGCTCTCCGATGAGTGGCGGTTTCCAGTTTGCCTGCGGCCCAACTCGGCGTACCATGGCTCCCCGGAATGCCCTCTTCACGGAGAACAATGACATGACCCTGATGAGCGTCAACCTCTGGCCAGTGCTGGTCGCCGCACTTGCCACCATGGTAGTTGGCTTTCTCTGGTATTCGCCGCTGCTCTTCGCCCGCCCCTGGATGGTCGCCATGGGCTACGATCCCGAAGACAAGGCGCGGATGGACGAGATGCGCAAGAGCGCGAGCAAAAGCTACACCCTCTCCCTGGTCGCCAGTCTGGTATCCGCCTTCGTTCTGGCCAAGATCATTCACATCACGACGGTAAACACGGTCTTGTACGGGATGAAGGTCGGCTTTGCCGTCTGGCTCGGATTTGTGACCACGGTACAGCTCACCGCCAAGCTATTCGGAAACCAGTCAACCAAGCTATACCTGATCAACACGGGTTACCAACTGGTGTGCTACCTGGCGATGGGTGCGATTCTGGCAGTGTGGCCGAGGTGATTCGGTCGTCAGTCGCCAGTCGTCAGCCCGAGCTGGCAAGGTGTGTTCTTCTTGACGACTGAAGACTGACGACTGACGACTGCTATTCCATGACCATGCCGCCGGTCAATTCCGCCACCCGCGCAATATGCCGTTCCGCGCACCAGGTTTCCAGTTCGCCGGCGATTTTCTCGGTCGCCACCGGGTCCCAGTAGCTGGCGGTGCCGATCTGCACCGCGCTCGCCCCCGCCAGCATGAACTCCACAATGTCAGCGGCGGTCGAGATTCCGCCCATCCCGATGACGGGAATATTCACCGCACGCGAGGCGTCGTAAACCATGCGCAGGGCAATCGGCTTGATGGCGGGGCCCGACAAGCCGGCGGTCACATTCGCGATGCGGGGCTTGCGGGTTTCAGGATCGATGGCCATGGCCACGAAAGTGTTCACCAGCGAGATGGCGTCGGCCCCAGCTTCCTGAGCCACGCGCGCCATCAGCGCGATGCTGGTGACGTTGGGCGAAAGCTTCACAATCAGCGGGCGCCGGGACACCCGTTTCGCTGTGTTCACGACTTCATCCAGAGCATGCGGGTCGCTGCCAAAGTGGATGCCGCCGGAGACCGTGTTGGGACAGGATACGTTCAATTCATAGGCGGCGATGTCCTCGCCTTCATTCAAGATCTCAATGGCGCGCTCGTACTCTTCCCGGCTGTAACCGAATACGTTGGCGAAGACCACGATATTTTTCATCTGGCGCAGCTTGGGCAGCCTCTCCTCGATAAACGCGCGCGCACCGATATTTTGCAGTCCAATCGCGTTAAGCATCCCGGCCGGGGTTTCATAAAGACGGGGAGGCGGATTTCCCGCCATGGGCTGGGCCGAGAGTCCCTTCACCACAAAGCCACCGAGCTTGCTGAGGTGCACCACGTCCTCAAACTCAATGCCGTAGCCGAAAGTGCCGCTGGCCGCGATGATCGGGTTCTTCAATTGAATACCGGCAACACTCACGGAAAGATCTGGAGGGGCCGGAGCGGCAGGAGAAGTCATCGCGTGCCCTCCACAACTGTCCGGTCAGCTTTCTTCACCGCAACCATGTTGTTGGAGGCGTCAGCACCTGAGCCGGCGGCCGGCCTGAAGCCACGCTTCTCAACGTCAGGCGCGCTCCGCTCCTCCCGCTCGCCTCCATGGGCCGAGCCTGGGACGCGCCGCGGCGGAGCCAGCGCCTCAGTCAGCACCCGCCCCGTCGCATGCGAAGGAGCATTGATGCCGAGCAGAGAAGCCAGGGTCACCGCCAGGTCCACAGGTTCGGCATGAGTCCGGTAGGTTCCCGCCTGGAAAGGAAGGCCGTAGAAAGCCAGGGGGACGTGAGTATCGTAGGTATAGGGCGACGCATGGTCTGTCCCGCTGGTGACGCCGATGGTGTAGGGGACCGGGACTCCCAGCACGTACCATCCGCCCAGTGGAGAGTAGCTGTGCAGATACTTCAAACCGGCTTCCGTATTGGGTACGTCTCCACGCTCCAACTGAGAACGGGTGTAGTAGGCGCGCAGGCCAGCCTGCTTGAGGGCCTCTCCCACGGCGCGTTCGGCGTCATCTTCTTTCACTTTTGCGGCTTCGAATGCGTCTGAGTTTACCCACGCCACAGGGTAGTCAATATCTTTTACATATTCGCCGGGACGGGAGAACCGGGCCGACAGGGCGTGATTCACTTGCGCTTTCATTTTGTCGGCGGAGAAACCTGCCGCCGGCAAATGCATTCTGGCGGCCACCGTGGGTAAAGGCGCCACTCCGTGATCGGCGGAGAGCGCGATCCAGACATTGGCCAACCCCATCTGGTGTCCCAGAAACTCGAAGAAGCCTGCCAGTTGCCGGTCCATGGCAAGCGCCATAGCCTGCATCTCCGGGGAATCCGGCCCAACCTGGTGGCCGAGAATATCGTTGGCTGACAAGCTGATGACCAGCAGATCGGTGACAGGGCCGGTGCCCAGCTTTTCATAGGTGATCAGTTCGCGCGCGAATTCAAATTCGTAGTCATTCGCGAACTGCGTGGAGCCGACCAGTTCGTAAAAACTGCCCGCCTTCCCCTGGCTGGGCGTGGTCGTGCGGAGAACCTCGCCGTTGCTGTCTTTCCACTCCAGGTTCAGATACTTCTCCACCCGCTTGCTGTTGTTGAAATCCTGCGCCCACTTCGGAAGCTCGCTGCGAAAGTAGGTGGAGGTAATCCAGGTTCCCGTCTTCTGGTCGATCCAATAGGCGCCGTCGCCGGCGAAGCCAGCTGGCAGGATGGCGGCGCGGTCCTTTAACGCAATCCCGAAAACTCGCGCCTTCCCCCGGGTAGCGAGTTTGAGTTCGTCGCCCAGGGTGTCCGCGAACAGGTTGTGCGGCGAGGCGCCGGTGCTGCCGCCGCTGATGCCGACCAGTTTTGTCGCGCTGTCCTCAACCGAAGTCACCAGCCGTTTCTTCGCTGGGTCCCACCACTCGTTGGCCATGATGCCGTGGCCGTTCGTATAGGCCCCAGTCAACAGGGTTGCATGCCCGGGCGCAGTGCGGGTGTTGGCGTAGTCGTAGTTGCAGTCGGTGAAATCGGCGCCATGGTCGAGCAGCAACCGGAAACCGCCTTCGCCCCACTGGTCGCGATAGCGCTCCAGATAGTCGCCGCGAAACTGATCAATGACGACAATCACCACCAGCTTGGGACGAGCGTTGTAGGCGGAACCGAAGCCCGCGCCGGCAAGGCCGAGACAGAGGAGCAATATGGTCCGGAAAAGGAGAGGGCGCTTCATCGCGGTGTAGTTTACAGCCTGTGATGTGCCGGTCCAAGGCTATTTGCCAGTGTGCACTACGCCCACGTGGGGACAGCCGCCCTCGGCTGTCCAGTCGAGCAAGGCTCGACCGGTGTTGCCGGCTACAGACAGAATGCGGAGCGCTGCTCCGCCGGACAGCCGAGGGCGGCTGTCCCCACGTGGTTCGTGCCTGAGCAGACCCATGGCGCGCGTGCATTTCTTGCCTCTTTTTCGGTACAGTAGTTATCTCCCATGCTTGATCTCAGCTTCGTGCGCGACAACCTGCCGCTGGTGGAAGAAAAGCTGCGCCAGCGCGGTATGGACCCGGCCCAGGTGCTGAAGGATTTTCATCAGGTGGACACCGAGCGCCGCCACGCCATCACCGAAGCTGAGACCATGAAAGCCCGGCGCAACCGCGCCTCCGAGGACATTGCCAGGCTGAAGAAGAGCGGCCAGGATGCCAGCGCGCAGATTTCCGAAACCAAGGAATTGCGCGAGCAGATCCAGCAGCGCGAGAAGGCGGCGGAAGAGTTCGAAGCCAGCCTGCAGAACATTCTCACCGGCATCCCCAATCTACCCCACCAAAGCGTGCCCGTGGGAAAGACTCCCGAAGATAATGTCGAAGTCCGGCGCTGGGGCACTCCGCGTCAATTCGATTTCACGCCCAAGCCGCACTGGGAACTGGGCGAAGAGCTGGGCGTGCTCGATCTCGAACGCGCCACCAAGCTTTCCGGCGCGCGCTTCGCGGTGTACTGGGACCTGGGGGCGAGGCTGGAGCGGGCCCTGGCCAATTTCATGCTTGACCTGCACACCCGCGAGCACGGCTACACCGAGGTGCTGCCGCCTTACCTGGTGAATTCCGAGTCCATGTATGGCACCGGACAGTTGCCGAAATTCGCTTCCGACCTTTTTCGCGTCCCCCATGGCGAAAAGGATTTGTGGCTGATTCCCACCGCGGAAGTTCCGGTCACCAATCTTTACCGCGACGAAGTGCTCGAGGCAGCGCGCCTGCCGCTCTCGCTCACCGCGTACACGCCCTGCTTCCGCAGCGAGGCCGGTTCCTATGGAAAAGACGTGCGCGGCATTATCCGGCAACACCAGTTCCAGAAAGTAGAACTGGTCAAATTTGCGCGTCCCGACACTTCGTACGAGCAACTGGAGAAGCTGACGCACGACGCCGAGGAAGTCCTGCAAAAGCTCGGTTTACATTACCGCGTGGTCGCGCTTTCCACCGGCGACATGGGCTTCTCATCGGCCAAGACTTATGACATCGAGGTATGGCTGCCGGGGCAGCAGTTGTTCCGGGAGATTTCATCGTGCTCGAATTTCGAGTCTTTCCAGGCGCGGCGGGCAAACATTCGTTACCGCCCCGAAGGAAAGAACAAGACCGAATTTGTCCACACCTTGAATGGCAGCGCACTGGCGGTGGGGCGCACCTGGGTGGCGATCGTGGAAAATTTCCAGCAGGCCGACGGCAGCGTACTGGTCCCGGAGGTGCTGCAACCAGCCATGGGCGCGGATCGCATCCGGCCGAAGAAATTCTAGTTGTGCATCACGGGGGCCGGGTTTAATGTGGCCGCGCGGACCTGCCCGGAGCGACATTGAAGCGGACCAGCCCGCAATCAGCTGACGAAGGCGAGCGGTTTGCCAATTCACGCGGCCAAAGCCTAGACTTAGAGACGATTTGAACGGAAAAGACTTGACCGAAGCCCGGATGACGACGAGCATTGCCGGCACGTCTGCCGTGCCCATGTCCAGGATCTGGCGCACAATCCGCGACTTCGTTCTGTGGTCTTATGAGCGTGGCACCCTGCAGTACGACGTGATGGTCACCCTCATTCTGCTGTTCGTCTTTCTCTCGCCATTTTGGATCGACTTCCACGATAAACCGGTGCAACGCAATCCGCATCCAATCGGGGTAGTTGTGACTCCGGAGCCGGGCGGCGGATTCATTTATCAGATTGAAGGTTCGGCGGTCGCGGGGACGGATGACGCGGCGGTGCGACACGAGTTGCTGCGAATTGTGGAACCCATAGCCGGCGAAGTAAGCATCACAAGGTACGAAGCTCAACGCGATCGTCAGGGCCGGGTGCTGACTTACAAGGTCTGGGTGCAAAAGGAGTAGCCACACCACTCCCGTTTCGCCCCGCGAGGCAACCATGAAATGCGGCGTGCAGTCACCGTGCCGGTGGGCCCTGGTGCTGGTCTGCCTGGGGACCGTGTTCGCAGTCGCGGCCCCCGCCGGTTCCACTCCGGACCCCGCCCTGGATCGAGTTCTGGGCCAAATGGACAGCGCCGCCGAAAAATTCCGCACCACCGAGGCCAGCGTGGTGTGGGACCAATATCAAAAAGTAGTGGACGAACACGAAGAGCAAAAAGGGAAGGTGTACTTCCGCCACTCCGGAAATAACGGAGTCCAGATGGCCGCCGACATCACTGATCCGGACCAGAAATATGTGCTCTTCAACGGCTCCAAGATCGAGGTGTACCAGCCTAAAATCGATCAGGTGACGATCTATAACACGGGAAAAAACAAAGAGGCCTTCGAGAGTTTTCTGGTGCTGGGCTTTGGCGGCAGTGGACAAGACATGCTTAAGTCCTTTGATGTTAAGTATTTGGGCAGCGAATCCGTGGACGGAACCGCAGCCGCCAAACTGGACCTGGTGCCCAAGACGGTCAACGTGCGCAATAACGTTGCTCACATCGTTCTCTGGATTGACCCGAACCGGGGAATTTCTCTGCAACAGCAGTTTTTCTTCGGCACATCCGGCGACTATCGCCTGGCGAAATACTCGGATATCAAGATGAACGAAAAAATCCCCGACTCTGTCTTCAAGCTCAAGACCACGGGCAAGACCAAATTCATATCGACGCAGAGCTAGAGAGAGCCGGAAGTCCTGACGAAATCTTGACAATTTGGGGGCTGAAAACCGCCAGCGCAGCGTTATACTGAAATTGCGCTACCCTTGTTTGGTTGAGGAACTTTTCAGAAATCGACTCCGGATACCCGAATTGCATGGCCAAGGTTTTTACGATCCCGGTTCCTCCCAACATAGGGCGCAAACGCCGTGAGCGCACCTCAGACCCGCGTTATGTGGACGGCCAGCGCCTGCTGGTGGAAGCCATGAAATACCTGGCGCAAGCCGATCCCATCGCCAACCGCGGCGCCATCGAACTCCTTTCCGAACATGTCCGCACCCGCTTCCGCATGAGCGATTCCCCGCTGAGCTAGTTTTTTTGCTTGAGCAGAAATCTGGAAGCGTTCTCTCCGTGCGCAAAAGTAAACCCCAAACAGTTCAACGACGTTATGTGAATTGACCACTAGTCATATCAGAAAAAGCGTTTTTTTGATCTTGATAGTGAGCCTCGACGCCAGCTAGACTCGTCGCTACTTCGCGGCTCGCCTGACATTGATTGTCGAGGGGGATAACCGAATGGCGTCGAACCGGTTTTGGGGATACTTGTGTGTTCTGCTTTTGCTGGTCCCGTTTTTGGGCCATCCTGTTTCGGCCCAGAAAATTACAGGAGATATTTCCGGAAACATCACGGACGGAACCGGCGCCGTAGTAGCCGGCGTGTCCGTTACTGCGGTGAATGTTGGCACCGGCGCAACCCGCAACGGCGTGACCAGCGGCGAGGGTAACTACCGCATTCCGGAACTTCCCATCGGCACATACAAGGTCACCGCTTCGGCGCAGGGTTTCAAGACATCGGTGCAGACGGTGGAGATTCTGGCGGGCACTGCGGTGCAAGCAAACTTCAGGCTGACGATTGGTCAACGCAACGAAACCGTGGAAGTGGAAGGGACCGCTCCGCTGGTGGAGATGTCTTCCAACAACAACAACTACGTCGACAACGCCAAAATCGAAAGCGTTCCGTTGAACGGGCGCGACTTCAATTCCCTGCTGGCCATCACCCCGGGAGTGCAGCGCACACCGGGCGGAGGCTTTCTGGCCATCAGCATCAACGGCGCCCGGACAACGTCCAACAATTATCTGATCGACGGTTTGTACAACAATGACCGCTACTATGGCGACTCGTCAGTGGGGCAGACTGGAGTCGTGGGAATTCCAGCAACCCTGTTTCCTCCAGAGGCCATCGAGCAACTCGGAGTTCAGGAGACGCCTTCGGCTGAGTTCGGGGTCAAGGGCGGCGCTCCCATCAACATGGTGATGAAGAGCGGTACCAACGCCTGGCACGGTACCGCGCAGTGGGTACGGCACACCAGCTTCGCCGACGCCATCAACTACTTCTCGAAGCACTCAGGCTGCGGCGGTACTCCTGATCCCTGCGTGGCCACCGCCATCCGCAATCAGCAGTTTGGCGGAACCGTTGGCGGGCCCATTATCAAGGACAAGACGTTCTTCTTTCTTTATTACGAAGGCCAGCGCTACCAATCAGAGAGCGTAACCAACCGGAGCGTGATTTCGACGGCTGACCTCGCAACCGCCCGGACTGACATCGCGAATGCCGGTTTGACGACCACGGCTGCAGGCGAGGCCCTGCTCGCTTATTTCCCCACTTCGCCAACCGGGAACCTGGTGTTAAAGACGCCGACCAACGACAGCATGAATGGTTTCGGGGTGAAGGTGGACCACCACATCAACGCCAATAACCTGATTACAGGCCGCTACATTTTCGGTGACAGCCTGCAAAGCGCACCGCCCTATGCTGGATTGCCTGCCGGAGGCAATAACCCATCCAACCTGTTCAATTCGATAGCTCCGTCCCGCACCCAGATGGCGGGCGTGAGCCATACGTTGAATATCGGGAATAACAAGATTCTGGAGAGCCGCTTCGGCTTCCAGCGCTTCGCGCAGATCATTACGGTCAACAACAAGGTGGATCCCAAGAGTCTGGGTGTGGATACAGGCCCGCTCGACGCAGCCGATATGGGCGTGCCTTATGTCTACCTTTACAACCTGGGATATGGCGGTTACATCGGTGGAGTGCAGGGCTATCCCATCACCACCCGGCCTGATCAGACCTACGACTGGTCTGAGCACTTCAGCTGGGTCAAGGGAAACCACAGCTTCAAGTTTGGCGGCAACTACCAGACCGCGTACACCAACAGCCTGCGCAACCGGGCTAGGACCGGGCTAGTGGCTGGATATTACACGGGTACAGTAGGCGAACTCGAACAACTGCTGCTGGGAAAAGCGGACCTCGCGGACCGCAACTTCGGCGACACCCATCGCCACCTTTACCAGAAGTCCGTTGGTTTTTACGGCCAGGATGAATGGCGGATACGGCCGCGGCTGACTCTGACTCTGGGCCTGCGCTGGGAATTGAACGGCGCGCTCGGCGAACACGATAATCTTGGAGCCAATTTTCTGCCGGGTCGCGGCCTGGTCACCCTGGGCCAGGGTATCAGCAGCCTATATCACAAAGATCCCTGGGATTTCGGCCCTCGGCTGGGTTTTGCCTGGGATGTTTTCGGAGATGGAAAAACTGCTGTACGTGGCGGCTATTCGCTGACCTACGACGTGGCCAACTTCGGCTCTATTGCCGGCCCCTACAGCTTCTCTCGCGCGCGTGCTGGCGCGTTTACACAGCCATTCCAGGGGCAATTCTCATCCAACGCGGTGGCCTTTTCCGGCGTCGCGAGTGTGGGTCCGCTGGACCCATCCACTTGCGTGGATCCGAACAACCCCAGCGTGGAAGCGGACTATGCGTGCTTCGACAGCGCCACTGTGGGTCCGATCTTTGGCACCAGTCCCACGGGCACAGCCCCCTTCAACGCTTTCGCTGTAACCCAGAACTTCAAGACGCCGCGAGCGCACAACTACAACCTGAGCGTGCAGCGCGAGATCACCACCAACCAGGTGCTGACCGTCGGCTACTCGGGCAGTTATGGCCAGAAGTTGCTGATGTACCGTGACCTGAACGCCAGTCCCATCGGGGGGAACGGCGTCAGGCCGTACGACAACGTGTACTTCGATGCCAATGGCCCTCTCTATCAGCACATCATCCAGGCCACTAATGCGGCCCGGTCCCGTTATGACAGCTTGCAGGCGACTTTCAGCCAGCGGAACTGGCACGGTCTCAACCTTACCTACAACTACACCTTCAGCAGGTGCTTTGACGAGAACTCGGTCAATCGCGGCGGCGCCGGCGACTACCCGCAGGCCAACAATCCCTTCAATCCCAGAGATTCGCATGGTCTCTGCGATCACGACGTCACCCACAACTTCAACGTAAGCGGTCTATACAGTTTCCCCACGATTCCGATGGTGCCTAAGTTGTTCGGCCGTGGCTGGCAAATCAGCACCATTTACACCGCCATCAGCGGACGCCCGTTCACTCCGCTCATCAGCAGCGATCCCTCGGGACAAGGCCTGAGCTCGACTTCCCTTCGTGCTTCGTACGACGGAAGTCCGATCCAGTACAACCACCGCAATCCCGATGCGTATGTTGTGGAGAACTCCATCGACGACAGCGGCGCATTTGATCCAACCTTGCTGGATCCGTGCGGGCGTAGTCCGTTCGAAACTCTCGCCGACGGCACCACCGCAAACCCTGCCTTCGATAGCGACCTCAACAAGACCACGCTTCCAGTTGCGCCGTTCTACATTCCTTGTGCTGGCACCATTGGCAACTCCCGGCGCGGCATGTTGCGTGGACCGGGCCTCAGCCAGTGGGATGCCACTCTTATCAAGGACACCAAGGTGGGCGAACATTTCACCGTGCAGTTCCGCTGGGAGGTCTTCAACCTCTTCAACCACGGCAACTTCGCTCCCTATGTTTCAAACAACGTAATTGGCAGCGGCGCATTCGGGCAGATTACGTCGACACCGGACGTGGCCGTCGGAAACCCGGTAATCGCGCAAGGCGGGCCGCGGAGCATGAACTTCGCAGTGAAGATCATGTTCTAGCGGCTGCAGCAATACGAGCACTGAACGAGGGAATCTGCCAACGCAGATTCCCTCTTCTGTTTCGGGGTCAGCGCTAAGTCATCTGGCCGGGAACTGGTGTGATAGACTCCCCTTTTATTCCTATGGCAGTCCGGCGATCGGGTTCATGCTTCCTGCTGTTGATCTTGGTTGCCGTCCTGCCTGTCGCCGCTCAGCGCCAGAAAAGTCCCGCACGGCGCGCTGGTTCAGAACATCCCAACATTATCCTGATCACCCTGGACACCACGCGCGCCGATCGCATGGGTTTTCTGGGATCCACCCGGAAGCTCACGCCCCACCTGGACGCAATGGCGCAGCAGGGAGTGGTATTCACACGCGCCTATTCGCATGTTCCGCTGACCACGGCATCGCACGCCACAATCCTGAGCGGAACTTATCCGCAGTTTAATCACGTCAACGATTTTGGTGTTCCACTTTCCGCCAAACTGCCCTACGTGCCTGATCTGCTGCATCAGCGTGGGTACCACACAGGAGCATTCGTGGCCTCGCTGGTGCTCGATCCGCTGGACGGCACAGCGCCCGGATTTGACCGCGGCTTCGACATTTACGACGCGGGCTTTCACATGCGCCGCCGCGGCGCCGACCGCTACAAGACGGTGGAGCGGCGCGCCGAAGTCGTGGTCCAGCACGCCGAGACCTGGCTCAGCCAGGTCTCGGATGGACCATTCTTTCTCTGGATCCATCTTTATGACGCTCACGATCCATATGATCCGCCTGCTCCCTACAAGCAACGCTTCTCGGCGCAACCTTACGACGGAGAAATCGCCTACGCCGATGCCTGCGTAGGCAAGTTGCTGGACACGCTGCGCCAGCACGGCCTCTACGACAAAGCAATGATTGCGGTGATGGCGGACCATGGCGAATCGCTGGGTGCGCATGGCGAGAACACGCACGGAGTGTTTCTATACGATGAAACCCTGCATGTGCCCTTGCTGATCAAGCTGCCGCTTGATCGCTGGGCAGGACGCCGCGTCGAAACCCGCGCCGGACTGGTAGACGTTGCTCCCACGATTCTTGCGGCTGCCGGCCTGACGCCTCCGGCGGAGATGCAGGGACAATCGCTTCTGGATCTTGTTAAGACCGCAACGGATGCCGGGGCTGAAGCTTCGCTGCCGGACCGTCCCGCCTACGCCGAGACCGATTATCCTCACCGGGCCTTCGGTTGGAGCGCGCTGCGGGCGCTGCGTACGGGAAAATATCTTTTTATCCAGGCTCCCGAGCAGGAACTCTATAACCAGTCGAGCGATCCGGGAGAAATTCACAACCTGGCTGGAAGCTCGAAGGCAGTTGCCGGCACGTTGGCAGCGCAACTTGCGGATTTCCGTAGCAAGACCAGCCAGACCCTGGTGGATCTGGCTAAGCCCGATCCGGAAAAGCTGCAAAAGCTGCAAGCCCTCGGGTATGTTGGGTCCGATACCGCTCCCGCTCAGGACGAGAAGAATCTCACCGGTTCCGATCCCAAGACTCAAATCGAAATTGCCAACATACTGCATGACGCCATGTTCGATGTGGAAGACGGGCGCTACGAGGAAGCGCTCCCCCTCCTGCGGAAGGCCCTGGTCGCGCTGCCCAACATGCCCGTGGCAAACATGCAGTACGGGATTGCCCAGGCCCGGCTCAAACATTTCGACCTTGCGATTGCTCCGTTGCGGAAGGCGGTGACCGCCCAGCCCGATAATGGCCTGGGGCATTACGAACTGGGCCTGGCGTTGTTTGAAACCGGCGATTGGAAGGGAGCAGCCCCTGAGTTCGAGGCCGCCGCGGCGCGTGCCCCACGGTGGGCAGACGCGCATTTCTCACTGGCCGCGGTCTATGCCCGCATCGATCGCGTCGCCGAGGCCATGACCGAACTGGACACCACTCTCGGCCTCAGTCCCGATCACTACCGCGCCAATCTGTTACGCGGGCGCATCCTCTCTTTGCAGGGCAATCCACTAGGCGCGCTCGACAACCTGGAAAGAGCGGCCCAGGTCCAGCCCGATTCCAGCGAAGCCCATTCCTTCCTGGCGGATGCCTACCAGCAACTCGGTCGCGTAGCCGATGCGGAGAGGGAGCGTGCTGCCGCGCAAAAGCTGGCAGCTCCGGTCAGCCGCTGAACGCGTGGGGACAGCCGCCCCCGGCTGTCCAGTCGAGCCGGGGCTCGACAGATTTTT
>CAWCPY010000050.1:0-32075 GCA_963797385.1 Terriglobia bacterium
TGACGACTTCATCCCCGACGGCAGTGTTGATCATCATGTGGTAGAGGCAGCGAGTGGGCCAGTCGGCGCCGAAGTAGTGTTTCACAAATTCGATGCGGTCGCGGTCCACGGTATCGACCAGTTCTTCGGCTTCCTTGTCGCTGTGCCCGATCAGCCGCAGGCGCCGCAGCTTTTCTGACCGTGGCGCATAGAGGAAAACGTGGAACGCATCCGGGATATCGCGCAGAAAGTAGGGGGCGCCTCGTCCGACGATTACGCAGTTTCCAGCCGTCGCTACCCGGGTCATCACTTCGTGCCCGATCGCCACAAAGCGATCGGTGTCGAAGGGTTCGGTGCCCTTCAGGGGCATGCTGCGTTCGTAGCTGCCCCGCCAGAATATTTTGGCCAGGCGGTGGAAGGTGCTGTCCAGGCGCTCGTCGCAGTACATCACGGCGGAGCGGTCAACATGGGCTTCGCGGGCAATTTCATCGGTCAGGGCCTGGTCCCACAGCTTCCAGCCCAGGCGACTGGCAATTTCGCGTGCGATCTCCGCGGCGCCGCTACCGAATTCCCGTTCGACCGTAATCACCCGAAACACTTGTCCCTTATGGCCTCGCCGACTCGTGGTGGGTAGGACACTCTTAGCCGTCCATGACGCCGTTCCTGACTCTGACTTTGACTTTGTTGCTGGCTTTCCACTGATGCGATAAGTTCCGTATGCAAAAGCCGACAGCACACTCAGCGGAACCAAGCCGCGAGAAACAACGTCAGCGTCGGACAGCCGACCGTGTCCTTCCGACCAACCCCTCACAAGCTCGCCTAGTGGACCGCCATCTCGCCGCCTGTGGGCGGGCGTTTCATCAGAAAGACCAACGGAACCATCACTAGAATAGCTACTCCCAGGAGCCAGAAGTTGTCAATGTAGGCCAGCATGCCCGCTTGTCGAAAGACGTTCTGCTGCAACAACCCGTAAGCCTTGTGCATTGCGTCCGAAGGGGAAAACCCCTTGGCTTCGAGCGCGCTCGCCATGCCCTGGAGAGTGGACTGCACTTGCGGATTGGCGGGCGAAAGATGGCTCGACAACCGCGCTATGTGATGTTGCGACCGGCGGTCGAGCATGGTGGTCACAATTGAAATACCCACGCTGCCGCCGATGTTTCGGGCCAGGTTCATCAGCCCCGAGGCTGCATTGTTCTTCTCCTTGGGCAGGAAGGCATAAGCCGCGGTGTTGATCGGGATAAAAAGGAAGGCCAGTCCCATGGTCTGGATCATCCGGGCGTACACCACGGTCCGGAAATCAACTCCCAGAGTGAAGTTGGTCATGTGAAACAGTGAAAAGGAAAGCACCACCAGGCCATACGTCATCATCTTGCGTGCATCGAAGCGGGAGAGCATGAGGCCCACAAGCGGCATCAGCAGCATCAGGCTGAAGCCACCCGGCAAGAGCGCCAGTCCGGACTGTTCGGCGGTGTAGCCCAGCAGGGTCTGCATGAAGAGCGGCAGCAGCACCGTGCTGCCGAGCAGGGCAAACCCCAGCATGAACATCAGCAGATTGGAAGCGGCGAATGTCCGGTTGGCGAACAGATGCAGGTCGATGACTGGGTCCTTGCGCGTCCACTCCCAATAAATAAGAAACAGCAGGGAAGCCGCCGCGATGACCGCGAGTACCACGATGAAGTGCGATTCGAACCAGTCTTCACGCTGGCCTTTATCCAGGACAATCTGCAGCGTGCCCAAACCCAGCGTCACCAGCCCGAGACCGATGTAATCGATTTTGGTTTCCGAAAGCTTCTTGCGCTGCATGTGGGGTGGGTCCTGGATAAGGCGCGAGGTCAACACCAGGGAAAGAATGCCCACCGGAATATTCAGAAAAAAGATCCAGCGCCAGGTGAAATTATCAGTGATCCATCCTCCCAGAGTGGGGCCGATCGCCGGCGCCAGCACCACCGCGAGGCCATACACCGCGAAGGCCATGCCACGTTTCGCGGGAGGAAACGTATCCGCCAGGATGGCTTGTTCGCTGGGCTGCAGGCCGCCGCCGCCGGCGCCTTGCAGGATGCGAAAGAAAATCAGCATGCCCAGGTTCGGCGCCAGCCCGCACAGAAAGGAACTGATGGTGAAAATGGCGACGCAACTCATGTAGAAACGCTTGCGTCCGATGATGGAAGAGATCCAGCCACTCAGAGGCAGGACGATGGCGTTTGAAACCAGGTAGGAAGTCAGGACCCATGTGCTTTCGTCGGTCCCGGCGGAGAGGTTGCCGGCAATGTGCGGTAGGGCTACGTTGGCGATGCTGGTGTCCAGCACCTCCATGAACGTGGCCAGCGTGACCGCCAGCGCGATGACCCAGGGATTGATGGCCGGACGCGGGAAGGCCGAACTGTCCGCGGTCAGAGCGGACGAACTCATCTGACCCAGACCTTGGGCTCGACCGACATTCCCGGCCGCAGAATATGTTCCTTGGTCTCTCCCGGATCAAAAGTGATCTTCACCGGAATGCGCTGTACCACTTTGACGTAGTTGCCGGTGGCATTTTCGGGTGGAAGCAGGCTGAACAGCGCCCCGCTCGCTCCGGCAATGCTCTGCACGTGTCCGTTGTACTTCTTTCCGTAAGCGTCCACCGAGATGGTCGCCCGTTGTCCCGGCCGCATGTTGCGTAGCTGGTTTTCTTTGAAGTTGGCGGTTACCCAGATGTCGTCCAGGTTGATGATCTTCATCAGTTCCTGGCCGATCTGCACATTCTGGCCAACTTCGACCGTCCGGTTGCTCACGATGCCGCTGACCGGAGCGACCACGCGGGTGTATTGCAGGTTCAGCGTGGCTTGTTCCAGTTCAGCTTTCTTCTGCTGGGCCTGGGCCAGGGCGGATTGGGCGCGGGCGCGAATCGCGGACATTTGTTGCGGCGCGGTTCCCGCGGAGCGCAAATTGGCCTCCGCCTGTTCGCGCTTGGCCTGGGCCTGTGAAACCATCTGTTCGGCGGCAATGGCGGATGCCCGGGCGGCGGCCACTCCTGCCGCGCTGGAGCGGGCCGCGGCGACTGCCTGGTCATACTGTTGGTGCGAAATCTCCTGCTTGTCCACCAGCTGTTTGTAGCGGCCGACATCGTTCTGTGCCTTGATGTCATTGGCGATAGCTTGTTCCAACTGGGCCCGCGCCGCCTCCAGCTGCTGGCGCGCTACCGAGACTCCAGCCCGGGCGCCCTCGACATCCGCCTGCGACGCCGACAACTGGCTGTCGGTGTTCACCGACGTGATCGGAACATTGATCTGCAAAGATTCCGCGGTTGCCTGAGCATCGCGGTAGGCAGCGCTCGCCTTGGCCACTGCCACTTGGTAATCCCTGGGGTCGATCTCAACCAGCGGCGTGCCCGCCTCCACAAACTGGTTGTCGTTGACCAGAAGCTTGATCACGTGACCGGACACGCGAGTGCTGATCGAGTTCAGGTGGCCGTCGATCTGCGCGTCGTCAGTGGATTCGTAGCTGCCCAGGTAGCGCCACAGAAAGAAGCCTGCCACCAGCAACACAATTCCGCCCACGATCAGGGCCAGGCGGAAGCGGGGATTGCTGGAGGCTTGCTTCCAGCGGAGATCCCTCTCCGAAGCCGGCAAGGGAGGATGTTCCCGGGTTTCAACCGCAGGCTTGTCATGCGCGGTTGTCGTTGTAGTTTGTTCCATAATTACTTGCCGCTCAGATATTGCCTTACGCCCTGTTCCGCGTATCCCATGGCCCGTACCAGTTCAAGCTTGGCCAGGTTGTGAGCGTACAGGCTCGAAATATAGCTTTCATGGGCCAAAGCTACAGTCTGCTGGGCCTGGACCACCTCCAGATTGTCGCTGACCCCTGCGGAAAACCGGTCGCGGGCCTGGATCAGCGTCTGTTCTGCCAGATCCACTGAACTGCGCGCAACTTCCACTTGGTCGTTGGCGGCGGCAATGTCCAGCAAGGCGGTGCGCACCTCATATTCAATCTGGCCGCGCAAATTGTCCAACTGGGCGCGGGCCTGGCGCAGGGTCGCGTCGGCCTGCAGCACGTCGGCGTGGGTCTTGCCCCCTTGAAAGATGGGGATGTTCAGCCGTCCGCTGACGCTGTACGTTCCATGCGAGTTCCCGAAGTTGATTCCCAGATCGCCATAGTCGGCCAGCAGGTCCAGCGTGGGATAATGTTCCGCGGTGGCCCCTTTGCGATAGTGTTCCGCAGCCCTCACCTGTTGCATCGCCGCGAGATAATCCGAGCGGGAAGCATACGCGCGCTGCACGCTGGCCTCAATACCCTCCGTGGCCATGGGGTCGTACGGGGCCTTCGAGGTCAGCGCAATTTCCTGCCCTGTGGGCAGCCCGATGGCGCGCACCAGGGCCAGTTTCTGTTTGGCGTAGTCGTTGCGCGCCACGATCAACTGTTGTTGCCGGTTCTGGAATTCCACTCGGGCGCGAAGCGTGTCAATGGCCGGGCTGAGGCCTGCATTCTGCTGGTCGGTGGCCTTGCCATACAACGCCTGCGCGGTTTCCATTTGCGCCGCGGCGGTTTCTACCCGCGCCGCGCCGGCGAGCGCCTGCAGATAGGCATTGCCGGTCGCCAGCACCACCAGTTCGCGGGCATCCTTGTAGCTGTATTGCGCGGCCTTCTCGTCTTCGGCCGCTCCACGCTCGCGGTTGAGAGCTTTAAGGTTCAGGATCGACTGGGTAAGGTACACCCGCGCGTCGGTAAATCCGTAAGGCCCCACCACGGTAGGAAATCCGGGGAAGCGCAGCCCGCGGGCCGCCAGGTTGTCCTGCGCCACATTTACGCTGACCCCTCCGCGCACGTTAGGGAGGAGTTCGCTCAGTTCCTTCCACTTCGCTCCCCGGGCGGCGATGGAGTTGTAACTCTGCAGCAGCACCCCAAGGTTGTTTTTCAGGCCAAGGTCAATCGCATCCTGGAAGGTAAGTGATATGACTTCCGGCTTGACCGTTCCCTGGGCGACGCTGCCGCCGAACGGGTTCTGGTTCGAGGGCGCCGTGATTTTTATGGAAGCCGCGGGGGTAGAATCCGAGCTTGTTCCGGAGTATCCACTGCTGCCCTGTCCCTGTGCGTTTCCTGGGCACAGCGCGAACAGGCAGGCAACGACACCTGTGGAAACAACAATTCTCTGTAGGGATAACGATCTTTCAGGGTTCAGGTCTTCCATATCGAACAGGGACGGAACGCAGCCAAACGGAATAGGCTATGTTGATTCCAAGTGCCGCATTATAGATGCAAACCATTGCTGGCAGGGACCCGGGCTGCCGGCATTTTTGATGATGCCGGCCGAATGGCTGTTCGATTACAAAACTTTTCACTTTCTCCCGGCCAGCCCGTTGCATCTAAAGTCTATATCGTTCCGGAGGGTCACTTGAGACAGCTCAGTTTACTAGCGCTTCTGGTTCTTTCATTCCTCATACCAGGCACGGTTCATGCGCAACAGTTTGATGTCGCCTTTGGCGTGGGCACGCTCACGGCGCCCTCGGCGTCGAGCGCCTCGGGAAATCACAACCCGGTGTCACTGACCGGCGGCGCCTACCCGGTCTTCAGCGCGGACCTGCTCTTGAAGGGACCACTGGGCGTCAGCGGTGAACTGGCCTGGAGGAGTAGTCGGAACCTCTATGCAGGCTTCCAGCCTTACCGCCCCCTCTTCTATGACTTTAACGGGATCTACGCGCCCAAACTGGGCAGCCACGCGGCGGCCGAAATGATGGCCGGCATCGGCTGGGAGAGTCTGCGTTTTTACACTGGCACCCTCAATTGCGGCGCCATCACCTGCACCGACTTCATCAGCAGCAATCACTTCATGGGTCATATCGGCGGCGGCTTGCGCTACTACTTTCACGGCCACTTCTTTGTTCGCCCGGACGCTCACCTGTACATGATTCACAACAATCAGGAATTCAGTTCTCCCTACGCCACCCGCTTTGGCGTGTCGCTGGGCTACACCTTTGCCCCTGGATTCTGAGCGTTGGCGCCCCTAAGTTCGTAGTGCTTTGATACGGTGTTCTTGGCGCTCTTTGCGGGTTTCTTTGCGAACTTTGCGGTTAAGAGTCTTGAATGACTCGGGCGAGATCAAACCCTTTACCGCAAAGGGCGCGAAGAAGGCCGCAGAGTTCGCAAAGCTAAGATTGCGCACTCGGGGTGATCTGGCAAAGTAGGACACTACCCCTGAGTTTTCGATGGGAATCCCAAGCTGCTACGGGTTAAGATTTCGACCGCTGCCTGTACCACCATGGCCCGCAAACGGAAAATCATCGTCTGGATCGCCACCAGCGCCGACGGCTTTATTGGCCGCTCCGATGGCTCCGTCGACTGGCTCGACCGTCCACTTCCCAAGGGCAGCTACGGCATGAATGCGTTCTATAAATCGATCGACACCATCTTGTGGGGCCGGAAGACATGCGATATGGCGCTCGACTTTCAAAAGAAGGGCGTGAGCGGAAGCGCCTTCGATACAAAAGTCAAAAATTATGTGTTCACTCGCGGTCGCCCGCCATCGCCAGCCCCTGCGGGCGTGGAGTTCGTGAACGAACCCATCAAAGCGTTCGCAACCCGTCTGCGGAAGAAAAAGGGAAAAGACATCTGGATGATGGGTGGCGCCGGCATCATTGCATCCTTTCTCGACCAAGGAGAGATCGACGAGTTCCTGATTCATGTGATTCCCACGTTCATAAGCGAAGGCATTCCATTGATCGCGCCGGGCCGCCGCACCGTGCCCCTGAAGCTGATCTCCAGCAAGAAGTTCACAGACGGCGTGGTCGAACTGCACTATGCCGTCTCTAAGTAATCTTCCCGGACGCTACTGTGAGGAACGCGGCAGGAACCGCCGTATGCCGAAGTCGTAAACCGCGGCGCCGATCACTCCGCCCACCAGCGGCGCCACAATGGGCACCCACCAGGCCTGGCTCCCGTCGGTAATGCCGTTGTTGCGAAAGCCGGCCAGCACCGTGAACAGCCGGGGACCAAAATCGCGCGCCGGATTGATCGCATATCCATGCATCGCCCCAAAACTCATGCCGATCGCCACCACTACCAGACCGATCATCAACGGCGCCATATTGGCGCCGGGTGGCATGTTGAATTCGTCAATGATAGCGAAGATCATAAGCAGCAGCAGCGCCGTACCGATTACCTGGTCCAGGAATCCTGCCTGCGGCAAGTTGGGAAAGGCCGGAAACGTGGTGAAGATCCCCGCCGTTTTCTCCAGCAGCGGGTCCACCCGGTGGAAGGCAGGCAGGTAATTTCGATACACCAGCGCGGCGGCCACGAATGCTCCGGCGGTTTGCGCGATCGAGTAAGGCAGGACCTTCCGCCAGGGAAATCCTCTGAAAACTGCCAACGCCAGAGTGACGGCAGGATTCAGGTGCGCCCCCGAGACTTTCCCGGCGACGTAAATCCCCATGGTCACTCCCAATCCCCAGCCCAAAGTGATATTGGTGTAACCGCCGTGAATCACCTCGCCCGGCGTCTGGCTGGGAAACAGCACGACCATCGCGACCACCCCCGTTCCGAACATGATCAAGACAAAAGTTCCGAGGAACTCGGCCATCAACTCCGCCAGCAGTGAGAACTTGGGATTCATCAGGACGCTCCAGTCACGATCCAGCGCGACGTAGTCTAACAACGATTGGTGCGTGCGGAGTATATCTTCTTGAGCGCAGGGTGATGAGGAGAGTGAGCCGCCGCGAGCCGCTGTCTGGGAAAGATCTCTTCTGCTCCTGAAACCCTGTCATCCTGAGCGCAGCAGGAAGCCCGCACGCGGGCTTCCTGCGGAGTCGAAGGACCCCTATTGCGTATCAGAACCATTCAGCCCCGGGAGGGGCACGAAGAGCAATAGGGGTGCTTCGGCTCCGCCCGGCCGGCCGCAAGCGACCGCCCGGACTCCGCTCAGCATGACAGTTTCGCTGGGGAGTATGGGGCCTCCTGAGCGCAGGGTGCCTCGCCCTCTTCGCGTTTTTTTTGCGAAAGGGTAGATGATGGGGGTTATAGATATGCTATTGAGTGCTTCCGGCGTGCACCGTCAGAATCACGCGCCGGTAAGATGTCAGCCGCGGTGATCCCTCGTCGGTTACGGCCAGGATGATGTGCGCCGTCCCAGTCCCCGAGCATTCCCCCCTGGGCAGCCACTGCGGACGGCAGACCGCGGTTGCCGTCACCGTGGCCTTTGCCGTGCTGGCGCCGCTGATAGTGACGGCGGCCAGGTTCGCGTCGGTGCTGCCAGCTTCGCGGTAGAAAAACCAGTTGTAATGCAGGCCCTGGCCGTCAGGATCGCGGCTCTGGCTCGCGTCCAGCAGAACTGGCTTGCCGACTTCGGCATCGATCATGATGGGGGCCGTTCCAGCTTGGCCATTCACCTCCACCAGCGGATTGTGATTGGCATGACTGTAATCCTTGATTGTCCAGTCCATCCGCGCCGCGAAATCGTTCTGATAAGCTTCGCGCCAGCGCCAGATCGTTGCCTGGTCAGAGGTGTACTCCCTGCCGTCCACGCCAATCACTGTGTCCTGCGACGTGACCCGCGAAAACGTGTTGCCACCCTGGGTCCAGATGGCATGCGTCTCGCCATACGGTTGCCGGTAAATATAGCGGCCTCCCCACCCGCCCCAGTCGGGCCGGCGATAAGAGTTCAACCCGTTGTCGATCAGACCCAGAAAAGAGGGCGTGTCCCCTTCCATAATGAAGGTAAACCTGGGATACAGTTTTCCCAGCGGCCCCTTGCTGCGGATGTTCGCGTCCAGCCACTCGTTGGTGACGATCGAGGAGTCCGCGCCCGCCCCATTGCGGTAGTAAACGTCGCCGCTGATTCCGGTCCAGGTCGCGTAGTAGTAGTCGTCTCCCTTCTGGGTTGAGGGCTGGACAATGTAGAACAGGTTGGGAAATTCACGCCGGATCCATGGTCCGGTATCGTCCTGGTCGGTGATGGAATAAACCCGCATCTTGCCGACGAATTTGTCCACCTCGACCGCCGGTCGCATGGCGCGCACGTGTAAGAGCGCCTCCGCCAGGGTGTTGGCCCCGCCCCAGATACAAATCCAGAGCGGGCGCGGGTCGTCGCGGTCAACCGCCCGAATGATTGCCTCCGCGCCTGCCGACATCTTGTCGGCGCCAGTGGCCGCGAGGCCGTACCCCGGCTGCCCGCTGAAAACTCGGCCATCAAGATCCTCTGCGGTCGGCCAGCCCTTGGCGTGGAGCAGAAGATTGGACCGCACCTTCCCATAGGCTTCAATCAGGGCGTGCATGGTTTCGGGATGCAGCGCACTCTTCTGCCAGGTGGAGGTGGTGGCAATGAGCCCTTCAATTTCAAATTCATTCGAGTACAAGAGCAGACGCACGAACGACATCTGATCATCCGGCTCGTTGCCGATGTCGCTCATGATGATTACGCGCGGACGACCAGTGAAGTCGTCAACGTGAGTGGAGGGAAGGCCTTCAGCCGCGATTGAGAAGCACGCCACGCTGGAGACGAACGTCCATAGGACAAACCAGAAGCTCCACCGCAGACTCCGATTGCTCATCTGAAATCTCAATGCCTCGCCGGCACAGTGTATGCCATCAGTGAAAGTGCGAGATAAGCCGAAACAAAAGTTAAGTGCTGTGGTTGGAGGTATCCTTCAGTTCCACCCGCACACGGTCGAGAGCCACCAGAGTGCTCACCCAAAGCAACGCTGCCAGGTATCCGGCGATCACGTCGCTGGGATAGTGCACCCCCAGGTAAACCCGCGACAGACCGATGGCCGCGACCAGAACAGCAGCCAGCGTCCAGATCAAGACGCGCCCCATCCGGGACCGGATCCTCCTGGTCAGCAATCCCGCCAGCACCCCATAGAAGCAGAATGAAAACAAGGAGTGCCCGCTGGGAAAGCTGTAGGTGTAGGGCACGGGCACAAAAAACGGGACAGGGCGAGGCCGATGGAAGGCATATTTCAGGCTCAAGTCCAGCACCAGCGCCCCCAGAATAGTGACCACCATCCACAGCGCCTCCCGGTTCCAGCGGAAGACGAGGAATGCAATCACCGAGAGGATGGCGGCCGCAGTCAGCCCATCCCCGCCCAGAAACGAAATGAAGATCATCGCCCTGGTGAGAGGGGGAGAGGCGTAGGCATGAACCTGGTTCCGTATCGCAAGATCGAAGCCGGCGGTGCGGTCGTGCGCAACACCGTCCCCGATCCACGCGAAGAGAAAGAGCGAAAGCACCGCAACCATCAGGCTGGTGAACGCTGCAGCTTGAAAGATGATGTTTGACCTGGCCGGCTTCGGAGGTAGGGATTCATTGTCCGTTGTCACCTTCGCCTCCGTCCCGCCATGGCGGCGCGCTTTGATGTGTACTGCGCGATCAGGTTGCACAGTTTATCCAGCAGCGCCGCGTTCCCGCGGCGAGGATACCCACTCAACCGTTCGCGGTAGCCCGGCAGATTGTAGAGAAACGACTCGATCCGTTCCTTGTTCAATTCCTCCCAGTAGGTGCCGTATCCCATCTTGTTGATCCAGTAGGCGTTAAAAATCTGTTCAAACTGATGTTCGATGGGAATCGCCAGGTACGGTTTCCCCAGGTGAAGCGCCTCGGTCATCAGGGAAAATCCGGCATTGGCGATGACCGCCTTCGCGCTGATCAAGTCTTCCAGAAATTGATCCATGCCGGGCGTTCTGTAGAGCACGTTGCCACTCCGTCCTTCACGCCCGAAGCCGTAAGCCACGAACGGGCAGCGCACCGAACTCAACAGCTTCGCTACCGCCGGCGCGGGGGACGTTACATACACCAGAACGTGCTCGCCGGTCGTAGGAACTGCTTGCAGCACCTGCTGGCGCAGAATCGGTGGAAACAGGAATGTTCGCGGCTGCTTGACCCGCGCCTCGAAGAATGAAGTCACCAGATACGCGTCCGCCCGCGGAGTCATGATCCGCGTCACCAGCTTCGCGACCGCGGCATCGCGCCGGTACTTTCTGGGATAGGTCACGTCCGTGTTAGTGAGGCAATGCTGGTTGTCGATGGCGATCACCGGCAACCGCAGGCGATGGCCCACGTGGGAGGTAAGCGGCTCAAAATCGGTGATCACCAACTGGATCTTCCATTCTTCAACCCGTCCGGACAGCAGCGCGATGCTCTTCGCGCGTTGACGAACCGAAAGCAGGTTCCTGGTCAGCGTACGTCCGTACCGGACCTGGTTGTTCACGTAGGCCAGGCGCAGACCGTAGATTTCGGTCACTTCAAAGTGTTCACCCAGATTGCGCAGCCCGCGATCGAAAGAAGCCACATGGACACCGTGCCCCTGAGCGATCAGATGAGAGATGACTTCCTGCGCCCGGGTGGAGTGGCCTGAGCCCTCGCCATTGACCCCGTAAAGAATGTTGGCCATGAGGATGCCGCAGTATACCGTGCACTTCGGACGCACTTTGCTGGACGGCCAGAACAGATCGGATACGCCTGCTTATCCTCGTAAACCGTTAAATCTGTGCCGGTTAGCAGAGATGTGGCCGTCAAGCGATATTCCATTTAAGGAATATTCCATATATGGCATACTCTCTTTGTGCCTTGGAAGGTTGCGGGTCTTGTATGCGTTTGATCCGATCCGCACTGCGTTACTTTTGATTGGTGGAGATAAGACTGGCGATCCGAAGTGGTATCAGAAGTTTGTACCGGTGGCCGATGATTTGTTCGATCGGCATCTAAGGCAACTCGAAGGGAGCGCAAGAAGTAGAGCACCAAAAAACAACGGCCCATATTGGCCGGCCCAGGAGAATGATATGGCTAAGAATTTCAAGACTCTTCGAGAGAAGATGTCTCCCGAGGCGCGAGCACAATCCTCACGTCTGGCCGCGAAGTATCGGTCCCAGATGCCTCTTGACGAACTGCGAGCAGCGCGGGACATGACCCAACAGCATCTGGCTCGGATTCTGAAGGTCAATCAAGCCGCCGTGTCAAAGATGGAAAGGCGCACGGATATGTATGTAAGCACCCTCCAGGATTTCGTCCGAGCCATGGGAGGAGAACTCAAAATCACTGCGAGTTTTCCTGAGGGCACGGTTGAGATTCGGCAATTCCAAACTAAGGGAGATACTCAGAAGAATGTATAGGCCCCTGCGTTGTTCGAAGGCGGATCGAGGTATTCGATGGCTTGTGTGGCGATGGGGTGGGAGACGGGGATTGAACCCGCAACGTCCGGAGCCACAGTCCGGTGCTCTACCAATTGAGCTACTCCCACCGTTTCTCTTCGATTATAGCAACTGGGGTGAGAGCTGTCAGAGATGGGAGGAGGGCTGTGCGGACGACTGCAAACGCTCTTAATGCCGGCCGACGCCGACGTACTGGAATCCCATGGCGCGCAAGCGCACCGAGTCAAGCAGGTTCTTGGTGTCCACGATCACCGGACGTTTCAGCAGGTGCTTGATGCGATCGAAATCCAGACTGCGAAACTCGGGCCAGCCCGTGCCCACCACCAGCGCATCCATGCCCTCGGCCGCAGCATAAGGCGTTTCGCAATAGTGGACGGTACCGTTCAGCTCGATGCGCGCGTCTGGAATGGCCACCGGATCGTAGGCCCGGACCCGCGCGCCCCGCGCCACCAGGTTCTGCGCCAGCCGCAGCGACGATGAGCCGGCCACCGAGTTGGTATTGGGCTTGAACGCCAGGCCGAGAATTCCCACGTCTTTGTTCTGCACCGATTGCACGATGGTTGAAATCTTGTCCACGATGCGGTCGGCCAGGCTCAAATTCACTTCCCGCGCCGCGCTCAGTATCTTGAGCGAGACTCCTTTGGCCCGCGCCAGTTCGGCCAGCGCTTCCATGTCCGACTCGGCGAAGATTCCGCCCATGCCCGCTCCCGGCTGCAGGCAGCGCGGTGCGATTTTCTTGTCCAGCCCCAGCGCCATCGCCAGGCTGACTGCATCGGCATTCACCTTCTCGCACAAACTCGAAAGCTCGTTGATGAAAGAAATCTTGGTGGCGACAAACGCCGTGGCCGATTCCCGCACCAGTTCCGCGGTTTCGTGATTGGTCACGATCACGGGAACGCCCCGCATCACCAGGGGATGGAGAATCTGCTTCAACGCCAGCACAGCATCATTGGCCGACGTGCCCAGAATGATCCGGTCCGGCCAGTTGAAATCTTCGACAGCGCAGCCCGGAGTAAGAAATACCGGCTGCGACACGATGGTGGCCTTCAGCCCGGCGTCCTTCAGTCGCTTCTCGACGCTGGTCGCGGTCCCCACCGATACCGGCGTCATGATGGTCAGAATGGGAGGCTTTGGCGCCAGGCGCGCGATTCGAACTGCCAGGTCGGCCAGATGCTGCGGCGTGTCCTCGGCCAGAAAAATCACCTGGGCCTTTCTGGCGAAGGACTCCATGTCGGTGGAATAGGCCAGCCGTCCGGAACGTACGTTCCGCTTGATGACTTCGGTGAGGTTTTTTTCGAAGAAGGGCACATTGCCCTGGGCCATCTCGACCATGCGGGTACTATCGGGGTGGCAGCAGGTTACCGGAGTTCCAAAGTCCGCCAGACAGGCTGAAACCACGGTCCCGAGATAGCCTGACCCGTAAACGCCTGTCTGCATAAGCCTCCTGGCCGTAGTGTCTGAAACCCGCGCGGGCAGCGGCTTTACGCAGCAACCCCACATCCTATGTACGCCCTGAAAGCGACCTTGGCAATAGACGGGAAGGCCATGTACTTCGGAGGTCGGAAGTGGCCGTCGGGCGTCGGACTTCGGCCCTCGGACCTTTTCCGCATGCATCCGTGGAGATCCGTGGCGGCGTGAAAATCCGTCGCTTGATTTTCCCGAGGTCTGAGGTCCGGGGTCCCGACGCCGGCCTACGACACCAACTGGCGGCCCAGCGGGACTCCGGCGAGATCGACCCAGCAGTTCTGTTCGTCTTCGCGCACGAACGTCAGTTCGCTGACCTGGATGTCGCGGCTGCACTCGAAGTGACTCCAGCGCTCATAAGCCACCCGGTAGGCTTGCTGCGCCTGCGCTTCGACGCTCATTTTCACGATGGTCAGGTGGGGCATATAGGGCCACTCTTCCTGGGCGGCGAGGGCCTTAATGTTGAGCTGTTCGTGCAGTTCACGCATGCGGTAGGAGCCATCGCCCACGCGGATAAAGACCGTCGGCGTGCGTGGGATGAAAGTCTCGACCTCGCCCAGCGTTACCGTAAACGGCGCGACCCGGCTGCAGGTCTCTTCCAGCATCTCCACTGCCGAGCGCTCCGTTCCCTGCAGCAGGCGAGGCGGTAGCACGGTCAGATGGGCTGCCAGATGGGGGAGTTCGGGGTGTAACTGGCGGCGCAGGCGCTCGACAAATTCCCCGACCGGATTTCTTACGTAGGCCACCAGGGCATAACGCGGGGTCAGCATGATCCAGAGCGAATTATACGCCGTGAACGTAAACGGAGCACCGGATTTGCCCTTAAAGCCTGACCGGGGAGATCGTCAGCGAAATCAAGAGGTTGGCTATAATCAAGCTGGGGATCTCTTTACAGTCGGGGCGTAGCGCAGTGCTGGTAGCGCACCTGCTTTGGGCGCCCGTCCGCCGGCTCTAAACGCTCTTCTCGCTCTGACGACTTCTCGAAAAAACAATAACTTGGGGGGTCTGTTCTTCGCTCAAGCATATCTCCTGAGCCTTAGACAGAAGGGCTTTTGACACAGTTTTGACACAGCCGTCGAGCGAAGATCCTTCCAACCCACCGGCACTAGGTTTCTAATTATTTGTGTGCCAGACGGTCACGCTGTGCTCCACGGTCGGCGAGTTGCCGTAGTTCGTGTCCCGTGTACACCTGGCGCGGACGGGCGATCTTCTGTTCAGGATCGGTAAGCATCTCCTGCCACTGGGCCAGCCATCCCGCCGTGCGCGGGATGGCAAACAGCACGGTAAACATTTCCGGCTTGAAGCCCATGGCCTGGTAAATGATCCCCGAGTAGAAGTCCACGTTGGGATAGAGCTTGCGTGTGACAAAGTATTCATCCTCGAGGGCAATTCGCTCCAATTCCAGCGCGATATCGAGTTTCGGGTTGGGGCCCGTGACCTCGAAGACCTGCTGTGCCGTCGACTTGATGATCTGGGCACGGGGATCGTAGTTCTTGTATATGCGATGGCCAAAACCCATGAGCCTGCCGTGTCCTTCTTTTATCTTCTTGACGTAGGCGTGGACATTTTTCTTAGAGCCGATTTCGTCGAGCATCTCCAGAACCGCTTCATTGGCTCCGCCGTGCAGCGGTCCGGCCAAGGCGGCGGCCGCGGCCGCCGTTGCCAGATACGGATCGGTGTGGGCGCTGCCCACCGACCGCATAGCATTGGCGCTGCAGTTCTGCTCGTGGTCGGCATGCAGGATGAACAGAATGTCCAGGGCGTGGGCTATGACAGGATTCGCCACGTACTTCGGCTCGACCATCTTCCACAGCATGTTCATGAAATTCTCCGGATAACTGAGATCGTTGTCCGGGTAAACGTAAGGAAGCCCAAGACTGTGTCGGTATGACATGGCCGCGATGGATGGCATCTTGCCAATCAGCCGCTTAATCTGCAGCAACCGGTTGGCAGGATCGTGAATCTCTCGCGCCTCGGGGTACATGGTGGACAAGGCTGCTACCGTGCTCACCAGCATCGCCATGGGATGGGCATCGTAGTGAAATCCTTCCATGAACTTCTTCGTGCTTTCATGCAGCATGGTGTGATACGTGATCTCGCTAACCCAGTTCTTCAAGTCATCTGAAGTGGCCAGGTCGCCGAACAGAAGCAGATATGCCACCTCGAGAAAACTGCAGTTTTGGGCCAGCATCTCGATGGGGTAACCGCGATAGCGCAGAATGCCGCGTTCGCCGTCGATAAAGGTGATGCCGCTGCGGCAAGACGCAGTATTCATGAATGCCGGGTCATAAGTCATCAACCCGAAGTCGTCAGCGTCGGTCTTGATCTTTCTCAGGTCCATAGCCCGGATCGTTCCGTTTTGAATGGGCAAATCATATTTTGTGGCAGTGCGATTATCGATAATGGTGAGGGTATTCGACGATGCCATGGCAATCCTTCCTTGGTCGATGCCTTCTGGATTATTGATCTCAGCCGAGCTGAACACAACGTCGACTTGCCTCATCAGCATAAAGACCTACTCAGTTGCAATCTGCCATTGTTTGCCAACCCTTGCCAAGGTCAGTGTCGTACTGGCCGGCGCAGCATGATAGAAATTAACGCCGTACTTTTGGATCAGGGCCCCGCGTTCCCAGGTATTGAAGCTCTTGACCAGCGGGCCGGACGCATCAAAAATCTCGCCTAGCGGATTGGGCTCCCACTTCCAGGTGAAGTCCACGATCGCACGGTTCGGACTGATCATGGTGATGTGGGAGATCTCGATCAGCTTGCGGTCGGCAATTGGCACTGTGTAGCTCTCCGTACCGTCTTCTTCTTTCGTCTTCCCCACGTCAGCGATGCCCTGCAATTGCTTCTCACCCTCAGAAGTAAGCGTGACCGGAGTAGTACGACCCTGGTCCCGCCCCAATTTCAGCAAGCCAGCCTTCTCCAGCAGACGGTAATTTGGGTCGTGCGGTTTCACATCCACACTAGCGGTTACTCTCCCCACGTGAAAATGAATCATGGCCGCCCTCTGTGCCTCTATAGCACTGACTACCGTAGCAGCCTCATCCGGCGTGAGAACTTGACGGCTCTGCCAGAGAAAATATCCAGTCACACCCACCATCGCCAGGATGAGGGCGGCAATCAGCAATAACGGGATTGAAGAAGCTTCCCGTTCTTCCATTTCGAGTTCCTGTTCAAACATTTGAAACCACCTCCCCTCTGCCAACTTTCTTGCCTTAATAGGCATCACCGTTTGCGATACACAACCAGTTCCGGGTGTTCCTTACGGGGCGCCTCGGTGGCATGGCAGCCCCAGCAGACGGGCCTACAGGTCGAAAATAATTCCGGAAGCTGCTCGGGTCGGAAGTGGTTCCACTCCACCGTCTTGCGATCAGGTCCCAGAAGGGCTGGGGTAGGATCGAAGCGCTGGAGGGGGCCAAAGGACTTGTGGCAATACACGCACCTCTGCCCTTCATACCAGTTAGAGACAATGTTCCATACCAGGCAGTTTTCCGGATCGGCCTCAATCTGTTGCAGACACTCCTGACCGCAGTCGCGGCGCTCCGGCCAGCGCGAGCATTGGTCCACGCGCAGATCGAACTCACCGGCAAAGGCCCACGCGGCTGCCTTCTTCGCCGCTACATCCACAGCTTCTTTTGTGAGAGTCTCCGGGCAGGTGATGAGGCGCTTGCCACGATATGTAAAGTAGGTTTGCACAGCCGGGATGGTGCGAAAGAGAATCAGGCCAACCACCACAGCCAGGAGGGCAATAGCAAGAAGAGTCAGTGTAGTCATGAATACCTCCCCCGGGGAACTCCCGTTCAGGCCAAATACGTCCCGGACTTGCCTGCAACAATAGTGTCCCGTTGGAAGATGTGCTGCGGTGTTCTTGGTCACGGAGAGATGTGATTGGTGTCACGTCCCACGGCTCGACCCGACTACTCTTTCGCAGAAGTGGTCTTTCTGCGCTCTCCGACTAGCACACTAGCCTCTTCGACGATATCCTGAATTATTTTGATGCAGGACGATTCACGCGGCTTAACCCAATGGCCACAGACCTAAGACACCGATCCTTATGGCTACAACAGGTGCACGGCGACGCACCCGATCAACCCGCTCTCGAAGGCTTTGCGGCGGCTGACATCGCCATCGTCGGCGGCGGATACGTGGGGCTCTGGACCGCCCTGTGCATCAAAGAACAAGATCCCACCTGCGACGTCGTGGTTCTCGAACAAGACATCTGCGGAGGCGGCGCTTCAGGCCGTAACGGTGGGTTTGTCCTGTCATGGTGGCCGAAGCTCGCATCGCTGGTTAAGCTCTTTGGTACAGAGGAGGCCATTCGTATATGCCGCAGTTCCGAGCAAGCTATTGCCAAAATTGGTGAATTTTGTCGTGCCCACCACATTGACGCCGACTTCCGCTGCGGAGGCTGGCTCTGGACTGCCACCAGCCTCGCCCAGATGGGAGCTTGGGAAAGTGTGGTTCACATCTGCGAAAAGATGGGTTTGCAGGTTTTTCGCCGTCTGCAACCAGAAGAGGTCGCCCAGCGCACAGGATCAGTCGCCCATCGCGCGGGAGTGTTCGAGGCGAGTGCTGCCATCGTCCAGCCCGCTGCGCTGGTCCGGGGACTGCGGCGAGTCGCGCTCGAACGAAACGTTCGCATCTACGAACACACTCGTGTCCAAAGCTTCAGGCGCTCAGAGCCAGTTGTTCTACAGACCGACTGTGGTTCCCTGAGCGCCCATAAACTCGTCATCGCCAACAACGCCTGGGCCGCTTCGATTCGTGAACTTCATCGCGCCATCGCTGTCATTTCCAGTGATATCGTCGCCACCGCACCCGTCCCCGACCGTCTCGAGCAGATAGGATGGCACCGGGACCTCGCCATCACCGACTCGCAAACCATGGTTGACTATTACCGCCTCACTCGCGATGGACGAATCGTCTTTGGCAAGGGAGGGTGGACCATTGCGTACAGCGGTCGCATCGGATCCAACTTCGATCGCCATGCCGGACGGGCCTCCGAAGTCATCGCTGATCTCCGCCGCTACTACCCGGTGCTCGCCAACACTCCGGTGACGCATGACTGGTCCGGTCCCATTGACCGAACTCCCGATAGTCTCCCGCGTCTTGGCCGCCTCCATGGACACCCCAATATCGTGTATGGAATTGGCTGGAGTGGAAACGGAGTAGGCCCGAGTGTCATTGGAGGTCGCATCCTGGCCAGCCTGGCCCTCGACCGCAACGATGAATGGTCAAACCATCCCCTAGTTGGCAGAGGCCTGAACAACTTTCCACCGGAGCCGATCCGCTATATCGGGGCCCATATCGTTCGAGCGGCCGTCGCCGCCAAAGAGCGCGCGGAGATCCAGGACCGAAAGCCACCATGGCTGGCCGCACAGCTTGCGAAACTGGCCCCCGCAGGCCTCGAAGACAAGTCCTAGCGAGGAGTCACTCCCCCGAGTGAGCCACCTCACCGCATCATCATGAGTCGCCTGCAGATACTTGAGATGTGCAAAGGCCAACGCGGAGGGCCAGCCAGGGCTCACCGCGAAGTTCTCTTCGGGAGTGGATCCAGGCTAGGGCCCTGTCTTGGCCACGCGCACGGTGAGCACGGTTGACTTGAATTCAGAGAGTGTCCCTCAAGAAGCTGCCCGCACGTATCCTCTATCGGTGGAGTGAGCAGGGTTTCTCACGGTCAACGAAACTGGCGATTGCAGCATCGGCGTACGCGCCAGCGGCAACCTCGCAATGGTCCTGGTTGATGGCAAGCCATTGGTGATGCAGTACCTGGACAGCGAGCGGTCGCAAACCAAGGTCGGACACATTCATCTTGAGCAGGGCAGGAAGACGGCGCTCGAAGTGAGGTACCGGCAGACGAAACCCGGTCCCACACACGCGCAGTTGATTTGGGCGAAGTACGACCAGTTGGTGGAGGCCAGCCGAATACGGTCGCACCGACAGTGGCCGGCACATTTCAAGTGAAAGGCACCCGGATGCTCCCGGGATAGCCTGACCATGAAACAATTGAACGAAGCCGTTGCTGACGCAAGTTCGTCGGCTGCCGAATTTGCGATAATCGGCCCCATACAGGAAGGTGAGGGCAACATTGCAACCCAGATTGTGGCAAGCCGTGGCGTGGACCATACTCCTGCTGAGCACTGGTGCGCAGGCCCAGCAGGCCAACTCATGTGCCGCCCTGAAGGGCTTTAAAGCTCCGGGCATTGAAATTATGAAAGCCGAGATCACGAAAGCCGAACAGATTCCTTATGGAACCACCGTGCCTAATCTCTACGGGCCCGGCCACAGTGCGCCCATACCTGCATATTGTCGAGTCGAGGGCGTCATCAATCGACGCGCCGGAGTTGGGGGCGAGAATTTTGGCATCAATTTTGCGCTCGCGCTGCCCAACCAATGGAATGGCGATTTCCTGATGCAGGGTGGAGGCGGCAGCAACGGCAGAGTGTTTCCCCCGCTCGGTCTGAATGCTGCGGGAGATACGCCCGGCCTTATGCGCGGGTTCGCCGTAGTCAGCACCGATACTGGCCATAAAAGTGAACGCGGATTTGATTTCGGTTTCATGAAAGACCAGCAGGCCTATCTGGATTTTGCCTATCTCGCGAACGCCGAGGTCGCCACCCTGGCCAAACAACTCGTCGCGCAATACTACGGGAAGCCGGCAGCCTTTTCGTATTTCTCCGGATGTTCCACCGGCGGCCGTGAGGGCATGATTCTTTCGCAACGCTATCCTGCAGTCTTTGACGGAATTATTTCGGGGGATCCCGCCATGCGCACCGGACTTTCCAACCTGGCGATCGGCAAGTGGATCCCCGTCGCGTTCAACCAGGTTGCGCCAAAAGACGCAGATGGCAAACCAATCATCGCGCAGGCTATCAGTGACGATGACCGCAAGATAATCAGTAGTGCGCTCCTGCAAGAGTGTGATGCAAAGGACGGAGTGGCGGACGGCATCATCTCGGATCCGCTCGGTTGCGATTTTGATCCGGCGGTGTTGGCGTGTAAGGAAGGGAACAGCGAGTCGTGCCTGAGTGCGGAAAAGGTCGCAGCGATTAAGAAAGCTCTTGGCGGGCCAAGAACGCAGGGCGGTGTCCAGGTTTATCCCGGCTTCCTGTACGACACGGGCATCACTGCCGCCGCTCCCATTCGTGGCATTCTCTCGCCGGGGCCCGGCATTTTCGGGCCGGCAACCACCGCCATGGAAGTGGACGTTGAGAAGGAAGCGCTCGCTGACGTTCAGCCGCTCGTGGACTCGATGTCCACGAACCTGACTACGTTCTCCGGGCATGGCGGCAAGCTGATCTTTTACCACGGCGACAGCGATCCCTGGTTCTCTCCCCTCGACACATTCGAGTACTACAAGGGTATGGCGGCCGCGAATGGCGGCCTGGAAGCCGTTTCCAAGTGGAGCCAGTTCTATTTCGTTCCAGGAATGGGACACTGCGGCGGAGGCCCGGGTCTCGATCAGTTCGATCTTCTGGGCGCGATGGTCAACTGGGTGGAGAAAGGGAAGGCTCCCACGGCAGTAATCACGACCGGCAAAGCATTCCCTGGTCGCAGCCGTCCTCTGTGCCCTTACCCCAAGCACGCCCAATACAAAGGACAAGGCAATACGGAGGAAGCGAACAACTTCGAATGCCGTTGAGAAGCATCCCAGGTTTAAACGCGCATCCGGTTCTGCCCTCGCTGGGCGCAGATTCTCTGGTGATCCTGAAGGGCTGGTCGCTGTGCTTGATCCCGATATCGTGGTCAGGAACGACGAGGCCGGCGCCCGTCCGGGCGCGGCGGGAGATTGGTGGCGCAGAGAACTGGGCGCGGGGAGTGATCGCGTTTTCGCGACAATTTGCGGGCGCTGGAGCCCATGTTGGTCAACGGAGGAGTGGGGCTGGTCTGGGGCCCCAGGCGGGCATGTATTTCGACGGCTTCGCTTCTCCTTAGCCGATGGAAAGATCGCGACCGTTTATCAGGAGACCGGCATGCAAGGGTTCACCGACCGCAGCCGTCGTCCCTACCTATGTCTTAGATACGTTCTGTAACCCATGTCTCCGGGCCGGACCGAAAATTGTTGGTCGGGGCGAGAGGATTTGAACCTCCGACCCTGGTCGGAGGTCCGCGTAACTCACGCCGCGGCACGATCAATCAGCAGGATCGTCTGCAATAGAACATTGGCCCCATTGGCACAATCCTGCCAGCGGGTGAATTCCTTGGGCGAATGACTGATGCCATCTACGCTGGGGACAAAGATCATCCCGATTGGACTGATCTTCGCAATCATCTGGGCATCGTGACCGGCACCGCTGGGGAGACGCATGGTCTGCAGCCCCAGCCCTGTCGCGGCCGCTTCGATCTTCGCCTGGATTTCCGGGTCAGCCAAAGCCGGAGGAGCATGCTCTACTTTTTCCACGATGATTTCTGTTCCCGTTTCCCGGGCGATTTGCTGCGCGCGCTTCTGGATTTCATTTCCTAACCGCGCAATGGTTTCGGCGGAGAGATCGCGCAATTCAATGGAGTGTTTCACCAAACCAGGCACCACGTTAGGGGCATTGGGAAATACCTGCAGTCTTCCTACGTTACCCACCTGCCGCCCCGGCTCTCGCGTCACAACCTCCTGGACCACTTCAATCAGCTTGGCCGCAGCCAGCAGAGCATTGTGGCGCTCCTTCATCGGAGTGGTTCCCGCATGGTTGGCAAAGCCGCGAATCTCCACATCGTATTCGTCGATGCTGACGATTCCTTGCACCACGCCGATCGGCACATTCGCCTTGTACAAGATGCCGCCCTGCTCGATATGCAATTCCAGGTAGCAACGGAGTGCGCCGGGAGCAAGACGCGCTTCGGCGAGCCGGGCTGGGTCCCCACCGAGTTTGCGAAGACCGTCCGCCAACGAGAGTCCGTTGCGCATACGACTGAGATTGCTGGTCTGCAGCACCCCTGCAGCCGAACCACTGCCTGTAAAGGTGTTCTCCTCATCCGTCCAGATCACCATCTGCAGAGGATGCCGCGTCGTGACGCCGTGCTCCTTCAGCGCATGCATCACTTCGATCGCGGACATCGAGCCCAAATCACCGTCGAAGTTGCCACCACTGGGCACTGAATCAATATGGGAGCCAAAAAGGATCGGCTTCAAGCTCCGGTCAGAGCCAGCCCGCGAACCGAAAATATTGCCTGCCGGATCGACGCGCGGCTCCATACCAAATCCACGCATGAGCCGCATCGCATATTTCCGGCCTTCAACGCAGGCGTCCGAGAACCCATCACGAGTGACGCCGTCGGCGAAAGTTCCTCCCTCTGGCCGTCCATATACGCTGAGCCCCTCCAGACTCTCCCGCAGGCGATCCGGGTTGATGCGCAGGCCAGCCGGCACCTCGGAAAAACCCAGCCCAGTGAAACCTGCAGCTACGGATGCGACGGCGAGGCCGGAGAGCAATTCGCGGCGATTGATAGACATGCGAGCACCATTCTAGACTTGACGATGTATCGGTGCCACCTCAACTCGACTCTCGCGCGTCGAAATCAGGCGCGCTCAAAACGATGATGAATGCTTCTTAAGGCAATCCAGGAGTGACGCAACCAGACTAAAAATGTGCGCCTGATCAGTTCAAGAGTGTTGGAGGGGTGTGCTGGAAAGTTTCTCGCGCGACAGGATCAATTGTGAATTGGTCGGCCCTAGAGAACGATTTTCGAACTTTCCTGCTCGTGCCCAATTCCTACCCCATGGCCTTTCAACACTTTACGGCTTGAGCCTTGGCTTTTTGCAGGATCAATGCAATATGAGAGAGGGGCCCCATAGACATGTAGTCGAGGAGTGTGGGGCGGCAGAAGGAAGCTAGAAAAAGCGAGGAAAGATTGGCACTGTACCCTGAGGGAAAGAACTCCATTGGACGCGAATGATCTTTCCCCCAAGGAGGCAACTGAATGAGTCGCGATATCAAGTATATCGGCATGGACGTGCACAAGGAAGCGACCGTGATCGCGGTGTTGAACGACAGGGGCAAGCTGGTGATGGAGTCGATCGTGGAAACCAAAGCCAGCAGCATTCTGCAGTTTATCCACGGTCTGCGGGGCGAGTTGCATGTGACCTGGGAAGAAGGGACCTGGGCGGCTTGGCTCTACGATCTGCTGCAACCCCAGGCGGCGCAAGTGCTGGTCTGCGATCCGCGGCGCAATGCCTTATTAAAGGAAGGCAACAAGAGCGACAAGATCGATGCGCGCAAGTTGGCCGACTTGTTGCGCACGGGGATGTTGCGCCCGGTCTATCACGGGGAACACGGGCTGCGGACGCTACGCGAGCTGGGGCGTAGTTATCAGACCATCAGCCAAGATCTGAATCGAGTGATGAACCGGATCAAAGCTCTATATCGCGGCTGGAGCATCCCTTGTGCAGGTACCCAGGTGTATGCTCCGCGTTATCGGGAAGAGTGGCTACACAGGATCGAGCATGTGGGGGTGCGCCGGCGGGCCGAGTTGCTCTATCAGCAGTTGGATGGATTGCAGGCCTTACGACGAACGCTCCGCCCCGAGTTATTAACAGAGAGCCGGAAACATAAAGCCTCCAAACTGCTGCGCCAGATTCCCTGCATCGGTCCGATTCGGGCCGCCCGCTTGATCGCACTGATGCAAACGCCGCATCGCTTCCGCAGCAAACGGCAACTCTGGACCTATAGTGGGCTGGGCATTGAGACCCGCGACAGTGCGCAGTATCGCTTCGTGCGCGGACAACTGCAACGTGCGAAGAAACCGCAACAGATTCGCGGTCTCAATCGGAACCACAACCATGAGATGAAAGAGATCTTCAAGGGCGCCGCCACCCGAGCCAGCTGTGGAGTGGGTCCGTTACGCGACTTCTACGTGGCCTTACTGGAGAAAGGGATGAAGCCCGAGATGGCGCGTCTGACCTTGGCACGCAAGATCGCGGCCATTGCTTTGACACTCTGGAAGAAGGAGGAACGTTTCGACGCCGAACAACTGAAGCTACAAGCAGCTTGAGCGTCGCACAGAACGGAGGGGATCTCCCAGGTTTCACGCCTCGGTGGTGGCCCATCGGTTCTGCGATGCTCGGGGTTCGAGGGAGAGTATCCATGCACTCATTAGGCGCGTGGTGTGCTGCGGCATGCAGCACCGAGTCTCCGGGTCAATCCTATGCCCCCTCGCACAACCCAAAAAAGCCATAGGCCTCGAGCCTCCCATAGGATGATGGTTGGCACTTAAGCCAACGGTTGGCTTGCACAGCTTCGCAACGAATGGTGTCGGGACCGTTGCATGAAACCACTCCAGGGAGACCAGCAACTGTGATCCGTATCCCTGTCGTACTCTGTGCCGCTCCAGGCGTTAAAACCAAATCCTCTCCACGAAGAAGAAGGGGCCTGGATGCAAGCACCGATCGAGGTCTCACGGAGAGAGTGGAGAAGTGTTTTTGCTTGACATCCTCTCTCATAGGATGAGTGAAATGGCGATTTTTCGCCAACAATCTGGTACGAGCGCTATCGGTGACAAAGAACGTGGTCATAAAATGCACCACTTCCTCGCCTTCGATGTGGTTGCGACGGTCGCCCGAGATCGTTTAGTTCCGTGAGTATAGTGCATTTAGTTCGGCATAGAACCGGAGCCGAATCTGTTCCAGACGCTGCTCACGAGCGAAGTAATCACTTCGATCTTTGGCAGGCTAACTTCTCGGGTCGATTGACATATGACTTGCCCAGGTTGTAGCCCCAGGCTCTTAACCGGTCGCTACGGTTTGAGACGTACTGTCGGCTTGCTTCTCCGGATCGCATCCCTAGGCTTGTGGTTGGGACAGTCCGCCTTGGCCCAGCACGGTACTGCGCCACCCGCCCCTTATCCGATTGGATACAGCGGAGAGACATTCACGGGGAAGGTTGTGGAAACCAGCGACGGTACCATCACTCTGATATACACACACGGAAGGAAAACCGACAGGTTTGTGGGGCACACCGCTGCAAGCTGTCATATGCCGGTAACCAAGACCACGACCGCGCCGTTGCCCTTGTCTCAGGTACAGCTCGGTATGGTGGTCACTGTGTTTTACCGAGAGGAAACTCTCAAGGTTGAGGGGCGAAAGAAACATAAGAACGAAATCATTGCGATCTCGTTTGTGCAGGCCAGCAGCAAGCCCGTTAAAGCTGATCATCAAGCACTTTTCTACTGCTTGCCAGAGGGGGCAAACCTGTTTTTCAAAGCCTTCACTCAGTAGCTTCACCTCAGCATGCCAATCCCAAGGTGCCTAACTGTCGTAAACAGATGGGATTACACTAATTACCGGGGTCGTGAGTAAAAATCGATTTATGGCCAGTTGAGACGATTGCTGGCGGCTCGCATAACTTCCGTTTAGCTGACAAGGACTAAGCCGCTGGCGCGGCGGACGCTACCGCGTGGATCGACCCAGAGAGTTCAGGAACTGCTGACGTAGTGTGGGTCATAGGGAAAGGAGATTCCTGTGACCCGTTTACGCAAGATGATGCTGGAGGAACTCCAGCGTCGCAACTACTCTGCCATCACCACGCGCAACTACCTGCGGGTGGTAAGCGATTTCGCGAAGCATTTCGGCAAGTCTCCCGACAAGCTCGGCCCCAACGAACTTCGAACCTATCAAGCCTATCTGCTGACGGAGTGCAAGCTGACGCCCGGCACGGTGGTCAACCGGGTAGCGGCGCTGCGCTTCTTTTTCGTCAAGACACTCAAGCGCCATCAGTTTCGCGAGTTCTTGCCCTACCCCCGGGACCGACGCCGACTGCCAACGGTGCTCAGCCGGGAGGAAGTTGCGCGATTGATCGATGCCGCCGGAACCCTGTTTCGACGGACGCTGTTGATGACGCTCTACGCCACCGGCATGCGACGCAGCGAACTGGCTCGTCTCAAAGTCAGCGATATCGATAGCCAGCGGATGATCATCCGCGTGGTGGAAGGCAAGGGCGGCAAGGATCGTGATTTGCCTCTGAGTCCAACCCTGTTGGAAACCCTGCGCGAGTACTGGCGTTGGCGCAAGCCCAAACTCTATCTGTTCCCCACTCGCACCCTTCAGCACAGACTCGATCAGCCGATTTCGGACAAGACCGTCTGGATCGCGTGCAGCGAGGCCGCGCGTCGGGCCGGCATCCGCAAACGCGTCACCCCGCACACGCTGCGCCACAGTTGGGCGACTCACTTGTTGGAAGCGGGCACCGACCTGCGCACCATCCAGGTTCTGCTCGGGCACGGCGACCTGGAAACTACCGCTCAGTACCTGCACCTGTCGCAGCGGCACCTGCAAGCGGTCAGCAATCCGCTGGATGGCCTCGCGCTCTCCAGCACCGAGAACATCAGCCGCAGCTTTAAACGGAAAAACGAAAAATGACTCGGCCCACCCTCGAGGTGGCCGACATTCTGCGTGCGCAAGGCGATCGCTTCCTGGAGCGCTATCGATCGAGCTTTGACTTTCAGCAACTCAAAGCTTTTCGTGCCATTTTGCGCTGTCGCACCGCTGCGCTGGGCGGTCATCGCGATGCCTGCCCGAGCTGCGGTCATCAGGCCATCTCGTACAACTCGTGCAGAAACCGGCACTGCCCCAAGTGTCAGACGCAAGCGCGCCAGCGTTGGCTGGCGGCCCGCGAACGCGAACTCCTGACCACCAGTTACTTCCATGTCGTGTTCACCGTGCCCCACGAACTCAACGTGCTGGCTTTAGAGAACCCGCGTTTGTTCTACGACCTGCTGTTCACTGCCAGCGCGCAAACCTTGCTCGAAATTGCCATCGATCGCAAACACCTGGGTGCCGAGATCGGCGTGATCAGCACTCTTCACACCTGGGGACAGAACCTGCTCCTGCATCCCCACATCCACTGCGCTATTCCTGCGGGCGGACTTTCACCCGACCACCGTCAATGGGTTCGCCCACGCTATCCTTTTTTCTTACCCGTAAGGATCCTCAGCTGCGTCTTTCGCGGCAAGTTCCTCGCCGGTCTGAAACGGCTCCACCGTCGCAACCAACTTTGCTGCGCCGGTCCCGCAGCCGCTCTCGCCGATCCGCAGCAGTTCGCCCAACTCATTCGCCGCCTGCACCGTCACGACTGGGTCGTCTATGCCAAGCAAGCCTTCGGTGGTCCCATGCAGGTGTTGCGCTATCTCGGTCGCTACACCCACCGCGTGGCCATCTCCAATCATCGCTTGTTGAACTTCGACCAAGAGCACGTTACTTTTCGTTGGAAGGACTACGCCCACGGCGGCAAGCAAGGCACGATGACGCTGGGCGCCACCGAGTTCCTGCGGCGCTTCTTTCTGCATGTGCTCCCGAGAGGGTTCGTGCGCATCCGTCACTTCGGGTTTCTCGCCAATCGCTTTCGCGCCTCCCGCTTGGCACTATCCCGACAACTGCTGTCCAGTAACTCCTCCACGCTGGTCGAGGCTGGAACCTGCAAAGCTCCGGCGGAGAGTTCTTCTGTCTGGCATTGTCCACGCTGCGGCGCGGCCATGATCGTGGTGCAGAGATTTACCGCTGCGGAATTATCCACATGCCCTTACTTCGACTCTTCGTAGCGCGTCCACCTCTAGCGGCCCTGGGATGTGCCCCGGCACGCCAGCGCACTCGTGTGCCCGCCGCCTCGCCACCATCTCTTCGGCCACTCTCCGCATACGCTCTGGCTCATCTTCAACACCATTCCGCCAATCCTGGCGGCGTTCCCACCACGCTTCGCTGCTCTCCCCAAGCCCCCTTCAGATCCACGCTGCCGTTCAAATCCCATAGCGCACCGCGTCCACCGCAAACGCCAGCGGCTTCCTCCTAGTCTCCTTATCGAAAACGCCTCGGTTCGAGACCCCGCCTACCCCAACAGTCTGCCCCGAGGCGTTTCCGATCAAGGCTAGCGACGATTCACTCGGAACCCGCTCGAAAGCGCATGGCCACTGCCGCTTGCCGCGGACTGAAACAATTTGAGTCCATGGATTATGCGTATAATCTAACTAGCTGACATGCGTTATGAACCGGAACACAAGACGCGAACCCGTGATCGCATCGTACGGAACGCCGCTCGCAAGTTCCGCGCCGAGGGACTCAACGGCCCTGGCGTCGCGAGCGTAATGAAGGCCTCGGGTCTCACCGTCGGCGGCTTCTACAAGCACTTTCGGAACAAGGACGAGCTTCTTACCGACGCCATTGCACAGGCATTCTCGGATACCGAGAAGGTCTATTTTTCCCTGCAAAATATGCCACGCGAGGAAAGGTGGAAGGAAATCGTCCGGTTGTACCTCTCCCCCGAGCACTGTGATCATCCCGACACTGGTTGTCCGGTTGCTGCGCTGGCGCCTGAAATTGCTCGCGCCAAGTTCAGTGTCAGAAAACGAATGTCCGGTCTGATGAAAGAGCGTGCGAACCGGTGGGTGGAGTTCATGCCGGGACGGACGGCGGGAGAGCGGGAGCAGAACTTCTTAGTCATTTTTAGTGCGATGGCGGGGGCTGTGTCCCTCGCCCGTCTTCTTACCGAGCCCGTCGAGAGGCAGAAACTGCTGGCTAGTGTGCGAGATTATCTTTTGCACAGCTTTTGACATTTTTTTTGCGACTGTTGGATTACATCCATAATCCTATACGCAATGCAACCGGAAGATGAACTCGTTAGGTACTAAAAGGGTTTGGACTTACCTCAAAATGAAACGCACGAAAGGAATTTTATGATTCTCAGCGGTCGCACCATCCTCATCACCGGAGGCTCCGCCGGTATCGGCCTTGCTTTCGCGCTCAAATTCGTCGAACTCGGTAACGAGGTAATCGTGACTGGTCGGCGGGAGTCAGTACTGGAGGAGGTAAAGAGGAGGCACCCGAAGCTCCACACTCTCCAGAGCGACGTCGCAGATCCCGCGCAAATCGTTACGCTCGCGACACGTGTAAAAACGGAATTCCCCAAGCTCGATGTACTCATGAACAATGCGGGCATCATGCAATACAAGAACCTTAAGGCCCCGGCGGCCGACTTGGCTGGCCTAACGGCGGAGATGAACATCAACGTGGGCGGCGTAATCGGCATGACCTCCGCGTTCATCGACATCCTCACTGCCAATAAGGGTACGGTGATCAACGTATCCTCCGGGCTCGCCTTCGTCCCGCTGCCGGCCGCGCCAATCTACTGCGCCACCAAGGCGGCTATTCACTCCTACACCCAGTCGCTGCGGTTCCAATTGGAGGAAACCGGCGTAGAGGTCATTGAGCTCATGCCCCCGGCAGTGAAGACCGACATGACGGCGGCGTTTTCCGAGGGCGGCGCCAGCCTGATCACCACGGATGAGTTGGTGAAGCGGTCGTTTGCATCCCTCGAGGCGGGCGCACTCGAAATCCGGCCAGGGCAGTCGAAAACCCTCGCGTGGATGCGCCGCCTCGCCCCCGATTTCATCAACCGCCAACTCTGGAAGGCGTCTAAGAAGCTGGTGCCAGTCGCGGTGGGCTAGGCCGGTTGGAGCTGACGTTCTACGGTGAGCGTTCACGAGAAACAGGCGCAGCAGGATCAAGTGCGAACAGCTCTTGGCGAGAAAACATAGGCCATCGGGAAAAGGAGAACATTCGTGGCGCAATTGGCGGAACACCCAAGCGTGAAGCGTTTTTACGAGGAAAGGAAGAACCGGGGCGAAGTCCCCGCGGATCAGGTCCTTGATGCAGCTTGGCTCCGCCAGTTGTGCCTCGATGCGGGTGCGGACGATGTGGGTTTTGTTCAGCGCGACCGGCCAGAAATTGCTGATCAGAAAGCTGAAATTGAGAGCGTCTTCCCCAGAACGAGAACGCTCATTAGCGTTGTCTGCCGAATGAACCGGGAGAACATCCGGACGCCAGCCCGCTCAATCTCCAATCTCGAATTCCATCACACGACAGACGAAACCAACGAAGTGGCCCGCCGAATCGTCTCGGCACTGGAAAAGGTTGGGATTGGCGCGATCAATGGCGGAGCCGTTGGGTTCCCTATGGAGGCTGATCGTTGGGGATCAAAAATGTGGGTGATCTCCCACAAGCCCGTGGCGGTAGCGGCCGGCCTCGGACAGATGGGGATTCATCGCAACGTGATTCATCCCAAGTTCGGGAATTTCATTCTGCTGGGAACGGTACTGGTGGATGCAGACATCTCCGAATATTCACATCCGGTCGTCTATAACCCCTGCCTGGAATGCAAGCTATGCGTTGCCGCCTGCCCGACAGGTGCGATCAGCCCAGACGGTCAGTTCAATTTCTCCGCCTGCTACACCCATAATTACCGCGAGTTCATGGGTGGTTTCAGCGATTGGGTGGAGAAGATCGCGGATAGCAGAAGTGCACGCGATTATCGTAAGAATGTCTCAGGGGCTGAGACTGTGTCCATGTGGCAGAGCTTGTCGTTTGGCGCCAACTACAAAGCCGCTTATTGCATGGCGGTGTGCCCTGCGGGTGAGGACGTAATCGCGCCCTTCCTCACAAATCGGAAGCAGTTTCTGGACGATGTCGTTCGCCCCCTGCAGAACAAACCAGAGACAGTCTATGTTGTTCCCAATTCTGACGCCGAAGAGTTCGTCGCGCGGCGCTTTCCGCACAAAAAGACCAAGCGTGTGTCGAACGGCCTCGCCGGCCAGGGAAACGTTCGCGCCTTCCTCCGAGACTTGAACTCCGTTTTTCAGAAAGGTCAATCAAAAGGTCTGAACGCTGTCTATCACTTCACGTTCACCGGTGACGAGGAAGTGAAAGCAACAGTCACGATTCGAGACGAAAAGTTGCAGGTTTCCGAAGGCCACAACGGGCAAGCCGATCTGCGACTTACTGCGGACAGCCAGACTTGGCTGCGCTTTCTGCGCAAGGAAACCAATCTCGTATGGGCGCTGCTCCGGCGGAAGATTCGCATTCAAGGATCGCCCAAGTTGCTGCTTGCATTCGGGCGCTGCTTTCCATCGTGAATAGGTACACAGATGCTCCTTGCGTGTAGTGCGTCGTGACTGAGATCGTTCTATGTCATCCCAACTTCCAAGCTGTTGATCCGTTCAAAAAAAAGACGTAAACAAGCGGCAATTTGCGACCAAAGGCTTCCGTTTCTTCTTTTGCTGGCGGACAAACGAAAGACCCTGCTTGAGGTCCCGCAAGCAGATCCTCGCCCGCGCTGGCAATGTGAACAGGCTCCTTCTTACCGCGTTCCGTGCCAACCCAATCTCGCCTGTCGAACTGCTCCCAGCTCAGGCCTGTCCGGGCTCAGCGCCACGGGGACACTGTTCGCCCGGCACAATCTCATCAATCGCCAGCTCAAGCCAACTTGCAAGAGGCTAGGGATGACGGGCGTGAGTTGGCACTGGCTGCGCCATGCCCATGCAACTCTGCTCGATGCCGTGGGCAACCCCGTCAGGAACGGTGCAGGCGCTTCCCGGGCATTCGTCTGCTGAGGTGGGCATTCGATTCCGGCCGATGCTCGGCCAGCGGTGCAGAAGGTCGAGGATTTGCTTATCGGACCCAAGTTGACCCAAGTTGTGGAATTTGAAAAATCGGAAGTTCGCTAATTCAATGACGAGATTGAGGGAAATTGGTCGGGGCGAGAGGA